>NZ_JBZWZP010000002.1:0-534627 GCF_058683955.1 Listeria sp. MAN/IMW/UF464
CCTGCCTGTCACGCAGGAGATCGCGGGTTCAAATCCCGTCGGGACCGCCATTATGGCTTGGTAGCTCAGTTGGTAGAGCACTTGATTGAAGCTCAAGGTGTCGGCAGTTCGATTCTGTCCCAAGCCACTTTTTTTCTTTTATTTAATATGGAGGGGTAGCGAAGTGGCTAAACGCGGCGGACTGTAAATCCGCTCCTTCGGGTTCGGTGGTTCGAATCCACTCCCCTCCACCATTATTATAGGGGCATAGTTTAAAGGTAGAACTGAGGTCTCCAAAACCTCCAGTGTGGGTTCGATTCCTACTGCCCCTGCCATATATTAAAATAATGGCGGATGTGGCGAAGTGGTTAACGCACCTGATTGTGGTTCAGGCATTCGTGGGTTCGATTCCCATCATCCGCCCTTTTTGTTTTTATAAAACTATTATAATTGTTGGGCCATAGCCAAGCGGTAAGGCAACGGACTTTGACTCCGTCATGCGTTGGTTCGAATCCAGCTGGCCCAGTTAATGCGGAAGTAGTTCAGCGGTAGAACATCACCTTGCCAAGGTGGGGGTCGCGGGTTCGAACCCCGTCTTCCGCTTTTAAATTGAACATTGTACGGCGCCATAGCCAAGTGGTAAGGCAGAGGTCTGCAAAACCTTTATCACCGGTTCAAATCCGGTTGGCGCCTCCATTTGCATAATTAATGTTTTAAAGTTATAATTTATTATATTGTTACGCCGGCGTGGCGGAATTGGCAGACGCGCTGGACTCAAAATCCTGTGCCCGCAAGGGCGTGCCGGTTCGACCCCGGCCGCCGGTATACTTAGAACATCAACGTACATCATGCGTTGATGTTTTTTTTGTTTATTAATGGTTCAGTGATAGGGAATTATATGTGACAAGGAAAGCTAAAAAGTTTATTAAATATGCCTTAATTATTTACAGGCAGAGAAGTTTAATATATAATGAACTGTACTGTGATTAATGGAGGTTGGAAAATGAAATTAGATAAGTATAAAATTTTGTTAAGAATGCAAGATCTAAATATAAGTACTCAGGAAGAATTAGCTAAGGAAGTAGGGATTAGCAAGAGCCAACTTTCATCTATGTTTTCCTCTAATTATAATCCCGTTAGAACTAGAGTAGCAAAGTTGGCTGAGGTATTGAATGCGTCTGTAACTGATTTACTTAGCGAAGAAAATGAAGAAAATGAATTTAATAGGTATGATTTTCGATTAGAAAAGTTTGGTAATGTGAAGGATGTCATTCCTAAAAGAGATTATAGTATTTTAGAAACGTTCGCTGGTGCTGGTGGATTAGCTTTAGGATTAGAAAAATCTGGTTTCAAATCAGCAGGACTTATAGAACTTGACAAGCATGCAGCAGAAACATTAAGAAAAAATAGGCCATCCTGGAAAGTATTTGAAGGTGATATTGAAGAGATATCTAACAATGGAATTAAGAATTATATCAAGGCTAATGAAGTAGATGTTTTAAGCGGAGGTTATCCATGTCAATCGTTTAGTTATGCTGGACAAAGAGAAGGATTTGGAGATACAAGAGGTACCTTGTTTTATCCCTATAGTAGAATTTTAGCTGATTTAAAACCTAAAGTTTTTATTGCTGAAAATGTTAAAGGTTTAGTTAATCACGATAAAGGTAAAACACTGGATACTATGCTAAAAGTATTTCAAAAAGAAGGCTATAAAGTATATTGGAATGTTCTAAATGCTTGGAATTACGATGTAGCTCAGAAGAGAGAAAGAATTGTAATTATAGGAATTAGAAATGATTTAGTTTCTAAAGAAAAGTATCCTTATGTTTTTCCAGAAAAACAGCCTTATAAACCAGTTCTTAAAGATATATTGTGTAACGTTCCTAAAAGTGTAGGGATGGAATATTCTGAAACTAAGAAAGCTGTTATGAATTTAGTTCCACCAGGGGGGTCATGGATAAATTTACCTGAGGATATTGCTAAGAAGTATATGGGGGCAAGTTGGTATTCTGGTGGAGGTAAAAGAGGGATGGCTAGAAGGTTAAGTTGGTTAGAACCTAGTCTAACTTTGACTACATCACCAAGTCAAAAGCAAACTGAGCGTTGCCACCCTGATGAAACTCGTCCATTTACTACTAGTGAATATGCCCGAATTCAGTCTTTTCCAGATGATTGGGAATTTAGTGGTGGAGTTGGGGCTGTTTATAAGCAAATTGGAAATGCAGTACCAGTGAATTTAGCTACATACATTGGTAAATCTGTTATTAACTATCTAAATCAATTTGAAAACTAATAGGAGGGAAAACTATGTGGAATCTTACATTTATTTCTGAAGAACAGCTAACATTTCATGTTAAAGAAACTATAAAAAAATATGGTGAAAAGTTAAAACCATTTGATCTAAAGAAATTTAACAATAATATTATTGATCCTATAAAACTGATTTTTGACAAGAATGTTTACCAAATGTCTTGGGAAGAAATTATTAAAAATGAGATTTTACGTCAAAGAGATAAATCAAGTAATAATGATATAGGTTATTTTCATCAAAATATATTTCAATATATAGAAGGTTGCGTTGTTCCAAGTAAAGGATGGGACGTTATATATACTAACAAAATTGGAAGTGATATACCTGATGGGAATAAAGTTAATAAAATCTATGTTGAAATGAAGAATAAACATAATACTATGAATTCTTCCTCTGCTGCAAAGACCTATATCAAAATGCAAAATCAAGTTTTACAAGATGATGAATGTGCTTGTTATCTTGTGGAGGCGATTGCGAAGAAATCTCAAAATATCAAATGGGTTGCAACTGTTGACAAACAAAAAGTACAACATAAATTGATTAGGCGTGTAAGCATGGATCAATTCTATTCATTAGTAACTGGTGAGGAGGATGCTTTTTATCAGTTATGCATGACACTTCCAAGTATAATTGCTAAAGTACTTTCTAATTCTACAGATGTTGCCGCGCCAAAAGATATAGTATTCAATGAGTTACTAGAAATGTCAGCAGAGAAGGATATTTCTTTTGTGTTAGCCATATATATGCTTGGATTTGAGGATTACTCAGGGTTTAAGCAGCCTTAAGTATTAAAGAGTTCCTTTTGTCAGGCAGGGAAGAGCCAATTGTATTTTGTATAGCAGCAGATTTTAATGTTATGTTGCGCGCAAATTGCAAAAAGTAATTAATGAGTTAAACTATACATAAAAAATTTACAGAGGTGACGAAATGACGCAGATTACTTATTTAAAAGGCGATGCAACAAATCCCATGGCTAAAGGAAATAAAATTATTGCACATATTTGTAATGATGTAGGTGGTTGGGGAAAGGGCTTTGTTTTAGCTATTTCTCGAAAGTGGAAAGAGCCTGAGAAAGCTTATAGAAAATGGTACAAGGATAAGAATGATTTTAAACTGGGAGAAGTTCAACTAATTCCAGTGACTGATTATATAAGTATTTGCAATATGATTGGTCAGAAAGGAACAAAAACAGGCTCCAAAGGTGCGCCGATTCGATATGAAGCGGTGGAAAGCTGCTTAGAAAAATTAAGTGAAATAGCGAAAGAGCAACAAGCGAGTATTCATATGCCGAGAATTGGATGTGGGCTAGCTGGTGGGAAATGGGAAATTATTGAACCTATTATCAGAAAAAACTTATAGAAAATGATATCGAAGTGTATATTTATGATTTTGATTAAGAATGGAATTATTTGCATTTATATGTGATTGTTTTAACAAGGAGGAAATTGATAGATACTATTGATTAATTTTTCACGGAGAGGATAGCTATGCTTACGAATTATATCGAAAAGGATATTAAGAGAAAATGTTTGATTTGTGATTTCTTGCTGAAGAATAAGCATACGAATTTAGATGAAATGGCGGAATATATGGGGACTTCGCGGGTGACGGTGCGGTCGGATATTCATGCTTTGAATGAAGAATTGGATGGCTTAATTAGTATTCAGATGAAAGAAAGTGCAGATGATTGGATTTATCAGTGCCAGCTACAATACGGAGCAACTGAGCGGCAAGTTTTATATAAGCTTTATGATAACTCGATGTTTTTGAAGTGTTTGGCGTTTTTTGTTACGAATGTAGAGGAGCGCAAGTTTACCGATTTTATGGATGAATATTTTATTTCTCATTCGCATGCGTATCGTTTGAAACATAAGGTGGAGGAGTTTCTGAGGGATATTGATTTATCGCTTGAAAATAATCGGATTACTGGAAAGGAGTACCGGGTTCGTTATTTGATTGCGCTTCTTCAAGCAGAATATGGTGTTAGTATTTATCCGTTACTGGATCATGAGAAGAAAATAATTGATGATTTTATGGCTACTTTGAATTTACGGATCAATATTGATGCACTAGCGCATAATGCGGAAGGTCACGAGTATTTTAGGTCGCTTATTTCGATGGTTTTTAAAAGGGATATTCCGACGAGCGCGATTATTTTAGATGAGCAGTGCCAGAAATATATTGAGTCTTCAAGATTTCTTGTTATGGTTCGCAAAAGTTGTAAAGAAACGCTGGAAAAAGAGCTTGACTTGGTATTTTCGTATAATGATTATTTGTATTTAATGTTGATTTATTATTCGACTAATTTCAGTATTATTGATGCTTCTATGAAAAAGGTGGAATTGGAGCAATTTAATGAATTGATATTGAAAAATGCTGATTTACAGTCTTTAATAGATTTGTTTGAGGAATATTTTGGGTCAGAAGTGGTTAATCACTCGTTATTTCGGGCAGCGCTTTGTTATTTTTTGAAGAAGACGTTATTTAATTTGCAAGGTCTTATTCCGAGTAATGAGAGGTTGTTGGATAAAAAATATCAGCCGCTTTATTTGGTTGTGAAAAATGTTCTTGAGCGTTGGAATGAAATCAGTGGGCATCGTGCAATGTTAATTGACTCGCATATTAATTATTTGACGATTCACTTATATCCGCTTATTTATAAATGGAATAATCCAGTGCAAATCTGTATTTTCTCGTTTAATTTGATTAATTTTGAGTCATGTAAGTTTCAGGTGGAGCAGGAACTTGGGCGGAAGGTGAAGGTGCATGAGACGATGTTTAATTCGACGAGGGAGTTAAATGAGGTTTTGGCGGAAATAGATGAGCCGACGATTGTGCTTTGTCACCCGAACTGCGAAATGGAATTGAAAGAGGCGGTGCAAGAGACTGTTATTCCGGTTTCGCTGGCTTTTTTTGACCGGGATTTAATAGATGTGGAAAATGCGATTCAGTTGCTTAGAAGAAAAGAACATGAAAAAAGGCTAGCCTATTTGAGAGGCTAGCCTTTTTATTAATGTGTGAAGCCGTGGACGCCGGATTGTTGGGTATCGTGGAAGAGAATGTGGGCGTTGTTTAGTTCTTGAATAGAGGCTTGGAAATCTTGGATGAATTCTTCTGCCATGTTGAAACCGAGGTCAGCGCGGCAGACGTAACGTTGGATGATGATGTTTTCTAAGTTTTTTGGTAGTGGGTATGCGGGAACTTGCCAGCCGCGCATTTGGAGGCGGTCCGCTAAATCATATAATGTCCATTTTACATTGGCATTATCTTTTAATTTATAGCAAACGATTGGTAAATGGGAGCCGTCGTTGTATATATCGAAGTAGCCGGTTTGTTCGACTGCGTGGGCAAGGTATTGTGCGACATCGCTTGTTTTTTGGTGAATGGTGCGGTAGCCTTCGAAGCCGTAGCGTAAGAAATTGTAGTATTGACCGATGATGTGGCTGGCGCTACGGGAGAAATTGATTTGCATGGTTGGCATTTCTCCGCCAAGATAGCTGACTTTAAAGATGAGTTCTTCTGGTAAGTAGCTTTCATCTTTCCACAAGACCCAACCGATACCTGGATAAACGAGGCCGTATTTGTGACCAGAAGTATTAATGGAGATAACGTTTTTCAAGCGGAAGTCCCAGATGATATCGGGTTCGACAAATGGTGTGAAGAATCCGCCACTTGCTGCATCGACGTGAATGTAGACTTTATAATCTGTTTTGCTATTATATTCTTCTAATTTTTCGTTAAGTGCGTAGATGTCATCGTAGCGGCCTGTGTAAGTGATGCCGAGGATGCCGACAACCCCGATTGTATATTCGTCTACGTAATCAAGTACTTGGTCGGTATTGAGTTGCATGTGGTCTTTATCCATTGGAACAACGCGCATATCGATATCCCAGTAGACACAGAATTTTTCCCAGCATACTTGATAGCCAGAAGAGATAACGAGGTTTGGTTTTTGCGCATAAATATCTAAGCCAAGTTTTTCCGCACGTTTTCTCCAAGCAAATTTCATTGCCATTCCGCCAAGCATACACGCTTCACTAGAGCCGATTGTGGAAGTTCCCATGAATTTTTGATCTTTAGGTGCATGCCATAAGTCAGCGATAATATTCACGCAACGATTTTCTAGTTCAGCTGTTCGCGGATATTCTGATTTATCAATCGCATTTTTTTCTAAGGTTTCAGACATTAATTTGGTTGCTTCGTCTTCCATATATGTTTGGCAGAAGGTCGCTAGGTTTTGGCGGGCGGAACCTTCATCTAAAAGTTCGTCTTTTACTAAACGATATGCAATACGAGGTTCGAGAGGTTCTTTCGCAAGGGTATATTTAGGAATATCACGATCCTCTGCACTTGATCCGAAAACTGGTTCTAAATAACTTTCTTTATTTTCTTTACTATATAACATGATTTTTTCCTCCTATAATTTGTCTTGATTCATAATATGTTTATCATCAGGGTTAATAATGTGTTCGCCGCGAGCTCTTGGGTGGGTGAATTTATTGATGTCGCTTGAGTCTAAATGTGTAATATCTTTCGGTGAGATGTCTTTTTTATCGTGCACAGCGTAGATGATGAATGGAATTAGTACGGTGACGATAAAGCTGATTGATAAGATAACCATGTATGTCGTATCGCTTTTTGCGGCGATGGATGCTGGTGGAACAAAAGAGATACATAAAGCGAAAATGGATGTTACTAAGCCAATTAGCGCTACAATCACTTTAACAATTTTGCCACCAGGGATTTGGTAGGTACGTTTTAAGCTCGATTTTTTGAAAATAAGTACTAAGTAACCGATGAAAAAAAGTAAATAGCCGACTAAATAAATGACCACTGTTAAGGAAATCGCAGTTAGGAATGATAAATTATTACCGCCACCACCAAATGTGAGAATAGCTGCCCAAATAGTAACGACGACACCTTGAACCATAATAAGTGGAACAGGGACTCCGTGTTTATTTACTTTTTTCATTTTTTCAGGAAGTAAGCCTTGTTCTGCTGCAGTATACATTCCGCGGGACGGGCCAACTACCCAGGCGCTGACTTCACCCATGACACCTAGTGCGATCATGATGGCAATCAGTTTTACTGCCCAACCTAAGCCGGAACCAAAATGTAAAATTAATGCTTGGAATGTTTGCACGACGCCGGAGCTAAGTGATAAATCTTTTAAAGGTAACACAGCGGAAATTGTTAAGCCGCCGATTGTATTTAGCGCGATGGCTAAAATAACGAGCATAATCATTGCTAGTGGATAATCGCGTTTTGGATTGGTCATTTCATTTACGTGGCTCGCGGAAGCTTCAACACCCATGTAAGCGAGAATAAATGACACGAAGATGACTAATGTTGAAGCTTTTGAGAAATCCGGAATAAACGCCTCTTTGGAAAAAGTGACATGAAGTGGATTTCCGCCAGCAACATAAGCAATACCTAAGATAAATAAAATGATTGCTGGGATGAGAATACCGATAATAAAACCAAATTTCGCGATTTTAGCAGTGTTTTTCGTACCACCCAGTTGAGAAAAAGTAAGGCCCCAAAAAATGATTAAAACGCCGATAAATTTAATAAAAGGGTTCGATTCGAGCGCGGGAAAATCAAATACATACGATAGCGCACCGAGAATAAAGTAAATCATTGTCACGAATCCGACCGTTATTTGAAACCACTGAAAGAAGATTGCGGCAAAACCAAAACGTTCCCCGAGCGTGTTACCGACCCAAGAAAAAATACCGCCTTCTTGCCATCCATCAACTGTCGCCATTTCTGCTGCACATAAAGCGACAGGCAAAAACCATAAAAATCCGCCAAGAAGTAAGAAAAATACGAGATGAAAGCCGGAAGTGGCAAATGTTGGATATTCATAAACTGTCATAACCATCGAAGCCGTAATGGCAAAAAATCCGAATAAGGTTAAAGACTTTGCTTGTTTAGACATTGTGTATTACCTCCATAAATTTTGTTTGCGAATACTGCTAAACTAAGCTATAGATAATTAGAATGATGCTTAATTAATGGTAAATGTGATTTTTTTGGAACATCATCAGTTAACACGAGAAAAGCACCTCCTAAGTCATTGTTTGTTGGAACATGTATAAGATTAGCACGTTTGTTTTCGAAAATTATTCCAGTTTTTTTCTTAGCTAAGGAAAATTTTTGAGACAGTACTTGCGGTTGTTTTATTCACGGCAAACGCATTCATTAAATTTTTTTCCATTTTCAGTAAAAAACTCTTGCACTTTAAAAAAAATGGGTGTATTGTATATAGATGTTGAATGTCCATTAAGGATATTGAAAGGTAATAATGGGAAGAGGGAGGATTTTTATTATGAAGTTGAGCAAAAGTATGGATCAGGTTTTTTGTATTATGACGATGTTGTACACCCAGAAGGTAGATGTTCCCATTTCTTCCGTAACTATTCATCACCGATTGCGTGATTCGTCGCCGTCTTATATTAGTAAAATTTTGAGGAAGCTAGTCGTTAGCGGGCTGATTAATTCAGTTTCGGGGAATAACGGTGGTTTCACGCTTGCTAAAGACCCTGAAGAAATTAATTTGCTGGACATTGTAGAAGCAGTGGAAGGGAAAATTGATACATACCCAGATTCCGACTTAATCCACACTGTTTTCTCTGACTATCACGAATTTGCAGAGTCCGGTATTCACACCATTACAAGTGCTTTTAGAAACGCTGATAAAGAATACGCTAATTATTTATACTCACAAAAATTATCTGTTTTAGTAGAGCAAGTTATTGGGAAAGAACGAACCACTATCATAGATTGGAACGAAGCGTAATAAATCTTTAAAAGAAAGAAGTGCGGTAATAAAATGGATATGGTAAAAAATGAGTGGAAAAAATTATTTAAAAACAAAATACTACTTTTATCATTTGTAGTTATTCTGTTTATTCCACTTTTATATGCAAGCTTTTTCTTAAAATCCGTCTGGGATCCGTACGGCAAAACAGGGGATTTACCAGTAGCGGTAGTTAACAATGACAAACCGGTTGATTATAACGGTCAAACAATGGATGTTGGCGATCAGTTAGTAACCAAACTGAAAAGCAACAAAGAACTCGATTGGAATTTCCTTTCCAAAGAAGACGCTGAACAAGGCTTAAAAGATGGCAAATATTATATGGTTGTCACAATTCCAAAAGATTTCTCTAAAAATGCAGCATCCGTTTTAGATAAAGATCCGAAAAAAATGGAATTATCCTATAAAACAAACGGCTCGCTTAACTATTTAGGTCAAGTCGTGAGTGAACAAGGAGCCAAACAACTGAAAAGCGAGGTTTCCGCTGAGGTAACAAAATCATACGCGGAAGCAATTTTTGATAAAATTAAAGAGTCTGGTGACGGGTTCGCCCAAGCCGCTGATGGCTCTGGAAAAATTAAAGATGGTCTCGTGAAATCACAAGAAGGTAATAAAACGATTTCTACTAATTTAAAAACGCTCGCAGATAGCTCTTTAACGTTCAAAGATGGCGCTAATACGTTAGAAGTTGGTTTAAAAACTTACACAGATGGCGTGAATACTGCGGCCGCTGGTGGCGATAAACTAAATGCTGGTGTTTCAACGCTTGCTGCTGGTGTAGGACCACTTAAAGACGGTGTGGCTGCACTTGATGGTGGAGCAACAAAATTATCAAGCGGAGTTTCGACTTATACATCAGGCGTAGATACACTTTCTGGTGGAATTAACCAAGCATACAATGGTTCTACTGCCCTATCTGATGGTTTAAACAAAATGAATGGCAGCGTACCAGCTCTTGCATCTGGTGTAACGCAATTAAACAACGGTCAAAAAAGCCTGGCAACTGGCTTAAATTCACTAGTTGATGGTAGTAATAAACTTTCAGCAGGATTAAAAGAACTAGATGGTAATTTAACTAATAGCCAAGGTAAAATAGCTCAATTAAAACAAGGTATGAATGATTTACAACAAGGTATCGACCAATTAAATCAAAACGTAAACGGTGAAGATGCAGCACTCGCAAAACAACTACAAGCTCTTCAAAAAAGCTTAACTGATTTACAAAATGGTTTAACTTTTATTAAATCCAATGCGAACTTCGATGCCGAAGCAATTAAAGCAAAAATTAATGCAACAAACGGTGTGAGCGCAGAAGATAAACAAAAAATTATTGATGCAATTCAAGCTGATTTAGACAAAGAATCACAAAAATCTGCCACTCAAGTAGCGACTGTAGAAAAACTACAAAGCGGCTTATCAGGTCTTGATTTAGCGGCAATTCAAACACAAGTAACTGAATTGCAAACTGGCGTAGCGAAAATTTCAGCTGGTTATAAAGCGGTTCATGGTGGAACTACAGAAGCATTTAATGGTATCCATCAAGCAATCAATGGTTCAGGCAGTCAAACTTTACTCGGTGGCGCGAACCAGTTAACAGCTGGACTAAAATCAGCTCAAGCCGGCAATGCAAAATTAGTTGCAGGAACAAATGAACTTAACAACCAAATCCCAACTTTAACTTCAGGCGTAGGACAACTTGCTGCCGGTAGTTCAAATATGGAAAACGGCTTAAGTCAGTTAAATGATGGAAGTAATAAACTTGCAAGCAATTCAGACGCATTACGTTCAGGTGCAAAAGAGTTACAAGGCGGAACAAACCAATTAGCTGCTAAAGTTCCAACACTTGCTGGAGGCGTAAATCAACTACAAGCAGGTTCAAGCCAATTAGCAGGCGGTTTAAACCAATTATCAGCTAACTCACCAAAACTAGTTTCAGGCGTAGGACAACTAGCAGACGGATCTTCTAAAATTGCTGATGGTTCTTCTAAACTAGCGAACGGTTCCTTCCAATTAGGTGATGGACTAACTAAATTAACAGACGGTAGCACAGAATTAACAGACAAACTAGCAGATGGTGCGCAACAAGTGAAAGATACAAAAGCAACAGACAAAACATTTAACATGATTGCTGCTCCAACAAAACTCGCACATAATGAATATACACACGTAAGTAACTACGGACATGCATTAGCACCATATGTATTGTCACTTGCTCTATATGTTGGCGCACTTGTATTTAACTTCATTATGCCAATTAGACGTGTTTCAATGGAAGGTCAACCAGCTTACAAATGGTGGTTAAGTAAACTATCACTTGGTTTTGTCGCAGCAGTTGCGATGGCTCTTCTAGAAGGTGGCATCATGATAGCGTTAGGATTAAGACCAGATAATATCGTTGAGTTCTTTGGAACAGCGATTATTACAGCTCTTGCTTACATGTTCCTTATCATGCTTCTTGCAATGACATTTGATAATCCAGGTCGATTTATCGCGATGGTATTACTCATTGTTCAATTAGCGGGTTCAGGCGGAACATTCCCAATGCCACTTACTGGATGGTTCTTCAATTTAATCCATCCGTTCTTACCAATGACTTACTCGATTTATGCGTTTAGAGAGTCACTGGCAGCAGGTATGGGACCAAATGTATATAGTATGTCAATGCTCGTTCTTACAATCATCATGATCGCATGTATCGGTTTACTATATCTATCCATGAGTCACTTGAAAAAACGCCATGATGCACATGAATCAGCACTTGATGATAATCAAAAATTAATGGCTTTAGAAAACTAAAATAGCAAAATCCCTATAAAGTAGCAATTACTTTATAGGGATTTTTTTGTATTAAAAAGGATTTCCTATGCTTAGGAAATAAGATTAATTGTGAGGTATTTTTGTATGCGCTATCATGAACGTATAACAGCTTAGTGAAAGGAAATGAAAATTAATGAAAGCATTAGAACGATTTCTGTCAAAATGGCTATTACCATTTGCAAAAGTATTAGAAAGTAACACCCAGATGAAGGCAATACGTCAAGGAATGATGGCACTTGTTCCAATAACTTTAGTTGGTGCAGTCCCGGTATTGTTCCAGCAATTAGGAGGAATCCCAAAACTACCTAGTTGGATTGCTGCTGTTGCTGAATATATTAATAACATTACCTCCCCGATTCATTTTGCTACCTTTGGATTGATGTCTGTTTATGTAGCGATTTTCGTAGCATATTATTATGCAAAAGAACGCAATTTGTGGGATATTGGGGCGATTGTAACAGCCTTAATGAGTTTTGTTGTAGTAGCAGTAAGACCACTTGAAGCTGGCGGAAGTGATGTAACTTATCTTGCCGGCGAAGGTATTTTTGTAGCTTTAGTAATTAGTTTATTATCTGTAGAAATTCTACACATTTTTAAAAATAAATTGAAATTCACGATTAATTTAGGTCAGGGTGTTCCAACGCCGATTTTACGATCTTTTGAAAATTTATGGCCGATTTTATTCTCGGTTTTAATCGTAGCGATTTTAAGCTTTGGGGTTGAATCACTTAGCGGTATTCGCGTAGTTGAGCTTATTCAAACGTTATTCTCACCACTGACTTCGCTTGTAAACACGCTACCTGGAATTATGTTGATTATCTTTATCCAGCAATTATTATGGTGGTTTGGTATTCACGGATATTCTGTAATGGCGCCGGTTTGGTTAAGTGTAGCTTTCCAAAACGTAGACGCGAATGCAGCAGCACTTGCAAAAGGAGAGCCACTTTCTTCCATGCTTATTTTCACTCCAGACTTTATGTGGAGTATCGTTGGGGTAACAGGAGCAGGAGTAACAGGCGCGCTCGTTGTTATTATGATGTTTTCTAAATCTAAACGTTATAAGACGCTTGGTAGATTGGCATTAATTCCAACATTTTTCAGTATTAATGAACCTGTAATGTTTGGTGTTCCGATTGTTTTAAACCCGAGATTCTTTATTCCAATGATGGTTGCGCCACAAATTGCAGCATTAATTGGTTGGTTCTCAATCAAGCTAGGTCTTATGAATCCATTTACGATGGTTTCTCCATATGTACCAGTTCCAATCGGTGCCATTGTTGCATCTTTTGACTGGAGATACATTATTGTACTTGGACTTATCTTGATTTGTTCAGCGCTCATTTACTATCCATTCTTTAAAATTGCTGAAAAAGAAGCGCTTGTACAAGAAAATAGCGGGGACCAAGAAGCTAGTCTAGATGATTTTGATTTTTAGTATGAAAGGACGATAGACATGAAAATTATGTTAGTATGTTTTGGCGGATTATCCACCTCCATTTTAGTGAAAAAGATGGAAGAGGCTATTGCAGCATCAGAAAAGTTTAAGAATAAAGGAATTACAATTGAAGCTTGGGGGAAAGATGAATATTCTGACCACCTAGATAACGTGTCTATTGTTTTACTTGGACCGCAATTATCAATGGCATATGAACAAGTAATAGAAGCTACAACAGAACGCGGGTTAAAAGTTCCTGTAGAAGTAATTGATAAAGAAGATTATGGCAATATGAATGCAGTACCAATTCTTATTGCTGCATTTAAAAAAATTAAAGAAGCTGGAACGAATACATTTACGACGGAGGGAAACTAATGGAAGGCACTGAATTACAATCTTTTAAAATAATATCAAGTGCAGGAGATGCGTCTTCCTTGTTTCTAAAAGCCGTTCAACACGCTGAAAAAAGTGAATTTGCAGAAGCAGAAGCATGTATCGAGCAAGCAAATCAATCTTTAAGAGAAGCACATCATGTTCAAACGTCTTTGATTCAAGAAGAAGCAAACGGTAGCTCTAAAGAACTTTCTTTACTGCTGATTCACGCACAAGATCATCTAATGAATGCTTTTGTATACTCTGACTTAGTTAAATCCGTGCTTAATCTGTATAAGCGTTTAGATGAAAAGTAAGGAGAGAAAAGCTATGAAGCTAATTATCAACGCAGATGACTTTGGGTTCACAAGAGCTATCAATTATGGAATTATTGATGCGCATAATTTAGGTGTATTAACTTCTACAACGTTAATGGTTACTATGCCAGCTTTTGAACATGCGGTAGAGTTATCAAAAAAAACACCAATGCTCGGAATTGGCTTGCATCTTAATTTGACGCTTGGTAAACCTCTAACAAATGGAGCAACTTTAGTGAATGAAGACGGCGAATTGATAAAGCCTAAATTTATTACTCCTGAATATCCTTACAACGAAGAAGAGGTTTACCAAGAGTTTAAAGCACAATATCATCGTTTTACGGAGTTTATGAAGAAAAAGCCAAGCCACTTGGATAGCCATTTATTTTCAACAGATATTTATCCAGCCGTTACGAGTGCCGCGAAAAGGCTAGCAGAAGAAATTGGGATACCACTTAGAAATCATGATACAAAAGGTTTTGAACATGTCGAATTTATGTGGGAAAAGCCGCTTGAAATCCCGTACGGTGCATATGATAACTTAGACTATATTTATGACAATGCAGCTTCTATTTTGTGTTATGATTATGTTGAAATCATGACACATCCTGGTTATCTAGATACTTTTATTCTGGAAAATTCAACATTCTCTACGCCACGCGCGAATGAATTAGAAAGTTTAATTTCACCGAGAATGCGCCAGTTTTTAAACGAAAATAATGTAGAATTAATTTCCTATCATGATATTCCAAAAAAATGAAATAGGTGATTAAAAATGCTTAATCAACGTCAAAAAAATATTTTAAGCACGCTGTATAATGAGAATAATTGGTTACTTGGGAAAAAATTAGCGGATTTATTCCAAATAAGTGACAGGACAATTAGAAATGATATACGTGTTATTAAAGAAAATATAGGAGAGGACTTTATCTTTACTTCTAAAAAGTTAGGATATGCCTATAATATGGAAAAACCTTTTCCGGTTGACGTTGAGGAAGAAGCTGGATTTGAACAAAACCGGATGGCGCAATTAATTAAGAAATTACTTGTAGATGATGGAGTAGACATATATGAATATGCAACCGAAACATATACATCAGAATCTACCATCCAACGTGATATTCAGTGGTTGCGAGGCTACTTTGAACAATTATTAGGTTTAGATGTAGTCATTCATTCTAGTGACGGTATTTATGCTATAAGTGCCACACCAACTACGAAAATGGAATTATTAAACCGCATCGCAAAGCTAGATGAGTCGCTAAAAACGATTTTAATCACCAATTGTTTTCCAGAAATTAATAATGAAAAAATCCACCAAATATTATCAAAAATAATCAATAAACATAAGATTGTTTTAAAGTATTTTGATGAAACAATCTTACTAACGCAAATAATTTATAGCAGTGGCTTCTTAAAAAAACATCCAGAACAATCAACGGTTACAGAAATCGATAACCCGTTTTTAAGAGAGCTCTTTGATGCGATAGAGCAGGAAGCGGGTTATGGGATTTCTGCTGAAATGAAACAATTTATTTTGACTGAATATGAAAAAATTGTTGCGATGAACAATTTTGAAAATCAAGTCACTACGAAAATGGTTTTAGAAGGCGAACTTTACCAAGAAATTTTACTAATTCTTGAAGAAATTAAGCACGTTTATCTCATAGATTTTACAACTGATTTAGAAGTAACTAGCGATATGACAAAACATATTTTTATCGCACTTGAGAGGGCTAAAAGAGGTATTGTCATTAAAAATCAAGTGACACATATCATCACGCAGCAGTACAGTTACTTACTAGATATTGCCATTTTCATCGGAGAAAAGTTATTAGAACGCCTAGGAGTAATTCTCAATCAAGAAGAAATTATTCTACTCGTAATGTATTTATACCAATACTACCGCAAAATAGAAGCTAAACATCAACTTAACCAAGTGGTGCGGATTGCACTCATTGTTCTAGAAGGTAAAGCTGCGATGTATTACTTACGAGAGCAATTAGCAGAAGTACTACGACCCGTAAACGTAGAAGTTATAGAGATTACCGATAATACACAGTGTCAATTACTACTATCAGAAAATGTAGATGTTGATTTGTGTATTTCTACTAAAAAAATCGATTTGCCCGCGGAAGTCCCGTGTATTGTCTTATCCAACAATATCGGTTTAATTGAAGAAGTAACAATAAAAAAACAGCTTTCGGCAACGATAGAAGCTAATAAAATGAAAAAATTTGCTTATATTAAAGAGAAATATTTACATGAAGATTTATTTTTGACCAATTATGAATATGATCAGAAATATAATGCAATTGATTTTTTAAGTGAATATTGTATAAGTAAAGGATATGTACCAACTAGTTTTACAGAAAAATTATTTAGCCGGGAACAGTTATTTTCAACGGCTATACCAACAGGGATTGCTTTACCTCATCCAATTAAAAATGTTGCGATTAAAAGTGGTATTTTTATTTGCATTATGAAAAAGCCAATTACCTGGGATAATCACAAGGTTAGTCTAATTATGATTCCAATGATTGAAGAATTAGATGGAACGGAAGCGCCATTAATCAATGATTTTTTATCGTTAATAGCTTCTAATAAATCGTATGTAGAACAAATAAGCAAATGTAGCACTTATCGTGAATGCGTGGAGTTATTACAAACTATTTATAACAATAATGAGTAAGTTTTTTAAGGAGTGAAAGGCATGCAAAAACAAATTATTACTATCGCTGGTGGTGGAAGTACTTATACGCCAGGAATTATTCAAGCAGTGCTTAATGGACAAGAAAGACTTCCAGTAAGTGAAATCCGTTTATACGATATTGAAGCATCTAGAAATGAAAACATGTTTCTAATTCTGCAATATATGCTAGAACAACAAGGCTTTTCAAGTATTAAGCTAGTTCAGACAACAAACCCAGAAGAAGCCTTTACTGGCGCTAATTTTATCTTCTCACAAATTCGTGTTGGTGGACTTAAAATGCGTGAAAAAGATGAGAAAATCCCACTTAAACATGGCTTAGTCGGCCAAGAAACATGTGGACTTGGTGGATTTTCATATGGACTTCGCAGCATTGGCCCACTTTTAGAATTAGTTGGCTTTATTCAAAAATACGCTCCAGAAGCTTGGATTTTAAATTATACGAATCCGGAAACAATTATTTCTGAAGCGGTACGTAGACAATTCCCGGGCATTCGAATGATTAATGTTTGTGATATGACAATTGGTATTGAAGACACGCTAGCGAAAAATTACGGATATGACCGCGATAACTGGGTCGCAACTTACTACGGTTTGAATCACTTTGGTTGGTATACAAAAATTTATGATAAATCATTGAAACGTGATATTATGCCAGAGCTTTTAGAGAAATTAAAAGTTCAAGAAATTAAAGAAGAAGATCCAAGTTGGAACCGCGCATTTAATATGATTCGCTTCATGGTACAAAACTTCCCAGATAACTTACCAAATAATTATTTAGAATATTATTTGTATCCGGATATGTACGTAGATTATGCAGATCCAAACTATACGCGTGCTAACACAGTAATGGACGGTCGCGAGCAAAAAACTCAAGAAATGGCCGATAAAATCCGTAATAAAGAAAAAGAAGATGTGCTTGATTTCTACTTTGGCGTGCATGGTTTATATATTGTTGATATTGCTACATCCCTATTAAATGACGAGAAAAGTCGCTTTATGTTGATAGTTGAAAATAAAGGTTCTATTCCAAATTTACGCAGTGATGCGGTTGTTGAAGTGCCAGCTTATGTTGGGGCGACTGGTGTAGAAGCTATTGCCTTACCTGCGATTGGAGATTTCCATAAGGGCTTAATGGAAGCACAAGTTGCAGCAGAAAAATTACTCGTAGATGCTTACTTTGAAAATTCTTATCAAAAAGCATTACAAGCATTTACACTTAATCAATCAGTTCCAAATGCAACAGTAGCTAAAAAAGTGTTGGATGAAATGATTATTGAAAATAAAGCATTTTGGCCAGTTTTAAAATAAAATAAAAAACATCGAATGGTAACAGTTTTTACTATTCGATGTTTTTTTGTTATATAATTGAACGCCTTCCTATGAAAGAAATGCTATAATTAAACTATTAACAGACGAAAAGAGGTATTACATGACGAAAAAAATAGTATTTGTAGACGTAGATGGCACACTAGTGAGTGATGATGGGCTTGTACCAGAATCGGCAAGAGAAGCAATAATAAAAGCAAGAAGTAATGGGCATCAAGTTTATTTATGTACTGGTCGGTCCAAACCAGAGCTTTATGAATCAATTTTATCCATTGGATTTGATGGAATTATTGGTGCTGGTGGGGGTTATATCGAAGTAGACAATGAAACTATTTATCATAAAAAAGTAGCAGATGCTGATGTCGTTCATATGGTTGATTTTTTCCATGAAAAGAATTTAGATTTTTATTTGGAATCAAATGGTGGATTGTTTGCTAGTGAAAACTTAGAAGCCCACTTAGATAATTTAGTTTACGGCGATGTGGAAAATGATCCAATAGCACGTGAGAAAAAAATTAATAACCCACATCCGTTTATGGAAAGTTTAACTTACGGTGAAACGAACCTTTACCGCTCAGATGTTAATAAAGCATGTTTTTTAGAAAACAAAGATGTACCATTTGAAGAAATTAAAAAAGAATTTAGTGGTAAATTTGAAGTCTTACATTGTACGGTTCCAATTTTTGGAGAAGACAGTGGCGAATTGATGGTTCCAGATATTCATAAAGCAACAGCGATTGAGTTTCTGTTAGAACATATTGGTGCGGATAAAAAAGATACTATGGCTATTGGCGATGGCATGAATGATGCAGAAATGCTTACGTATTGCGAAACTGGTATTGCGATGGGAAATGCTAAAGAAGAGTTGAAAAACCTTGCTGATGAAGTTACTAAATCGGTTGATGAAGATGGATTATATTTAAGCTTCGAAAAACATGGTTTGATTTAGAATATATTGTTTGGGTAAGGAGTAATATGGAGGAGGATTTTTGATGAAATTAATTAAAACAAAAACATATGAAGAAATGTCACGAGAAGCTCTCGAAGTGGTAAAACAAGTAATTACTGAAAATGACAACCCAGTCATTAACACAACTACAGGAGCAAGTTTCGATGGAATGTTTGCAGGGCTTGTAAAAGAAATTAACGCTGGTGAAATCCCGATTGAAAAAGTATTTTTAATGAATCTTGATGAATATGTGGCTAAAAGAGATGCATCTTTTACCGTCTATACATATATGCATCAAAAATTTTATGATTTAATAACCAAAATGCCAAAAAGAGTAGAATTATTAGATGGAAGCTTAGATGATTTTACGGATGAGATTGCTCGTTACAAGAAAATTTTAGAAGAAAACGAGCGGGATTTACAAATTTTAGGACTCGGAGTAAATGGACATCTTGGTGCAAACGAGCCGGGGACACCATTTGATGCCCGCTTATTTTTAGCAGATAGCGATGAATCTACTATTAAAAGTACTATCATGTATAACAATCTAACCGAAGATGAAGCGCCGTCGCAAATGCTTACACTGGGACTTGCGGATATGATGGATGCAAAACAAATTTTAGTAACAGCTTCTGGTGAACGTAAAGCAGAGGCGGTTAAAGGGTTGTTAGAAGGTCCTATTAGCGTAGATTGTCCGGCTTCTATATTACGAAACCACCCGAATGTTGTCTTTATTATAGATGAGGCAGCCGGATCTTTACTTACTAACCATTAAAAGGGAGTGGAAATATGAGGAAATTATATACTTACTTTGTATTAATTCTCGGCATAGCAATGATTGGGCTTGGCATTTATTTAATGTTTAACCCGAGTACTTCTCTTCAAGCGCTAACAATTTTTATCGGAATTATTTTAGTGCTAAATGGAATTAATGAAGTTATTTCTTACTTTGGCGAACGTAAATATTGGAGCATTTCTAAATGGATTATGCTAGACGGGATATTATCGATCTTGGTAGGTGGTTTTGCTATTTTTGAATCGAATATGGCCGAACGTATTTTTATTATCATCTTTGCCATTTGGATATTAGCCTCAGCGATTTTACGAATTTTAACTGCTTTTGCCGTAAAAGGTTTCCCGGGCTGGACTTTACTGCTCATAATGGGGATTTTAGGAATTGTTATTGCTGTTATTTCGTTGTTCACGAATACATTAATAGCGATTGCAATCGGAATTATTTTAGGACTGTTTTTCGTCTTCCAAGGAATTACTTGTCTATCCCTTTGGTGGGTTATTAGAAAAGGAGAACACCGGAAATAATGCTAATTTTTTATCCTGTTTTATATAAAAATGTTAAAAATATAACATTTTTAAAAGTGGAGTGGTAATTCTGTCACAAAATAGACATAAGAAGCGAGAAGATGGTTCTTTAAGAACTTATCTCTCGCTCTTTTTTTATTATGATTAAAGAAGTTGCAATTTCGCAATGATTTTGAGGAGGCGGGATAAATGATGGGAATGTTTACTACGGAGTTGATTTTTACTTTGACTAGTAATCCGAAGTTTCAAGAAGTAGCTGAATTGGTGTATTGGAACAAGGATGATATTATTGATTGTCCTGAAAATAATGAATTTGTTTACGCGATTGATGAAGGCAGCGTAACGCAATACGCAGAAAAAAATAGTTCTTGGGGGAAAGGAAGCGTTCTTGGTTTTATTCGAGAAAAGACAAAAATCCACCCCTTATGTAAGACCGTTGCTTGGAAAATTCCTTTAACATATGTTGCTGATATAGTGAAAAACATGGATAAAGTGAAGCTGGAAGATCTAACAGCAATAGAAATGAACTTTTTGAAACGGGAAACAAAGGATTGTATCCAATGGTTCATTAAAAAAATGCCGGACAGACTTCATACTACTTCTTGGAAAATCGCACAAGGGTATTTTCGTCAAGAGATTATGCAAATACTTCCCAAAGAGTCCTATATTGCCCAATTAAATGAATTGAAAGAGCGACATATTCTTTTTGAATTAGGCTATTATTTTGAAATAAATGTATCTCAATTTCACTCTTATTTAAGAAACTTAGAATATGATTTAATACTAGAAAAAAATAATTAAAATATTTCTAACATTTTCACAGACAAATGACGCAATTCATAGTACACTTAGAATAACCATGATAGGGAATTATTGCCAGTCCCTTATTAGCCACCAGCAAAATTTGCTAGGTGGTTTTTTGATGAACTTTTTCTTTTCGAAAGAGCGTGGTTGTGATAACCTAAAAAAGGTTAGTTTTTAAGAAGGGAAAGTGTAGGAAATGACGAAATGGTTACCAAAGGATTTATGGATTGTTATTATTGGAATGGTGTTACTATATACAGGGCTATCATTTATTTGGCCTTTTAATATGATTTATATGACGCAAGAGTTGGGTATGTCAACCACGGATGCTTCATTGGTATTGTTGATTAATTCAGGTGTAGGAATTATTTCAAGTATTATCGGTGGACTTATTTTTGACCGTTTTTCAGGCTTTATTTCACTTACAATTGGTACGATAATATTAGTACTCTCAACAGCTTCATTATGTTTCTTCCACGGATTTCCGTTCTTTATTTGGAATTTATGGGCGGTTGGTATTGCGATGGGAATGGTATTCTCAGGGCTTTACGCAGCGGCAGGGTTAACGCATCCAACTGGTGGGAGAACAGGGTTTAATGCGATTTATGTTGCTCAAAATATCGGGGTTGCAGTAGGGCCGCTTCTTGCAGGTCTACTAGCAAAACAAGGAATGAGCCACGTATATATTGGTTCTTTTGTATTTGCAATTATATTTGCTGGCTATTTTTTCTTTTTCTTCCACAAAATTGACTGGAAATCAGAAAAAGTTAATGTAGAAACAAAACATCGTAAAAAAGGAGCTAAACGAGAATTTCCAACGAAGCTCGCATTATGTTCTTTTGTGCTATTATTACTGACATACTTACTCTGCCAATTACCACATGTGCAGTGGCAGTCCAATCTTTCTACTTATATGACGGAAATAAAAGGCGTAACTTCTAGCGAATACGGTAATTTATGGAGTTTAAACGGTGCTCTTATTGTACTGGGGCAATTAGTTTTAATTCCAGTTGTTAATAGATTTAAAAAATACTTACTGGCACAAATATATATCGGTATTGTCTTATTTATTTTATCTTTTGTTGTCGCAATGAATGCAAGCGTTTATAGTGGTTTTGTGTTAGGGATGATTTTCTTAACACTGGGCGAAATGTTTGCTTGGCCAGCGATTCCAACCATTGCTTATCAACTTGCACCAAAAGGAGCGGCCGGTTTATATCAAGGCTTAGTGAACGGAATGGCTACAGCCGCTCGCATGCTCGCGCCATTTTTAGGAGCGATTGTAGTTCAACATTTAGGCGGCATCAAAGCTTTATTCATTGGCGCATTTATTTTACTCGGATGTGCGCTAGTTAGCATTACCTTACAACAAATTTTACAGAAAAAGGATCAACAAGAAAAAGCTGCCTTGAAAATTTCCATCAATCAGGGGGAATAGAAAATGAAATTATGGGAAAACGGCACATTTTATCAAATGACAGCAGAAGGGGAGCAAGTTTCTGCTGTATTAACAAAAAATGGTCAAATTCATGCGGTGGGTGAAGTAGCGGACCTCAAAAAACAATATGCTACTGAAATTGATGAAAAAATCGATTTGGAAGGTAAAGTAGTTTTTCCAGGATTTGTTGATGCGCATATCCATTTGCTATGGTACGGACAAGCTTTAGAACGGCTGAACTTAAACCAGACAACCACTAAAAAAGAGGCATTAGCGCTTATTCTTGAACGAACAAAGCAGCTTGCAAGTGAAGAATGGTTGTTTGTAGAAGGTTATGATGAAAATAAATGGTCAGATGAACAAACATTGATTTCTTTAGCTGATTTGGATGGGGTAAGTACAACCAATCCAATTTTAGTTAGACGGATTGATTACCACAGTGTGTCGATTAATTCGGCTTTAAAAGCGCACATTGAAAACTTTTCGGAAAACGGTTTTGATGGCGGTGGTGAAATTGTTCGTGATAAAGCTGGGAATTTTACTGGTATTTTAAGAGATAATGCGACAACGCTTGCTATAGATGCGTTTCCGGCGGCGACACCTGCTGAATTAAACGCGTGGTTAAAAATTGCGATAACCGATTTATGGTCTAAAGGTATAACCGGTGCGCATTCGGAAGACTTACATTATTTTAAGGGATTTGAATCAACTTTTGCTGCTTTTCGAAATACGGTGGGAGCAAATGGATTGCCATTTCGCGCACATTTGTTAATTCACCATGCAGAACTAGCTAATTTTTCAACGTCTAAAGAAAGTTTTATGAGTGGCGACGACTTTTTAGAATTAGGGGCAATGAAAATTTTCTATGACGGTACAGTTGGTTCACGGACGGCGCTAATGAGTGCGGGATACGCAGATAACCCGAATGAAAAAGGACTACAAATTCATTCCGATGAGGCTTTTGAGGATTTAGTTCAGTCAGCAAGAAAAGCGGGTTTACCTGTTGCAATTCATATTTTAGGCGACCAAGCTTTTGCTAATGTTATTCGAACTTTACGAGCAAACCCACCCAAAGAAGGACAATACGATAGATTAATTCACACACCTTGGCTTACAAAGGAACTAATAGCAGAGGCGGCGGGTTTACCGATATTATTTGATATACAGCCACAATTTATGGCTAGTGATCTCCCGTGGGCTATCGATGTGCTTGGTGAAAATCATCCGCCACTTGCCTTTGCTTGGAATTCGCTTTTACGAGCAGGATTTCCATTAGCTGGAGGTAGTGATGCTCCGATCGAAGTGCCTAATCCGTTTTGGGGGATCCATGCAGCTGTTACAAGAACGGCTAATGCGGATTTGAATGGTGTGAAATATTGGCCGGAAGAGTCACTTACCGTATATGAAGCAATCGAACTTTATACAAAAGGGGCAGCATTTGCAAGTTATAAAACGACTTCCCGTGGTCAAATTGCACCTGGATTTGTAGCGGATTTTACGATTTTAGCAGAAGATCCTTTCCTAATAAAACCTGCGAATCTTCGTCATCTAGAAGTTATGATGACAGTTGTAAATGAACAAGTAGTTTATAAAAAAAGTAAGTAAACGCGAAAAACTCCATACAGAGACGGATGTTCTCGAAAAATATTTTTGTTAGTATGAGAACGGATCAAATGCCTTGCTAAAGAACAAATTAGCAGGGCGCGGAAACGGGAACGAGGGATGTATTAATGGAGATTTTTGAACTGATTTTATTAATGTTAAGTGCAGTTTTTTTATCAAATGTGTTAAGCCGGTTTTTGCCGAGTATTGCAGTGCCTTTAATTCAAGTACTACTAGGGATTATTTTGGCGATTCCGCTCGGGGATCATACGATGGATATAAATCCCGAGTTGTTTTTATTACTATTTATGGCTCCGATACTTTTTAATGACGGGGCTAGGACGGATAAAAAATCGTTATGGAAAAATCGGAAAGCAATTTTATCATTATCAATTGGCCTAGTGTTTGTAACGGTTGGGGTTTTAGGAGCTTTTATTCATTATTTAATTCCAGCGATACCTTTTGCGGCTGCATTTGCACTTGCTGCAGCACTAGCGCCAACTGATGCGGTCGCAGTTGGAGCACTAGCGGAAAAAGTAAGGGTTCCACATAAAATTATGCATATTTTAGAAGGAGAATCGCTTATCAATGATGCTTCTGGACTTGTTTCCTTTCAATTCGCAGTCTTAGCGCTTGTGACGGGAACATTCTCCTTTATGTCTGCTGGAACTAGTTTTTTGCTGCTTTCGCTAGGCGGGATTGCGCTTGGAGTGGTGCTTAGTTTACTGAAAATCATGCTAATGCGTGGTCTGCGCCAACTCGGTATTGAAAACATGACTTCTTTTATGTTAATGGAAATTTTGCTGCCTTTTTTAATTTTTATGGTGGCAGAAAATATTGGCGTCAATGGTATTTTGGCTGTGGTCAGTGGGGGAATGGTGCATTCGTTTAGTTATAAAAGGATCAATCCTGAAATGGCACAACTCAATTTGCTTTCTAAAAATACTTGGTCAGTAATTATTTTTAGTCTTAATGGCCTTGTGTTTGTTTTACTGGGGACTCAGCTGCCGCAAATTATGACAGCTATTTGGGAAGATACGGGGATACATAAAAGCATGTTGTTCCTATATATTTTCGGAATAACGTTTTTACTACTTGCTCTTCGGTTCTTATGGATTTTGTTTTTCCGCAATTACGAGGAAAATCCCCATGCAGATTTAGTGAGCAGGCTAAAAAATACGTTTTTGTATACTGTAGCAGGTGTGCGAGGAACCATTACGTTAGTCAGTGCGCTATCCTTACCATTTGTCTTAGGTCAGGGCAATGCTTTTCCTGAACGTGATTTATTGATTTTTATTGCTGCGGGAGTAATTATTACGACACTACTTTTAGCTAACTTCACACTGCCTCTTTTTGCAGCTAAAAAAGATGTTGTAGTAGCCGATCATACTACTGCAATTGCGCTATTACGAGATGTTGTCGGTCAATTACAACGTTATAAAACAGACGAGAATGAAGTAGAAATGAATAATGTACTAAAAATGTATAACGGCAGAATTTTTTCGTTAATGGAACATAAAGAAGTGAGTGCTACTGAGAAAGAACTTCGACGTTTAACGCAAGAATGGCAACTTGAAAATACAAGAAGACTCGTATTCGAACGGAAAATTGACACCGGGGTTGGGTTGTCGCTTATGATGCGGCTCGGGAAACGACTTTATGTCCAAACAAGAGCTCAAAAATATCGGGCGAGAATGAGATACCGTCAGCTTTTAAGTCATAGTATTCGTGATTTTCGCATAGTACCTCTTTCTTTTGAAGAACGTAGAAAAGAGCGAGCTAAACTTCAAACTGAAAATAATCAATTCGTCGTTCAAAAGTTAAATGAGCTCGATAAAAACGAATTTAACCCTGAAGTTATTTCCTTATATTTAATGAATTTTGAACGAGCATTAGGTAGCGGCAAACATAAAAAAGAAACAGATAATGAAGAACTACAAACAACAATTGATTTAGCTTCTCAAATTGAACGGGAAACAATTCAACATTATTTTGAAAAAGGGACGATTACGAGGAAGGAAATGAAAGTTTACCGAGATAATCTCCTTGCGATTGAAGCAAGTTTTCAATTAGAATTTTAACGAAAAAAGACAGTTAGACTATTTATTTAGTCTAACTGTCTTTTTTTATCATCAAAATAATAAATAATTCGATCAATAAATTCTTTCGTGGTACTATCAAAGTCTTTTTCTTTTTGATTAGTTAAAAGCCCAATTGGAGGTGAAATAGGTAAATTTTTAATTGGAATACGAACAGTTCCTTCTAAGAGTTCGGAATGTGCGGTGCTCGTAAAGATAGAAACACCAACGTTTTCACGGACAAAATACTTATGAGACATGCTACTAGTGAGTTCCATTTTTTTATAATCACTACCAATGGCACGTTTTAAATGTTGCTCAATTTGGATGCGAATCGGGCAATTTGCTGGAGTGAAAATAAAGCATTCATCGCGTAAATCAAGCAATTCTACAGACGTCCGAGAAGCTAAAGGATGGTTTTCTGACACAATCAAATCAAGCGTATCATGGAAAAACGGAAAATAAAAATTCTCCAAAATCAGCTCGGGTTCCCCGCAAATGGCAAAATCAATTTCCCCATCAATCAGTTTTTGGCTACATGTATTAGCATCATCCACAGAAACATTCACCATTAGCTTTGGAAAATCGGTTAAAAATTGTTTTAAGATTTGTGGTAAGACGAGGCTCGCGCTAGGTTCTGAGATTCCTATTTTAATAAGACCAGCATTGCCATTTTTTAAATCAAATATTGTGTGATCCAAAACTTCATATTGAGCGATTAGCTGACCCGCTCTTTCATAAAACAATCTACCAGCGTGGGTTAGTTTTAACGTTTTCCCCCGTTCAAATAATTGCACGTCCAAATCTTGCTCCAGCTGTTTAATTCGCATTGAAATAGTCGGCTGCGAATAATTTAATACTTCTGCGGCCCGCTGAAAACTTCCCGTATTTACTACCGTATAAAAAGTTTTAATGGTTCTAAATTCCAATATAATTCCCCCTTCATATTGGAGTTTTTTGATATTTCTAACAGTATACACCGTAAAATAGCCAGAAGCAATTTATTAATCTGATAAAATTCATAGGAATAATGCGGATTAGAGCAGAAGTATTAGTATTACTGTGGTTAGCTATTAGTTTTTTTGATTAGCCAAACAGAATCTTTTACTTTATAGTATAGCTAATATCTAAAAACCAAGTAAGTTGATGGGAATTAAAAGGGGCGATTTGATGGAAAAAGTGACAATTATTGCTGGAGGAATCAAAACGGAATCTCGGCTGAACGGTTTAATTCAACTAGCAGCAAATCAATTAGCGAATAATGGTACGGAAGTTAAAATTATCGAAGTGCACAAAATTCAAGCAGAAGCGTTAGTAACTGCCGACTTCACGCATCCTGATATTCATTTAGCAAATAGTGAAATTGAGTCCAGCTCTGGCGTTATTATCGCAACACCCATTTTTAAAGCCGCATATTCAGGCGTGTTAAAAGCTTATTTAGATCTTTTGCCGCTTAAGGCTTTAAAAGGGAAAGTAGTTTTACCGCTAGGGCTTGGCGGATCAAATGGACATTTACTTGCACTGCAATACGCGCTAGATCCAGTTTTAAAAGAGCTAGGGGCTGAAATAATTTTGAAAGGTCAGTTTACGGTCGATAAGCAAATTGAACGGCTTGGTGACGGGCTTTATGAAATTGAAATTACGGCGAAAGAACGACTGGATAGTGCATTAAATCAGTTCATTTCGTTATTAAATCAAAATTCAGTGGAAGTTTAAGGAGGCGAGTAGAAAATGGCAGAAGATATTTTTAGAGTGGCGACTGTGGAAGATGCGCCGGAGTTTTTGGAATTGTTATCGAGTGCTTTTAAGTCCGTGAAAGAACTGGGAATCGATTGGCCTTCTACTAATGCAGATTTAGCGATGGTTACCGAAAATATCGTTAATTCTTCGGCTTTTGTTTTAGAGCGGAATGGTAAATTAATTTCTACAATTACTGTTCGTTTTCCGTGGGAGAGTAGTTCGCCTCCTTCTAAATATCCATTTGTTTGGTGGTTTGCAACAGCACCAGAATTAGCGGGACAAGGGATTGGTGATAAATTATTAACGTATGTAGAAGAACGGGTACTTCGCGATACACTTAAAGCTCCGGCACTTACGCTTGGTACTTCTGCAAGAAAACATCCGTGGCTACTTGATATGTACTTGCGCCGCGGCTATGAAGTTTATTTTGAACATGAAGAGGACGGCGATGTCGGCGTGATGATGCGGAAAATTTTAATTCCAGAAAAATTCGATGCCACATTACTCGGAATACCTAGCAGGACATAAAAAAGGGGGAGAAAGAATGAAAAAGAAATATGGAGTTTTGGCGCTTGTACTTGTAGCCGCGTTAACATTAAGCGCATGCGGAGCGAAAGATGAACCAGAAGCAGCTAATAAAAAAGTTCAAACGATTACGGTCGGGACAGGCACGCAGTTTCCTAATGTTTGCTTTTTAGATGAAAATGGCAAATTAACAGGTTATGACGTTGAACTAGTGAAAGAAATTGACAAACGTTTACCAGGCTATAAATTCAAGTTTAAAACGATGGATTTTTCCAATTTACTCGTTAGTCTTGGTGCCGGAAAAGTGGATATTGTAGCGCATCAAATGGAAAAAAGTAAAGAACGCGAGAAGAAATTTTTATTTAACGATGTAGCCTATAATAATTTCCCATTACAGTTAACCGTATTAGATAGTAATAACAGCATAAATGGCACAAAAGATTTAGCTGGAAAACGTGTTATTACAAGTGCGACGTCAAATGGCGCACTCGTTTTAAAGAAAATCAATGAAGAACAAGGCAATAATTTTGAAATCGCTTATGAAGGACAAGGTTCTAATGATGCAGCCAACCAACTAAAAACAGGTCGCGCTGATGCAACGATTTCCACACCTTTTGCAGTAGATTTCCAAAATAAAACAAGCCCCATCAAAGAAAAAGTAGTAGGCGATGTTTTATCAAATGCAAAGGTATATTTCATGCTTGGTAAAAATGAAACTAAACTGAGTAAAGACGTAGATAAAGCACTTCAATCCATTATTGATGACGGGACATTAAAAAAATTGAGTGAAAAATGGCTTGGTGCAGATTATTCAAAAGAACAATATTAAAAAATAGGGGGTGCCATTTAAATGGATAAAGCGTTTGATGTGAAAATGATTGCTGATTTTATTCCAACGTTAGCGGGTTATTTACCAATTACGTTATATATCTTGGCACTCTCGCTTATTTTCGGTTTTATATTAGGGGTTATTTTATCATTACCAAGAATTTATCAGATTCCTGTTTTAAATCAATTTGCTCGCGTATATATTTCATTTTTTCGCGGAACACCGATTATGGTGCAATTGTTTATTGTTTTTTACGGAATTCCAGCACTTTCTAGCGTATTTGGGATTGATTTATCGCAAATGGATCCACTTTATGCCGCCATTGCAACGTATGCATTAAGTAGTGCGGCGACCATTGCAGAGGTGATTCGGGCTGGTGTAAATAGTGTAGATGCTGGCCAAGCGGAGGCGGCTTATAGTGTAGGGCTGAACGGGCGCCAAACATTTTTACGTATCATTTTGCCTCAAGCACTTTATCAAGCATTGCCGAATTTTGGGAATTTAGTAATTGGATATTTGAAAGATACTTCGCTAGCTTTTTCGATAGGTGTGATGGATATGTCAGGTAGAGGCCAAACCTTAATTACCCTGAGCAATCACGCGCTCGAAGTTTATATTTCGTTATCTATTATTTACTATATTACAGCTGTGCTACTTGAATATTCTTTCAAATGGATTGAAAAACGAGTTAAAAAAGAGAATACCAGATTTACCAGTATTTTTGATATAGAACTTTAAAGGAGAGATGATGATGCCGCTTGATGTGCCTTTTATTGGAACAGCCGTAATGGCGATGCTAAAAATGATACCATTAACACTTGCGATGACATTCTTTCCGATATTGTTCGGTTTTATAATCGCTATTTTACTAACGCTCATCCGGATGTACCATGTCCGTTTTTTGGAACCAATTGCCAAGTTTTACGTATCTTTTTTTCGAAGCACACCAGCGATTTTACATATAATGCTGATTTATTTAGGAATTCCGCTCATTGTCGATTTTTTAAGTAAGTCACTTGATTTAGGCATATCAGCAAATAAAATCCCGGTTGTGGTGTTTGTGATAATCGCGTTATCCTTCACGGCGGGAGCTTACCTAACGGAGATTTTACGGTCTGGTATTATTGCTGTTGATATTGGCCAAATGGAAGCCGCTTATTCTATGGGATATACGCATGGCCAAGCGATCCGTAAAGTGCTGTTACCTCAAGCGTTTATGACTTCGCTACCGAATTTTACTAATTTATGCATCGGATTTTTGCATACAACTTCGATTGCAGCTATCGTCGCGGTTCCAGAAATCACTGGAATGGCCACGATTGTAGCTTCTGATAATTACGCTTTTCTCGAAGCATTCATTGGTGCAGCACTGATTTATTGGTTCTTAACTATTCTAATAGAAGCAATTAATTATATTTTGGAAAAGAATATCGCTAAATATCAAGGAGGGACAGTATGATTACCATTAAAAATATTCAAAAAAGCTTTGGACAAAATCAAGTTTTAAAAGGAATAGATTTAACCGTAAAAAAAGGAGAAGTAGTGACGATTCTTGGTCCAAGTGGCTCAGGGAAAACCACTTTTTTACGTTGCTTAAACTTACTGGAACGTCCTGAAAACGGTGAAATTTCAATGCATGACCAAATAATTAACTGCAAGAAACCTTCCAAAAAAGAAGTATTACAATTACGAAAAAATACCGCAATGGTCTTTCAACAATACAATCTATTTTCCCATAAAACTGTCATTCAAAATGTAATGGAAGGACTCACTGTTGCTAGAAAAATCCCGAAAAAAATTGCGCGGGAGATTGCTGAGCGGGAGCTAACAAAGGTAGGGCTAGCCGATAAGTTTAGCGCATATCCTTCCCAACTCTCAGGCGGACAAAAACAGCGCGTTGGCATTGCACGTGCGCTCGCGATTAATCCAGATGTAATTTTATTTGATGAACCAACCGCAGCGCTTGATCCGGAACTTGTCGGTGAAGTTTTAGAAGTAATGTTAGAAATTGCTCGTGCCGGTGCAACAATGATTGTCGTCACACATGAAATGGAGTTCGCAAAACGCGTCGCAGATCAAGTCGTCTTTATGGACGGAGGGCTCATTGTCGAACAAGGCACGCCAGATGAAGTATTTAATCACACAAAAGAAGAACGAACAAAACGCTTTTTACACCGAGTTTCGGCCGATTACTTATATGAAATCAAAGAAGTGAAAAAGGAGCGTGTCATATGACTATTCGACTTAGCATTTTGGATCAAAGTATTATTAATCCCGGCGACCGTCCTAGTGAGGCTTTACAAAATACTGTAGAACTTGCAGAGCTTGCAGAACAACTTGGCTTTTATCGTTTTTGGGTTGCTGAACATCATAATTCAGACGAAATAGCCGGAGCTGCGCCGGAAGTTCTTTTAGGATATATTGCGGCAAAAACAACTACTATTAAGCTCGCATCCGGTGGCGTAATGCTGCAACATTATAGTCCATATAAAGTTGCTGAACAATTTCACGTGCTTGAAAACTTAGCGCCAGGACGGATTTCCCTTGGTGTCGGCAAAGCGCCCGGCGGATTTCAACCAGCGACCGATGCCCTTCAGAAAGACTTTGCAAAGCCTATTCAAACGTTTGATGCTAAACTGATAGAATTAGTCGATTTTGTCACACGGAAATCTGCTTCCAAAGTCGAAGCAAAACCACTACCAGAAAATAATCCGGAAATCTTTTTACTTGGCGGAAGTGTAGCAAGTGCAAGGCAAGCTGCAGAACTTGGGATTTCTTTTGTGTTTGCTTATTTTATTAACGGCGAAGAGGAAGTTTTAAAAGAAGCGCGGGATATATTTGAGCAGTATCAAATTAATCAACAAGCAAGTTTTCAATTAGCGCCAATTGTTGTTGTAGCTGAAACAAAAGCTGCTGCAGACCGTCATATTCCAGAGCGAGAATCAATTAAAGTAGAGCTTTCGGACGGACGGAGAGTCAATGTCGGTTCACGTGAACAAGCAGAAGCCTACGTGAAAGACATCAGCCAACCATATCGATTTATTACACAAAAAATTGGAGCAATAACTGGGACGAAACAAGACGTTGGAGAAGAAATTACCCGACTTTCAAAAAAATATAATATTCAAGATTTTGTCGTTTTAACACCTGTCAAATCCGCGGAAATCAAACGCTATTCGTACCAATTATTAAGTGAATCGATAAAGGAGGAAGTTGTCCATGGCTAATGTCGTTGTTTGGAGTAAAGTAGGGTGTCACTACTGTAAAGATGTGAAAGATTATTTAACCGAGCAAAATATTGTCTTCCAAGATATTGACGTCACAGATCATGATTACTTACGAGAAGTACTGCAAGCCAAATACGGTATTCGCCACGTTCCAGTAGTAGAAATTGGTGACATAGAAAAAGGGACTTACCAAGCAGTAACTGAAATCGGTATCGAATACTTAGAAAAAGCTTTACTACAAAAGGAGGAAGTAAAATGACTAGAAAAGATACAATCCAGTTTGGCGCAATCATTCACGGCGTTGGCGGCACAACAGATGGTTGGCGCCACCCAGATATTAACCCAGCAGCAAGTACAGATTTAGATTTTTATAAAACTCGTGCAAAAATTGCAGAACAAGGCCTATTTAGTTTTGTATTTATTGCGGATGGTCTTTTTATTTCTGAAAAATCTATTCCGCATTTTCTTAATCGTTTTGAGCCGATTACTATTTTATCCGCTTTAGCAGAGTCTACAGAAAATATCGGTCTAGTTGGAACATTTTCGACATCATTTACGGAACCATTCACGCTCGCAAGGCAACTTTCCTCATTAGATCATATTAGTGGTGGTCGAGCTGGCTGGAATTTGGTCACTTCTCCGCAAGAAGGAGCAGCACGAAATCATAGCAAGAAAAATCTCCCAACCCACAGTGACCGATATAGCATTGCGGCAGAACATTTAAAGGTGGTTCGCGGACTATGGAATTCATGGGAAGAAGATGCTTTTACCTATAATAAAGAAACCGGCGAATTTTTTAATCCAGAAAAATTACATCGTTTGAACCATCAAGGTGAGTATTTTCAAGTGGAAGGACCGTTAAATATCGGCCGCTCCAAACAAGGAGAACCAGTCGTTTTCCAAGCGGGGGCATCTAGCACAGGTCGGGATTTTGCAGCCCAAAACGCAGAAGCTATTTTTACGCATTCAGATTCGCTTGAAGAAGCTATTCAATTCTATCAAGATGTGAAAACTCGTGCTGAAAAAGCTGGCAGAAATGCAGCAGAGATCAGGATTTTCCCAGGCATTAGCCCAATTGTAGCGGATACTCTAGAAGAAGCCGAGCAGAAATACACTGAATTTGCCAATCTTATTCCGATTGAAAATGCCGTCACCTATCTCGCGCGTTATTTCGATGATTATGATTTAAGCCAATTTGAACTAGATGAACCTTTCCCCGACCTTGGCGATATCGGTAAAAATGCTTTTCAAAGTACGACGGATCGAATCAAAAAAGAAGCAAAAGAGCGCAATCTAACCCTGCGCCAAGTAGCGACCGAAGCAGCCACCCCGAAAACACCTTTTATAGGAACAAAAGAACAAGTAGCTGATTTAATCGAAATTTGGTTTCAAAATGAGGCGGCAGATGGATTTATCATCGCGTCTGACATCCCAGGTACTTTTGAAACATTTGTCGAGCAAGTTATTCCGCTTTTACAAAGTCGAGGATTGTATCGAAACGAATATCCAGCCACAACCTTAAGAGGCAACCTAGGTCTTGAAATACCAAAAAATAAACAAGCCGTCAACATCAAATAATAGAAAGAAAACGGAGCGCCTTTAAGGATCTTCGTTTTTTTGTTACAATAAAAGAAAAAAGGAGCTAAACCATGCGCTTAGATAAATTATTGTCCCACACAGGTTTCGGGAGTCGTAAAGAAGTGAAACCACTGCTTAAATCCGGGGCAGTTGTCGTAAATGGAACGATTCAAAAAGACAGTAAAACCCAAGTGAATCCAGACAAAGATCAAGTTACTGTTCACGGAACCCCTGTCATTTACCAAGAATTCGTATATTTTATGCTTCATAAACCCCAAAATGTCGTGAGTGCAACCGAGGATAATCTGTCAGAAACCGTCATTGATTTACTCGAGCAAGAAGACACGCTCACTAATCCATTTCCGGTCGGTCGTTTGGACAAAGACACAGAAGGATTACTTATTATAACTAATGATGGCACGCTCGCTCACAATTTACTTTCACCTAAAAAGCATATTGATAAAACATATTATGCTAAAATTGATGGCGATGTTACAGCAGAGGATGTAGAAGCCTTCAGTGCTGGCGTCACTCTCGATGACGGCTACACCTGTAAACCAGCTCATTTAGAAATTATCACTCCGAACGAAATAAAAGTAACTATCCAAGAAGGAAAATTCCACCAAGTGAAAAGAATGTTCGCTGCTCGCGGGAAAACAGTCAGCTATTTAAAACGAATTTCAATGGGGAACTTACAACTAGATGAATCTCTTGAACTCGGTGAATACCGCCCACTGACTGAAAACGAGCTGCTTATCCTTCAAAATAAATAACGATAAACGAAAATTTTCTTCCTAAAAAGAAGTGGATTTTCGTTTTTTAGATTGCAAAAGAAAGCATTTACATATATAATAAACATGTGTTTGAAATTAAAACAAAAGTTTGGAATGGAGGTGCATTATATCGTGGAGAATAATAAAGCGAAAATGAACGAAAAGGAAGAGATAATTTTCAATTCCATCCGTAAAAATCCTTACATTTCTCAACAAGAACTTGCTGATATACTTGATTTATCAAGACCGACAGTAGCGAACCTTATTTCTGGCCTTATTAAAAAAGGTCGCATTTTAGGAAAAGCCTATATTTTAAATGAAGCAAAACAAATCGTTTGTATAGGTGGAGCGAACGTCGATCGGAAGTTTTACATTAAAGACAAGGCCCAGCTAGCTACATCTAATCCGGTGCGCTCAACACAAAGTGCTGGCGGAGTTGCTAGGAACGTTGGTGAAAACCTTGGTCGCCTTGGAAAAGAAGTTATATTACTCACTGCTTGTGGAACAGACTCCGACTGGGAAGCTGTCAAAAATGCCAGTAATACATATATGAACTTAGATTATGTCACTGCATTTCCAAGCATCGCAACAGGTTCTTATACAGCCGTACTCGAAAACAATGGAGATTTGCTCGTTGCACTAGCGGACATGGATGCATACGATCACTTAACCCCAGATGTACTAGCGAAAAACGAAGGCTTGCTAAGTCAAGCGAGCGCCATTATTGCCGATTTAAATTGTCCAAAAGAAACATTAGAATACCTTGGGAGTTTTGCCGAAATTAATTCCATCCCATTAGTCTTGGTACCCGTTTCCTCACCTAAAATGTCTCATTTACCAGAACGCTTGGATCACGTGACTTGGCTAATATGCAACCGAGACGAATCAGAAACTCACCTAGAAATGACCATTGAAAACGATGAAGACTGGCGCTTAGCTGCGCAAAAATGGCTAGATTTAGGCGTGAAAAATGTCATCGTTACAAATGGCAGTAAAGGTGCAGTTGCAGCAAACAACGCAGAAGGCATTATCTTTGAACCCGCTATTGTCATTGAAAATATTGTAGATGTGACAGGAGCAGGAGATGCATTTTGTTCTGCGGTAATTTATGCATGGTTAGAAGGAAAATCTTTACAAGAAATTTTAAAAGCAGGGAGCGTAAATGCTGCGCGAACACTCGAATCTGAATACACTGTTCGCCAAAATTTATCAACATCCCAACTACAAAAAGATCTGGAGGAATTCAAATGAAAAATTATCTATCATTATCCGAAGAAGTAAAACAAGCAAAAGCAGAAGGAAAAGCTATCGTAGCCTTAGAATCCACAATCATCTCTCACGGCATGCCTTACCCACAAAATGTTGAAATGGCTCGTGACGTAGAACAAATTATCCGTGATAACGGCGCGGTACCTGCAACAATCGCTTTAATCGACGGTAAAATTAAAATCGGTCTTTCTGATGAAGAACTAGAACTATTTGCAAAAAGCAGCAATGTAGCAAAAGTTTCTCGTCGTGATATTGGCTACCTTATTGCTACAAAACAACTAGGAGCAACAACAGTAGCTGCAACGATGATCTGTGCTGAATTAGCAGAAATCGGTATCTTTGTAACTGGTGGAATCGGCGGAGTTCACCGCGGTGCCGAAACAACAATGGACGTTTCTGCTGATTTAGAAGAGTTAGCGAAAACAAATGTAGCAGTAGTATGTGCTGGAGCAAAATCTATCTTAGACTTAAACTTAACAATGGAATACTTAGAAACAAAAGGCGTTCCAGTAATTGGTTACCAAACAGACGTACTTCCAGCATTCTATACTCGTTCAAGCGATGTAGAATTAACATTACGTGCAGATGCTCCAGAAGTTATCGCTGAGTCCCTTAAAGCAAAATGGGATCTAAAAATTGAAGGTGGCGCTGTAATCACAAACCCAATCCCAGAAGAATTTGCAATGGATGAAAAAGTAATTAACGATGTTATCCAAACTGCACTTAAAGAAGCAGAAGAAAACCACATCCACGGAAAAGACGTTACACCATTCCTTCTTGGCAAAGTAAAAGAACTAACAGACGGTAAGAGCTTAGAAGCAAATATCGAACTAGTAAAACACAACGCACTAATCGGTACTCAAATCGCCGTAGCTTATCAAAATATCTAATAATCAATAGAGCTGTCGCCTTTAAGTGGTGGCAGCTTTTTTATGTTAAAATTAATTTAAAAATAAAGGAGGAATATAAATGATTGCAGTAAGCGCTTGTTTGGCAGGAATTGCCTGTAGATATGACGGGAAAGATAAAGAAATTACCAAAATAAAACAAATGGTTGAAAACGGAGAGGCGATTCCTTTTTGTCCTGAAGTTGCAGGTGGTTTGGAAATACCAAGAAATCCAGCTGAAATAGTAGGCGGAGATGGTAAAGACGTCTGGCTAGGTCGCGCTAAAGTAATGGATAATCAAGGAATAGATGTAACCGAAGAATATAAAAACGGAGCGAGTTTAACTTTGACTAAAATGAAAGAACTCGGTATTACTCAAATAATTATGAAGGAAAAAAGTCCTTCTTGTGGAAGCTGTGCTATTTACGACGGCACCTTCTCTGGAAAAATAAAAGATGGTGCCGGCGTAGCAGCAGCTCTTTTTCAAATGAATGGAATCAAAATCATCTCAGAATTTACAATTTAAAGTGCAAGCGAGCCCATTGGATCCCAAGGTTTTAGCGCAATTGGCTCATTGCTAAATGCTTCAATCAATGCTTTAGATAAATATTTTTTATGGACAACCACTTGGAATGTAAACTCATCCATCCAAGCATCACTAGCAACAAAATATCCATTGTTACCAATCTTTTCTCCCCAACTATTTTCCACTTTCCAACGATTAACTTCATTATTAACAATGTTAACCCCAGTTAGAACCATCGCGTGAGTGAGCATACTGTGTTTATAATCGAGGCGTTCTGCTTTCGTCATAGCTGTTTTAAATCCAAAAGCCTGATTTAGCAAGAAAATATCTGTATCCATAATACCAGTAGTTCGTTCTGAAAGCTGACCTACATCACAACCGAACCAAACAGTCTCACCATCTTTGATTTGATCTGCGGCGGCTTTTTTTAATACATCCATTTCCACATTCAAATACTTAATAGGCGTCCCATTTACAATATTTCCTAAATAATCGACTGTAAATGCTTGATTAAAAGGTTTATCTTTAGTTGGCGCATTGATAAGCGGGATATAATCCTTCAAATCCATATCTACATAGCGTTTATAAAATTCTTTAGGCGTAATTTGTAAATCTTGTTTAAACTCATTGTCTTTATTTCGATATTCAAAATCAAACACTTTCGGCGGTTCACCCAGAGTCATAACTAAAAGCTGGTAAACTTCAGCAAGCATTTCTTCCTTCAATCCAGCAGTATCTTTCTGCTCGTTAACAGCTTTTCTCAAAATAACTGCATCCGTGCGAAGTCTTTCATTTAATAGGTGATTTAAATCCGCAGACTTACTACTTTGAAAAGTTTCAGGCATAGCAGATTTCGGAACAACCCCATATTTTTCAATAATCGAAACAAGCATATCCCACTGACCACCATCTTGTTGAGGAGTATCAAGTAACCATGAAACTAATCGGCTATCCTCATCTTCATTCGCTGTTTCAATAATGTTCTCTAAAAAATAATTAGCTTTCTCTAATTTATCCCAAAAGTTAGTATAGTTCTGCGACAACTCAAAATCTTTTAGACCAAGTGTCCCATTTAATTTATGTCGGAACGTATTTAACGCTGCAAACATCCAACATCTTCCACTTTGCTGTTGGTTGGAAACTTTATCTGTATGAACCTCATGAGAAAAAACCGGTTGTACTGTTGCTTTTGATACAGGATTTTCTGTTGCTGCTTTAATCCCATTTTTCATAATGCTAGCTTGGAAAACCAACTTATCAGGATTTTCACGCCATTTTTTGGAAAAACTTTCTAATTGATCAAACGTTATTTCAGTACTCATTTTTATTCCTCCTCTATAGAACATTGCTTCTAATTAAGTATACTGCTAAAAATAAAAAGTGTATAAGAAAACAACTATCTGAACTATTTTGAAGGTTTTCGGTGGTTTTCATGATATAATATGAATGAATTTGATTATAAATGAATGTTTTTGAATGAAAACGGTTGATTTTGAAAGATAAAGATGATAAACTAACTTTGGATGGAGGAGTAAGAATGTTAAATGCAGAGCGAAAACAACTTATTATGGAGAGTATTGAAAAGCTTGGTGTTATTAAATTACAAGAATTAGTTGAAGGACTGGATACCTCGGAGTCAACTATTCGTCGTGATTTAATCGAATTAGAGGAACAAGGATTAATCGAACGTGTACACGGTGGTGCAAAACTTGTTATTTCTCATAACCAAGAACCAAGCATGAATGAGAAATCATTCAAAAACATTCAAAGTAAAAAAGAAATCGCAGCATATTGCGCTAGTTTAGTGGAAGAAAATGATTGTATCTATTTAGATGCAGGCTCCACGACACTGGAATTAATTACTCACTTAGCAAATCGAAATATTACTGTAGTTACAAATGGACTAACCCATATTGAAGAACTAGTTCGTCAAAATATTGATGCTTATCTTTTAGGTGGCAAAATGAAAGTGCATACAAAAGCAATTATTGGCGCAGTTGCCTTGGATAATATTAAAAATTATCATTTTGACAAAGCTTTTATTGGAACTAACGCTATGCATCCGGAGCATGGCTATACGACACCAGATATGGAAGAAGCATTTGTAAAACGTGCTGCCAAAGAGCGTGCTGATCGCGTTTTTGTTGTAGCAGACCATACGAAATTCAATGAAGTTAATTTTTCAAAAATGTTTTCAATAGATGAAGCTACTATTGTAACAGACTATATTCCTTCAGAAGTAAGAAAATCCTTTATCCAAAAAACTAAAATAATCGAGGTAGAAAAATGATTTATACAATTACTTTAAACCCTTCAATTGATTATATTGTGCAAATCGACCAACTAAAACTTGGCGAACTTAATCGCATGAAACAAGATTATAAATTACCTGGTGGCAAAGGTATCAATGTCAGCAGAGTTTTAAATCAATTGAACGTACCGAGCCTTGCTACAGGGTTTTTAGGCGGATTTACAGGTGGATTTATCAAAGACTGGCTTAAAAATGAAGGCATACAAACTGGCTTTGTAACAGTAAAAGACGATACTCGTATTAATATCAAACTAAAACACGGAGAAGAAACAGAAATTAATGGTTTAGGCCCAGCAATCTCTGAAAAAGAAATCAAAGAATTTTTAGAAGTGATGGATAAGGTAACTGCTGGTGACATCGTTATTCTATCTGGAAGTGTACCACCTTCACTAGGAAATGATTTCTACGATAAAATAATCCAAATCTGTAAAGAAAAACAAGCTAACTTCATGATTGATACGACTGGACAAGAACTACTAGATGCATTACCAAATCGTCCAATCCTTATTAAACCAAATCACCACGAACTGGCAGAACTATTTGGTGTTAAGTTAGATAGCGTAGAAGATCTCATTCCTTATGGAAAGAAATGCCTAGAATTAGGCGCACAACATGTAATCGTATCCATGGCTGGCGACGGAGCTCTACTTTTTACAGGAGAAGATGTTTATTTCGCTGATGCCTTAAAAGGAGAACTTAAAAATTCAGTTGGAGCTGGTGATTCAATGATTGCTGGATTCGTTGGAACTTTCGATAAAACTAAGGATCCAGTTAAATCATTTGCTGCAGGCGTTGCAACTGGGGGCGCAACAGCATTTTCAACAGATTTAGCTGAAAAAGATTTAATAAATGAATTATTACCGCAAGTGAAGATAACTAAAATAACAGGGAGGCACTAAAATGAGAATTACAGACTTACTCAGCAAAGACGTTATGATTATGTCATTACAAGCTACAACAAAAGAAGCTGCCATTGATGAAATGATTGCTTCACTTAAAAGCAACGGGAAAATTAATGACGAGATACTTTTTAAAGAAGCGATAATGAATCGTGAAGCCCAAAGCTCTACTGGAGTTGGCGAAGGAATTGCAATGCCACATGCAAAAACAAAAGCAGTTAATGAACCAACTGTAGTCTTTGCGAAAAGTGAAAAAGGATTAGATTATAACTCCTTAGATGGTCAACCTGCTCATTTGTTCTTTATGATTGCGGCTCCAGATGGTGCAAATGCAACTCACTTAGAAACGCTGGCAGCACTTTCAAGATTATTAGTTCATCCAGCATTTGTTCAATCGTTAAAAGATGCAAAAACACCAGACGAAGTAATCACTCTCTTCAACAACGAGCAAGGTGATGCAGAAGAAACAGTTGTTGCTCCTACATCTTCTAATGATACTGGCAAAACTGTTGTCGCGGTTACTGCTTGTCCAACTGGTATTGCACATACCTATATGGCTGCAGAAAAGTTACAAGAAACAGCAAACAAATTAGGCGTTCGAATTAAAGTAGAAACAAATGGTTCAAGAGGAGTAGAAAATCGCTTAACTGATAAAGAAATTGCTGAGGCTGATGGAGTTATCATCGCAGCTGATGTACAAGTTGATATGCCTCGTTTTGATGGAAAACATTTAATTGCAAAACCAGTTGCAGCAGGAATTCATAAACCAGAAGAGCTTATTAAAGAAGCTATCTCAGGGAATGCACCAGTTTATAAAGCAGAATCGGGTAGCGAAGCAACAGAAAGTACAGATGGCCTTTCCATTGGTCAACAAATTTATAAACATTTAATGAGCGGCGTTTCTCATATGTTACCATTTGTAATTGGTGGCGGGATCGCAATTGCAATCGCATTTATGCTTGATCAAATTCTAGGTGTACCACAAGATCAACTTGCAAAATTAGGATCATATAACGAAATTCCAGCATTATTAAAACAAATTGGTGATGTTGCATTCGGATTTATGCTTCCAGTGTTCGCGGGTTATATCGCATACAGTATATCAGATAGACCAGGTCTTGTAGCTGGTTTCGTAGCAGGTGGAGTTGCATCTGTTGGTGGAGCAGGTTTCCTTGGTGCTTTAGTAGGTGGTTTTCTTGCTGGTTATGCAGTCGAGTTAATTAAAGTTATGCTTAAAAAATTACCAAAAACTTTAGATGGAATTAAAGTAGTACTATTTTATCCGGTGCTATCTGTACTAATTGTCGGACTATTGATGTTACTATTAAACGTGCCAATGAGTGCATTAAATACATGGTTAAATGACTTCTTAAATAGTCTAAGTGGAACAAATGCGGTTATTCTAGGTTTACTTTTAGGAGCAATGATGGCTGCTGACTTAGGTGGACCAATTAACAAAGCGGCTTACATTTTTGCAACTGGAACGCTTGCAGCAAGTGTTGCGACAGGTGGTAGCGCGATTATGGCGGCTACAATGGCTGCTGGTATGGTGCCACCGCTAGCAACATTCGTAGCAACTCTTGTTTTTAGAAACAAATTTACTGCACAAGAACGTGATGCAGGGCTAACGAACTCTATTTTAGGCGCGTCATTCATTACAGAAGGTGCCATCCCATTTGCAGCAGCAGATCCACTTCGAATGATTCCAAGTTTTATCGCTGGAAGTGCAATAACTGGGGCAATTGTTATGTTTTTAAATATTAAAGTATTAGCACCACACGGAGGCGTATTTGTTATCTTCTTAGTATCTCAACCATGGTTCTACCTTATCGCAATCGTGATTGGAACTATAATAAGTGCAGCATTAATCGGAGTATTACGCAAAAAACCAACAGTATAATAGAGAGGAATCGTCTTTTGAAATTAAAAAGGCGATTTCTTTTTATGTGATTTCTCGAATTCTTCCTAAAAAATTGCTATAATGAAAAGGAAGAGAGGTGGGCGTATTGGAATTTGGAGAAAAATTAATTCATTTACGAAAGAAAAATAGATTAACTCAAAAACAATTAGCGGCAAAAATTGGAACTACAGCTTCAACTATCAGTAAATATGAAAATGATAACCACCGACCGCCAATCTTTATTTTGGCTAAATTAGCAGAAATTCTTGGGACTACAACAGATTTTTTATTAGATGATGTAGCGGGTTTACGGGAAAAAAATTCAGTAAATGCTTTTCCTTTAATTGGAAACCCAGAGCTTGAGAAATGGTACCTGGAATTGCCTTATACATATTCAGAAGAAGAACTATTAATGTTAAAACGAATTGCAGATGCGATTGAGAATAAGAAATAATTTAAGAAGGAAACCAGATATACAATGCGTATATCTGGTTTTTAATTTTATTGTTCCGGGTCTTTTGAATCGTCTTTTTCAGAGAGCATAGTGTTATAATAACGCCTGGATTCAGCGGCGAGTGTAGCTGGAGGAAAAAACATATTCATAGAAGGGAAATTGCTCTCCATTGTTCGCATTTTTTGTGAGAACTTCATATGTAGCATGGAGGTTCTAGCAATTTGGTTATTAAAAGAGGCTAACGACATATCAATTTCAAAAGTCTGTAAATTAGAAAACTTTATCAACGTATGGTTATATCCAATTGCATGATAATCCTTAATATGCTGTGGGAAAATCCAAATACAATCTGTTGAACTTGGCGCGACAGTAGGGAATACATAGGTAGAAGTAACAGGGTCAATAATAATAGGCGGCTTATGAGTGACACCTATTAGATGCTTTGTTCCCTCTTTACGTCCATCATAACTCGATCCGAAAAAGTTACAGCTGGTTTTAATTAACTCAAATGGGGTAAATTTAGAAGTATAATGAGAATCAACTTCATAAATTTCTGAATAGACTATACTTCCAGATTTTTTTGGAAAAATAATCATTGTGTGGGGATTTACTTCATAAAACTGAGTACTAATTTGTTCTTTTTTCATTTCATTCAACTCCTCTATGTTTGTATTTATGTCTAAGAAGTAATCTGAAATTATTGCGTAATGCACAAAATTTCAAATAACGACGAAGCATCAAAGTAAGTTATGAGTTATTTTTTGTCATTATAGCACATGGTAATTTACAAGTCATTAGATTTTCGTAAAGTTGTATTTTCAAGCCGTTTTCTGTTTTTTCTTGCCATGTTACAGTTTTTCGAAATTGTAATAAATATGAGTGGAGGAGTGGTAGTCGTGGAAATGCGTGATTTTTCTAATTCATTGATGAATCAAGTGGGTGTCCTTAAAGGAGAAAAAGAATTAACAAATGTTTTTATCGAATGCTTCCTGACGATGCTCCTAGAAGAGAGAAAATTAGAACAACTTAGAGCTGAAATTGATAAAGCTCTCGATAATAGGAACAAAGCGAAATTTATGCAGCTAACAGAAAAAATGAATAAAATCCAACAGGAAATGCTGGCTTTTGAGTAGAATATATGAAAAACTAAGATAGTAAGAGCTATCTTAGTTTTTTTGAGCTGTTTTATAAATTTTCACGAAAAAAAGCCTCGAAAAAAGTTCTGGACAGATTGCTCAAATATGGTAAACTAAATAAAAACATATGTTCGGTGGTGAGGGTATGACACTTCAAATAATTGCTGGTAAAGCAGGAACAGGTAAAACCACTCATTTGATGGATGAAGTAGGCGAAAAAATCAAAAAAACTTCTAAGACGTATATTTTTATCGTCCCCGATCAAATGACGTTTCAAATGGAAACAAGCTTTTTAAATAAACAAAACTTGGCAGGAATGCTAGGGACACAGATTTTCAGTTTTAGTAGGCTTGCTTGGAAAATACTTCAAGAAACTGGTGGCTTATCTAAAACTTTTTTGAGTCAAACAGGTATTGAGATGGTTATTCGAAAAGCTGCTTTAGATCAAAAAGATAAGTTGAAAATTTTCTCTAGAGCTACTTCAAAAAAAGGCTTTTATTCAGAGCTGGCTAAGTTATTCAAAGAAATGAAACAAGAAGAAATTTCTGTAGACGAATTAGAGAAGAGTGCGGCAAATTTATCTACAAGTGTATCTAGCAAAGTACATGACATTTCACTTATTTATCAAAAATATGAAGAATTATTAGCAGGAAAATTCCTTGAAAATGAAGATTATTTGAGACTGTTAGCAGATAAGATTATTGAGAGTGATTATTTAAATCAAACGGAAATAATTATTGACGGATTTACTTCTTTTTCAAAACAAGAGTTAACAGTAATAGAAAAGCTAATGCAAAAATGCGATAAAGTAACAGTATCGTTAACTTTAAACGTACCTGAAATCCATAAAGGTTTGGAAGATTTCAGTATGTTTAAAGCGAGCACTGAAGCATACTTTGCTTTATTAGAGATGGCTAAATTAAATAAAATTCAAGTGGAACCGGAGAAAATTCTTTTAGAAAATAAACGAGCTAACTCTGACTCATTAGCCTTTTTAGCCAACGCTTGGGGAGATAATAAATACTCGTCATATGAAGGGGGAGCAAATGATTTAACCATCCATCAAGCTAATAATAGGCGTGCTGAGATGGAAGGTGTTGCCCGCGAAATTCGGCAATTAGCATTAAACGGCTATAGATACCGAGATATAGCGATTTTGACTAGAAACATCGGTGATTATGATATTTTATGTGAAACAGTAATGGAGTCCTTTGATATTCCTATTTTTATAGACAAAAAACGAGCAATGGCTAAACACCCATTTATTGAATTTATTCGTTCTAGTATTGATGCAATTTTATTTAATTGGAAATATGAACCAATTTTCCAAGCAGTTAAAACAGAATTTTTCTTTGATGTGGCTGAAAATGCGACTATTATGAGAAGAAAAGCAGATATACTTGAAAATTATGTGCTCGAAAACGGCATTCAAAATAAGTGGAAATGGGAAAAAGAAGGCGATTGGATTTATCGTAAAATTCGAGGACTTTCTACCAATGTCTTGCCACAAACAGATGAAGAATTAGCAACCCAAAGTGTTATTAATGAAATGAGGAATCTTATAGTTGAGCCTCTTTCAACATTAGAAAATAATATAACAAAAGCAAAAACAGGCATAGAGTTCGCCATGGCTCTATATCATTATTTGGAGCAAGTTAAAGCTGTAGAACATTTAGAATCATGGAGACAAGTAGCAGAAGAAAATGGTTATTTGGAACTTGCTAGAGAACATGAACAAGCTTGGAGTTCAATATCAGAACTGCTAGATGAATTTGTAGAAGTTTTAGGTGAGGAAGAATTAGATGTTAATAGTTTTTCTGAAATAATTACGACGGGCTTGGATGCGCTAGAATTTTCTTTACTACCACCTTCTTTAGATCAAGTAGTTTTAGCTGAAATGGAAAATGCAAAGTTGCTTAACATGAAAGTTATTTTTGCGATTGGAATGAATGATGGCGTAATGCCACTACGTCAAAAAGATAAAGGGATTTTGTCAGATCAAGATCGCGACTCTTTGCGAGTAGAAAATAGCAATTTAAAGCCATCTGCTAAAAATAACATTGGTGAAGAAGATTTATTAGCCTATAAAATAATGAGTTTGCCAAGCGACAAATTATTTCTTAGTTATCCAGCTGCAGATGAAGAAGGGAAAGTTCTTAACGAGTCGAATTATCTAAGAAAAATAAAAGGCCAATTCAAAAATTTAAATGAATCGGTTTATTTAACTGACCCAAGTTTACTGAATGATAAAGAACAAAGTAGTTATATTCGCTCTAAACAAGCTACACTGGGCTTATTAACGAGTCAATTACAAATGTATAAACGTGGTTATCCTTTATCAAATGTATGGTGGGATGCTTATAATAGTTATTTTGAAGATAGCAAAGAATCTGAGGCAGCAAAACAAGTACTTTCAAGCCTTTATTATGAAAATAAAACCAAACCACTCCAAGAAACAACTGCTAAAAACCTATTTGGTGAAAATATTCATGCAAGTGTTTCGCGGATGGAGAAGTTTTTTAGTTGTGAGTTTCAACACTTTGCGCAATATGGCTTGAAATTAGAAGAAAGAGCTCATTATAAGCTACAAGCTGTAGACATGGGAGAAATTTTCCACGGGGCGATGGAATGGATTTCCGCTGAATTAAAACGAACTAACCGAGATTGGGGTAATTTAACGGAAGAAGAATGTAGGCAAATGGCTAAACTTGCGATGACATTTTTAGCTCCGAAGATTCAACATGAAATTTTATTAAGTTCAAAACGGATGGAATATATTCAATATAAATTACTCCAAATTATTACAAGAGCTACTACGGTTTTAAACGAACAAGCGAAAAGCAGTGCGTTTCGTCCAATTGGTTTAGAGGTGGATTTTGGTTTGAAAGGAGATATTCCGCCTTTAAAAATTCCATTACAATCAGATAGCGAACTTCTTTTACAAGGACGTATTGATAGAATTGATGCAGCTGAACAAGATGATCGTACTTTCCTTCGAATCATTGATTATAAATCTAGTTCACATGATTTGGCTCTTACTGAAGTATATTACGGGTTGGCTCTTCAAATGCTGACTTACTTAGACATAGTTGTAACAAATGCGCAAAAAATGATAGGTAAAACTGCTGAGCCTGCTGGGGTTCTGTACTTTCATATGCATAATCAATATGTCCAAGCAGAGAAAGAATTGAGTGATGAAGCAATTGCTCGAGAACTGCAAAAAAGTTCCAAAATGAAAGGCTTAATTTTATCGGATCCTGTGGCTGTTTCGCTTATGGATACAAATCTGGAAAAAGGAAAGTCTTCTAATATTATTCCAGCTGAAATTAAGCAAAACGGAGAGTTAAGCGCCCGTTCCAGAACCGCGACTAAAGCAGAGTTTGATAAAATGCGCCGATTTGTAAGACAAAAATATCAGGAAGCAGGAAATAAAATACTAGATGGAGCTGTGTCCATTAATCCTTATAAATTAAAAGAAAAAACACCTTGTCAATTTTGTGGATTTCGCTCATTTTGTGGATTTGATCCATCCTTAGCGAGTAATCAATATAGACATTTAACAAATGAAAAAACAGAGACGATTTTAACAAAAATGGATATAGAAGGAGGGACGCAGTAGCATGAGCTTAAATATACCAAGCAAACCAGAAGATGCTTTATGGACTGATGACCAGTGGAAAGCCATCCAAGCAAATGGGAACAATATTCTTGTAGCAGCTGCTGCGGGCTCTGGTAAGACAGCTGTTTTAGTTACAAGAATCATTGAAAAACTAATAAATGAAACAGAAAATCTAAACGTTGATGAATTGTTAATTGTAACTTTTACCAATGCTTCAGCTGCAGAAATGAAGTATAGAATAGGCAAAAGTTTAGAAGAAGCATTAGTGCAAAATCCGGAATCTGCACATTTGAAAAAACAAGTCGCCTTACTAAACTATGCCTCCATCTCGACTTTGCATTCATTTTGTTTGGAAATCATTCGAAAACATTATTTTGAAGCCGACATTGATCCTAATTTCCGTTTGATTGAACCCATCGAAAGCAGTATGATTCGCGATGAAGTTTTAGAGGACCTGTTAGAAAAAGAATATAGTATAGAAAATAATGAGGACTTTTTTCATCTAGTTGAATCGTTTACTGGGGATAGATCTGATGCTGAGTTGCATACGCTAATCTCGAAACTTTATGATTTCTCTAGAGCAAATCCAAACCCGGATTTATGGTTAGAACAAATGGTAAGCTTTTACGATACACAGGCGATTACTTCTATCACGGAATTACCTTATTTTCCAATTATTAAAGAAGATATTCAACTTAGAATTAATCAAGCTAAAAGTTACTTGTTAACCGCCATAGACTATGCAAATGAAAATAATGGACCAGCTCCTTATTTAAGCACATTAGAAAATGATTTAGCACAAATTAACACTTTATCAAGTATTAGCTGGGATAATTGGCAAGATGTGAAATTTGGCTTTGAGAGCATTGATTTCAAACGAATACCTGCCCTTAAAAATAAAGCTGATTTTGATGAAGAATATGTAGAAGAAGCAAAAAAATTCCGTGATGCTGCAAAAAAAGAAGTGAAAAATGTTTTAATAGATTGGTTTTCAAGAGAAGAAGAAAATTATTTAAGTGATTTAGAAAAAATGAAACCAGATATTAAAACGTTAAGCGAATTAGTGAAAAAATTTGCTGAAAACTTTTTTGAGGAAAAGCAACAACGTGGGGTATTAGACTTTAATGACTTAGAACATTTAGCTTTAAAAATCCTCTTAAAAAATGGCGCGCCCTCTGATGTGGCAAATAGTTATAAAAAACAGTTCAAAGAAGTATTAATTGATGAATATCAAGATACTAATATGGTACAAGAAACTATTCTTTTGCTTGTCACTAATTCGAATGATACAAAAGGAAAATTGTTTATGGTTGGGGATGTAAAGCAATCAATTTATCGCTTTCGATTAGCGGAACCAACTTTGTTCATGGCAAAGTATCAAGAATATCAGCAAGACGGAGAAGGCAGCGGAATACGAATAGATTTATCTCAAAACTTTAGAAGTAGGAAAGAAGTTCTTGATGCTACTAACTTTATTTTTCATCAGTTGATGGATAAACATATTGCAGAAATCGATTATGATGAGGCGGCTGAGTTAACTTTAGGGGCTAGTTTTCCTGAAGCTAACAATATGGCAACAGAACTTTTGTTAATTGATATGAAATCAGAAGAAAAAGAATCTGAGGATGAATTATCGCCACAAGAGTTGCAAAAAAATCAAGTTGAATCAAGAGCTATTGCGACAAAAATTAGAGAAATGATAGATAATAAGTTTCCAATTTATGATAAAAAGTTACAACAAAATAGACCAATTCAATACAGAGATATTGTTATTCTAGCAAGAGCTATGACGAGTGCGCCAGATATGGAAGAAGCAATGAAAATAAAAGATATACCTTTCTATGCCAATAATAATTCTGGTTATTTCGAAACGACTGAAGTAGCAACAATGATTGCACTAATGAAAGTAATCGATAATCCATATCAAGATATTTCACTAGCAGCAGTTCTACGTTCTCCAATAATCGGTTTAAATGAAGAAGAATTAGGACAAATTCGGATGGCGAAGAAAAAAGGCTATTTTTTTGATGCGATGCTAGCTTATAAAGATATTACAGTTTCGGATGCAGCAAATAAAATTAGTCGTTTTATAACACAATTAAACAATTGGCGTGAACTGTCTATTCGGGAAAATTTGACTGCCTTAATTTGGCAAATCTATCAAGAAACAAACTTCTATGAATTTGTAGGCGGGTTGCCAGGCGGGAAACAACGTCAGGCTAATTTACGCGCTTTGTATGATCGTGCGAATCAATATGAAAAAACTTCTTTCCGAGGGTTATTCCGTTTTGTGCGTTTTGTTGAGCGATTAGAAGTTCGTGGAGATGATCTAGGTACAGCAAAAACGCTAGGTGAAAAAGAAGATGTTGTGCGTATGATGACGATTCATGCAAGTAAAGGTTTGGAGTTTCCGGTAGTTATAGTTTCAGGATTAAGTAGAAAATTTAATATGCGTGACATTTATAATAAAACACTTTTAGACAAAGACTATGGTTTTGCTTCTAATTATCGAGATATAGAAAAGATGATTGTCTATCCAACTATCATGCAACAAGCGATTAAGCAAAAAAAATCCCGAGAAATGATTGCGGAAGAAATGCGTGTTTTATACGTTGCACTTACTCGTGCGGAAGAAAAACTAATTTTAACTGCAACTGTTCCAGATTTTGAAAAAACAAGTAAAAATTGGTTACAAGTAAGTAACCAACAAGAAACTATTTTACCCGCAGCAATTCGAGCAAAAGCGAAGTGTTATTTAGATTGGATTGGAAATGCTACAATCCGCCACAGCCATTTTAAAGAATTATTGTGCGAAGAAAAGATTAAAACACTGCCAACTGATATGAAGCTTCAAGTTGAAATTAAAACGAAAGAAATGTTCCTAACTGATGACTTGGAAAAGGAAAAATCAGATAACTGGATGGAGAATGTAAAAGCACATAAGCAAGTGCCAGTTAAAAGTCCATATAAGGATGAAATTGAGCGTTTTATGCATTACCAATATAAAGATGAGGAAGCCACTGGAATTCGTGCTAAGCAGTCTGTGACAGAGCTTAAAAGACAATTCTCTTTGCAAGATAGTTGGAGTGATACATCTATCCTAAAAGAATTCCAAAAAGTATCTTTAGACCGACCTAAATTTTTGCAACAAAACAAGTTGTCAGCTACGGAAATTGGGACGGCAATGCATACGTTAATGCAAGCTGTACCATTAGATGATAAACCGACCGAAAAAGATTTAGTCTCATTATTACAATTAATGAGAGAAAAAGATATTCTTACAGAAGCTCAAATTAAAGCTATCAATGTTAATCAAATTATTGCGTTCTTTGAATCAGCTCTAGGAAAAACCGTTTTGCAGAAAAAAGATAAAGTGAAGCGTGAAGTTCCATTCAGTTACTTACTTCCTGCAGCAAAATTATACAATCAAACAAATCTTGATGAACACGTGCTCATTCAAGGTGTTGTTGATAGCATGATTGAGGAAGAAGACTCCATTATTTTAATCGATTACAAGACAGATAAAATTGAAGGACGATATGATAACTGGGAAGCCGCTGAGAAAGTAATGAAGGAACGGTATCAAATTCAAATTAAACTTTATGCGGAAGCTATTCAAGCAATTAGTAGGAAAAAAGTTTCTCATGCATATTTATATTTTTTCGACGGACAACATATTTGCCAAATAAACATAGAGGAAGGTATTTAAATGAAATGGTTAAGCTATTCTTATAAAGGGCAACATAATTACGGTGCTTTAGTAAATGAAAATAAAATTATTCCTGCACAAGCTATCTTTCAAGATCCGCCAGCTACTTTATTAGATGTTATTAAAGAAAAGCCTGCTGTTCAGGACATAAAGATGACAAAGGAAAGTATTGACCTAGCAGATGTAGAAATCCAAATACCTTTTATGCCTCCTAACAATATTATCGCAGTGGGAAAAAATTATTATAATCATGTATTAGAAATGGGAAGTAAAGAGGATGTGCCTGAACATATTCTCGTTTTCACCAAAAGTGCGAATAGCTTATTGCCACATCATGGCGAGATTGAGTTGCATCAAGATATAACAAAAAAACTAGATTACGAAGGCGAACTAGCGGTTATAATTGGAGAACAAATTAGAGATGTATCTGAAAGTGAAGCTTTAGCATCTGTTTTTGGGTTTACTATTTTGAACGATATTACAGCTAGAGATTTGCAGAAAAAACATAAACAATTTTACATTGGGAAGAGCCTTGATGCTAGTTGTCCAATTGGGCCGTATGTACTTGAATATCAACCTAAAGAAGAAACGATTTTCCATATTGAAACAAAAGTAAACGGTGAAGTAAGACAATCTGATTCTACAGAAAAATTCATTTTCAATTTAGCGAAAATTATCTCTGATTTATCAAAAGGTCATACTTTACTTCCAGGGGATATAATTGCAACGGGGACTCCGAGTGGTGTAGGGAGCGGGATGAATCCTCCGACCTTTTTACAAGACGGAGATACAGTGGAAATTACAATTGATAAAATTGGTACTTTAATGAATACAGTTAGAAAATCTTAATAGGGAAGAAGGAAGTATTATGTGGGGATATGTACATTTAATTTCTTGGGTAGCAATTGTTGTTTTAACCGTCACAGCGTTACTAATCTATTCAAAATCTGTTAAAGGATTTACCATGTTACAAATGATTAACCGAGTTTTTTATATTTTAGTCATATTAAGTGGGATTATGATGGTGCAGTACAGTGTGAAAGAAAGCTGGATTTTAGCTATATTTAAAATCTTAATGGGCATTATTGTAATTGGTGTGGTGGAAATGTTGCTTAGTTATAGAAAACAACAAAAGCCAACGGGAATGTTCTTAATGATTTTCATTATAGTTGTAGTAATAACCGTATCACTGGGCTTTTATTTATCAGGCGGTTATCCATTATTTAATTAAAAATCAAAAAAATAATAAAAAAGACTTCTCTTTTCTCTAGAAAGTTGGTATGTTATGTTAGGGCCAAAAAAGGAGAGAAGAAAATGAGTTCAAAATTAGTGTATAAAGAATATGCTAAAAAAACCGCTATTGCAATCATAGCAGCACTTTTAAATGCAATTGGTATGAACTTCTTTTTAATACCAGCTCAAGTTTATGCTGCTGGATTAAATGGGGTTGCGCAATTAGGATCAGACATGTTACGTGATACAATGAATATTTCGATTTCGACAGGGTTACTTGTTCTGTTGTTAAATATTCCCGTTGCTATTTTAGGTTGGTTAAAAGTAGGGAAATCCTTTACTGTTTTTAGCTTTTTAACTGTTGCTTTTATGTCTTTTTTCTTAATTGTTATTCCGGAAGTACAAGTTTCAAATGACATTTTACTTAATGCGATTTTTGGAGCATTAATTGCTTCTGTAGGTGTTGGGTTAGCATTGAAATTTGGGATTTCGACAGGCGGGCTAGATATTTTAGCTATGTATATTACAATTAAAACAGGGCGTTCATTTGGGAAGTATTTCTTACTGTTAAACGGTATTATCATTATTGTGGCAGGATTTGCTTATGATTGGACTTTTGCTCTTTATACGTTAATTTCTTTATATGTACAAAGTAGAGTAATTGATATTATTCACACTAGACATCAAAAGCTAACTGTGATGATTATGACTCAGCATTCTGAAACAGTTATTAAAGCTATCCATGAAAATATGGTACGAGGAATAACAGTAGTAGATGCGATGGGTGGATATTCAAAACAGGATGTTGCTATGCTAATCATGGTTATTACGCGTTATGAGCTATATGACATTACACATATTGTTGGAGAATTTGACCCTAAAGCATTTATTAATGTCATGGAAACTTCGAGTGTATTTGGAGATTTCCGTTCAGAAGCAGACCAAAAATTAGCACTAGCTATGTATAAAAATAAAATGATGTAAAAAAAGCTGCAAAGTCATGGTTGAAACAAAAAATTAGAGATTCTAACTTTTGTAAGGCCATACTTGCAGCTTTTTATTATAGGTTTAAGTTTTCTTCTAGATATAAAGCGATTCCGTCATCCTGGTTAGATGCGGTTACAACATTTGCGACGTTTTTCACGGATTCAGCGGCATTACCCATTGCAACGCCAACGCCAGCATAATCAAGCATCTGTAAATCATTCGTTTCGTCACCGAAAGCGATAATATCTTTACGGTCGAAGCCAAGTGTTTTTGCAGCGGCTTGGACACCGATTGCTTTATGAATGCCAAACTTGATAATTTCTACAGCTGGCCAAGCAGACGCTCCCCAAGTATGGTGAGAAATAACGCCAGAAAGTGATTCATCTAAATGTTTACTAATTAAATCTAGTTGATCAAGTTGACCGAAAAATAATAGCGATGTAGCATCTGATGTAATGGCGTCGCGAATATTTCCAAATACAATATTTTCTGTTCCTAAATGGAATGTCTCTGGTACACTATTATTGCGTTCTTTCAAAAAGACATTATCCTCTACTTCAGCCGCAATATTATCTAGCGCGAAATCATTGGAGAAATCAAGCAATTCTCGAACTACTTGTAAATCAATTGCGTGATGATAGCCTTCAGCGAAAGTAGTGAGTCTTGGATGATGATAAACAGCACCGTTAAAATTTACAATAGGTGTAGTTAATTCAAGCTCATGATAATACGAGCCACTAATGCGGTATGGGCGTCCTGTTGCGATCATTACTTCGTGACCGGCCATTCGTGCTTTTTCTAATGTGTTTTTAGTATGCGAGGAGATAGTTAAATCATCTCTAAGTGTTGTGCCATCAAGGTCTAGTACGATTAATTTTTTAGACATAGTTTGCTCCTTTAATTCATATGGTTAGTTCATAACTGCCCTTCATGCTAAAATAAGGGCACAGGTTAATGATAGACGTTTATTACCTATTTGTAAATGATTCCGTTCTTTACAATAACTCAATAAAACCTATAGAAATGAGGCTTCACAATGATTCAAGTAGAAAATGAACTAATTGCGGGAATTCCAGTTTTACATATTAGTAATCGTGAAAATGCAGAAAAAGAGTTACCGACTATTATTTTTTATCACGGATTCACTTCACAAAAAGAACTTTATTTACATTACGGGTATTTGCTTGCACAACGAGGTTTTAGGGTAGTTTTACCTGATGCTAAGTTACACGGGGAACGTCTTCAAGGCGCGAATCCGGAAGATCAAGCTACTTATTTTTGGGATGTTATTGAAACGAATATTACTGAATTTCCGCTCATTACAGAGGAATTAATTAAAACAGGAAAAACAGATGCCAACCGTATTGGTGTTGGAGGAGTGTCGATGGGAGCAATTACATCCCTTGGTTTACTCGGACAATATGATTATATTAAAGTGGCAGTTAGTTTAATGGGAAGCGCTTATTATGTTGACTTTGCTAAAGAATTATCTAAATATGCTTTGGCGCAGGGATTAACTTTTCCTTATGATGTTGATGAACGGATTTTAGCTTTACAAAAATACGATTTAACCCAAAACATTACGAGAATTAATAACCGCCCATTGTTACTTTGGCACGGGAAAAAAGATGATGTAGTTCCCTTTGCGTACAGTGAAAAACTATATCAGACATTGGTTGAAGAGAGCTTAGCAGACAATGTCGAATTTATTATTGATGATAATGCAAAACACAAAGTTTCAGTTGAAGGAATGCTACAAGGAGTTAGCTTTTTTGAGAAATTCTTATAATGAAAATCATTCTCATATATGATACAATAAATGTACAAAATTGCAAAAAGGAGGCATATGCTTCATGGATGAGCAACTAAAAGAAAATCTAATGGGCGCGCTGGAACAAGTAATTGATCCGGAGCTTGGAATTGATATTGTAAACATTGGACTTGTATATGATGTTGAGTTAGATGAAGATGGGCTTTGTACCGTATCAATGACGCTTACGACGATGGGCTGTCCACTTGCAGGGATTTTAACAGAGCAAGTGCAAATGGCATTAAGTGATATCCCAGAAGTAAAAGATACGAATGTGAATCTTGTTTGGAATCCACCTTGGACGAAAGATCGTATGTCACGCTATGCAAAAATAGCACTTGGTATACGTTAAATTAAATAAAATTAACAGGTAGGGCGTATGTTGCGTCGTGCCTGTTATTTTTATACGAATGAATCGAGGAATTTTAAATGAACTATGAACTAATAAGTGATTATAAAGACAATAAAATGTACCGTGATAGCTTTAATAAACTTGCAGAAAGTACGTTTGATATTAATTTTGAAGAATGGTTTCAAAAAGGGTTTTGGAATGATAAATATATTTGTTATTCTTATGTGGATAAAAATGAAATCATTGCGAATGTTTCTATCAATAAAATGGATTTGATTTATCAGGGGAAGGATTGCAAGGCGCTTCAAATAGGCACAGTAATGACTCATCCAGAGTATCGCGGCCAAGGGCTTATGAATCAGTTATTGAATCACGTAATTACTAAGTATGAACATGACTATGATTTTCTTTATCTTTTTGCAAATGATTCTGTGCTTGATTTTTATCCGAAGTTTGGATTTGAGCGAGTGGAAGAGAGTAGTTTTACCGTGGATGCTAGTAGTCTAAAAAAGAAATTTTCCAAAATAAAAAAGCTGAATCCCGATAATAAAACCGATTTCCAGCTAATTCAGCGTATTGTATCCGAACGAGTACCACTTTCTAGTACGCTTGATGTGAAAAATAGTGAAGACTTGCTTATGTTTTATTTATTGATAGCTTTAAAAAATGATATTTACTATATAGAAGAAATAGATGCAATTGTATTATTTGAGCGAGAAGAGACGGACTTATATGTATTAGATATTCTTAGTGTCAAAAAACTAGATGTGGTGGAAGTTTTAAGTTATTTGCTTAGTGACGGAATCATGACGATACATCTCTTATTTACGCCTGAAAAAGATACGCGTATTGATGCGGCTTATATTATCGAGACAGAAGATATATTGTTTGTGCGTCCGAAAATCCTTACAAGTGAATCTTATTTCTTATTTCCAGCTACGTCTCATGCTTAAGCTAGCTGATTTTCTAATTTTGTTAGGCGTTTTTCTAAGTTTTGTTGATGTTTATATTGTTCAATGATTCTTTTGGCTAGTTGTAGTTCGGCTTGGGCAGTCATTAAATGGTCTTGTCCATGAATTAATAAAAATGACGGGTGTGCTACGGTTTCAGTGTCGCGAATCGAGACTAGTTTTGTTTGCCAAACGTGACCTTCTTGAAACTGTTCTTGGGCCATTTGTAAATGCTTGTCTGCCTGATCAAATTGGTATTTTTCAGCATAATCAATTGCTTTATATGCTTCTTTACGTGTGTTTCCCCCATGTAAAATGAGTTTTACAACAGCTTCTTCTACTTGAATTTCCATTTTTCCACCCCAACAGTTGATTGTTTTCTTTTATTGTAGCAAATGGCTGAACGGTATGACAATAAATTAGCAATAAATCAGCCTATGGAAGGATGTATTTCATTTCGTTGCGCGTATAATGAGATGTAGAAAAAGGTGTGGAGGGATTAAAATGGAAGAACGTTTGTATGAACTAGAAGATAAAGTGCAGGATTTAGAGCTAGAAGTACACGATTTACGTGAAAGAATTCAACTACTCGAAGATAGACCAGCTGCTCGTCCTAGCCTGATTGGACACAATGTATGGGTTTTAATTCCATTAGTCGCTATTTTTTCATGGATGATTGTTGAAATCTTTGGTTAAAAGGAGCCTATAATAGTCTCCTTTTTATTTATAAAAAATTATTTTATACAAAAGTATGCGATAATAGTAAAGCTTTTCTTGTTTTTTTTAAGTTCGTCACAAAAAATCTATATTTATTTACTTGCTTTTTTTGAGAAGAATAGTAAAATAAGTTATAGGATAGAGTTTTACCTCGATGAAAGTTTCATTTTATAAATGTGATTTTCATGGGGATAAGACCCTATCATGGTTATAATGACTTTTGGTGTATCCATCTTCCAATAGAATGGCAACTAGTCAGACATCTGTTTAGACACCAAAATCATTATTTGTTTTCATTCATCTCATTGGCCGTGTAGTTTATGTCTATGCCTCATCCCGTTATGCATAGACGACCGAACATGATGGCAACGCTGGAAATGTTTATTTCGAGCGTCTTTTTTTGTCTTCTTTTATAGGCGGAATAATTTAATAACAATCTAGTTATTGTTATACTATAGAAGAGGATAGGAGGAGATTTATATGACTTTAAAAGGTAAAAAAGTTATTGCACTTGTTAGTGAAGACTTTGAGGATTTAGAGCTATGGTATCCGGTGCTTAGATTACGCGAGGCAGGTGCTTCGGTACATTTAGTTGCAGAGGAAGCTAAAAAAGTTTATCACGGTAAGTACGGAGTTCCTGTTACTTCTGATTATGATTTTGATTCTGTTCGTGCAGAAGATTATGATGGAATCTTAGTTCCAGGTGGTTGGTCCCCAGATAAATTGCGTCGTTTTGACAGCGTACTTAATTTGGTTCGCGCGTTTGATAAAGCGAAAAAACCAATTGGACAAATTTGCCACGCTGGTTGGGTACTTGTTTCTGCCGGAATTTTAGAAGGTGTAAATGTAACAAGTACACCAGGAATTAAAGATGATATGACTAATGCAGGAGCTATTTGGCATAATGAGCCAGTTGTAACAGACGGGCACATTATCTCGAGTCGCCGCCCGCCAGATCTACCAGAATATTTACCGGCGTTCATTTCTGCTTTAGAAGATTAAAAAAAGAAGCATTTCCGTTTTGGGAATGCTTCTTTTTATTTTAAAAGTAAAAAGTAATAATAAAGCCGATAAAGCTAGGAATTGCTGCAACTAAAAGCAGGATACTCCAGCGTAATTGGCTTTTTCGACTTGGATTTCCACTACGCCCACCAAAGGATACGAATGCAGATAAGATAATGGAGGCAAAAACAATGATAGTTGTTACGATGGAATATAAGGTGGATACAGTGTAGTCAGGCATCAGAAAACTTGCTAGGAAAACTACAACAGCAAGTGCGACACCAGCGAGCAGTGATTTTAAAAACACGACAAGTTCAACTCATTTCTAATTAGTTTCTCTCTTCTTTATAGCAAAAGAGTGAGTTTTTGTCCAATAAAAAAGCGCCTACCTAAGTTTGGTAGACGCTAGTCGTTTATTAATGTGGTAAAAATGCAACGAGGATGAAGAATAATACGGCGATAACGATTAAGAACCAGTTAAGTTCGCGCCATTTGCCAGTAAATACTTTTAATACTGGGTAAGAAATGAAACCAAATGCTAAGCCGATAGCAATACTTGAAGTAAGTGGCATAGCTAGAATAACTAAGAAAGCAGGGAAAGCTTCATCTAGTGTATCCCAGTCGATTTCTTTTACAGCACCAATCATCATGCTACCAACAATGATTAGAGCTGGTGCAGTGATAGCAGAAATTCCAGATACAGCGCCAACAAGTGGAGCGAAGAATGCCGACACCATGAACAAGATAGCTACTGTAAGTGTAGTAAGACCAGTACGTCCACCAGTTGCAACCCCAGCAGAAGATTCAATGTAGGCACTTGTTGGAGTTGTACCAAACATAGAACCAACACTTGTTGCAACCGCATCAGCCATTAATGCTTGTTTCGCATTTGGTAATGATTCACCTTTCATTAGGCCAGCTTTTTTTGCAACACCGATCATTGTTCCGGTTGTATCAAAAATCGTTATAAGTAAGAAGGACAGGACGACAGCGTAGAGCCCGTAACTCATCACATCACCAAATGCGTGAATAGGATTAGTGAAGACGAATTCTGGCATTGGCGGAAGTTTGACGATACCTTCTGTAAATTTAAGTTCACCTGTAATAAAAGCGATGATACCAGTTGCAATCATCCCAATGAATAAAGCACCTTTTACATTTAAAGCAAGCAAGATTAAAGTGATTAAAAGACCAACGATAGCTAAAATAGCTTCTTTGGAATGTAAGTCACCTAAACCTACTAAGTTAGAATCGTTAGAAACAATAATACCTGTCATACGGAAGCCTAGGAAAGCGATAAATAAACCAATACCAGCAGTAATCCCAGCTTTTAAATTATGTGGAATGGCTTCAATGATTTTTTCACGAAGGGGCGTTAAAGATAATAGTAAGAAAATAATACCTGCTACAAAGACCGCAGCGAATGCGACCGAATAATCTAGTTTTTGAGTTGTAACTACTGTTACGAAATAAGCATTCATACCAAGTCCTGGCGCAATTGCGATTGGATAATTAGCGAAAATCGCCATCCATAATGTACCAATGACTGCAGAGATGATAGTTGCCATAAATACGGTATTGAATGGAACACCTGCTGCGGAAAGAATGGCTGGGTTAACTACTACGATATAAACCATCGTTAGGAATGTAGTAAAACCAGAGATAACTTCAGTTTTTACATCTGTACCGTTTGCTTTTAATTGAAACATGCGTGTGTTTCACTCCTTTTTTAAAATCATGCTTAATGGTAAATAACGAACATTAAAAACCACAACTTCAATATTATTCGTTTTTTACCAAAAAAGCAACCCCTTTTGGAAGATTTCTTAAATAGTTTATCTATGTTACAATGAAAGTATCACTTATACTAGGGGGATGCATGTGAAAGCAGTTGTTTTTGATTTTGATGGAACTATGCTTGATACGGAGAATTTATGGTACACGGAGACAATGAAATATTTGAAAGATACGTACAATATTGATTTGCCAGATGAAATTTATCAGCAAATTATCGGTACAAGTGAAGAACCAATTATTAGCTATATGATGGAAGCAACGAACGGGGTTTTTGATAAAGAAGCATTTTTAACTACCGTGGCGGAAGCTTGTCATCTCGGGCAACAATCACTTGGTTTTCGTAATGGCTTTAAAGAATTTTTTGAACAAGTAAAAGCGAATGATTATAAAATTGGGCTTGCAACGAGTTCGGGATTTGATTGGATTGAACCTACGCTGGATCGTCTGGGCATTTTAGCTGATTTCGAGACGATACAAACGGCAGATCATGTCGATGAAATTAAACCACATCCAGCTCTTTATTTACAAGCAGTGGAAGCTCTTGGTGTAAAGCCGGAAGAAGCAATCGCGATAGAAGACTCGAAAAATGGTGCGTTATCAGCACTACAGGCGGGCTTAAAAGTTTACATCGTACCTAATGAAGCGACGAAAAATATTACTTTTCCAAAAGAAGCGACAGTTGTTTCTTCTTTTGCAGAAATCAAATTAAAATAAAAAAAAGAGCAAACTTGCTGATGAAGCGAGTTTGCTCTTTTTATTAGAAGGTTAATTTGGCTAAACGGTTGAATGCTTCTTCTAGTACGCTAATATCTTGCGTTGCGGCTAGGCGAACGTAATTATCACCTGATTCACCAAAAGCTAACCCTGGAATAACGAGTACTTGTGTTTCTTTTAAAACGTATTCTGTAAAGGAAACGGAATCCATTTTTGTTTTAGAAATATTAATAAATGCATAAATGGATCCTTTTAGCGGGTGTAAGGAAAGATATGGAATTTCTGCTACTCGTTTTGCGATATATTCTAGGCGTTTTTGGAAGGTTTCTGTTACTAAAGGAATTAGTGTCTCAGAATGGTTCAAAGCGTAAATAGCAGCTCGTTGGGACGGTGACGGAGCTGAATAAGTAATTCCTTCGTTAATAATTTTTGCTGCTTCATTTAAATAGGTAGGAGCAATCATATACCCAAGGCGCCAACCTGTCATTGCGAAATTTTTTGACATGCTTCCGAACGTGATTGTATGATCGGGCGCGAATTTGGCCATTGGTACGAAGTCTTCATAAAAACTAAAACCATCATACACTTCATCAGATAAAATAAAGAAGTCATATTTTTTCGCTAGATTGGCGATTTTTTCAAAAGTTTCTGGGGAAAAGACAGCGCCGGTTGGATTATTAGGTGAATTTAAAATTAAAGCTTTGGTTTTATTTGTAATAGCTGCTTCTAAAATATCAACATTAATGGCAAAACCATCTTTTTCGTAGGTTGGAATAATGATTGGCGTACCACCAGAGTTTAACACTTGATCTTTATAAGGGGAGAAGTATGGTTCGTGAATAATGACTTCATCACCGTCATCTAAAATCGTTTGCAAGGTTAAATACATACCATGAAGTGCGCCAACTGTGGCACGGATTTGGCTTCGTTCAAAAGACAGATCATAATTGCGACTGAAATAACCACGAATGGCGTCAATTAATTCAACATCCCCACCAGATTCTGTATATTTTGTATGACCAGCGCGTACGTCTTCAAAAGCCGCGTTAATAATTGATGCATCTGTGATTAAATCAGGGTCGCCAATAGATAAATCTAGAATATCCGGCATTGTTTTTGCAAGCGTTCCAATATCAGCTAGGATATTAACGGGCATTTGTTGATGTTTTTTAGCAATTTTTGAGTTATTCATCATGTTTAATTAGCTCCTTTTCTCTATAAGTGCAGATAAACGCCTCACCGAGAAATAGGTGAGACGTAATCTATGTTTATGCTAAAACTTTTCCTAAAAAGTCTTTAGTACGATCGTTTTGCGGGTTTCCGAATACTTCTTCGGGCGTGCCTTGTTCTTGAATCACGCCGGCATCCATGAAGACAACGCGGTCAGCAACTTCTCTTGCGAAGCCCATTTCGTGTGTGACGACAACCATCGTCATGCCTTCTTTAGCAAGTGACTTCATTACGCTTAATACTTCCCCGACCATTTCGGGATCGAGTGCGGAAGTTGGTTCATCGAATAGCATTACGTCAGGATTCATTGCAAGGGCTCTGGCAATGGCTACCCGTTGTTGTTGTCCACCAGAAAGCTGGGAAGGATAGCTAGTTGCTTTATCAGCTAAGCCAACTTTTTCAAGTAGAGAAAGCGCATGTTCTTTAGCTGCTGAGCTATCTTCGTTTTTTACTTTCATTGGCGCTAGCATTAGGTTTTCAAGGACATTTTTATGTGGAAATAAGTTGAAGTTTTGGAAAACCATGCCCATTTTTTGACGAAGTTCGTTGACGTTTGTTTGTTTTGCCATTAGGTCTTTGTTTTCAAAAAGAATCGTGCCCGTTGTTGGTTGTTCTAATAAGTTCAGGCAACGTAAGAAGGTACTTTTCCCGCTTCCGGAAGGGCCGATAACTACGACCACTTCTCCGGATGCGATTTCAAGGTCAATGCCTTTTAAGACTTCTAATTTACCGAAATGTTTGTGTAAGTTTTTAATATTAATCACTTGTTCTCATTCTCCTTTCAGCAACACCTAGTAGTCTTGACAAGCTAAATGTTAGTACAAAGTAAATTAATGATGTGATGATTAGTGGGATAAATGGTTTGAAGCTTGCGCCTTGGACTACACCAGTCATAAACATTAATTCTGTTACACCAATGACGGATACGATGGAAGATTCCTTAATAACAGTAACGAATTCATTCCCAAGCGCAGGAAGAATATTTTTTACGGCTTGTGGCAAGATGATGTAACGCATGCTTGCTCCTTGTGTCATACCAAGAGAACGAGCTGCTTCCATTTGCCCTTTGTTGACAGCAGAAATACCTGCGCGGATAATTTCAGCAACATAAGCGGCACTGTTTAGCGATAGGGCGATACAACCAGAAACAAAGGCGGATACGTCCATACCGATAATTTGAGTTCCGAAAAAGACGATGAAAATTTGAATTAGAAGTGGCGTACCACGGACAAATTCTATATAACAAGCTGCTGGCCAGCGTAACCATCTTGTTTTTGCAAGTTTCATGAGAGCTAGTAATGAGCCGAGAATGGCACCACATAATACGCCAATTGCAGCAAGAGCAATCGTAATCAATGTACCAGTGATAAAGTAATTACCATACTTCTCGTAAAAACTACCATCCTGGAACATTAATTTGTTGGCTTCGTTTTGATATTTCTTCAGTAAGCCAGTATCTTGTATATCTTTAATAGAAGCGTTGACTTTTTCTTGTAAAGCAGTGGAACCTTTTGGCATTGCAATGGCTGTTTCTTTGCTACCATTAACAAATTTAATATCTGCTAATGCGAGTGTTTTATCTTGGCTAATATAAGCTTCTGCAACAGGTCCTTCTAAAACTACTGCATCGAGCTTGTTGCTTTTAAGGTTCAAAATTAAATCAGGTACTTTTTGAAGTGAAACAACGTCTGAACCAACTAGTTCATTTTTGGCTAATTCTTCTTGGGTTGTTTGTTTTTGGGCACCAACTTTAATGCCATTAAAATCATTTACACTTGTAAATTTCTCTTTATCCGTTTTTCTAATCACAACGCGCTGTTGTACAAACATATACGGGTCAGAAAAATCGACTTCTTTTTGACGTTCTGGAGTTGGTGACATACCAGAAATAATCATATCAATCTTGCCGGTTTTTAGTGAACCGAGCAAACTATCGAAGTTCATTTCTTTAATATCTAATTTAACGTCTAAATCTTTGGCAATTTTTTCAGCGATACTTACATCAAAACCGACAACCTTATCTTTACCGTCGATGGTTTGATGAAATTCATACGGCGGATAATCAGCGGAAAGTCCAACTGTTAAAACACCTTTTTCTTGGATTTTAGTTAAAGTTTCATCTTGTGTATCAGCGGCGAACACTGTTGTGAAGCCAGAAAATACAAATATAAAAATAAGTAAAATTGCTGCGAACTTTTGTAATACATGCTTCTGCATAAGTACAACTCCCTCTAGTATTTGAGTAATTTATGATAAATAAATCGTTATTATCGATGTTTATTATAATACATCAAAATGAGTAAATATGCAATAAGTTTTTAAAATAAACTTGATTTGTTCTTGTATTTATTAGTTTTATTCAAAAAAATGTATAAAAAGAGCCTTGCTATAACAAGGCTCTAAATAAATTATAAGATGAATCTTAGTACGTAGAAGATAAGAGCTGCAATCGTTGCAGAAATAGGAAGTGTGATAACCCATGTAATAATCATGCGTTGTGCAGTATCCCATTTTACTCCTTTAACACGGTGAGCTGTTCCAACACCAAGAATAGAAGAGCTGATTACGTGTGTTGTACTAACTGGTAAATGAATGAAAGTGGCACCGAAAATGATAATAACAGAACTTAAGTCAGCTGCTACACCGTTAACGGGTTTGATTTTCATGATTTTACCGCCGACTGTTTTGATGATTTTCCAACCACCAATACTTGTACCAATCGCCATAGCTACCGCACAGGATACTTGAACCCATAATTGCACATCATCTGTTGATTGGAAACCACTGGCAATTAAAGCCATTGTGATAATCCCCATTGATTTTTGTGCATCATTTGTTCCGTGTGTGTAAGATTGTAGCGCGGCTGTACCGACTTGAATCATCCGGAAGCGCCGATTGGTCGTGGCTAAGTTTAGGTTCTTCAAGAAAATCTTGAAGAGTGAATATATCGTGTAACCGACTACGAAAGCAAGTACAGGAGATACTAATAAACCAACAATGATTTTAGTAAATCCACTGTATTCGATAGCTGCAAATCCGGCTGATGCAATAGCTGCACCTGCAATGGAACCAATCAAGGCATGAGAGGAACTACTAGGAATCCCGAAATACCAAGTAATTAAGTTCCATGCGATTGCCGAAAGTAATGCTGCTAAAATAACAAGTTCCCCGTGATCTAAGTCAAATGGGTTAACAATGTCTTTTGTAATAGTTTTAGCAACCCCTGTGAATGAAATAGCACCCACAAAGTTCATTACTGCTGCAAGAATAATCGCATGTCGTGGTTTTAAGGCTTTTGTAGAGACACTAGTCGCAATTGCGTTGGCTGTATCATGAAACCCATTGATTAGGTCAAATGCAAGCGCAGCAAGTACGATGACAAGGGTGATTAGAAACATTCCTTCCATCTATCTAGACCCCTTACGCATTTTTCATGACAATTGATTCAAGCGTATTAGCAACGCTTTGACAACTATCAGCAATGTCTTCTAATTTTTCATAAACTTCTCTTAGACGAATAAGTTTAATTGGATCTTTTTCGTTTTGGAAAAGTTGAATTAGTGATTCGCGGTAAACATCATCACATTGGGATTCGTAATCTTTAATTTGAATCGCAAGTTTACGAACATCTTTTAATTTTTTATCAAAAACAAGGTCAACTGCTTTTTCAATTTCAACAGTGCTTGCTTGGATAGCTTGGATAAATTTAGTCATGTATTCATCGTAATGAGTGATTTGGCAGATTTCAAGTGAGAAAGCTGTCTCATCAAGTGCATCCATCACGTCATCAAGGCGGTTAGTAAGTTCTAACATATCCTCGCGTTCGATTGGTGTGATGAAAGCGTCATTTAATTCCATAATCATTTTGTGAACCATGGAGTCCCCAGCTGTTTCATATTCTTTGATTTTATTCGAGAAAGTATGTAAATCCTCCACCGAATTAATGTTGTAAGTTGCAAAGAAATTTGCACCTTCATGTAAATTTACTGCAATGTCATGCAACAACGAAGCAAAACGGTCTTTTTTATTTTTAAAAGCCATTTTCTTAATTCCCCCGATCATTTTTGGTCATTAATAATCAGCTCGCTTTTACTTTAAAAAGGGAGCTTTTTTCTTAACGATAAGTTAACAAAAACAAATAAAAAATTTGATAGATCTTTACCACAAATTAATACTAACATAGGATGGGAATAAATAGGAAACTTTTTTTTGCAGAAAGCGCAAATAAACGACCTGACAGCGTTTCCAATGGCTGTTTTTAGGTATTTAAGAAAATGAATAAAAAAAGTAGATTTTTTGCGTCTTTTTATTAGGAGAGTAAGGCGCATTTCGGTATACTGGTTTTAAAATATAAATTTGCGAAAATAGTGTATAATTCATTTAAGAGAAAAAGTTCACAATTAGTTTTCGTGAGGAGGGTTTCGTTTTGACAAAAACTTTACAAGACAGAATGATACTACCGGGGAATGAGACAATTCCTTATATTGGACTTGGTGTATTTCAAGTGACTGAGCAAGAATTTATCGCTGGTGCTGTGGAGAAAGCCATTGAAGTTGGTTATCGTTTATTTGATACAGCAGCAGTTTATAATAATGAAGCAATTGTTGGGCAAGCGATTTTGGATAGTGCAGTGCCACGAGAAGAATTATTTATAAGCTCGAAAGTGTGGAATGGCGATCTTGGTTATGATGAAACCTTATTTGCTTTTGAACGGACGCTTCGAAATTTGAAGTTGGATTATTTGGATTTATATTTAATTCACTGGCCAGTTGCAGGGAAATATCGTGATTCATGGCGGGCAATGGAGCGACTACATGATGAAAAACTTATTAAATCAATTGGGGTTGCGAATTTTAAACAACATCATTTAAGTGATTTATTGGTTGCCGCAAATGAAAAACCAGTTTTAAACCAAGTAGAAACGCATCCGCTTTTACCGCAAAATGACCTTCGGAAATATTTGGCGGAACAGAATATCGCGCATGCTGCCTGGTCACCGCTTGCTAAAGGGATATTAATGCAAAATCCAGTTATTACAGAAATTGCGAAAAAACATCAAGCTTCTGTTGACCAAGTGATTTTACAGTGGCATTTGAACCGAAATACGATTATTTTTCCTAAGTCGATTACGTCTAGCCGTATTGAAGAAAATTCGCGACTTTCATACTTCCAGTTGGATGCAAGTGACATGGAAAAAATCGACCGACTAGAAACAGGTAAACGAGTTGGGCCAGACCCAGATGATTTAGAATATTTTTTAAGCAGCATTGAACGAGAACGAGCTTATTTAACAGGTGGGGAAAAAGAATGACGACTATTCAAACGTTATTCCGTGCTAATCGTTCTGTAGCAGATTCGAAGCCAATGGAAGCATACATGAAAAACCAATTCCCATTTTTAGGAATTAGAGCCACTGAACGAAAAAAATTAGTAGCAGATTTTTTAAGAGAAAATGGTATGCCGGATGATTTACTGAGACTTGTTGTGGAATTATTTGCAGAAGAAGAGCGTGAACTTCAATACGCGGCAATTGATTTATTAAGTCGCTATGGTAAAAAACAAGCCAGTGAAGCAATTGAAATCTATGAGCAATTAGTTACGACGAAATCATGGTGGGACACGGTAGATGGCTTAGCTGGAACGGTCGTAAGTAATCATTTCAAACTATATCCCGATTTAATCCCTATCTATAATGAAGCGTGGATAAACGGAGATAATATTTGGCTAGCTCGGACGGCCATTTTATTTCAATTAAAATATAAAGAAGAAACAAATGCTGAACTCTTATTTGCAAATTGTGAAAAATGGCTAGGTTCTAAAGAGTTTTTCATTCAAAAGGCAATCGGTTGGGCGCTTAGACAATATGCGAAAGTAGATAGTGAGGCAGTTCGCGTTTTTGTAAACAGCCATACGCTTGCGCCACTTAGTCGTAGAGAAGCGCTTAAACATATTGGGGAGGCGTGAAATGTTACATCATGTGGAAATCTATGTAGCTAATATCGAAAAAAGCCGGCTATTTTGGTCGGAGCTGTTAGAAGAGCTTTCTTATGAATTATATCAAACGTGGAATGAAGGATTTAGCTATAAATTTGGAGAGACGTATTTAGTCTTTGTGCAAGCCGAGGAGCCATTTCTGGCAGAGGGTTATCATCGTAAGCGAATTGGACTTAATCATTTAGCTTTTCACGGTGGTACAAAGGAACGCGTGGATGACTTTCGAGCTAAATTAAAAGCAAAAGGAATCAAGCTTCTATACGAAGACAGGTTTCCTTTTGCGGGTGGTAAAAATCATTATGCCGTGTTTTTTGAAGATCCGGACGGTATGAAAGTAGAGATTTGTACAGAAGTCACAATTTAATATTGTGGCTTTTTAAAATACCCAATCATCTCCAGCAGGTGCGGAAAAATTCATTTCTTTGCCTTTGAAAGGATGATTAAGATGTAATTTCTCTGCGTGTAACATGATTCGGTTTGCACGACTTGATCCGCCGTAAAGCGTATCGCCAATGATTGGATGACCGATTCCGCTTAAGTGAACACGGATTTGGTGCGTCCGGCCAGTTTCGATTTGGCATTCTACAAGAGACGTATTATTTTCATTGTCATTTTCTAAAACTTTAACGTGAGTAACGGCAGGTTGACCATAAGGACTGATTTGGCGTCTTGAGCCGTGATGACGGTCTTCGCCAATAGGTTTATTAATCGTCTGCATCACAAGTCCCCAAGTGCCATCAACCGCAGCAAGATAAGTCCGGTGAATCGCTCTATTTTCCATTTGCCACGATAATCCAGCGATAGCTAACTTGTTTTTAGCAAAAAGAACTAATCCTGAAGTGGTTTGATCGAGCCGGTGAACAGCGAGTGCATTTGCTTCTTGTCCCGTTTTTTCTAAATAATATTGCACTGCATTTGCGCATGTATCCGTTTCGTAGCTGTCATTTGCGTGAGTTTTCATCCCAACAGGTTTATTAACTACTAGTAAAAAATCATCTTCATAAATAATTTCTAAGTCATATTCATAAACCGGGATTTTATCGTGCAAAATAATCGGTAAAGAAAGACTTGCGCCAACAAAAAGCGGAGTATTCCAGTCGTCTAGCGGTTTATTATTCAGTAAAACATCTTGAGACATTCTGATCTCATGTCGTGCTTTTTTTCCAAGGTGAAATTTTTCTTGCAAAATAGCAGTTAGAGTAAGACCTTCCCAGTCTTCTAAAATAGGTAAAGTTAAATGCGTCATATAAGTTTCATCCGTTCTAATTTATTTTTGTTCTTTTCGAAATTGGTTTGGCGATAAAGCTGTATGTCTTTTAAAAGTAGTAGAAAAATGAGAGGAATTAGGAAAACCAGACATTTTTCCAATAAGTTCAATAGATAAGGTTGTGTTTTGGAGCTGATTTTTTGCATAGTCAATTCGAATATTGTCTAAATAAGTAATTGGTGTGATGTCTGTAATCCGTTTAAACGTTCGATGGAGATGATATGGACTCCCGTGACAATCATCGGCAATAATCTGTAAAGTTAATGGCTTTGCAAAATTTTCTTCAATGTAAGCCTTAATGTTACCTACCCATTCTGTATCGGGTAAACTTTTTCCTCCAGATTTGCATCGTTTACAAGGACGAAAGCCATGCGAAATGGCTTCTTCCTTACTATGGAAGATAACAATATTTTCTTTTTTAGGTAAACGCGATTTACAAGAAGGAAAACAAAAAATTTTAGTAGACTTCACACCATAGAAAAAAGTACCATCAGCAGTGCGATCATTGGTTGAAATTGCTTGCCATCTTTTTTTAGTTAAGTAATAATCTGACAATGTAATCACCTCAACTTCTTCTTAATCATAAACGTTATAGCGTTAAATTGCGAGAAAAACTTTTCTAATCTTGCTATTACAACCATGTATTATAGAAAAACTAATTTGTTAAGCGTATAATTAATAGTTGAAAGAGGTGAAGAAAATGGACAAGTTCTATGATGATTCAATCCGTTTTGCTGGAGAAAAAATTTATTTCGCCGCCACTGATAAAGGTTTGTTTTATGTTGGGAAAAATAAGGAAAACTTGCAATCAGCGATACATGACCCAGAGAAAATGAGGAAATATAAAGCAGAACTACTTGCTTATTTAAACGGAGAAAGCATTAATTTCACTTTCCCTATTGATTTATCCGGAACAACATTACAATTAGAAGTTTTTGAAGCCTTAAAAACGATTCCATATGGCGAAACTAGAACCTATACAGAAATAGCTGAACAAATTAATCGTCCAAAAGCAGTCCGTGCAGTCGGAACAGCTATTGGAAAAAATCCATTACTTGTAATTATCCCGTGCCACCGAGTCATCGGCAAAAGCGGGAAACTAACAGGGTATAGTGGCGGAATACCAATGAAACAAGCGCTATTAACATTAGAAAAAAAGAATGTAAATCAATTTTCTTTTTAAAAGGGAATTGATTTATTTTTATATCTACTGTACTATTATAACTAGTACAATTAGTTCTCTATAATTAAAAGTCATGAAAGTGGGGGGAGAGATGTTTACTATTAATACGAAAAGTCAACTGCCAATTTATGAACAGATCGTCCAAAAAATTAAAGAACAAGTTGTCAAAGGCATACTTCAAGAAGGCGAAAAAATTCTTTCTATACGAGAGTTCGCCAGCAGAATAGGAGTGAATCCAAACACTGTGAGTAAAGCTTACCAAGAATTAGAACGTCAAGAAGTAATCGTCACGGTTAAAGGAAAAGGAACCTTTATTGCGGACCAAACAGAAAAGAACAGTTCGCCAAAAAAGTTAGCAGAAACTAAAATAAAATTAAAAGAAATAATTTTAGATTTAGTTTATCTTGGAATTAATGTGGAAGAAATACATAAATTATCTGTTGAATACAGTCAGGACATCATTGGAGGTGACAAAATTTGAGGGTTGATTCGTTAAGTAAAAAAATTGATGGGAAGCTTTTGCTTGATAAGATAACATTTGAAGTGAATCCAGGAGAGATTGTTGGCATAGTTGGACGAAACGGCATCGGGAAAACAACACTTTTTCGAACAATGATGGGTTTTTACATTCCAGATGAAGGGGATGTCTACTTAGATGAGCCGATAAGTAAGAATCCTGAACTAAAGCAAAAAATATTTATGCTACAAGATAACTTAGGCTGCTGGGATGGCTACAAAATTCCAACAATAAAAAAATTCTATCAAAAGACTTATCCATTATTTGATGGAGCTAAATTTGATTTATTAATGAATCAAGTCAACCTTGCCACGGATGTTAAGTTTCAAACGTATTCTAAAGGAATGAAAGCACTTTTCGGTTTAGTTTTGTCACTTTGTATTGGAGCAGATTTTATTTTACTTGATGAACCTATGGAAGGTATAGATGTTATCGCTCAAAAGAAAATTACTGGGATTTTATTAGAAGAAGTAGAACGACGGAAATTAGGTATTGTAATTTCTTCACATCGTTTAAACGACTTAGAACCAATTGCCGATTATATCCATATTTTACAAGGAAATCGCATTGAAGAATCCTATCATCTTGAAACTTTACGTGAACAAGCAGTCAAAATTCAAATTGCTTTTGAAAACAAAAAATTACCAACTATTTTACTTGAAAATGGTAAAGTGATTAACAAATATGGGCGGGTGTATACGATTTTATTCCGGGATATGAATACAGAATTATATGCTGCTATAAAACGAGAAAAACCGATTTTCATGGATGAACTTGCGGTTACATTAGAAGACCTGTTTGTTTATCATCTAGAGGAACAAGGGGGAGAAGAATAATGAGTACAGGGCTTCTCTTTAAAGAATGGCGTCAAAATGCGTGGATATTTTTATTTATTGTTATTGCCTTTATTGGTTCAGAAGCAATGACAGCTACTAATACAGTAGATATGTTTAATCAAAATTATAAGTATTACCAGTCGGAAGAATTTCAAAAAGTGAATGTGGATGATCAACAATTGACGCCAAATGAAATTAAAATGGATTTAAGCTTAACTCCTTATGATTTTGAAGGAAATTTAGCCTTGTTCTTTTATGTATTTTTGTTTTTAGGGTTAAAGTTAACCGTATTTGAAAAAAATAAGCAAATGGATTATTTTACGTATGGCTTACCTTATTCTAAAAACCAGATATTTTGGCATAAATTACTCATTCCTTCATTAATCATCTTTATTATAGTTCCTTTAATTATTTCCTTGAGATTTATGTATATATATCAGCAAATTCCTGAGTTATATTTACCGAATGTGTCTGATTCTAGTATGTATATTGCATCTTTTTCACTGTTATTTTTATTCTCTTTCACTTTAGCAATAGCTGTTGGTTATCTTGTTGGAGACATAATCGCTGCAGGCCTCGTTGCTATAGGAGCAGTAGCAAGCTTTTTCTACATGTTTCCAGGTGCAACAACTAATTTGATAGTTGGATTTAAAGCCTTTTTGGAAGGTAAATCATTGGCCGATGTTGATGGCGGTGCGGTTATGTTGTTTTCAGCACTACCAACCCCGCTTTTAAGTGGAAGTATGGTCATCAGCGAATTTATAGTACTTATTGCTCTATCCATTTTAATGATAATAATTGGCTGGTATGCCTTAAAAACGGCTTCCCTTGAAAATAACGGTAGATTCTTAATGAATAATAAATTCCGTATGCCGATACTTATTATTGGTTCCATTTATATCACGATATGTTTAGGCGGACATTACTCTAAATTTAATTATGAAAGTCTGATAACAACCACTCAAGCTGTAACTTTGCTCGTAAAAATGATTTTAATTTTCATTGTTACTGCTACAGCATTCTGGTTCCTAATGTACAAATGGAAAACTATAAAAAAACTATAACAAAAAAAGTATCGAGGTTGGAGTTCCCCAACCTCGATACTTTTTTTAAATATGATCACGAGCAAATTTTTTCTTTCTGGCAAATACGATTAATAAAAGAGCTAACCCGAATAATGCAATACCAGCATTTAGTAGGAAAATAGCAGCAATATCAATCCTAGAAATAGCGGCAGCGATAAGCGGAATAACAAAAACAGCAATGCCTTCAGCGATTGTATAAAGGCTAGTAACAAAACCTTTACCACGAGCAGAGACTTCGGCGAGAAGTGTTAAACCTAATTGGATAATACCGCCAGCTGAGAAATAACCAAGCAAGAAAGCACCAACTAGACAGACAATTTCAGTTGGGAATGCAAAAAGCGTGAAAGAAACTAACATCGTCATCGTTACATACGTTATTAAAATGTGAAGTGTTTTAACCCCACGATTTCCTAAAATAAACGTTACACATACGCATAAAATAGCACCAACACTTGCATAGCTCACAAGTAGCCTAGAAGCGTTATCAGTCATATGAATAACTTCAGAACCGTATTTTGCTATCCATTGACTCATAATGTATAGAAGCGTCTGTGCTACAAATCCAAAGAGAATCAAACAGATTTCATCAATGCTAAAATGAAATGCTTTTTTCTCTTCAACGATTTCTTTCTCGAAATCAAGCGGTTTTCCAACGGTCATTGGAGGGAACGTACGGGTCAACGTATACAGTAAGTTAATAAGTAAAATCGCAATTAACACGATAAAACTCCAGCCGTACCATAAGTTATTTGCTAAAATAAAAGCAATCATAAATGGTAAGAGAAACTGACCAGCTTGTACAAAAGCTTTTACAACGATGTTAGCTGATGCCGCTTTTTTAGGATAAGCTTCCATTAATGCTGGGTAAGTACCTGTATCAAGGAAAGAGTTTGCAATTCCTGCTGAAATACCGAACGCATAGGCTATGATAGTATTTGGACTTAACAAAATACCGCCTAAAAAAACAATATAGAAAAATACGCCGAGAATGACGGATAATTTACGACCGAATTTATCTGATAGTTTTCCCGATATAAAAACAGCAAGTAATTTACCAATCCCAAATGAAGACACAACGCCGGCAGCACCAGCTAAATCTGTATGCCATTTTTGAGATAAAAAATCAATATTTTGTGCAATGATGATTAACGCCATACCATGAACGAAATAGTTCATATAAAGTCCTAGTGAAGTAGATAAATACTTATTTTTCATAATCTGCTCTCCTTTATGTAGTTACTTTGGAAGACCTTTTCATAAGAAATACCCTTATTTTAAAAGCTTTTATATAGATAAAACTCATAAGTTTGTGCTTTAATTCACAAATGATATGTAAGTTCAACTGAGCAAGTGAATGCTCAGTTGAAGTGTTTCTTATTTAGTTGCAATTTTAGATTCATTTTTGTAACGCATATTGACGAAGATTGCTAGTAAGATTCCGATAACTGTGATCACTACATTGAATAATAACACATATTTCGGACCTTCGATACCACCAGCTTTAGTAATATAGCTCGCAATGTTTAAAACGATATAGTTTGCAAGGCTTGAGGAAATCATAACAATCGAAGTGATTTTCCCTTTGTTCGTAGGGAAAAATTCGTTGGCAGTTGATACAGCTAGTTGAAGAACCCCACCAGCAGCAGCGTATCCAATTACAAATCCACCAATTAAGCATATAGTCGGTGTTTGGACGATGTAAATAATTAGTAGCATTAAAGTAGCAATTGCTGGATATATAATGAGAATTCGCACTGGTAAAATGAATTTTTTCACGAGAACAGCTGTAATTAAAATAGCACACATAGTACCTAGTGAGTAGAATGATTGAATCTTACTTGGATCAGCCATGCCATATAATTTTCCGAGCTCTTGGTTACAGTTTAACCATAGTTGGAAAGTGGAAGTGCAAGTGAAACCTATACCTATGATTGCCCAACTAGTTGCATTGAACTTCATTTTCGCTGGTTTTGCTTTTTCGCCGCCCACATTGTTATTCATTGGAGGGAATGGCATAAATGCGATAATTAAACCGTCGATAACAATTAATGCCATCGTAATAATAAATAGTGTACGGAAAGACATATTCGCCGCTGCTACCATACCAATAGCGAAAGGTAATACGAATTGTCCGATAGAAATAGAGAATTTAGTAAACATATTGGCAATAGCGCCATTTTTAGTGAAAATTTCTAGAACGGATGGTGTTACAGCAGTGTCTAAGAATGAATTCGCGGCCCCGCCTACAAAAGCGAAAGCATAAGCAATATACATATTCGGCGCAAATGCTAAGCCGATGAAATAAATTGCGTATAAACCAACACCGATTAATGCGGAAGGTTTACGGCCAAATTTATCTGAAAAAGGTCCAGAAATTGGCAGTGTAAGTAAACGTCCTAGGCCGAGTGCTGCGATAACAGCAATAACCATACTGACATCAAAGGTACCGTCGGAAAGCTTGTCTGCTCCCCATACTCCAGCGAAATCTTGTTTGTATTGGCCAAGAATGGATACCCCAATACCGTGAATAAAATAAGTAAAATAAAGTGCAATTGCTGTTGGATAAAATCTTTTTGCGTTCATTTTTTTCTCCTCTCGAAATCCTGATGAATTTATTAATTAAAATATAAATCTTTTACTTCTGAAACAGGCATATCTTTACCTGTGAACAGTTTGTATGCTTCTGCGCCTTGCCATAAAAGCATGCCTAGTCCGCCTACAGTCTTTGAACCAGCAGCTTCTGCATCTAGCAACAGTCTGGTTTTCTTTGGATTGTAGACAACATCGGTGACGATTAAATCTTTTCTGAAGACCGTCGTATCTTTGACAGGCGTTTCGTTTTCATGTGGATGCATACCAACGAGTGTAGCATTTACTAAAATATCACTAGTTGCTATTTCCTCATGTAATTTTGCTGCGTCATTTAAGTCGTAAATATGTACGATGCAGTCAGGAACTTCTTGTTTAATAGAAGCAATCGTTTGTTTAGCTTTTTCATAAAAATCATCTTTAATATTAAAAATGGCGATTTCCTTGGCCCCATCAAGTGCGCACTGAACTTGGATTGCTGTTGCTGCACCACCAGCGCCGATAATGGTCATTTTTTTGCCAGCCACATCTACACCAGAATCCCGTAAATTACTAGCAAAACCAAGACCGTCTGTGATATGTCCGGTTAGTTTTCCATCTTCATTTATAATGGTATTTACAGCGCCAATCATTCGCGCAGCAGGGGAAAGTTCATCCATGTATTTTAAAACTTCACTTTTACAAGGCATGGTTACGTTAGAGCCACGTAGGTTAAAAGTCTTGATAGCAGCAATTGCATCAGCGACTTTACTTACAGGAATATCAAATGCAAGATACGCATAATCTAAACCAGCTTTTTGAAAACTATAATTATACATGATTGGGGATTTTGAATGGTCTACGGGTGTACCAATTAAACTTAGAAGCCGAGTTGATCCTGAAATTCTTTTTTCCACGTTCATTTACCTCCAAGTAGGTTTGTACTCGCCGGCTTAACAGCGAGTACAACCATAAATTATAATTGCAATACCGCATCTAGTGCTTCTTTGGTTGCATCTAATGCTCGGCGCGCACGAACTGCATCACCGATAACATAAGTTTCTGGGACGATTTTCTTGATGGCTTCCTCCAGTGGATTGTAAGCTCTTGATCCCATTGCAAGTACGACAGAATCAAACCCATCAATGCGGTACTCTTTTTCATCAGCTAAGGAGTACGTGACCCCGTCTGGTAAGAAACTAGTCACTTTTGCATTGGTAATACTTTTAATTTTATACTCGTCAAAATCGCGCATAAGGAATTTTCGGTGTTCAGAAATAACATCTGCTCCGACTTCATCACGAAGTTCGACGACTGTTACATCATGACCAGCTTCACCTAAAAATGCAGCAGTCTCACTACCAACCATACCTCCGCCAACAACTAGTACTTTTTTGCCACAAGATTCTTTGCCATCAAGTAAGTCGACTGCGTGGATTAAGCCGGAATCTTCAATACCTGGAATTGGTAAGACGAGTGGAGTAGCGCCCGTCGCAATAATAACTGCATCTGGGGCAATATCTTGAATAAGTTCAGGCGTGACAGGTGTATTGGTTTTAATTTCCACATCGAATTGCTCACATTTTTTAATGTAACTGCGAACCATATTAGTTAGGTCGCCTTTTCCTGGAGGATAGGCAGCTAAACGCATTTGGCCACCGATAATGTCTGATGCTTCGTACACTGTTACATCATGACCTCTTGAGCCAGCCATCCAACCAGCATAAAGCCCACCAACACCACCGCCGATAACAACAACTTTTTTACTAGGTGTTTTTGGCAAATAGGCTTCGGATTCGCGGCCGAGTAGAGGATTCACTAAACATGTAATAGGTTTCCCAGCATACATGTTAGCGACACAACCTTGAAGACAAGCGATACAAGGAAGTAATTCGTCTAGTTTTCCAGCCGCCGCCTTATTCGGTGTTTCTGGATCAGCTAACGATTGTCGTCCGAAAGCAACTAAGTCAGCTCGACCTTCGCGAACCATTAGTTCAGCATAATGCGGCTCGGTGAAACGCCCAACTGTAATTACTGGGATAGAAACGGCGCGTTTAATTTGTGTTACAAGATCAGAACTAAAACCAGCGTGTAACACGGTCGGAGCCCACATGTATTCATCGCGAATATGAACGCTACGAGAAACATGCAAACCATCTAAACCACAATCTTCCAAATAAGCAGCTACCGTCGCACTATCTTGGACACTTAGTCCGCCGTCCACGCCATCCGTACTGTTAATTCGGCATAGAATTGCGATGGAATGACCAACACGTTTTCGAATGCTTTCGATAATGAGTCTTGGTAGTCGCATTCTATTTTCAAAACAGCCGCCGAATTCATCCACACGTTTATTCGTGCGTCCTGATAGGAAACTACTTACTAAATAACCATGAGCGCAGTGAACTTCTACTGCATCAGCCCCAGCTTTTTTTGCTCGTAAAGCCGCTTCCCCGTAAAGTTCAATTAATTCATAAAGTTCTTCCCGTGAAATGGCTTCCGGTGTACTTCGTCCTTCTGCTGAAGCAATGGCGGAAGCTGCTTTTAAAGGATAACCAGAAACTTTAGAATTCCCTTCAGGTCCAGCGTGTTGTAATTGCACAGAGATTTTGGCACCCGCGTCATGACAAGCATCTATCACTCGTTTAAAACTGGCAATTTGATGATCGCTATAAAGACATGCTTTATTTGCGCCGCCTTTTGCCCGAACATCTACAACGGTCGCTTCAAAAGTAATTAGACCAAAGCCACCAAGCGCACGTTCTTTATAATAGGCTAGTGAAGTATCTGTTAAAGTGCCATCTGTATTCGCATAGTTATTACACATTGGAGATACAACAAAACGATTTGGTACTCTCATAGGCCCGATATCAATCGGTGAGAACATCGAATTAAATTTCAAAAAAAACACTTCCCTTTCAAGGTAGAATCTTCTTGTTACGTTACTTTTTTCACATATCTAACTATTTTTTATTTGGGAGAAATTTCTGGCCATGCTTCGTCTAATACTTTTTTCGTGGCATTATATACTTTGATGGCAGCATATTCTAAACCAGTTTCTACCATGGAGTCTGATATAACTTCAACGCCCATAACACGGGGGTTAACGCCATGCTCTTTCAAGATTCGAGCAAAACCGACTGTATCGCCGTATCCTTCGCCAGGAGCAAGTCGGTCATGGAGAGATTCTTCCCGAAGTTCTTTGTAAGGTGTTTCGTGTACGTCACATAATTGGATGGAAACAATCCGGTCAGCGGGAACATTTTTAATTGATTCTGCTGTTTGGTTTGCTCTAGCCCAGTGCCAAGTGTCGCAAATTAGTTGTGCATTATCCCTGCCACATGCTTCAGCTACACGCCAAGCTGCTGCTAAGTCTGCTACACCACTGTATGGCATAAACTCTAAACCAATAATTAATTCTTCCGCACGGTCACACAATTCACCGAGTGCCGTAATGATTTGTTCTTCGGGGATTTTTTCAAGCAAACCGCAGTTAATATGTTTGACGCCGAATAAACGCGCCATATGGAAAGTAGTTTGTTCTTTCTTTTGCTGTTCGACTGTGCGGTCCTCGGCGGTTCCCCACTGAGTTATGTATTCTACTTCTGTTACTTTGATGTTATGCTCATCTAAAATCCGCAACATATCTTCATCAGTTAATCCAGCGGCTAATGCATCTACATAGTTTTCTGCACGCAAGCCAATTCCATCAAAACCATTTTCTGCTGCGATTCTCACTCGTTCAGGAAAAGATACCTCCGTTCCAAGCGTGTAAGAGCTAATCGTGATTGGGCATTTTTTTAGGTCGCCATTTGCATTTGTCATAAAAATTATCTCCTCTCTAGAATAAAAATTACAAGAAACTTTGATAATATTTTCACAAACACCAGTAAAAAAATAAATTCCCGTTCATTAAATATCGCTGCTGTGATAACGCCTTCAATGTTTGAAATTTCAACTGGACAGTTAACGTATTCTACCGTATATTGGTTTTTAAGGAATAGTTTGTTCTGCTGGTGTAACTACAGTCTAATTGTATTATGACTATTCCATAAAAACAAATTGGTATTATTCTATTAATTGATAGATAAATTGCATAGATAATTTTTAGTAAGGAGAGAAGCCATGAATTTACACCATTTACGTTATTTCGTCACATTGGCGCACATGGAACATTACACAAAAGCAGCTGAAAAATTACTCATCACTCAACCGAGTTTAAGTCACGCAATTTCTTCGTTAGAACAAGAATTAGGTATACCTTTATTTGAAAAAGAGGGACGAAACATTGGATTAAGCAAGGCTGGAAAAGTATTTCTGGATTATGTAGAAGAATCGTTAGACATGATTGATGCCGGAGTAGCAACTACCAAAAAAGCCGCAAACGGAGAAGGGCAGATTGATTTAGCATTTTTACAAACGCTTGGAACCTCACTTGTGCCTAAGCTTGTTCAAGAATTCATACAAACAGAACCAGAAAAGAAAATTGATTTCGTTTTTCATACGGGTGTTTCGATTGATATTATTCAAGGACTAAAAGAAAAGAAATACGATATTGGGATATGCTCTAAGCTCGAGAATGAACGAAATATTCATTTTACACCGATTGCAAAACAAGAATTAGTGCTGATTGTACCAAAAAGTCATCCATTAGCTGAAAAAGATTGGATTGATTTAATTGAAACCGTGCCATACCCGCATATTGCTTTCTCAAAGAAAAGCGGCTTACGACCAATTATTGATGATTTATTTAGAAAAATTGGCGAGGATTACAAAATTGCCTATGAAATCGAAGTAGATCAAGTGATTGCAGGGATGGTTGCGCAAAATTTTGGAATTGCCGTTGTTCCAAATATGCCGATTTTAAATTATGTGGACGTTAAAGTTTTACCAATTAGAAGTCCAAACTGGGAACGTTTCTTTTATTTAGCGGTTGTAAAAAACCAAACGTTAACTCCAGCAGCAGAGCGATTCAAACAATTTATGCTAGAACATCGCATTTAAAAAGGTAGCTATCCAAGTGAATGGATAGCTACCTTTATTATTAGTCATTTGTTTTTTTGATAATCTCGATATATTCAATATGATGGGGTTCGCCTTGTTTCACGCGGAAAATAAAGCCATCGTAATCGATTTCGTCCCCAACTTCTACTTCATAATTTTGTGTTAAGAACCAGCCGCCGATTGTGTCAACTTCTTCTTCCTCGATTTCAGTACCTAAAATATTATTTACTTCATCAATCAGAAGTTTTGCGTCAACAATGTAGTGACCGTCTTTGATTTTACGGATTTCTGGAATTTCATCAGCATCAAATTCATCGCGAATATCACCAACGATTTCCTCGACAATATCTTCTACCGTAACGAGCCCGGAAGTACCGCCATATTCGTCAAGTAAAATCGCAATATGGGAGCGTTCGCGCTGCATTCGGAAAAGCAATTCTTTAATTGGAATTGTTTCAATCACACGAATAATTGGTTTTACGTAAGGATCAATACTAAAACTTGGATTCGATCCGTGTTCCACATATGCTGACAAAATTTCTTTTAAATTAAGTACACCAATAACGTGGTCCTTATCTCCATCAATAACTGGATAGCGCGTATAACGCTCATTTTGCATGATGTCGGATAATTCGCCGATAGTAGATCCCGTATCAACCGTTACAATCTCCGTTCGCGGAATCATGACTTCTTTCGCCATACGTTCGTCAAAATCAAAAATCTTATTCACATAACGGAATTCTGATTGATTGATTTCACCGCTCTTATAACTTTCGCCAACGATTATTTTTAACTCATCTTCTGTATGAGCGATTTCATGTTCAGAAGCTGGCTCTAAGCCGAATAAACGCGCGATGAAAACCGCAGAACCATTTAAAATCCAAATGAACGGGAACATCACTTTATAAAAAATATGCAGTGGACGTGCTACCGCAAGAGCAACCGTTTCAGTTTTATCAATCGCAAGTGTTTTCGGTACAAGTTCCCCGACAACCACGTGTAAGAACGTGATAAAAAGAAAGGCTATAGTGAACGAAAGAATCGTAATAGCAGATTGTGGTAGTTCTAGCAAGCTGAATAATGGATGCAATGCAGCTTCAACCGTAGATTCCCCTAACCAACCAAGTCCAAGAGAACTAATCGTTATCCCGAGTTGGCAGGCCGATAAGTAAGCGTTCAAATGATTGTAAATATGTCTAGCAAGAACCGCACGTTTATCTTTCTCTGCAATTAATTGGTCCAAACGGCTCGGTCGCATTTTTACAATCGCAAATTCCGTTGCCACGAAAAACGCCGATATAGCAATAAGTAAAGCTATAATTAAAAATTTAATGGTTAATATCAATAAATCGCCTTGGCAGAAACTGTTTCTGCTAAGGCAAACACCTCCTAATTTAATATAAATAAGCTTATGATAAAACTATCTATATAGAAGAAAAAAACGGCTCTGGAAGAGAACTCCTCCAATGTATTGCTGCATACTTTTCTTTCTAGTTAGATAATTTAAGTGAATTAGTTTCTCTGCCCCATCGAATATTCCCTCCCAGCAAATGATACTTTAATCTAAATTATAGTTGACTTTACGATTATTGACAATGAATATTATTCAAAAAAAGGTTCAATATGGACTAACGTGAATGCACCTTCGTATTCATTACGGATTTTTTGTTCAACAATTTCAGTGATTTCATGGCTTTTTACTACATTTAAATCTGGATCAACTGCGATAGTTGCATCAATCCAAATACGATTTCCATTCATCCGCGCCTTTATATCAATAACTTTTTTGACATCGGGGACAGAAGCGATTAAATCGTGAATTGTTTCTAATTTGGATACATCAAAGCCATCTGTTAATGTATGAGCTGCATCATAAAAGATTTTGACAGCCGTATAAACAATTAAAACACCAACTAAAAAGGCTGTCACTGAATCGAGCCACGGAACTCCAAGTACTGCTCCGATAATTCCAATGAATGCACCAAAACTAACAAATGCATCCGAGCGATTATCATAAGCAGCAGCTCGGACCGCCTGACTATCAAGTTTTTTCGCGAGTCTATGATTATATAAATAAATAGCGTACATGAATACACCTGAAAAAAGTGCTACAATAGCAGTCAACATGGAAGGTGCAGTGAATTCCTTTTCAATAATATGAACAATAGAACTCCAAATGACTTGAACACCAACTAAAAACATAATAATGGATGCAATTAAGGAGCTAATTGTTTCTGTTCGCCGGTGACCATAAGAATGATCGGCGTCAGGTGGAATTCGTGAAATTCTAAGGCCAATCAGAAGAGCAACGGATGCGACTATATCTGTTGTGTTATTTAATCCATCTGCAAGTAATGCATCAGAATTTCCGAAATGACCAGCTGCAATTTTTAAAACGGAAAGAAATAAGTAAGCAAATATACTTAAAAAGGCGGCTTTTTCTGCTTTTTTTAAATCATTATATCCGTCCATAGTATGTATACCCCTTTCTTTTAACATAAAAGTCCCGCCTACGAGTGGCGGGACAACGAAATCTAAGCCTCTATCAATACGTGCTCTAAATTTTTTACAGATAAGGCAATGTTATCACAGACTTCTTGATAACTCGCCCATTTTTTGGGTAACGCTATTTCTTGTTCTGGATCATCAATGTCCCAATAAATAATTTTTTCTTGTATGTTAGCAGGAAATTGTGGTGCAGTTTCATGTGCAGAATCATAAATTGTTACAATGAGATCAGCATCTGCCAGTAGTTCAGAGCTAGGGGAATAAGACAAGCTTTCAGGTGGCTCAATCGCAAACTCATTCAACGCTTCTGCAATAAATGGAGTTGCTTTGGATTTATGCCAAGAACCGCTAATGAATTTGACATTGCTAAGTGAAAGTTTCTTCGCCCAAGCTTCAGCAATGGCACTTCGAATATGCGTTTGTGATAAAAAGTAGATTAGCTTTTGCGTCATATTCCAAATCCTTTCCGGCTTATTAATGAACCCATGTAAAACTTGCTGCCATTACTAGTTGTACACAGTATATAGGCGATTATTATTACCAAAACACTAGTAATGGTAACATTAATATCTACCCTTTTTAAACTACTGGAAACATTAAAATGAAGAAATTGTAAAAAAGAAGTAAATAAATGTGTAGGAAATATGGATTATTACAAAAATATTACAAAAATCGGTCTAAAGTTGGTGGCATAAAATTGTGTTTTAACGTAAAATACGTGTATAACTGTGTTTACAGTTTTCTTTAATACCGTGTAGAAAGATAGGAGAGTTACATGGACAAATTTAAACAACAACTCATTAAATACATTAAATCATTCTTTGGATTTATTGGAAAATGGATTAGCACCTTATGGCGGAAATTTAGACGCTTCTGGAAAAACAAACATATTGGCAAGATTTTTTTACTTGCAGGACTCGTATTTTTATTAAGTTTTATTATTTATCTTGTTGTAGTAGCTAAGTCCGCAGATATAGATGCTTTGAAAAAAGGCTTAGAATCAGCCACGATTGTTTACGATAAAGACGGAGATAAAGCGGGAGAATTGTCATCAACTGACGCAACCTTTGTATCAATTGATAAAATCTCTAAAAATCTCCAAAATGCAGTCGTATCCATTGAAGACCGACGTTTTTATGAACACAAGGGCTTTGACTTAAAAGGAATCGCTCGTGCTGGAGTTAACCTGATTACAAACGGGGGAATTTCAGGTGGTGGTAGTACTATCACACAACAGCTTGCCAAAAATGCCTTGCTAACCCAAGAACAGACCTTTACGCGAAAAGCGAAGGAAATTTTTATGGCTCGAGAGATTGAAAAAACCTACTCCAAAGATGAAATTATGGAAATGTACTTAAACCGCTCTTACTTTGGAAACGGGGAGTGGGGTGTTGAGAACGCTTCTTTGAAATACTTTGGAAAGCCAGCAGCTGATTTAAACATCCCGGAAGCTGCGACTATTGCGGGACTGCTCCAAGCACCGAGCGCCTATGACCCGTATCAACATATTGAAAAGGCAACTAATCGACGGAACATGGTACTTAATGCTATGGTTGAAACCGGCGATATAACCAAAGCAGAAGGTGACAAATATAAAGCGACCAAAATCGTTTTAAATGACCAATCAAAAGATCCACTTGCAAACAAATATCCTTGGTATGTTGATGCAGTTATCAATGAAGCAGTAAATGAAGCTGACATCACTCAGGATGAAATTATGCAAAAAGGCTATAAAATCTATACGGAATTAGATCAAAACTATCAAACCTCTTTAGAAAAAGTGTATAATAACGATTCTTTATTCCCTAGAAATGCGAACGATGGCACGCTTGTCCAATCAGGAGCTGTTCTAATGGATCCAGCAACAGGAGGAATTAGAGCGCTTGTTGGTGGACGAGGAGAGCACGTTTTCCGTGGATTTAACAGAGCTACGCAAATGAAGGCTCAGCCAGGTTCTACGATGAAACCACTCGCTGTCTATACGCCAGCACTTCAATCGGGTTATAATGTCGATTCGATGTTAAAAGATGAAAAAGTAACGTACAAAGGAAACTATACTCCAACCAACGTAGGCGGAATTTATAATGGAGAAGTCCCAATGTACAAAGCGGTGGCAAACTCAATCAATGCGCCAGCGGTCTGGTTGTTAGATCAAATCGGTATTGACAAAGGTGTTAAATCTGTAGAAAAATTTGGCATCGAAGTACCAGAAAAAGACCAAACACTTGGATTAGCACTCGGTGGTATGAGTAAAGGTGCTTCGCCAGTTGAAATGGCTACTGCTTATGCTACATTTGCCAATAACGGCGCAAAACCAGAATCGCATATCATTACTAAAATTGTTGATCCATCAGGAAATACCGTTTATGAAAATGTTCCAAAAACAAAACAAATTATCTCAAAAACTGTTTCAACAGAAATGACATCGATGTTACTTGACGTAATCAATACAGGGACTGGTCAGAGTGCAGCAGTTTCCGGTCACGAAATGGCAGGTAAAACTGGTTCGACTCAAGTTCCTTTCAATGATACTAATGGGACAAAAGATCAGTGGTTTGTAGGTTACACGCCTAATTTAGTTGGCGCTGTTTGGATGGGATTTGATAAAACAGACAAAGACCATTACCTCACTACAACAAGCTCTGCCGGGGTATCAAGCCTAGCTCATTATGTAATGAACAGTGGCTTGCGTTACCAAAAATCTGCTGACTTTGATACTAAAAGTGCCGCACAAGAAACTGCTGCGAAAAAACAAGAAGAAGAATCCGACAACAATAGTGGCAGTGACTTCTGGAGTGGCGTAAAAGACAAAGCAGGTGAAGCAGGCGAAACGATTAAAAAAGGTGCTGAGAAAGTAAAAGAATTTGGCGGAAAAGTTTCAGATGGTATTGGAAACTTAATTGATTCTATCGGCAACTAATAAAAAGCACATTTTACTTTATTCTTAGTAAAATGTGCTTTTTTATATTGCTTTAATATTATAACTGTTATACAATAAGTATAACAAATAAATGAGGTGAATACATTGGATAAAACGCAAATAGCATTACTAATTCCCGTAATAATTCTTTATTTAGCCTTACTTTTAACAGCGATTATAGATTTAGCTAAAAATTGGCAAACCCGTAAAAACCCTATTATTTGGTTAATTGTCATTATATTTATTAATATCTTTGGTCCAATTGCATATTTTATTTTTGGGCGAAAAGAGGATGAAAGCTAATGAAAAATTTAGAAATCCAAGGACTAAAGAAAAAATATAACGGAAAATGGGTTATTAAAGGAATCGATCTAACTATAAATAATAAAGAATGTGTAGCTTTAATCGGACCAAATGGCGCGGGTAAGTCGACAATGATTAACATGATTGTCCAAATCTTAGCGCAAGACGAGGGTCAAATTAAACTAGATGGCCAAGAAGCAAAGTTAGTGCGTGAGAAAATTGGTTTTTTACCACAATATCCAGAATTTTATGGTTGGATGAGCGCATTAGAATGTCTTCGTTTTATGGGAAAACTGTCTAACATGAAAAAACAAGATTTAGAAGAGCGAATCAAAGAAGTCTTACTACTAGTCGGATTAGCAGATAGTACTAACAAAAAAATTAGCACCTATTCAGGAGGAATGCGGCAACGTCTTGGGATCGCTCAGGCAATTTTACATCGACCGGAATTGCTTGTTTTGGACGAACCGGTATCCGCACTTGATCCAATTGGTCGCCGGGAAATTATCGTGCTTTTAGAAAAACTGAAAAGTGAAATGACAATTTTGTTTTCAACTCATATTTTAAAAGATGCGGAAGAGATTTGTGACCGCATTGCAATTATCAAAAACGGTGAATTAGTTGCGGATAAAACAGTTGAACAGCTTATGCAAGAAGAAAGTTCCCCGGTATTTGATGTTGAATTTATTGGAGATGAGGAAGCTTGGTTAGCGCTTCTTAATCAAAATCAGCATATTGAAAAAATCGAAAAGGTAGGCATGGTTTATCAAGTGTATGCTATAGATAAAAAAGCTGGCTCAGAAGCTATTCTAGAGGCACTATTAAAAACGAAAGGTGAGCTGATTCGTGTAGAAAACAGACACCAAAGTCTAGAAGAAATTTTTATGGAGAAGGTGAGATAATGACGCATTTTAGTGCTTTGCTCGGAAAAGAATGGTTAGAACAGCGGCGGAGTTTGAGAATCATTTGGATGCCAATTGTCTTTGCACTTCTTGGACTTACACAACCATTAATGCTTTATTTTTTACCAGAAATACTTAAAGCGGTCGGAACTGGCGCAGAAGCGGAGCAAGTTGTCGCTTTGATGGGAAATCAATCAGCGCAAGAAGTAATGTCGCAAACACTTGGCTCTCAGTTTGATCAAATTGGAGTTATCATTATGATTGTCGCGGCGATGGCTTGCATTCAAAATGACCGTTCTAGAGGGATGCTTGCTTTTATTATGACTAGACCAGTATCAGCCGTAGAATATGTCCTATCCAAGTGGGTTATGCAGTGTATTGTTGGCTTAAGTTCATTATTCATTGGTTATGTTTTAGCAGCATATTATACGTATTTTTTATTTGGCGATTTAGATATGAATTCTTTGATCGAAGGATTTTTTGTCTACGCACTTTGGTTTGTTTTTGTTATTAGTTTGGTCGTTTTCGCCAGTGCTGTATTTGATAGCAATGCCGTAGTTGCAATGATTAGCGTATTTACAGCCATTCTCTTAGGTGTTATTAGCGGTTTTGGCGGTTGGATACAAATGTTTAATCCTGCTTACTTAAGCAAAAATGCAACCATGCTAATAATGTCAGAAAAAACAATGGACTACTTTATACCAACACTGTTCATTTCAATAGCTTGGATCGCTTTATTAATAATTCTCACCATTGTAATGATTAAAATAAAACCACTTCAAAAAACAGAATAGCGAACATTATTTGTTGGTTTTGCGTAAACATCCGGAATATAATAAAATAGAATAAAAAGGGGTGGCAAAATGGAACGAATTGAACGTGATACACTTGGAGAAATTTCAGTTGATGCAACTAAGTACTGGGGAGCACAAACAGAGCGAAGTAGAAGAAACTTTGCTATTGGTGATAATTATATGCCGAAAGAAATTATCTACGCTTTTGCTCAGTTGAAAAAAGCTGCGGCTAAAGTGAATGCCTTAGAAGGAAAGTTATCCGAAGCGAAATCGGTAGCAATCGGAAACGTTTGTGATCAAATCATTCAAGGTGAACTAGATGAACATTTTCCTTTAGTCGTTTGGCAAACGGGAAGCGGAACGCAAAGCAATATGAACGTTAATGAAGTTATTGCGCACGTTGCCAATTTAACTTTAGGTGAGGGACAAGTTCATCCAAATGATGATGTTAACATGTCGCAAAGCTCGAATGATACATTTCCAACAGCGATGCATATAGCTGCTTATCAAGCTTTAGTAACGAAACTTTTACCAGAAATAACTAAAATGGAAGAAGTTTTAACGACGAAGAAAAATCAATATATGCAGCTCGTTAAAATTGGTAGAACACATTTACAAGATGCGACTCCACTAACGCTTGGTCAAGAAATTAGCGGCTGGGAAGCGTGTCTGACAAATAATAAAAACTACCTTGAGTCTAGTATGAAAGCAATTTTACCACTTGCAATTGGCGGGACAGCAGTTGGAACGGGATTAAATGCCTCCAAAGATTTTGGTGATAAAGTTGCAGAAGAACTAATGAAACAAACTGGTTATCCTTTTACTTCTGATTCTAATAAATATTTCGCTTTAACGAGTCATAGCCCGATTAATTTCGTCCATGGCGCAATTCGCAGCCTTGCTTCTGATTTAATGAAAATTGCTAACGATATTCGTCTACTAGCAAGTGGTCCTCGTAGTGGCATTGGTGAACTAACGCTCCCGGCTAACGAACCAGGCAGCTCCATCATGCCAGGAAAAGTCAACCCTACACAGTGTGAGGCAATTACGATGGTGGCCGCTCAAGTAATGGGAAATGATACAACGATTAATATTGCAGCAAGCCAAGGTAATTTTGAATTAAATGTTTATAAGCCTGTAATTATTTTTAATTTCTTAGAATCTATCACATTACTTTCTGATAGTATGCGCTCCTTCCGAATTCATTGTTTAGAAGGACTAACTGCCAATGAAAGTGTGATTGAAGCTAAAGTAAATGATTCGCTGATGCTTGTTACAGCCTTGAATACACATATAGGTTACGAAAAAGCTGCCAAAATTGCCAAGTTAGCCTTCGATGAAAATACGACTTTAAAAGAAGCAGCAATTAAAACTGGTTTTGTAACAGAAAAAGAATTCGATTTATGGATAGACCCACTAAAAATGACTAATTTGTAATCTCATACTTTAGAATGAACTTCCCTAGAAACAATTGTCGTCTAGGGATTTTTCACGTATAATGAAACCACTTTTACTAGACAAATATTAGGAGATGCAAAACATGTCAGTATTATTTACGATACTTTTAATGGCAGTGATTGGCGGATTTATCGGGGCGATGACGAATTATATCGCTATCCGAATGCTCTTCCGCCCATACAAAGCCATTTATCTATTTAATAAACGTTTACCATTTACACCAGGCTTAATTCCAAAAAGGCGCGATGAACTTGCAGAACACATTGGAAAAGTAGTGGTAAGTCATTTGCTAACAGAGGATGCTATTCGCGCCAGACTATTGGATGAGAATTTACAAAGAGAAGTAACAGAAACCATTACAAAAATGTTTCATGAAAAAATGAAATTAGAAACAACGCCGAACGAATTACTGCACCATTTAGGATACGAAAATGCAGAAGTTCGCTCTATTTCATGGTTAGAAAGAAGGCTAGAGATTGAAATTAGCCGCTTTTTAACAACAAAACAATCAACACAAATGAGCGAGTTAATTCCTTCTATGCTAGAAAACGAACTAACTAAAAAACTACCTCATGTAACAGACAGAATAACGAGTAAAATGAGTGTTTTTATAGCGAGTGAAGCAGGCAAAATTCAGATTAAACAAATGCTTCAAAAATTCTTTGAAGAACATGGGAAAATGGGCAGCATGGCGAGAATGTTCATCAATATCGATAGTTTCTCAGAAAAAATTCAACAAGAGGGCTTAAAACTTATTAACCAAGAAGACACTAAAAATATCATCAACCAATTGCTAACAACTGAATGGCATAATTTTGAAGCAAAAGAGCTACAAGAACTTATTCCAACAGAAAAACAAGCACATTTGGCAGGGCAGCTTACTTCAGAAATTATTCAAGCTGTTCCACACGAAAAACTATTTAATCAACCCATTCAAGGCATACTACGCAATTATGAATCCGCCATTACAGAAAAAATGATTCCTTTTGCAGTAGAGCGAATGCTTGATTTTGTAGCGACTCATAGTGCAGAAATAGTGGAGCGAATGGACTTAGCAAAACTTGTCGAAACACAAATAGCGACTTTTTCATTACCTGAAATCGAAAAACTTGTTGTAGAGATTTCCGGTAGAGAATTAAAAATGATAACCTATCTAGGCGGGATTTTAGGAGGATTTATCGGAATCATTCAAGGAATACTCGCGATGTGGATTTAGTTCTTTTATACTGGAATAACATGCGACTTTTTGTTATAGTGAAACAGAAGTGACAAATACAGATATTTGGAGGATTTATCAATGGCAGTTAATATTTATGATGTAGCACATGATTTAGACAAAGGAATTCGTGAAACACCTGAATTCATAAGCTTACAAGATGCATACCGTGAAGTGAACGAAAATGCGGACGCAAAAGCAAAATTCGAACGTTTCCGTGATGTTCAGGTAACAATCCAAGAAAAACAAATGACTGGTCAAGAAATTGACGACGAAACAGTAAATGTTGCACAACAAGTAGCACAAGAAGTTCAAGAAAATGAACTAATCGTTAAATTAATGGAAAAAGAGCAAGCAATGAGCACAATTATTAATGATCTAAATCGCATTATTATGACGCCATTACAAGACCTATATAACGTAGCAAACGACTAATTTTCATTAATCGAAGTGGTTCTATTATTTGTTATTTATTTAGCAAATAGTAGAACCATTTTTTTATTTGAAATGCTTGTACGTAAAGAGATAGTAAGGTATAATAAGAACGTATATTCGGTTTTTTAAGGAGGCGAAAGTCATGAAAGAAATCAAATTTTTACACATAGCAGATTTGCATCTGGATAGTCCTTTCATTGGGCTTTCGACATTGCCACAACCACTTTTTTCTGCCGTACAAGAAAGCACATTTCAATCGTTGGAACGCATCATAACGATAGCAATAAAAGAAGCGGTGGAATTTGTATTAATTGCAGGAGATATTTATGATAGTGAGGATCAAAGTGTCCGTGCTCAAGCTCGTTTTTCAAAAGAAATGAAGCGATTAGAGCAAGCTGGGATAAAAGCATTCATTATTCACGGAAATCATGATTTTATAGAGAAACATAAGGAAAAACTTCAATTACCTGGAAATGTTCATGTTTTTTCAGAACAAGTTGAAATGGCTGCCATGGAAGCAAAGAATGGAGCAATTGTTCATATTTATGGCTTTAGCTACGGAGAACGTCACATTCGTGCTAGTCGTATAAACGAATATAATAAACAAGGAGAGGCAGATTTTCATATCGGGCTTTTACATGGTTCTGAACTATCAAGCAGTGAAGACCATGACGTTTACGCACCATTTCGCATTCAGGAAATCACTAAAAAAGGATTTGATTACTGGGCGCTCGGACACATCCATAAACGCCAATTATTAGCAGAATCCCCAAGCGTTTATTACCCGGGAAATATTCAAGGACGAAACCGCAAAGAGTCAGGCGGAAAAGGAGCGAGTATTGTCACATTATCGGCGTCAAATACGACCATTGATTTCATAGCAACCAGCCCTATTATTTGGGAAGAAGTAATCATTACCTTGCCTGAAAATAGCGAACTCAATACTTTTTACCGGGAAATCACAAAACTTTTAGCTACATACCAAGGTCAGAGTAATTCCTTTTTTCTGCATGTTATTGTTCAAATGGCCAATAAACAAAAAATAAATACAACTGACTGGCTACAAATGCTTCAAGAAGAAACAGACTTAACGGGAAGCACCTTTATTTGGGTTCATAAACTCACAATAGAACTGACAAACCAAAGCGATTTAAAGAACTGGCATGAGCAGCATTTAGCGAGTAAAGAAATAACTCAAGCTTTCGAAAAGTTACAAGATGAATCAGCTTTTTATCAAACTGTGGAGGCTCTATATTTTGAAAGTGGTGTGAGTAGATATTTAGACGATTTATCAGAAGAAGATCGGCAGTTAATGTTAGACGCAGCTTTGACAGAACTAGGAACGGTGCTTAAAGAAGTGGAAGGTGATGAGAAATGAGAATAACGTCCATTGATATAGTTGGTTATGGCAAATGGTCCGATGCTCATTTTAATCATATTTCGGATTTTCAAGTTATTTTTGGAGAAAATGAAGCTGGAAAATCGACTATTATGGCTTTTATACATAGTATTTTATTTGGTTTCCCAACTAGACAACAATCTATTCCACGTATGGAACCTAAAAACGGCGGACCTTATGGTGGGAGATTGACGCTCGAGGATACACCTATGGGTAAAGTGATTGTCGAACGTTTAAAAGGAAAAGCTACTGGAGATGTACGTATTTATTACGGAGATGGCCAAGTAGCTGGAGAAGAAAAATTAACGGAAATTATTGGAGAAATCGACCGTAATACGTTTGAAGCTATTTTTTCTTTTGATATTCATGGACTACAAAATATTCATCAATGGAAGAAAAAAGAATTTGAGCGATATTTGCTTGCCACAGGTACAACAGGATCAGATGCACTTTTAAAAACGGCTGAAATATTACAAAAAAAATTGGAAGCTCTTTTTAAACCAAGCGGAAGAAATCCTGCAATCAATCAACAACTCAAAAAAGTAAAAGATAGCCAATTAGCGTTTCAAGAAGCCAAAAAACAAAATGCAAAATATGAGTTGCTTTTGGTTGGAAAAGAAGAGGAAAGAGCAAGACAAACTGAATTACAAGAAGAAAAAACCGCTATTCGTGTCGAACTAGATACACTAAATACCTTGCTAGATTTATGGCCCATTTACCAAGAATGGAAGGCACTAAGCGAAAAAGCGGTACCTCTAACCGAAGCTACTTTTCCACCAGATGGTATTATCCGTTTGGAACATTTGCAACTAAGAGAAAAAGAATGGCAAAATCAATTAATTCAATTAGAAGAACGCCAAAAAAACTTGATTAACAAAAATAATTTCGAACATGCTGCTTTTTTTGCTGAAAACGAAGCAGAAATAACCTATTTAATCGAAACTTATGGCGCCTATAATGAGCGCGAATTACAACAAAAAAGTTTAGAAAAAGAGATCAAGTACTATCAAACAGATGCTAAACAAACACCGATGAAATGGACAAAAGAGCTAGATCAAAAAGTACTTCGAATAAAAGAACTAGAGCAAATAAACAAACAACAACAGCATGATATTCAATTAGAATTAAAGCTTACCCAAGAATCAGAAGAAAAATTGCAACAAAAGATCGATAAAATAGAAACAAATATGTGGGACAATAAAAGATTCCAACAAGAAAAAGAAAAAATAAATTCAAAAGAAAAAACATCCGTAACTAAATCGATTGTAGCTGTTGGTATTTTTCTAGCGGCTTTAGTAGTTTTAGTGATTTTTCAATCGATTTGGAGCGTTGCTGTTGTTTTTCTAGCGGCTCTTATATCTGTTTATTTATTAGTTCTTACTAAAACACCCGCGCCTTCTAGCAATCAACAAATTTTAGCGTTTTTAGAACAGCAAAAAATCAGGCAAGAATGGCAACAATTACTGAGCGAAATGGACATTATTGCTTCACAAATCGCACAATTAGAAGAACGACAAAGCAGAATAATCAAATCACAATACGACTATCAATCAGAACTAAACCATTTATTTGATACGTTAGCGATTAATGAACTTCCAGATGAAAACTGGGAGGCTATAGTTCAAACCTACAAAGAACATAGCGAAAAAAATCAATTAGCTGCAGAACTGACATTGAAATTAGAACCATTAGCAGAAAAACAACACTCATACCAGCTCAGATTAGAAAAACTAGATGCACCTATAGAACCTACTAATATTGAAGAAAAAATATCTTTCTTACGCCAAGGTTTGCTATATTACCGAAATAATTTGACCGAAAACGCCAAACTCGCAGAAAAAATGGAACAAGTTACAATGCAATTAAATTTAGTAAAACAAGATCTACTACTTGTTAAAAAGGAAAAAGCGGACTTATTAGAACAAGCCAAAGTAAATAATGAAGACGAATTCCGTGTAGCAGCAATGCGAGTAAAACAAGAACAGCAATGGCGCGAACGTTTAATTCTACTAGAAGCGCAACTCGAACCAGATAAGCGACTAGCATTAAGTCAGTTTTCAGCGCAAGAAGTCATTAAAGAAAAAGAACTTCAACTAGAAGAAAAACTGCGCAAAATAGAATTAGAACAAGAAAATATTCATGCCTCATTGGCTGCAAAAAATCATGAGATAGCAACTTTAGAAGAGGGTGGAACGTTTGCTGCACTCATGCAAGACTTCTATTCAGAAAAAAGCAAATTGCAACAAATGACTCGGGAATGGACAGAAACTAAACTAGCACTTCAAATACTTCAAGAAACTATGCGGAGTTTGCAAGAAGGAAAATTACCAAAAACATTAGCTTTAGCAACTGACTATTTCAACCATTTAACGAATGGGAATTATACAAAAGTGTACTTACAAGAGAACCGGATTCAAGTCGAGAGTAAACAAGTCGTTTCATTCTTCCCAGAGGAATTGAGTCAAGCAACAAAAGAACAACTGTATTTGGCAATCCGTTTTGCATTAATTGATGTTATTCATAAAGATTTTCCATTACCTATAATTATTGATGATGGTTTTGTTCATTTTGACTCGGCTAGAATGGTGCAAATGATGCAGTTGCTCCAAAAAAGAAAAAGCACAAATCAGGTAATTTTTTTCACATGTCATCAAGAAACTCGCAAATTTTTTTCCAGTGAAGACATACGCGTGCTATAATGGTTGGAGAAACTTCTTACTACAGAAAGAAAGAAGGCGATACAATGGAAAAAAGATTATTAGACTATGAAGTTGGGGAAACAGTTGAGTTATTCTTGCTGATTAAATCAAGTGTAAAAGGAACGGCGAGTAATGGAAAACCATTTTTAAGCCTTGTTTTACAAGATAAATCAGGTGAATTAGAAGCAAAACTTTGGGATGTAAAAGAAAGCGATGAAATTAATTACGGGGTGCAGCAAATTGTTCACCTTATGGGAGATATTCAAAATTATCGTGGAAGAAAGCAATTGAAAATCCGCCAAATCAGACAAGCATCACCACTTGATGGCGTTAGCGCTAGTGAATTTATGGAGACAGCACCTATTAATAAAGATGAAATGGCTGACGAAATAACCCAATATATTTTCGAAATGAAAAATGCAAACTTGCAACGAATTACGCGAGCTTTACTAAAAAAATATCAAGATGATTTTTATGATTATCCAGCTGCCATGCGCCATCACCATGAATTTGTTTCGGGATTAAGTTTCCACGTGGTTTCCATGTTGCGTTTAGCTAAATCAGTGGCAGATTTATATCCGACAGTTAATCGCGACCTACTTTATGCTGGTGTTATTTTACATGATTTAGGAAAAGTAATTGAACTTTCTGGACCAGTTTCGACCACTTATACACTTGAAGGTAATTTGATTGGACATATTTCTATCGTCGTTGAGGAAGTAAGTAAAATTGCTGAAGAGCTATCGATTGATGGAGAAGAAGTAGTTGTCTTAAAACACGTACTGTTGTCTCATCATGGTAAAGGCGAGTGGGGAAGTCCGAAGCCGCCACTAGTTCGTGAAGCTGAAATTTTACATCAAATTGATTTAATGGATGCTTCGCTAAATATGATGGATAAAGTATTAAAACATACAAAACCAGGCGAATTTAGTGAAAGAGTATTTGGGTTAGATAATCGTTCCTTTTATAATCCAACTTTTGAATAACAGAAAAGCTGTTCAGGTAGCGTAACTGAACAGCTTTTCTATATAAAAAAACACGATTGGAAACTAGTTCCAATCGTGTTTTTATTTACTTATTTAGATGAATCTTTTGAAGCAGAACCGTCAAAATCTTTGAAAGCATCTTTCAAGTCTTTGTCTTCAACTTTTACGTTAGCATCTTTGTATTCTTTTTTAAGCGTTTTTTGCATGTTTTCTGTAGTTAATTGGGATGCAAGGTAAGATTCTTTAACAGCTTTTTTATCTTTATCAAAAGTTGTTTTTGTAGCTGGTTTGTCCATTTGGATGATGTGGTATCCATATTGAGTTTTTACTGGAGCGCTGATGTCGCCTTTGTTTTTAAGGGCATAAGCTGCTTTTTCAAATGCAGGATCCATTTTACCAGAACCAAATGGTGCTAATTGGCCACCGTTTTCTTTAGTAGCAGTATCTGTAGAATATTCTTTTGCTAAATCAGCAAATTTTGCGCCGTCTTTAAGTTTTTGTTCAACTTCTTTGGCTTTGTTTTCATCAGCTACTAGAATATGGCTTACAGTAATATCTGGTTGCCAAGTTTTGTAGTACTCTTTAAGTGCTTTATCGCTAGTATCAGCATTAGCTTCAGTTGCTTTTTGAACTAACAAGTTGTACTTAAGTTGGCTTTTGAATGATTTCTCAGTTAAGCCACTTTGAGCTAAAACTGCAGAGAATTGATCGCCGTATTGGGATTTGTACTCTTTGAATTTTTTATCAACATCTTCGTCGCTTACTTTGTATTTATCACCAAGGATTTTTTCGAAAGTAAGTTGTTGTACAAACTCAGAACCATATTTATCTTTCATTGCGTCGTAAAGCTCATCTTGCGTTACGTCGCCAGAATCCGTCTTAACGACATTACCGCCGCCACCACACGCTGCTAGACTGAACAATGCCATCATCATGACAAGTCCAAGAATTAATTTCTTCTTCATTAAATAAAACACACTCCTTAGTTGTTGGAATAATTCCCGCTTAACACAATAACTATCATAACATAAATTAAAGATAAAAAGAAAAGATGAAAGAAATTTAATGATATTCTTATGGTTTAGTCAGAAATTAAAATCGAAAAGCCACGTTCTGCACTTTCTACAAAACAATTCTTTGGCATTTTCCATAGTTTTTTAATGTGAGTAAAATCAGAAAAGCTCATTCCAAAGTGGACAGATAATAAAATTAGGAACATTCCCGAGTGCCCAATTGGAGTTATAAGCATTAAAGTGATTAGAATAGTAGTGATAACGACAAAAGGCAAAATTAATGAAAAGATGTAATGCCATTTTGGAATTATCCGTTTAATATTTAATTTTATACAGGGAAGAATAAAGAAATGGATACGCCACTGAATGACTGTACCTTCGCGATATTTAAAGCACCCAATAATATGAAGCAACTTATGAATTGGATAAATTAAAACAATACCCAAAAAGCTCATGAATTGATAATCATTTGTAAGTTGGCCGGGGTACATTAAATGTTGTGTTAAAAAACAAATACATACGGCAGCTAGCCAAACAAGGATACCTTTTAGGAAAAGTCGATTAAACTCATCTCGTCGCTCTGTGTTGATTGATTTTAAGCAGCGCATTGTAAACTTTCCTCCAGTTAAAGCTAAAATAGTGCTCCGTCAGAAGGCACCATAGTATTGTATGCTCAATTGGAATAAAATTCAACCCTTTTTTTAATAAATAATTGCCTAATTTTGACGTTTTTATGAAGGTGATTTTAAGCACAGAAAAAAACTGAGCAAGCGCCCAGTTTTTATACTTATTTATTATCTTTTTTGAGTGTTTTTTCTAAATCAGAAATTGTTTTTTGCATATCTTTAATTTCGTCTTTTAAGCGTTTCTTTTCAGGTTCCATTTCCTCGTTCCACTTAGAAACAGATTCCATAATGTCTGAAGAAACATCTTTAAGTAGTGTTGAGCCTTCTGTGCCAAGAACTTGAACAGATTGAATAAGTTCATTTGCATTGTATGCTAGTTCTTTTAAAATGACACTTGCTTCACCTGATTTAGCAACAATATCTTTTCGAAGTTCATTGCCGGATTTTGGAGCAAATAATACCGAGGCTGCGGCTCCAATTGCCCCACCAGCTAAAATACCAAAAATAAGTGATTTTTTATTCATTTATACTCCACTCCATCCATAAAGTCATTTTAGTCTACTTTTGCTGCGATAAGTTCAGCAATTTCTTGGTAACGTTCTTGTGTATACCAGTCTGCGTTATCTTTCCATTTTAACCCAAAGTCGTCTGATTTGCTATACCTTGGTATTAAATGGATATGACAATGAAAAACAGATTGGTAAGCTACTTCTTCATTATTATTTAAAATATTTAATCCCTGTAGCGGTAAAGCTTCTTTTAAAGCTCGCGCGATTTTTGGCACGCGGCGGAATAATTCAGCAGCCGTCTCTTCAGGTAAATCGAATGTGTTCCTAGCATGTTTTTTAGGAATTACGAGTGTATGACCTTCTGTGACTTGTCCTAAATCAAGGAATGCGTATACTTCATCATCTTCATACACTTTGGCAGAAGGGATTTCACCGCGAACTATCTTGCAGAAAATGCAATCGTCCATTAAGTATGACCACCTTTCACAACATATTAATTATGTACTACTTTAATTTAACATAAAAACGAGTCAAAAGCATGTATGAGATAGTGGACAATGGATTATTTTGACAGTTCAAGGGATGAATATGCTATTATTAACTAAAGATACGTAAGGAGGTATGGAAATGGCTTTAGTAGAAGTAGAACACCTGACGGGCGGGTATACAAAGCGACCAGTCCTAAAAGATATTTCATTTGCGATTGAAGAAAAACAAATTGTTGGATTAATCGGCCTAAACGGAGCAGGAAAAAGTACAACCATTAAACACATAACTGGCTTAATGCATCCAAAACAAGGGACAATTAAAATCAACGGTCACCAATTAGTGGAAGATACAGAAACATATAGAAAGCAATTTTCTTATATCCCAGAAACCCCGGTATTATATGAAGAATTAACATTAAAAGAACATCTAGAATTAACCGGAATGGCTTATGGTCTTTCACAAGAAGAATTACAAGAAAGAATGCCCCCACTTTTAAAAGAATTTCGCTTAGAGAAAAAATTGAATTGGTTTCCAGCGCATTTTTCTAAAGGGATGAAACAGAAAGTAATGATTATGTCGGCTTTTTTAATTGAGCCTAAATTATATATTATTGACGAACCTTTTGTTGGGCTTGATCCACTTGGAATCCAGTCACTACTTAATTGGATGGATGAAATGCGAAGTGAGGGAGCAAGTATTTTAATGTCAACGCATATTTTGGCGACAGCTGAAAAATATTGCGATACTTTTATCATTATTCATCAAGGTGAAATTCGTGCAGAAGGTACTTTGAAAGATTTACAAACGAACTTTGAAATGCCAGGAGCTTCACTTGATGAAATTTACATCCAGTTGACAAAGGAAGAGGAAGCTGATGAAGATGATATTTGACAGTAAAGCGCTCTGGAAGGAACGTTTTAGCGCTTATACTACAGAAGTAATGCGCTATCTCCGTTATATGTTTAATGATCATCTGCTGTTTGTTCTTATCATTGGGCTTGGTGCCGGTATTTTTTATTACGCAGGTTGGGTGAAAACGCTTGAGCCGAGTTTCCCAGTTATTCCGCTGATGGTTATTTTACTTACAGCTTCTATTGCAATTAGCCCAGTCGCAACGCTCCTACAAAAACCGGACGTAGTTTACTTAATCGTTCAAGAAAAAGCAATGGATGCTTATTTTTCTCAAGCAAAAATAGCCAGTTTCTTTATGCAATTGTATGTATTCGTAATCGTTCTCGGTATTTGTATGCCTATGTATGTAGAAGTGACAGGAATACCTTATAGCCAGTTCTTTACATTATTTATCGTGCTTGCTTTACTTAAAGCTTGGAATATTTATTTTGGCTTTGAAAGTATGAAATTGGAAGATGCTGATACGACATGGATGTTTGTTCGCGTTATTATAAATGCTATTTTAATTTATATTTCGTTAATTTCTGCGCCTTTTATTTCGATTCCGCTTGTTCTAGTTGTAATTTTAGCGAGTTATTACTGGATTAAGAAGAAAACTTCTAAAGTGACGCTTAGATGGGAATATTTAGTAGATAAAGAAGAAGCGCGAATGAATCGTTTCTATCGTTTGGTTAATTTATTTACGGATGTACCACACTTACGAGGGACGGTTCGTAGACGGAACTATCTTGATTTCTTATATCAGCCAATTCCTTATGCGAAAAGAAAAACGTTTGCTTATTTGTTTAGCCGCACTTTTGTAAGAACGAATGAATATATCGGACTTTACGTTAGGCTTACTGTAATTGCTGTTATTCTGCTCGTTTTTGTGCAAGGATTTTATTTGAATATTATTTTTTCATTGTTATTCTTATATTTAACTGGCTTTCAATTTATCCCGATGCTAAAACATTATGATGCACAAATTATGTTACGTCTTTATCCGATTGATGATGCTTATCGCCACCGTAGTTTTATTCACTTTTTACGAATTTTACTACTTGGCCAAGCAATACTCTTTAGCCTTATTGGAATTGCCCAAAATGGAACAATCGGCGGGATGGTGATATTAGGAATAAATTTAGCTTTTGTAGCGATTTTTACTTTCCTTTATGCTCCAATCAGAATGAAAAAAATGTACGAATAAAAAAAGCGATTTGGATTTTTGGTCCAAATCGCTTTTTCCTATTTAGCATCATGTGAGAATTCTGGATAATGATAAATATCTTCATGTGAGAAACCAACTTGCGTATTATTTTTTTTCATGATGCTTGTAATTTCTTTGTGTAAAGGAGTTTTTTTCCATTCTTGAAAGAAAACTTCGGAATCCCAAAAAGAAACAATTAAAAACTTATTTGTATTCATCGCTTTGGTAAGCTTCGTGCTTTGTAACCCAGGTGTTTCACTAAAATGTAAGCTAGCATGTTGATACATTTGTAAGAAAATTGGAATCTCTTCATCGCGAAGTTGAATATATTCAAACACAACAATTCCAAAACCTTTTAAAGAACCACTACTTTGTAAAACTCGATACTCTTTACCTTCTTGGAAAAGTTTTTCTCCAGTTGACTCTTGATACAAAAGAGATTGCGAAAAGTTTTGCAGAAGTGTCACATTCTCGCCAATATAATTTTCCAATAGTTGACGAAGATAATGTTCCGTTCCAGTTGTGATAAATACTTTTTTCATGATAAGTCCTTCTTTCAGTTTTATTCAATTAAGATAAATGATTACACCTTTGTTTTCCACGTTTTTCATAATTGAAACAGTAGATAGGCAATTTGTTTGGTTTTATACAAGATTTCTAGTATCCTTTTATCTGGAGAAGTTATTTATTGTTCTGTTGCCTATTGTGTGTAAATGAACAAAGAAGGGAAGCGACTCAATGACAAAAATAACGAACGATTTATTTTTAAAAGCAGCGCGAAAAGAACAAGTGGACCGAATTCCGGTTTGGTACATGAGACAAGCAGGGAGATCTCAACCAGAATATCGTAAATTAAAAGAAAAATATTCGCTATTTGAAATTACTCATCAACCAGAAATATGTGCTTATGTTACTAAATTACCAGTAGATCAATACGGAGTCGATGCAGCAATTTTATATAAAGATATTATGACACCACTTCCGGGGATGGGAGTAGATGTAGAGATTAAGTCAGGCGTTGGTCCAGTCATACATAATCCAATTAGAACTTTCCAAGATGTCGAGAAACTGACGATTTTTAAACCGGAAATTGAAGTGCCTTATGTGCTTGATACGATAAAATTACTAGCTGATGATATGTTAGATGTACCTTTAATTGGATTTGCTGGAGCACCTTTCACGCTTGCAAGTTATATGATAGAAGGTGGTCCATCGAAAAATTATCACCAAACAAAAAGTTTTATGTACCGTGAACCAGAAGTTTGGGCAATTTTAATGGAAAAACTTGGACGCATGACTGCGAATTATTTAATAGCGCAAATTAACGCCGGGGCTTCTGCTGTTCAATTGTTTGATTCTTGGGTAGGAGCACTTAGCCGTGCGGATTATGCGCAGTACATCCGACCTGTCATTGAAATGATCGTTAAAGAAGTGAAAGCTGTTCATCCAACAACACCGATTATTATGCAAGCGGTTGGGGCAAGTCATCTTTTAGCAGAGTGGGAAACAATGCCACTAGATGTAGTCGGTGTAGATTGGCGTGAAACGATTACAACTGCCAGACAAAAAGTACCAACAAAAGCAATTCAAGGAAATCTAGACCCATCCACACTTCTTGCACCAGAAAAATGTCTAGCAGAAACGGAACGAATTTTGCAAGAAGGTATACTAGAACCAGGATACATTTTCAACTTAGGACACGGTGTTTTTCCAGAAGTACCACCAGAAATGCTAAAAAAATTAACTAAGTACATCCACGAAAGAAGCGAAATTCTATTAAAAAAAGGATGATGAAAAATGACTAAAAAAGTAGGTTTACTTGTAATGGCATACGGGACTCCGTATAAAGACGAAGATATTGAACGTTACTACACAGATATTCGTCACGGACATAAGCCAAGTGAAGAAATGATTGCAGATTTACGCGGAAGATACCACGCTATCGGAGGTCTTTCACCACTAGCGAAAATCACCGAAGCACAAGCCTATGGACTAGAAAAAGCATTAAACGACGCGCAAGATGAAGTAGAATTTAAAGCGTATATCGGTTTAAAACATATCGAACCATTTATTGAAGATGCAGTTGCAACAATGCATAAAGATGGTATAGAAGAAGCTGTTTCTATCGTTTTAGCGCCTCATTATTCCAGTTTTAGTGTAGAAGCATATAACAAAAGAGCAAAAGATGCTGCTGATAAATTGGGCGGTATTCATATTCAAGCAATTAATGATTGGTATAAACAACCAAAATTCATTCAAATGTGGGCTGATAGAATAAACGAGACAGCTAAACAAATTCCAGCAGATGAGTTAATAGACACTGTATTAATTGTTTCCGCACACAGTTTACCAGAGAAAATTAAACAACATAACGATCCATACCCAGACCAACTTCAAGAAACAGCGGATTTAATTTTTGATAAAGTAGCAGTACCTCATTATGCGCTAGGTTGGCAAAGTGAAGGGAAAACCGGGGAACCTTGGCTTGGACCTGATGTACAAGATTTAACAAGAGAACTTCATGGCCGAGAAAAATACAAACATTTTATTTATACGCCAGTTGGTTTTGTCGCAGAACATTTAGAAGTACTTTATGATAATGATTATGAATGTAAAGTAGTAACAGATGAAGTTGGTGCAGCTTACCACCGACCTCCAATGCCAAATGCTGACCCTGAATTTTTAGAAGTTTTAAGAACGGTCGTTTGGGATGCATACACAAAATAAAAAAATGCGCCGGGATATTCGTTATTCCGGCACTTTTTTATAAAAGAAAGAAAACGTTTTCAATATTTTTAGCTAAATACTATGAAGTTTTAATCAGATTCTCATCTTTGCCGGACATAATGATAACTATAGAAAGACAGGAGGTTCACCCAAATGAAAAACAAGGCAGAAAAACAAAGAATTGCCACTAATTTGTCACTTTATATGAAAATAAATGGATATACTCATAGAACATTCGCGCTTGCAGTCGGGATTTCCCAAAACACTTTGAAAGCATTAATGATTGGGAAAATGAGAAACGAAAATAAATTCCAAAAATACATAACACAAATTACAGAAAGTTTGACATTAGACGAAAAATTCTTTGAACAACCAAAAGAAGCGATTACAGCAGCACCTATCACTTTTCAAGATACAAACAAAATGCATCTTGGAGACGAAAAATTCAATGCTATCAGCTTAATGTTAAAAATTGGCGAAATTCATTACGAATCATAAAAAGCTTGGGACTAATAATCCCGAGCTTTTTTATATGCCGTAAAATAGCAAGATTCAGGGCTTGACGAACCTCACTAACTCACGTAAAATGAAGACAATTTTCAAAATAGGAGTGTGACACATGATTAGAAAACTAACTGTATCTGATAATGAAGAAGTAATGGCACTTTTAAAACCCGAAGCAACCCTCAATTTATTTATTATTGGGGATATCGAAAATTTTGGTTACGAGAGTGATGTGCAAGATCTTTGGGGCGAATTCGATTCATCAGGTAAATTACATGCATTGTTACTTCGATTCGATACGTTTTTCTTACCCTATTCAAAAGACGCTAATTTTGATGCAAAAGCTTTCTCAGAAATTATTGCTAAGCATGATACATATGAAGTTAGCGGTATTTCTCGTGTCACAAAGGAACTAGAACCATTTTTACCAGAGCTTGCCGAAAAAAGACAAGACACTTATTTTTGCGAATGCGAACATGTAAATCGTATTTCTGTAAATCAAGACGTTATTGTAAGAACGGCAGTAGCAGAAGACGTAGCTCCAATTATTAAAATGCGCAAACACATTAAAGAATTTGGTTCGCGCGATGAAAATGAAGAATTAATTATTCGCCAAATTGAAAAAGGCGTGAAACGAATTTATTATATTGAACAAGACCAAGAAGTAGTTGCTGTAGCTGAAACATCGGCAGAAAATTCCTTTTCAGCAATGATTACAGGTGTAGCGACAAGTGATGGATATCGACAACGCGGTTTTGCAAGTACGCTTCTAAAAAAATTATGTTGCGATGTATTAGCAGAAGGAAAGAAACCATGTTTATTTTACGATAACCCAGTTGCTGGTGAAATATATCACCGCCTTGGTTTTGAGCACACAGGAGATTTTGTTATGTATAAATAACCTTTACTTTGCATCCGTAAGATTGGTATGATGGATATATTATGTTAGTAAAGGATGAATAATGTGAAACCACGTGGAATTTGTTTTTTTGATATGGATGGAACACTGTTAAATAGTGAATCCAAAGTACTTGATACCTCGCTTCAAGCACTTGATAAACTTCGAGAAAATAATGTTATTCCTGTTATTGCTACTGGTCGGACCCTTATAGAAATCAGTCATCAAATGAAAATTACCGGCATTGAATCCGCAGTAATGATGAACGGACAAATGGCTATTTTTGAAGGAGAAAAAGTGTATGAAGATGTGATTGATGCTGATTTACTTGATCGTTTGACGGTTGAAGCTAAATCACAAAATGTAGAGGTTTGCTATTATAATGATAAAAGAATTGGCGCAACTGCAAGCACACCAGTTGTAAAAGCGCATTATGATTTTTTAGGTGAGCCAATGCCAAAAGTAAGACCTAATATGTATAAAGAAGAAACAATCAATATGGCACTTCTATTACTTGAAACTGGTGATGATTATTTTCCAGAACGTTTTCCAGAATTACAATTTGTTCGCAACACACCATTTAGTAATGACGTCTTAAGAAAAGGCGGATCTAAAGCAGTTGGTATTTCGAAGCTACTTGAAGTTATGGGCTATCAAAATGTTCCAACCTATGCGTTTGGAGATGGCATGAACGACTTAGAGATGTTTGGCGCTGTGGATTATGCGATTGCAATGGAAAACGCCGTACCTTTATTAAAAGAAAAAGCTGACTTTGTAACGAAAGACAACAACAGCGATGGAATAATGCTTGGCTTGAAACAATTTGATTTAATTTAGAGAAGTGCCTCGTGCGCTTCTTTTTTTATGAAATTTCCAACGCAAGACCGATAGAATTGTAATAATTATTTTGATATAATAAAACTAATCAATTGAAGAGGAGAAATGTTCATGAACGAAATCAATCACACATCCGAGCAAGTAAACACAGAGAAAAAAACAGAAAAACAAATTATTATGCAAAAAATACTTAATTGGTTTGTATTTTCTTTGCTACTTGCATCTATCGGTGCTGCGATTGGGAGTAAATTAAGTCCAGAACTTTATTTGCCTCTTGTCGTGTTAGAAGTCGCGTTACTTATCACAGCAATGGTAGTGCGTCGAAGTAAAACAATTAATAAAGTGGTGGGGTACCCAGTAGTACTAGCATTTGCGTTTGTCACAGGCTTAACGCTTGGACCAACTTTGACATATTATTTTGGTGCAGGACAAGGTGCCGCCGTTCTGATGGCATTTGTTACAGCAACTATTACATTCACAACATTAGCTTTTATTGGCGCAAAAATGAAAAAAGACTTATCTTTCTTAAGTAGCGCATTATTCGCTGCGATTATTATTCTTATCATCTTTAGTTTTGCTGGAGTATTTTTACCACTAGGTTCTATGCTGACAACTATTATTTCAGCAGGTGGGACAATTATTTTCTCATTATACATTTTGTATGATTTTAACCAAATTATGAAGCGCGATGTGGAACTTGCAGATGTACCAATGCTTGCGCTGAATTTATACCTTGATTTCCTTAACTTATTCATGTTCTTACTCCGCCTATTTACAGGTCGTGATTAAGAAATTCTGAAGATCTGCCAACCTAAAAATTGGTAGGTCTTTTTCTATAAAAAAAGATGGTTTTTGTTAGACAAAAGTAAGATAAAAAACTATAATAAAGTTAAGGTCAAAAAAGGTCAAACTTATCTTTTATAAGGAGGACAAAAAATGGATTTACAAAAATTTACCCAACAAGTCCAGCAAACAATTGCGGACGCACAAAATCTAGCTATTGCATCAGAACATCAAGAAATTGACGTTATACATGTTTTTAAAGTGTTATTAACTGAGAGTGACTTTGCAAAACACGTATATGATGTAGCAGAAGTTAATGTTGAGGAACTTCAAAAAGTAGTAGACGAAGCTTTAAGAAAAATTCCTGTTGTTTCAGGAAGCGGTGTGAACTATGGACAAGCAATGAGTCAAGCGCTTTTCCAACTAATGAGAGATGCAGAAAAAGAACAGAAACAATTAGAGGATGATTTTGTATCAACAGAACATCTTATCTTAGCTGTAATGGATCAAAAATCGAACCCCATCACAGCCGAATTAAAAAACCAAAATAAATCTAAAAAACAAATTAACGAAGCAATTTTAAAAATCAGAGGAGGGAAAAAAGTGACTTCTCAAAATGCAGAGGAAAACTATGAAGCTTTAACAAAATATGGACGTGATTTAGTCGCGGAAGTAAGAAGCGGGAAACTTGATCCAGTGATTGGACGCGACGCAGAAATTCGTAATGTCATTCGAATTTTATCAAGAAAAACAAAAAATAATCCAGTTCTAATTGGTGAGCCAGGTGTTGGTAAAACAGCAATTGTTGAAGGCTTAGCACAACGTATTGTCAGAAAAGACGTTCCAGAAGGACTGAAAGATAAAACTATTATCTCCCTTGATATTGGTTCCCTTATTGCTGGAGCTAAGTATCGTGGTGAATTTGAAGAACGTTTAAAAGCAGTACTTCAAGAGGTAAAACAAAGCGATGGACAAATTTTGCTCTTTATAGATGAAATTCATACAATTGTCGGCGCAGGTAAAACAGATGGAGCTATGGATGCTGGAAACATGTTGAAACCTATGCTTGCAAGAGGTGAACTTCACTGTATCGGCGCAACGACATTAGATGAATACCGCCAATATATCGAAAAAGATGCAGCACTAGAAAGACGTTTCCAAAAAGTACTTGTTCCAGAGCCAACAGTGGAAGATACAGTTTCCATTTTACGTGGTTTAAAAGAACGTTTTGAAATTCATCATGGCGTAAATATTCATGATAATGCCCTAGTTGCCGCAGCTAGCCTTTCTAATCGTTACATTACGGATCGTTTTTTACCGGATAAAGCAATTGATTTAGTAGATGAAGCGTGTGCAACTATTCGTGTCGAAATTGACTCTATGCCAAGTGAACTTGATGAAGTAACAAGAAAAGTCATGCAGCTAGAAATTGAAGAAGCTGCACTAAAAGAAGAAAAAGATCCAGCAAGTGAACGGCGCTTAGAGATGTTACAGCGGGAACTAGCTGACTATAAAGAAGAAGCAAATAAAATGAAGTCTAAATGGGAATCCGAAAAAAGCGAAATCAGTAAAATTCGTGAAGTTCGTGAACAAATCGATCATCTGCGTCATGAATTAGAAGAAGCAGAGAACAACTACGATTTAAATAAAGCTGCTGAACTTCGCCACGGTAAAATTCCAGCAGTAGAAAAAGAATTATTAGCATTAGAAACGGAAAATCGCGAAAAAACAGCCCAAGAAGATCGAATTTTACAAGAAGAAGTAACAGAAAATGAAATCGCTGAAATTGTTGGACGATGGACTGGAATACCAGTGACTAAGTTAGTAGAAGGAGAACGCGAAAAACTGCTTAAATTAGCCGATGTCCTTCATCAAAAAGTAATTGGTCAAGACGACGCTGTTCAATTAGTTAGTGATGCAGTATTACGTGCTCGTGCGGGGATTAAAGATCCAAAACGACCAATCGGATCCTTTATTTTCTTGGGCCCAACCGGTGTTGGTAAAACGGAACTAGCCAAAGCATTAGCCTATAATATGTTTGATTCTGAAGATCATATGATTCGAATTGATATGTCTGAATACATGGAGAAACATTCCGTATCAAGACTTGTCGGGGCTCCTCCAGGTTATGTTGGATATGAGGAAGGCGGACAACTTACCGAAGCTGTAAGACGCAACCCATATTCGATTGTCTTACTTGATGAAATCGAAAAAGCCCATCCAGACGTATTTAATATCCTTTTACAAGTGCTTGATGATGGTCGGATTACTGATTCACAAGGGCGCTTAATTGATTTTAAAAATACTGTAATCATTATGACGTCTAATATCGGCTCTAATTTATTGTTAGAAAGAACCGAAGAAGGTGAAATCTCGCCTGAATTAGAATCAGACGTAATGCAAATTTTACAAAGTGAATTTAAACCAGAATTCTTAAACCGTGTAGATGATATTATTCTATTTAAACCACTTACACTCGCTGATATTAAAGGCATTGTGGAAAAATTAGTAGAAGAACTTCAAATTCGCCTTGCTGATCAAGAAATTACGATTACTATTTCAGATAACGCAAAAGCCTTTATTGCAGAAGAAGCTTATGACCCAGTATACGGTGCGCGTCCACTGAAACGATATATTGTGCGTCATGTCGAAACGCCGCTTGCAAGAGAAATTGTATCTGGTAAAATTATGCCGCATTCTTCCGTTGAAATTGATTTACAAGATAAAGAATTTACTTTTAAAGTCACAGAATAACATGGAAAATGTTTGATTCACGACTCGAAAGGGAAAACTTTTGTTGGATTAGTCGTTTAGAAAATAAGCGAAAATGGAAGGATGAGGAAGATGAAATTAGTATTAATTCGTCATGGTCAAAGTGAATGGAACAAATTGAATTTATTTACTGGTTGGCATGATGTTGACTTATCAGAAGAAGGCGTTGTAGAAGCAATGACAGCGGGAAAACGTATTAAAGAAGCTGGCTTGGAATTTGATGTAGCTTTTACTTCCGTTTTAACCAGAGCTATTAAAACGCTTAATTATGTTTTAGAAGAATCTGATCAAATGTGGGTTCCAGTCCATAAATCATGGCGTTTAAACGAACGACATTACGGAGCGCTTCAAGGACTTAATAAACAAGAAACTGCTGAAAAATACGGCGCAGACCAAGTACAAAAATGGCGCAGAAGCTACGATACTCTTCCACCATTATTAGAAGAAAACGACGAAAGACAAGCGAAAAATGATCGCCGTTATCAACTTCTTGATACCCATGCAATTCCATCGGGTGAAAACTTGAAAGTAACCTTAGAACGAGTTATTCCTTACTGGATGGATACAATTGCACCAGAAATTAAAGCAGGACGTCGTGTAGTTATTGCAGCTCATGGTAATAGTTTACGCGCCTTGGTAAAATTCTTAGAAGGTATTAGTGATGACGAAATTATGGAACTTGAAATCCCAACAGGTGTACCGCTTGTATATGAATTAAACGATGATTTAAAACCAGTTAATAAATATTACTTGGATAAATAAAAAAAGAACCTCTTTCCAACATGTGGAAAGAGGTTCTTTTTTTGAGCTACACTCGAAAAGTGAGTTCTCGCTATCAGAAAGTTGGATGTTTACTTAAAGTCATAAACTTCGCTATCTTTAGGCATCAAGAAAGTGATTAAAATAATGAAGAAGGATAACCCTACTGTTAAAATAATAGCCCGCGTCATATCAAATGATACATATAACATGGAAGAAAGAACGAATTCAGCCATTAAAGAAAGTAAGAATACCCAAAACACAGTCACCACGTAACGCATCCTTACACCCCATTTCATCTATTTCATTATACATTTTAGCACATAAAACTTGATTATCCAATCATATATCTTTTGAAAATACGATTATCGAGAAACAAGGAGGAATAATTCACCAAACGGAGAATAGTAGTGTAAAGAGGGTTAAATGGAATGACATAATATTGTCAAAAGTAAATAGGTACTCTCAAATCCTTTGAACTAGCTATTTACTAACTTTTATGATAAACCTTTCATCAAAAAGTTAGTAAGTTCTCAGAATGAAAATGCTAGAATGAAGAAGGTTAACAGAGACAGAGCCATTTAAATTGGGGAATTAACTAATTTGGATAGGAAGTGCCAACTGATAATGAAAAAGAAATTCACGCAGATTTTACTAGCAAGTGCTATCGTAAGTTCCACCTTGTTACCTTTTGCTAACGTAGGAGCGGCAGAAGCAAGCCAAACCGCAGTGAGTCAGGCAGGAATGACTTTATCACAACAGCAATTTATACAATCAATTGCTAGCGATGCACAAGATTTACAAAAAGAAGAAAAAATATTAACGAGTGTTACTTTAGCTCAAGCCATCTTAGAATCCAATTGGGGTGAAAGTGGCTTATCAACTTCTGCTAACAACTTGTTTGGAATTAAAGGCAGCTATGAAGGAAGTTCAGTTTCAATGGGTACACAAGAATTTAGCAATGGAAAAGCTTATCATACACAAGCTGATTTCAGAAAATACCCTGATAAAAAATCATCATTAGTCGATCATGCACAACTTTTTATTAATGGAGTATCTGGAAATCCAGATTTATATTCTGCGGTTATCGGAGAAACAGACTATAAAAAAGCAGCCCATGCGATTCAAGATGCTGGATATGCAACTGACCCGACTTATGCAGAAAAACTAATTTCTACTATAGAAACATACAATTTAGATGATTATGATCAAATTTACGATACAGTAACCTCATCAGAGAGCCAATTGGCTTATGCTGAAATAACAAAACCCGCTAACGAAATTATTTGGACAAAACCTTATAACACAAAAGGCGCAGAACAAGTAGGAAGTGCCAAAGATTACCAAAATAAAACGCTACGAATAACTCAAAAAGCAGTTACCGAAAAAGGTACTTGGTATCAACTTCAAGATCAAGGCAAATCAATTGGATGGATAAATAGTAATACAGTGACTATTTTTTACACCCCTAAAAATGAAACAAATATGAAACTAGATAAATATGTAACTGACTCAGATCAAAAAATCTATGCATACCCTGTAGAAGATAATTCTAAAGTCGTAGCAGATTTAAATGATTATTTAGGTCAAGAACTAGATATTGACCGCCGAGCAGATGTGAAAAATGAGTATTGGTACCGTATCAAATCAGATGATGGTAAAATAATTGGCTGGTCTAAAGCTGGTGGATTTGCTGAAAATAATCCAAATAAAGCACTTGAAGTAAAATAAAAAGTAGCAATCCAATTGCGTAATTGAAGTTTCTCTGTTAAAATTAGCACCAGGTCATAAAAATATCCAGGAGAAGAACTTTTATCCTGATGTAGTTTGATATGGAGGAGAACACATGAACGCAGGAATTTTAGGAGTAGGTAAATACGTACCTGAAAAAATATTAACAAACTTTGATTTAGAAAAAATGATGGAAACGTCTGATGAGTGGATTCGTACTCGTACTGGAATTGAAGAGAGAAGAATTGCTCGTGACGATGAGTATACACATGATTTAGCATATGAAGCAGCAAAAGTAGCAATTGAAAATGCTGGTCTTACTCCAGATGATATTGATTTGTTTATCGTTGCAACTGTGACACAAGAAGCAACATTTCCATCCGTTGCCAATATTATCCAAGATCGTTTAGGAGCAAAAAATGCTGCGGGAATGGATGTTGAAGCAGCGTGTGCTGGATTCACATTTGGGGTTGTTACTGCAGCTCAATTCATTAAAACTGGCGCGTATAAAAATATTGTTGTAGTTGGTGCAGATAAATTATCTAAAATTACTAACTGGGACGACCGCGCAACAGCAGTATTATTCGGTGATGGAGCAGGAGCAGTTGTTATGGGCCCTGTATCAGATGACCACGGTTTACTTTCCTTTGACTTGGGTTCGGACGGTTCTGGAGGTAAATACTTGAACTTAGACGAAAACAAAAAAATCTATATGAACGGACGTGAAGTGTTCCGTTTCGCAGTTCGTCAAATGGGTGAGGCTTCATTACGCGTACTAGAAAGTGCTGGACTTGAAAAAGAAGACTTAGATTTACTAATTCCGCACCAAGCTAATATTCGTATTATGGAAGCTTCTCGTGAACGTTTAAATCTTCCAGAAGAGAAACTAATGAAAACAGTTCATAAATATGGAAATACATCATCATCTTCTATTGCGCTTGCTTTAGTGGATGCAGTTGAAGAAGGTCGTATTAAAGATAATGATAACGTGTTACTTGTCGGCTTTGGTGGCGGCTTAACATGGGGCGCCCTAATCATTCGTTGGGGTAAATAAAAAAATACGTCAAAAGGAAAGTTGCCCTAACGTTTATTTTAGTTAGGGCAACTCTTCTTTATTTATGTTATAATAGAGCAGGCTTTTGGTTTATTTTGTTTGTGCAATATTTTTATTTTAAATAAAGCCTTAATTTTATACTAGCTGCTGTCGCATAGACAGAAGTTGTTTTTTATGAATTGCAAAATAAGGAGATGAGTAAATGGATAGAAGAAGAGTAGTTGTTACTGGTATTGGAGCAGTTACACCAATTGGGAATGATGCAGAAACTTCGTGGGAAAACGCAAAAAAAGGTGTCAATGGTGTTGCAGAAATGACAAGACTTAATCCGGATGACTTTCCGGTTAAAATTGCAGCAGAATTAAAAGACTTTGATGTAGAAAAATATTTAGAGAAAAAAGAAGCTCGTAAAATGGACCGTTTCACCCACTATGCCATTGCAAGTGCTGAAATGGCTGTACAAGATTCTGGCTTAATTATTGATGATTCCAATGCCACTCGTGTTGGTGTATGGATTGGATCCGGTATCGGTGGAATGGAAACATTCGAAACGCAATATGAAGTTTTCCTAAATCGTGGACATCGTCGCGTTAGTCCGTTCTTTGTACCAATGATGATTCCGGATATGGGTTCAGGACAAGTTTCGATTCGTTTTGGAGCAAAAGGAATTAACTCTACTACAGTAACAGCATGTGCGACTGCAACCAACTCTATCGGTGACGCATTTAAAGTTATCGAACGCGGGGATGCAGATGCAATGATTACTGGTGGAGCAGAGGCACCAATTACAAAAATGTCACTAGCAGGATTTACAGCAAATAAAGCTTTATCATTAAATCCAGACCCAGAAACAGCATGTCGTCCATTTGATAAAGACCGTGATGGTTTTATTATTGGTGAAGGTGCTGGGGTTGTAATTTTAGAAGAATATGAACATGCAAAAGCTCGTGGTGCTAAAATTTATGCAGAAGTTGTTGGTTACGGTGCAACAGGCGATGCATATCATATTACTGCACCAGCGCCAAATGGTGAAGGCGCTGCACGTGCAATGAAAATGGCGATTGACGATGCGGGACTTACTCCTGACAAAGTTGACTACATTAACGCGCACGGAACAAGTACTCCTTACAATGATGAATACGAAACACAAGCGATTAAAACTGTGTTCGGTGAGCATGCGAAGAAATTAGCTATTAGCTCTACTAAATCAATGACAGGACATACTTTAGGTGCATCAGGTGGTATTGAAGCTATTTTTGCTTTATTAAGTATTCGTGATAATATTATCGCGCCAACAATCCACTTGGAAAATCAAGATGAAGTTTGTGACTTGGATTATGTTCCAAACAAAGCACGTGAAGCAGAAGTAAATGTCGTAATGTCTAACTCTTTTGGCTTCGGTGGCCACAATGCGACACTAGTATTCAAAAGAATAGAAGACTAAAATAACTAAAGCCTTGTTTCCTAAAATGGAATCAAGGCTTTTTTTGAGCAAAAAACTAGCTTTAATTAATAAAGTTGTATAAAATTAAATTGCACACAACTTAAAAGGAGGAGAACATGTTGGACACGAACACGCGTATATTAGAGGAACAGCTTTGTTTTTCTGTTTACAATGCATCCAAACAATTTACCAAACTCTACCGCGAAGCACTAGATCCGTTCCAACTTACCTATCCACAATATATTACGTTACTTGTTTTATGGGAAGGTGAAAAACAAACGGTTACTGATCTTGGAAAAAGATTAGCTTTAGACAGCGGGACATTAACACCAATGTTAAAACGAATGGAGAATTTGGGATATGTAACACGGAGTCGTCATCCGGAAGATGAACGCCGTGTCTATATTGAACTAACAGAAAAAGCAATAGAAATACAACCCGCTGTGTTAAAAAGCGTGGACACTTGCCTTCAATTACTAGGTTTCGAGGAACAAGATTACACACAATTACTTACTAAATTACAAGCACTTACTAATCAATTAGGAGGAATAGGAAATGAAAAAACTGTATGAAACAACGGTTATTAACACTGGTGGAAGAAGCGGTGAAGTACATTCGCCAGATAACGTATTTTATTTTGACATCTCAGCACCAACAGAACTTGGTGGAGACGGTGGCGGTGGAACAAACCCTGAGCAATTATTTGCAGCAGGATATGGAGCTTGTTTCAATAGTGCATTAGAATTAGTACTTGGAAAAGCTGGAATTGAAGCTAAGAGTACTGTAACAGCGACTGTTAGCTTGTATAGCGACCCAGAAGACAATGGTTTCAAAATCGGAGTATTATTAGAAGGAACTATTGAAGGACAAGATAAAGAAAAAACAGAAGAACTTCTTAAAAAAGCACATGAAGTTTGTCCTTACTCTAAAGCTACTCGCGGTAACATTGATGTGGAAATTAAAGTAGGTTAATTAATAGTAAAAAGGCGAATACTTGGTTATCCAAGTATTCGCCTTTTATTTATTTTCTGCGTTTGCGTCCTAGTCCAACACCATTTTCCATTTTCTTCAATGTTTTATTAGCAACACGAGCCGCTTTTTCTGCCCCTGCATCTAAAATATTATCCAGTTCTTCAGATTCTAAGTAAGCGTAATATCGTTCTTGGATTGGCTCAAGTTCAGCAACAACTAACTCTGCTAAATCTGTTTTAAAGTCACCATAGCCTTTACCAACATATTTTTCTTCTATATTAGCGATTGTTTCACCTGTGATAACGGAATAGATCGTTAGTAAGTTAGAGACACCAGGTTTTTCTTCTTTGTTATATTCAATGATACCACTAGAGTCAGTAACAGCGCTTTTGATTTTTTTTCTGATTGTAGCAGGTGGATCTAATAAGAAAATCGCATTTTTTAAGTTTGCATCAGATTTACTCATTTTTTTCGTTGGGTCTTGAAGCGACATAACTCTAGCGCCTTGTTTAGGGATAAATACTTCTGGCATCGTGAAAATATCAGCATGCTTTTTATTGAATCTTTCTGCTAAATCACGAGTTAACTCAATATGTTGTTTTTGGTCTTCACCAACAGGTACTAAATTTGTTTGATAAAGTAGAATATCCGCAGCCATTAATGGAGGGTAAGTTAACAGTCCAGCACTCACACCAGCTTTACCGTCTGATTTATCTTTAAACTGTGTCATGCGTTCTAATTCGCCAATATAAACGTTACATTGTAAAATCCAAGCAGCTTGTGCGTGAGCTGCAACCTCAGATTGAATAAATAACGTTGCTTTTTCAGGATCAAGTCCAACAGCTAAATAAAGAGCGGCAAGGCTTCTTGTTTGTTCGCGTAGTTTTAGTCGATCTTGAGGTACCGTAATAGCGTGTTCGTCTACGATACAATAAAAACATTCATATTCATCTTGAAACTGTCCAAACTGTTTTAAAGCGCCAATATAATTTCCTAAAGTTAGTTGTCCACTAGGTTGAATGCCGGAAAATATTACTTTTTTCATTTTGTATTCCTCCAATTTTTTCACTGATTGCGAAAATAAAAAACCGTCCATCCCAACATATAAATGTTTAGGGACGAACGGTTATCCGCGGTGCCACCCTAAGTACCTCTTAAAGGCTCTTAGTAATAGAAAAACTCTATTAAAGAAGATAACGGTCTTTAGCCGCTGCTTGCTACTTTTCTTTCACAAACAGTCCTCAGAAGTCCATTCGATTTTGCGCTTTATCTGTTTTCACCAACCACAGACTCTCTATTACAAAGCAACAAAATGTACTATTCTTCTTATTAACGCATCAGTTATATTAAGTTCATTTTATCAGTTTACAAAACGGCTTGTCAATCATAAAAACATACAGAGAATACTGGAGAGCATAACAAGCAGTGCGCTAATTAAAATCCCAGCATACTGTAGCCCAACAAGTTCTGAAAGGAGCATATCCGAGAACTCATTTTCTTCTTCACGTTTGATTTTACGAGAAATACTTCGGAAGCCGTTATGAACTCGGTCTAAAAAACCGCTCCTCATAATATAAACTAGCAAACCAATTAATAATGTAATAAGTGAGACGAGGAACGCGACGTCTATATAACCGCTTAAACTTACACCATTTTTTCCAAAAAGCAGGATCCCAAATACAATAGCTTCTTGAATAAGTGTATAAATAGTAATTCGTAAAAACATAACTTCACCTCTAATTAAAATTCATAATTCACTTTATCACAATTCTAACAGAAACACTATATGATAGAAGGAAGCTATCATGCAATGTTAGAAATTAGACCTTTTCCGCAAAAAAATCGTTAAACTGTCTTTACATATTATTAACAAAAAAATCCCACTATACCAACGTTTTTCGAATTTATTACAAAATTTAATTAAATTTTTGATATTTTTATCTAGACAACAGCTCAAAAAAAGTATATAAATATAATAATCCTTTAAATTTTAAAGGGGTTCGATATTTTTTCTTATACAGAAAAAGATGGCTTCGTTGGATTTATACATAACTGGCCAAGTCGATTGTAAATTTATCAATTTAAATGGTTATGTTTTCTGAAAACTTAATCAAAAGGTTTAGCAAAGTATACATAATTAATTCTAGTTATTGCAAAATAATGGATAGCGTAACAATCTCTGTTCAGATTTTTCGCGCAATTTCAATTTTGCCTTAATATTTTAATAACTTGTATCTTTCATCCTTGTTTTCATTTATCTTGTAAAAATAATTTACAAAGCCAGAATTCTTAGAGTATAATAGGTATCGAAACAATTTTTCAGAAAAATAAAAAAGGGAGGTCTACTTAGTGAAAAAATCTAAATTATTTCTTACACTTGGATTAACACTATTACTAAGCTTAGTCTTGGTAGCATGTGGAGGCGGATCAGATTCCAAATCCGACGACAAAAAAGGCTCAAACTCAGGAAAAGCTTCAGGAGAGCAAGTACTTAACTTGACAGAAAGTGCATTAATTCCTTCTGCAGACAGCACAAAAGCGGATGACCAAGTTGGTTTAAACGTTGTAAACCAAACAAACGAAGGTCTATATGCGCTTAACAAAGATGGTATTCCTGCCATTGCCGGTGCTGCTGAAGAGCCAAAAATTAGCGATGACAAAACAGTTTATACTATCAAACTTCGTGAAGATGCAAAATGGTCTAACGGAGATCCTGTAACTGCAAATGACTATGTTTACTCATGGCGTCGTGCGGTTGACCCTAACACTGCAGCAACATATTCTTACCTATTTGATGCAATCAAAAACGGTGGCGATATCGTAGCTGGCAAGAAAAAACCTGAAGAATTAGGAATTAAAGCAGTAGATGATTATACTTTAGAAGTTACTCTTTCTAAACCAACTGCTTACATTAACTCACTATTCGCATTCCCAACTTTCTTCCCACTTAACGAAAAATTCGTTACGGAAAAAGGCGAAAAATATGCACAAAATAGTGATAACATGTTATTCAACGGACCTTTCCAACTTAAAGATTGGACTGGAACAAACAAAAAATGGACTTACGTAAAAAATGATAAATATTGGGATAAAGATAAAGTTAAGTTGAAACAAATCAACGTACAAGTTGTTCAAGACTCCGGTACTGGACTTAACTTATACAACACTGACAAAGTTGACCGCACAGTATTAAGTGCTGATTATGCAGCTCAAAACAAAAACAATAAAGACTATGTAACAGTGAACGATTCTTCAACTTTCTACATTAAATTTAACCAAAAACGTGCTGGCAAAGACACAGTATTTGCTAACAAAAACATCCGTAAAGCTATTGCACTTGCGATTGACAAACAATCGTACACTGACACAGTTCTTAAAAACGGATCTAAACCTGCAAACAATCTTGTACCAGAAGGATTCACTTTTGATCCAGGTAACAAAGAAGATTATACAAAAGAATCTGGTGCACATTTAGAATATGATGTAAAAGAAGCACAAAAAGCATGGAAAGCTGGTTTGAAAGAATTAGGAGTTAACGAAATTACAGTTGAATTCACTAGTGATGATACTGAAAATGCGAGAAAATCTTCTGAATTCATTCAAGACCAACTACAAAAGAACTTAGATGGTCTTACAGTTAAACTTAAAAACGTACCATTTAAAGTTCGTTTACAAAATGACCAAAACCAAGATTACGACTTCTCTATGAGCGGCTGGGGTCCTGACTATCAAGATCCATCCACTTTCTTAGATCTATTCGTAACTGATGGTGCACAAAACAGAATGAGTTATTCTAACAAAGACTATGACAAGATTTTAAATGATGCGTCTGTAACTTATGCAGCTGACGAACAAAAACGTTGGGATGAAATGGTTAAAGCAGAAAAAATCCTTCTTACGGATGATGTAGCTGTTCAACCACTTTATCAACGTTCTACTGCATACCTACAAAAAGACTACATTAAAAACTTGCAAAAAAATCCATTTGGTCCAGACTACACTTACAAAGAAACATACTTGACTAAATAAAATATTAGTCTTTAAGAAATGCTTGACGGAAAGAGAGAGTATATTTCGATATGCTCTCTCCTTTTGCTGATGATTTTGATGTGTTATAATAAAAAATTAAAGTATCCTTTTCTAGTTTATCTAGAACCTAACATTCGAAAAATGAAGTTTTTTTCCTAACTAATTTGCACTTTTGCAATAAAAGTTTAGAAACGAAGAAAAAGGCTCACTAAACTTGCGAATTTGGTTAGGAATAACTTTTTTATATATTTATTAAAACTGGGAGGTGTAGAGATAGATGGTTAAATATACGTTAAAAAGAGTATTATATATGCTTATAACGTTATTCATCATTGCTTCGGTTACGTTTGTTCTTATGAAATTCTTGCCTGGTACGCCTTACCGTAATCAGGAGAAACTATCTGACGAACAAATTCACATGATGAATGAAAAATATGGACTAAATGATTCAATTCCAGTCCAATACTTAAATTATATGACAGGTTTGGTAAAAGGAGATCTTGGTGTTTCCTTCCAACTTGATAATAGACCAGTGTCTGAGATTTTAGGTGCACTGATTGGTCCATCTGTCCAATTAGCACTTGAGGCAATGGTTTTTGGTGTTATCTTTGGTATTTTACTTGGGGTCGTAGCGGCCATGTATCAAAATAGGTGGCCGGATTACACGAGTACATTTATAGCAATACTAGGTAAATCAGTTCCATCATTTGTATTTGCGACTGTGTTGCAATACTGGTTAGGAGCTAAATTACAAATTTTCCCAGTGGCAGGATGGGGTTCGTTTGCAGATACAATTTTGCCAGCGTTCGCACTTGCTATGTTCCCACTTGCAACAGCAGCTCGTTTTATGAGAACAGAATTAATCGATGTATTTGCATCTGATTATGTTCTACTTGCAAAAGCAAAAGGGAATAGTAGAACTGAAGTAGCAGTAAAACATGCGATTCGTAATGCACTTATTCCTTTAATTACTGTTTTAGGACCATTATCGGTTGCACTGATGACTGGTTCCCTTGTTATTGAAAACATTTATAGTATCCCAGGTATCGGAAGTCAGTTCGTTTCTTCTATTCAAATGAATGACTATCCAGTAATTATGGGAACTACATTATTATTTGCTGCTATGCTTGTATTTGTTATCTTGGTAGTAGATATTCTTTACGGATTGATTGATCCACGAATCCGTGTGTCTGGAGGTAGAAAATAATGGCAGAACATAAAATTGCAAAAGAAAGATTCCAGCCAGCACACATCCTTGATGCAGAAGCGGAAAAAATTAATCGTCCAAGTTTAACATTTATGCAAGATTCTTGGCTTCGTATTCGTAAAAATAAAGCGGCTTTAGTTTCACTTATTGTATTAGCCCTTGTTATTATCATGGCGATTGTTGGACCTTATTTATCACAAAATCTAGGACCAAAAAATGATATTAATAGACAAATTACTGAAAATGCAAGTCTTCCACCGAAAGTTCAAGGATTTGAAAATATGCCATTTTGGAATGGTCATCAATCCATTGGTGGAGAAGACGTTGATATTTATAAACAAAATAACATTAAAGAGGGTACTTACTACTGGTTAGGTAGTGATACACTCGGACGTGACCAATTTGCTCGTATTTGGGCTGGTACACGTGTATCACTTATTATTGCTGTTGTTGCAGCACTATGTGATTTAATCATTGGTGTAACTTACGGATTGATTTCCGGTTATGTTGGTGGTCGAGTAGATAACGTTATGCAACGTATTCTAGAAGTTATTGGTGCAATTCCAAACTTAGTTGTTGTTATCTTAATGATGCTGATACTTGATCCAGGGATTGTTTCCATTATCATAGCAATTGCCATGACCAGTTGGATAACGATGGCTCGGGTAGTCAGGGGACAAGTCTTAAAACTTAAAAACCAAGAATTTGTTATGGCTTCCATGACTCTAGGAGAATCTACTCCGAAAATTCTTGTAAAACACTTAATACCAAATATTTCTGGGATTATTATCATTAACATTATGTTTAGTATTCCTAGTGCGATTTTCTTTGAAGCCTTCCTAAGCTTTATTGGGTTAGGTCTTCCAGCTCCAGCAGCATCTCTTGGTGTCTTGGTAAATGATGGATATAAAACATTACAAGTATTACCGTATATGATTCTTTATCCATGTATTGTACTTTGTATCATCATGATTGCATTTAACTTAATTGCAGATGGCTTGCGTGATGCCTTTGATCCTAAAATGCGCGATTAAAAGAGAGGTGAGGAAAAATGGAAAAGCTATTAGAAGTTAAAGATTTAAATATTTCATTCCACACATATGCCGGAGAAGTAAAGGCAATTCGTGGAGTTAATTTTGACTTATATAAAGGGGAAACCTTAGCGATTGTTGGCGAATCTGGTTCTGGTAAATCAGTAACGACAAAATCGATTATGCGTTTACTTCCAGAAGGTAACTCAGAAATTAAAAGTGGCCAAATTTTATTTAACGGAATGGATATCGCTAAAGCTCACGAAAAACAAATGCAAAAAATTCGTGGGAAAGATATAGCTATGATTTTCCAAGATCCAATGACATCCTTGAATCCAACGATGACAATTGGAAAACAAATTTCTGAACCACTTATTAAACACCAAAAAATTAGTAAACATGAAGCTCATAAAACAGCTCTTCGTTTACTTCAATTAGTTGGTATTGCAAATGCAGAAGAAAGAATTAAACAATATCCTCACCAATTTTCTGGTGGGATGCGTCAACGGGTTGTTATCGCGATTTCACTTGCATGTAACCCGCAAATTCTAATTGCTGATGAACCAACAACAGCATTAGACGTTACAATCCAAGCGCAAATTTTGGATTTAATGAAAGACTTACAGAAAAAAATTGATACATCGATTATCTTCATTACCCATGACCTTGGCGTGGTTGCGAATGTTGCAGACCGTGTTGCTGTTATGTACGGTGGTAAAATTGTAGAAATCGGTACAGTCGATGAAATTTTCTATAATCCGCAACATCCTTATACATGGGGATTAATTAGTTCTATGCCTACTTTGGATACAGACGATGAAGAATTATTTGTTATTCCAGGTACGCCACCAGACTTACTTCATCCTCCAAAAGGGGACGCATTTGCTGCGCGTAATAAATACGCAATGCAAATTGACCTTGAAGAAGAGCCACCACTATTTAAGGTGTCTGATACACATTATGCGGCTACATGGTTGCTTCATCCTGATGCACCTGAAGTAACGCCTCCTGATGCTGTATTACGTCGCCAAGAACAGTTTGCGGAACTTCATCCTGGCATGCAAGCTGTCCATGCGAAAGGGGTAGAAGTAGAATGACTGAACAAAAAGAAAAATTATTAGAGATTCATAATCTAAAGCAATACTTTAACAAAGGTACTGCAAGTGAAGTACGTGCTGTTGATGATATTTCTTTTGATATTTATAAAGGTGAAACACTTGGTTTAGTAGGTGAATCTGGTTGTGGTAAATCTACAACTGGACGTACGATTATTCGTTTGTATGATGCAACTGGTGGAGAAGTTATTTATAACGGTAAAGATGTGCATGCACGTAAAAGCCGTAAAGAAATGCTTGAATTCCGTCGTAAAATGCAAATGATTTTCCAAGATCCATATGCGTCTTTAAATCCGCGTATGAAAGTTAAAGATATCATTGCTGAAGGTATTCGTATTCATGGCCTTGCTAAAACGCCTGAAGAAACGAACCAACAAGTATATGAGCTACTTGAAACAGTTGGACTAAGCAAAGAACATGCAGGTCGTTACCCACATGAATTTTCCGGTGGTCAACGTCAACGTATCGGTATTGCTCGTGCGCTTGCAGTTCAACCAGAATTTATTATTGCCGATGAGCCTATTTCTGCACTGGATGTATCTATCCAAGCACAAGTAGTTAACTTATTACGTCAATTACAAAAAGAAAAAAATCTAACTTATCTATTCATTGCCCACGATTTATCAATGGTTAAATACATTAGTGATCGTATTGGTGTAATGTACTTCGGTAAATTAGTTGAGCTAGCGCCTGCAAATGATTTATATCATGCACCGCTACATCCTTATACTGAGTCACTTTTATCCGCTATTCCACTGCCAGATCCAAATTATGAACGTACTCGTGTGCGTAAAGCATATGATCCAACTATTCATAATTACAAAGATGGCGATGAAATTAAAATGCGCGAAATTGCTCCTGGACACTTTGTTTATTGTTCAGAAGAAGAAGAAGTTATGTATAAAGAAAAGCATGCTAAACTAACTGCTGAAGCTGCTGTTAAGTAAAAATAAAAACATCAATCAGGGTAAAATCTGATTGGTGTTTTTTTACAAAATTAAAATTCTCATGAAATTCTCATAAAAAAGCTGTTTTTTTCATGTGATTTTAGTTTAAACAAGTTATAGTAGGGGTATCATATACATAACGGCTTGCTAACAATGGTTTTACATATTTGGAAAGAAAAATTTTAAAATTAGTATATAGAATTTCACAAAATTAGTGTATAATGAAGTGTAAGTTCTTTAATGAATTTTCCAAATAGAGATATTGCTAGAATTTCGTTATATGAATGAAACAATACCCGATAAGGAGTGTGAATGTCTAATGGTAACGTTATACACTTCACCTAGTTGCACATCTTGCCGAAAAGCTCGTGCATGGTTGGAAGAACATGATATCCCTTATAAGGAAAGAAACATTTTTTCTGAACCACTTAGTTTGGATGAAATTAAAGAAATTCTTCGTATGACTGAGGATGGTACAGATGAAATTATCTCCACTCGTTCAAAAACTTTCCAAAAGTTGAATGTGGATTTAGATAGTCTTCCTTTGCAACAACTATTTGAATTAATCCAGAAAAATCCTGGCTTATTAAGACGTCCTATCATTATTGATGAAAAACGTTTGCAAGTTGGGTACAATGAAGATGAAATTCGCCGTTTCTTACCGCGCCGTGTACGTACGTATCAACTACGTGAAGCGCAAAAAATGGTTAACTAAGATTGATAAAAGTGGTTGCCGAGAATTCCATTCAATTGGATTCTTGGCACTTTTTTTGTAATTTAAGTAATTGTTCTTGAATTTTTTTCGTTTTTCAGCTAAGATAATAATCCACCAAGGAAAAATGGTGGTACTATTTTGTAATATGAGCTACAATGAATTTAACCAATTAAGTTTCACCCTTCATTGTCAATGACTAAGAAGGAAGGGAGAGTGTGACGATGGAAATTGAACGAATTAATGAGGATACTATCAAGTTTTATATCTCTTATCTGGATTTGGAAGAGCGTGGTTTTAATCAAGAAGATGTTTGGTATGACCGCGAGAAAAGTGAAGAACTTTTCTGGGATATGATGGATGAGCTGAAATATGAAGAAGAGTTCTCTCCTGAAGGTCCGCTCTGGATACAAGTCCAAGCCTTAAAACATGGCTTAGAAGTATTCGTAACAAAAGCTACAATTGGTGGAAAAGGCGAGGACGGTTTTGACGTCACGCTTAGCTCCCCAGATGAGCTTGCAGAAGAAAAAATCGAAAAACTACTCGAAGAAAACTTCAATCCAGTGAAGAAAGAATCACTTGGAGAAGATGATACGCTAGAGTTTATTTTAGAGTTCCGTGATTTTGAAGATCTCATTTCACTTTCACGTGCAACAGGACTGGAAAATTTAGTAACTAAGCTATATTCGTATCAAGGGAAGTATTATTTGAACGTAGAATTTCCTGAGAATAAGTATGATGAATCTAACATTGACAATGCCGTTAGTATTTTGCTTGAGTACGGTTTAGAGTCGAATTTAACTGGTTATATGCTAGCTGAGTACGGAAAAGTAATCTTTGACGTTCCTGCATTAAAGCAAGTAAGAAAATATTTCTAAAACTTTATTTAGAGGACCCATTTGAGTTGGAAAATCAACCAAATGGGTCTTTTTTGCGATTTTAAAAATAAAGCAGGAATAAAGCTGTAAGGTGTCGAATATTAGTATTAAAGAGCTAATAGGAGAGTGATATTTATTTTTACAGCTAAGAACAGCAATGGAGATACTTTTACTATTACAAAGATGAATGTAGAGCGAATTAAGCAAGAAGAAAGGTTGTTTTGTAAATCATGTGATAGTCCTGTAATGATAAAAGCCGGTGAGATTAAAATACCGCATTTCGCTCATGAGAAGGCGACTAAGTGTGCATTTGCTTCTGAAGGAGAGAGTGAGGAGCATTTATTAGCTAAGAGGCAAATTATGGCTTGGTTTGGCTTTCAAGGAATTCCTGTTGAATTAGAGCATTATTTTCCTGCAATTAGCCGGCAAGCGGATATTTATGTGAGTGATGCTACTGTAATCGAATTTCAAAGATCATCGGTCCCAATTAGTGAAATGATTCAGCGAACGATGGATTACTTATCAATTGGATTAGAAGTTCATTGGATACTCGGCCAAACAATAAAAAAAGAAAAAGGACGTATTAGTCTCACTATTTTTCAACAAGCGTTTATTCAATTTGAGCAGAAGTTGGGTTATCATTTTTGGCATTATTCTGCAAGCGACAAGATAACTACTCTTTATTATCATCTGACATTTGAAAAAGGCAATCGCTTTTTTGCTAGTGAGATGAAATTTTCTAGCAAAGCACCGATGAATGAATGGAAGCAGAAAATAGCTCGAATTATTACACGCCATGCATATGTAAAGCGAGATAGAGAATTAGAAAGGCAGAAAATATGTTTTTACTACGCGAAGTTCAAAAAACATGGACAATTCATGCAAAAATTATATAGTGCAGGTTATTATTTGCATTATTTACCGAAAGAAATTGGTGTGGATTTAGAAGAACAATTTTTAGTCATTACTCCTGCTGTAGAATGGCAATTCGATTTATGGGAAACGTTTTTTAATATGTTGGAAAAAGGCGATACTTTTAGTGAAGAATGTTTTTTAGAGAAGTTTCAATCAGTAGTAACACAAATAATGACAATTTGGCTTTCTCCAAATGAATGCTTGAAATTAGGAAAATCATACATTGCTTACTTAATAAGCGTAGGAGTATTATCAGCAGTACCAGAAAAACGATACCGAGTGAAGCGAGTTATGACTTTTTCTGGTAATCGCGTGAGTCGGGTGTAAACATCTGTTTTGCATTTTTAGTTATTTTGGCTCATAATAAAAACAAAATGACTATGGTTGGGGGTTTTTATATTGAGTAAAACGAATGCATTACCTTTAAGAGAAGAAGTTCCAGAAAATTTAACTTGGGATTTGACTACTATTTATCCAAATGATGAGGCTTGGGAAAAAGCCTTTACAGAATTACAAAAAATCACAGAAGAAAGCGATCAATTTAAAGGTCGTCTAGCGGAAAGTAGCCAAACGCTTTATGAAGCACTACAATTTCGTGATAAAGCTTATGATTTAATTAGTAATTTATATGTTTATGCTCATTTGAAAATGGACCAGGATACAGCTAATGCGAAATACCAAGGATTACATAGTCGGGCAGGAAGTTTAGTTACAAAACTAATGTCTGCATTATCTTATTATGATCCTGAAATTTTAGCGATGGATGAGAGTGTTTTAAAACAATTTTTAAATGAAAATAAAGATTTGCAACTATATGCACACTTATTAGAGGAATTAAACTTAAGCCGACCTTATATTTTAAGTGAAAAAGAAGAGGCATTATTAGCGAATGCTGGCGAAGTTTTGGGTAGTTCTTCTAATACGTTTAACACATTAAATAATGCGGACATGAAGTTCCCTACAATTAAAGATGAAAATGGCGAAGAGATTGAAATCACGCATGGTCGTTATGGTAAGTTGTTAGAAAGTAATGACCCGCGTGTTCGTAAAGACGCGTTTCTTGGTGTGTATTCTGTTTATGAAGGATTAAAGAATACCTTAGCATCTACTTTAAATGGGCAAGTGAAAAAATCTAATTTTTATGCTTCTACACGTGGATATAAGTCCGCTCGTGAGGCAGCACTTTCAGGAAATCATATCCCGGAGACAGTTTATGACTCTTTATTAAAATCAGTAAACAATAATGCTAGTTTACTTCATCGCTATGTAAAATTACGTAAAGAATTGCTTGGATTAGAAGAACTTCATATGTATGATCTTTATACACCGCTTTCTGATGATGTTAATTTGGAATTCACTTATGAGGAAGCAAAAGAGATTGTCCTTGAAGCCTTGAAACCACTTGGGGATGAATATCAATCGATTTTAAAAGAAGCTTTTGATAGCCGCTGGATTGATGTGATGGAAAATAAAGGTAAACGAAGCGGGGCATACTCTTCTGGTTCATATAGTACAAATCCATATATTTTATTGAATTGGCAAGATAATATTAATAATGTTTATACGCTAGCTCATGAACTTGGACATAGCGTTCACAGTTACTATACAAGGAAGAACCAACCATTTGTTTATGGAGATTATTCGATTTTCTTAGCAGAAGTTGCTTCTACGACTAATGAAAATTTACTGACGGACTATCTTTTGAAAAAATATGATGATCCGAAAGTACGCGCTTATTTGTTAAATCATTATTTAGATGGATTTAAAGGAACTGTATTCCGTCAAACGCAATTTGCTGAGTTTGAGCATGCTATTCATCAAGCAGATCAAGAAGGAGTTGCTTTAACAGCTGATTATTTAACAGAAACTTACTTTGATATTAATAAGAAATATTATGGTGATGCAATTGTTTATGATGCTGAAATTGGTTATGAATGGTCTCGTATTCCACATTTTTACATGAACTATTATGTTTTCCAATATGCGACTGGGTTTTCGGCAGCATCAGCTTTAAGTGCGAAAATTTTAACTGAAGGTCAAGAGGCGGTAACAGCTTATATTGACTTTTTGAAAGCAGGAAGTTCTGATTATCCAATTGATGTGTTGAAAAAAGCAGGAGTCGATATGGCAACACCGAACCCTGTGGATGACGCGTTAAAAGTTTTTGAACAAAGATTAGATGAATTAGAAAAACTAGTCAAATAATACATTGTGAAAATTACTAAAAAAAGACACGGTTGCAGATGATATGCATCGTGTCTTTTTTTTATGTTTTTGGGTAGTAGAAGCGTTCGAGTGGTAGGATAAAGAATAAGTATAAAAAACGATATGTGAACTATTGAATTATGTGAGGTTATATGGTATATTATAACCGTGAAATAAATCACAAACAAATACCCCCTTTATTTGATTGTGTGAATTTCTCCTTTTGATTGCGCTGTAAGAAGCCGTGGCATTTAGCTACGGCTTTTTACGTTATTTATGTTTACTAACTTAGAATTAAAGGAGGATTAAAAATGGAATTTGAAGATGAAAAGTTGTTACGAGAAGTCCTTCTTTTTGCTAGAAGTGTAGATACAAAAATTAATGATATGTCGCTTGAAGTGATTGATTTTGGGGATCTTCGCAATTATACAAAGAATGAAGTATTACTTACACTGTACTGGTTGGAAGAAAATGGATATTTAACGAGAAACAACAATATTACAGAAAAAAGATATACAATAACTTTAAAAGGTGAATTGTTATATGAACATTTTCTCAAGATAAGTGAGAATGAGTAGAACAGTAAATATTTATTAATCCGTGGACAAACGTTGCCGTCCATGGATTTTTTTGTTGTGAAGGCTGTTGAAAAATAAAATGTGGTTGACAATGATAATCATTATCAATTAAAATGATAGTTGACGTATGAATTTTACATAATCTTTTACTCCACAAATGTCTGTGGGGGTTTTTTATAAATAGATGTTTTTTAATAAAGAAGGGAGAGTTAAGAGTGAAAAAAGTATTAGCCTTAGTTGCTTTTGTAGTTTTGTTTAGTTTTTCTTTTCTTTCAGCTGGTGTAACGGCACAAGCTGCTCTTAAAGACGGAACTTATTCGGTTGATTATACAGTGCTTCAAGGGGATAGTGATTCAGTATCAATGGCGAATGACTATTTTGACAAGCCTGCAACAGTGACAGTAAATGGAGGGAAATCTACTGTTAGTTTGCAAGTAAATCATAGTAAGTGGATTACTGGTCTGTGGGTTGAGGGAAATGCGGTTAGTGTAACTTCAAAAAACACAGCGAGTGATACTAGAAAAGTGTCATTCCCAGTATCAACTTTGAGTAGTCCTGTTAATGCAAAAATTAAAGTGGATATTGATGATGACGGGTTAAATTATCATCATGAATATCAAATCCAGTTACGTTTTGATGAAGGGGCAGTTAAATCATCGGGTGCAGCTGTGAAATCTTCAGATAATAATGGTACAACAACGCCAGCAACTACAAGTGATTCAAATAATAAAGTAGCAAATCCAAAGTCTAGTGATTCTAGCAAAATGTTTTTATATGGAATTATTTTTGTGGCAGCGGGGACAGGGTTAGTTTTACTTAAAAGACGTGCGATTTTTAAATAAAGGGGGATTATTATGAAGAAATTATGGAAAAAAGGTTTAGTAGCATTTTTAGCTTTGACACTTATTTTTCAATTGATACCTGGATTTGCCAGTGCGGCTGATTCTCGTTTAAAAGATGGCGGGGAGTATCAGGTTCAAGTGAATTTTTATAAAGATAACACTGGTAAGACAACGAAAGAATCTTCAGAAGCGGATAAATATATTGACCATACTGCTACAATTAAAGTTGAAAATGGTCAACCATATATGTACTTAACTATTACAAACAGTAACTATTGGCAAACAATGGCGGTTTCAAAAGATGGAACTCGTCCTGCAAAACCAGCACAAGCAGAAGTTTATCAAGATAGCTACCAAGATGTTCAAACTGTTAGTACGGATGCAGCGAATAATACACGTGTAGAGAAATTCAAGCTTAGTTCTTTAGATGATATTATTTATTCTTATATGCACATTAAAGTAGATGCAATTAGTTATGATCATTGGTATCAAGTGGACTTAACAATTGATCCGAGTACGTTCAAAGTTATTTCTGAACCGGCTGTTACTACACCGGTAACTCTGGCAGATGGAATTTATACGATTCCGTTTGTAGCGAAAAAAGCAAATGATGACAGTAATTCAAGTATGCAAAATTATTTTGATAATCCTGCATGGTTGAAAGTGAAAAATGGTAAGAAAACTGTTGCAATGACAGTTAATGATAATAAAACAGTAACAGCTTTAAAAACACAAATTTCTGGAGCTTTGCAAGATGTAAAAGTGGTTTCAGAAGATAAAGATGCTAACACACGAATTGTTGAATTTGAAGTGGAGGACTTAAATCAACCACTTGCGGCTCATGTGAATTATGAAGCACCATTCAATGGTTCTGTATATAAAGGGCAAGCAGACTTCCGATATGTTTTTGATACAACGAAAGCACAAGCGGCGAGTTCTTACCCGGGTAGTGATGTAACACCTCCAGTAGATCCAGGTGAAACAAATCCACCAGTAACGAAACCAGACCCAGATCCAGGCACAACTAATCCTCCAGTGACAACACCGCCTACGACACCAAGCAAACCAGTAGTAGTTGACCCTAAAAATTTACTAAACAATCATACGTACTCGATAGATTTTGATGTTTTTAAAGACGGAACAAACGAAACTTCCATGATGGAAAGTTACGTGATGAAACCAGCTTTAATCAAAGTAGAAAATAATCAACCATATGTTTATTTAACTTTAACAAATAGTAGTTGGATTAAGACTTTCCAGTATAAACAAAATGGCGTTTGGAAGGATATGGAAGTTGTTTCTGGTGATATTAACAAAAATACCAGAACTGTAAAATATCCTGTGAAAGATGGTACGGCTAATACGGATGTAAAAACGCATGTATTAATTGAAAATATGCCAGGTTTCTCTTATGACCATGAATATACTGTTCAAGTTAAATTAGATCCAGCATCAATTAAAGATATTACAGGGAAGGATGTAACGTTACAAGAACCTGTGAAAAATGATGACCTGAATACTAGCAATTTAGCGAACAATAATAATGCTGGACCAAAATTAGCAAAACCAGATTTTGATGATACAAATTCAGTTCAAAAAACAGCGACAACAAATAACAAAGCTGAAAAAAATGCGAAAACTAGTGATTCATCGAGTATGGCATGGTATATTACATTATTTGGGGCTTCCTTCCTTTATTTAGCATATCGATTAAAACGTAAAAGATTGAGTTAATAAAACTGGTAAAAGCGAGTTAGGTTGGGGTTATCCTTTGCTTAACTCGCTTTACCGATTTTATTTTATAAATGGGGGAATAAGTGATGAAAAAAATAGCTGTCCTATTATTGGTGTTATTACTTTTTTTAGTTGGTTGCGGGAATGAAGAAGCGGTTCAAAAGTCCGAACAAAAACCGGAGAATAATCCTAAAATTGTCGCTACTACTGTAGCAATTACGGAAATTATGGATAAACTAGACTTGCCGCTTGTTGGAATTCCGACTAGTTCTAAAAAACTTCCGGAACGGTATTCTGATGTAAAGGAAACAGGGTCGCCTATGGGGCCAGATTTAGAAGTTATTCGGATGTTAAAGCCAGATATGGTTCTTTCCACAAAAACGCTAGAAGCCGACTTAAAAGCGGGTTTTGAGGGTGCTGATTTAAACGCGGACTTTTTAGATTTTACAAGTATTGATTCTATGCAGGCTGAAATTAAGAAACTTGGTACAGAATTTGATCGCACCAAGGAAGCGAGTAAACTAAATAACGATTTAACAAGTGAGATTGACAAGGTGAAGGCGAATGTAGCTAAAAAGAAAAAGCCAACTGTACTAATACTTATGGGCGTTCCGGGAAGCTATTTGGTTGTAACTGAACATGCTTATATTGGCGACTTGGTCAAACTTGCTGGTGGAGAAAATGTGATTACGAACCAAAAGGTAGAATACTTGGCTTCTAATACAGAATACTTACAAAGCGCTAATCCAGATATTATTTTACGAGCTGCACATGGTATGCCCGCAGAAGTAGTAAAAATGTTCGATGAGGAATTTAAAACAAATGATATTTGGAAACATTTTGATGCTGTGAAAAATAATCGTGTATATGACTTGGATGAAAATTTATTTGGGATGACGGCTAGTTTAAACGCTCCAGAAGCACTACGCGAAATGGAAAAGATGCTTTATGACAATTAAACAAAAAAGCTATTTTGGTGCAGTTGTTGTTTTGCTCTTTGGGACGATTTTATGGGCTGTTCAGGCGGGAAGTTTGCAGATGTCTATTCCGGATTTTTTAAGAGGTCTTTTTAGTGGTGGAAATGAGATGGTGGATGTTGTAATTGATTTGCGTTTTCCGCGGATTATTATTGCCTTGCTCGCTGGGGCGGCGCTTTCGGTTTCTGGCTTGTTGCTTCAAGCTGTGATGAGAAATCCACTTGCTGATGCTGGTGTGATTGGTATTTCAGCGGGGGCGAAGTTTTTTAGTTTTGTTATCATTTTATTTTTACCGGAATTGTATTTTTGGTTGCCACTTTTTTCTTTTATTGGTGGGGCTCTTGCTTGTTTTTTAGTCTTTTTATTTAGTTATCGTTCTGATTTTAATCCACTTCGTTTCATTATCATAGGTATTGCAATTAATGCGGTTTTTACAGGGCTGAGTGATGCGTTATCATCTCAAGTAGCGCTTGTTTCTAGCCAATCTGCGAGCAGTGCAGCTAGCCTTGCAATGAAAAAATGGTCTGATGTTGAGACATTGGTAATCTATGTAACGATTGGGCTTATTTGTGCGCTGGTACTTGCTAAATGGTGTAATGTATTAGGTCTTGAGAATAAAATGGCTAGAGGTTTTGGCGTTCCAGTTAATAAAACGAGGATATGGCTTGCGCTGATTGCTGTCCTACTTGCTTCAATTACAACAGCAGTCGTCGGTGTTATAGCGTTTGTAGGTTTACTCGTACCTCATATTGCTAGAAAATTAGTTGGTGGTAATTATCAAATTTTAGTTCCATTTTCGATTTTATTTGGTGCTTTATTGCTATTATTTGCTGATACACTTGGCAGAACGTTATTTCAACAAATGGAAATTCCAGCTTCAGTAATTATGCTCATTATCGGCGGTCCATTCTTAATCTTTTTAATGCGAAAGGGTGATTTTTATGGAAGTAAGGGACGTTAGTTTTAGTTATAATGGAACAGATGCGATTTTGAAAAATGTCTCATTTACTATCCAAAAAAATAAAATCAATACGATTGTTGGACCAAATGGTAGTGGGAAATCTACTTTATTAGAAATTTTGGCAAGGCTTCTTTCTCCTAAGTCAGGAGAAGTTTTATTAGAAGGAAAATCGATTTTTGAATGGAAAGCGAAAGAATTTGCGCAAAATGTAGCAATTGTTCATCAAAATAATATTCTTCCGAGTGAATTAACGGTCAAAGAATTGCTTTATTTTGGCAGACTTCCTTATAAAAACTGGCGAATGACACGAACAAAAGCGGATGACGTAGCTGTAGAAAAAGCTTTGAAGCAAACGGAGCTAAGTGAAAAAGCAGAGAAATTTGTTGATAGTTTGTCTGGTGGGGAACGGCAACGTGTTTTCATTGCGACTGCGTTAGCGCAAGATACGCCTATTTTGCTTTTGGATGAGCCGACGACATTTCTTGATATGTACTTTCAGCTGGAAATTTTAGAGTTGGTAAAGCGTTTGAATCAAGAGGGAAATTTGACTATTGTTATGATTTTACATGATTTGAACCAAGCGCTTACGTATAGCGATCAATTAGTTGTTATGAAAAACGGAGAAGTGGTAGCGAAAGGGAATCCTGAGACTTTACTAACAACAGAGCTAATAGCAGAAACGTATGGAGTTGTTGCAGAGGTGCTTTGTGACGCGAAAACAGGGAAATACATTGTTCCTCAGAAGCGAAAGGAGTTTTAGAACGTGAAAATGAAGTCGTTTTTGGGGAAAAGCCTGACTTTAGTTGTATTAGCTGTGTTTCTTTTTTCTGGTTGGAAAATCGGTGCAGAACTTTATGAAAATAACCATAACCGTACAATATTAGATGATGCGAAGGCGGTCTACACGAAAGAAGTGACTACGACTAATGTGAACGGCGAAGTGAGAGATGAACTTAAAGCTTTGCAAAAATTGAACAAGGATATGGCTGGTTGGCTAACGATTGCTGATACAGAAATTGATTACCCGATTTTGCAAAGTACGGACAATGACTATTATTTGCATCATAATTACAAAAATGAAAAAGCAAGAGCGGGAAGTATTTTTAAAGATTATCGGAATACGAATGAGTTTTTGGACAAGAATACGATTATTTACGGGCATAATATGAAGGATGGCTCGATGTTTGCGGATTTACGAAAATACTTGGACAAAGATTTCTTGGCGGCACATCCAACATTTTCGTATGAATCAGGCCTTGCGAATTATGAAGTAGAAATTTTTGCTGTGTATGAAACGACGACTGATTTCTATTATATTGAAACGGAATTTCCAGAACCAAAAGACTTTGACAATTATCTGCAAAAAGTGAAGCAACAATCTATTTATCAATCAGATGTCAAAGTAAGCGGCAAGGACCGAATTATTACACTTTCTACTTGCGATACTGAAAAAGATTATGAAAAAGGACGCATGGTTATTCAAGGAAAACTAGTAGCAAAATGAAAAAGCGCCAAAATAGGATAATTTTTGGGGCTTTTTTATTTTTTTGAAAGGGTGCGAACGATGAAATTATATCAATTAACCGATAATTATTTACGGGTGCAAGAACTTTTGGAAGAAAATAAAACCGAGGCTGTGGAAGATACGTTAGATGCGCTCACAGATGGTTTTCATGATAAAGCAGAAAATATCGTTAAAATAATTAAATCATTAGCAGCAGATGCCGAAATGGCAGGAAAAGAAGCAAAACGGCTTTTAAAACGAAAACAAGCATTAGAAAATAATGTTCAGAAATTAAAAAACTATTTACAAACAGAAATGGAACGAATGGAAATTAGAAAAATAAATAGTACACTTTTCACGATTCAAATACAGAAGAATCCAGCGAGTGTCGAAATAGTGGATGAAGCTTTGCTAAAACCGTTCTTTTTACTACAAGAACCTAAAATTGATAAAAAGCGAATTGCAGAAATACTAAAATCTGGTGAAGAAGTAAAAGTGCTAGGTTAGTAGAAAGCGAATCGATTCGAATAAGATAAATAAAACAACCAAAATCGTTAAAGTTTTTAATGATTTTGGTTGTTTTTGTTAATAATAACTATTTAAATAAGCTAAAACGTAAGATAGTTCACATTTTTGTAACAAACTGTCCCTTTTTTTGCATCTTGGGAACATTTCACGGTTTCCTCCTATGAAATAATTAATGTTAAGTAAACAAAGGAGGAGCGGATGTGAATCGTTTGAAAAATTTAGTAACTATATTAATTTGTACTTTGCTTATAGTGGCACTTCTTCCGTTTTCTGTTTGGGCAGAAGATAAAGAAGGAGTTGAAACGAACGTAGGGGAAGCAGCTACGGAAGAAAAGGTTACGCAGGAAACGACTTCAAATGAAACTACAGGGGAGCCTTTGAAAGAAACGACAGTAAATGAACCAATAAGCACGAAATCATTTCCCACTGGGAATTATTCTGGGGACTTTAGTATTAATTCTCAAAAAGACGTGATTGAGTCTGGTCAGACAGTGAACTATAACATCTATTTAAAAATAACTGGACCAAACACAAGTTATAAAAATGCTAAATTGGTAATCAATTTACCGAAAAATGGGGAATTCACTCAATCATTAAGTGAACTTAAGATTGCCGGAGTAGCACCTAGTTATAACAAGACAACTCGTCAGCTTGTATACAAATACCAAACACTAAATAGTGGTGTGGTTGATAAAGTCATTCTCAAGCTGTCTACGAAAAATGGTTATACGCCAAATGGAACGAAATTAGAAGTAACAGGGGAATTTAGCGCGGATAATTTATCAGAAAAAGTAACGGAGCAAGCTGAAACAACCGTGAATGCAACAGCCACAACAGCTTTGTCAAATGAATTTACGAAAGTGGAAAATAGTATCAATAATAATCCAAGCCAAGGAGATATTGGGATTTGGTCTTTCAACTTAAATATACCGAAAAAGTCTACAGGTAGCCTTTTTATTGAAGAGGGAAAGAAGATTATTATTGAATATACGTTAGCGGATAAGCTAGATTATTTGGGAGTAGCAGGGGATACACCGGAGCCAACAAAAATCGAAGGACAAAAACTAACTTGGGAAATTGCAGCACCTACATATTTGGAACAAGAAAAAGCAACTAGTTTACTTAATAAGACTTTCCAAATTAGAACGTTCTTCCAAACAAGCATACCGAATTTTTCGACTGTAGAAAACAAAGCGGTTGCAACAACGAACTTTATTACTTTAACTGATAGCATTGTGGATACTTCAAAAGCATCAGTTTCAGTTTCTGCAAGTGATCCAGCGACAATTCCGCCAACTATCGGAAGCGTCTATGCTCCAGCCCACAGAGGGCCAGTCGATGAAAATTGGGGAATTGCTACTGCGACTGGAAATCCAGATATAAAAGCATATGATAGTGCGAAATTAGGTTTTAGTTTGATGCTAAATTCGGCAATGAATGACTCACCTTCATATGACTTCATCTACTATGATGTTTACTACAATATTGATGATAATTTAAATCTAGATTATTTCCGAAGTGGCGATTTTTATTTTAAACCAAATGTTAATTATCCTGGTTGGCCGCAGCTGAAAAAATCACCTAAATATAATTTACTCGTAAAATATGATGGTGATAATGACTGGACTACGTTAAAAGAAGATATAGAGCTGAGCAAAATGTATTCAAGAAAAGATCTTGGAATTCCAGATGATAAACATGTGAGTAAAGTATGGCTTCATTTCACATATGCACCAGCTGGCATGTACAGCGCAGATTTATCTTTCTTTACAACAGTCAAAGAAGGCTATGTGGGAGAAGTTAGAAATACCACGAAAATTAATATGTACGGCGCAGATAGTCAAGGTTATATCCATTACTTCGATGATACAAATCCTTGGCCGGAAAATTGGCAAAAATATGCTGGAGACCGGACGGCTCAAATCATACCGCAACCAATTGGGAAAAATAAATTTGTCCAAGGATCGGTTGCATTTGATGATACCGATGGAAATTTGATTAACGTTGGCGATAATTCAGTTTCAGTTAATTTAGAAAGCAATAAAGCTTCTATTTCACGATTAACAGGTCCTTTTGAAGCGATGGTTCTTTTACCTTCTGGCGTAAAAATGAAAAACACGGATCAACAAGGCTTTAATGTCAGCGTGTTAAATAGTAATTACCAAAATTCAGGACGCCAATTACTAAAAGTCAAATGGGACAAAAAGACGCTTTTACCAGCAGAAAAATTAACTGCAAAAATTAATGTGACCGTATCAAAAGACACTCCAAGTAATATGTCTGTTGAAATGTTTGGATTCTTGCAGGATACAGATTTTAATGTGCCAGAAGTGACAGGAACTCCAACCATTTCTGATACAAAAATGGAAATTGACTCAAATGACATTAATCAAAATGGGAATTCAGAAGAGTCTAGAATCACATCAGGAAACCATTACATTTTAAATACGAGTAACCATTTAAAAATTAGTAAAAAAGCTAAAGGTAATCTCGATAAAGGATACAGCGGACTGGCAAATGCCACAACAAATTCCATCGTATCGTATCAATTATTACTAGAAAATGATTCGGACGAAAAAATAGCCAACATGGTATTAATGGATGTTTTACCAAGTGAAAAAGATTTAGGAATTACAGATAACAGCGAACGTGGTAGTAAATTCAATTTGGAGCTAACGAAAGCAGTAGCAATTCCAAATGAATGGAAAGATAAGGTCGAAGTAACTTATAGTACTGCCAAAAACCCTAAACGTGCGGGCGTTCTCGATAAGCACACGATTTATCCAACTGGTTCAGAACCTCTAGTTGATAACCGAGAAGCAACAGAAGCAGATTGGCTAACCGCATCAGAAGTACAAGATTGGTCCCAAATTCACTCTTTTAAAATGGAGCTAAAAGAAGGTATTGAGTGGATTCCTGGGAAATCCATGAAAATTCAATTTGATTTAAAAACACCAAAGAAAAACCAAATAGATAAGGAACTTTTAAATCAGCAAACAAAAAAAGAAGACCGAGCTGCATGGAATTCTTTTGCTGTTGCTGTAAATAATTCTCAAGTAATTGAGCCGGCCCAAGTAGGAGTGGCTTTAGATGATAGTGTTGCGCTAGTTACGGTGCAATATGTTGATCAAAACCACAAACAAATTGCCAGCCCAGAAACACTAACAGGAGCTTACGGAGAAAAATTCACTGCAAAACAGAAGAAAATTACTAACTACACCCTTGTAAAAACACCCGCGAATGTAAGTGGAACATTTAACGAAAAAGCACAGACAGTTACTTTTGTTTATCAAAAAGTGACAGCCGGAAACATCATTGTCGATTATGTTGATAAAAATGATGAAAAATTAGCTGATTCGATTGTTTTAACAGGAAAATTAAATTCAAGTTATCAAACTTCAGCAAAAAAAATCTCGGGATACAAATTGTATCAAACACCCAAAAATGCAACTGGGAAATTTTTAGATACCTCACAAAAAGTAACGTATGTGTATGAAAAAGCCAGCACGTTTTCAATATCCTCTAATAAAGGGGCTGACAATGTGGAAAAATCGGCAAAACTACCACAAACGGGAGATTCTAAGAAAACTAATTTATGGTTTATTCTTGGAATGCTATTGCTATCAAGCACTTTTGTGATTATGAAGAAAAAATGATTTCACCAGTGTTTTAAACGTTTTTTAGGTGTTTATGATTAGTTTTGTTCACTAAAAAGACACATATTATTTTATATTTTCGCAAAAAGTGATTATTGGGTGCATTTGTTTGTTACAATTCAACAAGTCTATAAGGGATTTAACAACAGTTAGAAATAGATTATAGGAGGACAAAACGCAGTGAAAAATATCAGACAATGGAAAAAACTAGTTATTGCAATGGTTATTGGCTTGCTAGTATTCCAAAACGTTTCACCTGTACTAGCTACAATGACAGACGATGAAACAGCAAAAACAACATTAAAAATTACCAAAGAAGATAAAGATACAAAAGAAAAAATCAACGGTTCTACCTTTGAAATAAAGAATAAAGAAACGGGCAAAACAAACAATTTAACAATCAGCGCAAATGGTGAGACGACTATGGATTCACTTTTACCTGGTGACTATCTTGTTAAAGAAAAAGTTGCGCCAAAAGGTTACACACTAGATGAAAAAGAATACAGTGTAACTTTAGCAGAAAAAGAAGAAGTGATTACTTCGGTTTCAGCAAAAGAGCAAGAAGAAACAACGAAAGAAGCAGCAACACCAACACCGGTTAAAAAAGCAACACAAAATGCAAATCTAAAAGCAGCCATTACAGACAATATTTTTAACAAAGTAACGCTAAAAGATGGTAATGGCGATGAAATCAACACTTCAGACCGGATTCAAAATGGTAGCGGTGTTGTGCTTAACATGAATTTTGCATTCTCTGGAAAAAATTATAAAGCGGGGGATACGTTTACAACCGTTTTACCAGATGCTTTCAACTTTGGGAATAAAAACCTAAGTGGGAACTTCTTACCTTCCACAGAAGCAGAATGGACACTTGACGTTAAAACGCGTGAACTTACGATTACTTTCTTAAAAGATGGAATTCAAGAAGGCGATTATGATGTGAATATCAGTACAGCCTTCAAAGTATTTACATCAACAGAAGAAACAATACAAGAAGTTGTTTTCAAGACAGCTGGGAAAGATACTGTTTATCAAATCGAAGTAGTTCCAGTTGTTACGTACCCAACTACAGTATCTGTTACAGCAAATCCAGGAGTTGTTAATCCAACAAAAGGACAAGTTGATGCCAAGTTCAACTTAACAAAAGAAAAAGATGCTAAGGGTGAGCTGAAACTTAATGATTATGCTTCTGGTGGAACAACAACTATTGATAAAGATACCATCAAAGTATATTCGAGTGATGTTAGTGCTGGGGGAACCTTCATTGGTACGAAAAAATTACTTGTTGAAGGAACAGATTATACATTGACATATTCTTCGACAGCTTTAGTAGTTTCGCTTAATGGTGGGCTTGCTGGGAAAGGCTACCAAGTAACATATGACCGCACAATCAATAAACCAAGTGATTCACTTTCGTACATGTCTACCCAAGCTTACACGGTTGGAGATTCTGGTATACTATCAACTAATTCTTCTTATGTCTATTTAGCGATGACCAATTACAAACATTTGGAGAAAAAAGCTACTTATAATGGTACGACACAAAGTATTGATTGGGTAATTAATTTCAACTATGACCAAGATGAAATTTCTCCTACTACTGTACTTACCGATGTGTTAGCAGATAATGATGTAGAGTATGTTGCAGATTCACTCAAAATCAAACGCGTAACATTTAATACGACAACTGGTGTGCCAATTATTGGTAGTGATGCATCAAGCGACTGGACAACATCAACAATCTCAAATAATGGGAATTTTAATTTAACGTATAAAAACACTAATACAAACGCATATCAAATCACTTATTCTACTAAAATAACTGATTTTAAAGATCGTAAAATTAAAAATGAAATTACGGATGAAAATGGCGTTTCAGCTGATGCAACCATTGCTATTCAACCTGATTTGCTGAAAAAAGAAGCAGGAAGCATTGATTACTTCAATAATACAATGAGTTGGAAAATCACTGCTAATTCAGACAAAATTAAAATGGATAATCTTAACATTACAGATAAATTTTCTACAGGTATAAAAAGCCTGAAAAGCTATACTGTTCGTGCTTATACAGATAATTTCACTAGCGTAGTATTAACAGAAGGAAAAGACTTTACTATTAATGAGAATGTCACTCCAGCAGGGTTTTATATACAATTAATTGGTGATTATGCTTCTACAGATAAAAAAATTGTAGTAGATATTGTTACTAATATTGATTTGTCTGATGTGACGAAGACGATTGATAATAAAGCGTTTATCTCTTACTATGATGGGGGAACTATCAAATATGTGGAAGAAATAACTGCTTCAGCTACACCAGATGCGAAAATGATGACAAATGGTGGGAAATACGGTGCGTACAATTCAACAACAGGAAATATAGATTGGATTGTTTCTGCAAATGCGATGGCGAAAAGCTACGATAACTTGATTTTTGATGACACAATCCCGACTGGATTAACATATGTAGAAGGCTCTTTACAATATCGTAATGTGGAGTCATCAACTGAAATGATGAGTTTACAAATTCCACTTAATTCTACTGGGACATTGGCCAAAGCAGGGGATAAAAATTATCCAACCAAAGTAGATACAACTGGCAATAAAATACATTTAGAATTTGCCAATTTAGACAACACTCGTGTATTTATTAAATATAGTACAAAACCAGATGAAAATTGGTATTTCTATAAATATGTGACGAATATAGCAGAAGTTACTGATAATGGTACAGATAAGCACACATATTCTTATCAAGCCTATGCGAGTAAAGTTTTCAATGCGATGACAAAAACAGCTTCCATTGATTCAACTTATAATAATAAAGTTAACTGGACTGTAACACTTAATAATATTTCAAAAGATCGTCCTATTAATAACCCAACAATTACTGATACGATGAAAAACGGAACAACAGGAGCGCAAGTTGTAAAAAGTAGTTTTAGAGTAATTAATGAAACAACTGGGGACGATATTGACTCAAAATACTATGATATAACGTTTACAGATAAAGATTTCACCATCCAGTTTAAAGATTACAAAGCAACAGACCCAATCAAAGTAACCTATAGTACAGTTAGTTTGATGTCAGGTTTGATTAGTAACACGGCTACAACAGCATCACCTGACTATGGTAGTCTCCCAATGTCATACAAATCTAGAACAACGAATATTTCTCCAGCCTTCACCATTGGTAGTGGCAGCGGGACGGCGACAATTGGTTCACTTGAAATTACCAAAGTTGATAAAAAAGATAATACGAAAAAACTAACAGGAGCTAAATTCCAACTTTACACGCCTGAAGGAGATAAAGCTGGGCAAGAAGCAACAACTGATTCAGAAGGGAAAATCGTCATGGACGGCCTTCAATCAGGAAAATATAAACTAGTTGAAACAGCAGCGCCAACAGGATATACAATTAGTGATGAATACAAAGATGGTAAAGAAATCACGATTACTGCTGATGTAGCGACGAGCGTTACAATTGAAAACACAGAACAAACTGGTAGCGCGGTTCTGCAAAAAGAAGATAGTGTAACAAAAGATGCTATCTCTGGCGCAGAATTCGAATTGCAAACAGCAGACGGAACTAAAGTATCCGAAAACTTAGTAACAGACGCAGACGGTAAAATCGAAGTAAACGATTTAGCACCAGGGGATTATCAATTTGTAGAAACGAAAGCACCAACAGGCTATGTACTTGATGCAACACCAACGAAATTCACGGTGGAATTCAACCAAACAGCGGCAGTAGTTGTAACAAAAGAAAACACAGCCAAAGCTGGCAGCGTAGTTCTAACAAAACAAGACAGCGCAACAAAAGCTACGATAGCCGGAGCAGAATTTGAATTACAAAAAGCAGACGGAACTAAAGTATCCGAAAACTTAGTAACAGATGCTGACGGTAAAATCGAAGTAAATGATTTAGCACCAGGGGATTATCAATTTGTAGAAACAAAAGCTGCGGCAGGCTATGTATTAGATTCAACACCAAGCGAATTCACAATTGAATTTAACCAAGATAAAGCAGCAGTTGTAACAAAAGAAAACACAGCCAAAGCTGGTAGCGTAGTTCTAACAAAACAAGACAGCGCAACAAAAGCTACGATAGCCGGAGCAGAATTTGAATTACAAAAAGCAGACGGAACTAAAGTATCCGAAAACTTAGTAACAGATGTTGACGGTAAAATCGAAGTAAACGATTTAGCACCAGGGGATTATCAATTTGTAGAAACAAAAGCTGCGGCAGGCTATGTGTTAGATACAACACCAACGAAATTCAAAGTGGAGTTCAACCAAACATCAGTAGTAGATGTAACAAAAGAAAACACAGCCAAAGCTGGTAGCGTAGTTCTAACAAAACAAGACAGCGTAACAAAAGCAGCGCTATCTGATGCGGAATTTGAACTACAAACTGCTACTGGAACTAAAGTAAAAGATAATCTTACTACGAATGCAAGTGGTGAGATAGAAGTAGCTGATTTAGCACCAGGCGATTACAAGTTTGTAGAAACAAAAGCACCAACAGGCTACGAATTAGATGCTACACCAGTTACATTTACTATCGAATTTAACCAAGCGACTGCAGTCAAAGTAACGAAAGAAAATGTTGCGAAAACTGGTAGTGTAGTTCTTACTAAACTAGATAGTAAATCAAAAAGTAATTTAGCTGGGGCAGAGTTTGAATTACAAACAAAACTTGGTGTCAGTTTGAAAGATAAGGTAGTGACAGAAGCAAATGGTCAGTTGCAAATTGATAACTTAGCACCAGGCGACTACCAATTAGTAGAAACAAAAGCACCAACAGGTTATGAGCTTGATGCAACACCAGTTGAATTCACCATTGAATTTAACCAAAAAGATGCAGTTCAAGTGACTAAAACGAATAAAATGTCTACTGGATCAGTTGTGTTAACTAAAACTGATGGGCAAACAAAAGCCCCTCTTGCAGACGCAACATTCAAATTAGTAGACGCAGATAATAACGTCACAGAAAATCTAACAACAGATGCTTCTGGTAAACTGGAAATAACTAATTTAGCCCCTGGTGATTATCAATTAATTGAAACGAAAGCACCAAAAGGTTATGAATTAGATACCGTTCCAGTCGATGTGAAAATCGATTTTGATCAAAATCAAGTGCTTCAAGTAACTAAAACAAATATTAAAACTGTTGTAAGCGGCAAGGTAATAGCTGAATTTGTTGATACAAAAGGAAATGTATTAGCAGAACAAGAGATTCATACAGGTATAGTCGGGGAGGAATATGTAACCAAAGCGAAATCCATCGCAGGTTATAAACTAACGAAAGATCCTACGAATAAAGTTGGCCTATACAAAGAAGCAGATCAAAAAGTAACCTTTGTATATGAGAAAAATAAATCATCACTCGTTGTTGATCCTACTAAACCAATTAAACCTTCTAAACCAACTAAACCAGTAAAACCAACAGTAAACCCTTCAAAACCAGCTACAGTGAAAAAAGCACAAAGTCTCCCTTCAACAGGAGATAATTCACTAGCTAATCTAATCATTACAGGATTATTCGCTAGTGCACTTGGATTTTTCTTACTAAGAAAATCAAAAAAAGTAAACAAATAAAACAATAAAAAAGCTATCCTAAGAAATTTAGGATAGCTTTTTCATTTAAATCCAAGCATCTTCTTCATTTTTCGTTAAAAGCATTTGAATACCTCGAACAATATTAAAGATAAACAATCCAACAATAGCTATTAGTGTAAATATAAATAAGCTACCGGTAACGAAAAATGATACATTTGCGAGTAAGCCGCCGTTTGTCAAAGCTGTAACGAAAACACTGGAGAAACATAGAACACCAGCGATAGTCGGAATAATGTGAGTTAGTAATGCAACTTTAGCATGATGAGTAACATCCTCTGATTTAGCAAAAATCCAAATCAATACTGGCACAATAACTGGTGCAAAGAGGATACTAAAATAACTTAAAGCATTTAAAATACGATGATCATTCATAATCAACACACCTTTCTAAGATGTCTTTATTATAGCAAGGCTAGGATTATGAAGCCCTCGTTTCAAGTTACAAAGAAGGAAAATAATATAACAAATATGTAAGAATTATACGACTTTGTTTTTAGCCTGAATAATATGAAGAAGTTGCTCTGACATAAACGCCGGCGAATGAGCAAAATTTTCTTCGGCCCAAAAAACAATCATGCCGAAAATCGCATGCGCTTGATAAGACGCAAGTAACATGGGCTCTATACTCGAACTATCAGCTGAATAATCAAAGTCATTCAAAATCAGTTCTCGAATAACGTCACAAACTTGATTTTGAAAACTGGGACGGATTGTAGATTTTATAACTTGTGTATAAAAAGCTTGATGACCATAAACATGATCAAAAATTTTTATCATGGAAGGTGTAAGTGTTTGAATGGAAAAAGGCGTCTTATGTGTATACGGGTCTTGATACGCTTTTTGTAAATCAGCCAGCACTTCATCAATGATGCTATCTAAAAGTTCTTCTTTGTCACGGTAATGTTTATAGAACGTGCCTCGGTTAACATCTGCTACTGTAACAATATCCGTAATCGTAATCTGTTGAAAAGGTCTTTCATCAAGAAGAGTAAATAAAACTTGGTTTAAGGCTTGCTTTGTTTTTTTAATCCTTCTATCCATCATTTGAAACTCCCATCCGAGAAAAATTTCCTATTACTATACATATAACGCAAAAGTGTTGCTTAATCAACAAAACAGGCTTTCTTTACATATTGAAAGCGCTTTATATCGGGGCTATAATTGAAATAAGAAGGAGTGAAATTTTATCCTTTTTAGCGTATCAAAAGTGAAGGAGGAAGTAATAATGGGGAAATTAGCTGGAAAAGTAGCAGTTGTAACAGGGGCAGCTTCTGGAATGGGGCAACAAATTGCGGTTCTTTTTGCGAAAGAAGGGGCGAAGGTTGTTGTTGCGGATTTAAATTTAGAAGCGGCACAAAAAACAGTAGCATTAATTGAAGAAGAACAAGGGACAGCACTTGCGGTTGTTGCGAATGTCACGAAACAAGATGATATTGAAAGCATGATTAACAAAGCTACTGAGACATACGGAACGTTAGATATTTTAGTAAACAATGCGGGCATCATGGATAATTTTGTCCCAGCCGGCGAATTAACAGATGAGCTTTGGGATAAAGTGTTTGCGATAAATACAACTGGAGTAATGCGAGCAACTAGAAAAGCACTTCATATCTTTGAAGAAAAAGGACAGGGAGTTATCGTTAATATCGCATCTGCTGGAGGATTGTTTGGTTCAAGAGCAGGGGCAGCGTATACAGCTTCTAAACATGCTGTCGTTGGTTTTACAAAAAATGTTGGTTTCCAGTATGCTAATAAAAATATTCGCTGTAATGCTATAGCACCTGGAGCTGTAAATACAAATATAGGTACTACTATTTATGCTCCAGATCAATTTGGGCAAGAACGAGCTATGATTGGAATGGGAACAAACCCTCGCGCTGGTGATGCTTCTGAAATCGCCAAAGTAGCTTTATTTTTAGCTTCGGATGATGCTAGTTTTGTAAACGGAACGGTAATTACAGCAGACGCTGGTTGGACAGCTTACTAAGAAATAACAAATCCGCATGAGAGAATTATTTTCTTTTGCGGATTTTTTATGAGAAAATAGAAAGATGGATATTTTTTAACAACTTCGCATTTAGGGGTTGTTTCTTTGTATAGAGAGAATGAATAGTTGTGAGCATAATGGGGTATTAAATAACAAAGTGAAAGGCGGGGATGCTTTTTGGTTGAACAGTTGGTAAGTAATGCAGCGATATTACTCGCAGGATTTTATATTATTTCTTTAGTCTATAAAGAGCCAATTACGAAAGAATTATCGATAAATAGAAAAATGGTGATAGGTGTATGGGCAGGGCTGCTAGGATTTGCACTAATGATTTTTGGGATACCGATTTCAAATAATGTAATTGTTGATTTGCGTCATATTCCTATTATTATGGTGGGCTTTTACGGCGGGCCCATTCCGGCAATTGTTTCGGCGATCATTATTACAACTTCACGCTTTTTAATTTCAGTGAATTCTGCAGCAGTGATGGCTGGTGTAATCATGATGTTGATTGGCATTATAACAGCTCTTTTTAGCAAACGCTTAGAAAAATATAATATTTGGGGCGTTTTTATTTTGAATATTATTGCGTGCGGTTTTGTAGTCGTTAACTTACATTTGATTTTAGCAAAAGAGCCAGACTTCTGGGTTAATATGTTTACATTTGTATCTATCGCGCTTGTAATTGGCGCTGTTTCCGCAGGTTTAATGAAGAATATGATTAAATCAAAGCAATTGTTTCAAAAATACGAACAAGACTCTACGCTCGATTATCTGACGCGGTTATCGAATGTAAGGCAATTTGATGAAAAAATCAACCATGTGATGGACGCCGGAAGTAGACAAGTGACATTAATGTTAATTGATATAGATTACTTTAAAAATATTAACGATACATATGGGCATGATGCTGGTGATGCCATTTTGAAACAATTAGCTATTATTTTAAAACGAAACACATCAGATGGTTCTGAGGCATTTAGAAACGGCGGGGAAGAATTTTCTATTGTCTTATTAGATTGTCCGATTGAAAAAGGTAATTTTTTTGCTGAACAAGTGCGAAAAGAAACGGAAGAGCACGATTTTATGATACCTAGTGGAGAACTAGTGAAAATTACGATTTCAGTTGGTGTTAGCAGTAGTAAAGATGGTGCTAATACAAGTGAAGGTTTGTTTAAATCTGCCGATGAAGCCCTGTATAAAGCAAAATTAACCGGACGAAATCGTGTTTGTATTGCAGATGGAAATTAGCTTGTCGCAAAAAAACGAGTACTTCTAGCAGACGTCTTATGTTATAATAGATTGTGTAATGATGAGCAAATAACTAGGAAACTAGTCCAAAAGGATGAGCTTTTAATGTTTGACTTAATGGATAACTTGCTGGGAGTACAGTCATTTGGTGAATTAAATAAGGACATGCCGACGACGCTTTTTGTCACAGATGCAGACGGTAATATTTTAATTTCTAATAAATTCACTGCGCTTACGGTCGGAATGTCGCTTGAAGAATTACTTCGTTGTAATGTAAGGGACTTAGTGGAAGACGGTGTGTACAATGATTCTGTCACGCTAGAAGCAATCCGAACCAAACAAAAGAAAACAAAAGTTATCAATACGAAGAAAGGTTTTAGTATTCGTTCGACTTCTACGCCAATTCTCTATCCAGATGGCACCGTGCATTTAGTTGTTACGATGTCAGATGAAACACAACCAGATAGTTTTAAAACATGGCGTGGTGAGGCAATTTCGGGCAATAAAGAGTCACTTCTTCTTGAAGATTATAAAGAAAATGATGGCACCGTGATAGTAGCGGAGAGCGTCGCGATGAAACAGATAGTTCGAGTATGCAATCAAATAGCCCCGTTTGACAGTAAAGTCTTATTATACGGGGAGTCCGGTACTGGTAAAGAAGTCTTATCGCGCTATATTCATGAAAAAAGTGAACAAGCTGCTGGACCATTTATCTCGATCAACTGTGCGGCAATCCCTAAAGCATTATTTGAATCTGAGCTTTTCGGACATGAAAAAGGCTCATTTACCGGTGCGGATATTGAAAAACCCGGGATGCTTGAGCTAGCTGATGGCGGCACACTATTTTTAGATGAAATTTCTGAAATGCCGTTAGAGCTTCAAGCGAAAATGCTCCGAGTGCTTGAAACTGGCGAGGTAAGAAGACTGGGCTCAACAACTGAGACGAAACGGCGCTTTAGACTTATTTCAGCGACAAATCGAAACCTTGGCGAAATGGTTGAAAAAGGAACGTTTAGGCGTGATTTATATTATCGTATTAATGTAGTGCCGGTTCATATTCCAGCACTTAGAGAGCGACCGCAAGATATTATTGGCCTTGCACGTCAGTTCATTCAAAAATTTAATCAAAAGTATCAAAAAGATTTTCAATTAAGCGGCGATAAAACGAAAGAATTACTTTCTCATAACTGGCCAGGAAATGTACGTGAACTTAGAAACCAGATTGAACGCTTAGTTGTTATGTCTGGTAATAAAGAAGTGACAGTTTCTGAAACAGATGATTTTGCGCTAGACTTACATTTTAAAGAGCAAACGAAAAAAGAATCACTTCATTTAAAAGATTATTTACAAGACGTGGAAAAACACTTTATATTGCGAGTGCTCGAAGAAAGTGATGGAAACGTGACAAAAGCGGCTAGTGTGCTTGGGATTCACCGCTCTGTTTTATATCGAAAACTAAAAACACTTCATTAATTTAGAAAACCTAATCAGATATGTCGATTAGGTTTTTTTGTTGCATTTTCGCGACTATTTTTTGTAACAGTGCTAATTTTTATGTCGCTTTTTTGCGACGATTAATAATGCTTAAATTTAAAAAGGTTGATATAAAGCCATTTTAAATGTTGGCATGAAAGTTGCTTTATAAGTAAGTGCGTATCATTACAAATATATGTGAATAATTGAACAATAAGGAGTGAGGAATTTGTCAAAAGTAATAAAAGCAAGTGAAGCAGCAAAATTAATAAAAGATGGCGATACTGTAGCTTTTAGTGGTTTCGGTTTAGCTTGTGTTAATGAAGAAATGGCTATCGCGGTTGAAAAGCGTTTTTTAGAAGAAGGGGCTCCGCGTAATCTAACCGTTATGCATGCTAGTGCGCTTGGTGATCGCAGGGAAAAAGGAATGAGTCACTGGGGACATGAAGGATTAATTAAACGCTGGATTGGCGGAATTGCGATTGCTTCTCCTAAAATGGCGAAACTAATTGAAGAAGACAAATGTGAAGCATACAATTTACCACAAGGTGTAATTACGCAACTTTACCGGGAAATCGCAGCTAAGCGACCAGGCGTTATTACAAAAATTGGTATGGGAACATTTGTAGACCCGCGTATTGAAGGGGCAAAAATGTCCGCGAGTTCTAAAGATAACTTAGTAGAGCTATTGACGATTCACGACGAAGAATGGCTATTTTATCCAAGTTTCCCAATTCAAGTTGCACTCATTCGCGGAACTGTGGCAGATGAATTTGGGAACTTAACTTTAGAAAAAGAAGGCTTACATATGGAAGTCTTGCCAATTGCGCAGGCTGTTCGAAATTCAGGCGGAATTGTTATCGCTCAAGTAGAATCTGTTGCGAAAAAAGGATCGCTTAATCCTAAAGATGTAAGAGTTCCAGGAATTTTAGTTGATCATATTGTTATTTCAGAACCAGAAAATCATTTCCAAACTGAAAATACACAGTATAATCCAGCTTTCTCTGGACACATTCAAGTTCCTCTTGGCGATATTGAGCCACTTGCGTTAGATGACCGTAAAGTGATTGCGCGTCGTTCTGCAGCAGAACTAGAACCACAAACCATTCTAAATTTAGGTGTAGGAATTCCAGTAAACGTTTCTACTGTTGCAGCGGAAGAAGGCGTGAGTGACCAATTAATACTAACAACCGAAGCAGGATCTGTTGGCGGTGTTCCAGCTGGTTTAGCAGATTTCGGTCATGCGTATAACAGTGAAGCTATTGTCGATCATCATTCGCAGTTCGATTTTTACGATGGTGGCGGACTTGATTTATCCGTACTTGGTTTGGCGCAAACCGACGAATCTGGTAATGTGAATGTCAGCAAATTTGGCTCAAGAGTTGCTGGCTGTGGTGGATTTATTAATATCTCCCAATCAGCGAAAAAATTAATTTTTGCCGGAACTTTTACAGCAGGTGGATTAAAGACGCGTGTAGCTGACGGCAAACTAGAGATTTTACAAGAAGGAAAAGCTAAAAAGTTTATCAAACAAGTTCAACAAATCACATTTAGTGGTGAATATGCTTCAACGACCGACCAAACAATTCTCTATGTGACAGAACGAGCTGTATTCCGTTTAGAAAATGGCAAAATGGTTCTAACAGAAATCGCACCAGGCGTTGATTTAGAAAAAGATATTCTTGGACAAATGGAATTCGAACCCGTTATTGCGAGTGATTTAAAAGTAATGGATAGTGGTATGTTTAGCGAACAATGGGGTGGCTTAAAAGCTATTATTGAAAAACAAACAAGAGAGGGAGTATCTATATGACAAAAGAAATAAACCGTTGGGGAGTCTTGATTGGCTCTGTTGGTGTTCTGCTTTGTACCGGTGCGGTATATGCATTTAGTGTTTTTGCTGGACCGCTTAGTGCTGCTCATGGTTGGACAATTCCACAGGTTATGATGGCATTTACAATTAATGCGGCGATTGGGCCGATTCCAACTATTTTAGGTGGAATTTTAACGGATAAAGGGAAAGCAAAATGGGCCATTTTAATTGGGGGAATCCTCTTTGGGCTTGGTTTTGCACTGACAGGTTTTGCTACTTCAACGACGATGCTTTACTTGTCTTATGGTGTTCTTGCTGGGCTTGGACAAGGTTTTGCGTATTCAGGTTGTCTTAGTAACACGATTCGTCTTTTCCCAGATAAACGTGGTCTTGCTTCTGGACTTATTACTGCAGGAATGGGTGGAGCGACAATTATTGCTGCACCGATTGCGAACCACTTAATTGAAACATATAACGTAATGACAGCATTTAAAATTATGGGAGCTGTTTATATCGCAGTTGTCATTGGATGTAGTTTCCTTATTCGCGTCGCACCAGCTGGCTATGCACCAAAAGGCTGGACACCACCTGCTGGAAATGCAGCTGGTATGGTAAATGTACCTTGGACGGGAATGGTTCGAACAGTTACTTTTTATCTGATTCTTTTAATGCTAGGCATTGGCGCATTCTCAGGTCTGATGATTGCTTCTAATGCATCTTTAATTGGTCAAAATATGTTTGGCTTAACGGCTGCATCGGCTGCTGCTTACGTTAGTATTTATTCACTAAGCAACTGTTTAGGTCGAGTAGTTTGGGGCGCTGTATCTGACCGTCTAGGTAGATCTAATACATTAATGATTATCTATACAGTTATTGCTTTATCTTTACTAGCACTTGCAACGCTTCAATCGGTTGTTGGGTTTGTTATCGGAATCATTGGACTTGGACTTTGCTTTGGCGGGACAATGGGCGTTTTCCCATCTATCGTTATGGAAAATTACGGTCCGAAAAATCAAGGCGTCAACTACGGAATCGTCTTCATTGGTTATTCCACAGCAGCCTTCTTTGCACCAAAAATGGCAGCACAAATTGCCGGTCAAAACGGTGGCGACTTCACACAAGCTTTCTATATAGCTATTGCACTTGCTGCTGTAGGACTTTGTATTAATATTGTTTATAAATTACGTGAGAAAAAACAACCAACGAAAGAATTAGCGTAAAAATAGAGAGGAGAAAAGAAAATGAGTTTAACTGAAATGCTACAAATCAAATATCCAATTTTACAAGGGGCAATGGCACAAATTGCCACATATGAATTAGCTTCCGCGGTATCAAATGCAGGTGGGCTAGGAATTATCGCATCAGGTGGAATGTCAGCAGACACGTTACGAGAACAAATTCGCCTTTGTAAAGAAAAAACAACGAAACCGTTCGCTGTAAATATCATGCTGATGATGCCAAATTGTCTAGAACTTGTCGATGTCATTATTGAAGAAGATGTGCGCGTTGTTACAACTGGGGCAGGAACACCTAAACCATTTATGGAAAAATTTAAAGCAGCTGGAATTAAAGTTATCGCCGTTATCCCGTCTGTAAAAATTGCACAAAAAATGGAAGAAATCGGTGTCGATGCAGTTGTTGCAGAAGGTACAGAAGCAGGAGGGCATGTTGGTGAAACAACAACGATGGCGCTAGTTCGTCAAGTCGTTTCAGCAGTAAATATCCCCGTCATTGCAGCAGGTGGTATTGCAGATGGCCACGGAATGGCAGCAGTTTATGCATTAGGTGCAAGCGGTGTCCAAATCGGTACACTTTTCCTTGTTGCTGAGGAATGTCCGGTTCCTGCTAGCTTCAAACAAGCCGTACTTGATGCCACTGATACGAGCACAACTGTAACAGGCCGCCGAAATGGTGCGCCAGTTAGAAGTATTAAAAACCCAATGATTAAGAAATATGTAGAACTAGAAAACGAAAATGCTTCTAGAGATAAGTTAGAAGAATTAACACTTGGCTCTCTTAGAAAAGCAGTCCATGAAGGTGACGTTGAAAATGGTTCCGTTATGGCTGGGCAAATTTGTGGAATGTTAACTGAAATTCGTTCCACAAGTGATATTATCGAAAACCTGATGAAAGAGTCAAAACAAGTCGCAAGTAACCTAGTCATTCAATAATAAAAAAGAGCCAGCAGAATCTATTAGATTTTGCTGGCCCTTTTTCATTTGCGTCGATACATTTTGGTTAAATCTACCATTAAATAAACGAGCAATACTGCTGTAATGATAACAGCGATAAGATTAGCTACATCATTATGGAATAGAAAACTAATCCCATTGATGGCTAATGCAATTAAAATAATTATGAAATATTTTATCATTAGAAGTCTCCAGTTCTCTTCCTAATTATAAAGCGCCATCTTGAATGATTTCTGTTTTATAACCATCTGGATCTGTTAAGAAGTAATAGAATGGATCTTCACCTGGAAGTCCTTTTAAGTCTGTGACAGTGTAGCCAGCTTCTTTATGTTCCTCAAGTAAAGCACGTACATCAGGAACACCAACAGCTAAATGACCATAGCCGTTTCCTAAATCGTAAGCTTCTTTTTGATCATAGTTGTAAGTTAATTCTAGTTCAAAACCGCCTTCTTCAAACGCCATATAAACTAAAGTAAATTCGAAATCAGGGAAATCTTTACGACTAACTTCTTTTAACCCTAATGCTTTTTCATAAAAAGCAATGGATTCAGTCAGATTTTTTACGCGGATACACGTATGTAACATTTTTGCAGTCATTTTTTCTTCCTCCTTTTAAACTTCTTTCTTCATTGTAGTATATCTCGGAAGTGAATACAAACAAGGAATATTGATGGAAGTAAAGCCAGTTTTTCGGTATAATGATGAATGTGAAGAAAGGCGGAAGTGAAATGACAAAAATCAAACGAATTATGACAGGAATAATCCAAGAAAATTGTTATATCATTTATCAAGATAATTTAGCTTTAATTGTTGATCCGGGCGATGAAGCTAATAAAATTGAAGCGGAAATTGCTAGTTTGGGAGTGAAACCAATTGCTGTTTTACTGACGCATTGTCATTATGATCATATTGGCGCTTTAGAAGAAATTCGCTCGACTTATCAAATTCCGGTATATGTTAGCCCATTAGAACAAGAATGGCTTTCAAATCCAGATTTAAACCTATCTGCGCATATCGCGGGAAAAGCAATTGTTGCACAACCTGCTGAATACGAATTTACATTAGGTGACTATAATATAGAAGGTTTTCGTTTTAAAGTGGTGCCAACACCGGGACATTCTATCGGTAGCGTAAGTTTTATTTTCGATGATTTTGCAGTGGTTGGGGACGCGCTCTTCAAAGGAAGCATTGGCCGAACTGACTTATATACAGGTGACTTTGACACGTTAATCAATAGTATTAAAACAGAGTTATTTGTACTGCCAGATGATTTGCCAGCATATTCAGGACACGGAGATGCAACTACAATCGGTCATGAAAAGAAAACAAACCCATATTTCAACTAAAAAGAACTTGCAGAAGCACCTAGTCTGCAGTTTTTTTGTAATTTAATAGAGAGGATGTTAGAACATGCATTCAGATGAAGAAATTTTCAAAGATACAACAACTAAAGCCCTACTCCAATTACTAAAAAAAGATATAGACTTTCATGAATATTGCTACCAAGAAATTTTCCCAAGAGGCAAAGAAATCAAAATGAACGACAACAAAAACTTCAAGATTTACTTAGTTGAAAGTGGATATTTTGCCTATTGTCTCAAAAATGAATATGGCGACTTTGGCATTATTAGTTTTGTTGGTGGTGAGATTGCCATCAATTTAATTCCGCTAATCAAAGAGGAACCGGAAGACGCTTTTTTACGGTGTTTAACGCAAGTTCGTTGCTGGGTGCTTGATCCTGATTTTGTAGGACGAGTGTTAGACGAAAATAATCAAAAAGCTAAATTTTTATTATCGAATTTACTTTATACAAGAAAAGTTTATTTTAAAGCGAGCAAACGTACTTTTATGAAAAAAGAACTTCGCATTAGAGCTTGTCTGAAAGAAATTGGTTTGTACATGGGACGAGTAACAAAAGATAAAGATTTTATTTTGCCAGATGAAATTAATAATTCTATTTTGGCTCAATACGCAAATACGACAAGAGAGTACACGAATATTATCGTACTCAAACTAAGAAAAGAAGGAATTTTAGACGATAGCCATAAACCGTGGGTAATAAAAAAAATCGATGAACTATAATTTATAAAACTTAATATTTATTGATTTTCTGTGCATAAAAGGTGGGAAATTTAAAAAAACATCTAAAAAAACGTGAGAAAAACTGTCACAAAAAGTACTTATTTGGCTGTTTTTCGCCTAAAAAATGTTTATTTTTAATGCGTAATAGTAAAAAAAATCTTGTTTTTTGATAATAACGTTATTTTATTTGGTTTAAGCCTTCTCTAGGGTGTTTTCATTCTGTGATATTATACTTTAGAGGAGGAATTTGCAATGAACACATTAGAAAAAAGACAACATGAAATCTTGACCAATCCGCTTCATTTTTGTAAGAAGTCTGGAGATTTTGCTAAACATAGTATGAGTATTAAGCTTTCTAAAAACGAGCTGTTTGATGTTGATTTTGTAACAGGGATCTATTTTGTTGAAAAAGGGATTGTTATGAAAGGAACACAAATAGATGATTATATAGGATACGATCAATTACTGAAACATGGTGATGTATGCAATTTTTCATCTTTTATGTCCTCAGATTTAAAACGTAATATTAGCGCAAAATTATTATCGCCTAGTTCTAGTGTGATTACTGCAGTTGATAGAGATTTTTTTATTTTTATGGTGGAAAAACATGTGAGCATTGAAGAATTTATGCTTTTTCAATCTAAAAAAGAAATTATGATCCTGCAACGTCGCTGTTTACTTAACACACTCAAAGTAAAAGATCGCGTCAAGCACGTGATTGCTGCGATTGGCTATGAATATGGCATTTCAAACGGTGACAATATTCAAATACCACAAGAATTATCAACTACATTTTTATCTAAATTTATGGGAATCACAAGAGAATATCTTAGTCTAACTCTTAGCGAACTCAAAAAAGAAGGATATTTATTAAATACTAAAATTCCTGTAATTATCAATGTAGAAAAACTATTCAATGAAATTCCATATGAATCTTTAATTTTATAAATAAAAGAAGATAGTCTACCGGCTGTCTTCTTTTTTATGCTAAAATGAAAGAAAAAAGGGGTTCCGCAATGAGTGAATACTTGGAAATTCCAGAATTAAATAAAGCATTTCCGTTTCGATCTTTTGTTAATGAAGGAGAAGTCCTTGTTTATCCTCATTGGCATAAAGAAATTGAGATTATTTATGCACTAAAAGGCAGCCTAAACCTTGGAGTAAATGATATGCCCATCCAACTTAATGAAGGAGAAATTCAAATCATTAATGGTGGAGATGTACATTATTTTTTAGCTTCACCAAATAGTGAGCGTATTGTTATTCAATTTGATTTAAGCCTATTTCAAGAAGAAATGCAAATGGACGGACAAAATGGCACCCTTCGAGAAATGCTCACGGAGATGGCTCATTTAAGCCGAGAATGGCCAGAAGAAACGACGGCGAAGGTCCAATCGCTTATTAGAAATATCCATTTAGAATCGAGTAATGATTCCCCGGGCAAACATTATATACTTAAAGCCGATCTGCTAGCGATTATTGGTTTAATTTACCGTGAAATACCACAGAAAAAAACGCAACCTGATAGCGTCATTTCCGAACAAGCTGTACTTAAATCAAAAGAAACACTCCAAAAGCTAGATCAGATTTTTTCATATGTAGAAAAACATTATCAAGAACCAGTTAGCTTACAAGAAGTTGCGGATTATACTGGATTTAGTACGTATTATTTCACGAAATTTTTCAAGCGAAATACTGGTATGACGTTTGTGACTTTTTTAAATGATTACCGTTTAAATAAAGCGAAATGGATGTTGTTAAATGAAGCGTTCCCTGTAACCGAAGTAGCTGAACTTGCTGGATTTAGTAGCGTTAAAACATTCCACCATGCTTTCAAAAGAGCGATGGGGGTAGCGCCTCTTAAATACAGAAAGACAATATACGGGAATAATTAAGCAATAAAATAGGAAGAATTACCTTCAGTAGTTTTGTATGATGTAACTATCAAAACTATTGGAGGTTTTTTATTATGACATTAAAAGTTGGAATTATTGGTTGTGGAGGCATTGCAAACGGGAAGCATATGCCAAGTTTATTAAAAGCTGAGAAAGCAGAAATGGTTGCTTTTTGTGATATTGTTCTAGAAAAAGCGGAAGCGGCAGCAAAAGAATTTGGTAGCGAAAATGCAAGCGTATACACAAACTATGTAGAATTACTCCAAGATAAATCCATTGATGTCATCCATGTTTGTACACCAAATATTTCTCATGCAGAAATTTCTATTGCGGCTATGGAAGCTGGAAAACATGTTATGTGCGAGAAACCAATGGCAAAAACAACAGCAGAAGCGAAAAGCATGATTGAAGCTGCTAATCGTACAGGGAAAAAACTAACAATTGGTTACCAAAATAGATTCCGTAAAGACTCTGATTACTTGCATCAAGTTTGCGAAAATGGTGAATTAGGAGATATTTATTATGCAAAAGCTAAAGCGATTCGTCGCCGGGCAGTACCAACTTGGGGCGTATTCTTGGACGAAGAAGCTCAAGGTGGCGGACCACTTATTGATATTGGAACACACGCACTTGATTTAACACTTTGGATGATGGACAACTATAAACCAAAATATGTCGTAGGAAATAGCTACCATAAACTTGCGAAAAAAGAAAATGCAGCGAATGCGTGGGGTTCATGGGATCCAAGTAAATTTACAGTAGAAGATTCTGCATTTGGTTTTATCACTATGGAAAATGGCGCAACGATTGTTTTAGAAGCAAGCTGGGCGCTAAACACATTAGATGTTGGTGAAGCGAGAACATCACTTTCGGGAACAGAAGGTGGCGCTGATATGGAAGATGGATTACGAATTAACGGTGAGGCACACAGCCAAATGTATGAAAAGAAAATCCAATTAGAAGCAGGCGGCGTTGATTTTTACGATGGAACAGGTGATGATCCAGCCTTAATCGAAGCAGAACAATGGTTAGAGGCAATTTTAAATGATACTGATCCAGTTGTAAAACCTGAGCAAGCTCTTGTCGTAACACAAATTTTAGAAGCTATCTATGAATCCTCAAAAACAGGACAACCAGTTTATTTTAATTAAGGAGGAAGTGCTTTTATGAAAGCAAAAATAGCTTTGCAGTTATGGAGTGTTAAGGAAGCTTGTGAAGACGATTTCTTTGGAACTTTAGAAAAAGTGGCGGAAATGGGTTATGACGGCGTGGAATTTGCTGGCTATTATGGTAAATCCGCGAGTGAAATCAAAGCGAAATTAGCCGAACTTGGACTAGAAGTAGCGGGATCACATATTAGTAAAGAAGAGCTTCAAGCCAATTTAGATAACGTCATTCTTTTTGAACGGGAATTAGGTAATAAATACATTATTTGTCCATATGCCGATTTCGACTCAAAAGAAGGATGGCTTGAATTCAGCGTAGAGCTAAGTAACATCGGAAAAGCAATCCGACAATCCGGAATGGCGTTTGGCTATCATAATCACGCTCACGAATTAGAAAAATTAGATGGCGAAATCATTTTGGACAATTTACTTGAGAATGTTCCTGAAATGGTTGCAGAATTAGATACTTACTGGATAGAGTACGCTGGTGTAGGAGTCATTCCTTTTATCGAAAAATATCGTAATCGAGTACCGCTAATCCATATTAAAGATAAAGCGAAAACGAATAAAGAAAGCACCATTATCGGCGAAGGAATTCTCGATGTTCCAGGATACGTGAAAACAGCGCTTAATGCAGGAACAGAATGGTTAATTATTGAGCAAGAAGCATTTGTTGAAGATCCGTTAACAAGTGTTGCAAAAGGTTATACGTATTTAGCGAATGTATTGGAGGAGAAATAATATGACGCGCGTGACAGTGTGGAACGAATTTTTACACGAAAAAGAAGATGATGCTGTGCTTGCAATTTATCCAGATGGAATTCATGGACAAATTGCTAGTTTCCTAGAAAAAGCAGGAATTGATACGAAAACAGCTACTTTGGAAGAACCAGAACATGGGCTTACAGAAGACGTTTTAGCGAATACAGATGTCCTAATCTGGTGGGGACATATGGGGCACGACCGCGTAGAAGATAAAATTGTCGATCGTGTGCAAAAACGTGTTTTAGAAGGTATGGGGCTTATCGTACTTCATTCTGGACATATGTCAAAAATCTTTATGCGTTTAATGGGTACGAGTTGTGATTTAAAATGGCGTGAAGCAAATGAAAGGGAGCGTCTTTGGGTAGTTGACCCGACGCATCCAATCGCAAAAGGTATTGGTGAATTTATTGAATTAGATGAAGAAGAAATGTACGGCGAGCATTTTGATATACCAGCACCAGATGAACTCATTTTCTTAGGATGGTTTGAAGGCGGAGAAGTTTTCCGAAGCGGTATCACATACAAAAGAGGCAATGGGCGGATTTTCTACTTCCAACCTGGCCATGAATCTTATCCAACGTATCACCACCCGGATATTCAGCAAGTAATTATTAACGGCGTTCACTGGTGTGCAGAAGGTCGAAAAACATATCCAAAATATGGAAATCATCAACCACTTGAAAAAATAGGGAGGAAATAAACATGAAATTAGGCGTATTTACACCATTATTTGCAAATTTATCATTAGATGAAATGTTAGATAAAGTAAAAGCGGCAGGACTTGATGCTGTCGAAATCGGGACTGGCGGGAACCCTGGGAATCATCACTGTCCAACCGATGAACTTTTAGCGAGTGAAGCAGCGCGCAAGGAATATTTAGAAAAATTTACTAGTCGAGGATTAACAATTAGTGCTTTTAGTTGCCACGATAATCCGATTTCTCCTAATAAAGAAGAAGCGGCTGCATCTGATGAAATTTTGCGCAAATCAATCAAACTAGCTTCTTTAATGAACGTTCCGGTTGTTAATACATTTTCTGGAACAGCGGGAGATAGTGATGATGCCAAAGCGCCGAACTGGCCGGTAATTCCTTGGCCGACTGTTTATAGCGATATTAAAACATGGCAATGGGAAACTAAGCTAATTCCTTACTGGAAAGAAATTGGCGAACTTGCAGCGGCTTCTGGTGTTAAAATTGGTATCGAATTGCACGGTGGTTTCTTATGCCATACACCATATACCATTTTAAAGCTGCGTGAAGAAACAAATGATGCAATCGGTGTTAATTTAGATCCAAGTCATTTATGGTGGCAAGGAATTGACCCAGTTGGCGCTATCAAAATCTTAGGAAAAGCTGGAGCAATCCATCATTTCCATGCCAAAGATACGTATTTAGATCAAGATAATATCAATATGTACGGTTTGACTGATATGCAACCATATGGCGACGTTCAAACAAGAAGTTGGACATTCCGTTCGGTTGGTTGTGGTCATAGTTTGACAGAATGGTCGGATATTATGAGCGCGCTTCGAACATATGGTTATGATTATGTAGTCAGCATCGAACACGAAGATCCATTAATGTCGATTGACGAAGGTTTCGATCGTGCTGTTACAAACTTACAATCGATCTTAATTAAAGACAAACCACTGGATATGTGGTGGGCGTAACAATAAGAAAGGATGTCTTAGAATGAAAAAATATCAATTAGTAATTGTTGGTTACGGCGGAATGGGAAGCTATCATGTAACGCTTGCATCGGCTGCTGATAATTTAGAAGTTCATGGCGTATTCGACATTCTAGCAGAAAAACGCGAAGCCGCCGCTCAAAAAGGTTTAAAAATCTATGAAAGTTTTGAAGCCGTTTTAGCAGATGAAAAAGTAGATGCTGTTCTTATTGCAACACCAAACGATAGCCATAAAGAGCTTGCAATTAGCGCACTTGAAGCAGGGAAACACGTTGTTTGTGAAAAACCAGTAACAATGACAAGTGAAGATTTACTAGCAATTATGGACGTGGCTAAAAGAGTAAATAAACATTTTATGGTTCATCAAAATAGACGTTGGGACGAAGATTTCCTTATTATTAAAGAAATGTTCGAACAAAAAACGATTGGTGAAATGTTCCACCTGGAATCACGTGTCCACGGAGCAAATGGTATTCCAGGAGATTGGCGTCATTTGAAAGCACATGGCGGCGGGATGGTACTTGATTGGGGCGTACATTTACTTGACCAATTGTTATTCCTAGTGGATAGCAATGTGAAGTCCGTATCTGCTAATTTAAGTTTTGCGCTTGGGGATGAAGTCGATGATGGCTTCGTAACGTTCATTACTTTTGAAAATGGTATTACTGCTCAAATCGAAGTAGGCACAACGAACTTCATTAAACTACCTCGCTGGTATGTCAAAGGCACAGAAGGAACCGGAATTATCCACGATTGGGATCTAAGTGGGGAAATCGTCAAACCAACCGCACTTGCTAAAACTTCAGAGCCAACGCCAATTAAAGCAGGGCAAGGACTGACAAAAACAATGGCACCACCAAGCGAAGAAGCAACCAATACATTATCACTTCCGGCACCTGCCAAATTAGCTCCATCTTTCTATAATAACTTTGTCGATGTTTTAAATAATACGAGTGAACCAATCGTTCAAAACGAAGAAGTTTATCAAGTTTTAAAATTGATTGAAGCCATATTTGAAGCGGCTGAGACCAATCGAACCGTTCATTCTATTTAAAAAAGATGTTTTAGCTTTCTATAATGTGGAAAACACTACTATGGAGATAAAGATTCTTCATTAGAAAATAAATTCTAATTAGGAGGCAATATCAATGAGCGAAGATAAAGGTATGAAAGACAAAGCAAAAGGACTTAAAGACAAAGTAGTAGGTGACGCAAAAGACAAGTTCGGTAAAGCAACAGATGATAAAGGCAAACAAGTAGAAGGTAAAGCTCAAAAAGCTAAAGGTGAAGTAGAAGATAAAACGGGCGACGCTAAAAAGAAATTATCCGAATAAGTTAAAAAACAGGCTTGAAATTTTCAAGCCTGTTTTTTTGTCAATTAATGGCAAAAGGTTTTGTTCCAAACGAGATAGGTTTATGCGGAGTCAGATTCAGCCTTCAATAAAAAAACACTTTGTTTAGCCTATTAATTAGGCTAGAACAAAGTGTTTTTTATTTTTCAGCTAGGTATTTAATTTTATCAGGGACGTTTTTGATTTTTTTATAGTTAACAACCATTTTGTTTTCGCCGATTAATACTTTAAACTGGTCATCTTTAGCTAATTTCTTTTCAGAATAGAATGTAATGTTTTTTTGTTTTCCTTTATCATCATAGACTTTGGAAACATATTTATAACCTTTAAATTGATTTTTTGTTACAGCTTTACCATTTTCTTCTACTTTAAGGTAATAGGATTTGACTGCGGCATCGGTTGGCATCGCATACTCCCAAATAGCACAGACAGCTAGAAGAACTGCCGCTAACACCATCAAAACTCTTTTTTTAGTAAACATTTCTCCCTCATCCTTCCTTTGCTTTATTACATTAAGTTTACAATGAATACAGAATAATATCCTGTTTGTTAACTAACAATATCCTCATGTAACCTTACAATTTTGTCAGAATGGTGACGAAATCGAATCATAAGTTTGTGAAGTTATAAAAAACAGTTTTTTTACCTACTAAATGTAGAAATGAAGAAAAAAATAGACACTATAAGTAGTGGCTTTTTAAGAGAATAAATGTGCAAGAAAACACATGAATTCACTCGAAAAATTTTTTTATTTGCTAAAAACCTTGTTGTAATCGTCGTTTTGGAGATTTCACAGATAAAATCAAAGCACTATATCTTGCATTCACAATGAAAAAGTTATACTATATATAGTATCGAAAGCGAAATATTGCTTCATCGCCTTTTAACTTTTATTGAGGGGAATTTGCTCCTTTAAAAGTTAATTTTTTTGCTCCATGGAACGACCATAAATAGTTCAGCGGACGAATGAAAAAGCGCAAAATGAATCAGATATTTTTACAACGAGGAAAAAAGGATGAAATGGGGATTGCAAATGACAACTTACATAGTAAAAGACGGGGGAAACAGAAAGCTACCTTTTGACAAAAGCCGATTGGATGGATATTTAGAGAAAATCCATGAAGAATTTCCAAAACTTGATTTAGAAGATTACAAACGTAAGGTTTTTAATTTTGTTGAGAAGAAGGAAGATTATGCGGCTGACGAATTAGTTGATTATCTAATTAGGGAAGCAGAAGCTCGTACAGATATTCATATTCCTGAATGGGAACATTTCGCGGCACGTCTTTATTTAAATAAATTATATAAAAAAGCGAGTAAAAATCGTTTTTATAATGACGATGATAAATATGGTTCATACGTTGGACTTCAAGAAAGTTTAGGCGAGCGTGGTATTTATTCTGGTAATATCCTAAAAAATTATTCTAAAGAAGATTTAATTGCTGCAGGGAAATTAATTGACCCTGAAAAAGATAAATTATTTACTTATAATGGTTTGTATTTACTTGCGACACGTTATTTAGCAACTGACTCCGAACGTAATGTGTATGAGTTGCCACAAGAACGCTGGTTAACTATCGCACTTTATTTAATGCAAAACGAACCAAAAGAAAAGCGTATGAAGCTAGTTGAAGAAGCTTACTGGGCGCTAAGTAATCTATATATGACAGTTGCGACTCCGACACTTGCAAACGCTGGAAAAGTTGGCGGACAATTGTCTAGTTGCTTCATTGATACAGTAGATGATAGCTTACAAGGGATTTACGATAGTAATACAGACGTTGCTCGCGTTTCTAAGCACGGCGGTGGTGTTGGAGCATATCTTGGTTATGTTCGTTCAACAGGAGCTGCTATCCGCGGCGTAAAAGGCGCAAGTGGTGGCGTTATTCCTTGGATTAAACAATTAAACAATACCGCGGTTAGCGTAGATCAATTAGGTCAACGTAAAGGCGCGATTGCAGTTTATTTAGATGTTTTCCATAAAGACATTGAATCTTTCCTTGATTTGCGATTAAACAATGGTGACCAACGTTTGCGCGCACATGATGTGTTCACTGCGGTTTGTATCCCTGATATTTTCATGGAAGCTGTAGAACGTCGCGGCGAATGGTATTTATTCGATCCACATGAAGTAAAAGCGAAAAAAGGCTGGTACCTACAAGATTTCTACGATGAAACAAAAGGAGAAGGTACTTTCCGCGAAAAATATGACGAATTAGTAGCTGATGAAACAATCAGTAAAAAAATCGTTAAAGCAATTGATATCATGAAACGTGTCATGATGAGTCAATTAGAAACAGGGAATCCATTCATGTTTTACCGTGATGAAGTAAACAGAATGAACCCAAATAAACATGAAGGCATGGTGTATTCTAGTAACTTGTGTACTGAAATCATGCAAAATATGAGCCCAACAAAAATGATTCAAGAAATTATTTCTGGAGATCAAATCGTCATTACAAAACAAGCGGGAGATTTTGTTGTATGTAACTTATCTTCTGTTAACCTAGGTCGTGCGGTTGTTGCTGAAGAAGGTACTTTAGAACGTTTAATCGAAGTAGAAGTACGCATGCTAGATAACGTTATCGATTTAAACGAACTACCAGTACCGCAAGCTACTATTACAAACCAAAAATACCGTTCTATCGGACTTGGAACATTTGGTTGGCATCACCTGCTTGCTCTTAAAAATATCGCTTGGGACTCAGAAGAAGCTGAGAAATATGCCGATGAATTATATGAACAAATTAACTATTTAGCTATTCGCGCTAGTAACAAATTAGCTCAAGAAAAAGGTGCTTATAAAGTCTTCAAAGGCAGCGACTGGAACACTGGAGAATATTTCGCACGTCGTAACTATAACTCACCTGAATGGCAAGAATTAGCGAAAGACGTAGCAGAAAAAGGCTTGCGTAATGCTTACCTTGTAGCTGTTGCACCAAATATGAGTACTGCGCAAATCGCTGGTTCAACTGCTTCGATTGATCCAATTTACAGCGCATTCTATTATGAAGAGAAAAAAGACTATCGTCGTCCAGTAATTGCACCGGACTTAAACCTAAGCACATACCCATACTACGAAAAAGGTGCTTACAAAGTTGACCAATTCGCAAGTGTTCGTCAAAACGGTCGTCGTCAACGTCACGTAGACCAATCACTAAGCTTTAACTTCTATGTACCAAGTGGTATTAAAGCAAGTAAACTACTTGAACTACACATGACTGCTTGGAATGAAGGACTTAAAACAACTTACTATGTCCGCTCCAACGATATTGATGTTGAAGAGTGTGAATGGTGCTCAAGCTGATAAATCTCTAAAACATTTTATCAATAACACAATAAGAAAGGGAGGGCTTGCCTAGATGGCTAACCAAAAAGAACAACTGACACGTATTAAAATTTTAGAACCTTTATTTCCTAATCGTTCTACTTCAATCATAAACGGAGAAACTAGCGGGATTTTAAATTGGAACGACATCCCGTATCCTTCTTTCTACCGTGCGTATAAAGAACTTTCTACTAACTACTGGATTCCAGATGAAGTAGATATGAAAAGCGATGCAAAACAATATCCCGCTCTTTCAGAACAAGAAAAATATGCTTTTGATGCAATTATTGGTTTGCTAGCAACACTTGATTCGCCGCAAACACGTTTTATCTATAACATTGCGGAATACATTACCGATCCAGCAGTTCATGCGAATGCAGCGATTATCGCGCAACAAGAAGTTATCCATAATGAAAGTTATTCGTATGTACTTGCTTCTATTACAAATTTACAAGAACAAAATCGTGTTTTTGAACTTGCGAGAACACATCCGACAATCATCAAACGTAACGAGCCAATCATGGACGCATATGATGATTTCATGAATAACAAAACCGGCGAAACACTTGTAAAAGCTTTAATTCAATCTTCTATTTTAGAAGGAATTAATTTCTATAGTGGCTTTGCTTACTTCTACAACCTAGTTCGTCAAAATAAAATGACAGGAACAGGGAAAATCATTAGCTTTATCAATCGTGATGAACTAGCTCACTCGAAGTTCATTTCAGAAGTAATCCGGGCAATCCTTGGGGAAAACCCAGAATTACAAACAGAAGAGCTAGTAGAATATACGCATGATGCTTTCCGCCACGCTGTTGAACTTGAAACAGAATGGTCTGAAGAAGTACTACAAGGTATTGAAGGTATTGATGTGGAAGAAATGGTTGACTACGTGAAATATCGTGCCAACAAAATGCTAGGAATGCTTGGTATTCCTGAACTTTATCCAGGACATAGTGATAACACAATGACATGGATTAAAGCCTACGCAGATAACTTTACAGAAACAAAAACCGACTTTTTCGAAATGCGCAATTCAAGCTATAAAAAAACGAATATGGATAACGGATTCGACGATTTATGAGAATCTTGTTAGCCTATGATTCTCTAAGCGGCAATACGAAAATGGTGGCTGATGAAATTGAAGAGATTTTGATAAGCGAAGGACATGAAGTTGTGTCCTTTCGCGTATCTCCTCTAGCCGAGTATCCGCTTGATGAGGATTTTGACTTGTACGTGTTGGGGGCATGGACAGTCGATTACGGAAGAACACCGCCAGATATGAAAGATTTTATCGCGGAACTAGCCGTTAAGCCCAAGAATGTAGCCATTTTTGGCACTGGGGAAACACAATGGGGTATGGAGTTTTATTGCGGGGCTGTTGACCGAATGGCAAAATACTTCGGCACAAGCTACCCAACTTTAAAAATAGAGCAAATGCCACACACAGAACAAGATGTGGCTGATATAGACAATTGGGTCAAGAAAATTTTAGCGTTAAGGAGTGGAATCAAATGACAAGTATTGAAATTAAATCACCTGAAGAGTTCCAAGCTCATATTAATGGGGAAGAATTAGTATATGTAGATTATTGGAAAGATAATTGTCCTAATTGTAAAATGCTTGATCTTTCGTTTGCTGAATTCAAAAACTCTGAAATCGCAAGCAAAGTGAAAGTATTAAAAGTAAAATTAGAAGAAATGGGCGAAAACTTCTTTTTTGATCGTGATGTACAACAAACGCCAACACTTGTACTATACAAAGGCGGCGAAGAAATCCACCGTTTAAACGGATTTATCCCACCAAACAAAATTGAAGAAGCAGTTTCATTAAACGCATAATTTAATGAGTAGCAAGTCTCCTTATAAATAGGCGGCTTGGTGCTCATTTTTTTATAAGAGTTTGAACTATTTTTCACAAATAAATTCTTCTAAAGGAGCTAAAACAGTGAGACAACTACAAGATGAAATTACTGCTTTTCTAAAAGAACGTGATTGGCTAGATCAATACAATCATCCAAAAGATTTAGCAATTTCGTTGTCACTTGAAGCAGCAGAATTACTTGAATGCTTTCAGTGGAAAACAGATGAAATAGCGCTAAAAGAAAATCGGGAAGAACTTTTAAAAGAAGTAGCTGATGTGCTTATCTATGCTCTTCAAATTGCAGAAAGTATGGGAGTGGACGGCGAGGAACTTGTTCGAATGAAATTAGCAGAAAATCGTATGAGAACTTGGCCGAAAAAATAGAAAAAAAGCTGCTTTACCAAATAATGATAAAGCAGCTTTTTATTTTAATAGGAATAAGAACGTTTACGGCGTTTTTTGGAACGAATCATTGTAAAAATTCCTGCTATAACTAAAATAATAGAAATGATACATACACCAAAACCGATAAGTCCGGTAATGCTAAACGAAAAGCCAAAACCAATCAAACCAATCAGAAGTAACACTAAGCCAGCTAGTTTCATTTGAAAACTCCTTTCAGAAATCTTATCTCTATTATATAGGAATTATCTGAAAAAAATAAGACTTTAAAGATAAAAAATTTTTAAAGATGAAATGCATTGATAGAGCACCAGTTCGCATAAGTTGGAAATAGTCAAGACTGCAAAGGAAAAAAATTATCTGTTATAGTAAGAAAGTGAGAGAAGCAAGGAGGAAAACATATGGATTTTAAAGAGTATCAAATTTTAGCAAATAGAACTGCTGCAACACACGAACAGGCACTAACAAATTACGGACTTGGTATTACTGGAGAGGCCGGTGAAGTTGCCGATTTGATTAAGAAATATGCTTTTCATGGACATGATTTAGATAAGGAGTCTCTAACAAAAGAGCTAGGAGATGTACTTTGGTACGTATCGCAAATTGCTAAATGGGCAGATATAAGCATGGAAACAGTAGCAGAATTAAATATCGAGAAACTAAAGCGTCGTTATCCTCAAGGTTTTTCAAAAGAGCGAAGTAAGCTCCATATCGATTAAAAAAACGTTTGTATTTAAGAAAATTAATTTTCCTAAAATACAAACGTTTTTAGTTTTTTAGTGAGCTAGAAAACCTGCTAAATAGCGTATAAATTACATATTGGATAATCGAAAAGTAAAAGACAAAATTCCAAAATGGCCAGTGAAAAACACTTAACATAATTTGCAATGAATCAATTGGCTGCGTAAGTAAATGGATGGAATGTAAACGAGAGAACCGTCCAATGTATATCGCATAACTAGATAATAAAATTAACCCAATCAAAAGTAATTGATAACTTAGTAAACTAGTCCAATTAAATCGTCTTCTTATTTCAGCAAGCATTTTTGCGAAAGACCAGAATCCAATAAATAATCCAAAGAACACACCGACGATAATATAAGTGAAATGTCGCCATAACCAAGGTGCTGTTGAAAGTATTCCTTCTGCCCCGTAAATTTCTAAACGTTGTAAATGAAGTAAATCAGTTAAAAGATACGGTGCATTTGGGAAAAATACTAGCCAAACAACTCCTAGTGGCCAAAAAATCCACCAGACGCGAGGTTTTTTTGTGAGAAATACAGCTATTTCGAAAGGTATATAAGCAAGCCCGACATTTAAAATTAGAAAAGTGTAAGTATCTGCAGTGAAATGCAGCACAAGAAAGTATCCGAGTAAGAACGCTCGGCAAGTCCAAATTGCTTTCGTCATGAAATAGTCACCTCGTGTTTGCTATTGTATCACAAATCGAGGTGACGAGGACATCTTAACCTGCTAAATGAAACAAAAGTACTAAAGCTAAACCAAATGCTGAAAGGAAAACAGAACCGATTAACGCCGCAGCAAAAGGTTTTCCACCCATTTTTCCGAACGATGGTAAGTGGACATTTAAACCAAGTCCGCCCATTGACATAGCAATGAGGAAATATGCACAGATGACAAGAAAATCGGTTACAGATGTTGGAATAATTCCAAAGCTATTAATTGCACTAGTTGCTAAAAAGCCGAAAATAAACCATGGTACAGGAAGTTCAGCCCATGAAAAGCGATTTTTAGTCCCAGCATTAACCATTTTTGCGACAACAAAGCAGACTGGAACAAGTAAGGCTACACGTGTTAGTTTAACGATAACCGCCATATCGACAGCAGATGAGCCGCCTGGATCTGCAGCTGCAATAACGTGGGCAATTTCATGAAGTGTAGCACCTGCAAAAATCCCATAACCATCTGGTCCAAGTGGCAGAATTGGATAAATCAACGTATAGATAACGGTGAAAATAGTTCCAAGTAATGCAATAATCGTAGCAGCGACAGCCGTTTGGTTGTTATCAGCTTTTACTTGTGGAGAAATCGCAACTACTGCAGCCGCACCACAAATCCCCGTACCACAAGCGACCAAAATAGCTAGTTTTTTATCCACTCCAAAAAGTTTAGCTAAGAAATAAACAATAGTAATACCAAAGCTTAGGCATAAGGCAGCAATTAGAAACACGCGCCAGCCAGCATGATAAATATCAACTAAGTTCAAGCGAAAACCAAGTAAAATAATCCCGGCACGAAGAATGACCTTGTTGGAAAACTGAATACCAGTAAACCATTTTTCCGGAACTGGGAAAAGTGCACGAATGATAATACCAATTAAAATAGCAGTTACAAGTTGTCCGAGAATCATTAAAAATGGCAACTTCGCTAAAAAATAAGATAAGGTAGCAATACAGAAAGTAAGCGAAATACCATACCAAAAAGTCTTCGTTTTAAATAAAATTTGACTCATATTCATCCCCCTTTCGTTTATACTTTTACTTTACCATTCCTGATTTTATTAGTAAAATTTATATTAATTATATTATTGATAAGTTATTTTTATGGAGGTGTTACGATGGATGAGGCATTAAGAACATATATCCGAGTAGTAGAATTACAAAGTTTTACAAAAGCAGCTGAAGAATTACATATTTCGCAACCCGCAGTATCATTGCAATTAAAGAAATTAGAAGAGCTTTACGAAACAGAACTTATTTACAGACAGGCTAAAAAGTTTATTTTAACAGCAACAGGAGAAATTTTATACCACCGTGCCAAGCAATTAGAAGGACTATATAAACAAGTGGAAGATGAAATAAGTTTATATCACCATCATTTAAAAGGTCGGCTTCGCATTGGTGCTAGTTTTACGATAGGAGAGTATTATCTTCCAGAAGTGATTGCGAAGTTTCATGCCCTTTATCCGGATATTACAATAGAACTTATCATTGAAAATACCGCAAAAATTGCTGATAAAGTTGAACTTCTTCAAGTGGACACAGGGCTGATTGAAGGCCAGGTTAGTAAGAAAGATTTGGAGATAAGTGCTTTTTCGGATGATGAAATGTGTATCGTTGGTCGAGCAGATGGTTCGCTTACAGAAATCGAGCAAGGGGCGACTTGGATTGCGCGAGAAGAAGGTTCAGGAACGCGTGAATATTTGGATCATGTATTAAGTACCAATGGCTGGAACGTCGCTGAAAAAGTTGTTGCCTGGAGTAATATGGCAGTCAAACAAATGGTTCTTGAAGGGATGGGCTACACAGTTATTTCTAAGTGTGTTGTTCAAGCAGAAATTACAGCGGGAAAACTGCAGACATTTAATGAGGCTGGGAGCTTAATGCGGAAGTTTTCGGTACTAAAAAACAGACAAAGACTTGAAAATCGAATTGCTGAAACCTTTTTAACATTTTTAAAGGAAAATCGGTAAATAAAACTAGCTTTTTAATTAACTAGTGATTACAATGAGAAAGAATACATTTTAGAAAGGGAGAAGCAATGAAAGAATATTTTATAGATCGTTCCTATAAGGCTTCTATGGGGATTGCGAATGCGGTTCTTGTAACGCTTGGAATTGGACTTCTTTTGCAGACAATTGGGCAGATGACAGGAATTTCGTTTCTTGTAACAGTTGGCGCAATTGGTAAAACGATGTTAATTCCAGGAATTGGTGTTGGTATTGCGATGTGCTTGCACGCGAATACGCTTGTGACGATAAGTGCGGCTGCATCTGCTGTTATTGGCGGCGGGGCAGTGGCGACGTTAGCTGGTGGCGGAGTTGCTATTACTAGCGGAGAACCAGTCGGAGCTATTTTGGCTGTTATTGTTGCAGTTTGGACTGGAAAAAGAGTAACTGGGAAAACAAAATTTGATATGATTTTAATTCCTGGTGTTTCCCTTCTTGCAGGCGGGGTAAGCGGTATTTTATTTGCAAAGATTATGGCGCCGATTTTGGCTTCTGTAAGTCTTGGAATTAGCTCGTTAATTGGTGGCTCACCGCTGATTTCATCAATGGCTATCGCTTTTGTGTTTGGACTACTTATTCTTAGCCCGGCTTCCTCTGCTGCGCTCGCAATTGCACTTCAACTGGATCCAACAGCAAGTGCTGCGGCGTTGATTGGTTGTTCGGTTCAATTCGTGTCATTTGCGGTATTAAGTTACCGAGATAATAACTGGGGCGCATTTTTTGCCCAACTTATCTGTACACCAAAATTACAAACACCCAATATCATTAGAAAACCTAGCCTTATGTTAGTACCACTACTAACAACACTGATTGCTGGACCTCTTGGCGTGATGGTATTTCACATTCAAGCCGCAAGTGAAGTCGCTGGTCTCGGATTATGTGCCTTTGTTGCACCACTTTATTTAATAGCAAATTACGGATTCAGCACACTGGCTGCTTTTATTTTGGTAGCAGTTGTCTTGCCAGGTGTTATTGCACTTATTGTCAGACCGTTTCTTATTAAAAAGGAACGCCTCAAAACAGGTGATTTAACGATTGAATTGCAGTAAATTCAGGTAAAAAGTAGGGCTGTATAGTCCTACTTTTTATGTTGCAAAGATAACTATACATATTGTCGTTATTTTTTCAACATGTCAGCTAATTTCTTCTGTTACAACTATCTTTCTTGTAACAGAATGTACACATTTTTTTCGGAAAAATCATATCTAAATGGAATTTTTTCGTGTAAAATATAACATTGTAAGCAATCAAAATTAAAGAGGTTCAAATTATGGAAAAAAGTGGATTTGTTGCAGATCCTATATACGCAGAAATCAAGAATGAGATTATAACTAACACTTTGGAAAATGGCGATAAAGTGGACATAGAAGACATCATGAAACGATTTCAAGTCAGCAAACGAGTAGCTTTTGGTGCGCTCCAATGTTTACATAAAAGTGGTATTATTTGCAAAAACTCTGGAGAAAAAGGTTTTTCAGTGGCAATTCATAGTGAAGCTGAGCATCGCGAAAAATCTCGTTTAAAGTTAGCTTTTTTTCATCTCAATTATGCGGTACAAAAACTTCAAGAAAAAAACGCAGAAGTATGCGCAACGTGTCTTCGTAACGAGTTAGTTTATATTAAGCTAGCTGCTAGGGAGCAGGATATAAGTGTATTTAGTAATCACGTGAAAAACTTTTATGGTTGTATGATTCACTATACTGGAATGCCAGCACTTGAAAAAAATATCGATATTCTTAACCAGACAATTTTAAATATGAAGGATAACAATGAAAAATTGTGTTTTGAAGCTTTTATGATAGATTTAGCAGACTCACTAGAACAGTTAGTGCTCTCTTTAGAAGCGAAAGATTTTGAAAAATGCCACTTAGTCATTCAAAAATTCTACGATAAAAATATCTCAATCTTATTTTCCTAATCGAAAAACCCCGTATGGCAAATTCGCCACACGGGGTTTTTCTTTTCGGATGAGCTTGTCTTGCCACTCATCTGATGGGCCGGACCATGTCTGGATGTTTCTGAATAAACATACAACATTCGGAAAACGGTGAGGCATTTTCAAACAAGTAGGCGAATTCTTTGTCTTGCTACTTACTTCTCAAGATATTCTAACTTACGAATAAATGAGCGCCCGTAACTTGCTTAAATAGTGGCCATGAATGATACGATACTTTATTCGCTTATTTACCAATATAGTGAGGATAAAAAATATTGATAAACGAGCGACGTAACGAAATTCCGTCTTCCTACAACTAAGTTAGCGTAAAGTCCTTGACGCGGCGTATACTCCTCGCCTTCCTCCTGTAAACTAACCATAGTTGCTTGACACTAAAATCCTTCACCAGACGTTTTGCCGGCATATGACAAAGCTGAGAAAAAAATCAGCTTGTACACCAAGTTTTTGTCATTCGCATCACCTTTTTTTTGTTCGTTGTACTCTATATATAACCGTTCTAAAAAAATGTAAACGCTTTATTCTAAAAATGGTTATAAAGTCATAGTTGTAGTCTTAAATAGGGTCTTTTGTCAGAGGAAATAAGCCATTAAAATATCGTCTACATATTTATCTTGAATAATAAACTCTTTTTCGAGTCGACCTTCTTGTTTAAAACCATTTTTTTCATAAAAACGAATCGCCTTTTGGTTAATTGACAGTACCCGTAGCGAGATTTTTATAAAACCTTTTTCGCGTGCGACTTCTTTCATTTTGTCCATTAAAAGTTGACCGATGCCTTCGCGTTGATAATCTGGGTGAACGGCAATATCTATCTCTACTACATGTTTATTGGAGGGCAGTGGGATAGGCGATTTATAGCCGAGAATGCCAATTATTTTTTCATCTTTTTCAACGACTATTTTGGAGCCAGGTGGATTCTTTAATAAAAATTCAGCTTCACTATCGAAATGGACATCACCAGGAGTCGTCCCAGGCGTCCAAACTAAATGTTCTAATTCAATCATTGAGGCCGAGTCTTTTCTTTTAGATAGTCTGATTTGCATAATTTACCAACTCTCTTTATTTTCTTTTCGCGTAGGAAAGGGAGGTTTTCCAAGTTTTCCATAGGCCGTCATTACTGTAAAGCAGCACATTTCCTTGATAAAGACGAACAGTTAAGAAAAATGCCCCAACGACACTTGCGACTAAAATTGCTAATGAACTAAAAATACCAACCGTTGAAACAGATAATAAGTCCATCCGCGCTAACATCATCATCGGTGAAAAAGTTGGAATATACGAGCCGATAATAACAAGTAAATTGTCCGGCGCATTAGCAGCTGCAATGGAACCCCAGTAACCAATAATAGCGAGAATTGTCATTGGATAAATGAACTGAGCTACTGTTTCTACATTTGGCACCATCGATCCGATCATTGCTGCGAGTAAAATGTATAACAGTAAACCTAAAATAACAAATACTAAGTTTAAAACAAGATAGTAAGCTGGAAAAACAGCAATTTGATCTAAAACATTTTGGACCATATCCGTATTTCGTCCAGCAATAAGAACGACAGCTCCGCAAACAACATAAAAGCCAATTTGGGTAAGAAGCATGAAGATAATGGCTGTTAGTTTAGCAAATAAGTGCGTTCTAGCAGATACACTTGATAAAATAACTTCCATTATTCGTGTGCCTTTCTCTGTCGCGATTTCAGAAGCAACAATATTTGCATAACTCATAACGAAAATAAAAATAACAAGTGTTAAAATCAATACTGCTGCGCTCATAACGTCTTTTTCATGGTTAGTCAATTGATTATTTGATTCTAAATCATTTGTCACAGAAACAGGAGAAGTAATTGATTGTAATTGCTCATTGGTGATTTTATAGGCGGCCGCTTTTTCAGCAATCTTTGTTGCGGTGAGGTCTTCTGTTAAACGGGTTAAAACGTCTTGTCCTGCTGTTTCTTGCGTGGTATAAACTGCGCTAACCGTGTCATTTTTTTGTGTAATAGAGACGAATCCGTCAATTTTGCCGTTTTTTAGAGCGGACTGAGCGGATTTTTTGTCTTTAATGTCAGTATTTACTTTAAAATGGCTCTTGTCTTTAGCGAGCGACTGGGCGAAAACCGGATCATCAGAGAGTACAGCAATTTTTGTCATAGTTTTAGTAGAGTCGAAATAGTCTACCATTTTTGGAATACCAGCAATTAATGCGGCAATTAAAACAGGAAACAAAAGTGAAATTAAAAAGGATTTGGTTTTGACACGTCTTTTGTAAACTTGCTTTGTTATCACCCAAAATTTACTCATTAGATTCACCCGCTTTCCATTTGAAAATTTCTTCAAGCGTTGGAGCTTGGAGGCTGAAAGTTTGGATGAAGCCATCCTTTGTCACATATTCAAAAATCTTTTCTGCATCTGTTTCGTTAGCAATTTCAAGTTGGAGAACGCCGTTACGATGCTGTTGGACATTTAGCACACCAGGCAAAATAGCTAGTTCTTCTGCCGTATGAGTAGATTCAATTAAAATACGTTTGCGACCAAAAACAGATTTCACGGATTCAGTCGTACCTTGAAGCACCGTACTTCCTTTTTTCAGCATTAAAAGAGAATCACAAAGTTCTTCCACATTTTCCATTCGGTGACTTGAGAATATAATCGCTGCTCCGGATGCACGCAGGTCGAATACAAACTTTTTCAAAATCTCTGCATTAACAGGATCCAGCCCGCTGAATGGTTCATCTAAAATAACTAGTTTAGGTTGATGAATGATCGTGCTTAGAAGTTGTATTTTTTGTTGATTTCCTTTGGATAATGTTTTAATTAAGTCCGTTTTTTTACCGACAATTTCTGCGCGTTCCAACCAGTTATCGATTTCTGCTTTTATTTTTTGCTTCGGATAACCTTTTAGTTCAGCAAAAAAAATTAATTGTTCTTCAATCGTAACGTTAGGATATAAACCACGTTCTTCTGGTAAGTAGCCGATGATATTTGGATCAATTCTGCTTACTTCCTTACCATCCCAAGTGATTTTTCCTGAAGTTGCTTCTAAAAAATGTAAAATTAGCCGGAAAGTAGTTGTTTTACCAGCACCATTTTGACCAATTATTCCGAGTATTTTCCCTGGTTCTACTCGAAAAGATAAATCATTAACTGCGATTTTTTCCCCAAACTTCTTCGTAACATTATGTAGTTCAAGTGTCACAAAAGCACCCCTTTCTGAGTCTTCTCAAATTTCATTATACGGTTTTACTAGAAGATTGTCTTCTTAAAAGGGAAGTTTATTTCTAAAGCTACGTTCACAATCTTTGCCAAAAAATTGTCTAGTGTAGTGGACATAACTTGTTGTAACCGTTTTCTTTTATTTGTGTATAATAGACCGTAGAGGGAGGTGATGAAATGCTTCTAACCAAAACGGAGCGTGCATTAATTAACTTATTTTTAACGAAAAATGATTTTTTAACAGCGAATCAACTTGCTCTAATGCTCGAAGTTTCCTCTAAAACAATTTACCGTAAAATTAAAAATATCAATAGCGCCACTGATGAAAAAGAGATTATTATTTCGGAAAAAGGCCGCGGTTACAAACTAAATTATAAAGCATATATTCAGGCGAAATTAGAAACAACCAGTGATATTTTCGGTTATACACCATCCGAGCGTCGTGAAAAGATTTTACTTCAAGTATTGTTTAAATCACCTAAGTACTTAAATATTGCCAAACTATATGAAGGTTATTACGTTGGTTATAATTCGATAAAAAATGATTTTACGCTTTTAAATCAATCTATCGAGAAATACCATTTAGCTCTTGAAAAAAAGCAAAAAGAAATCCGTGTTGTTGGTACAGAAGAAAACATTCGTATCGCAATCAATGAAGTCATCAACAACTTAGACTTATCTAGTTACGACGATTTAAAGACAGAATACAGCAATCTCAATAATGCCGATGTACAGTTTATCGTTAGGCAAATGGAAATTATTGAAAATAAGTTAATGATTAGCATTCCGTATCCGTATGATATTAATATTTTTTCCCATTTGTACATTCTAATTAATCGTTTTCGCCAAGGAGAAGTGGAAGATTTTGACGAAACAAACGAGACTTACTTAGTGACAAATGAAAAATTGCATACTATTGCTGTAGAAGCCATTGAATCAATCGAACAATACTTAAAAATGAAATTACCTAAGCGTGAAACATTCAACTTTTTACAATACTTAATATCTTCTCGGTTTAATCATGAAATTGAATTAATCTCGAGTAATGTTTTACCAATCGTGGAGGAAATGACTGATTTTTATATTAATCAAGTTGCCGCGAAAATCGATATGCCTATTAATAAAAAGCAATTAAAAATCGAATTACTTAGTCATATGAAGCCAATGGTGAACCGAATGAATCATCAAATAAACATAAAAAACAACTTATTAAGCGATATTAAATTAGAGTACGGACAACTGTTTGAAATTATTAAAGAAACTGCTCGGGATGTTGCGGAGACGTTCAGGTTGAATACCATATCAGATGATGAAGTCGGTTATATAACGATATATTTCGCCAAACACATAGAAGAGTCCCCTCTTGTAAAACGAATTATTATTATGTGTTCAAGCGGTATCGGAACGTCGGAACTTTTAAAAGTAAAGGTCCAAAAAGCTTTTCCAGATGTCGAAATAGTAGACGTTTTATCATCTACTAGATTCAAAAATAGCTTGCAAGACTATCAGAATATTGACTTTATTCTAACAACAATCAACGCAGAAAGTACAAAAGAAATCCCTTCATTACTTGTAAGCGCGATGTTTACAGAAAAAGATAAAATGATGGTGAAAAAATTGATGGAAAGTTTATAGGAGGCGAATCGATGGATATTCAAGAATTAGATATAAGCAAAGTAATAAGTCCAGCACTTGTAAATTTAGAGTTACAAGCAACGACAAAATTAGAAGTAATTGAAGAATTAACAGATTTACTTGTCGAAACAGGTGCAGTAGCGGACAAAAAAGCTTTTATAGCGGATGTGTTGTACCGCGAAGAAGAAGGTAAAACGGGGCTCGGGGAAGGTGTAGCAATTCCACACGGGAAATCAGCAAGCGTCATAAATACGTCCATTGCTGTCGGTAGAACAAAAACCCCGGTAGAGTGGGAGTCGCTTGATGATAAACCAGTCAATATCATTATCCTTTTCGCTGTGAAAAATTCAGATGCTACGACAACACACATTAAGCTGCTTCAAAAAGTAGCGATTTTACTCGCAGATGATGAGGTGATAAGTCAGTTTCAAACTGTCCCAACAAAAGAAGCTTTTATTAAATTGTTAGCAAAAAACCAAGATTAGGAGGAGTTTGACATGAATATTATTGGAATTGCTGCTTGTACATCAGGAATTGCGCATACGTATATCGCAAAAGAAAAACTAACGAAAGCTGGTATTGCACTTGGACATACTATTCATATTGAAACACAAGGAACAATTGGGATTGAAGACGAACTTTCAGCAGAGCAAGTAAAAAATGCGGATGTCGTTATTATCGCAGCTGACATTAAAATTAGTGGCAAAGACCGTTTTAAAGGGAAGCGTATTGTCGAAATACCCACAGACTTAGCGATTAAAGCACCAAAACAAATTATTAATAAAATAGACAACGAAATAAATAACTAGGGAGTGAACTGGCATGATGAAAAAACTGCAAATCAAAAAACATGCACTTACAGCGATTTCGTATATGTTACCGTTAGTTGTTGCCTCGGGGTTACTTATTGCCATTGGAAATTTAACAAATGGGCAAGTGATTGAAAACTATAAAGCACCGTATTCTGTTCCAGATGCACTCGTTTCTCTCGGTGTTCTTGGTATGGGATTACTTGCGCCAGTTATTGCAGGAGCGATCGCCTATTCGATAGCAGATAGGCCAGGGATTGCTCCTGGATTGTTAATGGGACTTATCGCCAACTCAATTGGTGCAGGGTTCTTGGGTGGAATGCTCGGCGGGTACTTAGTAGGTTATTTTGTACTAATACTAGTGAAATATTTAAAAGTACCAAAGTGGGCACAAGGTTTAATGCCAATGATGATTATTCCGCTTATTAGTAGTTTAGTTATTGGATTGCTAATGTATTTTGTTGTAGGTGTACCAATCGTTTGGGCCACGGAGGCGATGACAAGCTTCTTACAAGGAATGCAAGGAAGCATGCGATTTGTTTTCGGAGCAGTGCTCGGTGCTATGGCGGCATTTGATTTCGGTGGACCGGTAAATAAAGTAGCTTCTTTATTCGCGGATGGATTACTGCTAGAGGGAGTTAAAGAACCAGAAGCCGTAAAAATTCTAGCTTCGATGGTACCGCCATTTGGAGTAACTCTATCTTGGGTAATCTCGAAATTAATTAAAAAGAGAAAATATACAAAATCAGAAGAAGATAATATCAAAATCGCTTTTCCAATGGGAATTTGTATGATTACAGAAGGCGTTATTCCGATTGCTGCCGTTGATCCGATACGCGTCATTATTTCTTGTACGCTTGGGGCTGCAGTTGGCGGAGGACTTAGTATGACATGGGGTATTGGCTCACCAGTACCATCAGGCGGAATGTTTATCGTCCCAGCAATGAACGAACCAATTTTATTCTGCTTGGCACTATTGATTGGAACTTGTGTGACCGCAGCAATGCTACTAATCTTAAAACGAGAACCAACAAAAGAAGAAGAGTTAATTGCAGATCAAGCTATAGAAGAGGAAGAAGTCGATTTGTCTGGAATTAAAATTTCATAAGGCGAGGAGATATAAAAATGTATGTTTCGATGAAAGGGATTTTAAAGCGTGCAAACGAAGGGCGTTACGCTGTCATGGCAATTAATTGTTTTAATTTAGAAACAGCGCGTGCGGTCATTGATGCCGCTCAAGAACTCCGTGCACCAATTATTATTGACTTGCTCCAAGATCATTTAACAAGCCACTTAGGAAGCCGTTTTTTAACGAAACCTATTATAAAAATGGCAGAAGAAGCAAGTGTAGAAGTAGCGATTAACTTAGATCACGGGCAGGATGTTGCCATCGTAAAGCAATGTTTAGAAGATGGTTTTTCAAGTGTGATGATGGATGCTTCCAGTTATCCTTATGAAGAAAACGTTGCAATTACGAAAAAAATGGTCGAATTTGCAGAAACTTATAACGCTAGTGTTGAAGCCGAAGTTGGAAATATTGGCGCGGTGACAGGAGAAAATTATACAAATCAAGCTATGTATACGGATCCTAAAATAGCTATCGATTTTGCTAACAAGACTGGAATCGATGCGCTCGCAATTTCTTATGGCTCTTCGCACGGTGATTATCCAGAAGGGTTTACGCCCGCTTTTCAGTTTGACATTGTTCGAGAAATTAAAGCCGCGACTAATATGCCACTTGTTTTACACGGAGGTTCTGGTTGTGGTGAGGAAAACATTTTGGAATCCATTCGGCTTGGTATTAATAAAATCAACGTTGGCTCAGACTTCATGAAAGCTCAAGTCGATAAAATAAAAACTAATTTAGAAGAAACGCCAACGATTAATTATGTCGACTTAATTAGCGATACGATTGCAGCTGGCAAAGAAGTTGTGCAATATTATATTCAATTATCCGGTTCTACTGGAAAATCACTTTAAAAGGAGAAATGAACACATGTTAGTAAATATGAAGCAATTATTAGAAGTAGCCAAAGAAAATAAATTCGCGGTAGGAGCATTTAATGTAGCCGATAGTAATTTTTTACGCGTAGTGGTAGAAGAAGCTGAAAAAAACAATGCTCCAGCGATTATCGCCGTGCACCCAACAGAACTTGATTTTACAAAAGATGATTTTTTCCAGTATGTTTTAGCACGAATTAAAAATAGCCCTGTACCATTTGTCCTTCATTTGGATCACGGTGATAATATGAGTGATGTGATGCGAGCTGTTCGCTGTGGTTTTAGTTCTGTCATGATTGATGGCTCACTATTACCATTTGAAGAAAATATTCGCGTAACAAAAGAAGTCGTGGATGTTTGCCACCGATTAGGCGTTTCCGTAGAAGGAGAGCTTGGAACTATTGGGAAAACTGGTAATAGTATTGAAGGTGGCGTTAGTGAAATTATTTATACGAAACCGGAAGAAGCGGAAGAATATATTTCGCGAACAGGTGTCGATACGCTCGCTGTAGCTATTGGAACGGCTCATGGGATTTATCCAAAAGACAAAGAGCCTAAATTACGCCTCGATATTTTACAAGAAATCAAAGACCTAGTTAATATACCGCTCGTGCTCCATGGTGGCTCGGCAAATCCTGACGCTGAAATTGCTGCAGCAGTTAAAATTGGAATTCAAAAAGTCAACATTTCCAGTGACTATAAATATGCTTTCTATAAAAAATGTCGCGAAATTTTAAGTACAACGGAATTATGGGATGCTAACGCGATTTATCCAGACTGTATTGATGCTGCAAAAGCAGTGGTAAAATATAAAATGGAACTATTCCAGTCTGTTAATCAAGTGCAAAAGTACCAATTAGCAGGTACAGCAGCTTGGCGGAGTGACGAAATCTAAACAGAAAAAACTAAGAGTAGCTACTACTCTTAGTTTTTTTCTATAATATTGCGAGTAAAGCTTCTGCATCAATCAATTCTTGTAGCTTTTGGACATCATTAATGCGCCAAGGCTTTTTTTGTGATTCTAAAATCCCTTTTTCACGTAGATTACTAAGCACTTTGGATGTGTAACTTTTTGAAGTGTTCGAGTTGTCAGCAAGGATTTGATAGGTTAAAAATTTAGGCAACTCGACTGCTTTTTCAGAAACACGTAAGCCGTAATCAATCATCGTATTTAAAGAAAAATAAATACTTTCGCGGGAACTTAATTTTTCTTGGACAGCGATGATATAAAGCCTTCTTCGCGTTTCAGCAAGTTGATGTAGCATTATGTAATTTCTAGGGTCTTCTAATTCCATCATTTCCTTGAAAAATTGAAATTCGATTTTCCACCAAACTACATCTGTTAGCGCTATTAGCATCATGTGTTTAGGAATATCCTCGGTATATACAGGGAGATGGGGAAAGGCGCCTTTTTGTAAGATATAAGAGAAGTTATGTTTATTCGTCCCTTCAAAAACAAGTTTCATAAAGCCATCTTCTATTATGTAGATATATTTTCTTCTTTTGTCAGATGTAATAACGGTTTCTTTCGGGAGGCGTTCTTGGATACAATATTTATTAAAGCCAGGACTTTTTTTTAGTAATTTAAGTATATTATTAATAGAAGTAAATTGATCCAACGTTTCTTTCAAATACATATGACTTCCCCCTTTTTACCTTAAATTCCCTTATTATTCTACAGTAAACGTAATCATAAATATTCTTGTAGGAGCATATTTTCCACAGAATAACCTTCATAAAAGAACAATTTGGCTAGCTACAAATATTCATAAAAGGTTCATAATTAGCTGGAAAAACAGGTGAAAACTACAATATTAGTCAAAAATAGTATTCAGTTAAATACTATTTTTGGCTTAAATATCAAAGTAATAATTTTGAACAAATTTAGGCGTTATCTAACAAGGAATATAATATAAATATCAAGAAAAACAGAGAAAATAATTTACTTAGTGAATAAGTTTTAAATGTGACGAAAAAGTCAAAAATAGTTGCTAAAAGGTGGAAGTTTGGTTTTGTTGTTGGGTTTCTTTTAAAAGTGTTTGGTAGTATCATCACTTGTAAGAAGCCACTCATCGCATTGTAAAACTATTTGCTTAAGACACAAAATAGAAATGAGATGACAAGACATGCAATCGCTATTTGAAGATTTATATAGTAAAAAAGTATTAGAAGAAGAATTTGGTTATAAACGATTTTTACAAACTTTAATTGATAACAGGATCCCGTATAAAAAAACAAAAATTTCAACCAATACAATTTTATTAACAGAAGATATTATAAATACAAAGGTTTACTTTATTGAAAAAGGGATTGTTTCATTAGAAAAGGAGAAAAATATAGTAAGCTTTCTAGGCTCCAACCAAATTGCTGGGTTAAATGACTATTTTATGGCGGAAGCTAATGTCTATACAGCAAAAGTCATCGAAACGGTTACAGCGTATGAATTCGATAAGGAGGATATCTTTTGTTCGATTATTGGGATGCAAGAGGGGTGGCTCTATTTATATCTTAATAATCGTAATCATGAAAATGTTTTAATCACGAAATGCAACTTAATGCGTGGGAATGGAGAAAGTCGATTAAGGGAGTCTTTAGAACAATTAGGGAGTTTTTTTGGAACAGAAAAAGAAGGCGTGGTTCGTATTCCAAAGTGTTTTACAAGGAAGTTAATTGCTAATTACGCCAACCTTTCAGTACGCTCGGTTACACATTTGTGTGGAAAACTGATAGAAACTGGTTTTTTAGCAGAAAATTCGAAGTCTTTTATTTTGTTAAAAAATTACGAAGGCAGCTGCAGTAGAATTCGAACTAAAGCAACATCTACGTAGTGAAACGAAAAAATCATTTAGCATTGTTTAAATGCTAAATGATTTTTTTGTATAAAAAAACAAGAAAAGAATTCTTTTCTTGTTCATTAAGGATGAGCCGTGCTGGGTTCGAACCAGCGACCCTCTGATTAAAAGTCAGATGCTCTACCAACTGAGCTAACGGCTCTAAATATGACTGGGCTAGCTGGATTCGAACCAGCGCATGACGGAATCAAAATCCGTTGCCTTACCGCTTGGCTATAGCCCAATAATAGAAAATGGTGGAGGGGAGTGGATTCGAACCACCGAACCCGAAGGAGCGGATTTACAGTCCGCCGCGTTTAGCCACTTCGCTACCCCTCCGCTATAAAATGCCGACTGCAGGAATTGAACCCGCAACCTACTGATTACGATTCAGTTGCTCTACCAGATTGAGCTAAGTCGGCGAAGAATCGCTCTCTACTGGCAAATCGAAATCTCTTGCATAATTAATTCTTTAAAACAGATACTAATACATGATATAACATTTTTAGTATTTTTACCAGCTTTTTTTTCAAAAAAATGAAATTTATTTTTCAAGCTGCTTTTTTTGATTAAAAGTGACCCGTACGGGATTCGAACCCGTGTTACCGCCGTGAAAGGGCGGTGTCTTAACCGCTTGACCAACGGGCCATTTAAATAAAAGTTTTTTACCGCTAGAAACTATTATATAAAAAAAGGTTATCATTTGTAAATACCCAAATTAAATTCTTTTTTTTCTGAAAATAAAAGCATGAAATACGGGTTATTTATCTTATTAATGGGTATGTATATTGAAAGGCATATGAAAAAAATATTTAGCTGGAATAAACGAAAAAGGAAGCTCTATGAACGACTATTCGAGTAGGGAATGATTAGGTGTATAAAATAATACAAATTAGTATTACAATCTAAAATCAGCTGTGCTATAATGTGTCTGGTCAACTTGGAGTTAGCTAAAAAATCACATAAAAAAGGTAGGGAATATAATGGCATCGCCGCTAAAAAGATTATTAATCGGCCGCCCTCTGAAAACATCAGAAGCTGGAGACCAAAAATTGGGGAAATTAAAAGCTTTAGCCGTTCTGTCGTCAGATGCACTTTCTTCTATTGCATATGGTACGGAACAGATTTTGTTGGTACTTGTGACTGTGAGTGCTGCAGCTATGTGGTATTCATTACCAATCGCACTTTGTGTCCTTGTTCTTTTGTTTGCACTGAATTTATCTTATAAACAAATTATTTACTCTTATCCGCATGGTGGTGGAGCATATATCGTTTCAAGAGAAAATTTAGGAAATAACGCTGGATTAATTGCCGGAGGATCTTTACTAGTAGATTATATGCTTACAGTTGCTGTAAGTGTGTCTTCAGGTACAGATGCAATTGTCTCAGCAGTGCCATCATTATATCCTTTTGCAGTGCCAATAGCCGTATTACTTGTTGTTGGTGTAACAATCATTAATCTTAGAGGAATCACTGAATCAGCTAGTTTACTTGCCATTCCAGTCTATTTATTCGTTTTTTCTATTATCGCTCTTATTTTTACAGGTTTATTTAAAGTATTAACTGGTATGGATGCAAGTCATGAAACAGCCGCAGTAGGAACTCACGTACAAGGTGTAACAATCTTTCTACTATTAAGAGCATTTGCTTCCGGATCGGCTTCTTTGACTGGTATTGAAGCTATTTCAAATGCTGTGCCTTTGTTTAAAGAACCGCGACCTAAAAATGCGGCTAAGACATTAACCTTAATGGCCGGACTACTAGGTTTCTTCTTTGTAGGGATTACGGTTTTAGCCTTTGTTTATGGAACTGTACCCGAATTGAAAGTAACGGTGCTATCACAAATTGCTGAAAATGTATTCGGCAGAAACTTTATGTTTTATTTCATTCAAGCTACAACGGCACTTATCTTAGTTTTAGCAGCTAATACAGGATTTTCAGCATTCCCAATGTTAGCTTTTAACTTAGCTAAAGATAAATTTATGCCTAGAATGTATTTAGCTAGAGGGGATCGGTTAGGCTATTCCAATGGAATTATTACTCTAGCAGTGGGATCTATCTTGCTAATTATATTATTTAAAGGGAAAACAGAGTTACTAATTCCGTTATATTCTGTAGGGGTTTTCATACCATTCACTCTGTCGCAAACAGGCATGATTGTAAAATGGTGGAAACAGCGTCCGAAAGGCTGGAAGAAGTCTTTATCAGCTAACTTACTTGGTGCGTCTATTTCATTTACCGTGCTTCTAGTATTATTCTTAACGAGAATTGAATCTGTATGGCCTGTATTTGTATTTATGCCGATTATGATTTATGTTTTCCATCGTACTAGACACCACTATCGTAAGGTAGGACCACAACTTAGAATTGACGAAACAATGGACTTGCCTGACTTCAAAGGAAATGCCGTTATCATTTGTGTGTCGGATACCACCAAAGTTGTAGAAGGAGCATTACAGTATGCTAAGTCTATTGGTGATACAGTCATTGCTGTTCATATTTCTATTGATAAAAAGCAGGAAAAAGAATTTGTTGAGAGATGGAATAGAGTTCATCCGGAAGTGCGTATGGCTAATCTTTATTCTCCGTATCGATCGATTTCAGATCCATTAATGAAATTTATTGATACAGCAAAACAAAAAGCAGATCAAGACAACTACTCACTTACGGTGTTAATTCCACAATTTATCCCTAGAAAAGGGTGGCAAAACGTCCTTCATAATCAAACAAGCCTATTGATTCGTACAAGACTTTTAATGAAAAGAGATGTCGTTGTTTCGACATATCCATATCATTTAAAAGAATAACAAGAGAAAAACGGAAGAGACCTTCGGGGGAAGAGGGGGATGCTCTTCCGTTTTTATAATGGAACAATATAAGCATAGCTGGATGAAACGGATTTGTAAAAAGTGGAAAATAAGATTTTAAGAGCACAAAAAGAAAGAAAATGCTTTTTTACCCTAAGCAAAAACCTTCTTTTGCGAGCAGAAAACGAAAATAAATTCCATTTTAAGCCAAAAAAAGATTTTTTCATGAAAAATAAAAAAAGTTGCCCGCTATAAAAGTGGGAAACTTTTTTTGTATATATTATAAAAAATACGAAGCTATAAATGAATCTATCATTAAATAAAAAGTAATACTTATATATATAAATGAATAAATATTAGCTGTATGCAAAATAAGTAAAAGGACTTAATTAATGTTACAAAGTGGTAACAAATTTTTCTTTTTGATGAATTCAGATTGAGTGGATTTTTAGTGGGTAGTAAAAGCCCTACATAGAGCCATTCTCACTTTTTTGAGCTAACTTTGAAATTCCTTCCAAGCCTTGAAAAAAGCCGGTTTTCGCGTTATAATTTCAGTAGTTGATAGGAGTCATTAATTTAGTAAAGGAGCGCTTGGGATGCAGGAACAGGACATTAGGTATTATGTACTACCTACTATTATCGTTTTTATATTGGGAATCGCTGCTATGAATACATCTAGTTTTCCATTTATTAGTTTTCTGACAACTACGCTCGTGGCTATCGCTATTGGAGTTTTAATCGGCGGAGCACATCAATTATGTCGCGTTATTATTAAAGCTTATCAACAAACAAAGGAACGCAGAGTTTCTCAAAAAAAGTGGCAAACACTTTAAAATGAGTCATTACATAATTATAATAAACCAAGCATTTTCGCGTTTTTGGGGAGAATGCTTTTTTTGTGGGTTAATTCTTATTTTTTTTTGTGTAAAAGATGGTACAATAAGGAAGATTATGAATGGAGGAGGTTGGAGATGGCGACTTTAGCAGATGTTGCGAAACGGGCAAATGTCTCCAAAATGACAGTTTCACGAGTTATTAATCATCCAGATCAAGTCTCAGATGAACTGAAAATGCTTGTTTATAGCGCAATGGAAGCTCTAGAGTATGTACCAAACTATGCTGCTAGGGCGCTTGTTCAAAATAGGACACAAGTTATTAAATTTTTGATTTTAGAAGAAATTGATACAGTTGAACCTTATTATATGAATTTATTAACAGGAATTAGTCGAGAGTTAGATAAGTATTATTATTCGCTTCAACTCGTTACACAAAGATCCAGGAATATTGGAGCTTATGACGGGCTTATTGTCACGGGAATACGTGATAAAGATTATGAATTAGGACTTTTAGATATTGATAAACCAGTTATTTTTTATGGTGAGAATAAACGCGGCTATGATTCTATAGATGTAGATAATAAAAAAGGAACGGCGCTTGCAACGGAGCACGTGGTAGAAATTGGCTTTTCGCGCATTGTTTTTTTAGGGATTGATTTGCTTGATGAACAATTTATGAAATCACGTTTAGAAGGTTACGAAGAAGTGGTGCGAAAACATGGACTTGAGCCGGAAAGTTATTTTATTGCAAATAGCTCGAGTGTTGCCGAAGAAAAAGCATTTGAATTATTACGTTATAACTCAGAAAAAATTGCGATTGTGTGCGCATCGGATCGAATCGCGATAGGTGTTGTTCGTGCAGCAGCAGCTTTTGGTCGTCGCTTTGGTGAAAATATTGCTGTAACAGGCTTTGATGGTGTTTTTTTAGACCGAATTTCTTCGCCAAAAATCACTACCGTTCGATCACCCGTTGTTGAAATGGGAGAAGAGCTTGCAAAGATGTTACTTGCTAAAATTAATGATCATGGAAAACCTCAAGGAAACCTATTATTTACTCCAGAATTACTGATACGAGCTTCTACAACTGGAAAAGAAGAGTAATAAAAACGCTAGGAATCTTTATTCCTAGCGTCTTTTTATTTGAGTAAAACTGGTAGAAATGCAATGAAATCAAAAATGAAATGCACGATGAAAGTAACCCAAATGGAGTTGGTTTTTTTGAATAAGTAGTTCAAAATGAGTCTAGCTGGTGCTAATGTAATGATGCATTGTAGGAAATTAAAATCATAAGAAGTTAAGTGCCAGGTTGCAAAAAGCAAGGCACATAATAAGGAAGCTTGCCAAAATTTCCAATTCCATTTTTTCCAAGCGGCGTAGAGTAAACTAATCGATAGCAATTCTTCGCCAAGTAACATGAACGGAATACTTGTAAAAACATAAGACCATGTAAGCACACTGTTGATACCATTTTCAGTAGTACTTCCTGCAAAGTAAGCCCAGGCAATGTTGAAAATAGAGCTGATAATAATTAATGCTGGAGCACCAATAATTATCCATTTGAAACTAAAATGTTTAAACCAATCGAGAAATTCTGCTTTAAGTATGATAAAAGCAATAATTCCCATGCATAGTGCATTGAAAAACGCGCCTATGAATTCTAACACTCCAATATTGGAAATGATGTGTGGCAAAAGAAGAAAAAGAACACCAATAATGATTGCGCTGGAAAATAACCAATACCCTTGTTTTTTTAAGCTTAATGTATTTTCCATTTTATCCTCCTTTTAGACCTTAATAATGACTCTCATTAGTCCATGAGTTATTATAGCTCTTTACTTTAAATCAGTAAAGTTACTAATTTGTCACTTTAAAGGAGGAGAGAGAATTGGCTTTCTTCTATAATATGTTACAGTGCCGAAAAATCTTGTTACCGTTAACGAGCGAGAAAAGGTTGCAAACGCTTTAATGGAAATGCTAATTTGAAATAGAACGATAGGTGATATAGGAGGAGAAAAAATGGAAAAAGCAGGGATTTATCATCAACCAGCGAGTAGCTATGCTTATAGTTATGACGCTAAAACACTACATATTAGAATTAGAACGAAACGCTTAGATATTAGCAAAGTTACTTTAATTGCTGCCGACCCTTACTTATGGAAAAACGAAAAATGGCAAAGTGAATCATATTCGATGCGCAAAATTGCAGAGACCGAAGAGCATGATTATTGGTTTTTCGCGATAACACCAGAACATAGACGCCTTCAATACGGCTTTTTACTAACAGATACAGAAGGAGAAACAACATTTTACGGCGGACGTGGTTTTTTTGAGCCGACTGAAGCGAATTTAGCTACGATGGATTATTACTTTAAATTTCCGTTTATCCATGCAGTAGATACATTTGAAGCGCCTGAATGGGTTGGAAATACCATTTGGTACCAGATTTTCCCAGAACGTTTTGCAAATGGTAACCCGGCTATTTCCCCTGAAAATGCCTTGCCGTGGGGAAGTAAAGATCCGAATACAAAAGACTTTTTCGGTGGAGATCTTGAAGGAATCATTCAGCACTTAGATTATTTAGCAGAGCTTGGCATCAATGGGGTATATTTAACGCCTGTTTTTGAAGCACCGACCAACCATAAATACGACACAATTGATTATAAAAAGATTGATCCGCATTTTGGTGATAAAGAAACCTTTAGAAAATTAGTTCAAGAAGCGCATAAACGCGGTATTCGTATTATGCTTGATGCAGTGTTTAATCATATTGGGGACACTTCTCTAGAGTGGCAAGATGTTGTCGAGAAAGAAGAAAAATCCGCATATCGTGATTGGTTCCACATCCATAGTTTCCCTGTTCGTCAAAATGAAAATGGCAATATTGAAGGAGAACCAACACTTTCTTATGATACCTTTGCTTTCACGACGCATATGCCAAAATTAAATACGGCTAACCCAGAAGTTCAGAAGTATCTACTGGATATTGCAACTTACTGGATTCGCGAATTTGACATTGATGGTTGGCGCTTAGACGTTGCCAATGAAGTTGATCATGCTTTTTGGAAAGAGTTCAAAAAAGCGGTCCAAGCGGAAAAAGAAGATATTTACATTCTTGGTGAAATTTGGCATGATTCGTGGATTTGGTTGCTAGGAGATGAATTCCACGCCGTTATGAACTATCCATTTACACAAACGATTATTGAAAACTTTATTGAAGAAAAAATCACGCCGGAGCAAATGGTTTCTGGTATTAATGAACAATATATGCGCTACCCTAATCAAGTGAATGAAGTAATGTTTAATATGCTTGATAGCCATGATACAGCACGCATTTTAACACGAGCGAATAATGATGAGGATAAAGTGAAACAAGCACTTGCCTTCATGTTCGCACACACTGGTTCGCCGTGTATTTATTACGGAACTGAAATCGGTATGGACGGCGGAAATGACCCTGGTTGTCGTAAATGTATGGAATGGGACGAAACAAAACAAAACCAGAATATGTTAGCATTTACGAAAAAATTGATTGCGCTTAGAAAAGAAAATCAAGCAATTATCACATCCGGCGAATTAACTTGGCTAGGTGCAAGTAAAGAAACAGGCATTACAGCATTTTCTAAAGAATTAAATGGTGAAAAACTGCATTTCCTTTTCAATCAAGCAAAAGAAGATAAGGATTTCACAATTTCATTTGAGAATACAGCGACAGATATTTGGAATAACCGAGCTGTAACAGAAAATCTTGTCGTCCCAGCAAAAGGATTTCTTGTTATTAAAGAAAACAGCTAAATCAATGGCGTAAAGGAATTTTTCACATGTTTACCGAAAAAATGTTGTTATCGGTAACATGTGAAATCTCCTTGTAAACGCTTTCGGAATCAGCATATAATAAATGCATAGGTTAACCTAATTCACAAACTTTAAAAAAAGAATTGAAAAAAGATGGGGACTTAGAAATCAGACATTATAGAGCGGCTTTTTTCATAAAGAGGAGGAAAAGTAAATGAAGCGTTTCAAAAAAGTGGGAATAGTTTCGGCGGTTTTAGTAATGGCTTTAAGCTTAGCAGCATGTGGTGGTGGAAAAGACACTAGTAAATCTGGCTCATCTGATGAAAAAACATTAACCGTTTCCGTTGACGCAGGCTACAAAGACTACGTGAACAAAATAAAAGGTGATTTTGAAAAAGACAATGACGTAAAAGTAAAAGTAGTCGAAAAAGATATGTTCGAAACATTAGAAGCTCTTCCACTTGATGGACCTGCTGGAACTGCTCCAGACGTAATGATGTCCGCATTTGATAGAATTGGAAGCTTAGGCCAACAAGGACATTTAGCTGAAGTAAAACTTGGTAATAAAGACGATTACGATGAAAAAGACCAAAAACAAGTAACAATTGACGATAAAATTTACGGCGCTCCAGCAATTATTGAAACACTAGTACTTTACTACAATAAAGATTTACTCGACAAAGCTCCAGCAACATTTAAAGATTTAGAAACACTTTCAAAAGACTCTCGTTTTGCTTTCACTTCTGAAAAAGGAAAAAATACTGGTTTCTTAGCAAAATGGACTGATTTCTACTTCTCATATGGACTACTTGCAGGATACGGCGGTTATGTATTCGGTGATGAAGGTACAAATCCAAAAGACATCGGTTTAAACAATAAAGGTTCTGTTGAAGGAATTACTTACGCAACAAAATGGTTCCAAGATGTATGGCCAAAAGGTATGCAAGACAATAAGAGTGCAGATGACTTTATCCAAGATCAATTTGTTAAAGGTAAAGCAGCAGCAATTCTAGGCGGCCCTTGGTCAGCAGCAAACTACAAAGAAGCAAAAATTAATTACGGCGTAGCAAAAATCCCAACACTAAACAATGGTAAAGAGTATTCTCCATTTGCAGGTGGTAAAGGTTGGGTTGTAAGTAACTATTCTAAAAACAAAGATGTAGCTCAAAAATGGTTGGATTATGTGACTAACCAAAAAAATCAAGAAACTTTATATGATATGACAAATGAAGTACCAGCTAACTTAAAAGCACGTGATACAGCGAAATCGAAAAATGACGAATTAACTAATGCCGTTATCGAACAATACAAAAATGCGCAACCAATGCCAAATATTCCAGAAATGTCGGAAGTTTGGACAGGTGCTGAAAACTTAATGTTTGATGCAGCTTCTGGTTCGAAAACTCCGCAACAATCAGCTGACGATGCAGTAAAAGTAATTGAAGATAACGTAACGCAAAAATATACTAAATAATAATGATTTGGCGGGGCAAAGATAGCGCGCTCCGCCATTTTTTTCAACTTAGCTAGTGAATCTATATCTAGAATTGAGGGTAACAAAATGAAACTAGAACAAAAACAAATTAAAAATGTTCGTCAAGCGACTTTGTTATCAATCATTCCGGGACTTGGTCAATTTTATAATAAGCAAAATTTTAAAGGGATTGTCTTTTTCGCACTATTTGCTTTGTTTATCATAGAATTTTTTGCAGTTGGGCTGAATGCACTGATTGGCCTTGTAACACTTGGATCTGTACCAGGTGTAGACCATTCCTTATTTTTAATGATTGAAGGTACTTTACAATTAATTGTGACATTACTATTTATAGGCTTTTGGTTTATAAATATTTTCGATGCAAGACGCGTGGCTATGCAGTGGAACCTAGGTGAAACTGTTAACCGTTCCGCTCTTGCTATTATAAAAAATATGCTCGACAAAGGTTTCCCGTACTTACTTACATTACCTGCATACTTAGTCATGACTTTTGTTATTATTTTCCCAGTTCTTGTTACTCTTTTCATGGCATTTACCAACTACGATTTTTACCATATTCCGCCAGCGAACTTAATTGACTGGGTTGGATTTAAGAACTTCTTTAATATTTTCTTCCTAAGTTCGTATCGCGACACGTTCCTAAGTGTATTTTCTTGGACACTTGTTTGGACGATTTGTGCGACTTCCTTGCAAATTGTTGTCGGGGTGTTCACAGCGATTGTTGCGAACCAAAGCTTTATTAAAGGGAAACGTCTTTTCGGAGTAGTTTTCTTACTTCCTTGGGCGGTACCAGCTTTTATTACAATTATGAGTTTTTCCAATATGTTTAACGACAGTATTGGAGCAATCAACTCACAAGTCATTCCGTTACTGAATCATCTTCCATTTGTTGATATCAATGCGATTGCTTGGAAAACAGATCCTTTCTGGACAAAAGTGGCGCTAATAAGCATTCAAGGGTGGCTTGGTTTCCCGTATATTTATGTCATGGTAACAGGTGTTCTTCAAGCGATTCCAGGCGAACTTTACGAAGCAGCTAGAATCGATGGAGCGAGCGCAATACAACGTTTCCGTAAAATTACATTACCGATGATTTTATTTGTGACAGCACCTGTATTTATTACGCAATATACGTTTAACTTTAATAACTTTTCGATTATTTACTTATTCAATGAAGGTGGTCCCGGAAGTGTCGGAGCAGGCGCTGGATCGACCGATATTTTAATTTCATGGATTTATAAACTAACAACTGGTACTTCGCCGCAATACGCTGTAGCCGCTGCTGTGACGTTACTTATCTCAATTATCGTTATCACGGTTTCGATGATTGCCTTTAAGAAAACGAATGCCTTTGGGAACGAGGAGATGATGTAAATGAGAGACTTTATGAAAGATCAGCGGACAACAAAGTTTTTAACACAGTTTTTCACGTATTTATTTTTAACCGTGCTAACGATTATTATTTTGTATCCGATTCTAATCACAGCATCTTCTGCCTTCAAACCAGGGAATATCGCAGCATTTACGCTTGAGTGGTCGGATAGCTGGACGTTGAATAACTTTACTAGACTATTTAATGAAACATTGTATCTTGATTGGTATAAAAATACATTGATTATCGCGGTTGTAACGATGATTATGCAAGTAACGATTGTGACGCTTGCTGGTTATACATATAGCCGTTACCGTTTTAAAGGACGTAAAAATAGTTTGGTGTTTTTCTTGATTATCCAAATGGTGCCAACAATGGCGGCTTTAACAGCTTTCTACGTGTTAGCAATGCTACTTGGCGCACTTGATCAATATTGGTTCTTAACATTGATTTACATCGGTGGCGGTATCCCAATGAACACTTGGCTGATGAAGGGATATTTCGATACAGTACCACGGGATTTAGATGAATCCGCAAAACTTGATGGTGCAGGACATTTCCGGATTTTCGCTCAAATCATCTTACCACTTGTAAGACCGATGATTGCGGTTCAAGCTTTATGGGCATTTATGGGACCATTCGGAGATTTCTTACTTGCTAAATTCCTACTAAGAACTCCAGAAAACTTAACGATAGCTGTTGGACTTCAAACATTTATCGCTAACCCGCAACAACAAAAAGTAGCATTATTCGCAGCAGGAGCAATCTTAGCGGCGCTACCAATTTGTTTACTGTTCTTCTTCTTACAAAAGAATTTTGTTTCTGGCTTAACTGCTGGTGGAACAAAAGGATAATTGATTTTTAAAAAGGCTGTGATACCAATGAAAAAAGTTCCGTTTATCATTCAATATGTAAAAAGTACACTTGGACCAAATGCGATTTTTGAAGGTCGGAAAGTACTGAAATTCTGGCAAATGGTTATCGTGTTTATTTTCTTAAATGCGCTCCTATTGCTACCTGTATCAGCACATTTTGCTAATCAGTCGAGTTTTGATTTACCAAGTTTAATGCCGGAAATGGCGACTCTTGGTACAGATCAATTCGCGACGGAACTTAGTGGTCTTTCGCTCGAAAACGGAGAATTAACTGACAAAAATGCGCATATCGTCGAAAAATCGGCTAATGGCGTGGCTGGTGTAAATTTAACGAAGGCAGAACTTGCCGGAGCTAAAAATATCATTAATTTCAAAGACCGAGAAATGACGCTTACAGATGCAAGTGGCTACACATTTGAAGTGAGCTATCCAAAAGATGCCACATTAAGTGAGATCACTTCTGGTGAATCGCTAGTAGACTGGGTTTCGGCGCAGTGGTACTTAGAGAATCAAGCATTTGTTTTCTTATCAATGGTGCTGATGATTGGCTCAATTATTTTCGTTAGCTCGCTGATGTTAGCTATTTTCACGACACTTTTCATTTGGATGACAAAACGGAGCAGTTTTTCTCGTATTGCTTCCTTTAAAGAATCATTTAATTTAACGCTAAATGCACTGGGAATTCCAGTGATTGCGGCTTGTATTATCGGTTTTATCTACTTTGATATTACGATTATTATGGCTGTTCAGTCGCTCGGAATGGTGTTAATGATAGCATGGACATTTTTAAAGACAAGATTTTATAAGACTAGTGAAAAAAGTATGGCTGCTAGTCGCTAATTAGGAGGTTTTAGTATGGCACAGAAGCAATTATTTGAAATCGAACCATGGACATTACGGACAACCAAACTAGATAAAGAAAATAAACGTTTGCAAGAAAGCCTAACTTCACTCGGTAATGGATACATGGGGATGCGCGGGAATTTTGAAGAAGGATACTCCGGCGATGGCCATATTGGAACTTATTATGCAGGCGTGTGGTTTCCAGATAAAACAAGAGTTGGTTGGTGGAAAAATGGCTACCCAGATTATTTTGGAAAAGTCATAAATGGACTTAATTTTATCGGGATTGAAGTACGTCTTGACGGTGAAAAACTCGATTTATTTGTAGATGAAGTAAGCGATTTTGAACTTGTGCTTGATATGGAAAAAGGCGTGTTAAGACGCCAGTTCACAGTAGTTAAAAATAATAAGACGTTTCGAATTTCAGCGGAACGATTTCTAAGTGTAGCTACGAAAGAACTTGCAGTAATTCGCTATCATGTAGAAGCTTTAAATGCGGCAAAAGTAGAATTAACGTCCTTTTTAGATGGTAATGTGCAAAATGAAGATGCCAACTACGAAGAAATGTTTTGGCAAGAAGTTGCAGAATCTTCCTCAGAAAGTCGCGGCTCACTTGTAACCAAAACAATTCCAAATAACTTTGGTACACCGCGCTTCACCGTTTCTGCAGTAATGGAAAATAAGGCTAATACGGCAAATGAAACAAACCAAACAAAAACACTTTATGCGGAAAATCGCTATCAATTTGATTTAAAAGAAAATGAAGTAGCGCAAATTGAAAAACGAGTAGTAATCACAACTTCCCGTGATTTTGAGGAAAGTGAACTTCTTCAAGCCGGAGAGGAAATCTTAAAAAATATAGCAACAAAATCATATGAAGACCTTTTAGAAGCGCATATCGCAGGATGGCGCGAACGATGGGATAAAGCAGATGTGGAAATAGCAGGAGATGATTCCGCTCAACAAGGCATTCGCTTTAACATTTTCCAATTATTTGCGACTTACTACGGGGAAGATGCTAGATTAAATATTGGTCCTAAAGGTTTCACCGGAGAAAAATACGGCGGGGCGACTTACTGGGATACAGAAGCATTTGCTCTACCAATGTATTTATCACTAACAGATAAGTCGGTTAGCCATAACTTACTTAAATATCGCCATAATCAATTAGATGGTGCCAAAATCAATGCGGAGAAAATTGGTCTAGGTGGCGCACTTTATCCGATGGTTACTTTTACAGGAGTAGAGTGCCACAATGAATGGGAAATTACCTTTGAAGAAATTCACCGAAATGGCGCGATTGCCTACGCGATTTATAACTATACGAACTACACTGGTGATGACTCTTATTTAAAAACAGATGGTATCGAAGTGTTAACTGAAATTACTCGTTTTTGGGCTGATCGAGTGCATTTATCGGATCGCTTAGATAAATATATGATTCACGGTGTTACGGGACCAAATGAATACGATAATAATGTTAGCAATAACTGGTATACCAACTATATTGCAGCTTGGACTATTCGATATACGCTAGAAAACCTAGATACAGAAGCGAAAAAACGTTTAGGTGTGACCGAGTACGAAATCGCCAAATGGGAAGACATCGAGCACCGCATGTACTATCCTTTTGACGAAAAATGGCAGATTTTTGTGCAACACGATACATTTTTAGACAAAGAGTTACGTTCCACTGATACGTTAAAACCAGAGGATATGCCAATTAATCAAAACTGGTCTTGGGATAAAATTTTACGGTCTTGCTTCATTAAACAAGCAGATGTACTTCAAGGTTTATATTTATTCTATGATGACTTTGATTTTGATACGAAACAACGCAACTTTGAATTTTATGAACCACTAACTGTACATGAATCAAGTTTGTCACCAGCTGTTCATGCGGTTTTAGCTGCGGAACTTGGTAAATATGATAAAGCTGTAGAACTTTATAAGCGCACAGCAAGACTTGACCTAGATAATATTAACAATGATACAGAAGATGGCCTCCACATTACATCAATGGCAGGAAGCTGGTTATCCATTGTACAAGGTTTTGCCGGAATGCGAGTAACATCAGGTGAGTTAAGTTTTGCGCCATTTTTACCTAATGGATGGGACAACTACCGTTTCAAAATTAACTTCCGCGACCGCTTATTAGAAGTGAAAGTAGAAGTAGGACAAGTAACTGTTAAATTATGTCACGGAGAACCAATTCATTTAGAAATGTATAAGAAAAAATATTTGCTGGAAACGGCTGTAACAGTAGAAATATAACCAAAAATAAACTTGTCAAAAACAATGAAAACTGTTTTTGGCAAGTTTTTTCTTTAACAAATCTTTCCAATTTTTAGCGGGATGATTGCTTTTTCCGCCTGCACTCTTATGCTATAATAAAGAAAGTGAACCATGTGATCATAAATGGTTTTCAAGAGGCACGGAGGTGAAGTGATGGATTTTTCCAATATGTCGATATTGCATTATCTAGCAAATATTGTAGATATTCTTGTCGTATGGTTTGTAATTTATAAAGTGATCATGTTAATCCGAGGTACGAAAGCAGTACAATTATTAAAAGGTATTTTTATTATCATTGCAGTTAAATTATTAAGCGGATTTTTTGGTCTCCAAACAGTAGAATGGATTACGGATCAGATGCTTACTTGGGGATTCCTTGCAATTATAATTATCTTCCAACCGGAATTACGCCGTGCTTTAGAGACACTTGGTCGAGGCAATATTTTTACTCGTTACGGTTCTAGAATCGAGCGAGAGCAACACCATCTGATTGAATCTATTGAAAAATCTACCCAATATATGGCGAAACGTCGTATTGGTGCGCTAATTTCAGTAGCACGCGATACCGGAATGGATGATTATATCGAAACCGGAATTCCACTCAATGCAAAAATTTCTTCTCAATTATTAATTAATATTTTTATTCCAAATACGCCGCTTCATGATGGTGCGGTAATTATCAAAGGAAATGAGATTGCATCAGCAGCAAGTTATTTACCACTTTCTGACAGTCCATTTTTATCCAAAGAACTTGGGACGCGTCACAGGGCTGCTCTAGGGATTAGTGAAGTGACAGACAGTATTACAATTGTTGTCTCCGAAGAAACAGGCGGAATTTCCCTTACTAAAGGCGGAGAACTTTTCCGTGATGTTTCAGAAGAAGAGTTACATAAAATTCTTCTAAAAGAGCTTGTCACAGTAACGCAAAAGAAACCTTCTATCTTTTCTAAATGGAAAGGAGGCAAAAGCGAATGATGGATCGAATTTTAAATAATAAATGGTCGATTCGGATTATAGCCTTGTTACTCGCAGCCATCCTTTTTACGTCAGTTAATGCAAATAATAATAACGCCACCACTTTTTCAACGACTTCTTCAAGTGATTCTGAGGTCATTGAGAATGTTCCTGTCAAAGTATATTATGATAAAACGAATTTATACATTTCAGGCATTCCAGAAACAGTCACTGTTACGCTTTCAGGGCCAAGAAGTATCGTTCAATCTGCTAAAGCACAACAAGATTTCACCGTATACGCAGATTTGAAAAATGCATCGATTGGAACGCAGGAAGTTAAACTCCAAGTAAAAGACGTATCTGACCGACTTAAAGTTAAAGTCAATCCAGCTACTGTTAACGTAAATGTTCAAGAAAAAGTAACGAAGAAATTCTCTGTAGATGTAGAGTTAAGTAAATCTGTTATTGCAGATGGTTATCAAGCAGGAACGCCGATTATCGATCCTAAAAAAGTTTCCATTACAGGTGCAAAAGACACGATCGAACAAATCGCTTATGTTAAAGCGACCCTCGAAAGTGATGGAAAACATAAATCGGAATTTACCGACAAGGCGACAGTATCCGTTTTTGATAGTAACCTGAATAAGCTGGATGTAGAGGTCAGTCCGCAAGAGGTTGAAGTGACTGTGCCGGTTGAGAAAGTCGGGAAATCAGTACCGGTTAAAATCAAGCAAGAAGGAACACCAGAAAGCGATATAGAGATTTCAAGCATGACACCTGATAAATCAGAAGTGGTTGTCGTAGGTGACGATGCGGTCCTTGACAAGATTAAAGAAATTGAAATCCCGATTGATGTTACAAAAATAAAAGCAGATACGGTCAAAGAAATTACTGTACCAGTCCCAACAGGCGCTAAATCAGTACAACCTACGACCATTGAGGTTAAAATAAAAACCGTAAAAAAGTCTGAAGCAAATAATGGAGCGACCACATCAAATAATAATCAAAACACAGAAGCAAATAATAACGATGCGACGGATGATTCTGAAACGAATGATTCCAAAACATCAAAATCTTTTTCTAATATGCAAGTATATATGAGTGGTCTGAAAAATACTTTCGATGCCCAGATGTTAACGCCAGCAAATGGCAAAGTTTCTGTAACCATCACCGGGGAGAAAAAAGTATTAGATGACATAACCGCAAAAGATTTAAGCGTTATTGCTAACCTTAGTAAAAGTAAAGCTGGCAGTTACAGCATTCCACTAGAACTAAACGGTTTACCCGATAACGTGGCTTATGTCATCAATCCTAAAAAAGCTGATTTTATTATTACCGAAAAAGAAGCACAAAATACAGTGCCTTCCAAAAACACATAAACCTGAGGAGTGTGGGGCCAGCGTGTCTCATACTCCTGCTTTTTTACAAAAGCTTCATATACATAGAATAGTTTGAAAAGTTACTAATGCCAACGTTTTATTATAGAGAGATGAAATTTTTTCTTAAAAAAGGTATAATAACAAATGTATGGTTGAGACTTAACAAAAAATAGAACCAGCATTTGAAAAAAAGTAAAACTAAAACGACAAACAAAAATCATTTAGATAATGAATGACTTAGAAGGAGAGTAATAAAATGGGTAAATATTTTGGTACGGATGGAGTTAGAGGGGTTGCAAACTCAGAATTAACACCAGAACTTGCATTCAGATTAGGTCGAATGGGTGGGTATGTTTTAACTCGTCACGTTGGTGAACACCCGCGTGTGCTTGTTGCTCGTGATACACGTATATCTGGAGAAATGCTTGAATCCGCTTTAATTGCAGGACTTGTATCTGTAGGAATTGAAGTTATGCGTTTAGGTGTCATTTCAACTCCTGGTGTCGCTTATTTAACAAAAGCGCAAGGAGCTTCTGCCAGCGTCATGATTTCTGCAAGCCATAATCCAGTAGATGATAATGGAATTAAGTTCTTCGGTTCAGACGGCTTTAAACTGTCAGACGATCAAGAAGAAGAAATTGAACAATTACTTGATACAGCAGAGGATACACTACCTCGTCCAAGCGGTGAAGGTCTAGGAACAGTTAGCGATTACTTTGAAGGTAAACAAAAATATATTCAATACTTAAAACAAACAATCGAGAATGACTTCAATGGTTATCATATTGCATTAGACTGTGCAAATGGAGCAACTTCTGGCTTAGCAACACATTTATTTGCTGATTTAGATGCCGATATTAGCTCAATGGGTGCTTCTCCAAACGGCTTAAATATTAATGATGGTGTTGGTTCTACACATCCAGAAGCCTTAGCTGCATTTGTATTAGATAAAAAAGCAGATGTTGGTTTAGCCTTTGATGGTGACGGAGACCGCGTGATTGCAATTGATGAAATCGGTCAAATTGTCGATGGCGATAAAATTATGTTTATTTGCGCGAAATACTTACGTGAACAAGGTCTATTAAATAGTAATACAATCGTTTCCACTGTTATGAGTAACTTAGGCTTCTATAAAGGCTTAAGAGAACTTGAAATTGAAGATGTTCAAACAGCTGTTGGTGACCGTTATGTTGTAGAAGCAATGCGAGAAGGTAATTATAACCTTGGCGGAGAACAATCTGGTCATATTATTTTCCTAGATCATAATACAACTGGTGATGGCCTGCTTTCCGGAATTCAATTAATTAACGTTATGAAAGCAACTGGGAAAAAATTATCTGAACTTGCTTCAGAAATGAAAACATTCCCACAAAAACTGGAAAATATCCGTGTAAGTGATAAAAATCATGTAACAGATAATCCAAAGGTAAGTAAAGTAATTAGTGAAGTTGAAGCTGAAATGGCTGGTAATGGTCGCGTGCTTGTTCGTCCATCTGGTACAGAACCATTAGTAAGAGTCATGGTGGAAGCTGCGACAAAAGAAGCAACAGACGAATATTGTGAACGTATTTCAGCGGTTGTTCGTTCAGAAATGGCACTTAACGATTAAAACTACAAACAAAAAATCCTGATGATATAAACTTCATCAGGATTTTATTTCTTTCGAAAGAATGATTTGGTCTACGCAAAGAATACCGTTTTCGACAATGGTTTGCCCTTTATAATGTTCTATAAAATAATTTGGAACAATTTGTTGCATCCGAAAGCCGTTTTTTTGATAAAAAGCAAGTTGGTCAATACTTGAATTACCTGTTTTAACAATGATTTCAGTGAAGTTGTTTTGTAAAGCATAATCAAACGCTTTTTCAAGGAGTATTTTACCAATTCCTTGATTTCTCTGGGTAGGTAGAACAGCAACATTCATAATTTCAAGTTGCTTATTATTTAATGGAAGCAAGCAAACGACGCCGATTGTTTTATCGGTATCATTTAGTTGGAAAACGCGTGATTTATCAAGGTATTTCGCAATTTGGTCTTCACTCGGATCAGCTTCTAGTAATAGTTCTAGTGGGGCAGGTTGTGTTTTATCCCAAATGGTCCAGTTCATTTTTATCACCTCGGTTTTAGAGTAACATGGGAAAACTTAAATAGGAAGGGAAGTGGGCAAATTGCCTGAAAAATTAAGAGGAATATGTGGTAGTTTGCTAATTGCGCTAGGTGTAACTCAACTATACAGCTTTGTGAGCGCCGTGGTTGGATATTTTAGTGCAGAGAAAGATAGCTTTACATTTGTTTGGAATTATTGGATGTTACTTATTTTTGGTTTAGCATTATTTATTGTTGGTTTTGGTCTCATTAAAAGAGAGAAGCTTCGATTAGTAAGTATTATTTTAATCAGTTGTTTTGCTTTATTTCAAGCGTTTTCGGTGTATTATTACCAACTAAGAATTTTTGCGAAATTGGAATATGCGCAGCCGTTTGAGTGGTCAGGAACGTTACTAGTTATCAGTAGTATTTTAGTGTTAATCGCGTTATTAATTGGCCCGAAATTCTCTTTAAAAGAGGGAAGCGAAGATCAGTCTTGGAAAAATAAATGGCGTTACGCAGCTGGCTTTTTCGCGATTATTGGTGCTGTTACGGCAATTTTTGCGGCAGTAACGATTTTTAAACAACTACATTCGGACAGTATTAAAGAAGGCTATTTATTTACAACTTCACTTGATGCTTACTTTGCTTGTTTTGTAGCCGTGATTTTCTTGGTTGTAGCAGTACTGGCATGGCGTAAAGTCTCGCTGTTATTAATTGGAATTCTTATGGGAGCAGCTTTCATTTTACTTACGAATTATTTATCTGTAACAAACTGGATTGATTTTGCAAAAGAAAATTTATCAATTACGTTTGGTAGTAATGAAAGACAAGTATTTGGAATGCAATTTTTAATGGGAGCATCCGCTTTTCTCTCTAGTATCTTTGCTTATATCGCAAAAAAGTCCTCTAAATAATTAGAGGACTTTTTTTATTATTTTTTACCGAAAACAATGTTCGTATAGCTATTTAGAGTGACAAAGTAATACACAATGTACATTAATGTGTAGACACCGGTAGAAATCACAACTGGGAGTGTTAAATCTAGTGCCAGCATATGTGAAAGTCCGATAAGGGCAAAACTACTGTGCGCAATTCCGATAACTAATGGAATCAAGAAGACTACGAGTAATTGTTTAGCAAGAATTTTGCGGATGTCTTTTTTAGTAAGACCAATTTTCTTCAAGATGTCAAATGTACCGATGTCGTTATATGCTTCTGTAAGCTGTTTGAAGTAGATTATACTTCCTGTCGCTGCTAGGAAAACAAAACCGATAAACATACCGATAAATAGAAGTACACCGGTTACTGTGATGATTTGTTGATAAGTAGCTGCGTAAGAAATGAGATTGCTATCTTTTGGAACTAGTGACTGCATTTTTTTATCTAAATCTTGCGCTTGTTTTGCATCTTTTACAGTAATAGATTCAACTGTTTGAGATGGGATATTCTTATCAGTCCCTATCATGGCAACTCTTTCATCAGGAAGAACGAGTAAGCCCATAACGGAAGCAATTGGTGAATTTTGAACAACTGATTTAATTTCAACATTTGGTTTGCTTGGTGAAGCTAATGTATATTTTTCGCCAATCATTTGTTTTTGCGCTTTTTCATCATAAGTGACTGAAAGTACCATTTGTGCTTCATTAGCTTTTAAATTAGCTGCATTTTCGGGGTTGCCTTGTTTTTTAACAAGTGAATTATATTCAGATTGAGAAATAACAGGGAAACCTTCATTTATATCATATTCTACAAAGTCTGGTCGAGTTCCTTCTGCCTTGACAGTGTAGTAAGTGCTCTTTTGTTCGTACTCAACTGGGTGATCAGAGTCACTTTCAGCTGTTTTCACGATTTTATCATTTAGTGCTTTGTCTGATGGAACTTGATACTCAAAACTTGATGGTGCAGAAGTGTTTGCTGATGTATTTGCTTGATAGTATATACTGCTTATCGTTCCAATAGCAGACAAGGTCGTTGCACTTAAAATAGAAATAATAATTAACGTTTTTGCATTGGATGAAATTCTAAAGTTCAACTGAGAGGTAGAAATGATATTACTACCTTTATAAAAAATCCGTTTGTTGTTTCTTAGCTTTGTAAGTAAATATGGTAAGAAAAAGGTAATAAACAAAGACGTACCAATAATTACTGAAGCTAAAATAACAAGCGCTCCGATAGAAAAACCTAATTGTGCCCATAATGAATTTTTAGAATCAAGCGGTTGCCCAGCGATGAAGTAACCAAGTGCGATTAATACGATGGAAAGTAGCGCCAAAATAAAAGAAGGTTTTGGGCTTTTTTCGCGTTTTGATTCGGAGTGGAATAGGTCTAACAATGTTGTACGATAGATAATTCGGTAGCCTGTGAAAGAAGTAAACAAAGTAATGATAATAAAAACAATACTTGTTTGTAAAACAGCTCCCCATGAAAAGGCAAAACCGCCAATGCTATCGAGATTAATTAAGTTAAGTAAGATCGTTACGAAAATTTTTGAAAGCAGTGTACCAGCCAAAATACCAATTACTAATGCGCCAAGACCCATAATGAAATTTTCATAAAATAACATCCGACCAATTTCTTTTTTACGAAGGCCGAGTAAAGAATAAAGACCGATTTCTTTTTTCCGTTTTCTTGTGAAGAAGTTGTTGGAATAAAGAATGAAAATTGCTACGAATATAAGCAAAATGACAGAGGAGCTAGAAAACGCGGTTGATAACTTAGAAGATTGGTCAATTCTAGCTACGACTGATGGATCCTTCGAAAGAACAAGGAAGGTAAAATAAATCATAATACTGAAAATCATCGATGCGAAATATAAAAAGTAATGTACGAAATTATGTCTAATATTTTTCTTCGCTAAATCAAATAACGTCATCTGTGTCGCCCCCCAGTTTTGCAAGGACGTCTAGAATTTTTTGGAAGAACTCCTTACGCGTTTTTGTTCCACGATAGATTTCTGTATATAATTCTCCGTCTTTAATAAATAAAATTCGTTTGCAGAAACTTGCTGCAAATGCATCGTGTGTAACCATCATAATAGTAGCTTTATCTTGTTCATTCAAGTCACGTAAGCTTTCAAGTAAGTTGGTTGCAGATTTGGAATCAAGTGCTCCAGTTGGCTCATCCGCAAAAATCAAACTTGGTGAAGTAATAATTGCGCGAGAGGCAGCTGTACGTTGTTTTTGACCACCAGAGATTTCACTTGGGTATTTATCAAGAATTTCTGTAATACCGAATTTTTCACTAATATTTGCTAATTTCTCTTCCATTTCTTTGACTGGGCGTTTTGCTAGTGCAAGCGGAAGGATAATATTTTCACGGATTGTGAGAGTATCTAGTAAGTTGTAATCTTGGAAAATAAAACCTAGTTTATCGCGGCGGAAAGTAGACATTTGTTGTTCATTCATGTTTTCAAGTTCTTGTCCGGAAATCATAATCTCACCAGAAGTTGGCTTATCAATAGTAGATAAAACGTTAAGTAAAGTAGACTTACCTGCCCCAGAAGGACCCATAATACCTGTAAATTCGCCTTCTTTAATATCAATACTGATATTTTCAAGTGCAGTATACACATTTCCTTTGCTTCCATAAATTTTTCTTACATTTTTTGCTTGTAGAACTGTCTCCATTATTTTCTCTCCTTAAAACTAGATTCATTTAGTATATGTATCATTCTATCGTTTAAAAAGGAGTGGTTCCATCGTATCAAATGACAATTACGGAAGATATCCTTACAAAATTGTTAGTTTTGTGAAATAAAAAACTGGAATTCGTTTCAATAAATCTTTGAAAAAAGACTTATTAAAGGGAATTCCAGCTTGTATTTGCTTAAATTGTAAATAATTTGGAGAGATTTTCGGATGGTAGAAGGTTTCCGATGAAGAAGGAACCAAACTCAGCATAACGCGCACTTGCTTCATCAAAACGCATTTCTGTCACGATTCGTTTGAATTCTAGTGCATCGTCTGAAAATAAGGTCACACCCCATTCGTAGTCATCAAAACCGATGGAGCCACCGATAATCTGTTGTACTTTTCCAGCATAGCTTCTGCCAATAAGACCGTGATCGCGGATAAGTTTTTGGCGTTCTTCCATTGGAAGCATATACCAATTATCAGCGCCGTCACGTTTTTTACTCATAGGATAGAAGCAAATGTGTTTTTTAGGCGGAAGAGCTGGGTAAAGTCTCGCACGAACGCCTTTATTTTGGTAAGGATCTTCGCCGCCAGCCATATGAGATGCAAGATAGTTACTTAATTCCACAACAGATATGTAGGAATACGTTGGTAATAAGTAGTCGGCAATGGCTAATTTATTAAAACGGTTTTCGACTTCATTTAATGCCTCTAAGGAATCGCGTAAAGTGAAGAATACTAAATCCGCTTTTTGACCAAGAATGCTGTAAATGGTATGTTCACCTTCACCGATATTTTTTGTAATTTCCATATCGCTTAAAAAGTGGCTTAGCTCATTTAACATAAGTTCTTGATTTCCTGGATTTAATTCACGCCACGCTGCCCAGTCAATCGAACGAAAATCATGTAGACAAAACCATCCATCTAAAGTTTTTACTGCTTCATTCATTATGTATCACTCCTTGTTTAGAATATCACTAACTAGAGTGTAACATATCGGAAGTGGTTCGTCCGTTTCGCTGTTTGTGAAATTAGGTTTCAAAAGGGCGGTACTTTTTGCGTAAACTTTGCTGGCTTTCTAACCGAAGTTCAATATCTATTCGGTGAAAAAGAACCATATTTCCTTTTTTTGTAAACGGGAGTAAATCACGTTTTGCTAAGGAAAGGAGAGCTTGCTTAGATATGCCTAAGTAAGTCGCGGCTTCATTTGTAGTCAGGAAGTTTTCTTCTAGCCATTTAAAATCTATTTGTTGTTGGCGCACATCTTTTCACCTCTTTTTCTTTAAGTGTAGAAAATATCTGATAGAAATACAAGAGAAAACATTAACAATTGCTGAAAAACAAGCTATACTTTAACTAAATGATAAATCTAGGAGGTACAAATATGAATGACGTATTAACTTTACTCAGAAATCATCGTTCTTTTCGGAAATATAAACAGGGTATCGAAATTCCGGAAGAAAAGCTCGATGCTATTATTCGAGCAGCTCAAGCAGCCCCGTCGTGGATTAATGGACAGCATTATTCCATTATTGCGATTAAAGATCAAGATCGTAAAAACAAAATGGCAGAACTTTGCGGGAATCAACCATACATAGCTGAATGTTCGGTATTTCTTTGTTTTGTAGCAGATTTCCACCGCGTAAAAGTGGCAAGTGAGCTGCACGGCAAAAGTTTCCAAATTGCTAGTGAAGAAGATTTGTTGATGGTTGCAGCAACGGATATAGGTTTGTGTATGCAAAATGCTTTAACAGCTGCTGAGTCGCTTGATTATGGGACAATTTGTATTGGTGGTTTACGGAGAAATATTACAGCTACTTCTGAGTTTCTTGCTTTACCAAAATATGTCATGCCGGTCGTTGGGCTTTGTATCGGGGTTCCGGATGTAGAAGCTCCTGTAAAACCTCGCTTGCCGAAAGAAGCCGTTTATTTTGAAGAAACGTACCAAACTGATGTTATGCCTTTACTTGAAGCTTATGACCAAGAAATTATCCCTTTTTCTGAGCGGGAAGGTTTTGTGTCTTATACCGAACGTTTAGCAAAATTTTATGATAAACCGTATTATCCGAATTTAACAGAACAAATAAAAGAAAGAGGCTTTTTAGGCGGAAAATAACTAGCATCTTAGCGGTTATTAGTATATACTTTTAAGTGACAAAACCCAGCAAAATCGCTGGAATGGAGGTAAGTGTATAATGAAAGAAGCATTATTTTTAAACCCTGTTTTTCAAGATCGAATTTGGGGTGGAACGAAATTACATGATTACTTTGGTTACGATATTCCGTCCAACACGACCGGAGAAGACTGGGCGATTTCCGCTCATCCAAATGGTCCTTCTGTCATCAAAAACGGGGAATATAAAGGGAAAACTTTAGCTGAATTATGGCAAGAAAAACCAGAACTTTTTGGCAATCCGAAAGAAGCTGTTTTTCCACTACTTACAAAAATCTTGGATGCAAATACGGATCTTTCTGTACAAGTTCATCCAAATGACGAATATGCCAAAGTACATGAAAACGGTGAACTTGGTAAAACGGAATGCTGGTATATTATTGACTGTGCTCCGGGTGCGGAATTAATTTATGGACATAAAGCAGCAAGCAGAGAAGAATTCGCTAGCTGGGCAAAAAATGGCGAATGGGATAAATTGCTTCGTAAAGTAGCGATTAAACCGGGTGAATTTTATTATGTTCCAAGTGGTACGATTCATGCACTAGGTACTGGCACTTTAGTACTTGAAACGCAACAAAGCTCTGACACAACTTACCGTGTATATGACTACGACCGTAAAGACGCAGAAGGAAACTTGCGCGAACTTCATTTAGATAAAGCAATTGACGTTACAACTGCGCCACATGTGGATGCGAAGTTAGATATTAAAACAGAAACGCGCGATGGTTTAACCGAAACTACTTTTGTATCGAATGACTTCTTTAGCGTTTATAAATGGGAAGTGGATGGCACGGCTGAATTTGCGGCCAAAGCGCCTTACACGTTAGTGAGTATTTTAGACGGAGAAGCGGTACTTACGATTGATGGTAACGAACAGGCTATTAAAAAAGGAGATCATTTCGTATTACCAAATGAAGTGAAATCTTGGGAAATAGCTGGCAAAATCACAGCAATTGTTTCTACACCTCCTGTAAAATAACAAATAAGCAGAAATCTTTGTATAAAAACTATACAAGATTTCTGCTTTTTTTACTTCTATGGAATTGCGGGCTACTTTTTTGAGTTACTTAAGATGAATGTATTAATATAGGTATCTATTTCGAGTTTATGTTTCTCTACATCAACAGTCTTAGGCGTGAGTTCATAATACTTTGCGTTTTCTATATTACGTGCATAAAATAAACTGTATTCCAACGGGTGAATCACATCATAGTTATTTGCAAGTATCAGTGTGGGCATCGTCACATTAGTTAATTCATTTTTGCTTTTTATTGGCCTATCTCTAGGTATATCAATAAATTTTTTATAGTAATTAACAGAGGCGTCGTCTTCAAAATATCGCTTAAAAGTATCAATTGCTTTAGGGTAGGTATCTTTTATCGATGGAAATAGCGGGTCTTGCTCAAATAACTGTGAACCATTTTTTTAGGTAAATATATACTTACGGTATTAAACCATTCTATCACTTGTTTTTTCATGGGCTCATCTGTCGCAGAGCTCCTAAGTAATATAAGCCCCATCACTTTATTTGCTGCATGGATTGCTAAATTCACCGCAACGCCAGCCCCCATAGATAATCCGCCGACATAAAAACGCTGTATGCCTAAATAATCCATTAACGCTAGTGCATCACTCGCCAAGCTATCGTAGCTAAGTTTTCTGGAATCAACTTTTCCCATGACCTCTTTGATCCAATGAAATTAATTGGATTTTTTCATCATTGTTAAATGTGTCAAAAGCAAATTTTAAATTATCACCTAGTCCATGAAGAAACAAAAAAGGGATACCTTCTCCTTGTATTTCATAGTTAAAGTAAGTTCCTTCGTGTTTAAATAATGGCATCGTTTATAAACCACTCCTTTGATGATATTGATCCAGCCAGTTTAGTATTTTTTACCATTAATCCATGTAGTTAGAACCTCGAATTTTTCATCGAGTAAAACTAAGTCAGCGATATAGCCTTTTTCAATGCGACCGAATTTTTTCATACCGAGGATTTCTGCGGGTGTACTTGTGGCCATTTGTATCGAGTCTTGTAAGCTAATACCAAATTCATTACTTAACCTTAACGATTTATTCATTGTCACGGTGCTTGAAGCTAGCGTTCCGTCTTGTAAGCGTGCGATTCCTTCCTTAACAGTTACTTGGTGACCGCCAAAAATATACTCGCCATCGCCAACTCCCATAGCTTGAAGGGCATCGGTCGTGAGAACAATCTTATCTGCTCCTTTAATTTTATGGATGAGACGCACAATCCCAGGATGAAGATGGACCCCGTCTACGATAGTTTGAACGCTTACCGCATCATTTTCCAAAGCCGCTGTAACAAGTCCGGGTGCCCGGTGATGGATTGCTGGCATAGCATTGAAGCAATGAGTTATATGTGTTGCTCCTTTTTCAAAAGCATCTTGCGCCTCTTCATAAGTTGCATTGGAATGCGCAATTGCAATAACAACTCCTCTTTTTTTCAAGAAGTCAATGAGTTCGATACCTCCGGGCAATTCTGGCGCAATCGTTACCATTTTAATCAGACCATCTGCTTCATCAAAAATCTGTTTCATTTCTTTTAAGTCAGGGTGTCTTAAATAAGCTGGATTTTGCATGCCCTTTTTTTCTATATTGAGGTAGGGGCCTTCTAAGTGAATTCCTGCAATTTTAGCACCTTGCTCTTTTCCAACCACTTTTTTTGTTTGCTTAATCATTTGAATCAAATCTTCCAAAGAAGAACTAACCGATGTGACTAAAAAACTAGTACATCCTGTTTCCGCACAAGCCATAGATACAGCTTGGATGCTTTCTGTTGAACCATCCATCATATCGTAATTCTTTGCACCGTGGATATGAACGTCAATCATTCCGGGTATGAGCAACTGACCATTTCCATCAAAAATTTGCTCTGTTGAATATTTTTCAGGAATAATTTTACTGGTTGGAAAAACTTCTGCTATCAGATTGCCTTCTGTAATAACTGTTGCATTGATTAACTCGTTTTCTTTGTAAACTTTTACGTTTTTGATAATCGCCATTATTTTCACAATCCTTTCAAAGATATAACTTCTACTTCTTTAGAAATAAGGTGTTGCATCAAATCTTTTGGCAGGGGCTCATTTGTTATGACGGCATCAATTCCAGAGAAATCAAGCTTGAATGCAGTCTTTGTATTCACTTTCGTATGATCAATTAACAGGTATACTTTTTCGGAATTTCTGATAATCTCTTGCTTTAGGTAGACATCTGTAAGCTCTGAATAAAAGATACCTTCATCCGTTAGCCCAGCACCGCCAATAAAAGCAACGTCAAAGTTAAATTGTTTGAGTTGGCCTAAAACGGGCTCGCCGGATAATACACGTGAATGGAAGTTGAAAAAACCGCCAAGCAAGTATACTTTATTAGCTTCATTCTGAGCTGCTGCGATTGCATTATCCATAGAATTAGTCACAACCAATAAATCATTTTGCTCAAGGTCTGAAGCCAAAAAATGAACTGTGGTAGAAACATCTAAATAGATAGTCATATGGTCTTTTATTACTTCGCCAGCAGCTGAGGCAATTGCTTGTTTCTGTTCACTCTGCTTCACTAATCTACTTGTATAACTTTCTATTTGAGGTTTTAAAATTGGTAGTGAAACCCCACCTGGATAGCGTTCTGCGAGTCCGCTTTCGACTAATTTTAAAATATCACGCCTTGCCGTATCTTTTGAAATGGAAAAAATCCGCATGAGTTCTTCCTGAGAAATAGTTTTCTTGCTCTCTAGTAGCTTCAGGGCTTCCACTATTCTTTCTTTTTGATTCATGATTTCCGCCACCTTTTATAATTTATTTTAAGTTTATTTTTATTTTAAATAAGTTTTTATAAGTTAATTATATACCTAATTATGTTTATGTCAAATTATAATTTTTGACTTAAGGGAGAAACTAGTTCTAGCAGTTTTTTCTTAGTGTGTTTTGAAATCTAGGTTATAATGGTAGTAATTGTGTAAAAGCATCAAAAACAGCAACATAGAGGTGAAAAGATGGCTATAAAGATGAAATGGGTTACTTTAGTTAGTATTATTATCGTGCTTTTAGTGGTGGGCTGGTTTCTAGGGACTAGGCTGACGGTGAAAAAATATGAAGTGAGCTCTACTAAAATTGAAAAAGAAATTAAACTAGTGCAACTATCGGATTTGCATTTTAGTGAATTTGGCGATAAAAATGAAAAATTGCTAGATAAAGTGGCAAATTTAAATCCAGATGTGATTGCGATTACTGGGGATCTTTTTGATAAACAAGGGGATAGTGTTCCTAAAGAACTTATTAAAAAGCTTACGAAGATTGCGCCCGTGTATTATTCACCTGGAAACCACGAATACGATGTTAAAAATGCCTATGAGGACGATTACAAGCCTTTTTTAGAAAAAATGGGTGTAGTTAACTTAGAAGACAAAACAGCTACTATCGATGTGGGCGGGCAGAAATTTCAGATGTCTGGTTTGCGGAGTAGTGCGAATTTAGATTATGATTATCCTTATTATAAAGAAGGTATAGCGGAGATAAAAACGCAGCAAGATTCGCAGTACTATCAAATTCTTTTGTCACATATGCCGGATTATTTTGAGCTTTATGTGGAAAATGGCTTTGATTTAACCTTAAGTGGTCATACGCATGGCGGAATTGTGCGGATTCCATATACAAATATTGGTGCGATTGCTCCTGGACCACAGCGAACACTGTTGCCGGAGTATGTTTACGGTGAGCATTCGAAAGATGGGAAGACGATGATAATTTCTGCTGGACTTGGCGCGGGGAGTCTTCATCAAAAAGCTTTTCCGCGGTTGGGGAATCCATATGAAATTGTTGCGGTTACGATAAAACCGGAGACGAAATAAAAAAAGAGCCTTGATGAAGGCTCTTTTTTGCTATTTAAATATATGATCCAAATTCGTATGTTCGTCTGACTCGCAATTACAAGCTTTTTCGAGTTCGCAGCCGCCGCATTTTCCTTCTTTGCTACGTTTTACAAATTTTATAATCGCGTAAATAGTATATCCAAAAATTGCTCCGCCAAGTAATAAATTAACGATAATACTCACGAAAAACATCCTCTCTTAAACGAATAGACTGCCGATTTGATAAACAAGAAATACTAACACGTAAGCTGTAACAAGTGGATAAGCGACAGAGAATGCGGTCCATTTCCACGAACTAGTTTCTTTTCGAATCGCCGCAACCGTTGCTAAACACGGAATATAAAGCAAGATGAACAACATAAAGCAATAAGCCGAAAGTGGCGTATAGAAGGTGCTAACGATGCTGCCAAGCGAACTTTCTCCAACTGCATAAATAATCGCCATTGTAGAAACGACTACTTCTTTTGCTAGAAAACCAGGAATCAGTGTCGCGCCAGCTTGCCAAGTACCAAATCCTAAAGGAACGAGCAGTGGTGCTAGCATTCCGCCGATTATTGCTAAGAAACTTTCGCCCATTGGTACATCGAGTCCGGATGGTCCGGCGTAGTTTAACAACCAAATAATAACCGAACCTGCAAAAATAAATGTGCCTGCTTTACGCAAGAATCCTTTTCCTTTTTCCCAAGTGCTGCGCCATAATGTTTTGAGTGAAGGTAAACGATACGGTGGTAGCTCAACGACGAATACGGAATTATCTTTTTTAAGTAAAGTTTTTGAAAGGATTTTAGTGACAATGAGTGCCATTAAAATACCGATAACGTAAAGTGAAAGTACTACGAGCGCCTGATGTTTCTCGAAAAACACGCCTACAAAAAGAGCATAAACAGGGAGTCGCGCAGAGCAGGACATAAATGGTGAAACGAGAATAGTTAGTGTTCGTTCTTTGGATTCTTCAATTGACCTGGCAGCCATAATTCCGGGTACGTTACAACCAAAACCAATAATCATTGGTATAAAAGCTTTCCCATTTAAGCCGAAAATTTCCATTACTCGGTCCATAACAACTGCTATTCTGGCCATATATCCAGAATCCTCTAAGACGGAAATAAAGAAGAAAATAACTAAGATTTGAGGGACGAAGACAAGAACCCCACCAACGCCAGCGATGATGCCATCTGCGACCAAATCAATGATAAACCCAGACGCACCAATAGTTGTTAAGAAAGATGTCACCCAGTCCGTAAGCGATCCGCCGATAAAACCATCAAGCAAGTCTGAGAGCGGGGCGCCAACCCAAGTAAAGGTTATCTGGAAAATTAACCACATAATTCCTAAGAAAATCGGAATACCTAATAATTTATGTGTAAAAATTTTATCGAGTTTGTCTGATAGTGGAATATCTGAATTACGGGTGTATTCGACCGAGGTCAAACAAATATCATGAATATAACTCGCGCGCACTTGGTGGAAATGATTTTCTAGTTTGCCGTTGAGTTCACTTTCTAACTCAGCACGGATTTGTTGCAACTGTTCGAACGCCGAATTAGATGTTAAAAATGCTTCCGTTACGTCATTTTTGGAAAGAAATTGAATTGCTAACCAGCGCGATTGTTTAGCAGGAATCAGTTCTTTTGTTAAAGCCTGAATTTCTTTGATTGCTTTCTCAGCTGGTTCGCCGTATTGTAAAACAAGCGGAATCGCTGGTGCCACGTGCTTTTCAGATAAAGTAGATAAAATATCCTCGGTTCCTTTTCCAGAACGCGCAACTACTGGCAAAATCGGAATGCGTAGTTTTTTTGCTAAGTTTTGGATGTTTAAATGAATGCCGCGTCCAGCAGCTACATCTATCATATTAAGACCCATCACAACAGGTGCGCCGTACTCAAGCAGTTGAACAGTTAAATTTAAATTGCGTTCAATTTGTGAGGAATCGACAATGTTTAACATGCAATCGAATTTTTCTTCAAGTAAAAATCTAGTGACAACTGTTTCATCACGAGAGATAGGGTTTAAATCATAAATACCGGGTAAATCAATTAATTTTCCTGTTTTAGAACGTAAAGTACCAACTTTCTTTTCAACGGTTACTCCGCTCCAGTTTCCTACATATTCATAAGAGCCAGTTAGTGCATTAAATAAAGAAGTTTTACCAGTGTTCGGGTTTCCGAGTATGCAATATGTATTTTGACTCATCTGCGTTCCACCATAATGGCACAAGCATCACATTGTCTAATACTAATATATTGTCCTTTTGTTTCAAAAGTGCATGGACCACCAAATAGTCCTTTTTGTTTGATACAAATATCACAACCTTCATCGCAACCAAGCGCAAGTAAGCGGCGTTTAAGCATCGCATTCTCGATTTTTAACTCTGAGATGCGAACTTTTTCACCAACAGCAGTTTCATTTAATTGCATAAGCTCGTAGGCCTCCTTTTATGTTATGTAGTGAACATGATAATCATTATCAACTATGTTCATTTTATCACGAATGCAATTTAATATGAAGTATTTTCTTGAATTTGTTCGGAAAGTAGCAAAATAGTAGGGTATAACAGCAAAAAAGTTTCCTAATGGGACAGTGCTCTTCTAACTGAATAGCATGCCTTTTTACCTCTGTATTGATACACGGAAATAAGTGCTGGAGCTGTTTTTAATCGCTTTTTTTCTATCAAGTTGGTTGTTTTTATAGTAAAATGGTAACTATAACATTTATATTAATGGAGGAAAATAGTACATGAGTGAATTATTTACTACTATCAAAGGACAAGTTACTGGGAAAAACGTGCGCATTGTATTGCCAGAAGGAACTGACGAACGTATAGTCGGAGCAGCTGCACGTCTGCAAAAGGAAAATATCGTAACACCAATTTTACTTGGAAACAAAGCTGAAATTGAAGCAAAAGCAAAAGAAATTGGCGTTTCTGTTGAAGGGATTACTATTCATGATCCTGCGACTGATCCACTTTTTGATGAATTAGTGGCTGCATTTGTAGAGCGTCGTAAAGGGAAAGCAACGGAAGAAGCTGCTCGTAAAATGCTCGTTGATCCAAACTATTTTGGAACAATGCTTGTATACACTGGAAAAGCAGAAGGTCTTGTAAGTGGCGCGGCTCACTCTACTGGCGACACTGTACGTCCAGCACTACAAATTATTAAAACAAAACCAGGCGTAAGTAAAGTTGCCGGCGCGATGATTATGGTTCGCGGTGAGGAACGTTATTTATTCAGTGATGTTGCTATCAATATTGCACCAGTTGCAGCAGACTTAGCAGAAAATGCGATTGTAAGTGCAGAAACAGCGGAAATCTTCGGCATTGATCCACGTGTTGCAATGCTAAGTTTCTCTACAAAAGGTTCTGCAAAATCCGATGAAACGGAAAAAGTGGTTGAAGCAACTGCTATTGCAAAAGAAAAAGCACCTGAATTAACGCTTGATGGTGAATTCCAATTTGACGCGGCATTTGTTCCAACTGTTGCGGAGAAAAAAGCGCCAGGATCCGTTATCAAAGGGGATGCAAATGTATTTATCTTCCCAAGTCTAGAAGCAGGAAACATTGGCTACAAAATTGCGCAACGTTTAGGTAACTTTGAAGCAGTTGGCCCAATTTTACAAGGCTTAAATGCGCCAGTAAACGATTTATCTCGTGGTTGTAATACTGATGACGTTTATAACTTAACGTTAATTACAGCAGCGCAAGCAGTGAATAAATAATATGCAAAAGCAGTAGACTAAATTGTCTACTGCTTTTTTTATACCATTTTTTCGAGGAAGTACTTCATCAAGCGATTGTCGTTAGTTAGTTCAGGATGGAATGCGGTGACTAAAATGTTGGCTTGTTTAGCAGCTACGATTCGGTTTTCAACGGTTGCGAGCACGGACACTTCATCACTCGGTTCAATTAAGTAAGGCGCGCGAATAAATACGGCTTCAAAAGGCGAATCATCAAATACTTCGACAGTTAATTCAGCTTCAAAACTTTCTTTCTGACGGCCAAAACCATTACGAATTGCTGTAGCATCAAGTAATCCAAGGCTTTCTTCGCCGCCTTCAATTTCTTTTGACAAAAGCACAAGTCCCGCACAAGTCCCAAAGATAGCTTTACCTTCCTTGGCAAATGCTTTAACAGGTTCCATTAAATCATAACGTTTCATAATCTTGCGCATCGTTGTACTTTCACCACCTGGTAAAACAAGTCCGTCAAGCCCAGCTAAATCATTTGAATGCTTTACTTTAAAAGCAAGAGCACCGGCTGATTCAATCATTTGGATATGTTCATCAACTGCACCTTGAAGCGCAAGGACACCAATTTTTTTCATATTAAAAACTCCGATCTTGCATTCTGTCTTCTGGATTAAGACGAGACATTTCGATTCCTTTCATCGGGGAACCTAGCTCTTTGGACAGTTTTCCGATTAATTCATAGTCTGTATAGTAGGTAGTAGCTTGAACAATCGCACTGGCAAATTTGGCAGGGTTATCGGATTTGAAAATACCTGATCCAACGAAAACACCGTCTGCTCCAAGTTCCATCATTAAAGCTGCATCAGCTGGAGTCGCAACACCACCAGCGGCAAAGTTAACGACCGGAAGTTTACCTAGCGTTTTAATTTCTTCTACAAGTTCATATGGAGCACCGAAATTTTTAGCGGCAACCATTAATTCATCATCTGTCATGCTTGCAATTTGGCGGATTTGGCCATTTACTTGGCGCATATGACGGACTGCTTCGACGATATTTCCTGTTCCGGGTTCCCCTTTTGTACGGAGCATGGCAGCACCTTCACCAATACGGCGGAGCGCTTCACCTATATCACGGCAACCACATACGAAAGGAACTGTGAAGTCTGATTTAAGTAAATGGAATTCATCGTCGGCCGGGGTTAATACTTCGCTTTCATCAATATAGTCGACGCCCATTGCTTCGAGGACACGTGCTTCTGTAATATGACCAATTCGAGCTTTTGCCATAACAGGGATAGAAACAGCATTCATTACTTCTTCCACAATACGAGGATCAGCCATACGAGCGACGCCACCAGCTGCACGAATGTCAGAAGGAACACGTTCAAGTGCCATAACTGCTACTGCACCAGCTTCTTCGGCGATTTTTGCCTGTTCAGCATTTACAACATCCATAATGACGCCGCCTTTTTGCATTTGCGCCATTCCACGTTTTACACGGTCTGTACCAACTTTTTTCTCCATACTAATAACCTCCATCAAAGTTAATTGAAAATACCTGATTATTATGATAAGCTAAAAGCCATTTCGTAAAAACAGCCAATTGGATGTTGTTTTCTCCATCCAATTTTAAAAGGGGTGTAGTAGATGTGGAAACTTACTGGAAATTCTAATTTACCGATTTATTTACAAATTGTTGATTTAATAGAAACAAAAATTATGAACGGCGAACTTTTACCAGAAGAAAAATTACCTCCAGAAAGGCAGTTGGCAGAACTTTTTGGTGTGAATCGCTCGACGGTCGTTCGGGCGCTTGATGAGCTTACTGCACGGGCTGTTATCGTCCGGAAGCAAGGTAGCGGAACAATAGTGAATGCGGAAAAGTGGGGGCTTTTTGCGGGGCAGTCAACGAATTGGCGCCACTATTTAACGCAAGGTGGTTTTACACCAGCTGTTCCTTATATTAGGCAAACAGGTGTAATGGAACGCGCTGATTTGGAACAAGTGATTGATGCTTCGACAGGGGAGCTTCCACTTGAAATGACTCCTAAGATGGAAACGCCAAGTCTTTCGTGGCAGTCGTTTATTGCCGAAGAACAACTGGAAGACGAAGCTGGCTACAGACCGCTTCGTGAAACTGTTCAAAAGCAAATGCAGGATGCCTATGGTTTAAATGCACGCCCGGAACAAATTTTTATTACATCGGGAGCGCAGCAAGCGTTATTTTTAATTACACAATGTTTATTAAAACCGGGTGATGCCGTGGCGATTGAGTCGCCATCTTACTTTTATTCGCTATCGTTATTTCAATCTGCGGGCTTGCGGATTTTTGCCTTACCAATGGATGATGATGGTGTGATTATTTCTGAATTACGCGATTTATATCATAAGCATCGAGTTAAAATGGTTTTTGTTAATCCAACTTTTCAAAATCCAACTGGACTTGTAATGAGTTTAAAACGGCGCAAGGAACTCGTGAAAGTTTGCGCTCATTTGCAAATTCCGATTGTAGAGGATGATCCGTTTTCAGAACTGGCAGCACTTGATAGTGAAATCCCCGTTCCTTTAAAACAACTAGATTCAGATAATGTTTTATATATTGGCTCGCTCTCTAAAATAATGGGGTCAACTACACGGATTGGGTGGCTAATTGGACCGGCGGCAGTGATTGAACGACTAGCTCTCGCAAGACAAGAGATGGATTTTGGACTAAGTATTTTCCCGCAAGTATTAGCTAATAGCGTTTTAAATACGGCTGGATATAGAGAACATTTAAAGCAATTACATCAAGTTTTAGAAGTGCGTAGAGATTATTTGATCGCGGCGCTAGAGGAAATTTTACCGAACGAACTAGAATTCATCAGGCCAAAAGGGGGCTTTCATTTATGGGTGAAATTACCGGTAGAATTTCGCTCCATTCGTGAGTTTGATATTTTTTTAGCGAACGATTTACTAGTGATGCCCGGGTTTTTATTCGGGGTAAAAGGGGCGGTTATTCGCGTAACATATGCCCGACTTGAGCAGGACGATTCAAGACAAGTAGCAAAAATAATAAAGCAAATATTAATAGAAAAAAGTGCGATGAAGCTTGATTGAAGGCTGATTCGCACTTTTTCATATTCCCCTTGAAAACCTTCTAATCTATAATAGAAAGTAACCCTAAAATATCATTCATCACAATAAATCTTTCTGCCAAAAGAGAAGTTGTGATGAATCATCATTTTTATGTAAGGGTTATCATTTACTATTAATATAAGGGAGGGAAAGTAGATGGAACAGGATTGTAAGGAATTAATTACTTATCTGCTCTTGAATCGGCAAGTGAATCTTAGAAATGTTTCCAAGAATTTTAAAGTATCCAAAGAAGCAATTGGCGCACAGATTACACAAATAAACCATCTACTAAAGTCAGAACCAATTTTAATTGACCATGACATGATTTTTGTTACAGATGTATGTAGGGAAGCTTGTTACCGGCTTTTAACTGCGGAAGAACAACAGCTATTTTCGTTTTATGAGGTGAATATTCGTCGCAAACTCATCATGATTAAATTACTGCTTCATAATCATTACATGTCACTCGGCGCACTTGCAGATTATGTTTATGTAAGTAAAAACACGATGTTAACCGATGTAAAAAGTATTAAAGAAAGCTTGCATGAGTTTGAAATTCAACTTGATTATTCACGAAAAGATGGTTATGCGGTTTCGGGTTCGGAATTTCTGATTCGTAATTTACTGGCAGAACTTATTCGCGAAGTCGTTCAAACCCCATACGGAAAATTCGTGCTGGATGAAAAAAAACTCATTACCGTAAGCGAAGTCTTTTTACTAAAGAAACGGCTGGAAAAAGTCGAAAGTAAGCTCCAAATTACATTCACCGATGAGCAAATGGAAGAATTGCCCTATATTCTCCACGGCATCATCAAGCGGGCCAAAGTAACGAATAGGAAATGGACTTTTAAAATTGAAATGTATGACATCAAAAATACCCGAGAGTTCCCGATAATGAAAGAAATGTTTTGGGGTTATGACTTTTTAAGTGAAAATGATTTGCTTTACCTATCGCTACAAGTACTTGCTTCGAACTTAGTCGAGTCGGCACTTCATTTCTCAGACAGTGAAGAAATCGCCTATGCAGTTGATGAGTTCATCGGATTACTTGAAATGTATTTTGCAACTGAAATCATGAAGAAAAATGAGTTTAAAGAAAAAGTGATTTTACATGTTAGACCAGCAATTTACCGGACGATTTTAGGTTTTCAAATCAATAATCCGCTTAAAAAACAGTTTATTAAAGAATATAATCCAACATTTAACATTGTAGAAAAAGCATCGAAACCATTTGAAAAGCTCGTTGGTCATAAGTGGTCAGAGGAGGAAATCGTGTATCTTTCTATGATTGTTCTTGGATGGATGTATCAAATTGAAGAAACAGAGCAGCCAATTTTCCGCGCCGTCGTTCTGTGCAAAAGCGGTACATCCATCTCCAAACTACTCTTAGAAAACTTGAAAATGATGTTCCCAAATATTGATTTTCAAGGAGCTTATGCGGTTCGGCAATTAAATTCAGTGGCACGTGATATTGATTTTGTTTTTACAACTGTGCCCGTTCAAAGCAGCGCGACCATTTTTGTTATTCCGTCGATTTTAAGTAAAGATAGTCGGCAAATCCTCAGAGAACAAGTTGATAAAGCTATTGAAATGGACAGCCATAAAAAAACCAAAGAACTGCTCGCTATGTTAAAAGATGATATTCCTGAAGAAAATATCCATTTAGTTCAAGAAAAAGTAGAATCATTTTTTAGTAAAAAAGAGCAACCTGCTGAGAAAAAAGAGCCAGAAAAGATGCAGATTACCCCAGAACAAATTCATTTTTTAGAAACGCCACTCAAGTGGGAAGAACTTGTTTTTGCAGCATTTTCACCAATGTTAGAACGAGGGACAGTGGCGGCAAGCTATATTAAGACTTGTGAAGAAATATTTTATCAAAACTATGAGCAGATGATGATCGGACCGAATATTTATTTGCCTCACGCCAAGCCGGTAAATGGTGTAATAAAGCAGGATATTCAGTTGATGATAATGAAAGCGGACACAAGAACGCCGGCAAATGAAACAGTTAAAATCATGATCGCACTAGCACCGTCCGAACAAAACAAACACATACCATTATTACTAAAATTGAACGAAATTTTCTTACAACCAGAGAAATTAGCGGAACTTCTCGCTTCTACTAACAAAAAGAAAATCGTTGAAATCCTTGAAAGGGGGTGAGCGTCACGTGGATTACCATGATTTGTTTCAAAAAGAGTTAACCCTGATAAATTCAAGCTACGAGAGTCAGGCAGAACTTTTTGAATGTACTAGCAATATTTTAGAAAAAGAGCAGTATGTAGAGGCGACTTTTAGAGAAGCAGTAACAAACCGAGAAGTTATTTTTCCTACTGGACTTGAGATGAATGGTATCAAAATCGCAATTCCTCATACCGATACGATTTATGTAAAACGACCTTTTGTACTCGTAAACAAGCTTTCTACACCAATTCCTTTTATTCAAATGGGATCAAGTGAGAAATGGATTGATGTTGAAGTAATTTTCATGTTAGGTATTAAAAATCCAAAAGATCAAGTTCCACTGCTTTCAAGTATCATGGAAAAATTTATGGAAGCAGACTTTGTGGAACAAATAAAGGAAATAAATGATAGCAGCGCATTATGTGATTTTCTAAAAAAACAATTTGGAGAGTGATTACAGTGAAAAAAGTTATCGTAGCGTGTGGATCAGGAGTGGCAACAAGTCAAACAGTTGCCTCTAAAGTAGAACGTATTTTAAAAGAAAAAGGAGTTCGCGCAACAGTAGAAGCAGTAGACATTAAATCATTAGACCAACATATTAAAACGAGTGATGTATATGTGGCGATTACTAAAGCGAATAAGGAATTTGATATTCCAACATTAAATGGTATTGCGTTCTTAACTGGCATGGGCATGGACGAAGAAACAGAAAAATTACTTAACGCCTTAAAATAAACAAGACAAAACAGGGAGCGTGAAAAAATGGAGTCATTACAATCAGTTATACAGTTTATTTTGAATCTTGGAGCTGCCGTTTTTGTTCCAGCATTGATGATTATTATTGGGCTTATTGTACGAATGAAAGTAAGAGATGCGGTAAGTGCGGGGATTATCCTCGGGGTTGCTTTCCTTGGGATGAATATCGTTATTGGCTTTATGATTGAAGCTTTAACGCCTGCAGCACAAGGTCTTGCAGAACGAACAGGAATTAATTTAAGCATTTTAGATGGTGGATGGACCTCAATGGCGACACTAGCTTGGGCATGGCCATTTGCCTTCCTAATGTTCCCACTACAACTGGGGATTAATGCTATTATGCTTGTCATCAACAAAACAAAAACCTTGAACGTCGATTTATGGAATGTTTGGGGTAAAATTTTGACAGCTGTACTTATTATTGGTGTAACGCAAAATGTTTATTTGGCTTTTATCGTTGCCGGAATTCAAATTGTTACTGAACTTATTCTATGTGATGCCAACCAACGTCAAATCCAAGAATTAAACGGCATTCCGGGTGTAACAGTTTCCCACGGTATGATGATTTTCTGTATTTTCTTAATGCCAATTGATTGGCTACTGAAGAAAATCCCAGCACTACGTAAAGACATGGATGCCAACGCGTTAAAAGATAAAATTGGTATTTTTGCAGAAAACCATGTAATGGGCTTTATTATCGGTGGACTTTTAGGGATTGCAGCAGGATATGATGTAGCAAAAACGCTTATGTTAGCCATGCAAGCAGCAGCGGCATTAACCCTTTTCCCAATGGTTGCGAAACTATTTATGCAAGCTTTATCACCATTATCTGATGGTATTTCTGAATTTATGAAACGTAAATTTAAAAATCGTGAACTCTTTATTGGACTAGATTGGCCGATTTTAGCAGGATGTAGTGAAGTATGGGTAGCAATCGTTCTTATGGTACCAGTTACACTTATCTTCGCGCTTATTCTACCAGGAAATGGCGTATTACCGTTCGCTGGGATTCTAAATATTTCCTTGTGTGCGCCGGCTCTGATTGTTACAGGTGGGAACTTGATTCGTATGATTATTCTTGGAACGATTACAACACCTATCTTCTTGTATGTATCTACATTTTTCGCAGGAACAATCACGGATTTAGCGCATTCTACAGGCGCGATTTCCCTGAAAGCTGGACAACAAATTACTTGGAGTACGCTTGAATATCCAGTGTTCCGTTATATTTTTGCAGAAGCAAGTCAGTTCACTATTTTAGGATTTATTTTTGTCGCAATTTGGGTATTATTACTAGTATTTTACGTGAAAATGATGAAAAAACGAACAATTGAACTAGAAAAAGCTAGCTCTTAAGAAATAGGAGTGATGAGATGATTTACACGATAACATTAAATCCAGCCATTGACCGGTTGCTTTTCATTCAAGGAGAGTTAGAAAAAAGGAAGACTAATCGAGTCAAAAAAACAGCGTATGATTGCGGGGGAAAGGGGCTTCATGTTTCAGGAGTGTTATCCAAATTCGGTATTAAAAATGAAGCACTTGGAATTGCGGGATCAGACAATCTCGACAAACTATATGCCATTCTAAAAGAAAAACATATCAACCATGATTTCCTTGTAGAAGCTGGAACTTCGACAAGAGAATGCTTCGTCGTCTTAAGTGATGACACGAATGGCAGCACGATGATACCTGAAGCTGGTTTTACCGTAAGTCAGACCAACAAAGACAATCTTTTAAAACAAATCGCTAAAAAAGTTAAAAAAGAGGATATGGTGGTGATTGCTGGATCTCCGCCTCCTCATTATACATTATCTGATTTTAAAGAACTACTAAGAACTGTCAAAGCAACAGGGGCTTTTCTCGGATGTGATAACTCGGGTGAATATTTAAATTTAGCGGTCGAAATGGGCGTCGATTTCATTAAACCAAATGAAGATGAAGTAATCGCCATTTTAGACGAAAAAACGAATTCACTCGAAGAAAATATCCGCACTTTAGCCGAAAAGATCCCTTACCTGGTCGTTTCACTTGGAGCAAAAGGGTCCATTTGTGCACATAATGGCAAATTGTATCAAGTTATTCCACCGAAAGTGCAGGAACGAAATGATACTGGGGCTGGCGATGTATTTGTCGGGGCGTTTATTGCAGGACTTGCGATGAACATGCCAATTACAGAAACATTAAAAGTTGCGACAGGTTGTTCAGCCAGTAAAGTCATGCAACAAGACAGTTCGAGCTTTGATTTAGAAGCCGCTGGAAAACTCAAGAATCAAGTAAGTATTATACAATTGGAGGAGAGATAATATGTTATACCAAAAAGAACGTGAAGATTTAGCCAAAATAGTGAAGACGATGTTTGACCGCTTTGAAACAAATGCTGCGGGAGGAAATGTAAGTGTGCGCATGAATAATGAGCATATTATTATGACACCAACGCTGATGAGCCAAGCAAAACTTTGCGATCTTTCCCCATATGAAATTCTTGTAGTAGATAACAATAATGAAGTCGTAGAAGGAGACGGAAGAATTACTCGAGAAATCAACTTGCACCGTGCCTGCTATGTAGAAAATCCAAAAATTGGCTGTGTTCTTCATGCTCATCCAAAAGAATCGATGTTATTTGCAACACTTGGTATGGAACTTCCGAATTTAACAGAAGCAACGCAAAAAATCGGTCGAATTCCAACACTTGAATTTGCACCAGCGACTAGTCCAGAACTTGCTGAAATCGTACGTAAACATGTCATCGAACTTGGTGAAAAAGCTGTTCCTAGTGCGAGTTTATTAAATAAACACGGCATTGTTGTTTTAGAAACATCCCTGCATAAAGCATATGATATGTTGGAACGGATTGAATACAATGCTTATATTGCAGAAAAGGCAATGGTCTTTGATGCTTTAGGTATTAAAAAATTAGCTCATGACCGCGAATTAAATTATAATTTGGAGGAGTAACTAATGGAAAAATTCCTTTTTAATGCAACCTTATTTGCCAGTGCTTTATTACTAATGGTCGGTATTTTTAGAAGTTCTATTCCAATTACTGCCATATCGCTTGTTTTAGCAGTAGTATCGCAACATTTCTTTCGGAAAAAATATCTTAAAAAAACACGTAGCTATCGTGAAATAATCGCGGCAAAGCAGAAAAAAGGATGAAAAAAGGGATGGAAATCTAGTTTTAGATTTTCATCCCTTTTTATTATAGTTTGGAACGTTGTGATTTTTTCGGTCGAACATACAGGCCGAGTTTTTCTTGTTCTTTTGTTAAAGAAACAAACAGTGAAACTATCATTAAGATAATCACTATCGAAAATGGAAAAGCGGCAATAATTGATGCGTTTTGTAGCGCTGTAAGACCGCCTGCATAAAGAAGTACACTCGCTATTCCAGACTGTAAAAGCCCCCATGTTACTTTTACCGAGTTTGGTGGGTTTAAAGAGCCACCAGTCGTTTGCATACCTAAAACAAAGGTCGCAGAATCGGCAGAAGTAATGAAGAACACGGCAATTAAAATCATCGCAACAATAGATAATACGATGCCAAATGGAAATTGATCAAATACCCCAAAAAGGACTTGTTCGGTCGCTAAAGTGGAAAGGGCCGTATCTTTGTATTGATCGACAAAAATCGCTGAACCACCAAACACTGCAAACCAGAAAATGCTAACTAACGCAGGAAGCACGATAACACCTAATAAAAATTGACGAATCGTCCGACCGCGCGAAATTCTGGCAATAAAGATACCGACAAATGGAGACCACGATAGCCACCATGCCCAGTAAAAAATGGTCCATGAATCAATCCATTTTCTAGCATCAGGCGCATTTGGTGCAGTTTGGAAACTCATTTGGATAATGTTCTGTAAATAATCACCAAACGAATTAGTGAAGTTATTCATAATAAAAAGCGTAGGTCCTAGAATTAACGTTAGAATAAGTAATACGCCAGCGACATAAATATTCACATTACTTAATAACTGAATTCCTTTATCTAAGCCAGACATTGCTGATAATAAAAATAAAACAGTGACAATGACAATGATGATTAGTTGCACTGTAAAGTTGTTAGGGACATGAAATAAATATGTAAGACCGCCATTGATTTGCTGAGCTCCAAGTCCAAGCGTGGTTGCTACTCCGATAACCGTAGCGAAAACAGCGATAATATCGATTAATTGTCCCAGTGGTCCTTTCGCATGTTTACCTAATATCGGATAAAGTGTGGCGCTTATTAGACCAGGAGTATCCTTTCGAAACTTAAAGTAAGCTAGCGCCAAGGCAACTATTGCATAAATGGACCAAGCGGAAATTCCCCAATGAAAAAAAGAATAACGAAGCGCATCTTTCATCGCAGCTTGAGAGCCAACTTCACCACCAGGGGCTTGAACGGCAAAATGGGATAGCGGTTCAGCAGCTCCCCAGAAAACAAGTCCAATTCCCATGCCGGCACTAAACAACATTGCGAACCAAGACTTATTACTATATCCTGGTTTCTCGCCGGGTTTCCCGAGTCGAATAGAGCCAATCGGGCTTAATATTAAAAATATGCAAAAAATGATAATGATTGCGACTACAAAAAGGTAGTACCAACCGAAATTACTTGTTAAAAATCTTTGGACATTTGTTGTAAGAGTTTCAAATTGTTCTGGCAAAAAAGCACCAAACAAAACTGCTATGAGAACTAATAGACTAGCTCCCCAAAAGACGTTCGTTAATTTTTTCATTGCATCACTTCCCTTTATAGTCTAAGTATGTATTTCCCCATGTTAGCACAAAGGTAACATCTATTTTATAGTAACAAAAAAAGTACTGCTCTGACAAATCAAACCACAAAGTCTGCTGGAATTAAAAAGCTGGAACGCATCTATGCATTCCAGCCAACTTTATAATGTTTTTTTCGCATTGGCGAGTGCAACGTGGATTTGATCAAACCCCGTACCGCCATATGAATTTCTCTTTTGAACCGCTGTTTTTGAAGCAAGAACAGTATAAATGTCTTCCTCAATAAGCGGATGGATTTCTTGGTAGTGGCTAAGTGCGACGTCTTGCAAATAAATCCCATTTTGCGTACATTCAAGCACCAATTTCCCAACAATCTCATGCGCTTCTCTAAATGGAACGCCTTTTTTCGCGAGATAATCCGCTAGTTCGGTCGCATTGGAAAAATCTTTTTGCGTCGATTCTTCCATTATATCTGCATTGACCTTCATCGTTTCAATCATTCCTGCGAATATATCTAAGCTTGTATGAACCGTCTCAAGCGTATCAAACATGCCTTCTTTATCTTCTTGTAAATCTTTATTATAAGCGAGCGGCAGCCCCTTTAAAACTGTTAACATGCCGAAAAGGTTTCCGTAAACACGACCCGTTTTCCCACGAATTAATTCGGCCATATCAGGATTTTTCTTTTGTGGCATAATCGAACTGCCGGTTGAAAAGGCATCGGTTAACACGACAAATTGAAATTCATGGCTCGTCCAAAGTATCAATTCTTCACAAAAACGCGATAAGTGCATCATTAAAATAGAACTGTTACTAAGAAACTCGATAATAAAATCACGATCGCTCACGCCGTCTAAGCTATTTTCATAAACAGCGGAAAAACCAAGAAGTTCAGCGCTATAGGCCCGATCAATTGGAAAAGTCGTTCCAGCGAGCGCCGCAGACCCAAGTGGCGAAATATCAATCCGTTTGACGCTTTCTTCTAAACGCTCTAAATCACGTGTAAACATACCAAAATAAGCTAATAAATGATGCGCAAAAGAGATGGGTTGGGCGTGTTGCAAGTGTGTATAGCCAGGCATAATCGTTTCGACGTTCGCCTCCGCTTTTTGGACAAGCACCGCGCGCAAATGTTTTAACGATTGAATAATTTCTGCGACTGCTTCTTTTAAATACAAATGCATGTCTGTTGCAACTTGGTCATTCCGACTACGCGCCGTATGAAGTTTTCCCGCGACAGGCCCGATTTCCTCGTGTAACAGTTTTTCGATATTTAAATGAATATCTTCGTTTACAGTACTAAATTCCAGTTCCCCAAGCGCTAATTTTTCTTGGAGGATTTTTAGCCCAGCTGTAATTTCACTCGCCTCAGAATCAGAAATAATACCACATTTTGCTAGCATTGCGACATGTGCCAAGCTTCCCGCCAAGTCTTCTTTTGCCATTTTTTGATCAAAAGAAATCGAAGCACCAAAGTCATCAATCCATGCTTCACTTTTCCCTTGAAAACGTCCGCCCCATAGTTTTTCCATTTTTTACACCTCAGTTGTTATTGTAACTTTTGAATTGACTTCTGCGCTCACTTTCGTTGGTAGTCCAAATAGCTTGATGAAACCAACAGCTGCATCTTGATCGAATGTATCGGAAGAAGTATAGGTTGCTAAATTTTCATCATAAAGCGAATTCGGTGATTTTCTTCCTTCGACGATGGCATGACCTTTAAATAGTTTTACACGAATCGTACCGTTCACGAATTTTTGCGTGGATTTTAAGAAGGCAATTAATGCTTCTGTTAAAGGCGAAAACCATAAGCCATTGTAAATTGTTTCACTGATTTTTTGTTCAATAATAGGTTTGAAATGTGCCACTTCACGAACAAAAGTTAAATCTTCTAATTCTTTATGTGCAGTAATCAAAGTGACTGCGGCGGGACATTCGTATACTTCACGTGATTTAATACCAACTAAACGATTTTCGATATGGTCAATTCTACCAACGCCATGTTTTCCAGCAATTTCGTTTAAAGTAAGAATTAAATTTGCTAGGCTCATATTTTCGCCATTAAGAGAAATAGGAATACCGGCATCAAATGTAATTTCGACAATATCCGCCGTGTCAGGTGCATCTTCTAAGCTAACAGTTAAATCGTAAGCCGCTTCTGGAGGTGTTGTCCATGGGTTTTCAAGCACACCACATTCGTTACTTCTGCCCCAAAGGTTTTGGTCAATCGAGAAAGGATTATCTAAATCAATTGGAACGGGGATGTTATGTTCTTTGGCGTAATTGATTTCTTCTTCTCTAGACCATTTCCAGTCCCGGACAGGAGAAACGACTTTTAAATCAGGAGCAAGGGCATGAATCGCAACTTCAAACCGAACTTGGTCATTTCCTTTACCAGTACAACCATGAGCGATAGCAGACGCGCCTTCTTGACGAGCTACTTCTACTAATTTTTTCGCGATTAAAGGACGACTTAAAGCAGAAATAAGTGGATATTTTCCCTCATAATAGGCATGAGCTTGAAGGGCGATTAAAGCAAAGTTTTCGGCAAATTCTTCCTTGGCATCAATTGTATAAGATGCACTTGCGCCGACAGTAATCGCTTTTTCTTTAATAAAATCCAAATTTTTCCCTTCACCAACGTCTAAACAACATGCGATAACTTCATAACCTGATTCCACTAGCCACTGAATTGCAACAGAAGTATCTAACCCACCAGAGTAAGCTAACACGATTTTTTCTTTCGTCATTGTAAACATCCCCTATTCATAAATATACAAACATTTGTATTTATATTAACACCTATACTCTCATATATCAACCTTTTTATTTTAAAATATTCATCATTATGATTAAAAATACATTTCACAAGAAAAATAGCCATTTCAAATAGTAATAAATTGGTTCCTGTTCGTAAAACTGCTATACTTGATATTGAAGTTATATTGAAGGAGTTGAACGAATATGAAAAATGCAATAAAATGGATTGCCATTGGTTTTGCAGGAATTATTCTACTTCCGTTAGTAATCGTTTTCTTTATTTACAAAAAAGCGGTTGGGAAAAAAGAATATGATCCCGAGGTACTTGAGAATTTAGATGAGGCTTCCCAGGAATTTGTAAAAAATACTTCACCATTGTCAGATGTAGACTCGCGATATAAATATATGAGACTTGCGACAAAAGCATTGCCTTCTGCTAAAGATATTGAAATAGGCGATGTCGAAAATAAAAAAATTGACGGTCCAGCTGGTAAAATTCCGATTCGGATTTATACGCCAAAAGAGGACGGACCATTCGAGATTATCGTTTATTATCATGGTGGCGGATTTGTGTTAGGTGGTTTGCAAACACATGACGCGATTGCAAGAAAACTTGTACAAACAACAGGTGCTCGCGTTGTCACAGTTGACTACCGACTAGCACCAGAAAATCCTTTCCCGGCAGCAGTGGAAGATGCTTATGCAGCATTACTTTGGGTACAAAATCACCGTACTAGTTTACGTGCTAAATCCTCCGATATTATTGTCGCAGGGGATAGCGTAGGCGGAAACTTAGCAACAGTAGTGACCCAAATTGCCAAAGCCAAAGGAAAACCAAATGTTACGGCACAAATTTTACTTTATCCAGCAACGGATATTTTCAGTCGTGATGCTTCAGTGCTTTATCCGTCAATGGATGAATTTGCGGAAGGATATGTACTTACAAAAGAATCTTTAGACAAATTCTTTAAATTATATATTGCGAACTCAAGCGACCGTAAATATGATCCTCTGATTGCACCAATTCGTAGTAAAGACTTAGCTGGTCTTCCTAAAACCTTCATCGCAACTGCTGAATTTGATCCACTAAGAGATCAAGGAGAAGCATATGCGAAGAAATTAAAAGATGCTGGTGTAGAAGTATTTGCGAAACGTTTTGAAAAAGTTCCGCACGGCTTTATGACCACAACATCCGAAGCAACTGATGAGACTTACGAATTGATTAGCGAGTTTTTAGAAGAAAAATAAATCTTTGAATCCACTCTTTCACGAGAGTGGATTTTTTTATTGACAAAGAATTTTATTCATGAGAGAATGGCTTACGAACGGTCGTCAGTTTTTTGAGAGGGGTGAAAAGATGAGAAAAGAAGAAATAAAGCAAGCAGCACTGACACTTTTTGCAAATAATGGCTTTGAAGGGACATCCCTTGCTGATATTGCAGGCGTTGTAGGGCTAAAGAAACAATCCATCTATTCTCATTTTAAAGATAAGGATGATTTGTTTTTATCTATTATGAAGGACGCGAAATCTACGGAAATTGATTACTACCGAGCGAAACTTCGAGATAGTGATTTATCTAGGCCCGACTTAGTGTTATCTAGTTTACTTTTTGGTGTGAAAGAATTATATGATACCGATGAGGCTTACCAATTTTGGTTGCGATACGGGTTTTATCCACCGAAACATTTGTATGATATTGTTCAGGCAGATATTACCGAGAATATTTTGCAAATGGAACAAGATTTCACTGATTTATTTAGCGATTGGATTGAACAAAAGTTGATTCCAATGCAAGATGTCGAAACGATGAAAGAAGCGTACATGGGAATTCTTGACGCGGTTATCGTGGACATTGTTTATGTGAACGACCCCGAACGAACTAAAAAGAAAATCACAGCTTTATGGCAAATTTTCTGGAGAGGAATTACGCTAAAAGCTTAATTTAGAGGTGTAACATGGCAAAGAATATAGAAATATTAGAAACAGATTCAGTTAAAAAGATTTATTTTAGATATTTAGTTCCTTCCTTAGTCGGAATGTTATTAATGTCTTTGAATATTGTAATTGATGGAATTTTTGTTGGGCATAAGCTCGGCGGAGTGGCGCTTGCAGGGATAAATATTGCTGTACCCGTATTTACGATTTTTACAGCTATTTCGATTTGGATTGGGATTGGTGCCGCGACCCAGTTTTCGTTTGCTATTGGAGAAAAAAATGTTCCTAAAGCGCAATCAATTTTTACGAGTGCAATTTTAGCAGTTGTTTCGATTACGGTGGTTATTGCAATCCTCGCTTTTATTTTTAAAGTACCACTGGCATATTTTTTAGGCGCGAATGATGAAACGATTGGTTACGTACTGGAGTATATGAATATATTACTTATTTTCGGTTTTGCACTTACACTTGAAAATATTTTAAGTATTTTTGTTCGTAATGACGGTGATCCGAATTTATCAATGATTGCCCTTATTGTTACAGCAATCAGTAATGTTATTTTGAATTATTTATTCTTATTTGTATTTGAATGGGGCGTAACCGGATCTGCGCTTGCTACGATGATTGCAATTATTATCGGTGTGCTTATCCTAACTACCCATTTCTTTAAAAAATCCAGTCGCTTGAAATTTGTAAAAGTGAATTGGAATAAAGCTTTTTTCAAAAAAACACTGGGCATCGGCTTGCCAAGTTTTTTAGCAGAAGTTGGCGTGTCGGTATTTACTTTCGGATATAATATTTCCATCGCAGCCATTGCTGGTACTGCAGGAGTTGCAGCATTCTCGGTTTTAAATTATACCCATAGTGTGATTTTAATGTTGTTCCTTGGCATGGGTTCAGCGATTCAGCCACTTATAAGTTATTACCGCGGGGCAAGGGCGAGAGAAAAAGAAATTGAAACATTGAAAATTGCGATTGTCGTAGCATTTGGTACCGGGGTTGCTTTCTTATTAGTTGGATTATTTGGTTCTAATCTGCTCGTTTCGATGTTCGGAAACTTTAGTGCAGAAATTCGAGAACTTGCAAGCAACGGAATTAAGTTATTCTATTCAGCTTACTTATTTATGGGCTTTAACTTTGTTATGATGACTTACTTCCAAACTTCTGATAAAGTCAAAATGGCAACATGGATTACGATTTCACGAGAAATTATTTTCATGGTGATTTTCTTGCTTATTTTGCCACCAATTATTGGCATTCCAGGTGTTTGGTTAGCAATTCCAATTTCTGAGATGATTGTAGCTATTTCGATTGTATTTTACATGAAGAAGAAACATATCTTATTTAAATAAAACAAAGACGGAGATCTAGTATCTTCGTCTTTTTAGGATGATTTGGCAAAAAAGTAAGATTAAAAAGAGTATATTTCCATTTGTTTCCTTTTTCCTCAGTATGGCGATTTAAATGGTAAAATATTGTTCTACGTTTCCGTTTACGTAGGAATGCTTTAAAAAGGGAATGAATAGTTACTATTTTATGGACTCCTGAGTGTTTTAGGAATCCTGTTTTACTTTGCTGTTTTATAGTTGCATGTGGGAGCAATGGAAACTCTGTAGGGAAATGTATGAGGGATAATTTTACAGATAATGCAAAATAAAATAATAGCGATTCAAGGAATTTTTTAATGTCTTTACTTTGCCATTGGTGTAAAAAGCTAATGGCGAACGTAAAGAAAAACATTAAATATGGCAAATTAGTGAAGCGTGTAAAGATGCTTGAAATCAAGTCTAGTACTGAATTTAAGCCTTGTGTAAGACTGGATAATTAAAACAGAAAAATCATTCGTTATGAAAAGAAGCTAAAACTAATAAATAAGGTATTTGTTTTCTAAAAATAAATGTATATAATTAAAAGAAAAGTTTTCTAAGTAATGGCGGTGACATCATGGATTTAATCGGTTTACGAATTAGAAATATCCGTAAAATAAAACAACTTACTTTAAAAGAGGCGGCTAAAGGAATCATTTCCGTCCCTTATTTAGCTAATATAGAAAATGGTGTGAAAGTGGCTTCTTTTGAAACGTTAATGCATATAGCGAAACGTCTGGAAATACCGGAAGAAGCTCTTTTAATAGGTAATGAAGATTTAAATAAAGAATTATTACAAGAACTCAAGCAGATATTTGATTTACTTGTTTTTTCAAATACAAAAGAAGCGGGAGATAGACTTGATCAAATAGCTGCGAGTGTCGATTTACTGTGTGAATCTCCTGTTATAGAACTTAGTTTTTACTGGCTTCAAGCAGGTTTTTACTATAAAATATGGGAATTTTCTAAAGCTAGAGAAATAGAAAGAAAGTATTTGAATAGTAATGAAAAGCGTGTAGTGGAGTCATTCCCACCGGATTTGCTTAGTTATTATTACTATGGGCAAGCTGTGAAACATTCTCATGCTACTTGCGACTATCAATTGGCAGTGGAGTACTGGGAAAAAAGCATTGATTTAACTGATAAAGCTGCGTTTCAAGTGGTTTTTCAAGTGGGGCTTTGTATTAATTACATATGTCTAAATAACTATGAACCTGCTTTAAAACACATTGAATGTGCCTGGAACTTAATTAAGAGATTCCCGAGCAAAGACCAAGAAAGAATCACGGCCATTTTATATTTGTATGGTTATATAAACTTTCAAATTGGCTTTATGACTGAAGCAAAGCGGAAATTTGAAGAAGTGCTAGTATTTTTTAACATGTATCCAGAAGCTAAAACAATGTATTATTTTCTTGTTCGCTTTAAGCTGGCAGAAATAGAAAGAGTTGAAGGTAATCATGAGTTGTTTGATGAGAAGATAGTTTGTTTATACGAGGAATTAATGGCGCATGAGGCTTCCGAGATAGGTTTTAATAACAATGACTACCTTGTAATTACAGAACTGATGGTTATTTTTGCCGAACAAGGGTCAGTATTAGAAGCAAGTAATTTACTGGCTATTATTAACAAAGTAACTGAGCAAGTAATGGAAATCAATTTTTTTGTAACCTATACGGAAACATTACTGCTGTACCATCAAAACAAGCAATCTAGCTATGAAAAGAAAATGCTAGGTTTGCTTAAAAAAATTGATGAATCCAATGATCCAGCATTAATTGAACGCGTAAAAAAACACGCAAGTAAACACTTCGCTGACTCAACGAAATATAAAATGGCATATAATATTTTAGCTTAGTATAAAAAAAAGGAAGACCAGTTCAGTAGTTAACCTGGTTTTCCTTTTTTCGTCGAGTGTAATTTGTTCTATCAAAAAAGGTTTCGTAACTGTATGGACAATTACGAAACCTACTTGTAGTTCTCTATGCGGCCGAGAGGACTTGAACCTCCACGGGTTTTACCCCACTAGGCCCTCAACCTAGCGCGTCTGCCGATTCCGCCACGACCGCGTATGCGTAGCAAAACTAATTATAATATTGATTCTATTATTTTGTCAATAAATTCTGCATAGATAATTGAGAAAAAGTAAGCGTATTCTTGTATAATAGAGAATAGCTAATTAATAGGAGGGAGAGCTAATTATGGATGTGACCCAATTGAAAATGTTGCGTAATGCGAAAGTGGTTTCAGAAATAAAAAAGGGTTTTTCTATCGATAAGAAATATCAGGTGGATGAAACCTATCTTGTACGTGTTTTTCCAAAAGAGTTACTCCAAACACGAAAGCAAGAATTTGAAATAATCCAAGCGTTAGGTTCTCAAACTCCATTTGTTCCACGAGCATATGATTTTGGCTGTACCGGCGGAGAAGGCTATATGATTATTGGTTATGTGCGCGGTGAAGATGCGGAAAATGGCATGTTTAGCTTATCACATTCCGAACAGTTTAAGGCTGGTTTTTCAGCAGGGGAAATTTTACGAGAAGTTCATAAAATACCGCTAGATACACCAAAAATGAACTGGTTGGATTTTCAAACAGCTAAATTTAAACGAAAAGTGGAGGAATTAAAAGAATTAGAAATAACAGCTTCTTTTTTAACAGAAACCGAACAGTTTGTTTATGAGAATATAGCTAGATTAAAAAATAGACCGATTTGTTTACAGCATGGAGATTTTCATCCAGCGAATATTATTTTAAAGAACAAAAAGTTTGCGGGGCTAATTGACTTTAATCGGCTAGAGTTTGGCGATCCTTTATTTGATTTAGCTAAAATCGGCTTTTTTACAACAGAGGTCAGTATACCTTTTGCACGAGGAAATATTTTAGGCTATATTGATAAAGAAGAAGTTGCAGATTTTTGGAATCTTTATGCGCTTTACACGGCGATGCATATTACTTCGGCCGTTAATTGGGCGGCAAAAAATGAATCTCGTAATTTTAATAAGTTAATGAATTACGCAGCAAAGACGGCAGCTAGTCATGATAATTTTCAGAAGCTGATGCCAGACTGGATGAACAAGGAGGAATTCAAATGACTGAAAAGAAAATTGATTTTAAAAAAGAGGAAAAGAAATTCTATGCGCCTAAAAGAAAACCAGAGCGTATTTTTGTTCCGGAAATGAATTTTTTGATGGTGGATGGGAAAGGCGATCCGGACGGAGAGGAGTATCAAAAGGCAGTGCGGTCACTTTATGCGATTGCGTACACGATTAAAATGAGCAAGATGGGCGAGACGCGTCTGGATGGTTACTCGGATTTTGTTGTACCGCCGCTGGAAGGTTTTTGGTGGTCTGAAGGGAAGTTTGATTTAAAGGACAGAGATGCGTGGCTTTGGACATCGATTCTTAGACAACCAGATTTTGTTACCGAAGAAGTGTTGGAGTGGGCGAAAGAGGTTGCAAGGAAGAAAAAGCCTGACGTTGATACGAGTCGCGTGAAATTGGTTCGTTTTGAGGAAGGGGAATGTGTGCAAATGATGCATGTGGGGCCATTCAGCGAGGAAGTGCATACTGTGGCGGAAATGCATCAATTTATGGAAATAGAAGGGCTTCGGAACGACACCGGAGCTATTCGGAAACATCATGAAATCTATTTGAGCGATCCACGAAAAGCAAATCCAGAAAAAATGAAGACCATCCTTCGACTTCCAGTGAGTTGAATAATTGGAATGTTTTGCGTTATAGTATAGAAGAAATAGGACAAAGGCGACTGCCCGAAATGTAAATATTTCAGGGTAGTTTTTTTGTGAAGTGGGGTTTTTGAGGATGTATTTTTTATATGTGGGGATTTTTGGTGCGTTAGGCGGAATGTGCCGGTATGCGATGAATTTATGGCTTGGCGGCGGAGATTTTCCTTCTGCGACTTTAGCAGTTAATCTAATAGGTTGTTTTTTATTAGCTTTCATAATGCCTTTTTTGGCGGAAAAATCGCGTATTTCATTGGTGCTTTTAAACGGAATTGGGACTGGGTTTATTGGCGCATTCACGACTTTTTCGGCATTTAGTGTGGATACGATTGAATTATTGCAACAAGGTGAAGTGGTGTTAGCTATTAGTTATATTTTGGTGAGCTTAATTGGCGGCCTTGTGATGGTGAAGTTTGGTAGAAGATTTAGTAATAAGCTCTTGAGGCGAGGTGCGCATCATGTTGATTAATTTCTTGCTTGTCGGTTTTGGTGCAAGCCTTGGTGCGATTTTGCGTTATGGTATTTCTATATTTGTCAAAAGTAAATGGAAAACGGATTTTCCTTATGCGACTTTTTTTATAAATATCACAGGATCATTTTTACTAGGATTTCTTGTTTCTACTGCGCTTGGGCCAATGTGGCAGCTTTTTTTAGGCACGGGTTTTATGGGCGGATACACGACATTTTCGACTTTTAAAGTAGAGAGTATGGAATTAAAGTGGAAGGCAAATTTTCAGGTGTTATTTTCATATGTTGGTTTGACTTATTTATGTGGTTTAATCGCAGCTTTTATCGGAATCATGCTTGGTGTATAAGAATTGTTTAAGAAAATAAGAAAACGATTGCCTGTATTTACGCAAGATGCTATGCTAGAAAGAACGAAAAGCTTCAGAGAGGACGAGAACAAGAGATGACAGGTTTTAAGAAGGTAATCTGGTCGGTTTTACTAGTCGTAATATTTTTGGCAGGCTGTAATCAGGAAGTAGTTCCTGCTTTAGTCCTTGATGGAACAGTGACAGATGCTAGTTTATTAGAAAATAATAAACAATTAACTGTAAATGGCACGTTAACATGGAGCGGCGAAAAAAATAATTATGCGAGCGAACTAATTGTAACGGTTAATAGCAATACGGCGGTAACAAATGCCACTACTGGTAAGACGATGAAACTTTCGGATATTAAAGATGGTGATACGATTAAAGCTACATTCCCACAAGGCACAAATGTAACTTCACCGGCACCAGGGAAAATTTCTGAAAATGCAACTTCATTAAAAGTAACACCAAAATAAAACGTTCCCTTTTTAGGGGGCGTTTTTTTATTAACTAAGTGAAAAGTTAAGTTAATTGTGACTAACTAGTGAATAATCTATAAATCTCCTTGTTTTCTGTACTTAAATTGTGTTAGTTTAAATGTATTAACGATACAGGGGGAGAACTATGAAAAAAGGGATATTATTTTCAATTTTGTTAGCTTTAGCGTTAGTAGTCAGTGCTTGTGGTGGGAATTCAGCAGCGAAAACACCACAAGAAAAATTTGTTCAAACAATGAAAAATGCAACTAATGTACCGGATCAATCTACATATACAACTTCTTTTGCCGTAACCGATATAGATGTTGCGAGTGCTGATTCCAGCGCTCAAACGATGGGGATTTTAAAAGATATTAAGCTTTCAATGACAACTTCAACAGATAAAACAGCAAAAAAATCAGAAACTAAATTAAACTTAACTTCCACGAATAATTTACTCCCAGTTTCCATTAATTTGGACTTCTTATTAGACAGTAAAACAGGTAATGTCTTTATTCCACTTAAAACTATTGTTCAGCCAGATGCTTCATTACTAAGTTATTTAGACCAATCAACTGGTGGCATGTGGTCACAAATTAATACCGAATATCCAGATTTAAAAAACAAATATCTTAGCACGGAAGAATTAACCAGTTCATTAACAGGCAAATCAGAAGCTAAGACTGCTGCTAACACAAAAGAAATGGAAGCAGCCTCCAAAGATTTAAATAAAAAAACGACTAAATTAATTGATAGTTATTTCAGTGGTTTAGAAAAAGATCGTTTTAAAGAAGCGGATGATGGCACACTTACAATCACACTTACAAACGCCGACCTTGCTAATATGATGAATCAAGTAGCAAAAATGATGGACGATGAAAAAGTAAAAGCAGACTTTAAAGTTATTGTAGAAAGCCAAGGTTCAGAAGCGGTAACAGATTTTGATACGACTTATACAGAAATGCAATCAAGCATAAAAGACGCAGCTAAATCTTTAAAAGACAATAAAGATACGAGCATTCATATTAAAGTTTCTGTAAAACCTGGCAAAGACAATTCATTTGATGCAATCACCCTTAAAACCAAAATTGATGACAAATCCGATGCTAATGCAGATCAATCAATTAGTTTTACTGTGAAAACAAAAGCGGAGAAATTTGTTCCAATAGCAGATTTCCCAACCAAAGACCAACTTATATCGAGCGAAGAATTAAATAAAATTATTACTGAAGTTACCATGAAAATGTACGGTGGAATGGATTTAACTGGAACAGGTTATTAATTCATCCGAAAGACGCAGCGACTTAGGTTGTTGCGTTTTTTTGATTTTTATTTTGGCACGGCTTTGTGGTATGATATGTAGAGAAAATGATGGACGGGTGAGGTAATGGAATTCGAATTAATAATGACAAATGAAAGAGAGACAAGGCTTCTCGCAAAACAACTCGGCGAACAATTAGCAGCCGGAGATGTGATTTTACTTGAAGGCGATCTCGGCGCGGGGAAAACTACTTTTACAAAAGGTCTTGGGGAAGGCCTTTTAATTCCGCAAATGATTAAAAGTCCGACATTTACGATTATCCGCGAATATAAAAAAGGGCGCTTGCCACTTTACCATATGGATGTATACCGCTTGGAGGATGCTTCAACTGATGAGCTCGGTTTGGAAGAATATTTTTACGGAGCGGGTGTGAGTGTGGTTGAATGGGCGCAGTTTGTTCGGGAGGATTTACCGGAAGAATACTTGGAAATTAAGCTTTTTCATATAGATGAGAATACGCGTAAGATGATAGTGAAGCCAGTTGGAGAACGATATGAGCAACTGGCGATGGAGGTTTTTGGGAAATGATACTTGGAATGGATACGTCTTCAGATACGATGACGATAGCACTTTTTAATGAAGGTGTTGTTCTTGGTGAATATACGACGAATTTGAAAAAAAATCATAGCGTGCGATTACTTCCGGCGATTGCTGCTTTAATGGAAGAATGTGCCGTAAAACCAACTGATATAGAAAAAATCGCTGTTGCTAAAGGTCCCGGTTCTTATACAGGGCTTCGGATTGGTGTAACCGTTGCGAAAACAATGGCGTGGGATGCTGGAATTCCAATTGTCGGCATTTCTTCCTTAGCACTTTTAGCAGAAAATGGTTTATACTTCCCCGGAAAAGTCGTTGCTTTGATGGATGCTCGTCGTATGAATGTGTATGCGGGTGTTTATCGTGCAAGTGACGGTGTAATGAAAAACGTTGTAGCCGATAGCCATATCGCGCTTACTGATTTACTTGAACAATTAACGGCGGAGAAGGAAGCAATTTTATTTGTTGGCACGTTAACGGAACAAATTCGCCTTACTGTGACGGAAGTTTTAGGGGAACGTGCTGTATTTAGTCAAGCTGATTATACTTATGCACGGGCTAGCTCACTTGTAAAACTGGCAGAGAATTTAGACGGTGAGCCAGCAGACAATTTTGTTCCAGATTATTTAAAACTGGCAGAAGCGGAAAGCAAGTGGTTGGAATCGAGGGGTTCTGAGTGAGTTTAGACGCGGCCTTAGTATTTCGAGAGGCAACTGTTGCGGATTTAAAAAGTATTATGAATGTAGAAAATGCTGCATTTACAGTACCTTGGACAGAAGCCGCTTTTCGAAATGAATTTATTATTAATCAATATGCCTACTATTTACTTGCGACTTATAAGGATCAAGTTGTCGGGTACGCGGGTGTATGGCTGGTGCTAGATGAAGGGCACATTACGAATATTGCGATTCATCCCGATTTTCAAGGTAATCACTACGGCGAGGCACTTTTACGGGAAATGATTCGTGTTGCAAAAGAGCGCGGTGTTGTTCGGATGACATTAGAAGTTCGCGTTTCAAACGATGTAGCACAAGGGCTTTACAAGAAATTAGGATTTCAAGACGGCGCCATTCGGAAAAACTATTATCCGGATACGAAAGAAGATGCGCTAGTGATGTGGGTGGACTTATGAAAAAAAATACATTAATTCTTGGGATAGAATCGAGCTGTGATGAAACAGCTGCTTCTGTTGTGAAAAATGGTTGTGAAATAGTATCTAGCGTTGTGGCTTCGCAAATTGAAAGTCATAAGCGATTCGGTGGTGTGGTTCCAGAAATTGCATCTCGTCATCATGTGGAACAAATTACGCTCGTGATTGAAGAAGCTTTAAAACAAGCGAATGTAACGATGGACGATTTAGACGGGGTGGCGGTAACTGAAGGACCTGGTTTAGTCGGTGCACTTCTAATTGGCGTCAATGCTGCAAAAACACTTGCTTTTATGCATAATTTGCCTTTAGTTGGTGTGCATCATATTGCTGGACATATTTATGCGAATCGCTTTGAAACAGAATTTCAATTTCCGCTTTTATCGTTAGTTGTCAGTGGTGGGCATACAGAACTTGTTTTAATGAAAGCAGATAATGAATTTGAAATTATCGGGGAAACAAGAGATGATGCGGCCGGCGAAGCATACGATAAAGTGGCGCGTACACTTGGTTTAGCTTATCCAGGTGGTGTTCAAATTGATAAACTTGCAAAAGATGGTGAAGACACGTTCCATTTTCCGCGGGCGATGATGGATGATGGTTCGTTTGACTTTAGTTTTAGCGGATTGAAGTCTTCTTTTATTAATACGTTGCATAATTTAAGACAGCGCGGGGAAGAACCAAATCCTAATGATATGGCAGCTAGTTTTCAAGCCAGTGTAGTCGATGTTTTAGTAAGTAAGACGATTCGCGCAGCTAAACAACATGGCGTGAAACAATTGCTTCTTGCTGGAGGAGTGGCGGCAAATCAAGGTTTGAGAGAGCGACTTATTCAAGAAGTAAAATTAGAACTTCCGGATACCGAGCTGATTATTCCGCCGTTATCGTTATGTGGTGATAATGCGGCTATGATTGCCGCTGCAGGGACAGTGAGTTTCTTACAAGGAAAACGAAGCAATTATGATATGAATGCAAATCCAGGTTTATTGCTGGAAGACATTTAAAAAAGCATGCGGAGTTAAATTCCGCATGCCCGGGACTGCAATCAAAGTAATTTCTCACTTTGATTGCAGTCTTTTTTTACATTGTTTTAGTTAAAAATTGTCGGACTTTTTCTTCGTAAGTTTCTGGCTCAACAGTGAATGCTTGACCATGTTCAGCGCCTTTTACAACCCATTTTTCCTTGTAGCTTTTGGTGGCGTCATATAGTTCTTCTACCATAGAAGTAGGGACAAATGCATCTGAATCACCGTGAATATAGAAAATAGGTAAATCAGTTTCAGCTACGGCATTAATCGCACTTGCTTCACTGAAAAAGAAACCTTCTTTTACTTTATTGATAAGACTAGCCATTGGAATGATTGGGAATTTCGGTAAATGAAACATTGCTTTTAATTGATAAGCTAGTTCGGCGTCCATGGAAGTATAGCCACAATCCGCGATAATACTTTTTACTTGTTTCGGCAGCTTTTCGGCACTTGTCATGAGGACGGTGGAACTCCCCATGGAAACACCATGAAGGACAATTTCTGTATCATCGCCATTTTTATCGAGTACTTGGTTTGTCCACTGAACATAATCTTTACGTTCTGGCCAACCAAAGCCTATATTTTTTCCTTCACTTTCGCCGTGTGCTCTTGCGTCAGGCATTAATACATTGTAGCCGAATTTTTGATTATACATCCTTGCTAGACCAGCCATTTCGACTTTGCCGCTTTTCCCTCGATAACCATGTGCCAAAATAATGGTTGTATTGGAAGGTGAGGGTGCTTCTAAATAATTAGCGACTAGTTTCAAGCCATCTGCTGAGGTTTCTGTCCATTTTGTTAGACGTTGTTGCTCCATCCAAGCGGTATTTTCTTGGCGATTTTTCTTCGCAAGTTTGGCTGTTTCTGTAGTTTGATCGGCAGTCGGTTTATCATTCATACTTGAATTATCACGAGATAGTGCATAGCTATATAAGTAAAAACTTGCGCAAATACTAATAATTACAAGTAACCCAACGATAATTGAACCAGAAATAATTAAAATCTTTTTCATTGTTAGCTCCTTTTTTTATGTAGATTACATAGATTCTAGTTCTTCGCTTACTTTTTCCCATTCTTCCATCAATTTTTCACCACGTGCTTTTACCACATCAAGTTCCTGCGTAATTTCAAAAGCTTTCTCATGATCTTGAAAAATTTCCGGTTTGGTTAATTGAAGTTCTAGTTCGGCGATTTTTTTATCTGTTTCTTCCATAGACTTTTCTACTTCTTCTAGTTTGCGTTTTCTTTGACGAAGTAGTTTTTGTTGTTCTTTTTCTTCTTGATAATTTAGTTTTCTAACCGAGGCAGTTGCTTCGACAGGTTCCCCTTTTTTACGACGATCTTCTGCATCAAGGCGCGCTAGTTCTTTTGCTTCGGCGATTTTTTCCTGATAATAATCATAATCGCCAAGGAAAACGGTCGCTTTTTCTGGAGCTAGTTCTACTACTTTTGAAGCGATGCGATTAATAAAGTAACGGTCATGAGAAACAAATAGAATCGTTCCTTCAAAATCGATCAAAGCAGCTTCTAAAACTTCTTTACTTTCAATGTCTAAATGGTTGGTAGGTTCATCAAGAATTAGCACATTGGCTTCAAGTAAAGTAAGTTTGGCAAGAGCGAGTCTAGCTTTTTCACCACCACTAAGGGATTGAACGTTTTTTAGGACGTCATCATCTGAAAATAAGAAATTACCCAGTGTTGTTCGAACGTTCACTTCATTTAATTCTGGATAATCATCCCAAAGTTCCATCAAAACAGTTTTGTTGGATGTTAGTTTAGCTTGTTCTTGGTCATAGTAACCGATTTTGACACCTGCTCCAAAATGAAATTCACCGCTAAGAGCTGGAATATCACGAATAAGTGTTTTAAGAAGGGTAGATTTACCGATTCCGTTTGGACCAACGAGCGCTAGACTATCTTGACGTTTCATTTCGAATGTTAGATTGGAAGCGATGCGCTTGTCTTTGGCGTAACCAATACTTAATTCATCTACCATTAAAACATCTTTACCAGTTTGCTTTTCAAATTGGAAGCCAAAATGAGCCGATTTTTCGTCGCCTTGAGGTCGGGCGAGTACATCCATTTTTTCTAATTGTTTTCTTCTGCTTTGAGCTCGCTTAGTAGTAGAAGCGCGAACGATATTTCTAGCGACAAAATCTTCTAGCTTGGAAATTTGTTTTTGTTGTTTATCGAATTCTTTCCACATTTGTTCAAGTTTAGCTTGTTTTTGACTAACAAATGAACTGTAATTTCCTTTGTAGTGATCAATTCTTGTGCGGCTAATTTCGTATACTTGGTTAACGACTTTATCTAGGAAATAGCGGTCATGAGAAACGATAAGTAAAGAACCATGATAGTTTTGCAAATAGGTTTCTAACCATGCTAGTGTTTCAATGTCTAAATGGTTTGTCGGTTCATCGAGAACAAGAATATCCTGTTTCGCGAGTAATAACTTAGCCAGCGCAAGCCTTGTTTTTTGCCCACCACTGAGTGAGGCGATTTCTACTTCATAATCTTCTGGATAAAAGCGTAAACCGTTTAAAACGGAACGGATTTCTGCTTCATACGTATACCCACCAACTTCTTTAAAAGTGTGTTGCAAGGTATCGTAATCGGTCATCAATGCTTGATATTTTTCCGGATTATTATAAAGCTCAGGTTCCCCAAGACGAAGCTCCATTTTGCGTAAATCTGCTTCCATTTTTCTAAGTGAATCAAAAACACTTAACATTTCATCCCAGATTGTTTTCGTGGATTCAAGGCCAGTATTTTGAGCCAAATAGCCAATTTCGACACTTTTAGGTTTAGAAATTGTTCCGCCGTCATAACTCATTTTTCCAGCGATAATTTTAAGTAAAGTAGATTTACCGGCGCCATTTCGGCCAACTAAGGCAATTCGGTCGCCTGTTTTTACTTCTAATTTAATATTATCTAAAATAACTTCTGCACCGAAGAATTTAGAAATTTGCTGAACTTGTAATAATATCATAATCTCTCTCCTCGAACGTTCTCCTTACTAGTTTATCTTAAAAGCCAAGTAATCGCAATGAGAGAAGAAGGGCTTCACGTATAAGGCAGATTGTGAAAACACTCGCATTATTTGTGATTTTAGCGTAGAATGGAAAAGAAGGAAAACACTAGATATTTTGCGGGACAAACTATTGCTTGAAAATCATGAGCAAAAAGTTTGTGCATTCCTTGTGAAATGTTTATAGTATATAAGCAAGCATGTGAAAGGAAGTACAGTTCACAAAAGCTTCAACTTCAGAAAAAATTTAAAAGAAGAAGGGACAGAAGGCATGATGGAGGAAACAACAAAAATTCCACAAGCGACAGCAAAACGCTTACCATTATATCATCGTTACTTGAAATACCTAGATGAATCAGGCAAGGAACGAGTATCATCTGCGGAATTAAGTGAAGCGGTGAAAGTTGATTCAGCGACTATTCGACGTGATTTTTCGTACTTTGGCGCATTAGGTAAGAAAGGATACGGGTATAACGTTTCTTACATACTCGACTTTTTCAGTAAAACACTTAGTCAGGACAAACAGACAAATGTTGCACTAATCGGTGTAGGTAACCTAGGTACAGCATTATTACATTATAATTTCATGAAAAACAATAATATCAAAATCGTTGCTGCATTTGATGTAGACCCAGCGAAAGTTGGTAGTGTTCAACAAGACATTCCAATTTATCACTTAAATGATATGGAAGAAATTGTTCGTGAAAATGGTGTGGAAGTAGTTATTCTGACAGTTCCAGCTGATGAAGCACAAGTAACTGTAGATCGTTTAATTGAAGCAGATGTTAAAGGTATTCTAAACTTTACGCCAGCTCGTATTAGCGTTCCAAAACAAGTTCGTGTGCACCATATCGATCTTACAACGGAATTACAAACGTTAATCTATTTCCTGGAAAACTATCCAGCGAAAACAGAATAAAAAAACCTGTAGAAGGTAAGCAACACTTACTTTCTACAGGTTTTTTTTACGTCTTTTAAGCCCAGTGATAATAAGGCCAATACCAATACCAAAATCAATTAACATCATGAGTATAAGTATATAGGCAACAAGATCATAACCATATTCAGCCACTCGAACAATAACAAAATAGACAAATACAAGACCAAGCGCAAAATAAAGAAAACTTTGCTTTATTAATGAATTTTTCATATTATCCTCCAATGATTCCAAGACTCACGAGCAAAACAATGGTATTCATTAAAATATGTGCGCCCATCGAAACAGCAATTCGTTTCGTTTTCGTATAAAGAAAACAAAGAATTAATCCGATGACAAAATAAGTAAGTAAAAAGGAAATATCCCCGTGAAGTAGCCCAAAGAATAGCGAACTAATAACTGCAGCCACATGAATGTTCATCACATTACTCAGCCCACCAAAAACCACTTTTCTAAAAACAAGCTCTTCTAAAATTGGCCCGAGAACTGAAATGAAAATCAAGAAAATAGGCGCCGATCTAGTTAAATCAACAAGTAATTCTGTGTTTGCCGATTCACCAATATTCCCAGAAATTAGCGTTAGAATAATGCTACAAATAAATTGTGCTACGTATAACCCAATCACTCCACCAATAATCCACACAATACTCAGAAATGGCGCAGTTTTTTCACCGAGTTCGATTTTATTTTCTTTTGGTTTTCTATAAAGCATTGGAATAATAATGGCGAGTGATAATAAATTAGAAAAAATCGACCATGTAATTACCCCATAAGTTTGAGCATCCGCTGTAGAAATCGAAGTCATACTAAGTAAAATATGTTGAACAACGGGAATCCCAATAGATGCAGAAAATAGTAATAATAAATAAACTAATACAATCGTAATATAACGTTTAGCCAAAAAATACGCATCCCTTCTAAAAACAAGCTCCAGCTAAATGCTTAAAAATAGCGGAAATAGCTCTTCTTATTGTACTAGTTATCACGCTTTACCGCAAATAAGAATTCTTTAATTTTTAAACGTTTTTGCTTGCAATTTTTATTTAGTTTGGTATCATAATAACTGTATTAGCACTCTAATGTGTCGAGTGCTAAAATGAAAAATGTAATTATATCAGAGGAGGTCATTTACATTGTTAAAACCATTAGGAGATCGTGTTGTAATTGAAGTACTTGAAGCAGAGGAAAAAACAGCGAGTGGGATTGTATTACCAGACTCTGCCAAAGAAAAACCGCAATCAGGGAAAATTGTTGCAGTCGGTTCAGGTCGAGTGCTAGATAACGGCACAAAAGAACCGCTTGAAGTTGCAGAAGGTGACACGGTTATCTTCGCAAAATACTCTGGAACAGAAGTGACGTATGAAGGAACTGACTATCTGATTTTACGTGAAAGTGATATTTTAGCAATTACTAAATAATAAAAAAAGAAATAATCGGAGGGAAATATAAAATGGCAAAAGATATTAAATTTAGTGAAGATGCTCGTCGTGCCATGTTACGTGGTGTCGACCAACTAGCAAACGCAGTAAAAGTAACGCTTGGCCCAAAAGGTCGTAATGTTGTTTTAGAAAAAAAATTCGGTTCTCCGTTAATTACAAATGATGGTGTAACGATTGCAAAAGAAATCGAATTAGAAGACCCATTTGAAAACATGGGCGCAAAACTTGTATCTGAAGTTGCTTCTAAAACCAATGATGTTGCTGGGGACGGAACTACAACTGCTACCGTTTTAGCGCAAGCAATGATTCAAGAAGGCTTAAAAAACGTAACAGCTGGAGCAAATCCAGTAGGCGTTCGTCGTGGTATCGAAAAAGCCGTAGCAACTGCTATCGAAGAATTAAAAGCTATTTCTAAACCAATTGAAAGCAAAGAGTCTATCGCTCAAGTTGCTGCTATTTCTTCTGGTGATGAAGAAGTTGGTAAATTAATCGCAGAAGCAATGGAACGTGTTGGTAACGATGGCGTTATTACTATTGAAGAATCCAAAGGCTTTGCAACAGAATTAGACGTAGTAGAAGGTATGCAATTTGACCGTGGCTACACTAGCCCTTACATGGTAACTGATTCTGACAAAATGGAAGCAGTCCTTGAAAAACCATACATTTTAATTACAGATAAAAAAATCAACAACATCCAAGAAATCTTACCAGTTTTAGAACAAGTTGTTCAACAAGGTCGTCCAATGTTAATTATCGCGGAAGATGTTGAAGGGGAAGCTCAAGCAACTCTAGTACTAAACAAACTTCGCGGAACATTTAACGTAGTTGCAGTGAAAGCTCCTGGTTTCGGTGACCGCCGTAAAGCAATGCTAGAAGATATTGCTGTTTTAACTGGTGGACAAGTCATCACAGAAGACCTAGGCTTAGAACTAAAAACAGCTACAGTTGACCAACTTGGAACAGCTAACAAAGTAGTTGTAACAAAAGATGATACAACAATCGTAGAAGGAGCAGGCGATTCCACACAAATCAGCGCTCGCGTAAACCAAATCCGTGCGCAAATGGAAGAAACTACTTCTGAATTTGATAGAGAAAAATTACAAGAACGTTTAGCAAAACTTGCAGGTGGAGTAGCTGTTGTTAAAGTCGGCGCTGCAACTGAAACAGAGCTAAAAGAACGTAAATTACGTATTGAAGATGCCCTTAACTCTACTCGTGCAGCAGTAGAAGAAGGTATCGTAGCTGGTGGTGGTACTGCCCTTGTAAGTATTTACAATAAAGTAGCAGCACTAGAAGCAGAAGGCGATGTAGAAACAGGTATCAACATCGTGCTTCGTTCCCTAGAAGAACCAGTTCGTCAGATCGCGCATAACGCTGGACTTGAAGGTTCTGTTATCGTAGAACGCTTGAAACACGAAGCAGTTGGCGTTGGTTTCAACGCAGCTAATGGCGAATGGGTAAACATGATTGACGCTGGTATTGTTGATCCAACAAAAGTTACTCGTTCCGCATTACAAAACGCTTCATCTGTTGCTGCTCTTCTATTAACTACAGAAGCTGTTGTAGCAGATCAACCAGATGAAAACGGCCCAGCAGCAGGCCCAGATATGGGAATGGGCGGCATGGGCGGTATGATGTAATTCATATCAACCGAACAATAAAAAGATCTCTGAATTTTTTCAGGGATTTTTTTTGAATTAAATTGAAGTTAGCTGCCTTATTTTTATAACAACAAACCAAAACTTGTCACGGGGCATACAATTTTGGGACCTAAAAAGTAATCAGTTCTCTCCTAACCATTGTTATAATAAAAGAAAAGGAGATGCACTTGCTATGAGAGAAAATTCCATTATTGGTCGAATTATTGCATTTTGTGCGATTTGCTTTGCATTTTTTAATCCGAAAACGGTGACTTATTGGCTTGGAGTACGCGCGGAATCTGGGCCGGCTTGGTATCTTACAACAGTTGTCGCATGCGGAATTGCGGTTTTCGTACTGATCGATTTAATCAAAAAAATAAAACGAAGAAAAGCAGCAGAATGATAATTTTCGTGGTATACTACTAGAAAAACGACTAGGAGAACGCCATGAACTGGACACGTATAAGTAGTATTTTAATAGTTGGTTTTACAGCATTTGGAGCAATTTATGGGGGATTATCGATGGTTTTTAAGCCTAGTGGTAGTCTTTTATCACTTTCGACCGGATTGCTTGATGGTTCACCGTTTGTCGATTATTTAATCCCAGGCATATTTTTATTCATATTTGTTGGGTTATTCCATTTAGCAGCACTAATTTATTTACTAAAAAAATTACCACGAACAAAAGAAGTCATGTTTGCAGCAGCGGCCGTACTCGCAGTCTGGATGGTTGTTCAAATACTCATTATCGGTTATGTATTTATTTTACAAATTATCTTCTTAGTAGTCGCTGTGGTGGAAATGTTCTTAGCGGTACAATTAAAGAAACAACAACAATAAAAAAACAGGAACCTTTAGTCAGAAATAATGACTTAGGTTCCTGTTTTTTTATGTGCTTATTTTTGTTGTTCTTTTAATAAATCGCGAATTTCTTTTAAGTATTCTTCTGTTGGAGGTACTGGTGTCTCTTCGGTTGGTTGTTCTTTTTTCTTGATAAAACTAGTAAGTACTTTGACAAAAATAAAAATGGCAAAAGCGATGATGACAAAGTCCACGATGGATTGAATAAATGCACCATATTGAATGACTGATTTTCCAACTTTGAAGCTTAAATCTGAGAAATCAAGACCACCGAGGAGTACACCAACGAATGGCATGATGATGTTATTCACTAAAGATGAAACGATTTTTCCAAAAGCAGCCCCAATAACAACGGCCACCGCAAGATCTAGTACATTCCCTTTTAACGCGAAATCTCTAAATTCAACTAACATTTTTTTCATAAAATTCACCTCCCACATCTCAGTATAAAACATCTAACTGCGATGTGAAAGCAACTGAACTTATTTTAGTAATAAACTGCCGATGTATAGTGTCGGGGCCATTAAAGCATAACCAATAATAATAAAAGTAAGTGTTCGAAGCCAGAAAGAGCCCAAAATATTTGGTTTCCATTTAGCTAAGAGTGCTTGAAGCCACATCGTGATGAGTGTAACAAAAGCAAACATAAAAAATAATTCAACATAACGAAGCATAGAAAAATCCCCCTTGTCCTTTTCTTTCACTATGCCATAATCGCTATATCTTTTGCAATAGCGAGTGAGCCAATTATTTCCATTCAATTCTTGCACGTGATAAGTTAAAAAGAGTAAAACCGTTCGTTCGAAAAAGGAGCAGCAAATGAAATTATTTAAAAGGATCAGTTTTATTTTAATCGTATTATACATATTAATTGTGCCAGTTCAGCATGTTTCAGCGCATGCTTATTTGGAAAATTCAAACCCAGCCGATCAATCGCATATAAAAACAGCGCCAGAAAAAGTAACGCTCGTTTTTAATGAAGAAATTGAAGCGGATTTTCCTTTAATAGAAGTAAAAGATTCAAGTGGGAAGCAAGTAGAAACCGGCAAAACCTCTGTTTCTAAAAAGAATAATCATATGGTTGAAGCGTCTCTACCGGCTGAATTAAAAGCAGATGTCTATTCTGTTTCATGGCGTGTTGTGTCAGCGGATGGACATGCGGTTACGGGGATAATTTCTTTTAAGTTAGGCGATACGAAAGCGACGTTCCAAGAATCGGAAGTTCCCTCAAGTGGAGCGGACTTGCAAATTAGTTCGATTCAAAAAGCCATTTTATACATAGGATTTTCGTTGTTTATCGGTGTGCTTGTTTTTGGGTTAGGACTTTATCCACGAAAAGAACAGATATCAGAAAAAATTTCTGGACGTTTGAAAAAAGTAACTTGGATAGCGCTAGCACTTCTAGGTGTGGCTCTCTTCATGCAACTTTTCGTACAGACAAGTATCACAACGGGCGTTTCCATCAGTGAAAGTTTTGGACCGAGTAAGTTAGCTGCTTTCTTGACTACGAAAACAGGGTATATTTGGATCAGTGAATTTATCGTATGGCTGCTACTTGCCATTTTTACCATCATGATGTTCTTTAAAAATAAACAATGGAGCTGGTTCGCGCTTCTGACAGAGAGTGCATTAATTGGTTATTTGATTTTTGCGAAGGCTCAGAATGGACACGCTGCAGCCAGTGCCGATAAAATAGTAAGTATCACAGCAGATATGCTTCATATGATTGCAGCAAGTGTTTGGGTTGGCGGTATTTTAGTATTATTATTCGTATTACCGAAAACCGGAAAAGCGCGTGAAATTTGGAGCAGATTTGCCATTGTAGCAATCATCGCGGTAGCTTCAATACTCATTAGTGGCTTACTTATGGCAGTGATGAACATTGGTCAAATGTCTAATTTATTTACAACCAACTACGGCAAAATTCTTCTTTTCAAAATCGGTCTATTTTTACTAATGGCATTATTAGGTTTAGGACATTACATCTATCTCAAACTCAAAAACAAGAAGTTGCCATTTAAAACGATTTTAATTGAGCTTATCATTGGGACGATCATTCTTATCGTCGCAAGTGTTTTAACAAACGTACAAACCCCGCCACCACCTGCCCCAAAAGCATTTGATGAAACAATTGCAGCAGAAGGCGAAAATGCAAAAATCAATTTACGAGTAGAGCCAGCGACAGTCGGACAAAACCAATTTATTATCACTTTCACTTCCGCAGATGGAGCAACCAAAACAGATTTCGAACAAGTGACTATCACAACAAAATCTACTAAAACCGATGAAAAAGCCACTTTCCAAGCAAAACTTGCAAATGAGAACCAATATTTTGCAGAAGGACTTTATATTAACCAAACTGGGAAATGGGAAATTACGGTCCATGGCCTAACGAAAGATTTTACCGATATTAATCAGACATTTACAACCAATATTACACAGTAAAGGGGAAAAACAATGAAAAAAATTATTAGTTCGCTCGTCGTTTTATTAGCAGTTTTTATTATTCCATTTGAGGCAAGTGCGCATGTGTCGGTTTTACCAAGTGAGTCCACTGTTGACTCTTGGGAAACTTATACAATGAAAGTACCTTCCGAAAAAGACGCTGCATCAAAGAAAATCGTTTTAAAAGTAGCGAAAGGTGTTTCATTTGAATCATATGAACCCGTTCCCGGCTGGACGACTACAGTAGATAAGAAAAACAGTACAGTGACATGGCAAACGGAAGGCAGCGGGATTGAAAAAGGTCAATTCCAACGTTTTAGTTTTATCGCCAAAAATCCAAGTGAAGAAGGAGAAGTTGCTTGGAATGCCTACCAATATTATGAAGATGGCTCTATTGTCGAGTGGGTTGGCGCAGAAGATTCCGAGACCCCTCATGCAACAACGAAAATTTTGAAAGACTCATCCAAACAAACAACTGGCTCACACGGAGAAATGGTTGCAGGAGCCGAGAATACTGCTGGGGATACAAGCGAGTCTAATGACAATACCATTTTGCTATGGACGGCGCTTGCCATTGGTGTGCTCGCATTAATTACAAGCATTCTTGCTATCTTAAGCCGAAAAAAATAACATCAAAGGAGTAAACAGATGAAACCGAAAATCATCCATTTAGCAGTTGGAAAACCAAAAAATTTAACCCTTCCAAATAATAAACGAATGATGACTGGAATTGAAAAAAAGCTCGTTAAAAAAGCCCAATTAACTATGAATGGCTTTGAAAACGATGCACCTCATAATTTGAAATATCACGGTGGTGCGGATCGAACTGTATGCATTTATCCATATGAGCATTACGCAAAATGGGCTGAAATGTTTGGGGAAGAATTACAAGTAACCGCGTTTGGTGAGAATCTCATTGTCACTAATATGTTAGAAAGTACGGTCCAAATCGGTGATAAATTTCAAATTGGCGAAATCGTAATACAAGTGACAGAAGCACGAAATCCGTGTAGCACGATTGAGAAATTTAATGGAATACCAGATCTCTATAAAGCAATTCGCGAAACGGGTTTAACAGGTTATCTGTGCCGAACAATTACCCCAGGGGAAATTAGTGAATCAGCTGAAATGAAACAAATTCACCAAGAGTCGCACGGAGTAACAGTTGCCTTTTGTCATGAAAAAGTATTGCATAAAAAAGGCACACAAGAAGACTTTGAGCGGATTTTAGCTGTTCAGGCTTTATCCGAACGTTACCGGAATCAAGTCGAAAAGCTAATAAAAAAGTGATAGCGTCATTCGCTATCACTTTTTTTGGTCTCGTTTATTAATTCATTTTTTCTCAGTGTTAAAAATTGCTCAACTACTGCAATTTCTTCCTTCGTTAAATCAGGTGTATCGGCAATTAGTTGAGTGATTTTACTTGCCCGTTGTGTGCTAGAAGTAGCAGTTTTTTTAGCACGGAAAAAGTTGGTTAAAGTACTAGTTATCATCCCAATAAACGCTATCCCAAATAGCATCATTATCGATGCCAAAATTCGCCCAATTGGTGTTACTGGAACAATATCGCCATAGCCTACTGTAGTCGCCGTAACGATTGCCCACCAAAGTGCATCAGGATAGTTGTTTATTTCAGGTTCAATAAAAACCATTGGAACAGGAATAATAATCACGAGTAACACAAAAATCATTAAAAATCGATTTAATCCATTGGAACGGAAAAAGCTATAAATCGGCATAATATAACGTCTTCCCATCGCAGTAATACTTAGAAGATGGACAAAACTTACAATCCGCGCCGCTCTGAAACCACCGTAAAAAGGAATAATTGCAATCAGCTGGAAAGGATGCGTTTTTACATAATGCCACTTATCATCTGCTCGGTGAAACCTAACAAAATAATCTAATGTAAATATCACCCAAATAATCCAATTTAAAATAAAAGTAAAGTTGTTTCTGTACGGCAATAGGGCAAGGGAAAGTAGTATGAGACCAAGCATAAAAATCTCATAAATCATTTTTCTCTTTGTTTTATCCAAGTTATTCACCTCGTTTAACGTATATTCTTATTTATTTTAGCATAAAAACGATTGAAAACTGTAGATAAATCAAAAACAGCTGATGATTTTTTGGTCATCAGCTGTTTTCTTTATTTAATTCGTAGCCGATTACTTTTACTTCTTGATGCGAGTAAGCATAGGTAGCAAAGTAAGGCGAAGAGCATTGTAATAATTAAGCTATGTGCCAGTGCGATATACAAGTTCACTCCTGTATAAACAGAAAGCGCACCAGTAACCGCTTGAAGAGCGATAAACACAAGCGACAATACCATGCTAAAAGTTAACACGCGGTATCTTCTATAATCACGGAACACAAGCCAAGTTACATAAAGCAACCAAACAATTAAAATAAATGCGGCTAATCTGTGGAAATACTGAACGTAATCTTGCACCGAAGTAGGCATAATAAAGTGCCCATTTTCAAACGGCCAAACCGGAACGGCCATACTTGCTTTTTCGTGGCGTACAAGTGCACCAGTATAAACGGCTAAATACGTGTAAATCGTTAGCGCGTATATATTAATTCGTAATTTTGTCCCCATTACAAGGTTTCTGGCATCAAATTTCCTGTCCACCTCAAAAATCATTAAGGCAAGTAACACGATCGACGCATAACAAATGATGGAAATACCAAAGTGGAGCGCCATGATGTACGGATTTTGTCCCCATACAACTGCTGCCATTCCCATTAACGCTTGAATAATTAAAAATAACACAGCGATAATTGCAAGCGGTTTTGTTTCACGACGATTTTTCATATAAATCCAAGCACAAATCGCTAATACAATAACAAAAATCGAACTGATTCCCGTTGTCATTCGGTGCATGAATTCAATGAGTTTTTCAGGGGTAACATCTGTTAAACGAACTAATTGTCCATTACAAAGTGGCCAGCTATTACCACAACCATCTGCTGAACCAGTTTTCGTCACCAGCGCCCCGCCAAACACAACGACTGTCATACAAATAATCGTTAGTACGGACCAAACTTTTAAGAATTTTTTCATTATCTACCAATCTCTCCTTTAGATGCGTGTGAGATTTTACTAAAATTTGTTTATATGTATAAGTTCATGAGTACACATCAAACTAATTGTAGCGTGTTTATTTAAAGAAGTAAAGCGTACAAGACTAAAGCCGATTTATTGACAAAAGGTGCGTATTTTTCACATAATAAGGGTATAGGATATGTATCAGTTCGCAATCACTGGTTTATATCAGCAAGTGTTAGGGGGAGAAAAATTGAATCAGATAGAAAAGACTGGGGAGTTAACTTCGAGTAGATTTACTGTCCGTGATTTTACCGAGCTTGTGAAAATCGGAATCGTTAATTCTAATACGATTACTGCTTTTACAGGTATGTGGCTAGCCTTTCAGTTAAATGGAATTTCTTTTATTCAAAATGTAGATGTAATATTTTTTACTATCGTCGGTTCGGCACTTATTGTCGCTGCTTCGGGCGCTTTTAACAATGTCATTGACCGTGATATTGACGGAATTATGGAAAGAACGAAAAACAGACCAACGATGACCGGGAAAATTTCTGGTAAACGTGCATTAATGGTTGCACTTGTGCTAGGTGTTGTCGGAACAATTATGTTATTTATGACGACTTGGCAAGCAGGGGTTCTTGGTGTTATTGGGGTCTTTTTGTATGTAGTCGTTTATTCACTTTATGCGAAAAGAAAATTAGTTAGTAATACCGTAATTGGTAGTTTTTCAGGAGCTGTACCGCCGTTAATTGGTTGGTTTGCAGTTGAACCATCATTTAGTATTGTGCCAATTATGCTATTTCTTGTGATGTTTTGCTGGCAACCACCGCATTTTTATGCGATTGCTATTAAACGGAAAGAAGAATATGCTGCGGCTGGAATCCCAATGTTACCTGTTGTAAAAGGGATTGAACGCACGAAAAAAAGTATGTTTTTCTGGGTGATTTTATTAACCGTATTGCCATTCTTTATGTTTGATTTAGGGCTTGTATATGTTATTTTAGCAACCTTACTTAATATTGGTTGGCTTGCACTAAGCATTTACGGATTTAAAATGGACGACAGCATCAAATGGGCAAAATGGATGTTTGTTTACTCGCTAAACTACATGACAATTTTATTTGTTGCGATGGTCGTTATTTCGATTTTCTTATAAAAATAACTGCAATTACGGAGAACCGCATTTTGTCGCGGATTTTCGTAATTGTTTTTTTATGGTTTTTAAAGCTTTTCAAATGATACTAGAATTGGTAAAATGAAAGTTACATCAAGATAAACCAAATACTGCCGAGGAGGGCAAAATGTGAAGTTTATTATGCGAGTAGCTGTGCTATTAATCATTTGCCTGTTCATTGGATATAACACAGATCTTTTTTTTAGTAAATCAGTTGAAAAAAATACGGCCGAAGATACTGCTACAAAATCCGATTTTCCTGATGATAAAAAAACAACAAATGAAAATCCGAAACAAGTGCAAGATAGTTCTAGCTTGGCGAGGTTTATAAATAAAAACGTAAGCGAGTTAAAAAAAGAATTTGGCGACCCGGTGCGTGTTGATAAAACAGCATACGGTTATGATAATTACGTTTACAGTCAACCAGGAACTAGTTACATGTTAGTTGGAGTGACAAATAATGTCGTTCAAACTATTTATGCGCTCGGACAAGATTTAAATGTTATGCCTTATTCAATCGGAATGTCGACAGAAAAAGTATTTACTGACGCGAATTTACAATCAGAAATATCTTTTAATTACAAAGATAGCTATTATAAATTTGAACTTTCCGAAGAAGATTTAAATGCTCGACCAATTGTTAATATCGGAAGTGGCGTGTATGCGCAACTAAATTTTGATAAATTTAAGTCAAAACTAGTTAGTGTCCGCTACTTGAATAAATTAGCTTTCATAAAAATGCGACCTTATGAATTATCTTATCAAGGCGAAATTTATGAAGAGAAATTATCCCAAGAAGATTGGAATGCGATTGACCAAGCTTCTAGTAAACAAGTGTTAGAAATTACAAATGTCATTCGCGACCGCTACGGTATAGAAGAAGTGGCGTGGGATGAGGAAGTCGCAAAAGTCGCCTATGGTCATAGTGTCGATATGAAGAAAAATGATTATTTTGATCATACTTCACCGACGCAAGGGGATTTAAGCAAGCGATTAAGTGCCGGTAATGTAAAATATACTAAAGCGGGCGAAAACATCGCTTACAACTATATAGATAGTGCCGCAGCTGTTGAAGGTTGGCTTAACTCTAAAGGACATAGAGAAAACTTACTAGATGGTTCTTATACTTATATGGGTGCGGGAACTTATCAGAAGTACTATACGCAAAATTTTATTATTAAATAATCGTTCTATGGTATAATGAAAAAGTAAGTAAGATGGAGGTGGCTAGATTGCTCGCTACAATGGAAAATATGGCGCTACTCGATTTATCAGATGAGCTTGCTAGCATGATTCTAGACTCCGAAGAAGCACAGAATTATAAGCATACTAGACAAGTATTACTAGATGACGCCAATTCACAAAAAAATATTCGTCAGTTTATACGAATAAAAGAACAATATGAGGAAGTACAACGGTTCGGCCGGTATCATCCTGATTATAAAGAAGTAACCAGAAAGACTCGTGCTTATAAACGCGAAGTCGATATGGATCAAAATGTGGCAGCTTTTCGCCGGGCAGAGATGGATTTACAATCTCTCTTGGACGAAATCAGCTTGCTTCTCGCAAGTGCAGTTTCAGAAAATATCAAAGTACCAACCGGTAATCCATTTTTTGAAACAAAATCTGCTTGTTCTACAGGTGGATGTGGCAGCGGGGGAGGCTGCGGTTGTTCAGCGTAAAGCTTATCCTAAAAAGAAGGGGCTTAAACAATGGAAAATGATAGACAAGCTATCGTCGTTTGGATGAATCATCTTAAACAAGTTAGATCTTTGAAGCGATTTGGAAATGTTCATTATGTATCGCGCAAGTTGAAATATGCGGTATTATATTGTGATATGGCCGAAGTAGAAGATATCTCTAACAAAGTTTCTCGTTTTCATTATGTGAAACGCGTGGAAATGTCTTTCCGTCCGTTCTTAAAAACAGAATACGAATCCAAAAAAGAAATGATGTACGAACATAAAAACGAAGATGTGCAAATCAGTATTTAATCAAAACGGCGAGACTATTTCAACTAGTCTTGCTGTTTTTTTGCACCTATTTATGATAAAGTAAAAAAGACATTGAAGTAAAGGTTGTGCAAAAACATGAGAGTCATTGCAGGAGAACGAAAAGGACACGCTTTAAAAGCTGTTCCAGGAAACAATACAAGACCAACTACAGATAAAGTAAAAGAATCCTTATTTTCGATTATCGGTCCATTTTTTGATGGCGATATTGTTCTCGATTTATTTGCTGGAAGTGGCGGACTTGGAATCGAAGCACTGAGTCGAGGTGCGGAGCGCGCAGTTTTTATTGACCAAGCGACACTAGCAATTAAAACAATTCGTCAAAATATTGAAGGTTGCCATTTCACAGAGCGCGCAGAAGTATACCGAAATGACGCCGAACGAGCACTCAAATTGCTTCATAAAAACGAGTGGAAATTTGACCTTGTATTTTTAGATCCGCCCTATAAAAAACAACAACTAGAAAAATTACTTATAACTCTAGAAAAATTAGAGCTAGTTAGTGAAAATGGAAGAATTGTTTGCGAGCATGATAAAGAAGCAGTAATGCCAGATACAATTGGTAAATTTGAGAAAATCAAATCGGTTTCTTACGGAATTACTGTTTTATCCATATTTGAATTTCAGGAGGCGTAGAAATGGGAAACAAAATTGCTGTTATTCCCGGAACATTTGACCCAATTACAAATGGACATTTAGATATTATTGAACGTGCAGCGAAAATATTCGATGTACTTTACGTATCCGTTTTAAATAATTCATCTAAAAAACCACTTTTTACCGTAGAAGAGCGAATGGAAATGATTAAACAAGTAACGGCTCATTTACCAAATGTTCATGTGGAAAGTGCAAGTGGATTAACAGTTGATTATGCTGCTAAACGCGGGGCTACTGCAATTGTCAGAGGGCTCAGAGCAGTAAGTGATTTTGAGTACGAGATGCAAATAGCTTCGATGAACCGCACACTTAATGCAGACATTGAAACTTTTTTTGTTATGACTAATACGAAATACTCGTTTTTAAGTTCAAGTATGGTAAAAGAAGTGGCGCAGTATCAAGGTGATATTCGTGAACTTGTACCTGAAGTCGTAAACAAAGCGGTAAAAGCAAAATTCAATAAGTAGGAGATGGACAGATAATGCGTAAAGAGTGGAAAAAAATAACGGCGATAGTGCTGTTAATCATTATTATAGCGGGCTTTTTTATTCCGGTTCCGTATTATATTTCAAAACCTGGTGGAACGGAAGAACTTGCACCACTCGTTACGGTAGATGACCATCCAAATAAAAAAGACGGTTCACTCAGCCTAGTTACGATTGCAATGGGAAAAGCTAATATTTATACATATATGACAGCTAAATTCCTGCCATATCATGAATTAGAAAAAGACAGTGATATTAAATACGACAACGAAACAGATGAAGAATACAACGTTCGCCAAATGCAAATGATGAACGAATCAAAAAATAATGCCATCCAAGTCGCATATAAAGCAGCGGACCAAAAAGTCAAAGTTACTTATGATGGTGTATACGTATTAAGTGTAAAAGAGGACGTCCCAGCAGCAGGTATCCTTCATGCGGGAGATTTAATTACTGAAATTGACGGCCAATCTTTTAAATCAAGTCAAGAATTTATTGACTACATTCACGGCAAAAAAGTGGGTGACACTGTCAAAATCAAATACAAACATGGCAATAAAAATGAAGAAGCAAGTATTAAACTAACAGCTATCGATAAAAAAGGCACGCCAGGAATTGGTATCACACTAGTGGATGATGAAAAAATCACTGCAGACCCAACTGTGAAAATCGACTCTGAAAAAATCGGCGGACCATCTGCTGGTTTAATGTTCAGTCTAGAAATTTACAGTCGCTTCCAAAAAAATGATTTAACAGATGGCAAAAAAATCGCTGGAACTGGAACGATTGATCCTGATGGAACTGTAGGAAGAATTGGTGGAATTGACCAAAAAGTTGTCGCAGCAGATAAAAGTGGCGCGAAAATCTTCTTTGCTCCGAAAGATCCAATTACAAAAGAAATGAAAAAAAGCGATCCAAGCATTGAAAGCAATTACGATACAGCAGTTAAAACAGCGAAAGACATTGACTCTAAAATGAAAATTGTCCCAGTGAAGACATTCCAAGATGCTGTTGATTATTTAGAAAAACTACAATAAAAAAAGCCGTTTTGTCTGAGTATAGACAAAACGGCTTTTTTCATATTAAAGATATTTCGCAGTTAACGATTGTTTGTTTTTTAATAAATCGAGTGGCGCGCCTTCAAATAGAATTTGCCCACCTGAACTTCCGCCTTCTGGACCAAGGTCGATAATCCAGTCAGCATTTCGAATAATATCAACATTATGTTCAATCACAATCACCGTATTTCCCTTATTTACAAGAGAGTGAATAATAGACAGAATGTGTTCAATGTCTGACATATGAAGCCCAGTTGTTGGTTCATCCATAATGTAAATGGATCCTTTTTTATGGAGCTCATTGGCGAGTTTTAAGCGTTGGCATTCTCCGCCAGAAAGTGTGCTAAGTGCTTGGCCCAGTGTAACATAGCCAATTCCAACTTCTTCCATTGCTGTAATTTTCTTCAAGATTTTTTTATCTGTAAAGAATTCAAGGGCTTCTGAAACGGTTAATTCTAGTACATCACTAATCGATTTTCCATCAAGCTTATACTGTAAAACGGAATCTTGGAATCGTTTGCCATGGCAGACTTCGCAAGGTGTGCGAATCGAGTCCATAAAAGCTAAATCCATTGTTGTAAAGCCAAGGCCCTTACAGTTTTCGCAGGCGCCTTTCGAATTATAACTAAATAGTGAAGGGCTCACATCGTTTTCTTTTCCGAATGCTTTTCTGATTGAATCCATAATGCCCGTATAGGTTGCTGGATTGGAGCGGATATTCGCATGAGCAGCGGACTGGTCAATAACAATGGCATCTGGATATTCTTTTAGGAAAACAGAATGAATTAATGTACTCTTCCCAGAACCTGCCACACCAGTTATCACTGTAAGTACTTCTTTTGGAATAGTAGCTTGAATATCTTTTAAGTTAAAACGACTGCTTTTTTTAGTAGATAAAAAGCCTTTTGGTGCGCGTGGTTTATCATTAATTGGCAAGTGGCGATTGAGGAACCGGCCTGTTAAAGTATCCGACTTGAGTAAATCTGGGTAACTTCCAACGAACTGAATCTCACCGCCATGTTTTCCAGCGTGCGGACCTATGTCGACAATATGATCGGCAATTTTGATTACATCCGGATCATGTTCGACGACGAGAATCGTATTTCCTTTATCACGTAATTTAACGAGTAAGTCATTTAAACGATGAACATCACGAGGATGGAGCCCAATACTTGGCTCATCGAAAATGTAAAGCAAATCAGTTAAGCTACTGTTCAAATGACGAATCATCTTGACGCGTTGTGACTCCCCGCCAGAAAGAGAAGCTGTTTGCCGGTCTAGTGTCATATAACCAAGCCCAATATCAATTAAATGTTGCACTCGTTCTGTTACACTTTTGACCATCGGAGCTGCTACTTGGTCATTTATGCTAGTAAGTGTTTCTTTGAGTTCATCTAACTGCATCGCGGTATAGTCAGCAATATTCGCGCCGTTTATTTTACAAGATAGTGCTTCTTTCGAAAGTCTCGTACCTTCGCAAGTTGTGCAAGGGGCAATATGAGTGAATTTATCTACTCGTTTTTTAGTAGAAGCAGACATTTCGCCTTCTTTTTGAATGTAAAGCCGATTGAATTTAGGGATTAAGCCCTCGTATGTTGCGTTCATGCTACCCATTGGAGTTTCTAAAAAGACTTTCACATCTTTCCCGTTTAAAAGCATGTCATATTCTTCTTCGGTATAATCTTTTATTTTTTTGTTCACATCAAAAAAGCCGGAATAAGCATAGGAATTCCAGTACCATGAGTCTACTGAAAACGTCGGAAATAAGATGGCGCCTTCTTTAAGTGATTTATTTGGATCGAGTAATTTCACTAGATCGACCGAAACTTTTTGACCAACGCCGTGACAATCAGGGCACATACCAGCAGGATCATTAAATGAAAATAGATTTGCTGTCCCGATACTAGGTTTTCCAACACGCGAGAAAAGTAAGCGCAAAATGGAATTAATATCTGTGATGGTACCAAGGGTGGAGCGGGAGTTACCGCCAAGTCGTTTTTGATCAATAATAACAGAGGTGGAGAGGTTCTCAATTGAATCTGCGTCCGGTTGCGTATACTTCGGTAGAAAATTACGAAGATAAGCGCTGTATGTTTCGTTTAGCTGTCTTTGCGATTCTGTAGCAATAGTTTCAAATACAATAGAAGATTTCCCAGAACCAGATACTCCCGTAAAAATAGTGATTTTTCGTTTTGGTATATCTAGGGAAATATTTTGGAGATTGTTTTCACGAGCTCCTCTTAATCGAATATATTCTTGTACCATACACATACCTCCTGTTTTTTGAGTCGGACAAACATCTTAGCAAAACAGAACGATGAAAGTCAACCAAAAACCTTGTAAAGTTTTACAAGGTTAGAATTGGTGGAGTATGAAAGTCGCCCGCTTGATAATCTTCTAATCCATTTATTAGCGTATAAATGTCTGTCGCCCGTAAATCTTCTTTTAAAAGACTTGGTTCTGCTTTAGAAACAGTCGTAACAATAGGCAGCGAAATATTTTTTTTATGGAGCGATAAATATTTTTGACCAGTTTTACTCATTCCAAGTACTCGGATATAGGGCTCTGCTGGAGGCGTATTTTGGGCATTTAATAAAATTTGTAACGCCGTTCGTTGTAATCGTGCGTTGCTGTAACGTTTTGTTTTCATTATTTCAATAAAATCTGAAAAACTGTGTGCTTTTTTTGCCGCAAGTTGCATTCGATTTTGAATTCCTTCACTAACACCGCGAATCCCTTCAAGCTCATCCGAATTAGCTTGGATTAAACGAAACTTTAGAAGCGGCCAATAATCTTCAAACGATAAAAATGGTCCGCGATAATTATTTAAAACTTCTATAGAGGAATCGGGAAGGTAGCGACGAGCTTCTTCTAAATTCCCAGCAAGGAGTAACTTTCGAATCGCGGTTGCACTAGCAATATAATCATGGCTTGCTTCCGCATCGTGATAGCCCGAATGTTCACGCGGCATCGTTTGAAGTGCAATCGAAGGATTTTGTTTTTGAATAGCGAGTGCGTAGTGGAAACCGAGAATGTTATTAGGCTTAGTGAGATCCAGTAGTTCTTTTCCAAATAAACGTGTAAAAGCTTCTGTATAAGCTCTAGCATAAGACGTTTTCTTATCACCTAAAGCAAGCTGAATGGTTTCATTAAAAGCGGCTTCATTTTCAACAACTGTTTTAGCAGCGGTAGAAAAATCTTCACTAACCCCGTGCTCACTTCCGAAAAAAAGTGTATCTATATGAAGCGTATCTAATAGTCGAATAGACTCTTCCGCAAAAATAGTCGCATGTTGTGTCGCAAACGAAACAGGGAGCTCGATAACCATATCGATGCCAGCTGCAAGGGCCATTTTTGTTCGTTCCCATTTAGGTATAATTGCTGGCTCGCCGCGCTGTACAAAAGAACCACTCATTACCGCAATTACCACATCGCTTTTTGTAAGTTCACGTGCCTTATTTAAATGTAACTGGTGGCCATTATGAAAAGGGTTATATTCGACCACAATTCCAGTTGCTTTCATTTCGGTTCCCTCCTTTAGATAATCTATTTTAGCATAAAATTCAGCCGCTAGTTTCGGTCCCTGAAAAACCATTGACAAAAGCCTTTAAAAAAGCTATAATATTTTGTGTTGCGCTTGGAGTGATGTAGGATGAAATGGTCTATCAGTCAATTGAAAAAATATCGTGACAGCAACTTCACGATTAATGAAAAAGCTGACCTAAAAAAGTTCTTTCAAGAGAACAATATAGACGTTCGTGATGCAAGCCCCGTACAAGTAACTGGGGAACTAATTGTACACCCAGAAGAAGTTACCGCTAACCTTACAATGAAAGGCGAGTGGACACTTCCATGTGCTCGTACACTTGAGGATGTTATTTATCCTTATGAAGTGCATGCGACGGAAACCTTTGTGAAATCCAAAGAACAAGTTCTAGATGAATCTTGGCATGTGATGGAACAGGATATGGTCGATTTAACCCCTGTAGTAGAAGAACTTTTACTAGTTGAAATTCCGATGCAAGTTTTCAGTGAAGACGCACTCGAAATGAGTAAGCTTCCACGAGGCAAAGAATGGGAAATGAAAACAGAAGAAGGTAACCTACTAGAACAAATAGCAAAAGAACCAAAAGTGGATCCTCGTCTTGCGGGATTAGCCGATTTTTTCGATGAGAAAAAAGAAGACTAAACTTCCCCGTGAAGCTGGAATATATTAAGGAATTTATTTTTCTTAGATTAACGATACAAGTACTTAGTTATCGTCAAGGAGGTGTAAGGAAATGGCAGTACCTTTTAGAAGAACTTCAAAAGCCAAAAAGCGTAAGCGTCGTACACACGTTAAACTTCAACTTCCGGGCATGAACGAATGCTCGAATTGCGGCGAATACAGACTTTCCCATCACGTATGTCCAGAATGTGGACAATATGATGGCAAAGATGTAGCAAACAGCTAATATTGTTAAAAACAAGTGACGTTTCACTTGTTGAAGACGAACCTCGAAAGACGCCATGGGTCTTTCGAGGTTTTTGTTTGCGCGCAAAAGTGCAAAGACTCGCCACTTCTGATAAAATAAAAGCATCAACCAATATGGAGCTGAAATCAATGGAAAACCAAATAAATGTTGGGATTATTGGCGCGGGAGCAATGGGACTGTTATACGCAGCTAATTTCGCTGATAAATCTAAGCTCACCCTTTTTACACATCGAAAAGAACAAGCGGATTTATTAAATCAAAAAGGAATTTCATTAATAGACAATGAAACAACAAAAAATATACATATTCATGCAGCACAGATTACCGAAGAAGAACAGTTAACTAAACAACAGTTACTAATTATCGCTGTAAAGCAGTATTCCTTAAATGAAATAATACCAATACTTCAAAAACTACCGACAAAAATCCCGATTTTATTCATTCAAAATGGTGCAGGACATCTAGAACGCTTAAGTGAGCTTGGGACAACACGCATGATTTTATTAGGCATTAGTGAACACGGGGCAGGTCGCGAGGATGATACGACCGTTATTTGGCGCGGACACGGCCGAACAAAATATAGCATTTTCCAAGGAGAACTGAATGACGACCTAAAAGAATTACTAACGTCTAGCCCAGCTTTTCCGATTGAAAAACATGCGAATTATCAAGCAATTATCCAAGAAAAATTATTTATCAATGCAGTGATTAACCCTTTAACAGCGGTACTTGGTGTTCAAAATGGGAAACTTTTAGAAAATCAAGAATGGCATCGTTTGTTAATAAGGGTAGTAAATGAAGTTGAAACTGTCTTACCGATAGAAAATGCATTAGAGAAAGTTGAGACGATTTGCCGAACGACTGCGCTTAACTTTTCCTCGATGGCCCTTGACTGTATGAATGAACGTATGACAGAAATTGATGGGATTGTGCTACCAATTTTAGAAAAAGGGGACAAAACAGAAACTTCCCTTCCTACACTTCGGACACTTTACCAGATTATTAAAGGATTGGAAGGAGAACGTCATGTTTGATTGGCTAACTAATTCAACTGCTATTATTATTATTTTACCCGTAGTGGTATTTGTACTTACTTTATTTTTAGCGCGTTTTAAATTTCGGAAACCGCAACGGAGAATTATGTTGGCAGCGGATTTATCGACAATTTTCTTAATTATCGCGGTACACTTTTTTATGATTGTTATCTTTAACCGTTCGTTTTTACTTTATATTTTGTTGTTTTTATTTATCTTAGGCATCGTTATTGTGGTGTTAGCTGCAAAAAAAGAAGGCGAGATTCAGTTTCGCAAAATCCTTCGTGGTTACTGGAGACTTTGTTTCTTCATCTTCGCCTTACTATATGTCGTTCTTTATTTATATGGCATTATTTATAGTTTGATTTTACTGTTTTAAGCGGTTTTGTTTCAATCCATACTTTACTTAAATCAAAGTAGCCATATGGATTTTCTGCAATACCTTTTATCATGGAATGGAGCGATTGGCTTTTTTCTGGATGATGTAAATAAATTAAATAGTTATTTTCGGTTAGATAACGATCGATATTCGTTTGCAAAGCGTCTCTTTTGGAGGCGCTTTTTTCTAATTTCATTGCATCTAATTTTTTCGAAAGTTCGAGGAGAATACTTGGATTAAGTAGCTGTTGTGGTAAAAGATAAGGGTTATTTAAGAAATCCAAATAAGCCATCTCGTTATCAGAAGCTGGAATTTCTCCCATCATCATCAAGTCCGTTTCCTCTTTTGGCACATTTGAATAAGAAGCTTCATGATGAGTTATGATTTTTTGTTCAAGCGTAATTCCGAATTGTGCTGCTCGGTCACGAATCCATTTCGATTCTTTTAAAGCGGTAGGATGCTGTGTTGTCGCAAAAATAACTTTTTCTCCTTGGTAATTTGCTTCTTTTAATAAGTCGGCAATTTTGTCAGGGTTTTTAATAGGAGCAATCGATTTTTCTGGAAAGTAATTCGAAGCGATTGTGCCGTAATTTTCGAATCCTTGCTCGCTAGCTATTTGGCAGTCTATTAGTTGATAAATTGCTTCGCGAAAAGCTGGATGTTGCGGGACGCCTTGCCGATGGGTATTAAAGCAAATAAAGTTGACACCGACACCTAGTTTACGGCGTTCAACATAAGCTTTATTTTCCTCGTAATCAACGGAGGTAAACTGCATCGGAATGTTTGTTAAAGTGTCTCCGGTTTGAGCTGTCCAAAATTCTACTCGGTCAAGAAGAGGGCGCTCTAAAAAATAAGCGTCAAATGCTTCTAAGACTAGGCGTTCGTCATTTCGCTCTACTATCCGAAAAGGCCCCGTTGAAATCCATTTGTATTCATCAAAAACCACGTCGCGTGGCAAAATCGCCATATTGGCAGTACATAAATAGCGAATAAAAAAAGGATCTGGCTTGTTTAAATAAATCGTAATGGTAAATTTATTTCCACATTGAATTGCTTTAATTGATTTTAGTTGCCAGGCGCTTACCGAATTTGTTTCCTTCGAACGGAGCAAGGTGTATTTAACGTCCTCGCTATCAAGCATACGCCCATGATGAAATAAAACACTTTTTCGTAAATAAAAAGTCCATTCTGTGTAATCATCGGAAACTTTCCAATTATGGGCAATATGGGGAATGATAGTCTTTTTTTGTTCATCATATTTTACAAGAGTATCACTGATTTGTGTAATTAAAAAAGCTTCCATTGAAACAGATGTTTGCAACGGATCAAGCGTAGTAAGTTTACGCCGGACAATAGAGCGGAGTATTTCTTGCTGATTTTCTGTTACTTGTAAACCAAACATGTGCTGAATTTCAGTAGATATACTCGAAAACCAACTTTTTGGTATTGGTAATTGTAGTAGAAATAATATATCGCTAAATGCATCTTTTGCTAAACTTTGCTCCAAAACTTCCAGAACTTCATCTTCTAATTGTTTCGGAAAAATAAGCCGTGAAACATTTCCGCGACCAAGCCCCGGTAAATAAGTGAGCATGTCCTTTGATTGGTATTGCTGCAATTTTCGCTTGGCATTTTTAGTAGTACAAAACCAAATATCTGCTAAATTATTTAGTTTAAAAGGTACTTCTAAATCTGTAGTTTGTTCATATAAATGCGCGCGCATAGTGAAATAATCTTTGTCCATAAGCCAGCTCCAATCTAAAAGGGGACAATTTCTGTTTTTAAATACCCTTTTTATCTTTCTGTTTCCCTTTTATACTAACAGAGAAGTCAGAAACATTGCAATGGAGGGGATTCCATGTTTAAAGAGTTACATCCAAATATTCGTGCGCGGATATTGATTCAATTTTTAAGTAAAATAATCGGGTCAATGATTTTTCCTTTTATGGCAATTTATTTTTCAATGGAAATTAATAGTAAGGTCGCGGGAATTCTCTTGATGATTAATGTATTGGCGCAGTTTCTTGCGGGTATGTATGGCGGGCATTTGGCGGATATTATTGGTCGTAAAAAACTGATGGTGGCAGGGGAACTTCTTAAAGTATTTGCCTTTCTAGGAATGGTGCTTTGTAATTCGCCGATTTTCCATTCACCATGGATAACGTTTGTGATGCTACTTCTAATTGGTGTGGCGCAAGGACTCATAAATCCTGCTGGAGAAGCGATGTTGATTGATGTAAGTACGCCGGAAAATCGTTCTTTTATGTATTCGGTTAGTTACTGGGCAAATAATTTATCTATGATGATAGGGATTATTGTAGGTGGTTGGTTTTTCGTGGATTACTTATTTCTGTTACTCGTTGTGCTCTTCATTATGTCATTTGTCACTGCATGGCTTACTATAAGCTTGATTTCAGAAACCTTAAAGCAAAAAGCAGTATTAAAAAAAGGATCTTACGGGTTAGTAGGAATGCTTAAAAATTATGGGCAAGTGTTACATGATTACCGTTTTCTTCTATATACTCTTGGTGGAATTGCAGTTATGTCGATTGAATTTCAACGGAGTAATTATATTTCCGTACGTTTGGCTGAAGATTTTCAGGCTTTGCTCGTTCATTTCGGCCCACTCGGAAACATTACTCTAAATGGCGTACAAATAGTCAGCGTTTTAACGGCAGTGAATACTTTGTTTATCGTTCTTTTCACAGTTCCGGTTGCAAGGTTCGTAACAAAAAGAGCTCAACAACCTATTATGTACGTTGGGTTTACTTTATTTGCTATAGGTTTTGCGGTGTGTGCCTTTGCGAATAATCTGGCCGTTTTATTACTAGCGACAGCAGTACTTTCTATTGGAGAGTTGCTTTACGTGCCAACGCGTCAAACAATTTTAGCCGCAATTGTGGACGATGACAGACGAGGCGCATATATGGCGTTTAACGGTATTATTTTCCAAATTGGTAAAATGATTGGTTCAGTGAGCCTTGTATTTGCACCTTTTATTGGTAAGTATGGTATGGCGACTTTTACGATTTTACTTGGGGTTTTAAGTATTGTTTTTTCCGCGGCTGCATTAAAATCGGGCTGGAAAAAAGTATTAGCAAAATAGTTTTTGGGTGAGAAGTGGGGAATCCCTCCACCCGGCCCCACAATCATTTTTAAAAAGGAATTGTAGTTAAAATGGCTTTAAATAAGGGTTTGATCATTCTGCTTAAATAGTAGAGTGATTTTTTTTTACACTTTTTTAGGTTTTGGGTGGTGCGAAGTGGGGAGATGTGGTAAAGTGGTATTTAGGAAAGTGGGTGAAGTCTAATGTTCATGGGAGAATATCAACATAACATCGATATAAAGGGCAGATTAATTGTGCCAGCTAAATTCCGTGAGCTTTTGGGGGATAATTTTGTTATAACCCGAGGACTTGATAAGTGTTTATTTGCTTATCCACAAGAGGAATGGAAAAAGCTTGAAGAAAAGCTCCAAACCTTACCACTAACTAAAAAAGATGCTCGTTCCTTTACACGTTTCTTCTTTTCCGGTGCGTCTGAATGCGAACTAGACAAACAAGGCCGGATAAACATTCCATCCAACTTACTACAGTATGCGGATTTGGAAAAAGAAACAGTAATTATCGGGGTTTCAAGTCGTATTGAAATTTGGAGTAAATCAGAGTGGGATAATGTCTTTAACGAGGCAGAAGAGTCCTTTGCTGATTTAGCTGAAAATATGATTGGCTTTGATATTTAAGGGGGAATTTGCATGTTTAAGCACGAAACCGTATTACTACATGAAACAGTCGATATGCTTGAAGTAAAACCAGACGGAATCTATGTCGATGCAACACTTGGCGGCGCAGGTCACTCAGAGTATTTACTAAATAAGCTTAATGAACAAGGGCACTTATTTGCTTTTGACCAAGATCAAACAGCAATTGATAATGCAAAAATTAAACTAGCAGAATATAGCGATAGAGTAACTTTTATTAAATCAAATTTCCGCTATATGAAAGAAGCTTTGAACGAGCGCGGAATTGAAGCGGTTGATGGGATTTTATATGATTTAGGTGTTTCTTCCCCTCAATTAGACGAAAGAGAACGCGGCTTTAGTTATCACCAAGATGCAGCACTTGATATGCGTATGGATCAAGAGCAAGAACTGACGGCGAAAAAAGTTGTTAACGAATGGTCTTACCAAGACTTGATTCGCATCTTTTTCCAATACGGCGAAGAAAAATTCTCTAAACAAATTGCTCGTGAAATCGAACGTCGTCGTGAAGTAAAACCTATTGAAACAACCGGCGAACTAGTAGACATCATCAAAACAGCTATCCCGGCGCCAGCAAGAAGAAAAGGCGGACATCCAGGGAAACGTACTTTTCAAGCAATCCGAATTGCCGTTAACGATGAACTTGGTGCGGTAGAAGATTCTCTTGAAAATGCCTTAACATTATTAAAACCAGGCGGCAGAATTAGCGTAATCACGTTTCATTCATTAGAAGACCGCATAACAAAACACTTATTCCAAGAAGCGACAAAAGGACCAGATTTACCACCAGGTCTTCCAGTCATTCCAGATGAATATAAACCAGATTTCAAACTTGCTACAAGAAAGCCAATCGTACCAAGTGAAGAGGAACTGGAACAAAACAACCGAGCACGTTCTGCAAAATTACGTGTAATCGAAAAAATTATTAAATAGCAGGAGTTGAAAAAATGTGAGCAATGTCGCCTATAAATCAAATCTCGAGCCAAATAGAGTACATAGAGAAGCGGAACAGCCTAAAAAACAAATCCTAAAACGTGGTCAAATGACACTTGGAGAAAAAGTAATCATCACGATTGCGCTTGCGATTGTTTTAGTTGTTGCTTTTCGAATCATCAGTGTACAAGCTCAAATTTATACAGTGAACCAAGAAATTCAAACAAAAGAAACAAAAATTCTCGAACAACAAAAATCAAATGAAGACTTAAAAGTAGAAGTAAAAGATTTAGGAAGATATGAACGTATTTTGAAAATCGCTAAAGAAAAAGGGTTAAAACTTGATGGCGATAATGTGAAAGTGGTAGATGGTCAATGAAACGGCGTATAGGTAACATGAGAAGGGGAGCTTTAGTGCTTTTTATCTTTTTCACTATTCTCTTTCTCTTAGTTTCTGGCCGTTTTCTTTATTTGCAAATTACGGGAGAAGCAAATGGGGTTCCGCTAGCAGCTAAAGCATCTAAACAACATTTGAAAAGCAGTGTTCTCGAAGCAAAACGCGGCTCCATTTTAGATCGAAAAGGAGAAGTGTTAGCAGAGGATACGGCTTCTTACACGATTGCAGCGGTAGTTAGTGATAAATTATCCAAAACAACGAAAAATCCGATGCGAGTAGTTGATGAAGAAAAAACAGCTCGTATTCTTGCAAAATATATTCCTATGGACGAATCTGATATTCTAGATAAACTCAATGAAAAAGGTAAATACCAAGTTGAATTTGGCTCTGCGGGAAAAAATATTTCTACAGAAACAAAAGCTAAAATCGACAAAGAAAATTTACCAGGCATTGAATTTACTCGTCAATCAGAACGTTTCTATCCTAATGGTACTTTCGCGACACAATTAATCGGCTTTGCGCAACAAGAAGAAGAAAAAAACACTACCAAATTAGAAGGTAAAATGGGAATTGAATCCAGCTATAATGATATACTAACAGGCAAAAATGGGAAAATCGATTATAGCACCGACCGAATGGGCTATATTTTGCCTGATTCAAAAAACAAAGTAACAGAAGCAAAAGACGGTAAGGATATTACCTTAACATTGGATAAAAAAATCCAAACCTTTTTAGAAGATACAATGACAACGGTCGATGCAAAATATAAACCGAAAAATATGATGGCCGTAGTTGCAGATCCGAAAACAGGAGAGATTTTGGCAATTAGTCAACGTCCTTCATTTAATCCGGCTGACAGGTCGACAATTACTGGAAACAGTTCGAGCATTTGGCAAGATTTACCAGTGGAATATGCTTATGAACCAGGTTCCGTAATGAAAATCATCTCCTTAGCATCTGCTATTGATAAAAACGTTTATAATCCAAACGAATACTATCAATCAGGTTCCTATAAAGTTGGCGATATCGCAATTCATGACCATAATAATGGGAATGGATGGGGCTCGATTCCATACCGCGAAGGCGTAGAACGTTCTAGTAACGTTGCGTTTGCTAAACTGCTAAACAAAATGGGTACTGATACATTTAAAACCTATTTAGATAAATTTGGTTTTGGCAAGAAAACAGGCATTGCTTTACCAAATGAAACAAAAGGAAAAATTCTTTATAACTACCCGATTGAAAAAGTAACGACTGTCTTCGGTCAAGGTACAACAGTTTCGATGATGCAAATGATTCAAGCCGCATCTGCTATTGCAAGTGACGGCACGATGAAAGAGCCTTATGTGGTTTCAAGCGTCAAAGATACGAATACTGGAGAAGAGACAGAAACAAAAACCAAAATCGCTGGAAAACCAATCAGCGCCGAAACAGCTAAGAAAACTCGAGATGAACTAAAAAATGTTATTAGCGGTCGAAACGGAACAGGTAAACTATATGCGATTCCTGGTTATGATGTAGCTGGTAAAACAGGAACATCACAAATTCCAGATTCAAAAACAGGTAAGTACATGACTGGGGCAGAAAATTATATTTTTTCTTTCTTAGGAATGGCACCTGCTGATAATCCCGAACTCGTGATATATGTGACCATGCAACAACCGCAATTATCTGGTAGCCAAACAGGTGGGGAAGCAGTTTCCGAAGTATTTAATCCTGTAATGAAAAACAGCTTACAATACATGAACATTAAACCGGGCGATGTTGAAAAACTAGCCAGCGAAAAAGTTCCTGTTGTAGCTGAAAAAACAGTAGACGAAGCTAAAAAAGCGGTACAAGACAAAGGGCTTGAACCAGTAGTTGTTGGTAATGGTAAAAAAATTGTTCAACAACTTCCACTAGCAAATAGCGAAATTATGCAAGGACAAAAAGTAATTCTGATGACTGATGGAGATATGACTGCTCCAGATATGGTGAATTGGTCGAAAGTTGACGCGCTAAAAGTCTCAGAAATCACTGGTATTCCTTTTGAGTTTAGTGGAAATGGTTATGTGAAAAGTCAAAGCGTTTCGGCAGGTAGCGTAATCAATAGTGAAACGAAAATGAAAATAACGCTCGCCTCACCAGAACAAATTGGCGATTTCAACCAAAATCATGACCAAGATACAGCAGAGCAAAATAAAAAAGCAACAGACATCCGAGAAAATGCAGGTATAGGTGATTTATTGAATGAATAATAGGAAGATAGAAGTATGTCAGCTGAGTAAAGTGGCATACTTCTAGCTTTAAAAGCAATCTATGTCTTTAGTCGTGGTAGATATACTTTGTTGTTTTTGCTAAGATAGAAAAGGATTCTTTTTGATTTTAGCAAAACTAACAGAAAGAATAAGTTTGAGGAGATGGCAAGAATGAAGTTAAAAGAACTAATGCAAGCTATCCCGGTCTATACTGGAGAAGCAAGTGCAGCAATTGAAGTTAACCAAATTGCGCAAGATAGTAGAAAAGTACAACCGGGTACCTTATTTATTTGTATAGATGGAGAAATAGTGGACGGACATCAGTTCGCTGACCGCGCCGTTCAGCTTGGTGCAGTAGCAATTATCGCTGAAAAACAATTAGATGTTTCCGTGCCAGTTCTTTATGTTAGAGATTCTAAACGAGCAATGGCAATGCTAGCGGATTATTTTTATGGTTCTCCAACCCAAGCGTTAAAACTAGTTGGGATTACAGGGACAAATGGTAAAACAACCGTTAGCCATTTAGTAGAACAAATTGTTCGCGAAAACGGCGAGCAAACTGGCTTGATTGGTACGATGTATCGTAAAATTGGCGATGAAATTTTAGAAACAAAAAATACGACGCCAGACAGCCTAACCTTGCAAGAAACTTTTCGTGATATGCTTCTGAGTGGTGTGAGTACAGCAGTAATGGAAGTCTCTTCTCACGCATTAGTTCAAGGCCGCGTATATGGTTCAGATTATGACGTAGCAGTATTTATGAATTTATCTCAAGATCATTTAGATTATCACCATACAATGGAAGAATATGCTTACGCTAAGAGCTTATTGTTCGCGCAGCTTGGTAACAGCTATAACTTGAGTAATCCCAAAATTGCTGTTTTAAATGCAGATGATAAAGAAAGCGTTCGAATGCAAACAGCAACAGCCGCGCACATTATAACTTTTGGGATAAAAGAACCGGCTGATTTTAGCGCATCTAACATTCAAATTACAAGCCATGGCTCAACTTTTGATTTAAAAACACCAGTTGGAGATTTCTCATTAAAAATAAAAATGATTGGAAATTTCAGCGTATATAATGTATTAGCCGCGATTGCTACAAGTTTTGCGCTACGTATTCCAGTTATAAATGCAATTGCAACGGTTGAGAGCATTCCAGGGGTAAAAGGACGTTTTGAGCTTGTAAATGCAGGACAAGATTTTCCAGTAATAGTGGATTATTCTCATACACCTGACAGCTTGTTAAATGTTCTACAAACGATTGATGAATTTGCCGAAAAACGTGTCTTTGTTGTCGTAGGATGTGGTGGTGACCGTGATAAAGGAAAACGACCACAAATGGCAAAAATTGCTGTTGACTATGCGACAAATCCAATTTTTACATCAGATAATCCGCGTAGTGAAGACCCACATGCGATTATTGAAGATATGATTCAAGGTATTCCAGGGAGCGATTCATACGTTGTTCATGAGAACCGTCGCGATGCCATTCGTTATGCAGTAAATATGGCAGAAGCAGGGGATGTTATTCTGATTGCTGGTAAAGGGCATGAAGACTATCAAGTGATTGGTGATGAGGTTATTGATTTCGATGATCGCGTAGAAGCTCGAATAGCTATTGAAAAAAAACTCGGACTCGCATAAAATATGAAGTGAAGTGCTTTGACAAACAGATTGGGGAGAATTTATTGTGTCTTTATACATGTTAGTATCAACTTTTGCAGTGGCTTTTATCATTACGGTGATAGGTGTCCCACTATTTATACCTTTCTTGGTGAAATTAAAATTCGGACAAAGTATTCGGGATGAAGGCCCGAAAATGCACGAAAAGAAATCAGGAACACCAACAATGGGTGCGGTTATTTTTATTACTGCCATGCTCATTAGCTTTTTGATCTTTTCTTTCATCAGTGGTGAAGTTAGTGCGGCTACGTGGCTACTATTCATCGCGCTGGCATTATTTGGCGCATTAGGTTTTCTGGACGACTATATCAAAGTAGTTCAAAAACGTAATTTAGGCCTCACTTCGAAGCAGAAGTTTTTAGGTCAAGTTGCGATTTCGATTTTATTCTATCTTGTGTATCATTTTAGTGATTTTGCAGAAACGCTTAAGATTCCATTTACGAATACGGAAATTGATCTTGGTTGGTTCTTCATTATCTTTATCTTGTTCTGGTTAGTTGGTTTCTCCAATGCAGTTAATTTAACAGATGGTTTAGACGGACTTGTTTCTGGTCTATCTGTTATTGCATTCTCTGCTTTCGGTGTGATTGCTTTTTACCAAGAACAAATGGATGTAGCGATTTTCTGTTTCGCGATTGTAGGCGGAATGCTTGGATTTCTTCTATTTAATAAAAATCCAGCGAAAATCTTTATGGGAGATACTGGTTCGCTTGCTCTAGGTGGAAGTATCGCAGCTGTTTCGATTTTAGTTCATCAAGAATGGTTACTACTTTTAATCGGAATTATTTTCGTTATTGAAACTGCATCTGTTATTTTACAAGTATTTTACTTTAAGGCAACGGGAGGAAAACGAATTTTCCGTATGACACCAATTCATCATCATTTTGAACTTGGTGGTTGGTCCGAGTGGCGTGTTGTTTTAACGTTCTGGGGAATCGGATTAATCGGAGCAATTATTTCAGTCTGTGTTGTTATCTTTTAAATAAAGCGCCGTGATTTTTGCGGCAAAAGCGTCTCTAGTTGGCTGTTTTTTACAGAATCTGGTTGGCGCTTTCCGTCGTTTTTGTGAATCTCATAGAATCGACCGCCAATTTTGATATAAATGGGGGAACCAAAGGAAATGAAAAAAATTGAAATGTACCATCACAAAAAAGTGCTTGTTTTAGGTCTTGCAAGAAGTGGTGTTAGCGCGGCAACAATTATGCATAAATTAGGAGCATTCGTCACAGTAAACGATCAAAAACCTTTTAGTGAAAATCCAGAAGCACAAGGATTACTTGAACAAGGGATTAAAGTTATTTGTGGATCGCATCCGATTGAATTATTAGATGAAGGATTTGAACTCGTAATTAAAAACCCGGGGATCCCGTATAACAACCCGATGATTGAAAAAGCTTTAAAACTCAAAATTCCAGTTATTACAGAAGTAGAGTTAGCTTACCAAATTTCTGAAGCGCCGATAGTTGGTATTACTGGAACTAACGGGAAAACTACTACAACAACGATTATTCACCATATGTTAAATGCACACAAAGAAAATAGCTCTTTGCTTGCAGGAAACATCGGTTTTCCGGCATCAGCTGTTGCAGAAAACGCAACAAGCGATCAATATATTTCGATGGAATTATCTTCCTTCCAATTAATGGGTGTACAAACATTTAAGCCACATATTTCTGTAATTACAAATATCTATGAAGCGCATCTAGACTACCATACAGACCGCAGTGAATATGTACAAGCAAAATGGCACATTCAACAAAATCAAACAGCCGACGATTTCTTAGTAATTAATTGGGATCAAGAAGAATTGAAGAATTTAACTAAACAAACAAAAGCACAAGTTATTCCGTTCTCAACAACGCAGCGTTTAGAACAAGGAAGCTACGTCCAAAATGGCAATATTATGTTTGACGATGAAGTAATCGGATCCCGTGATAGCATTTTACTTCCGGGAGAGCATAATTTAGAAAATATTTTAGCATCTGTAGCAGTAGCCAAAACATTAGGTGTGACAAATGAAGAAATTATGTATGTCCTTGAAACATTTAAAGGCGTAGAGCACCGAACTCAATTTGTAGTGGAATGGCAAGGACGTAAATTTTATAACGATTCTAAAGCAACTAATATTTTAGCAACTCAAAGCGCATTGAAAGGTTTTAAAAATCCAGTAGTATTACTTGCTGGAGGACTGGACCGTGGAAACTCGTTCGACGAATTGCTACCATTTTTCAAAAATGTGAAATCACTTATTGTTTTTGGTGAAACGGCAGATAAAATTGGTCGAGTAGGGAAAATTGCAGGAATTGAAGTGCATTATGTGGATGATGTAGAGGCAGCTGTTCCGGTTGCATATCGCGAGTCAGCACCAGGAGATATAATCTTACTTTCACCGGCTTGTGCAAGTTGGGATCAATACCGGACATTCGAAGTTCGCGGAAATGCCTACATGGACGCAATCAGTGAACTAATAGAAGAGGTGGAAAAATGAAAGTAGCAATAAGCGGTGGTGGTACTGGAGGTCACGTTTATCCAGCACTTGCTTTCATCCGAGAATTAAAAAAAGTACATCCAGAAGCGGAATTTTTATACATTGGAACAGAAAAAGGCTTAGAAGCAGGAATCGTTAAACGAGAAGGTATTCCTTTTGAATCAATAGAAATTACCGGGTTTAAACGTTCATTATCTCTTGAAAATATCAAAACAGTCATGCGTTTTCTAAGTGGAGCTAAAAAAAGCAAGCAAATTCTACGGGAATTTAAACCAGATGTCGTAATTGGAACTGGGGGTTATGTTTGCGGTCCTGTGGTTTATGCAGCCGCTAAACTTAAAATACCAACTTTAATCCATGAACAAAATAGTATTGCTGGTTTAACAAATAAATTTTTAAGCCGTTACACAGATAAAGTCGCGATTTGTTTTGAAGAAGTAAGTGATTCGTTTGCTTCTGAGAAAATTGTTTTCACTGGAAATCCACGAGCTTCAGAAGTAGTGGGTGTGGACGGTGAAGGCGCACTAGAAGCATATGGTTTAGTTTCAGGAAAACCTACTGTGCTTGTTTTTGGAGGTAGTAGAGGTGCTCGAGGTATAAATGAAGCTGTGGAAGCAATCTTGCCGGAATGGAATAAACGAGATTTTCAATTGTTGTATGTGACAGGTGATGTCCATTTTGAAAAGATAAAAGATTCTTTAGGAGAGATGAATTTAGGGAATCATATTAGTGTTCAACCATTTATTTATGATATGCCTAAGATTTTAAATGCTGTGACACTTGTTGTTTCAAGAGCAGGAGCGACTACATTAGCTGAACTTACAGCGCTTGGGGTGCCAAGTATTTTAATACCTAGCCCTTATGTGACCGCGAATCATCAAGAATATAATGCACGCGCGTTAGAAAAAAATAATGCGGCTGTGGTTATTACCGAGTCTGAATTAAAAGAGACGGATTTAATGGCGACAGTAGATGCTATTTTAACAGATGAAGCAAAATTAAATAGTATGAAATTAAGTGCTAAACAAATGGGGCGCCCAGATGCAGCTCAAAAACTGGTAGAAACAGTCCTTAGTATTATGAAATAAATTGCAGAAGGGGGCGAATAAAATGGCTGAAAACAAACGAGTAGTTTCCATCGAAAACCGTATACCTGAATTAAAAAAATACCGCAAAAAAAAGTTAATAAGACATTTAGCCATTTTAATCGGAATTTTTGCGATTTTAATCTTAATTACACTGTATTTCCTTTCCCCATTGAGCAAGTTAGATAAAATTGCTGTAAGTGGAAATAAACAACTAACTGAAAATGAAGTTCGTAAAGAAAGCGGGCTAACTTCTGGTGAATTTGTTCTTGGAATAAGAAACGGAAAAACCGAAGAAAAGCTCGAGAAAAATACGTTAATAAAAAACGCAACCGTTTCTAAAGATGGCCTAAATGATGTCAAAATTAATATTACGGAATATAAAACGATTGGTTACCAGCAAAATGACGGTAAATATTATGACGTCCTTGAAAATGGCATTATGCTAACAGACCAACCGCGACAATTTCCAATAGGGAACGACCTACTGTTCCAAAATTTTAAAAATGGTAAAACGCTCGAAAAAATGGTAGCGCAAATTAATAAACTACCAAAAGATGTAGTGAATTCTATTTCCGAAGTGATTTACAGCCCGACGAAGACCGATCAAAATCATATTGAATTATATATGAATGATGGTAATCAAGTTTCAGCGGATATAAGTAGTTTTGCAGATAAGATGCAGCATTATCCAGCAATTGTCGCTCAACTAGCGAAAGGACAAAAAGGCGTGATTGATATTGAAGTAGGTTCTTATTTCCAAAGTTATTATCAACAAAACGCCGAAAAAAAAGCTGCCGAAGAAAAAGCCGCGGAGAAGAAAAAAGAAAACGAATAAAGACTTGTTTCTTCTCTCGCATTTTTGGCGAACTAGCACTTAACAGATATGTCAAAAAGGTGACAAAATGATGACCTGCAAGCTTGCGATACCAACACTTGTTCGCTTTTTGAATAAAATGAAAAAAATATCTTAAGAATTTGCCAAAAATTGTTCTTTGTGCTTTTATTACCTTCTTTCTTAGTGTAGACTGTAAATAAGTGATTTTGTATGTTAGGCAGAATGGGGAATCATTCTACACTGACGCCATATAAATAAAGAAGTAACATCGTATTTTCAAGCAAGTTAAAAAACCGGCTTTGCTCGGTATAAAAAATGAAATATTATACTTTAAATGACTAGAATAAAAGGAGGTGCCGATAAATGGGTGATAGCGAAATTTATGTAAGTTTGGACATTGGAACAGCTTCTGTGAAAGTAATCATCGCGGAAATGGCTGACGATAGACTCAATATTATCGGTGTTGGGAATGTCGAGTCATCCGGAATTAAAAAAGGGATTATTATCGACATAGACAAGACTGTAGAATCCATTAAAAAGGCAATTGAACAAGCAGAAAGAATGGTTGGCGTTGAAATTTCTCAAGTAATCGTTGGGGTAGTATCGAGTCAGGTACATTTAGAAGCTTGCCGAGGAATTGTGGCAGTAGGTAGCGAAAACCGGGAAATTACAGATGAAGATGTCTGGAATGTGATGGATGCCGCTCAAGTCGTTCCTCTATCTCCTGAACGAGAAATTATTAATACTATTCCTGATCAATTTGTTGTGGATGGTTTAACTGGGATTACCGATCCACGTGGAATGATTGGTGTTCGTTTAGAAATGGAAGGCACACTAATCACTGGCTCAAAAACAATTTTACATAATACGTTACGTTGTGTGGAACGTGCTGGTCTAGAGATTTCTGATATTGCTTTACAACCACTTGCTGAGGCATCTATCTCTTTATCTGAAGACGATAAAGAATTCGGTACTGCTCTTGTGAATATTGGTGCAGGAACGACAACTGTTAGCGTGTTTGAGCAAGGAAGGTTAACTTACACTGGTGTTATTCCAGTGGGTGGAGATAATATCACTAAAGACTTATCGCTTGGACTAAATACATCTACAGCCAATGCAGATCGTGTTAAATTAGAGCACGGTTACGCATTTTATGATGATGCTTCTCCGGATGAAGTTTTTGCAATTGATGTTATCGGTAGTGACCAAAAACAACATTTTACACAAGTAGAAGTAGCGGATATTATCGAAGCTCGTATGGAAGAAATTTTCCAATTAGTTGTAGAAGAATTGAACCGCGTAGGTAAAACGCATCTTCCAGGAGGCTATGTATTAACTGGTGGCTCAATGGCGATTCCAGGAGCTATTGATTTAGCAGGGAAAACATTGGCAGCACATGTTAGACTGGCGATTCCTGATTATATCGGTGTTCGCGAACCATCCTTCACAACTGCAGTAGGCTTGATTAAATATGCTTACCAAATGGCTGAATTAGAAGGTCGTGATGTAAGTAGCACCGCAAGTGAGCCTCGTTATGATGACGAAGCACCAAAACCAAAACAACCTAAACAAAAACCAAAAAAATCAGATGACGAAAAAGTATCAACAAAAATGAAGAATTTTTTCGGCGCATTTTTTGAATAAAAGCGAATAGCTGGTAAGGCAGCAAGAAAAACAAATCGTATAAATCGGCAAATAGGAGGCAATAATATGTTAGAATTTGACACTAGTTCAGAAAGTTTGGCAACAATTAAAGTAATCGGTGTTGGCGGCGGCGGTAACAACGCTGTAAACCGTATGATTGAGCATGGTGTTCAAGGAGTAGAATTTATCTCCGTTAATACAGACGCTCAAGCACTTAATTTAGCAAAAGCAGAAACAAAATTACAAATCGGTACAAAATTAACGCGTGGTTTAGGCGCGGGTGCTGTACCTGAAATTGGTAAAAAAGCAGCAGAAGAAAGTCGCGAACAAATTGAAGAAGCTTTAAAAGGCTCTGATATGGTATTCGTAACTGCTGGGATGGGCGGCGGAACTGGAACTGGTGCTGCACCTGTTATCGCTCAAATCGCTAAAGAAATGGGCGCTTTAACTGTAGGTGTTGTTACACGACCATTTGGTTTTGAAGGACCAAAACGTACGAAACAAGCCCTAACTGGAACAGAAGCAATGAAAGAAGCGGTGGATACTTTAATTGTTATCCCTAACGACCGTTTACTTCAAATTGTTGATAAAAATACGCCAATGCTTGAAGCTTTCCGTGAAGCAGATAATGTTTTACGTCAAGGGGTACAAGGGATTTCTGACTTGATTGCCGTTCCTGGTTTAATTAACTTAGACTTTGCCGATGTAAAAACAATTATGACTAATCGTGGTTCTGCACTTATGGGTATCGGTATTGCAACTGGTGAAAACCGTGCCGCAGAAGCTGCTAAAAAAGCCATTTCTTCGCCACTTCTTGAAACTTCCGTTGATGGAGCTAAAGGCGTTCTAATGAACATTACTGGTGGATCTAACCTTAGTCTTTATGAAGTACAAGAAGCAGCAGAAATCGTTTCTAGCGCTTCTGATGAAGATGTAAACATGATCTTCGGTTCTGTTATTAACGATGAATTAAAAGATGAATTGATTGTAACTGTTATTGCAACAGGTTTTGATGAAGAAAAACAAGCGCAACAACAAGCGCAAGCGAATCGTCGTCCTAACCAATCCATTCAAGTGAATCGTCCAAGCTATGCTGTGCAAGATGAGCCGCAAAATGATTACGCGCAAAATGCACCGCAACAAGGAAATAACCCGGTACACGAACAACCACAAGCTGAACCACAACAAAACAGTTCAGACGTTGACGTACCAGCATTTATCCGTAATCGTAACCGTCGCGGATAATACTTATAACACAATTTCACCCGGCCACTGTTAATGCGTGATTAAGTGACCGGGTATCTGATTATAACAAGAAGCGTTTTAAATGAAGCACTTCGGGAATTATATAAGGTGATTAAACAAATGACAAAACAAGCTAATTTAGAAAAAGTAACAGCACAAATAAAACAATCTTGTGAAAAAAGCAATCGTCAACAGGCAGACGTAACTTTAGTAGCTGTTACAAAAACAATTGATGTAGCTGGAATCACAGAACTGTATGATTTAGGAATTCGTCACTTTGGTGAAAATCGGGCAGATGTATTTCTAGACAAAACTAGAGAACTTGCGGATAAGGATGACATTTGTTGGCACTACATCGGCTCTTTACAAACACGTAAAGTAAAAGATGTTTTACCAGAAATCGATTATTTGCATTCGCTTGACCGATCTTCTCTTGCAAAAGAAATTGAAAAGCGAGCGACAAAACCAATTAAATGTTTCTTACAAGTGAATATTTCTGGGGAAGAAAGCAAACATGGCTTTTCAAAAGAAGAGGCGTTGTCGTTTTTACAAGAAGCAGATTTCAATTTTATTGAGATTATTGGTTTAATGACAATGGCACCTATTACAAATAGTGACAAAGAGCTGCATCACGTATTTCATGAGTTAAAGCAATTGCAGCAAGAAATTCATGCGCTTCAGTTAAAAAATGTTCCGTGTACTGAGTTATCTATGGGGATGACAAACGACTACGGAATTGCGATTACAGAAGGTGCTACATTTATACGAGTAGGAAGAGCTTTGGTGAGTGACGATAATATGGAGGTGTAACAAATGGGACTATCGAATAAATTTAAGTCATTCTTTTTCTTAGATGAAGAGGAAGAATATTATGAAGAAGAAGTAGCGAGGGAACCAGAACCTATGCAAAAGAAAACGAAGAAAGAAAAACCTAGTAAAAATCGTTTTTATGCCGTTGAAGAAGAAGATGCGAAGGTGGTTAGTATGCAGGGAGCACAGTTTTCTAGTCGTATGGTACTCGCAGAACCGCGAGTATATGCAGAAGCCCAAGAACTTGCGGATTACTTAAAAGATTATAAAACGGTTGTTGTAAACTTACAACGCATTAGCCATGACCAAGCGACACGTATTGTTGATTTCTTAAGCGGTACTGTTTATGCGTTAGGTGGAGATATTCAACGTGTTGGAAATAATATTTTCTTATGTACTCCAGATAACGTTGAAGTAAACGGCTCTATTTCCGAAATGCTTGATGAACAAAACTTTATGTAATGAATTAGAGGTGTAAACTAGATTGCAAAGTATTTTATATCAAGTGGTGGAAGTCATTTTATTTGTTATTAGATGGTTGCCAACACTAATGTTTATTTATTTCTTGATGAGCTGGTTTCCAGGTGCAAGAGAATCGAAAATCGGTCAATTTTTAGCACGTATTTTTGAACCGATTTTAGAGCCTTTTAGAAGAATTATTCCGCCGATTGGTATGTTTGATATTTCGTCCCTTGTGGCTTATTTCATTTTCCAATATGCGATGAGAGTTTTAACTGGATTAATTCAAGTGTACGTTATTCCAATGCTATTTTAAAAAGCACACCCGTTTTCTAATGGGTGGCTTTTTTTGAATAATGAAGCAAGATTAGCAGAGGAGCAGCTTTTTTCATGGTATAATAGGGCTAAAGACTCGGAATGGATTGAAAGGGAGAAAAGATGATGGATGGAATATATCAGCATTTTCGCGCGGAAGAATACGCATTTATTGATAAGATATTAGGAATTACGATGCAAGTTGAAAATGAATATACACCGCAACTAACGGATTTTTTGGATCCGAGGCAACGTTATATTACCGAGACAGTTGTTGGTGGTTATGAGCATATTGGCGTCCAGTTTTTTGGTGGGGTTCCGCATGCAGAACGTCGGCGTGCACTGATTTATCCTGATTATTATACCCCAACAGAAGCTGATTTTGAGGTGGCTTTGTTTCATATTCGCTATCCGGTGAAATTCACGACACTCACGCATCAAAAAATTCTTGGCACATTAATGTCGCTTGGAATGAAACGCGATGTTTTTGGTGATATTTTAAATAATGGTAGTGAATGGCAGTTATTAGTAGAAAGTACGATGAAGGATTATTTAACATTACAGCTTGAAAAAATCGGTAAAGTGAATGTGATGTTAGAAGAAACTGACTTGGCAAATGCTGTCTACGCGCCAGTCGTTTGGGAAGAAATGGGTCTAACTGTTTCTAGTATGCGACTCGATGTTATTATTAGTAATGCGCACCATATCTCTAGGCAGAAGGCAAAACAATTAGTCACCGCGGGCCTTGTAAAAGTAAACTGGAAAACAGTGGAAAATCCGGATTTTGAATGTGAGGAAGAAGACGTATTATCAGCTCGTGGATACGGAAGAGTGAAGGTATTATCGACTGGTGGTAGGACGAAAAAAGATAAAATTCGAATTGAAATTGGTTATTTAAAATAAAAAACGAAAGCAGCTATTGCTTTCGTTTCATATGTAGTACCTAGTGTCATATGTTGTCAAATGGTTTTATGTTATGTTATTATATATATGAAAAGAGAGCCATGCGTGAACATGACCCTCCAGTGCAAGCCCAATTAAGGTGGCCACTAGCTAAATAGTTATAAGATAACCACTAACTTCGCCAAAAGTTTACAAGTGGTTATTTTTTTTGTTATTTTGACTGTTTAATAGCAACACCAGGGTCGCAAAAGCAACTGCAAAAGACAGTGCTTCATAAACGGTCATGGGTTATCCTTTCCAGGCAAACCTAACAAAAATATTCATAGGCATCACCCTTTCTTGTTGAAAGAGCTAGCCACCACCATAAACTTGCTTACCTATCATATTATAGCATGTAGAAATAGTTAGTAAAAGTACAATCGCAAAAAGGGTATTAGTGGAATTTGAGTTTATGTGAATAATAGAATATGATTATTTTATATTTAAAAAGGGAGATTTTGAATGAAAATACTAACTAAAAATGATAACTTCAAAACAACATAAGTTACTTTTGCTAATCTACAAAATTTATTTAATTTGAGTCTTACTTTTGTTGAGAAAAACTGTTTTATAAGATTAAAATAATGTGAAAAGTAGGTATACCAAAAATATACACAAAACCGTCACTGTAAATGCACGTTTTCGATATATAATTAGGGTGGATATTCAAAGCTTTTAAATATCATGGAGCTGAAACGAAAGCAGCCACTGCTTTCGTTTTTTTATTAGCTTAATTGGAGCATTCTTTCTAATGCTTTTAACGCAAATTTGGTTGTATGTTCATCCACTTTGATTTGATTTTTTTGTTCGCCGTTTTGAATAGCCTCGAGTGTCCAAAGTAAATGAGGTAAGTCGATTCGGTTCATTGTCATACACGGACACATAAAAGGGTTGAGTGAGACGATTTTTTTATCGGGATTTTCTTGAATAATGCGACCAACCAAATTGGCTTCTGTGCCGACCGCCCATTCGGTGCCAGGTGCTGCGTTACTTATTTCTGTTACAATTTTTTTCGTTGATCCAGAGTCATCTGCTAGTGAAACGACTTCATGCGTACATTCAGGATGAACAATAATTCGCATGTTAGGATGATTTTTACGAATGTTTTCGATATTTTTAACTGTAAAATGTTGGTGGACGGAGCAGTAGCCTTTCCATAAAATTACTTTACAATCATCTAGGTTACCGTCATATTCCAGTTCGTTTTTTATCGGATTCCAAATGGCCATATGTTCTAACGGAATGCCTAGTTCAAAAGCTGTATTCCGACCTAGATGCTGGTCTGGAAGAAAGAAAATCCGCTCTTTTTGCTGAAGTGCCCATGAGACAATCTTGGTTGCATTACTGGATGTCACTGTTGTACCGCCGTGCTCGCCGACGAAAGATTTAATCGCAGCCGTGGAATTAATATAAGTAACTGGCAAAATAGTATCACCAAACAGATGTTGTAGTTTGGGCCAAGCGTTGGTTAATTGGTGAATATCCGCCATATCCGCCATCGAACAACCAGCGCGCATATCCGGTAACGTCACAATTTGCTCATTTGTCGTAAGCATATCTGCTGTTTCAGCCATAAAATGAACACCACAAAAAACGATATGTTTTGCTTTTTTATTATTTGCAGCAATTTGTGCTAACTGTAAAGAGTCGCCAATTGCATCTGCAAAAGGAACGACTTCATCTTTTTGATAATGGTGGCAAGGAATAAAAAGATCTTCGCCGAGTTGTGCTTTGATTTCCGTGACACGAGCTATCATTTCTTGCGAGGTCATATGTTTATATCGAGCCGGCATCGTATCTTGTTCCACTGTTTCAAGTAAATTCATGCTTTTATACCTCCTTTACTATTAAAACTAATATCAAGAGCGCGAACTGAATGCGTTAGTGATCCTAAAGAAATATAATTCGCACCAGAGCCTTTATAATGATTAATATTATCTAAAGTGATATTGCCGGAAATCTCCGTAGTAATGTGGTCTGGCACTAGTTTAACAAGTTGTTTGATTTCTTCTGGTGTGCGGTTATCAAACATAATGATGTCTGCACCAGCTTGAACGGCTTCTTTTACTTGTGGGGCAGTTTCTGTTTCGACTTCGATTTTTACCATATGTCCTAGTTTTTCACGAACAGTAGAAACAGCTTCGGTTATACCACCAGAGAAGGCGATATGGTTATCTTTTAGCATGACTCCATCGTACAGACCATTTCGGTGGTTAAAGCCGCCACCGCTCTGTACGGCGTATTTATCGAAGGCACGGAGACCGGGGGCTGTTTTTCTTGTATCACAAATTCGAATAGTCGAATCGTCTAACTGTTTTACGGCAATATGGGTTTGGGTAGCAATACCGCTCATTCGTTGCATTAAATTTAAAATAACACGCTCACCGGAAAGTAAAGTGCGAACAGGGGCCGAGACAGTCGCGATAATGTCTCCTTTTTTAATTGTGTCACCATCTTTTTTTACGGCTTCAAAATGCACGTTTCCACCAAGGATTTCATATACTTTGGGCGGGATAGCGATGCCACAAAGAATACCTGTTTCCTTCGCAATAAAAACGCCTTCTCCCATTGTTTCACTGGAGAAAATACTATCTGAGCTTAAATCATGCTGACCAATATCTTCTAATAAAAATGCTTGAATTGCTTGATTCATAAGTATTGAGTTCATTTCGTTACTCCTTTTAAAATTCTATGTGCGCCAAGGCTTTCAGTTCGTTTTAAGGCGCTTTCGGCAATTAATTTTGAGGTAATAATCATATGACTTATTTCAGCTGTTTCTCTCGTATGGTTAGCATAATCAAATGTTTCTAACCAATGGAGAAATTCAGTGATTTTCTCAGGTTTTCGTGTAATTCCTAATGTTTCCCAAATTTTTTCTTGGAGTATATGTTTTTCAGGTAAATGGGGCGTTGTTGTTTGATAAGTGGGGGGATTCTCTGGAGCTATTATTCGGTTGGTTTTTTGCGTGTGGATATATTCCGCTACTTTTTCACCAAAAACAAGTGTTTCAAGAAGGGAGTTGCTGGCGAGACGGTTGGCGCCGTGTACACCTGCATTTGCCACTTCACCAATGGCGTAAAGATGAGGGATATTCGTTTTGCCGTTCAAATCCGTTCGAACACCACCCATTAAAAAATGTGCACCTGGATGAACTGGAATTCGTTTTGTTTCGCGAAATGGTACTTGATGTTCGTCTAAGCTGGTTGTAATTGCAGGAAATCGCTTCTCAAAATGAGCCACCTTAGTAATATCAAGAAACACTTGGTTACCACGCTCAATTTCTTCAAAAAGTGTGGCTGCAACGACATCACGTGGAGCAAGATCTGCCAGTGGATGCACGGTTTCCATAATAGCAGAACCATCCGCGCGAATAAGTGTAGCTCCTTCGCCGCGGACTGCCTCAGAAATTAAGCCATGACAACGCCCGTTTAGAAAAAGTAAGGTTGGGTGGAACTGAATAAATTCCATGTCGGATAGTGTCGCACCAGCTCGGTAAGCAAGAGCCAAGCCGTCTCCAGAAATAGTTGCAGCATTAGTGGTTACAGGAAAAAGTTGTCCAAGTCCGCCACTCGCTAAAATAATATGTTCGCCGTAATAAGTATGTAGCTCGTTTTCTTTATCTAAACAGTGAACCCCAATTGCTCTACCGTCATGTTTAATAATCTCTATAGCCATTTTTTGCTCTTGCCAGTTAACCTTTGTCAATTTTTCTTGCAAAAATGTAGTAAGGAATTTGCCGGTTTGATCTCCTCCTGAATGCAAAATACGAGGCAGTTGGTGCGCACCTTCTAATCCAAGCGAAAGTTCGCCATCTTTTTCGTCAAAAGTCATTCCTTCATTTATTAATTTTTGGATCACAATCGGGCCACAAGTCACAAGTTGGTTTACAGCGCGAACTTTATTATGAAAACAGCCAGCTTGAAAGGTATCGCTAAAATGTTTTTTTGGTGTATCGCTTTTTGATATAGCCGCGGCGACACCACCTTGAGCGAGCATCGAGTTACTTTCTTCTTTATGAGATTTTGTGATTATTGTCACATCATAGTCCTGCATTAATCTGAGGGCAGCAGTGCAACCTGCGATACCGCTCCCAATGATAATAACTCGTTCTTTTGTCATCATTTCCACCTCTTGCATAGTAGGTTCGATTAATTGTATACTTCTTAATGAATATACAGTTGTCTTGTCATCTATAATCACACAAAATCAAACTAAATTCAAGTATAAAATTTTAAGGGAGAGATAAAGAGATGATTTACTTTGACCATGCAGCAACTACGAAAATGAGTGAAACATCCTTACAAGTTTTTATGGATGCCTCGCGAGAATTCTTCGCTAATTCGGAAAGTTTGCACGATGCCGGGACGAAATCAGCAGCCCTTTTAGAAAAATGTCGGGAAAGCTTTGCTGAGTTATTACAAGTTCCAAACCGCGGGATTTTATTTACGAGTGGTGGAACAGAGAGTAATCAAATCGCCATCCAAACGCTACTCCATACAACTGATAAGAAAGAAGTGCTCGTAAGTCCGCTGGAACACGCTTCTGTTTGGCAGCAACTAATGGCACTCGAACAAGCGGGGAAGTGTCGTATGAAAGCATTACCAGTTGATTCGTTTGGGCAAGTAAATCCAGCTACTTTAGAAAAAATGATTTCTACTGAGACGGGGCTTATTATTATTCAACATGTTAATTCGGAAATCGGAACCATTCAACCAATCGCCGAACTAGCTCACATTGCTAAAAAAGCAGGTGTCTTTTTTCATACCGATATTGTTCAATCTTTTGGAAAACTTGATTTAGATTTAAGTGATGTCACTAGTTTTAGTATTTCATCGCATAAAATTTATGGGCCAAAAGGGGCGGGAATACTTTTTATGAAACCAGATTCTCCTTTGCAGGCAGTTTTGCCAGATGTACATCATGAATTTGGCTTTAGACCGGGGACGGTAAATGTTCCAGCTATTGCTGCCTTTACAACTGCCGCCTATGATATAATGGAAAATAGAGAGCAAGAAGCGATTAGAGCTTTGAAACTAAAAGCTGCGATTTGCGACACATTAGAAACGCGGGTGAAAGTCGAAGGTGGAGCAAATACATCGCCGTTTATTTTAGGACTTACTTTGCCAAATATGCAAGGTCAGGAAGCTTTACTTGCTTTAAACGAAGCAGATATTCAAATCTCGACGACGAGCGCATGTAGTTTACGTGATTTAGCCCCGTCCAGAACATTAATCGCTACTGGAAAAACAACAGAAGAAGCAAACCGTTTTATCCGGCTATCTTTTGGAAAAGAAAATGAATTAAACGATAGTATTATTTTTAAAGAAGAAATCGATAAATTACTACGAAAAAGGTGATAAGATGAAAAAAATATTAGGTGATACGCGTAGGCAAATGATTTTAAAATGGCTGAAAGAAGCTGAGGCTCCAATTTCTGGAAATCAATTAGCACAGAAAACAAATGTTAGCCGCCAAGTGATTGTTCAAGATATTTCTTTGTTAAAAGCTGGCAATGAACCAATTATGGCTACTCCACAAGGTTATATTTATGCGAAAGAAACGAGTTATACAGGTGAAAGACGCGTTATCGCTGTAAAACATACGAAAGAACAAGCTGCCGAGGAACTAAATATTTTGGTGGATCACGGTGTTTCCATTATTGATGTAATTGTGGATCATCCAATCTACGGCGAAATCACCGCTTCACTACATTTAAAAAGCCGTTTTGATGTAGAAAAATTTGTGCGGAAATTGCAAACAACAGGAGCAACGATGCTTTCTGGTTTAACGGACGGAACCCATTTACATACGATTGAAGCAGATACGAAAGAACAATTAGAGCAAGCGATTAAGGCGCTAGATAAAGCTGGATTTTTAATCTAACCATTTTTCAATATAAATTCTAGGAAAAAGCTAGTAACTATGGTAGAATGTATGTTAGGTATTTATAAACAATAGTCGTATGGAGGTGCTAGATATGCCATTATCGCCGCTGGATATACATAACAAAGAGTTTACCCGTGGTTTTAGAGGTTATGACGAAGACGAAGTAAATGACTTCCTCGATCAAATCATTAAAGATTATGAACAAGTTATCAAAGAGAAAAAGCGTATTGAGGACACTTTAAATAATAGTGAAGAACGTTTAGGTCATTTTACAAACATTGAAGAAACATTAAACAAATCATTAATCGTGGCACAAACAGCTGCCGAAGAAGTGAAAGCTTCCGCTGAAAAAGAAGCAAAACTTATTATCCGTGAAGCTGAAAAAAATGCAGACCGAATTTTAAGCGACTCACTTTCTAAAGCTCGTAAAATCGCGATTGAAATTGAAGACCTAAAACGCCAATCTAAAGTATTCCGCGAGCGTCTTCGTATGTTAGTAGAAGCGCAAATGGATTTAATTAAAAGTGAAGACTGGCAGCAAATGATGGCTTACGATGTAGATGCAACAGAACTAGCGTCTATTAAAGAAGTCGAAGCTGCTGAATCAGAAGAACGTTAAAAACGATTATAAGAGACAAGTAAATTTTTTAGATATAGGATACAAAGCGAGTTGGTGCAAGGTGTGAGACCAGCTATCCTCTAAAAAATCGAAATCACTCTTTAGTTCTAACCCGAAAAAGCAACTGCTTGAGTAAGTGTTAGCGCGAGCCGGCGTTATGGCATTAATGAAGTGGGCAAGCAATTAACATGCATGTCAACAAGGGTGGTACCGCGAATCTCGTCCCTTTTTTGGGAGAGATTTTTTTGTGTTTAAAAATAAAGTTTTAAAGGAGAAGAGAGTATGGAATATAAAGATACGTTATTAATGCCAAAAACAGATTTTCCAATGCGTGGAAATTTGCCAAACAAAGAACCTGAATGGCAAGCAAAATGGGAAGAAGAAAAGCTATATGAGAAAATTCAAGAAAAAAATGCTGGACGCAAGACGTATATTTTACATGATGGCCCTCCCTACGCAAACGGAGAGCTTCATATGGGGCATGCGTTAAATAAAACAATCAAAGATATTATCGTTCGTTATAAATCAATGGCTGGCTTCAGTTCCCCGTATGTTCCTGGTTGGGATACACACGGACTACCAATCGAGACAGCTATCGCCAAAAAAGGTGTTAAACGAAAAGAAATGTCGATCGCTGAATTCCGTAAACTGTGTGCCGAATATGCAATGACGCAAGTAGACGGCCAACGTACAGGTTTCAAACGCCTTGGAATTAACGGCGACTGGGAAAATCCTTACATCACTCTTTTACCAGAATACGAAGCAGAGCAAATCAAAGTATTCGGTGAAATGGCGAAAAAAGGTTACATTTACAAAGGTAAAAAACCTGTTTATTGGTCTCCTTCCAGTGAATCTGCGCTTGCGGAAGCAGAAATCGAATATCAAGATAAAACATCTGCGTCGATTTTCGTGGCTTTCAAAGTAACAGACGGAAAAGGTGTACTAGATGAAGGTACGAATATCGTTATCTGGACAACAACTCCTTGGACAATTCCTGCAAACATGGGTATTACTGTTAACCCTGATTTGGATTATGTAGTAATTGAATCCGCGGGTGAAAAATATGTTGTAGCAGAAGCACTTTTACCAAGCTTACGTGAAAAACTAGGCTTTGAGGATGCGACAGTTGTTAAAACGGTTCGTGGTTCTGAACTTGACCGCGTTGTAACTAAACATCCATTCTATGACCGTGACTCTTTAGTAATGAACGGCGAACATGCCACTGCTGAAGCCGGTACTGGTGCGGTTCATACGGCTCCTGGACACGGGGAAGATGACTTTTTAATCGGGAAAAAATACGATTTAGAAATTCTTGCTCCACTAGATGATCGTGGCGTATTCACAGAAGAAGCTCCAGGATTTGAAGGCGTATTTTACGATACAGCGAATAAAATGGTGACAGAAAAACTAGAAGAAGTGGGCGCATTACTAAAAATGGAATTCATCACTCACTCTTATCCACATGATTGGCGTACGAAAAAACCAGTTATTTTCCGTGCTACAGCGCAGTGGTTTGCTTCAATTGACGCATTCCGTGATGATTTACTCGCTGCTGTTAAAGGTGTTAACTGGACTCCTGCTTGGGGTGAAACACGTCTATTCAATATGGTTCGCGACCGCGGCGACTGGGTTATTTCTCGTCAACGTGCGTGGGGCGTTCCACTACCTATTTTCTATGCGGAAAACGGGGAAGCGATTATCACAGACGAAACAATCAACCATATTTCAGAACTGTTCCGTGAGCATGGTTCGAACGTTTGGTTTGAGCGTGATGTGAAAGACTTATTACCAGCTGGGTTTACACATCCAGGTAGCCCAAATGGCGAATTTACAAAAGAAACGGATATTATGGATGTTTGGTTTGATTCTGGTTCAAGTCATCAAGCCGTATTAAATGCTCGTCCAGAATTAAGTCGTCCGGCTGATTTGTACATGGAAGGCTCTGACCAATATCGTGGTTGGTTTAACTCATCTTTAACAACAGCTGTAGCGATCACTGGCGAAGCGCCTTATCGTAATGTGCTAAGTCATGGTTTTGCACTTGATGGTGAAGGTCGTAAAATGAGTAAATCACTTGGAAATACTTTACTTCCAGGCAAAGTAATTAAACAACTTGGTGCGGATATTGTTCGCCTTTGGGTTGCTTCTGTAGATTATCAAGCTGATGTTCGTGTTAGTGATGAAATCTTAAAACAAGTATCCGAAGTGTACCGTAAAATCCGTAACACAATGCGTTTCTTACTTGGAAATATCAATGACTTTAATCCAACTACTAACGGTGTTTCTTATGAAAACTTACGTGAAGTAGATAAATACATGCTGATTAAATTAAACGATTTAGTGAAAAATGTGAAGGATAGCTATGAAGCGTTTGAATTCTCTACTATTTACCACCAAATCAATAATTTCTGTACAGTAGAATTAAGCCAATTTTATATGGACTTTGCCAAAGATGTTGTTTACATTGAAGCAGCGGATAGTCATGATCGTCGCGCTATGCAAACGGTCTTTTATGAAGCAGTTGTTACTTTGACAAAACTACTTGCTCCAATTTTACCGCATACGACGGAAGAAGTTTGGAATAGCTTGATTGGTGAAGGCGCGGAAAGTATTCATTTACAAGATTTACCAGATGTAAAAGTATTAGCTGATAGTGAAGAAATTACTGCGAAATGGGACGCATTCATGCAAATCCGTGATAACGTCCAAAAAGCGCTAGAATTCGCTCGTAATGAAAAACTTATCGGTAAATCAATGCTTGCAAAAGTAACTCTATATGTAGACGGTGAAGCAAAAACATTGTTTGATTCATTAGAAGGCGATTTTGCACAACTATTCATCGTTTCTGATTTTGAACTAGTGGAAGGTTTAGAAAATGCACCAGAATCCGCATTTAAATCGAATCAAGTAGCTGTTCAAATTACTGTAGCAGAAGGCGAAACTTGTGAACGTTGCCGTGTAGTGAAAAAAGATGTAGGCGTAAATCCAAAACATCCAACACTTTGTGGCCGTTGTGCTGATATTGTTGTAAAACACTACGAAGCTTAATGCTCGCTTGGGGAAAATCCTAGTAGTTTAAAAAGGAGGTTCCCCAAGCTTTTTTAATTTAAGATGTGGTATTATAGACGTAATTCCAAATAAAGGAGGTTGCTTGAAGGAATGGCAACAATTCACTTTACAAAAGTACATGGTTCGCAAAACGATTTTTTCTTAGTTGATGAAGAAGAAAATCAAATCATGGATTGGTCGGATGCGAAACGTGCTGATTTTGCAATAAAGCTTTGTGATAGAGAGCATTCGCTTGGTGGGGCAGATGGTATTTTATATGTCACAAAAAGTAATGAAGCTGGACCAATTGGCCAAATGCGCGTCGTTAATTCGGATGGATCAATTGCGTCGATGTGCGGGAATGGCCTAAGAACGGTAGCTCGTTATTTACTTGAAAAGCACGCATTAACAGAAGCAAAAGTCGAAACAATGAAAGCGGTACTGGATGTCAAAAAAGCAACTTCACTTGGTTTTGATATACCAACGTACCAAGTTGAAATTTCTCCAGTTAAATTTAATGCAGAAAGTTTACCAATGAATGTCGGTGTGGAAAAATTATTTAATCAAGTCGTTCCTGAACTAGATTCGGAACTAGCTTTTTCTGCTGTGTCTGTTCCAAATCCACACTTGATTACGTTTGTGGACCAAACTGTGTTAGATTCGGATAAACAAGAAACTTTAGCGAGTTATTTAAACAGCGAAAATCCTTATTTTCCAGATGGTGTCAATGTTAGTTTTGTGAAACGTTTAAGCGATGATGCGATTTATGTGCGGACATTTGAACGCGGTGTAGGTTTTACGAATGCATGCGGGACAGCGATGTCAGCTTGTAGTTTAATTAAAAAAATGTTAGATAAAGATACTTTTGAAACACCACTTAATGTTTATAATGATGGCGGCCGAGTACAAGTGACTGCCAAAAAAGACGAAGCTGGTGAAATTTCGCTACAATTAATTGGTAATGCAACGTTTGTTAGCACGGGGTCAGTTAGCTACGAAAGCGACACTGTTACTGAACTTACAAATGAAGCGACACCAGAACAAGCGCAGTATCAAGAGCTTGTAAAAGAAGTAAAGCAATTTTTAAAAACAACCGAATGAAAAGGAGTTAACCATGAATACAAATCGAAAAAAAGCGACACCGTTATTCGTTATTGGCGGATTTTGTCTGATTTTATTTATTACAATCGCCTCAGCTATTGCGACAGAAAGTAACTGGGTAGCACGTTTTGATCTAAGCTGGATTGAAAAGATTCGCGGCGGGATTCAACCTGATAAAACAGCTATCGTTAAACTAGTGACCAATTTAGGTAGTGCAGAAACAACTATTATTTTAACTATTGTTGTTGTTCTTATCCTATTCTTTTTACGAAAATTTGTTGTTGGACTATGGTTTGGAGGAACGATGCTTGCTTGTGGTGTTGTCCTTAATCTAGTCTTGAAAACATTAGTTGCTCGTACACGTCCAGATAGCGTTAACTGGTTAATAGATGAGTCAGGTTTTAGTTTTCCTAGTGGACATGCGACTGCTACGGCGGTTTTCTATGGACTTGCAGCGATGTTCTTAATTTTCACAGTGCCAAAAATGTGGCAAAAAATCGTTATCGGAATTATCGGCTATGGATTTATCTTGTTTGTAATGTATACACGTGTTTATTTAGGCGTGCATTTCCCAACAGATGTACTGGGCGGATTTTTACTTGGTACGGCTTCTGTACTCATTTCTTTAGGCGTTTATTTCTTAGTGCGTAAACCGTTACATAATTTACTTGTGAAATGGCGTATTAAAGATAAAAGTATTGTCGATTAATAGAAAACCTTGTTATAAGAATTGACTTATAGCAGGGTTTTTTAGTTAATAAACTGAATACTCTATTTTGTAACCGTGCGACTTTTTCACTTGATTTATTTGTCCGTTGGCGTTAATATATAAGTGTTGCAGGAAGTATATTTATGTATTAGCAAGGATATTGATGTAAATGAGTATCTTTGCTAATATGTGAATTTTGTAATTGAAAAAATGATTAGCTTGTTGTTAACATCTTTTTCGTTAGTAAAAGAAACATATTAAGAAAATTTTTGGAGGTTTGTGAAATATGCAAACAGGTACAGTTAAATGGTTTAATAGTGAAAAAGGTTTCGGTTTCATCGAAGTAGAAGGCGGAGATGATGTATTCGTACACTTCAGCGCTATCGAAGGTGAAGGATTCAAAACTTTAGACGAAGGTCAAAGCGTTGAATTTGAAATCGTTGAAGGTCAACGTGGCCCACAAGCAGAAAAAGTTACTAAACTTTAATCTGATCACGTTAAACTAATAAAACACGCAGCGGACTTCTTAGGGAGAAGCCTTGCTGCGTGTTTTTTTATTTTAGATAAATTCGGTAAGTTTTAATTTCAAACGGAGTAATGGCAAATGTTGTGGTTTCAAGTGTTGTTTCGTTTTCCTCCAGTAAGTTACATTCTGTGATGGAAGTAATAGCATAATCGCTAGTTAGCGTCACTTCGCCGTGTGTGCCTGCGAATTCATGCAGCCGGATGATAAGACCATTACCGTCCTCAGCTTGTTTGACGCTATCAATCATCACATAAGGATTAGTAACTTGGAAAAGCGAGAATGGTTCAATTTCTCCGTTAGATGTGAAAATCGGGTTGTTTAATTCCCAAGCAGTTTGGACTGTTTCTCCGTCTAAGAAATCTCCTTGATGTGGAAAAAGTGAATACGTGAACTGGTGAAGACCTAAATCTGCTTCTGGGTCAGGATATCCAGCTGCTTTGAGTAAGGTTAGTCGAATCGTCGAGTCTTTAATATCATAGCCGTATTTGGAATCATTTAGCAAACTAACCCCGTAATTTTTCTCGGAAAGATCGGCCCACTGATGTCCAACTGTTTCAAAACGAGCATAATCCCAGCTTGTGTTCCAGTGTGTCGGTCGTTTTACATTACCAAATTGAATATCATAACTAGCTTCACTGGCATGAACGGAAACAGGGAAAGCGACTTTCAGCAACTGGTTACGGTCACGCCAATCCACTTCTGTTTCAAATCTGATTTCAGGGCTCTCATGGTAAAAATGAATCCACTGCGTAATTTGTGATTTCTCTGAGTGAAGCACCTGTTTGATAGTGAGTTCAAGTGGTCCATTATTGATTACTTCAAAAGAGTCTAAAGCGGTAATTTCCTTTTGTTTTTCTTGGTAAAATAGATCAATATCCCAAGCATCATGCCACATCGGCTTATCTTCAAATAATTGAAATACATTCCCCCTCGCGTTTTCTGCTAATACTTGGCGGTTATTTTTTTTGTCAAAAATGGATGTAAATTGGCCGTTTTCGTTCCAAGCTATTTGATAATAGGGTGTTTCTAATTGCTTGTCTTTGTAAGTGAAAGGCGATTTTGTTAGCTCACTTGTTGTTTCTTTAACGGAAATACTTGTGGCACCGAGCGCTGGCAAGTGATGGTGCTGGATGAGCCACGCGCCATTTGCTAATTTTTGTGCAGGGAGTGGCTTATTTTTTTGATCATAAAAGGCTAAGTTGCTAGCAGGATTATCGGCTTTGATTTCGATATAGCGTGGACGATTCCAAGTGGAACTATTCCATAGCGTTATTTTTTCAGAAGCCTGCTGGGTTAGTTTTTCCAGTTGTTTAGAGATAATCGTATTGTTTTCGGTGAGTGCTTCAGTGTACTCAATTAGCGCATCATCATATACTTCTTTGATGGAAGAGCCAGGAATAATATCGTGAAATTGATTTCGAAGTAATATCTGCCAAATGTTCGCTAATTTTTCGGTCGGATAAGTAGTTCCTTCTTTTAAGTTCGCTAAAACAGAAAGCCATTCGCTATTTCTTAAACCAAGCTCGATTTTACGGTTCATTTTTTTCGTGAAGGCTTGGCTGGTATAAGTTCCGCGGTGGTATTCAAAGTAAAGTTCCCCGTTCCAAGTGTGGACATATTGATCAGTGCTCTGAATCGTTTCATGTAAATCATCGAAATAATCGGTAGCGCTTTTTGGTTTTACTTCAGGGATTCCTGGCATTTTATCATAGCGGCGACGCATCTCGAGCATTTCGCGATTTACCCCGCCACCTCCATCGCCGTAACCATAAGCAAGTAATAATTCTTGGTTTATTTCTTTATCTTGATATTTATCCCAAAGTCCCACCAGTTCACGCGCGGTCATTTTACCGTTATAAGTAGAAATTCGGCTGTTTTTTTCTGGTGCAGTGATGAAGTGAGTTAGGATTTCCGTTCCGTCAATACCGCGCCACTGGAACGTATCATGCGGCATTCGGTTATATTGATTCCAACTAATTTTAGTCGTCATAAAAGTTTTGATGCCTGATTTACGGAGAATTTGCGGCAAGGCCCAGCTATAACCAAATACATCAGGTAACCATAGAAAACTAGAAGGTTTGCCAAACTCTTCGCGTAAAAATTTCTGACCGTAGAGCATTTGTCTGACGAGTGATTCTCCGCTAGGGATATTACAATCGGCTTCAAGCCACATTCCGCCATCAGCTTCCCAGTTGCCTTCCTCGATTTTAGCTTTAATTTTGGCATAAATTTCTGGATAATCTTCTTTAATGTAGGCGTACAGTTGGGGCTGTGATTGCAAAAATAAGTATTCAGGATAATCTTCCATTAAATGGAGCACGGTCGAGAATGATCGTGCTGCTTTTTCGCGGGTATGTTTTAAACGCCATAGCCATGCTACATCGATGTGGGTATGCCCAACTGCTGCTACTTTGATAGGAAAGTTTTTCGGCATTTCTTTTATTGCTGCTTGCAAGATTTGGTTGGCGTTTTCCATGGAGGAAAGATTTTGGTTAGAGCCTGGTGTTCCCCAATCAATCGCTAGGTAAGCGCGGTTAATAGCTTGAAGCAGGGGAGCATGCGTCGGATTATTTTCTTCCAGTTGATCGAGTGTTTTTAAGGTAGCTTTACTTGTAAAATATAAATCGTCAATCACGAGGTTTAAATAACCAATAAATGCTTCTTTTAACTGATGTGTTTGGATGGAAGGAACGCCGCCTCCTTCAAGACCAGACCATAAACGAAAGACAAGTTCGGTCGTTTTTCCGGCAAAACTATCTGGAAAAAGAACTTCTTGGTGATTTTGATCGACGCCTTGGAATGGTTCGCCGTTTACGAATAATAAGGATTCAAAGCCAGAATTATGACCATCGCCAGTATTACCAAAATCAAAGTAACCGATTAAGCGAGTACCTTGTTTGGCACTGGGGAAGGTAATCGTTGTTTTTAACCAGACGTAGCGATCGCGGCCGGCCCAGTTTTCTCCAGTAGTTAATTCGTTATCATAGATGACAGTTTGAGGACGCGCTGCAATGTTTCCGTCCATATCCTCAGCTGCTTGGAACTTCTGAATCGGATGCGTTTTCTCATAGCGGTAAAGGGCGACTTCATCTAGTCTACCGCGTAATTTATCTTTTGTGAAAAACATCTATATACTCAAATCCTTTCTTTTTTGTCTAGAACGGTTTCAATATATCATAGCGGGAAAAGAAGTCAATTTGGCTTTTGAAGGGAATTTGGCAGGGGCGTTTTTCTCATCTTTAGAGCGGTAAGGAATAAGCTTTTTTGAAATGGACAAATCAAGGGAAAATGGATTATTCATAGTAGTTTTTGGCGTAGCATTGCAATTCGCTTTAGCCCTTACTATACTTAGCTTGAAAGCGAATACAAAAAGGATATTTGGAGGGGCAAAATGACTAGAAAGAAAGCGCATATTATATCGCATTCTCATTGGGACAGAGAATGGTTTTTACCACTGGAAAGCTTAAGATTTAGGCTCGTTACACTTATGGATGAAGTAGAAGATTTACTTGATAAAGAAGCTGGTTTTAATCATTTTCATATGGATGGACAAATGATTATGTTAGAAGATTATTTAGCTGTAAAACCTGCTAAAAGAGAAAAAATGAAACAACTGGTTGCTGATGGAAAATTACGAATCGGACCTTGGTATATGTTACAAGATGCTTTTTTGACGAGTGGAGAAGCGAATATTCGTAATTTGCAATATGGTTTAGAAATGGCGGAAGAATTCGGTCAAGCGGAAAAAATTGGTTATTTTCCGGATACGTTTGGTTTATATGGTCAAGTGCCGCAATTAATGCGTCAAGCTGGTTTTGACACGGTTGTTTTTGGACGAGGTGTTAACCCAACTGGCTTTAATAACCAAGTATTTGATAGTGCTTTTGCCTCGAAATATTCAGAGATGTTCTGGGAAAGCCCGGACGGTTCGAAAGTTTTAGGAATTTTACTCGCTAATTGGTATTCCAATGGTAATGAAATTCCAACTGATAAAGAAGCAGCAAAAATTTTCTGGGATAAAAAATTGGCAGACGTGGAACGATTTGCATCAACAGATGAATGGTTATTTATGAATGGTTGCGATCACCAGCCTGTCCAAACAGATTTAGCAGAAGCTCTTGAAGTAGCGCGGGAACTATATCCAGAGATTGATTTTATTCATAGTCATTTTGAAAAATACCAAGATGCTGTCAAGGCTGGGCTTGAACCTGAAAAATTACAAACAGTTCACGGAGAATTAACAAGCCAACAATCGGATGGTTGGTCAACGCTTGCTAATACAGCTTCATCGCGTATTTATTTGAAGCAAGCCAATGCTAAAATTGAACGTTTATTAGAGCGTTTAGCTGAACCGATTTCGGTAATGGCAACAGAAGCTGGTGTTAGTTATCCGCATGAATATCTGGCTTTTGCTTGGAAATTACTCATGGAAAATCAAATCCATGACAGCATTACAGGATGTAGTTTGGATGAAGTGCACCGCGAAATGGAAGCTCGTTTTGAAAAAGTAGAACAAACAACTATGGCGATTATTCAAAACGCCGCACGTAAAATAACGGAACAAATCGTAACGAATGATGCGGGTATTCCAATTACGGTTTTCCATGCAGGTGGGGTAGAAGCAACTAGAACTGTCGAACTTGAACTTGAAACAGACGCGGTTCATTTTTCTGAGATGCATTTTGAATTGATACCAAATGAATTAGCAAAACTTCCCGAACAAAGTTTTCGGATGGAAACAAGTAATGGGGAAGAAATTCCGGTTGTGGTTGAGTCACTTGGTATTCATTTTAACTATGATTTACCAGAACGAAAATTCCGCGATTCTTATTTTGCAAGAAAGTATAAACTAACCTTTACTGTTGAACATTTACCAGCAGTTGGGTACCAAACAATCTATGCGCATCCGGTCGTAGTTTCGAATGATAAAAAAGAGCTAACAAAGGACTTACAGTTAGAAAATCAATATTTAAAAGTAGAAATTGCGCCGAATGGAACTTACTCCATTTTGGATAAAGAGACGGCTGTAGAAGTCGCGGGGCTTGGTGCATATGAGGATGTTGGCGATATTGGTAATGAGTATATGTTTAAAGAAACAGGTGATAATTTACGCATAAATACCTATAATTCAAAACCTGAGATTCGCGTGTTGCGTGAAGATAAGCTTGGAAAGACAATCGAAATGAAACATGAAATAGAAATCCCAGTAAGCGCAAGTACGACTTTTGCTGAAGAAAAACGCCGACTCGTATGGCATCCGGTTCGGACGTCACATCGTTCAGAGAACCGTACTACTTTTAAAATCACTACAGAACTGACGCTGAATAAACATGATAAGCAACTAACTGTTCGCATTAAACTAGATAACCAGGTGGATGACCATCGCCTTCGCGTACTTTTACCAACTGGGAAACAAACAGAAACACATCAAGCGGGCAGTGTTTTTGAAGTAGTAACGCGCGCGAATAAACAAGTGGAAGAATGGACAAATCCTGCTAATGATAATCGGAAACAAGGTTTTGTTGCCAGTGGAAATATCGTTGTTGCAAGCCTCGACTTACCGGAATATGAAGTAAGCGAGCAAGGGGACAGATTGGAACTAACACTGTTACGCGCAGTATCAGAAATTGGCGATTGGGGTGATTTCCCAGCATATGAAGCAGAATGCCACCGCGAAATCACAGCCGAGTTCCATGTATTCTTAACAGACGAATCAAGCGTCAACGTCCCTGCACAAGTTAACGCACTCTTAGCACCTACTTTTGCCATTCAACACCCGTCATCATCAAAAGAAAAAATTCTTGCAGATACAAAAGATTTTGCGAAATGGAAAGTAGCAGACGGACTTGTTTTTTCCGCATTTAAACTAGCGAAAGACAATCAACCAATTATTCGTTTCTATCAAACCGCATCCGAGCCAAAACTATTAAACACGGTTAATCTGTGGAGAAAATCAACCATTTTAGAAGAAACAGCAGGAGATGCAAAAAATCAATTTACCGTTAAACCAAACGAAATTATCACATTAAAAGGAGTGTAATTCATGACAAAGAAAGTACCAACAAGTTTTAACAAATGGATTGATATAGTAAAAACGACTTTTCCAGAAAATGAAAAATTACATCGCATGTTTGAAAAATGTTTTACTAACACCTATACAACTACTTTGCAGGAAACAGAAGAAGGGCTTCCGTTTGTTATTACAGGCGATATTCCAGCCATGTGGTTACGCGATTCAACGAGCCAAATCCGCCCTTATTTAATTGTTGCAGAAGAAGATGAAGAGATGGCGACATTAATTGAAAATCTCGTAAAACTGCAAACAAAATATATTCTTCATGATCCTTATGCGAATGCTTTTAATAAAACTGCGAATGGTGCCGGTTTTCAACAAGATAAAACAGAGATGTCAGACCTTGTTTGGGAGCGTAAATACGAAATTGATTCACTTTGCTACCCAGTCCAGTTAGCTTATCTATTATGGAAAAGTACTAATCACACGGGTCATTTTACCGAGGAATTCAGACAGGCTTTGCACCAGATTATCGACGTATTTAAAACGGAACAAAAGCATACGGAGCAAAGTCCATATCGTTTTGAACGAGAAAATGTGCGTCAATCAGATACTTTAAATAATAATGGCAAAGGAACAGATGTAAGTTATACGGGGATGTCTTGGAGTGGATTTAGACCGAGTGATGATGCGTGTATGTACGGTTATCTTGTGCCAAGTAATATGTTTTTGGTCGTAGTGATGGATTACGCTCAAGAAATAGCGGCACAGTTTTACCCGGACGATAAGGAATTAATCCAAGCTAGTTCGGAGTTAAGAGAAGAAGTCGCAACTGGAATTGAAACATACGCTAAACAAGCGCACCCGTATTACGGCGATGTTTATGCTTATGAAGTTGACGGAACTGGGCGCAAGTTATTTATGGATGATGCAAATGTACCGAGCTTACTCGCTGCGCCGTATCTAGGTTTTTGTGAGAAAAATGATCCAGCATATCAAGCGACTAGAAAACTCATTTTAAGCCGAGAAAATCCTTATTTTGTAGAAGGTAGCGTCCTTACTGGAATCGGTAGCCCTCATACGCCGGATCATTATGTTTGGCCGATTGCGCTCAGTATTGAAGGTTTAACCGCAGAAACAGAAAGCGAGAAACAAGCTATTTTAGAGATGTTAATAGCTGGTGATGGCGGAACGGATTACATGCATGAAGGAGTTAACGCTTCAAACCCAGCTGAATTCACTCGCGACTGGTTTGCTTGGTCGAATGCGATGTTTAGTGAATTTGTCCTAAGTTTATGTGGTGTATACGTAAAGGGAAGTCCATTAAGTAAATAAAAAAGAAAAGTCTGGGCGAAAAACTCAGGCTTTCTCTTACTATCAAAGGAGAAAAAAGAATGAAACTTATTGATAAATTCTCAGTTATTAGTGATTGGATAATACGGCTTGTTTGGACGAATTTAGTATGGCTTTTCCTTGTATTAATAGGCGGGATTGTGCTTGGATTTATGCCAGCGACAGTTGCTCTTTTTACGATTACGAGAAAATGGGCGAGAGGCGATTTAGACACGCCTGTTTGGAAATCAGCTTGGCAAACTTATAAGCAAGTATTTGTTTCTGCTAATTTAGCAGGTGGGATTTTTGCAGCCATTGGGATATTTCTTTATGCTGATTTACGGATTGTTTTTGAACTGATGCAAGGATTTTGGTCGACCATTTTATACTTTTTCTTGATGTTCTTACTTTTTCTCGTTGGTATTGCCTTTTTACAGTATTTTACCGTATTTGTTCACTTCCAAATGAAAAATGTTCGCGCTTATGTTGGGCAAGCATTCTTACTAGCTATTACTAGTTTTAAAAATACCTTTATGATTGTGATTGGCCTTGTTTTTTGTGCTTGGTTAATTTCTAAAATGCCAGCTTTTATTTTGTTTATTTCGGGCGTTTTACCAAGTTATTGGATAATGAAAATCAACTTGCAACGTTTTAAACAGATGGAGCCAAAGTAACCCCTTACATTATTTTTGATAGTATGCAATAATCAGAAAGGAAAAGGGGGCAATGAATTAGAATGACACAAGAATTACCACGTAAGCGCGTTTTTAAAAGGATGTTATTAATTTTTTCTTTAACAAGTCTTTTTACCGTGAGCTTGTTACTTTTTTTCATTTATAAGTACTATACCAACATTCAGCTCGATACAAATCTTCAGCGCGCGGAAACTATCGCTAGCAAGCAGTTGGAAGCTTTAACTGAAAAGCAAAAGGCATTAATTAGTTTAACGCAAGATATTTACCGTAATAGTGATTTGATGCAAGATGTTCAAATCGCGATGACGAACGACTACGGTAGTTACACTGAGCAAAATATCGACAACTATTTTAAAAGTAAAAATTTTTATTCTGTAGATATGCAAACCTATTTACAGTCTTATTTTTCGTATGATGAAGATATTATTGCTTTGCAGCTTATTTCAGATGACGGGAGCTACTCCTATACATTCCCGAGTCGTTACCGTGAATGGAAAGAAACTGTTGATACATATGGTGAAGAAAATATTGCCAGTCAAGCATCGAAACAAGGAAATTTTTATACGATAGAAAATAAAATTGTCGTGAAACAGCCGATTAACGATCCGAGTACATTAAAACAAATGGGCTATCTATTGCTTTATATTGATCCGACCTTTTTAAACAAATGGATTACGAAAGATTATAAAAACTCGATTTTCCAAATAAATAATACAAAAGGGGCCGAGTTATATTCCAATCATCCTGCAAAACAAATAACCCCACCCGAAAAACAAGGTTGGATGAATGTAGATAATAAGAAAATATACTTTCAAAAAACAGAGGATGAAACTACTGGCTTAAAAAATAATACATTTTTATATCGTGTCACGGATGATAGCGCGCCATTAATCGAGTTGACTTTATTTGGGATTGGTTTGTTACTCGTTATTTTTTCTATTAGCGTTAATTTTGTAATAAGCAGGCGCTACTCCAAGCGGATTTTGACAATTATTGGTGGGATGAACCGAGTGGAAAATGGAACGCTTGATGCAAAACTACCTGTCGATAATAACGGGGATGAACTGACGATGATTAGTGAGCGATTTAACCATATGACTGAAAATCTCGACGCTTATGTGAAGAAGGTCTATAGTCTTGAAATGGAAGAACAAAAAGCACGACTCAAAGCGCTTCAAGGGCAAATGCAACCTCATTTTCTTTATAATTCTTTAGAAGCAATTAGAATGAATGCCCGCGTAGAAGGAGCGAAAGAAACAAGTGATATGATTTACCAACTTGCGACGCTGCTACGCTATACTGCTAACCACCGCGAAATCACGACTTTAGGCGAAGAAATCAATTATGTAAAACAATATGTTCGGTTTATGGAAATGCGCCACGAACAGCCGATTAAGTTAGAAATCCATATTGAAAAACGTTTTAATCATACCCATATTCCACGATTTGCCTTGCAGCCGCTCATTGAGAATTTTTTCAAATATGCCTATAAAGAAAACCAACATCCAGTAGTTACAATTACGGTCACGACGGAAAATAACAATTTACAATTTCAAATAAAAGATAATGGCAAAGGAATGGACGAGGAAAAACTAAAAGAAGTGCAAGAAACGATTGAAAGTAAAGCTGAAACAAGCCACATCGGTCTAGCTAATTTAAACAAACGACTGCAACTTTTATATGGTGAAGCATACTCATTAACGATTACAAGTAAGCCAAATGAAGGTACAATCATTCTATTTCAAGTACCTCAAAATACGGGAGGAGAAAAGTGATGCTAAAAATAGTACTAGTAGACGACGAACCCCTTATTCTTAAAGGTTTAGAAAGCATTATTCCAGAGTTTGAGCAAAACATTGAAATTGTCGGGACAGCCAAAAATGGCGCACTAGCCTTAGAGTTATTTGCGAATCAAGAAGTGGATGTCCTTTTAACAGATATAGAAATGCCTGTGATGAATGGTTTAGAATTAATCGATGCATGGAAAAAACGCCAACCGACTACTAAAAGCGTCGTTCTTTCCGGATTTGAAGATTTTCATTATATAAAACGTGGACTTTCAGCGGGAATCGAAAATTATTTATTAAAACCTTTAAACGAACAAGAATTAAAAGAAACATTCGTACAAATAGAGAAAAAACAAGTGACAGATAATGTCGTACCAAGGGAAGAAGCGTACTACATTTTACGGGACAATACGATTTGGCGCTGGCTAAATTTACGAATTAATAAAGAAGAATGGGAAGAGCGACTTGCGTTATACGATATGACTTTAAATCAAAACGAGAGCGCCGTCCTCATCCAGATTCAACCAACTAAAGAAACCGACATGGCTGAATGGAAAAAGCTTTCTGAACACTACCGGCGCACCTATCCATTTATGCTACTTACTCCAGAAAATGAAATCATCATAGGAATAACCGAACAAACCTCTATATCCGAACAAATTTTAGCGATTCATCAAGATATAAAGCAACATATTTCAAACGAATTTTTTTATATCTTTGTTAGCGAAAAAGTACAAGGGGAAATGATGTATCCGCAAGCATTCCGACAACTGACAAGACTACTTCCAGAACGGCTTGTAAAAGAGTCCGGCAGCTTGATTGCCTACCAAAAACGAACGAAACACACTTGGCGACCAAAAAGAAAACAACATCAACTTGCAAAACTACTCGTAATGAATAATGAAAAAGAAATCAAAGCATGGATTAACAACTTTTTTAAAGAATGGAACGATCACAAATTAGAAAGCGATCCGCATCAAATGCTCCATATTTTGAATGAACTGCTCGTGATGATGGCGGAATCAGACCCTAAAGAATTAAGCGAGTCAATGGGACGAATCGCAGAAGAAACAAGTATTGAGGGGCTTGAAGAAGCAACACTCACCTATGCGATTCGTTATTACAATCGTAAAAAACAAACCGATGAATCGAAAAGTCCTATTATCCAAAATGTATTGTCGTATATTACCGAACATTTTTCAGAAGGCATGTCCTTAAAAACGCTTGGCAACGATTTTCACATTAATGCAGTCTATCTTGGGCAACTTTTCCAAAAAGAAATGGGTGAGCATTTTACGGATTATTTAAATCGCTACCGAGTAAACTATGCGAAGGAAGAGTTGCTGCAAACAAAAGATAATTTAACGATTATTGCTGGGAAATCCGGCTATACAGATATGGCCTATTTCTATAGACAGTTTAAAAAACATACTGGCGAAACACCAAATCGTTACCGGAAAATCCATCAATAAAATTATTTCTAATATTTGTCTATAAATCTAAACATCCGCAACTATTTTAACGCCCTTAAAAACGATAAACTAAAGATGTTGAAAGCACTTACAAAAAAGAGGGGTGGATGGATTGAAAAAAGTTTTATCACAAATTCGAGCTAATCGGATTTGGCTATTAATGGTACTTCCGGGCCTTCTATGGTTTCTGGTTTTCTCATACTTACCAATGTTTGGTACAGTTATTGCGTTCAAAGATTACAAGATTGATGGGAAAGGATTTTTATCCAGTATTATGAACAGCGACTGGGTGGGGCTTGAAAATTTTAAATTCCTATTCCAAACAAACGACGCTTTTATTATTACCCGAAACACCGTCCTTTATAATTTAGTATTTATTATCGTTGGGCTGTTTCTTGGCGTGGCACTTGCGATTGTCTTTAACAGCTTACTAAATAAACGAGGAGCAAAAATTTATCAAACAGGAATGCTTTTCCCGCATTTCTTATCATGGGTTGTTGTGAGTTATTTCTTATTTAGCTTTTTAAGTGAAGATAGCGGACTGATGAACAATATTTTACTTGCATTCGGGCAAGATCCTGTTTCATGGTATAACGATCCGAAGTATTGGCCGTTTATTTTAATCATGATGAATGTCTGGAAAGGGCTTGGTTATGGAAGTATTGTCTACCTTGCTGCAATTGCCGGAATTGACCGAACTTACTACGAGGCCGCGATGATTGACGGCGCTGGCAAATGGCAACAAATTAGACATGTAACGATTCCAGCACTAACACCACTGATGGTTATTTTAACGATTTTGAATGTCGGGAAGATTTTTAATTCGGATTTCGGGTTATTTTATCAATTACCTCGAAATTCAGGGCCACTTTATCCGGTGACGGATGTTATTGATACATATGTATACCGAGGCTTAACGTCGCTCGGTGATATGAGTATGAGTGCGGCAGCTGGTTTCTATCAGTCGATTGTCGGCTTTATTCTAGTGTTACTCACTAACTACATCGTGAAAAAAATAAACCCAGAATATGGCTTATTTTAAAAAAGGAGGCGAGTCGCTTTGGCAGAACAGCTTGAAGCAGTGAGTGAAATAGAACAAGTGCGAGGCGAAATGGAAAAACCAGTAAAAAACAAGCCGGCAAAAGATATTATCGGTTTTGGCAAAAAGATGAATGTGGCGATGAATGTTATGCTCGCTTTCTTAGCGCTCATTTGTATTTTTCCATTTTTATATATTATTGTTATTTCTTTTTCGAGTGAAACATCTCTGGCGGCAAATGGCTTTCAACTAATACCGAAAGAGTGGAGCATGGAAGCGTACGAATATTTATGGAAGATGAAAGGTCAGCTTTTACAATCATACGGCATCACGATTGTAGTTACAGTTATAGGTACTGTGTGTAGTGTTGCAATGATTGCTCTTTATTCTTATGCAATATCCAGACCACAATTTAAGTATCGCCGTCAATTTACATTTATTGCCTTCTTCACGATGCTATTTAGTGGCGGGATGGTGCCAGCATATATCGTTATGACACAATTCTTGCACTTACGAAATAGTATTTGGGCAATGATTTTACCACTGGCAATGAATGCTTTTTACATTATGATTATGCGTACATTTTTCTTACGGTCGATTCCGGAACCAATCCTTGAAGCGGCGCGGATTGAGGGCGCAGGGGAACTAAGGATCTTTTTACAAATGGTTGTGCCACTTTCCTTACCAGGACTTGCGACAATCGCGCTTTTCTCTACGCTCGGTTACTGGAATGACTGGTTCCAAGCATCACTTTATATTGATAATCCAAATTTAGTTCCATTACAATCTCTGCTTATGAAAATTGAAAACAATTTAGAATTTATGCGGCAAAACTCAGAAATTGCTTATACTGCCGGCGCATTTAAGTCCATTCCTCAAGACGGGGCAAAAATGGCGATGGTTGTTATTTCAACTTTACCAATCGCGATTACCTATCCGTTTTTCCAAAAATACTTCATTAGTGGACTCACAATTGGCGGCGTAAAAGAATAAAAAGATGGAGGGAATTTAATGAAAAAGAAATGGGGAGTAATCATCGCGTCACTTTGCTTGCTACTAGTTTTAGGTGCGTGCGGAAGCGATGAAAAAGCAGATGCAAATGAGGTTCCGACACTGAAATGGTACATGATTGGGACACCACAAAAAGACACGGAAGAAGTAATGAAAGAAGTAAATAAATATACTGAAGAAAAAATTGGGGTCAAAGTAGAAATGACACAAATTGACTGGGGCGACTACGGCAAACGGATGCAAACAGTTATTAACTCCGGAGAAAACTTTGATATTGCCTATTCAGCAGCAGGAGAATTCGTTTCTTATTCGCAAAAAGGTGCATTCTTGCCACTAAATAAATACCTAGATAAAGAAGGCAAGAAAATGAAAGCTGAATTAAATGAAGTTCTTTGGGAAGGAGCAACGATTGACGGCAATATTTACGGTGTACCTTCCAACAAAGAAGTCGGCGAACAACAAGTCTATGTTTTCAATAAAAATCTAGTAGATAAATATAAAATGGATATATCGAAAGTAAAAAACTTCAGCGATTTAGAACCAATGCTAAAAACAATTAAAGAAAACGAACCTGGCATCACACCAATTGGCGGGAATAAAGACTTTAAGCCAGCATTTTCATATGATTATTTAATCGATAACGCTGTGCCACTTCCATTTGCTGTGAATCAATACGAAGATACTGGTAAAATCGTTAACTTCTATGAACAACCAGATACATTAGAAACCTTAAAATCGCTTCATAGCTTCTACCAAAAAGGTTATGTTACTAAAGATATTGCCACTTCAACTGATCCATGGTCTTACGATAAAGAAAACTGGTTTGTGCGTATTGAGAAATACCAACCATACGCAGAAAACATTTGGGATAAAAATACAGGCGGTAAATATAAAGTAGTCACACAACCAATTGCCGAAACACCAATCATTAAAAATAACTCAGTCACAGGCGCAATTCAAGCTGTATCCGTGACAAGTCAACATCCTGAAGAAGCAGTGAAATTCCTTGATTTACTAAACACAGATGAATATTTACGCAATTTGGTTGATAAAGGAATTGAAGGCACCCATTATAAAGAGTTAGATGATGGCAAAATTCAAGATTTACCAGCACGTGTGGAACGTTATAGCATGCCAACTTATGCACTAGGAAATCACTTTATCCTTAAATTATATGAAGATGAACCAGCCGATAAATGGGATCAATTTAAAACATTTAATAAAAAATCAGTAGCATCACCGGGCTTAGGTTTCTATTTTGACTCATCAAAAGTAAGAACAGAAATCGCTTCAATTACAAATGTTTGTAATGAATTTGCTCCAGCGCTTCTAACCGGAACAGTCGATCCAGTAGAATACACCGAGAAATTCAAAGCTAAATTAAATGATGCAGGTATGAAAAAAGTAATGAAAGAAATGCAAAAACAATACGACGAATACCGCGCCACACAAGAATAAGAAACGGAAAGGACTTAGTTTGACTAAGTTCTTTCTTTTTTTATATAACAGTTTTTATGTAATTATATAACAGTTTTTGAGTCAGTAATCTTGCAATAATTCTTTTGAGTAGTATAATTAGTCTTGTGAATGAGATTTTATTATAATCTGTACTACTTAAATATAAATAATTTATATAACAAAAGGATGATAAAGATGGAAAAGCATGAAAAAGACCAAACAAAAGGTAAATCAGGGGCAGACTTAGTTGTTGATAGTTTAATTAATCAAGGAGTGACGCATGTTTTCGGTATTCCGGGTGCGAAAATTGATAAAGTTTTCGATGTAATGGAAGAGCGCGGGCCAGAATTAATCGTTAGTCGTCATGAGCAAAATGCTGCTTTTATGGCTGCAGCTATCGGTCGTTTAACTGGTAAACCTGGTGTTGTGCTTGTAACTAGTGGACCTGGAGCTTCGAACCTTGCAACAGGACTTGTAACCGCAACAGCAGAAGGGGATCCTGTAGTCGCGATTGCGGGGAACGTAACTAGACAAGATCGTCTAAAAAGAACCCACCAATCGATGGATAACGCTGCACTTTTCCGTCCGATTACAAAATATAGCGAAGAAGTAGTTCACGCTGAAAGTATTCCAGAAGCAATCACTAACGCATTTCGTTCAGCGGCAGAACCGAACCAAGGCGCGGCTTTCGTAAGTTTACCACAAGATATTGTGAACGAACCAAACGTACCTGTAAAAGCAATTCGTCCACTTGCTAAACCAGAAAATGGACCAGCTTCTAAAGAACAAGTCGCTAAATTAGTTGCTCGTTTGAAAAAAGCGAAATTACCAGTATTGTTATTAGGAATGCGTGCCTCAAGCCCAGAAGTAACAGGCGCCATTCGTCGTTTACTGCAAAAAACAAGTATCCCAGTAGTAGAAACTTTCCAAGCGGCAGGAGTAATTTCACGTGATTTAGAAGATAACTTCTTTGGACGTGTCGGTCTCTTCCGCAATCAACCAGGTGATATTTTGCTAAATAAAGCCGATTTAGTTATTACGGTAGGTTATGATCCAATTGAATACGATCCGAAAGCTTGGAATGCATCAGGCGATAGAACGATTGTACATTTAGATGACATCCGTGCTGATATTGACCATTATTACCAACCAGTGACCGAATTAGTCGGAAACATTGCTCTTACATTAGATCGTGTTAATGCGAAATTTAGTGGTTTGGAATTAGCTGATAAAGAACTTGAAACTTTAAAAGAACTTCATGCGCAATTAGAAGAAAGAGATGTACCACCAGAAAGTGATGAAACAAATCGGGTGCATCCGTTATCTGTCATTCAAACGCTTCGTTCGGCGATTGATGATAATGTAACTGTGACAGTCGATGTTGGCTCGCACTACATTTGGATGGCGCGTCACTTCCGTTCTTATGAACCACGCCGTTTATTATTTAGTAATGGTATGCAAACGCTTGGTGTCGCTCTTCCTTGGGGGATTGCAGCTACACTTGTGCATCCAGGCGAAAAAGTCGTATCTATTTCAGGCGATGGTGGCTTCCTATTTTCAGCGATGGAATTAGAAACAGCTGTCCGTTTACGTGCCCCGTTAGTGCATCTTGTGTGGAATGACGGAAGCTATGACATGGTCGCTTTCCAACAAAAAATGAAATATGGCAAAGAAGCAGCTGTTCGTTTTGGCGACGTCGATATTGTTAAATTCGCCGAAAGCTTCGGTGCAAAAGGACTTCGTGTAACTAAACCATCAGAACTTAGCGACGTATTAAAAGAAGCGCTTGAAACAGAAGGTCCAGTCGTTGTAGATATTCCAATTGATTACCGCGACAACATCAAACTTGGTGAAACATTACTACCAGACCAATTTTATTAAAAAGCAAAAAATCTCTCGGACTTTCCGGGAGATTTTTTTAGTTAAAGGTTGACTTGGAGTGAGCTTCAAGGTATATGCTGTAATAGTACTAGAAATTAACTAGGAGGGTTTTCAATGGAATATGTGAAATTTGGCAATACTGGGATGGATGTTTCGAAAATTTGTTTAGGAACAATGGGCTTTGGCGACAAAGATAAATGGATCCACAAATGGGTTTTGGATGAAGCGAATAGCCGTCCAATTATAAAAAAAGCGCTTGATCTGGGCATTAACTTCTTTGATACTGCAAATATTTATTCTTACGGCGAAAGTGAAAAAATTGTTGGCCGAGCACTCAAAGATTATGCTAACCGAGATGATATTGTCTTAGCCACAAAAGTACACCAAACGATGCGCCCTAATCGTCCGAATAGTGGCGGTTTATCTAGAAAAACAATTTTAAGTGAAATTGACCATAGTTTAAAACGCTTAGAAACAGATTATGTTGATTTATATATCATTCACCGCTTTGATGAAAATACCCCAATCGAGGAAACAATGGAAGCTTTACATGATGTCGTTAAGGCGGGTAAAGCGCGCTATATCGGCGCAAGTGCGATGTACGCTTGGCAGTTCCAAAAAGCACAACGCGTCGCAGAAAGAAATGGGTGGACAAAATTCGTTTCCATGCAGAACCATTACAACATGATATACCGAGAAGAAGAACGAGAAATGATTCCATTTTGCCGGGATGAAAAAATCGCGATTACACCTTACAGTCCACTAGCATCAGGTCGGTTAACGCGGGATTTTGCAGAAACAACTAATCGTTCAGAAACAGACCCAATTCAAAAATCTAAATACGACGGCATGATGAATTCGGATAAAGGAATTATTGAACGCGTAGCTGAACTTGCTCTAAAACATGAAGTATCCCGAGATAAAATTGCTTTAGCGTGGTTGTTAAATAAAGATGAAATCACTTCACCAATTATCGGTGCTCAAAAAGAAAGTCATTTGGAAAGCGCAATTGGAGCGCTAGATATTAAATTAACGGAAGCGGAAGTTAATTATTTAGAAGAACTATATATCCCGCATCCAGTCGTTGGCGCCCTCCCTACAAGTAAATAAAAATATGGAGCATGAGTTAGAAAAAACTAACTCGTGCTTTTTTTTATGGAAAAGGCTATTGACAAATAATTTGCAACCGTTTACAATGAAGTGGTATTAAAAATAGTTAAAGCTGTATCTTTTATAAACTTAAATGTTATAGACGATTTTAAAATAAGAGGTGGAGACATGGAGTATAAGGACTTATCGCCAGCTGTGCAAAGTGAAGAACAATTAAGACAGCTTATTCAAGAAAAAGTAGCAGTAGGAGAAACAAGCTTCCCATCAGAACGAGCCCTTGAGAATGAACTAGGTGTCAGCCGAACCACACTTAGAAGATCACTCGATACGCTCGAAAAAGAAGCAGTAATCCAAAAAAGAAACCGTAAAGGCATCGAAATTAACCAAAAGCAAACAATCAACATTTTGAAAATGAATTCCATGAGTAGTCAACTCCCTGGCGAGCAAAGAGTCGAGGTATTATCCCAAGAAATAGTTGAAGGGGTAGATAAAGTAAATCGCTTTTTGACACTTGATGAAGATAAGCCTGTATTTAAACTAGTTCGGCGAAGAATCGTTGCAGAAAAGCCGTTTTCTTATGAGATTTCATTTGTAGACAGCGCTAGATTTTCTGGAATTGAGAAAATTGATTTAAATAATTCCTCACTCTACAGCATTTTAGAAGAAAAATTTGGTATCAAACCAGCTTATGGGCGCGAAGAATTACGTTTTGTATCCGCGAACGAAAAACTGGCAGAAGCTTTGAAGGTACCCCTAAACACCCCGCTTTTTGAAGTTGTGAGTAAAGCATTTGACCAAAATGATGAACCGTTTGAGTACAGCAAACAATATCTAATCGGTAATCAAATCAAATACAAAATTAATGCGAAAAATATATTTGATTACTTGGAGGACGAGTGAACATGGCAGCTAAAAAACCATTATTTGAAGTAATTGCTTCGAAAATAAAAGATAGTATTAATCGTGATGAATATAAAACGGGAATGCTTATGCCAAACGAAACTGCGCTGCAAGAAATTTATTCCAGTAGCCGAACCACAATCCGTCGCGCGGTAGATTTATTAGTGGAGGAAGGTCTCGTCGTGCGTAAAAATGGAGTAGGACTTTACGTGCAACCAAAATTAACCGCACAAAATATTTTAGAAATGACAGGTGTTATGAAAAATGATACCAATGAAAATTTAAAGAAAGACATTAAAGATTTTTACATTCGTAAAGCTGGGAAATTTTACGCAGAAATATTCGGAATGAAAGAAAATGAGCTAGTTTACTCCATTAAGTTTGTACAAAAAAGCGAGCACGGTGTCACACTAGATCGCTTAATTTTACCACTAAGTTTATACCCTGATTTACAAGCGAAGGATTTTCAAATTATTAATATTATAGAGCTTGTTAATTCAGGTAAATATAAATTATTTGAGCTTGAGCAGGAACTTCAACTTATTTTAGCTGGGAATGAGCAAATCAAAAATATGCATTTAAATGAAAATGATCCTGTTTTTAAATTAAGCAGCGTTTTTTATGCGGAAAATGACATGCCAATTGCCATCCAATATCATTATGAAGATGCTGAGTCAACCAAATATGTAGTTGATTTTAACTAACAATAAGGAGGAAGAAAAAATGATTCAATTTCTAAGAGTAGACCATCGTTTACTACATGGGCAAGTTGCGGTATCTTGGTTCAATGCTTTAGATGTAAATACAATTTTAGTAGCAAATGATGGGGTAGCAGCGGACGATTTTCGCAAGTCGGCAATCCGTTTAGCTAAACCCGAGGCCGCAAAACTAGTAATGAAAAGTATCGCTGAAAGTATTGACTCAATTAATTCAGGAGTGACTGATAAGTATAATTTACTTATTGTCGTGGAGTCTGTTGAAGACGCTTACAAACTAATTCGCGGTACAAACGGAAAAATCCCAATGCTAAATCTCGGCGGAACTAAACAACGAGAAGGGACATCTAATTATTCGAAAGCAGTCAATTTAACCCCTGAAGAAGTAGAAAAACTAACAGAGCTTCAAAAAGAAAAAATTGATGTGTTTATGCAACAAGTGCCAAATGAGAAAAAAGTAACCTTTGAAGCATAAAAGACGAAAGAAGGGATAAATTATGGAACAGTTTGGAACAGCGATTTTGCTTGCACTTGCAGCAATGCTTGCAAATGGAGAATATTTATTTGGTTCATCGATGCTATCAAGACCACTTGTAACTTGTACGCTCGCCGGCCTCATCATGGGCGATGTACAAATGGGAATTATTATGGGGGCAACTTTGGAATTAGCTTTTGTAGGATCGTTTTCTATCGGTGCATCCATTCCACCAGAAATTATTTCAGGAAGTATTTTAGGAACTGCCTTTGCAATTGCAACTGGTGAAAGTACAGCCGTAGCATTAGCACTTGGTATTCCAATCGCCTCTTTAGTACTTGTCGTAAAAAATCTATGCTTTATTTTCGTACTACCATACTTTGTTCATAAAGCAGATAAATACGCACTCGAGGGAAATTCAAGAGGGATTAGCCGAATGCAATTACTAGGTGGGTTTTTATCAATTAACTTACCAATCGGTATCATTGTTGCAACGTCCTATTTAGTTGGAAGTCCAGTGATTCAAAACGTACTTGATGCCATTCCAGCCTTTGTTATAGCCGGTCTAGGTATCGCAACAGGTTTACTACCAGCATACGGTTTTGCTTTGCTACTAAAATTAATGGTCAACAAGAAGAATGCAGTATTTTTCGTATTTGGCTTTGCTTTAGCCGTTTACTTGAAAGTACCTGTAACTGGAGTAGCGATTTTCGGAGCTTGTTTAGCACTAATTTTAACAGGTTATGCAACTCTAAAAAATGACAATGGACCAACGAACAATAATACAGAGCCAGCACTTGCGAATGATGGAGGTATTAACTATGAAGATGAAGAATTCTGATGTATTAACAAAAAAAGACTTAATGAAAGTTTTCTGGCGTTCGTTCACAATGGAATGGTCATGGAACTATGAACGGCAATCCAACTTAGGTTACGGCTTTTCCATGTTACCAGCTTTAAATAAAATTTTTAAAAATGATAAAGACAAACGAATTTCTTCTTATCAAAGACATTTAGAATTTTATAATGTAACACCTTGGCTTTCCACTTTTCCACTCGGGATTTCGATTGCGATGGAAGAACAATCAGCGAAAGATAATGATTTTGACACTGATTCTATCAATAATATAAAAGTAGCTTTAATGGGACCGTTAAGCGGAATTGGTGATTCGTTCTTTTGGGGCACTTTACGCGTAATTGCAACAGGTATTGGGACCTCACTTGCGCTTCAAGGTAATATTCTAGGACCAATTTTGTTCCTTCTTATTTTCAATATTCCAGCTATTCTGACACGTTATTATGGATTATTCATCGGTTATAACATTGGAGCTAATTTTATTGAAAAAATTCAAAAGACTGGTTTGATGGATAAACTGTCATACGGCGCTTCTATTATAGGTCTTGGTGTAGTGGGAGCTATGGTCGCCACGATGGTAACAATTAATATGCCAATGAAATTTGGTTCTGGCGACGAGGCTGTTACAATCCAAAGCGTTTTTGATGGTATTGTTCCTGGCATACTCGCACTCGGCTTCACTTTCTTTATCTTTTGGTTAGATAAAAAAGGTCTAAAAGCGCATTGGATTCTGCTTTTAATTGCTGGTATTGGTATTTTAGGAGCATTTACAGGTTTATTAAAATAAGTAGGTGAAAAAATGAAAAATATGGATTACTATATCCGGTCAGAACAAGATGTTTATGAAAATATTATCCAAAATCGGAAGGAACTTTTACAAAACATCATTCAAATGAAGCATGCGGACTATGAAGCTATCGTAATTTTTGCAACAGGCTCAAGTTCTAATGCAGCATTTGCGGCACAGTTATATATGTCGGCGAAACTAGCTATACCGGTTTATGTAGAAGAACCGTCTACAGCAGCTAACTACATGCTTCATTTAAACAAAAACACATTATATATCGCCATATCACAAGGTGGACATAGTTATTCTACCATCCATCTTGTAGAAGAAATCGAGCGTCAGGGTGGCAATGTTTTTACATTAACGAGTGATTTGACAAGCCCAATTGCAAAAGCAGGAACGCATACGATTGACCTTGGAATGGGCATAGAAGAGATGCCTTATGTCACCCTTGGATACAGCGCCACGATCTTAATGCTAAATTTAATCGCACTCGAAATGGCCTTATTGCAAACAAAAATTACTGAAACAACTTATCAATCGGAAATAGCGGAATTACAAAAAATCACCGCTCATTTACCAAAAGCTATCGCACAATCAGAAAAATGGATTGAAGCCCATTTTAATGAATTAATGGAAGCGGAACGAATCTTTTTCATTGGATATGGTGCTACTTATGGCGTGGCGCGTGAGGGAGAAACAAAAGTAACGGAAACCATCCGAATTACCTCTTTTGGAAAAGAATTAGAGGAATACATGCATGGCCCTTACATTGGATTATCCGACCGTGACTATATCATTTTCATTGAGCCACATGGTTTGTTAGAAAATCGTGCGGACAAACTTAAACAATTTTTAAAAGGACATGTTGGGAAAATCCGAACAATTTATGCGAACACTGGCGGTGAAAGTACGGATGATTTATTACTCGGCTTAAATACAGCTGAACTGTTAACACCGCTATTTATGACAATCCCAGTTCACTTATTATCTTTTAAAATTTCTAAGGAAAAAGGCATTAATTTAGAAGTATCAGCTTTCCCGGAATTTGACCAAATAACTAAATCTAAAATTTAATCAAAGAAAGTAGGAATGAGCAGTGCTAAAATTTGATGAACAAAAAGTAAGAGAAAATATGGAAGGGGCGTTAAAATTACGCCCGCAAATTAATGAAGTAGTTGACCAAATTCATAACCGAGGATTTAGCAATATTTGCTGGCTTGGCATTGGGGGAACCTACGCATCTGCAATGCAAGCTGTTGTGCATATGAAAGAAAAAACAGCATTAGAAACGTTTTATGAGAATGCTGCTGTATTTTTAACAACTGGCAATAAACGCGTTACGAAAGATACACTTGTTGTCATTTCGTCAGTAACAGGAAGTACGCAAGAAGTAGTTGATGCAGTGAAAAAATGTAATGAAATTGGCGCGACTGTTTTTGGATTTATTGATAAAGCAGAAGCAGAACTAGCTACTTTAGTGGACCACCTAATTTCATATCCGTTAAACGAGCAATTGAAATTCTTCATGGTAGCAGATCGTTTTATGTACTTAGCAGGTGAATTTGATGATTACGATGCGTTTTATCAAGAAATGGACCAACATTTTGCTAAAGGCATTGTCGAAGTAGAAAAAGCTGCTGATAAATTTGGACAAGAATTTGCTCTTAAACACCACGAAGATGACATTCATTATTTTGTTGGCGCGGGGAACCAGTGGGGCGCAACTTATTCTTACGCAATGTGCTACTGGGAAGAACAACACTGGATTAAAACGAAATCGATTGAATCGCATGAGTTTTTCCACGGGATGTTTGAAATTGTAGAACGCGATACACCAGTTACTATTTATGTGACGGAAGATAGCCAGCGTTCTTTAAGTGAGCGAGTGGTTGATTTTATTCCACAAATTTGCGCTAATTATACAGTTATTGATGCAAAAGATTACGATATGCCAGGCATTTCCGCTAAATTCAGAGGAGCTTTATCGCCATTTATTATCCACGCAGTTAATAACCGAATCGATGTGCACGTGGAAAAAATTAACTGCCACCCAATGGAAATCAGAAGATATTATCGTCAGTTAGACTATTAAAAAGGCGGTTTAGAAAATGAAAGCAATTTTTGTTTGTACCCATGGAAACGCCGCAAAAGAACTCATTCAATCTGCTGAGATGATTTGCGGTAAACAAGAAAATACAAGTTTTGTTCCTTTTGAAGTAAATGAATCTGCGGAAAATTTGCAGATGAAAATAGTTAATGAGGTAGCTAAACTTGATGTATCAGAAGGGCTTTTATTTCTAACTGATTTAAAAGGCGGAACCCCGTTTAATGTCCTCGTTCGATTACTTGAAAACTTTAATGAAGTGGAACTAGTTGCAGGTGTGAATATACCTCTTTTATTAGAAGCATTCCTAAGCCGGGAAATGCTACCTTTAAAAGAACTAGCGAATCAAGTCGCCGAAACTGGCCGACTAGGAATTTATGAATATGCCGCGCCGCTTGAAGAAATAGAAGAAGACTTTTAAGAAAAAAAGACAGCCGCGGCTGTCTTTTTTTATCTTCCCTCTCGAACTATCCTCCTTCATACGTTATACTAAAAAGAAAAAGATGGAGGGATGAAATGGATAAACAAAAAGAACAACTGAGTATTGAGGTTGCGAGACTTTATTATCAATCCGATCTCGGTCAACAAGAAATTGCCACACGTCTAGGTGTTTCTAGACCAACTGTTTCCAGGTTACTCCAAAACGCGAAACTAAAAGGATACGTCAAAATCGAAGTCCAAGATCCATTTTCTAACCTTACAGAACTGGCCGTGGCTTTAAAGGAAAAATACCAACTTAAAAATGTAACCGTCGCTTTCAGTCAAACCAATGACTATAGCGAAATCTCTAAACAAATTAGCCAAAGTGCAGCAGAATATTTAGAAGAAATTATCCATGATGACGATATTCTTGGTGTGAGCTGGGGAACAACCATGTATAAGATTGCCCAAAAACTTTCACCACAGAAAGCTGAAATCAAAGTCGTCCAGCTAAAAGGCGGCGTGAGTCATTCAGATGTCAATACCTATGCGGCCGAAACGCTTGCTCTTTTCGGTGCAGCCTATGATACAGCACCAGTATCGCTCCCGCTCCCCGTCGTCCTAGATAATCCACTTGCGAAACAAATGGTGGAAGCTGACCGTCATATAAAAAATATCATCGAACTCGGCAAAAAAGCTAATATCGCCATTTTCACAGTAGGGACAGTACGCGAAGAGGCACTACTTTTCCGATTAGGATACTTTTCAGACGAAGAGAAAATCCGCTTAAAAGAAAAAGCTGTTGGCGATATTTGTTCTCGATTTTTCACTATCAACGGCGAAATTGCTGACGAAAAAATGAATGAACGGACTATCGGCATTGACTTACAAGATTTAAAACAAAAAGAAACAGCTATTCTTGTCGCAGGTGGAGAACGGAAAATAAAAGCAATTCATGGCGCGCTCCGTGGCGGTTATGCCAACCATTTTATTACCGACCAATATACAGCAAAACAACTACTTGAACAAAATTTCAGCAATTAGTTTACAAATGTTCTGTAGTGCGATATGATAAAGTCAAATCCAATTTTAAAGGAGTTTTTATAATGACAATTGCCAAAATGATCGATCACACTGCTTTAAAACCAGACACAACGAAAGAACAAATTTTAACATTAACAAAAGAAGCAAGAGAATATGGTTTTGCTTCCGTATGCGTGAATCCAACTTGGGTGAAATTATCCGCTGAACAGCTTTCAGGAGCAGAATCCGTTGTATGTACAGTTATCGGTTTCCCGCTTGGAGCAAATACACCAGAAGTAAAAGCTTTTGAAGTGAAAAATGCCATCGAAAACGGCGCTAAAGAAGTGGATATGGTTATTAATATCGGCGCATTAAAAGACAAAGACGATGAATTAGTAGAACGTGATATTCGCGCTGTAGTTGATGCTGCCAAAGGGAAAGCATTAGTAAAAGTAATTATTGAAACTTGCCTATTAACAGATGAAGAAAAAGTTCGCGCATGTGAAATCGCTGTAAAAGCGGGAACAGACTTCGTTAAAACATCCACTGGATTCTCCACAGGTGGCGCAACTGCCGAAGATATTGCTTTAATGCGTAAAACTGTAGGACCGAACATCGGCGTAAAAGCATCTGGCGGAGTTCGTACAAAAGAAGACGTGGAAAAAATGATTGAAGCAGGCGCAACTCGTATCGGCGCAAGTGCAGGTGTCGCAATTGTTTCCGGCGAAAAACCAGCTAAACCAGATAATTACTAATTTTGGATGAAACCCCTTTATTATTATTCTTAAATGTGGCAAAATAAGGAGAATAGATAATCTGACTGGGGGAGTTTAAATGGCTGCAACCATCCGCGAAATAGCAGAAAAGACAGGCGTTTCAATTACGACGATTTCTCAAATTTTGAATGGTAAAGGGGAACGATTTAGCGATTTAACCCGTGAAAAAGTCCTGAAAACAGCAAAAGAGATGTCTTACAAACCAAACTTTTTCGCAAAAAACATGATTGTTAGTCACACGAACACAATTGGAATGATTGTCCCAGAAGTAACCGATCCATTTTTTTCCCAAATGGTCAAAGGGGCAGAAGATTACTTAAATAAAGAAGGTTATATGATTATGCTCTGTAACTCTTCTAATGATAAAGAACGAGAAGATTTATACGTAGAAGAATTATTACACCGGGCTGTCGATGGCTTAATTATCGCCAGCCCTAATATTCTGCTCTCAGGTGTTATTAAACGCATGGAAGAGAAGCGGTCGCCGTATATTTTACTCGACCGGCAGCGCAATCCTAGACAAGAAGGCAATATCGCAATTGATGATTTCAAAGGCGGCTATATGGCAACCGAACATTTAATTGAACTGGGCCATACGAATATCGGAATCATCATTTCTGATACATCTTTTTATAACGTACATGAACGCTATGAAGGTTATTTGGCTTGTATGAAAGATTATAAACTTACTGTAGAAGATGGCTGGATTGTGAGCGGAGACCAAACGATGCACGGTGGCTATATCGCCTCGCAAAAATTACTGCAAGAAAATATTAGCGCCATTTTTGCTACCAATGATCTAATGGCAATGGGGACTTACCGCGCAGCATTAGAAAACAATATTCACATCCCTAAAGAACTAAGCGTTATCGGGTTTGATGATATAGAACTTTCCGAATACATGACCCCGCCACTTACAACCATTCGCCAACCAGTCTATGGTATTGGCGAAATTGCCGCAGAACTTTTACTAAAAAATCTCCAAAATCCAACCGAGAAATTAGAGAACCGCTTACTTGATATTTCTCTAATCGAACGCAGTAGTACAAAAAGTATTGACAAGAAGTGAGCGAGTACGATATAGTGAGCATGTTAAGCACATGTTCTTGTTTAGTAAAACGGTTTACTTAAAAAGTGTAACCGTTCTCAATAAAGGTACATAAAATGCTAAAGTGGACAAAAAGAAAGGGTGAAGAGAAATGAGAATGGTGGATATTATTTCCAAGAAGAGGGACGGCAAAGCTTTATCAACAGAAGAAATTCAGTTTTTCATTGATGGCTATACAAATGGGGAAATTCCAGATTATCAAGCAAGTGCTCTAGCCATGGCAATCTTTTTCCAAGATATGAACGATCAAGAACGCGCAGATTTAACAATGGCAATGGTAGGCTCTGGCGACACGATTGACCTATCTGCAATCGAGGGCATAAAAGTCGACAAACATAGTACTGGTGGCGTTGGTGATACAACAACACTTGTCCTTGCTCCACTTGTAGCAGCAGTAGGTGTTCCAGTTGCCAAAATGTCTGGACGCGGCCTAGGTCACACTGGAGGCACTATTGATAAATTAGAATCCATCGAAGGTTTCCATATTGAACTAGATAAAAAAGATTTCATTAACTTAGTAAACCGCGACAAAGTAGCTGTTATCGGACAATCAGGTAACCTTACTCCAGCTGATAAAAAAATGTATGCGCTTCGTGATGTAACAGGAACCGTGAACTCTATTCCACTCATTGCAAGTTCCATTATGAGTAAAAAAATTGCAGCCGGCGCAGATGCAATCGTACTTGACGTAAAAACAGGTGCTGGTGCGTTTATGAAAACCGATGAAGATGCAGAAAACCTAGCGCATGCAATGGTTCGCATCGGTAATAACGTTGGTAGAAATACAATGGCAGTTATTTCTGATATGTCTCAACCACTTGGTGAAGCAATCGGAAACGCTTTAGAAGTAAAAGAAGCTATTGATACATTAAAAGGTCAAGGTCCAGAAGACTTAACTGAATTAGTCCTCGTACTCGGAAGTCAAATGGTCGTACTTGCTAAACAAGCTGAAACCTTAGATGAAGCTCGCGCTAAACTAATCGAAGTAATCGAAAACGGAGCAGCACTAGAGAAATTCAAAACCTTCCTTTCTAATCAAGGCGGCGATGCAAGTATTGTTGACCACCCAGAAAAACTCCCACAAGCAAAATACCAAATCGAAGTACCCGCTAAAACATCCGGTTTCGTAAGTCAAATCGTTGCTGATGAAATTGGAATCGCAGCAATGATTCTAGGCGCCGGTCGTGCAACAAAAGAAGACGAAATTAACCTAGCAGTAGGTTTAATGCTTCGCAAAAAAGTAGGCGATCAAGTCAAAGAAGGCGATTCACTCGTAACGATTTTTGCCGACCAAGAAGACGTAGAAAATGTAAAAGCAAAAATCTACGAAAACATCAAAATCGCTGACCAAGCAACAGCACCAACGCTTATTCATAAAATTATTACAGAATAAAAAAACGCCCATTAATTTGGGCGTTTTTTTATTAATTTTCCGCTGCTTCAATCTGTTCTAACATATCCGGTGTGCTTAAATCGCTTCTAAGAAATTCTGTTGTTTGTGGTAACTGAAGTTCGAATTCAGTTTGTTGTGCGACTTCAACAGTACCTTCAAGCATTTCGTAATCAAATACGTGACCACCGATTTTGCGCATATCATCAATAAAATGTACGTGATAGCCGGAAACCCCAATACCACTAATATAAGCAGGTGTCCAAAAACCAACAATTGTACCAGTAATATACTCAAAGTGATACGTTGGCTGTTCCTTCACCGCTTCAATAAGTGGCGGATATGGTCTTTGTTGTTTTGGAACAACACGAGTGTCCACATAACGGAAATTCCCAGTCATTTTCACCGCGTAAAAAACGTTCGGTCCTTGCACTAATTCGGCGATTTTTTCTTCCACAGTTTGTTTAGAAGTAGGTTCTGAAACAGTAAAAGACGTATCTGCTTCAAAAAAAGTAGTGCTCGCATAAGGTGTTGTGTCTTCCGGTTTTACTTTATAAGCTTGACCGTCCGAGCGTATTTGAAAAGCTTCCCCATCCAAAATAATCAGTTCGCCATCAAATTGATCAAGCGTTCCTATGCCGAGGTCACCGTGTTGTAGTAATTCTTTAAAACTTGTCGTTCCGCTAAAAAGACCACCAACAAGTGCTGCCATTGTAGAATGCTGAAATAATCGATTTTTTCTTACTGTGTCCATCATTGCCACTCCTTGAATTGTTATATATAAAAAGTTGCTTTTAAATAATACAGTTTAATTTCTATATGTTCATTATACTACTTTATATCCTTAAACAAAAGATTTTAAACCGGTTTTCAAAATAAACTGTTACTATAACAGACAGATAAACTGTAATATAAATAGGCTCCCGCTTTATGCGAGAACCCATTTTAAACAAGTAATGTGTAAAGTGTTTGGTTATCATTAATCGGTATATAACTCGGATCAAAAGCAGCAACCCGCTCAAGCAAACCTTCATAATCATTCTTATCTTGTAAAAGTACACCGATGATAACAGGTCCATTGCCTCGATTTACTTTTTTCGTATATTCGAATTTAGTAATATCATCATGCGGTCCAAGAACATCATTTACAAACTCTTTTAGAGCACCAGGGCGTTGAGAGAAGTTGACGATGAAATAATGTTTTAATCCTTCATGAAGTAGGGAACGTTCTTCAATTTCTTGCATTCGATTAATATCGTTATTTCCGCCACTAACGATACAGACTACTGTTTTATCTTTGATTTCCTCACGATAAGTTTCGAGAGCAGCAACGGAAAGAGCACCAGCTGGTTCGGCGACAATCGCTTGCTTCGTATACATATCTAAAATCGTTGAACAAACTGCTCCTTCAGAAACGGTTGTCACTTCATCAACTAAGACTTTTGCATGCTGAAATGTTAAACTTCCAACTTCTTTCACTGCAGCCCCGTCAACAAATTTATCGATTTTATCTAGAGTCACAACTTGATTTTGTTTTAATGCTTCTGTCATCGAAGGCGCGCCAGCTGGTTCTACACCGATAATTTTTGTGATTGGACTTTTCGCTTTTAGATAAGATGCCACACCGCTAATTAAGCCGCCGCCACCAATACCTGCAAAAACATAATCCGCTTGCTCATGTGCTTTATTTAAATCTTTTACCATTTCAACCGCGAGCGATCCTTGGCCTGCGATAATATCTGGATCATCAAACGGCGGGATAAATGTCTGGCCATGTTCTGCTGCGAATTCTTTTGCGGCAGTAGCAGATGCATCAAACGTGTCACCAACTAAAACAACCTCCACATTACTCCCACCGAAAAATTTCACTTGCGATACTTTTTGTTGTGGGGTAGTAGTTGGCATGAAAATCGTTGCCGGAACCGTCATACGTTTACAAGTATAGGCGACTCCTTGAGCATGATTTCCAGCGCTTGCACAGGTGACTCCTTTTTCTAACTGTTCTGCTGACAGTCGAGAAATGGCATAAAAAGCACCACGTAATTTAAAAGAACGCACCCGTTGTAAATCTTCACGTTTCAAATATACATTGCAATGATATTTTTCTGACAGGTAAAAATCGTATTCAAGCGGGGTATGCTTGACAACTGGTTTTAATACATCATAGGCTTTTTCGACATCTTCTTCTGTCACTAATAAATCAACTAACTCCATCATCCTCACTACCTTTTCTTATATGGAATCCACTTTTTGCTCATAGGCTTTAATCGCGTCAATATGTTCAAAAGTAATCGCAATATCATCCAGCCCATTAATAAATTTATTTTTCCATGTAGCATCAATCTCAAATGGATAGGTACCAACTGAACTAATGACTTGTTGTTTTGGCAAGTCAATCGTCACTTTTTCCTCGGCAGTGATTTTCGCTAATTTTTCACGCGCTTCTCTAGGAAGAACAATAGGAAGAACGCCATTTTTCGTACAATTCATATAAAAAATATCACTATAACTTCCAGCGATAATCACTCGGAAACGGTAATCAAGTAGCGCCCATGCGGCATGTTCACGAGAAGAGCCGCAACCAAAATTATCTCCTGTAATTAATATCGTTGCTTCTTGACGTTCAGGAGCATTGAGCGGAAAATCCGGGTTTGGTTTCCGATTCGGAAGGTAGCGCCAACTATCAAATAGAAATTCGCCAAAACCAGTCCGTTCAATTCGCTTTAGGAAACTTTTTGGAATGATTTGATCGGTGTCAATATTATCATTCATTAGTGCAACCGTTTTACCAATGTGTACTTTAATTGCCTCCACTAATAACCGCCTCCTTTCGAATATCGATAAAGTGTCCGTTAATTGCCGCCGCTGCAGCCATTGCTGGTGAAACAAGATGGGTACGTGCTCCTTTACCTTGGCGCCCTTCAAAATTACGATTCGAAGTAGAAGCGCAGTGGACCCCGTCTGGAACTTGGTCGGGATTCATTCCGAGACACATCGAACAACCAGGTTCACGCCATTCAAAACCGGCATCTTTAAATATCTTATCAAGGCCGATTGCTTCTGCTGCATTACGAACTTGGCGAGAACCAGGCACGACTAGTGCCCGAATATTATTTTTTACTTTATTTCCTTTAACGATACGAGCTGCTTCTTCTAAATCGGACAGCCGAGCATTCGTACAAGAACCAATAAACACATAACCAAGCTCGATTTCTTCTGCTGTTTGGCCGGGTTTTAGTCCCATATATTCATAAGCACGCTCATAGTTCATATCTTTAATTTCCGGAAATGCTTTTGAAAAAGGGACACCCATCTCTGGATTTGTTCCCCAAGTGACATATGGTTCTAAAATGCTAGCATCCATTTCGATATGAAGGTCATATTCCGCATCAGGATCAGTTTTAAGCGTTTCCCAATCACGAATGGCTTTTTCCATGTCAGAAGGAGCATATTCACGACCACGAACATATTCAAAAGTAGTTTGGTCTGGCGCCATCATGCCCATTTTTGCGCCACCTTCAATAGCCATATTACAAATCGTCATACGTTCTTCCATCGACATATTGCGAATCGTTTCGCCGTAATATTCAACCGCATAACCTGTTCCAAAAGCGACGCCATATGTGGCAATCAAATGCAAAATTATATCTTTTGCATAAACGCCTTTGGGAAGTTTTCCATTAATTTCAATACCCATAGATTTTGGTTTTTGTTGCCAAATAGTTTGGGTCGCAAAAACATGCTCTACTTCACTGGAACCAATCCCAAAGCCAATCGCGCCAAAAGCACCATGTGTCGCAGTATGCGAATCTCCACATACAATCACTTTTCCAGGCTGAGTAAGACCAGTTTCAGGTCCAACCATATGCACGATTCCTTGGCGGTCGCTACCCATATCAGCTAGTGTTACCCCGAATTCTTCGCAGTTAGTTTGTAGTGCTTCAATTTGCTTTTTAGCAACTAAATCTTGAATGTTGAAAATGTCTTCAGTAGGAACATTATGATCCATTGTAGCAAATGTTTTATCTGGTCTCCGCAGTGGTCGATTTTCCATTCTAAGTCCTTCAAACGCTTGAGGAGAAGTAACTTCATGAATCAAATGAAGGTCAACATATAATAATTGCGGTTCACCTTCTTTACCATAAATGACATGGCGGTTCCAAAGTTTATCAAAAAGTGTTTTCCCCATTTTATTCTCCTCCTTCAATTTGTTTTAGAACTTCATTTGTAAAATCGGTTGTGGAAGTATTACCTCCAAGATCAGCGGTTAAAAATCCAGCTTGCATCGTTCTTGCTGTAGCCGCATCAATCGCATCTGCCTCTTTAAAAAGTGAAAAAGATTGACGGAGCATCATTGACACAGAAGAAATCATTGACATTGGATTGGCGATATTTTGATTAGCAATGTCTGGTGCAGATCCGTGAATTGGTTCGTATAAAGAAGGTCCATTTTGAGCATGACTAGCAGAAGGGAGCATCCCAAGTGAGCCAGTAATAACAGACGCTTCATCACTTAAAATATCACCGAATAAATTTTCCGTTACGATTACATCGAATGTCGTTGGCCGCTGAATCATTAGCATTGCAGCAGCATCAACGTACAAATGCTCTAATGTAATATCTGGATGACGACTTGCTACTTCTTCAGCAATTTTGCGCCATAATTTACTTGAAGCTAGCACATTTGCTTTATCAACAGAAGTTACTTTTTTATTTCGTGTCGATGCAATTTCGAATGCTTTTTCTATAATTCGTTCGATTTCCACGCGAGTATAGGTTAAAGAATCAACAGCAGCTACATCATCCCAATGTTTCGGTTCCCCAAAGTAAAGTCCACCAGTTAACTCACGAACAACAACAAAATCAGTATTTTCAACAATTTCCTTTTTTAAAGGAGAAAGATGCGTTATCGAGCTAGGGACTTGAATAGGGCGGATGTTAGCGAAAAGACCAAGCGCTTTTCTGAGTGCAAGTAAGCCGTCTTCAGGTCGTTTAGGCGCATTATCCCACTTAGGACCACCAATTGCCCCAAGTAAAATTGCGTCGGCATTTTGGCAGGATTTTAAAGTTTCAGGAGGGATTGGATCACCAGCTGCATCAATTCCGGCTCCTCCAAAAGGGTGCGATTCAATTTCAAATGTATGATTGTATTTGGCAGCGATAGCTTCTAATATTTTGATTCCGGAAGCCATAATTTCCGGTCCAATTCCGTCGCCAGCTAAGGAAGTAATTTTATATGCCACGTTACTTTACCTCCTCGAAATCAGCTTGCTTACTTGTAGATTTGCTTTTTCCAGATGCTTGCAAATAAGCTTTAGCACTAGCTGTTAAAACATCAAAATCGATACCGATACCATGGAATTCAGTGCCATTATCATCTTTAATGACGACATGGACTTCTGCTTGGGCATCTTGGCCTGCTGTAATCGCTTGAATACGATAATCGGTTAATTCAATATCTTGTTTCATTAGTCGGTTAATAGTATTATAAATGGCTTCAATGCTTCCTGAGCCGGTTGCTGCATCTTCTATTAACGCTCCATCACGTTCTTCAATCCGCACGATGGCACCTTGGACACCGCCAGTAACGTACTGTACTTGTAAATGTTTTAATTCGAAAGCATCATGAGATTCAGAAGATTGACCAAGAATTAGCGCATGCAAGTCTTCTTCGGTCACGTCTTTTTTTGCATCTGCAAGCTGTTTGAAACGTTTAAAAGCATCTTTTTGTTCTTGTTCACTCAGCGTATAACCCATTTCTTCCATTCGTGTATTGAAGGCATGTTTTCCAGAAAGTTTGCCAAGAGGGAGGGAATTTTTATCAACACCAACAAGAGCAGGGGTGATGATTTCATACGTATCTGGGTTTTTTAGAACGCCATCTTGATGAATACCGGATTCATGTGCGTATGCATTTCCACCTATTACGGCTTTATTACGAGGAACTGGCATACCAGACAAACGACTAATTAGATCACTTGAGTTTTTAAATTGATTCAAGACAATATTTGTTTCTGCTTGATAAAAATCTTTGCGGATGTGAAGTGCGACGGCAACTTCTTCTAGCGCCGTATTTCCAGCACGTTCACCGATACCGTTAATTGTACCTTCAACGCGTCTCGCACCATTTTCAATTGCAGCGAGCGCGTTAGCCGTAGCCATTCCAAGGTCATCATGACAGTGGGACGCGAAAATAATATCATCAAACTGCTTTATTTCCCGGCGCAAATCTTGAAACAATTGTCCGAATTCAGTTGGATTAGTGTATCCGACTGTATCTGGAATGTTAATAACGGTAGCTCCAGCATCAATCGCGGTTTGAACTGCTTCAATAAGAAAAGCACGATCTGAGCGCGTTGCATCTTCTGGTGAAAACTGTACAACGTCAAATTTTTGTCTCGCATAACTAATGTGGTGTTTAATGGAAGCAAGAACTTCCGCCCGACTCATTTTTAATTTGTATTCCATATGCACATCGCTCGTTGCTAAGAAGATATGTATTTGCGGGGAAACTGCGTCTTTAAGCGCTTCTTCCGCGCGGTCAATATCCGCTTCAACACAGCGTGCTAGCCCTGTTACAGAACAATGTTTAATCGCTTTTGCAATTGCCTTGACGCATTCAAAATCTCCAGGAGAAGAAATCGGAAAGCCGGCTTCAATCACATCAATTCCAAGTTTTTCGAGTTGTAAGGCAATCTGGATTTTCTCCTTTACGTCAAAATTAACTCCAGGGGTTTGTTCGCCATCTCTAAGTGTAGTATCAAAAAACTGGATTTTCTTCATTCGATTTCACCTCTTGTTTTATATTAGATAGGGAAGCGTGGATTTTTCCTGCTTTCAGTATCAGTTTAGGGAAGAAACACGTTCTTGCTTAAACTCATATTGAAAAAGGATAAACGGTTGCTAGGCGAAAAACTCGCCTAGCAATCCGCGGTAAGTATTAATGTTGTGGTTTTACAAATGGCATCATTTCGCGAAGTTCTGCACCAACTTTTTCGATTTGATGACCTTGTTGTTCTTTGCGCATTCTATGGAATTCTTTAAAACCATTTTTATTGTCGTCAATGAATGATTTAGCAAAGTTACCATTTTGAATGTCGGTAAGTACTTCTTTCATTGCTTTTTTCGTATCAGCTGTAACAACACGAGGGCCGGAAACATAGTCGCCGTATTCTGCTGTATTAGAAATCGAGTGGCGCATTTTTTCCATACCGCCTTCATACATCAAATCAACAATTAGCTTCATTTCGTGTAGTACTTCAAAATAAGCAAGTTCCGGTTGGTAGCCAGCCTCAACTAGTGTTTCAAATCCAGCTTGGATAAGATGAGTAGCGCCTCCACATAGAACTGCTTGTTCACCAAATAGATCCGTTTCTGTTTCTTCTTTGAAAGTAGTTTCAATAACGCCAGCACGAGTTGCACCGATGCCTTTTGCGTAAGATAGAGCTGTATCACGTGCATTTCCAGTTGCATCTTGGTAAATAGCGAATAGGGAAGGGACAGCGCCACCTTCAACAAAAGTACGGCGAACCAAGTGACCAGGACCTTTTGGAGCTACTAGGAAAACATCCACATCGCTTGGAGGATTAATTACGTCAAAATGAATATTAAAACCATGAGCGAAAACAAGTGCATTGCCAGCTTTTAGGTTAGGCTTGATTTCATTTTCATACGTTTCACCTTGTGTTTCATCTGGCAAAAGAATCATAATAACGTCTGCTTTTTCAGCTGCTTCACTAACAGAATAAACATCAAAGCCATCATTTCTCGCAGATTCGGCAGATTTACCTTCACGAATTCCGATAATAACGTTATTGCCATTGTCACGTAGGTTTTGCGAATGCGCATGGCCTTGTGAACCGTACCCGATTACTGCTACTGTTTTACCTTCTAGTGCGTTATTTTTTACTGCATCTTCATAATAAACTTTTGTCATTTTTCCTAACCTCCAACTAGTTTCTTTTTATATTTCAGAAGAGCGAGATGCTATTCTGATGCTAGCAAAGCAACGAATTGCTCTGTAGTTAATGATTTCAGCCCATTTTTTTAGGACTTCTTGTAAAGCCAGTTACACCTGTTCTAGCCATTTGTTTAATGCCATATGGTCGAACTGTATCAACGAAAGCATCAATTTTTTCGCTTGTACCAGTTACTTGAATGACGACATTTTTAGTACCGACATCAATGACGGTGGCGCGAAATGGTTCGATTACTGCGTTTAGCTCAGAACGTAAAGCAGCAGGGGAGTTGATTTTAAGTAAAGCGAGTTCGCGTTCAATGTGCGCGTCATCAGTAATATCACTTACTTTAAGCACATCGATTTGTTTGTTAAGCTGTTTGGTTACTTGTTCAATTTCGTATAGTGAGTCGACATGGACGACGATGGTAATCCGAGAAACATTCGGGATTTCGGTCCAGCCAACAGAGATGCTATCGATATTATATTGGCGTCTGGAGATAACCCCAGTAATACGATTTAGTACGCCAGATGAGTTATTCACTGTAGCAGTAATGATTCGGCGCATTTATTCCACTCCTTCCATTTGGTGATTTGGTTTACCGCTTGGAACCATTGGAAGTACTAGTTCATCTTTTGCAACATGAACGTCAATGACAATTGGGCCAGGGTGCGCGAACGCTTTTCTTAAATCTTTTTCAAGCGTTTCAGGATTTGTCAAACGAACGCCTTTAACCCCATATGCTTCAGACAATTTCACAAAATCAGGTTGACTCGTGAAAATCGAATGGGAATATCTTTCACCGTGGAATTTTTCTTGCCACTGACGAACCATTCCTAGAGACCCGTTATTGATAATGACTGTTTTTACATTAATCTGATAATCGTTTAAAATTGCTAGTTCTTGGTTTGTCATTTGGAAACCACCATCACCAACAACCGCGACTACTGTTTTGTCGGGGAAAGCAAGTTGTGCGCCGACCGCTGCTGGAAATCCAAAGCCCATCGTGCCAAGACCACCGCTTGTAATAATTTGGTGATCAAATTGGAACGGATAGAACTGAGCTGTCCACATTTGATGCTGTCCAACATCGGTAGAAACAAGCGCCTCACCTTGCGTAATTTCACCAATAAGTTCAATTACACGCTGTGGTTTAATTTCCGCTTTTTTCGTCCTATCAAAATTAAAAGGATGACGGTTTTTACGAGTCATATTTAATTTGTACCAATGTGATGTATCTGGGTGAACCGGTAGTTCCATTTGTAACAGTTGTGTGAGTGTTTCATTAATGTCGGCAACAATTGGAATTTGGGTTTCGATAATTTTGCCGATTTCAGCGGGATCAATGTCGATATGAGCAATGGTTGCTTTCGTAGCAAAATCTTTTGGCGCGCTAGCAAGGCGATCATCAAATCTTGAACCAAAATTAATGAGTAAATCGCAGTCAGTTAACGCCATATTTGCTGCGTAAGAACCGTGCATTCCTCCCATACCAAGAAATAAATCATGGTTTTGCGGAAAACTGCCAAGACCGAGCAGTGTATTAACAACAGGAATTTGATAACGTTCAGCAAATTCGAGTAATTCAGCCGTAGCTCTAGCATGGTTTACACCAGCTCCTGCAAGAATAAGAGGCTTACTACGAGCGGAAAGAGCTTGCATTAATTTTTCGAGTTGTAGTGGATTAGGTGAATAAGTCGGTTGATAACCCGGCAAGTCAATCGTATCAGGACGAACCGTGTCCGTTTGAGTAATACCCATATCTTTTGGAATATCAACAACAACAGGACCTTTGCGACCAGTATTTGCGATATGAAAAGCTTCGTTGACAATTTTTGGTAAGTCACGAACATCACGAACTTGGTAGTTGTATTTAGTAATTGGGATGGTGAGTCCAATCATATCTGCTTCTTGAAAAGCGTCTTTTCCGATACCAGGCGTATGAACTTGGCCTGTAAAAATAACTAAAGGAATAGAATCACTCATCGCATCTGCAATACCAGTTAATACATTTGTTGCACCAGGTCCACTCGTTACAACAACGACACCAGGTTTCCCAGTTACGCGGGCATAACCTTCAGCAGCATGAATCGCTCCTTGTTCATGCCTCGTTAGAATATGCGGAATATCACAGTCATAAAAGGCATCATAAAGAGGTAAAACAGCGCCACCTGGATACCCAAAAATCATTTCGACTTGTTGTTTTTTCAAGGAGTCAATTAAAAGTTCAGCTCCACTTTTATTTAGCTTTTTTGTCGCTTTTTCATTTGTCTTCGTCGTATCAATCACGCTTATCACCTCATTTTTTTAGTCGATTAAATCTTCTGGAATTTGCAAAATACCACCAGTGTGAGCACTTGTTACGAGGGCAGTATATCTTGCAAGATAACCAGTTTTTACTTTGGCTTTAAATTTCGGTAATTCTTTTCTTCTTTCTTCTAAAACTTCATCTGGAACATCTACATTTAACGTCCGATTTGGTAAATCAATTGTGATAATATCTCCGTCGTGAACAAGTGCGATTGGACCGCCAGCAGCAGCTTCAGGAGAAATGTGACCTACTGCAATCCCGCGTGTTGCTCCGGAGAAACGGCCATCTGTAATGAGTGCGACGTCTTTACCTAAACCTCGGCCAACAATACTAGATGTTGGAGCTAGCATTTCTGGCATTCCTGGTCCGCCTTTTGGACCTTCATAGCGAATAACTACTACATGACCTTCGCGAACCGTATGATTATCAATGGCTTCAACCGCCTCATCATGAGAGCTAAAGCAAATAGCTTCTCCTTTGAAAACTTGTACAGAAGGATCTACACCACCAACTTTGATAGTTGCTCCTTTTGGTGCGATATTTCCAAACAGCATCGAAAGTCCACCAACTGGGCTATAAGGATTTTCTTTTGGATGGATAACGTCTGTATTATTAATTTTTGCATCAGCAACATTTTCTCTAATTGTCTTTCCAGTAACCGTTATGCGGTCTGGATGAATAGCGCCGCCAAGATCAACAAGTTCTTTAATAATGGCAGAAACGCCGCCAGCTTCATGAACATCATGCATCGAGTAAGAAGAAGAAGGGGCGATTTTGGAAAGGTAAGGGACGCGTTTAGCGATGTCATTGATACGTTCTAAATCGTAATCTTCAATCCCAGCTTCATTTGCAAGGGCGAGTGTATGTAAAACAGTATTTGTAGAGCCACCCATTGCCATGTCTAGAGCAAATGCATCATCTATCGCATCTTTAGTAATAATGTCACGAGGACGAATATCTTTTTTCACTAAATCCATTAAATGGAATGCTGACTCTCTAATAAGTTCTCGGCGTGCATCCGAAACAGCAAGCGTTGTACCATTTCCCGGAACAGCCATACCGAGGATTTCCATTAAACAGTTCATTGAGTTTGCAGTGAACATTCCTGCGCACGAGCCGCAAGTCGGGCACGCGTTTGCTTCCATATCAAGGAAATCTTCTTGTGACATACTGCCTTCTTTAAAAGCACCAACCGCTTCAAAAACGGAAGAAAGAGTAAGGGCTTTTCCGTGAGCAGATAATCCAGCTTTCATAGGACCACCAGAACAGAAGATAGCAGGTACATTTGTACGAACAGAAGCAAGTAGCATCCCGGGTGTGATTTTGTCACAGTTTGGAATGTAGAAAACACCATCGAACCAGTGTGCATTTATGACAGTTTCAGCCGCATCAGCAATAACCTCACGAGAAGGGAGGGAGTAACGCATACCGATATGCCCCATAGCAATGCCGTCATCTACACCAATCGTATTAAATTCAAATGGGATACCGCCAGCTTCTCTAATAGCTTCTTTAGCCACATCCGCAAGTTCTCGCAAATGAACATGACCTGGCACAATATCAATGTAAGAGTTACAAATAGCGATAAATGGTTTATCCATATCACCTGGACTTTTGATTTGACCTGTGGCATGCAGCAAACTTCTTGCTGGAGCCTGTTCAACACCTTTTTTAATTTTGTCACTACGCATATGACTTTACCCCATTTCTAATTAAGAATTATTTGCCGACGCTGAATTTTTAGAATTTGCAAAATAGCGTGGCATTAATATATATGAATAAGTAGTTGCTTGCTTGATAGTTACTTTTCTATGCTTAAACCTTGAAATCTAGCTAAAGAAAAAGCACCCCAATGATGAAAACAATGGGATGCTTTGCCAGAATCCCATTTAACGTAAACAGGACTCAAACTACTGTAAATTTCTACAGTGCTCAAAGTCCTTTTAGAGTAATAAAATTGTAATGACTGATTTGGTCGTTTTCATAAGTCATTATCCCCTTCGTTAAATGGTTTTAGATTTCCGATTAGTCGCACATTTTTGAAAAAAATTAATATCAAGAAATGTTATGTTATTATTTAATATATATGGTTGCCATGCGATTGTCAATTGTTATTTTGAAAGTTTTCCGTCAGTTTGCACAATTCAAGCAACTTACTCTTTTATACTAAATTAGTACCTGGTCTTATATTTGACTTATAACTTAAATGGAAGCGCATTCAAAAATGAAAGGTCAAGTATATAGTCAGAATAGTTTTATTTTTATAGTTTTACTCGAATTAATTAATATTTTGGATAAAAAATCACACATTAGTTGCGTTTTTATAGCAAATTCTGCTAAATTGAAAGTAATAAATTAGTAGGAAAGTCAGGTTTTTGCTGTGGATAATTTGGAAACAGATCGATTAATTTTAATAAATTACACATTAGAAATGATTCAAGCAACGATAAATGGGACAGAAGCTTTAGAAAAAACAAGCGGCTACCACGTGTCGCCTGACTGGCCCGGAATTGATTTCTTTTTTTATTTGCCATATGTATTAGAAAATGTAAAAAAAGACGATAAAATGATTAAATGGACACGTTTAGTCGTTTTAAAAACAGAAAATAAAATTATCGGTGAAATTGGCGGACAAGGAAACCCAGATAAAACAGGAGAAATCGAAATTGGCTATAGTATTGTTCCAGATTATCAAAATAAAGGATATATGTCAGAAGCGCTCATTAGTATGATTGATTGGCTAGAAAACCAACCCGTCATTAACCGCATATTTGCTAGATGTTATGAGCAAAACGAAGCTTCTATCCAAGTACTAAAGCATAATCATTTTGTACATATTAAAGAAAAAGATACTGAAGAGAAACAAGGAAGAGTGATGATGTGGGAATATCCAATAAAACAAACCTGATTATTATCGCCTCAGGAAAACCAAAAATTTGGGATAAGCTTCCGGATATTGGTCCAGTTAAGGCAAGTGAAGTGTATACCGGAACGTTTCATCGTTTAAGTAAAGCTTATGCGGAACAGTTTGCGGATAATTATTTGATTTTATCCCCAAAATACGGATTTTTAAGACCAGATGATATTGTTGCAAAAACCTATGATGTCCGTTTTACGATGAAAGGGGTAGGGGAAGACACAATTCAGCTTGATGAACTGAAAGAACAGTGGGAGCAACTACAAATAAACCCTTCTGAACCAATCCCGATGTTAGGCGGCAAAAAATTCAGAGGGTTACTAATGAGTATTACTGACGGTAAACAGCCATTCAGTTTTCCACTTGAAGGTGCGACTGGAATTGGTATTATGCAACAAGAGTTAAAGCAAGCTGTCGCGACGAATGTTCCACTAAATTGTGCTAAGTAGAAGAAGGGCGGCAGTTATTAGTAAAAACATAACTCCCATATTGACGTTTTTCCGAATGAAGAAATATATGGTTTGTAGCGCCATCAAAATAGCGAGTGATACAGTAATAAGGTGTAGCATAGATCGACCTCCTATATGTTTACACGGAAGAACTTAATTAAACAGTTTACGAACCTTCTCTAGTAACGAGGTAGGTTCTTCTTCGGCGTTTTCCTGTTCTTCCTTATACAAATGAATATCTTCTTTATTGACCGCTTTTTGACAGGCAAGGACGAGATAAATATCTGTTTCACCTTCTAAACGACTGACGATAGAAAATTCATGTTTACATTTTTCCGCTAGCTTAATGTAAGGGCGCAGAGAATTATAGTGCAGTAATCCATTTAACAAAAGCTTCGAGTCACTGTTTTCTAGTATTGCTTTTTCTAGTTCTGGAAGATACTCTTGGGTTAAAACTTCTTCTTTTGTGAGCGCGACTAATACGCGTTCGCGGTATGTTCCTAAATATTTTTTCTTCTCAGCGGGATTAATTTCTTTTGCCCCATACATGCCTTTTTCTAGGTAGTCATCAATATTTTCAGCCATTATATGAGCTCCTTTAACTAGTTAGTTTTCCTCTCTATTCTAACATGCATAGGGGTTTTTGCAAGTAAACAAAGAAAACCAGAAACAGGCTAAAATAGCCATATTTCTGGTTTTTTGATTAATCGATTGGGAACCACTGGAATCCGTCACGTTGGATAAGGTCGTCTGCTTCTTTTGGACCCATCGAACCGGATTTGTAGTTAGGGAAGTGGTCTTTAGTATTTGTCCAAACATCTGCCACATGGTCGATAAAGTTCCATGATAGCGATACTTCATCCCAGTGAGAGAAGTAAGTTGCATCACCGCGTAGGCAGTCTAAAATTAATTTTTCATAAGCTTCAGGTGTATTCATACCATCTGGAGAAGAATGAATGTAATTTAAGTTAACTGGCATTGTAACCATTCCTTGACCAGGTTCTTTTACATTCAAATGAAGTGTAATACCTTCGTCCGGTTGGATATGAATAACAAGTACGTTACCACCAAGCGATTGTTGTTGCCCGAATAAATTCAGTGGCACATCTTTGAACTGAATAGCAATTTGGGTTGTTTTCTTCGCAAGACGTTTACCAGTACGGATATAAAATGGAACACCAGCCCAGCGGAAGTTATCGATTTCAAGTTTAGCTGCAACGAATGTTTCCGTATTGGAATGAGGATCCACATTATCTTCTTGACGATAGCCTTTAAGTTCTTTGCCACCTACTTCACCAGGCCCGTATTGACCACGAATAAAGTTTTGGTGAACTTCTTTACCTTCAAAAACGCGTAACGAACGAAGCGCGCGAACTTTTTCATGACGAATCTCGCGTGTCGTTAAGTTAATTGGCGGCTCCATCGCAAGTAAAGAAACGATTTGGAGAATATGGTTTTGAACCATGTCTCGTAATGCGCCACTTTCGTCATAATAACGTCCTCGGTCTTCAACGCCGAGCACTTCTGTCAAAGTAACTTGAATGTTATCAATGTAACGATTATTCCAAAGCGATTCAATGATAGAATTGGCAAAACGAATAACCGAGATATTTTGGATCATTTCTTTTCCTAAATAATGGTCAATACGATAAATTTCATCTTCCTTGAAAGCTTGACGAAGCGAATTATTTAATTCTTCCGCACTAGCTAAATCATGACCAAATGGTTTTTCGATAATTAAACGATGGAAACCGTCTGTGTCTACAAAACCTTCAGATTTAATGCGGCTAGCAATCGTTCCAAAGAAGTTCGGTGCCATTGCAAGATAGAAAAGGCGATTACCACCTAATTCATATTTAGCGTCTAATTCATCAGACAAATCTTTTAAAGTTACATAAGATTCTTTATTTGTTACATCATGGGATTGATAGTAGAAATGAGAAGCAAATGCATCCGCGTCTTTTTCGGAACCGTCAATGTCTTTGATAGACTCTTTTACTTTATCACGGAAGAAATCGTTACTCCATTCACGACGAGCCGTTCCAATTACAGCAAAATTGTCGCCAAGAGATCCCTTACTGTACAAATGATATAGCGAAGGGTAAAGTTTGCGATTTGCCAAATCTCCCGTACCGCCAAAAATAGTAATCAGTGCTTTTTGTTCTAACTCATCTGTCATACGTCATTTACCCTCTTTCTTATTCTCTTAATGGCAAAAAATTAACTGCTAAGAAAAAGATTTCTTAGTTTGAAAAGAACCCCACAAAAAAAGGCCTTATTAAATGAGCTATTAATTTTCCTCATTAGTCCATACTATTTTATCCATAAAGAAGCATTTGTGCAACTGTTTGGTTCGAATATTTTTTTAATTTGACAGTTATTTCTGAATTATAAGGGTTTTTAGCATGAAAATGTTTATTTCCTGTTCGATTAAGAATGTGATAAAATAAGACACGAACTGGGAAGGGAATGGAACAAAATGGAACTTGTTTTTTTAGGAACTGGAGCAGGCGTACCGTCGCGAGGCCGTAATGTCACATCCATCGCACTTTCAATGTTAAATGAACGAAATGCAATTTGGCTTTTTGATTGCGGGGAAGCAACCCAACATCAAGTTTTGCGAAGCCATATCAAACTTAGCAAGCTAGAAAAAATATTTATTACTCACATGCACGGAGACCATATTTTTGGACTGCCAGGCTTATTAAGTAGCCGTTCTTTTCAAGGTGGAGATTCCGATTTGACTATTTATGGCCCAGCTGGAATAGCCGAATATGTCGAAACTTCCTTAAGACTCAGTGGAACAAGGCTTACATATAAAATCAATTTTGAAGAAATAGAGCCAGGTGTGATTTTTGAAGATGAGATGTTTCTAGTTACAGCTGACGATCTTGACCACGGCGTACGCAGTTTTGGTTACCGCATTGTTGAAAAAGATAAACAGGGCGCACTTAATGCTGAAAAACTAAAGGCGGACGGCGTCGAAGCGGGACCAGTTTTTCAAAAGCTAAAAAACGGCGAAATCGTAACATTAGCTGATGGACGCGTAATCGATGGTAAAAATTATATCGGTGAGCCACAAAAAGGGAAGATTATTAGTATTTTTGGTGATACAAAAGAAACTGTTAGCGAACTAGAATTAGCAATGAACGCCGATATTTTGGTTCATGAAGCAACATTTGAAGGTGATAAAGCAAAAATGGCAGGAGAATATATGCATTCGACAACGCTTCAAGCGGCAAACCTTGCTAAAGCTGCCAATGTCAAAAAATTAATTTTAACCCATATCAGCTCAAGATATGATCGAGATGCAAGTAAAGAACTATTAATAGAAGCAAAAACTGTTTTTGAAAATACTGAAATAGCTTATGACTTAGCTGTTTTTCAAGTAGGAGAGTGACAAAATGAACCCTTTTTTGAAGAATAAAACGGTATTAATTACCGGGGCTTCTAACGGTCTTGGCGCTGAAATTGCAAGACAAGTTGCTGCGTCCGGTGGCAATGTTATTATAACAGCCAGAAGTACGGAAAAATTACTAGATTTACAAAAAGATATACATGATAATTTTTCAGTAGAAGCGACTTATTTTACTTTAGATATGACGGATTTCGAGCAAGTGAAACAAGTCAGCGCAGAGATAAATGCTTCGTATCAAATCGACGTATTAGTCAACTGTGCAGGTTTTGGTTTATTTGAAAACGCGGTAGATATTCCATTTGAGACAATTGAAAAAATGTTTGATACGAATGTACTGGGCTTAATTCAACTCACACAACTGATTTTACCGCAAATGCAAGCACGCAAAGCAGGACATATTATTAATATTGCTTCCCAAGCTGCTAAAATAGCTACACCAAAATCAACTGTTTACTCAGCAACGAAATATGCGGTTTTAGGTTTTTCTAATGCACTTCGTTTAGAACTAATGCCAGACAAAATCCATGTTACAACGATCAATCCTGGCCCAATTGCTACAAACTTTTTCGATGTAGCGGATAAATCAGGGAACTATTTAGAAACAGTTGGCAAATTAGTGTTACAGCCAGAAAAGGTTGCGCGTAAAACAGTGCAAATTATGGGAACTAAGCGCCGCGAAATCAATTTACCTTTTGTAATGAATATTGCGACACGACTTTATCAAGTAATGCCACAAGTTATCGAATTCTTCGGTAAAGGGGCATTTTTAAAGAAATAAATCAGAAGAAAATACCTTATGAAAATAGGGTATTTTTTTCTTGTAATTAATGAGTTTAACCTTTATAATTGAATAAGAACGCTTGTTCGTTTTAAGGGAGATGCAGTTATGGATACGAGTAGAAAAATTATTCATATTGATATGGACGCTTTTTATGCATCTGTAGAACAACGCGACCATCCTGAGTTCCGAGGAAAGCCACTTATTATTGGTGGGGATCCTAATAAACGTGGAGTTGTTGCGACTTGTTCTTATGAAGCGCGCAAATTCGGTGTGCATTCAGCTATGCCCGCCAGACAAGCCGCTAAACTTTGCCCGAACGGTATTTTTATTCACGGCAATATGGCTCATTATGTAGAGGTTTCTAATCAAATCCGCGAAATCTTTTCCAGATATACGGATATTATCGAACCACTCTCTTTAGATGAAGCTTATTTGGATGTAACTGAAAATAAAAAAGGAATGAAATCCGCCACAATGGTTGCACGTGAAATCCAGCAGACGATTTACCGCGAGCTTGGTCTAACTGCTTCTGCCGGCGTATCATTTAATAAATTTATCGCAAAAATCGCTTCTGATTTTAAGAAACCTGCTGGGATTACCGTGGTTGCACCTGAAGAAGCAGAAGCCTTTTTAGAACAAATTCCTGTAACCAAATTTTATGGGGTAGGGAAAGTGACAGCGGAAAAATTACATCGCCTTGGAATAGAAACTGGAGCAGATTTGAAGAAGTGGAGCGAATGGGACCTTATTCGTGAATTGCATAAGCATGGCTATCAGTTGTATCGACATGTTCGAGGTCGTTCGAATAACATTGTGAATCCGCATCGTGATCGCAAATCAGTAGGCAAAGAAACGACTTTTGAATTTAACGTCTTAGATAGTCGAATTCTCGAACAAAGCCTCATGCAATTTGCCAAAAAAGTAGAAGAACGGCTTATCAAATTACAAAAACATGGCAAAACGGTAGTACTAAAACTACGCTACAGTGACTTTACAACCATTACTAAGCGCCTTACTTTAAACGAATATACCAATGATGCAAACCAAATTTATCAAGCGGCAGCCCTTCTTTTAAGAGAAAGCTATACTGGTCAGGATAGTATTCGTTTGATTGGACTTACCGTAACCAATTTAAAACCTGTTTACTTTGAAAATTTACGTTTAGAAGGACTTTAAAAAAAGGCTAGCACGATTTAGGTGCTAGCCTTTTTGATTATTTCATTTCCAGTAAACGTTCTTTCAGTTCTTGCTCCATTGTAACTAGCTCTTTCTCAGCTACGGCACGTTTAGCACGGCCTTCTTGTTGGATTTTAAGTGTTTCTTGCAAGGTTTCAATTAAGCTGGACTGTGTTTCTTTAAGTGTTTCGATGTCCACGATACCTCTTTCATTTTCACGCGCTGTTTCGATCGCGTTTGTTTTTAGCATATCGGCATTTCGTTTTAGAAGTTCGTTCGTTGTTTCAGAAACTTGGCGTTGAGCGGCTACGGCTTGTTGTTGACGAAGCAACGTAAGCGCGATGGCTACTTGGTTTTTCCAAAGCGGAATGGCAGTCATAATGGAAGACTGAATTTTTTCAGCGAGTGCTTGGTTTGTATTTTGGATTAAACGTATTTGCGGCGCTTGTTGGATAGTGATTTGACGACTTAAGCGTAAATCATATACACGCTTATCAAGTCGATCCGCAAATTGTGTTAAATCATTTACTTCTTGATAATCCATTTGATCGCCAGTTTGTTCTGCTTTTTTGCGAAGTTCTGGGAGCATTTTTGTATTAATTTCTTCTAATTTTAATTCTCCAGCAGCAATGTAAATGTTAAGTGCTTGGAAGTAATCTTTATTTTTATCATAAAGCTGTTCTAGGAAAGAGTTATCTTCCATTAAACGCTTTTTGGAATGTTCCAGTTTCAACGCGATGCGGTCAATTTGGGTACCAATTTTTTGATATTTAGAAGTAATTTCATTGATGGATTGTTTAACTCGGTGGAACATTTTTGTGAAGACGTTTTTGTTGCGAGCAGCTAGTTCATCTGGATCCGCTTCTTGCAAGCGGAACATTAAATCACTAATAATATCGCCAATTGGTCCAACATCTTGCTTTTGCACATGAGCTAACATCGAGTGAGAAAAGTCATGCAATTTAGCTTGGGCAGGTGCTCCGTAACCAAGAATCGCTGCTTGATTTCCAGGTTCGATTTGTTTGGATAACTCTAACGCTTGTTTTTTATTTGTTTCTGTAAGCATATCAACTAGGCGGGGAGCCGCATCTGTTTCGTTATTTACGATACTTGCAGCTGATTCGCCGTCTGATCCGAATGGGTTAGCTAGAAGATCATCTAATGTTTGGTTAAACTCTTTCTCCACTACTAAATCTTTTAATTCATTTGTTTCTTCACTTGGCTTGTTCTCGGTCATCTTTTGTACCCCTTTCGAATTTCTTTTTCTGTTTGGAAATGGAGTTTTTCGCTACTTCTAATTCAAAATCGAGATTGTTTACATCTTGATTCAAAAGTGTAAATAAATCCTTTTCAATAACACGACTTAAATCATTTAAAAGCGTGCGTGTATCAGAAAGAGTTTGATAAATTTTCTTGTCTTTTACAGGTTGTTTTTCTAAGAAAGCATATTTTTCGGTGAGCTCTACTAAAGAGTCAAGATGAGAGAAAAAGAAATCTTCTGCTTCATAAAAACGTTTAGGTTCTTCTTTTACAATGCCGTAAATTCTTTTAGTAAGTAAAAGTGTTTTGTTGCGCTCTTGGAAAGAATATAGCGCTTTGTTTTGTGTCATAATTTTTTGAAGGCGGATAATTTTCACACGAGCTTCTTCTAAGTTAGTACGAATATATTTATATTCTTTCTTGGTTAATCCAGTTGCAATCATTTGCGCCCGGTCTCCAGCTTTAGATGAAAAGAAAAATAGGATAGCTGCAACAGCGATAACAATTGTTGCAATTACCAAGCCACTATGGATAAGTGAAGTAAGAATACCACCCAAAATAATGACAAGTAAAATAGAACCTGTGAATGCTAATATCTTTTTAAAAACGGTCATTATACATCTTCTCCTTTAAGTACCTGTTTAAAAGGTCCGCTTTTTCTTAATAGTATATTTTTCTAAAAATAAAGATTGATGGAATGTAACTACCATTTAAGTATATTTAGTATGTGAGCACTAAGCAAGTAGCATGGTTTTTATATTTTAGAAAGTGTCCTTTATTTGTTCTTATCATACCATATTTAGAAAACAGATGTTATCAGTCGTGCGATGTAAATTAAACTCGGACTTAGTTATGTTATAATGAAAAAAAACGAGAAGTAGGTGGCAGAAATGGACTCACTAGAGGAAAAAACGCTTCATACAGAAAAGATTTTTAGTGGAAATGTTATTGAATTGCAAGTAGATGATGTGGAGTTGCCGAATGGGGAAAAGAGCAAGCGCGAAATCGTCAAGCATCCCGGAGCTGTGGCAATTATACCTTTTTCAGCAGATGGAAGAATGTACTTAGTAGAACAATTCCGAAAGCCACTCGAAAAAAACATTATCGAAATTCCAGCCGGTAAAATGGAGCCGGGGGAAGATCCGCTCGTGACCGCAAAACGGGAACTAGAAGAAGAAACTGGTTTTCAGTCCGATGATTTAACATATCTCACTTCTTTTTATACATCACCTGGGTTTGCTAGTGAACTTTTACATATTTATGTAGCACGGGATCTTCGGAAAATGGAACACCCTCTAGCACAAGATGCAGATGAATTTATTAATTTAGTCAAAGTAACGATGGAAGAAGCAGAACAGTTAATAGCACAACAATTCATCCATGACGCAAAAACAATGTACGCGATACAGTACTGGAAATTACAACTATTAATAGAAGAAAACGAATAAACCGGATGAAAAACTTCTTTGGGAATACTTGGCATAAAGAATGGAAATATGTTATCATAAACATGAAAAGAGAGCCATGCAAGAACATGACCCTCAAATGTAAGCCCCATTTAAGGTGGCAGCTAGTCTAATATGGTATAAAAATAACCACTAAACTCGCCAAAGTTTATGAGTGGTTATTTTTTTGTGTTATTTTGACTGTTTAGTAACAACACTAAAGTTGTAAAAGCAACTGCAAAAGAGAGTGCTTCATAAACGGTCATGGGTTATCTTTTCCAGGAGTTCCTAACAAAAAAGTCATAGGCATCCCCCTTTCTTGTTGAAAGAGCTAGCCACCACCATAAACTTGCTTACGTACTTATACTATATCACCTGGAACCTAGTTATTCTATCCATAATAAAGCGATTATTGAAATTAGTATTATCAAGCTAAAAGTGGAATTTTAAAGACTTTAGATAGCATGAAAAACAGTAATTTGGATACTATTATTGATTATAGTTTTTGATTGACTACCTGGTCAAAAGTGGTTATACTCAAGTTGACTAAGTGGTCAATAAAAAGGTGGAGGAGAGAACATGGAAGCAATTAAGGTGGAATCACTCACAAAAAATTATCATAAAAAACGAGCAATTGAAAATGTGAATTTGTCGGTAAATGAAGGCGAATTATACGGTTTTATCGGTCCAAATGGAGCTGGGAAATCAACAACTATCAAAGTCTTATTGAATTTTATTTATGCAACGAGCGGAAGTGCCACGGTTCTCGGAAAAGATGTAGTGAAACAGTCAGCAGAGATTAAGAAAATGGTCGGATATGTCCCTAGTGAAGTTCGCTATTATCCACAAATGACTGCAAATGATATTATCCACTATGCTGCTAAATTCCATCAAATCAAAAATGCAACACAAAAAATGAATAGATATTATGAAATGTTTTCGATTGATCCGAAAAAACGCTTTGGTGAAATGTCGCTTGGAAATAAGAAGAAAGTAGCGATTGTTGCTGGACTTATTACCGAACCGCAATTATTCATTTTGGATGAACCAACGAACGGCCTTGATCCTTTGATGCAACATTATTTATTTAAAGAAATGACCGAGCGGAATAAAGAGGGGATGACGATTTTTCTTTCAAGTCATAATTTACGTGAGGTTCAAGAATACTGCACGAGAGCCGCTTTTATTCGAAACGGGAACATTATCGCGGTGGAAGATATTGCCAATCAGCAAATGACTGGCAAAGTGATTGCACTCAAAGGGACGAATTTGCCCCTTGAAAAATTAACGAATGCGGGTGCAAGAATTATCGAAAATGAAACAGGCAAAGCACGACTTATTTTTGATGATGATATTAAAACAATTTTGCCACTATTACAGGAAAAAGAAATTACGGATTTAACGATTACAAATCAGGAATTAGAAGATAAATTTATGACACTATATGAAGGGGGAGAAATCAAATGAACATCTTACACATTGAATGGAAAACAAGAATAAAAAGCCTTGTTGTTTGGTCCGTTGTAGTAATTGTGATTTTAGGTGTGTTTATGGCTTTCTTCCCTAGTATGCAAAGTAGCGGTATGCAAGATTTAGTGAATACGAAGATGAATGCACTTCCGCAAGATATGATGAAAATTTTGCATATGGATTCAATGGCGGATTTAACGAATATTGATGCTTATTTTGCGTATGTTTTTCAGTATATTTTTATTGCGGCATGCGTATATGCAGCATTGATTGGTGCACAGGCTTTAATAAAAGAAGAAACAGATGGCACAATTGAATTTTTATATGCCCAGCCGATTACTCGGGCTAGTCTTGTGTTTTGGAAAATGGTTGGGAATTTATTATCTTTCGTGGCTTTTTGGTTGATTACGTTTGTGGCTTCTGTTGTGCTCGTTCTTGTTTTAAAACCAAGTGGGGTAGATAGCGGGAATTTAGTGATGGAGCTTGTTCGAGTGTTTTCAAGTGAGTTACTTGTTGCAGCTGTATTTATGAGTGTGGGCTTTATGGTGTCAGCAGTGTTACGTTCCGCTAAACAAGCTTCTCCCGTCGCTCTTGCTCTTGTTTTCTTAACTTATATTTTAGGTATAATGGCCGGGTTAAATGATAATGTTGACTTTTTCAAATACTTTTCGCCAATCAATTATGCGATTCCATCAGAAATTATGGATAAAGGGATTACTGGAACGAATGCACTAATTTCCTGCGCGGTGATTATTGTGGCGGTAGCAGCTACTTTTGTTCTTTATAAGAAAAAGGATTTGAAAGTATAATGGATGAAAAACGACTAAAAATTTTAGAAGCGGCGATGGAAGAATTTACAGAAAAAGGCTATCAGGCAGCTAGTACTAATAAAATTTGTGCAAAAGCGGGCGTTTCCAAAGGGCTTATTTTTCATTATTTTGGCTCTAAAGAAAAACTTTATATTGCAGCAGTGTCTTACGCGGTTGATTTTGCGACGAATGAGGTTAGTTTGGAAGAGAAACGATGGAGTGATTTTGTCGAGATGGCGATTTGGTCGACGAAAATGAAACTGGATTTTAATCGTAAATATCCTGCGATTTTTGGTTTGATTATGCAAGCTTACGGAAATCCACCGCCAGAATTGAAAGGTAAATTAGATGGCTTTTTCGATAAGGCAATTGAGCGGTCTGAAGCGCAAATGAATCAAGTTTTAAACGAAATGCAGTTAAAAAAAGATGTGAACATGGATGCGGCGCGAAAAGTGATGGAAGCACTTTTTCAGCATATTACAGAGAAAAGTACGGTGTTTTTGCAAAGACATCCGAATGCGACGATGGAAGATTTTATTCCACTTGCCAATGATTTTACGGAAATGATGCGAATTGTCGAATTTGGTATATGTGAAGAAAAAAAGGATTCGGGCGAGTGAGCCCGAATCCTTTTTTAACCAATAAAGCTTTCGTGATGGGTACTAATCATTGCTTCGTCTCTTGCGGTAGGTTCTAAATATTTTTTGGCGCTATTAATCGCAATAGGACCTTCATGTAATCCAGCTGCGATAATGCGGATTTTTCGTGAATAGGTCGCGCTATCTCCACAAGCAAAAATACCTGGTACAGTCGTTTTCATTTCGTCATCAACAACAATACCGAAATCTGCTAGTTCAAAGCCCCATTCAGCCATCGTTCCAAGGTCAACTTTGACACCGTGATTAATAAAAAGTGCTTCTGTTTCAATCGTTTTAGTAACTTGTGTCTGGTTACAGCAAATTTTTATACTTGCTAGTTGATTATTTGCTCCGATTAATTCCTTGATTTCATGATGGATATGAATTTCAACGCGGGAATTTTTAAGTTCACGAACACTTTCTTCATGCGCTTTAAAATCTTCGCCACGATATATTAGATGCACTTTTTTTGCAATTGGTTCAAGTGTTTGCGCCCAGTCAATAGCGGAATTTCCGCCACCAGAAACCGTAACGATTTTGTCACGAAATTGCTCAAGGTTTTTAACGTCATAATTGATGGCTAGCGGGAAATCGTCCACATGCATCGCTTCTAATTTATTGACTTCAAAAGTGCCGCTTCCTGTTGCGATAACAACCGTTTTAGAAAAATGAATACTGCCATTATGTGAAGTTAGTTGAAACACGCCATCAGTTAGTTTAGTTACATCAACTACTCGTTCATTACATACAATAGTAGGGTGAAAGGTTTCTGCTTGCTCTTTTAAATTGGCAACGAGATTAGCTCCAGTAATAGCTGGAATTCCGCCAATATCTCGAATGATTTTTTCCGGGAAAAAGTAGCGGACTTTGCCACCAACATCTGGTTCAGCATCAATAATTTTTGTTTTCATGGAACGTAAACCACTATAAAAAGCGGAAAATAGCCCAATTGGACCGCCGCCAATAATCGTTACATCATACACTTCATTTGGCAATGGAATCAAGCTCCTTTACAATTTCGCACCCGTTGCAAGTTTCGTATGGGAGACAAAGAGGGACACCGCTGCGTGGGTCAATTAAAATATCGGCTTTAATATTAAATACGTCTTCTAACGTTTTTTCAGTCATTACGTTAACTGGCGAACCTTCTGCAACTACTTTTCCTTCTTTAATAGCAATCATATGATGAGCGTAACGAGATGCGTGATTTAAATCATGAACAACCATCACGATTGTACGGTTTTCTGAGTGATTTAATTGTTTGAGTAGGTTAAGGACGTCTAGTTGGTGAGTCATGTCTAAAAAGGTTGTCGGTTCATCGAGGAATAGTACGTCTGTTTCTTGCGCGAGCGACATTGCTATCCAAGCACGTTGGCGTTGTCCGCCTGATAAACTGTCAATCGGTCGGTCCGCAAATTCAGTTAAATTCGTTACACGCAATGACCAGAAAATAATTTCCCGATCTTTTGCGGTAATTGATTTAAAACTGCTTTGATGCGGAGAGCGGCCATAAGAAATTAATTCAAACACCGTCAAACCATCAGGTGCTGAAGGATTTTGTGGCAAAATAGCTAATTGTTTGGCAATTTCTCGTGTCGGTTCATTATGAATTTTCTTGCCGTCTAAATAAACAGCGCCTTTGCTAGGTTTCATCAAGCGGGACATCGTCTTTAAAATAGTTGATTTCCCGGAACCATTTGCCCCAACTAAGGCAGTTATCTTATTAGCAGGAATGGCTATATCTAAACCATCAACAATGATTCGTTTGTCGTATGAAATTTGTAAGTTATCTGTATGAAGGTCTTTCATTTTCATCGCTCCAATTTAAAGTTAAGGTGATAATCATTCTCAATGGTTAAGTATAGAGTTTTTACGTTAAAGATGCAAGTGATACTTTGTCAGAGAGGATTTGCACTTTAAGAACAAAGTTGCTATACTAACTGAGAATTGTTATCATTTACAGGAGGGGTTCATTTGAAAAAAGGTTTAAGTTTACTCGTATTAATGCTTTTAACTACAGTAGTTTTAGCTGCTTGTGGAGATGATAAAACGGCAGGAAATGACAAGGTTGAAATGCGTACATATACAATGGCAAATGGGAAGAAAGTAGAAATTCCGGCACATCCGAAACGCATTGTGGCATCGGAATATCTAGGAAATCTTGTTTTGCTTGGGATAAAGCCGGTTGGGGCTAGAGCGAAACAAATCGAAAATCCGTTTTTGAAAGGAAAAGTGGAAGGAATTACAGATATTGGTGATCCAGTTTCAGCAGAAAAAGTGGCAGAATTAAAACCAGATTTAATTGTTGTTTCCAAAGAAGATGAATATGAAAAAATGTCCAAAATTGCGCCAACTGTGTTAATCCCGTACGCGACTTCTAAAAATGTGGAAGAAGATGTGCGCCAAATTGCAGATTTAGTTGGTGAAAAGAAAGCTGGAGAAGCTTGGCTAGATAAATTTCATCAAAAAGCGAAGGAAAGTAGAGAAAAATTAGCAGGAAAATTAAAGCCGAATGAAACGGTGGGCATTTATGAAGTTCAAGATAAAGATTTTTATGTAATGGGGCAAAATATGGGGCGCGGAGGTCAAGCGATTTATAATGCCTTACAACTGAAAGCACCAGCTAAAATTCAAACGGATGTATTGGACGGACAAGACTGGCAAAAAATTTCATTAGAAGTATTACCTGAGTTTGCAGCGGATAGAATGTTTGTGACAAATACTTCTTCTGGAAGTGCTAAAGACGGAGAGAAAACTTTAAAAGATTTAACCAACTCACCAATTTGGAAAAATTTACCGACATTTAAAGCGGGAAATGTCTATCAAATGGATTTTGACACGATGTTTTATTATGATCCTTTAGCAGTAGAAGGGCAGTTGGATATTATTGTCGAGAAGTTACTTGAATCCAACTAAAGATTGCGCTTAGTGAATGATATTGATATAATTTTCTTTGCGATTGATAATTATTATCACTAAAAATGAGCGGATAATTTAGATGGAAGGAACATGTACAGATGGATAAGTCAAAACAGATAAAAATGAATACAAGACCGACTGTTGCTATATTCATACTTTCGGGTGGGATTTTGTTGCTTCTTATTCTAGCGTTATTCGGGATTGCAGTAGGAGCGGCTAATATTAATTTGAGCACGGTTTGGGACGCGCTTTTTCATTATAATAGTTCGGACACTCAGCATCAGATTATTCGGAGTTTGCGAGTTCCTCGTGTGATAGCTGATATGGCGATTGGAGCAGCTTTTGCGGTGGCAGGAGCAATTATGCAAGGGATTACGCGCAATCCACTGGCTGATTCTGGTTTGCTTGGACTGAATGCTGGATCGACGTTTATGGTAGCTGTGTGTTTTGCTTTTATGCCATGGCTTAGTTATAACTCGCTAATTATATTTTCTTTTGTTGGTGCAGCGATTGGAGCGTTCTTGGTTTTTGGAGTAAGTTCCATTGCTGGAAGTGCGATGTCTCCTACACGATTAGTACTTGCGGGGGCAGCGGTGAGTTCGCTTCTTACGGCGCTTAGTGAAGGGCTTGCGATCTATTTTCAGCTGAGTCAAGATTTGGCGTTTTGGTATGCGGGAGGCGTCGCTGGTGTGAAATGGAGTCAGCTTGCGGCAATTTGGCCGTGGTTACTCGGTGCGCTTATTGCGGCAATTTTATTAAGCAAATCAATTACGATTTTAAGTTTAGGTGATGATATTGCAGTTGGCCTTGGCGAAAAAACGACTTTTGTTAAAATAGCTTCGATGGTAGTTGTTTTAATTTTAGCAGGACTTGCAGTTTCAGTTGTTGGTCCGGTTGGCTTTATCGGATTGATTGTGCCGCATTTGGTACGTTTTTTAGTCGGGGTGGATTATCGCTTTATTATTCCTTGTTCGGCTGTAGTTGGGGCGTTTTTGACTTTAGCGGCAGATATTGTTGCCCGAACGATTAATCCTCCGTACGAAACGCCAATTAGTGTTATTTTTGCATTAATTGGGGTTCCTTTCTTCCTATATGTAGCTCGTAAAGAAAGGAGGAACTTATAATGTATATGACTGTTGCTGAAAAACGAAAGAAATCGCGGCGTATTTGGACGTTAATTATTTTAAGTGTGCTTATATTTTGTACATTTACATATAGTGTCAATGCTGGGTATTCGAAATTACCTTTTATAGAAGTGATTAAGTCTTTCTTTGGAATGGCGGATGCGGGAACGCAACTGATTGTCTCGGAATTTCGGTTGCCGCGTATTGTTATTGCGCTTTTAGTTGGTGCTGGGCTTGCGGTTTCGGGAACGATTTTACAAGGTATTTCTGGAAATGGGCTGGCTGATCCGGGGATTCTTGGGATTAATAACGGAGCAGGTTTGGCAGTTATGCTTTATATTTCCTTCTTTCCCTCAACAATGGATGTACCGGTTTTATTTATGCCATTTATTGGATTTGTCGGAGCTATTTTAACGGCATTTGTTGTATATGGGCTTTCTTATAGTAGGAGTGAGGGGTTACTTCCTAATCGTTTGTTACTTACAGGGATTGCTGTTGCAGCTGCGATTGCTGCTTTGATTACGCTCTTGACTGTTCGACTTGATCCGCAAAATTACCAGCGTTATGCTGAATGGATGGCTGGAAATATCTGGGCTTCGAGTTGGCAATATGTTTATGCGCTTTTGCCGTGGTTGATTGTGCTCGGAGCGATTGCTTTTATGAAAGTAAAAACGCTCGATGTGCTGTCATTTGGCGATCAAGTGGCAACCGGGCTAGGTGTCCGAGTGGAACGCGAAAAATTTGTTCTATTAATAGTAGCGGTTGGTTTAGCAGCCGCTTGTGTCTCTGTTAGCGGCGGGATTGCATTTATTGGTTTAATAGGCCCTCACATTGCTAGAAAACTTGTTGGCTCAGCGCATCGTTGGGTAATGGTTACGGCGGCTTTATCAGGGGGGCTATTGTTACTACTCGCTGATACGATTGGCCGCTTGATTATTCAACCTTCCGAAATCTTTGCGGGAATTGTTGTCGCAATCATTGGAGCCCCGTACTTCTTGTTTCTTCTTGCTAAAGCTAAATAATAATTATTATTAATAACGAGAAATTAACTAGTAATTGATAATCATTGTAGACAGCCTATTGCTTTTGTGCTATCTTAGTAAACATAAGGAATAGGAATTGTCTAGGTGCCATTTTTAAAGTGATAAGTGGATTTTGAACTTGCATTTTAATTATAATTATTATAAACTGTATTTATTGTTAAATGATAATGATGATAATTTAGAACGACAACTTGTTATCGCAACTAAGGGAGGAACCATAATGGAAGGTCGTATTGGACGCATTAAAGCACAACTTCATGATGCTAGTTATAAATTAACCCCACAGCGAGAAGCTACTGTTCGCGTTTTACTGGAAAATGAAAAAGATCATTTAAGTGCTGAGGAAGTTTTCTTGCGTGTGAAAGATATTGCGCCTGACACTGGCCTAGCAACAGTTTACAGAACGTTGGAGCTTTTAACAGAACTACGCGTGGTAGATAAAATTAATTTTGGTGACGGTGTATCTCGTTATGACTTGAGACAAGAAGGCGCCAAACATTTCCATCATCATCTTGTTTGTTTGGAATGTGGATCTGTGGAAGAAATTCAAGAAGATTTACTAGAAGATGTAGAAAAAATCGTGGAATCAAAATGGAATTTCCTTGTAAAAGATCATCGTTTAACTTTCCAAGGGATTTGCGCAGATTGCAGACAAAAATCTAAAAAAAATAATAGTTGAGTTTGGGATTATATATCTCAAACTTTTTTTATTGGCAAAAAAGATGGACTGAATTGTGCGAAAAGTATTATAAGTTTTTTTCATCGCTTAAACGTTTTCACTGAGGAAGGAACATGGTAGAATAGGATTTGTGGAGGAAATGCTTATGAATGATTTGATTGATGATTTTTTACACTTTTTAATTGTAGAGAAAGGCTTATCCGCGAATACAATAAAAGCTTACGAACGAGATTTACACTATTTTGTTTCATACATGGATACCTCTAGAACTTTAACGGACCCGGATACACTCGAACGAAACGATATAGTTGGATTCATGGCATTTGCTAGAAAAGAAGGAAAATCACCAAGAAGCGTAGCACGATATATTGCTTCATTGCGATCTTTTTTTCATTATTTAATGCATGATGGAAAAATGTCGCACGATCCAATGATTCAAATTGAAACGCCAAAACAAGCGCAAAGCCTACCAAAAGTTTTAAACATAGATGATGTAGAAAAATTACTTAGTTCATCAGATACTAGCACTCCGCTCGGACTCAGAGACCAAGCGATGCTAGAAATTTTATACGCGACGGGGCTTCGTGTAACCGAACTTGTAAAGCTTAAAATGGATGATTTACATCTTCAAATGGGCTTTATTCAAACGATTGGTAAAGGTGATAAAGAACGAATTATCCCGCTTGGAAAAACAGCAACCACTGTGTTGGAACAATATTTAGAAGAAGCAAGACCTAAACTTAGAAGACCGAAATACCGGAATGATTTTGTGTTCTTAAATCACCACGGGCAAGGACTGACAAGACAAGGATTCTGGAAAATTTTAAAAGGAATCGCGAAGGAGTCGGGCATCGAAAAGCCGATTACACCGCATACATTGCGTCATTCATTTGCTACTCATTTACTTGAAAACGGGGCTGATTTAAGGTCGGTGCAAGAGCTTCTTGGCCACGCCGACATCTCCACCACACAAATTTATACCCATGTAACAAAACTGCGGCTTAAAGATGTTTACAAACAATTTCACCCGCGCGCTTAAAAAATAAAGTTGAAAAGGATGAGTAAATATGCCAGATAAATTTAAACGAGTACATGTTATTGTAATGGATTCAGTTGGTATTGGGGAAGCACCAGATGCTGCTAAATTTGGTGACTTCGATGTGGATACATTTGGTCATATTGCAAAACACGTTGGCGGCTTAAAAATGCCTGAAATGGGCAAATTAGGATTATCCAATATCCGTGAAATCGAAGGAATTGAAAAAGCTGAAAAACCACTTGCTTATTATACAAAAATGCAAGAGGCTTCTAATGGAAAAGATACAATGACAGGTCACTGGGAAATTATGGGACTTTATATTGATACGCCTTTCCGTGTGTTTCCTGATGGATTTCCAGATGATTTAATTAACCAAATTGAAGCAAAAACTGGCCGTAAAGTAATCGGCAACAAGCCAGCTAGTGGTACAGAAATTATGGCGGAACTTGGGGAAGAACATGTGAAAACAGGTGCGCTAATTGTGTACACTTCTGCTGACTCTGTATTACAAATCGCTGCGCATGAAGATGTTGTTCCATTAGAAGAGCTATATGAAATCTGTGAATTCTGTCGTGAAATTACATTAGACGATCCGTATATGCTTGGTCGCATTATTGCTCGTCCATTTGTTGGTGAACCTGGCGCGTTTGTCAGAACTCCAAACCGTCACGATTATGCCCTAAAACCTTTTAAACCAACAGTAATGGATGCTTTAAAAGATGGTGGGAAAGATGTGATTGCGATTGGTAAAATTTCGGACATTTTTGACGGAGAAGGTGTAACTGAATCTATCCGTACAAAATCAAACATGGATGGAATGGACCAATTTATCGATGTGTTAGATAAAGATTTTAATGGTATGAGTTTCCTTAATTTAGTTGACTTTGATGCACTATTTGGTCACCGTCGCGATCCTCAAGGTTATGCGGACGCACTTGTTGATTTTGATGGTCGCTTAGTAGAAGTGATGGAGAAATTAACCGATGACGATCTTTTGATTATTACAGCCGATCACGGAAATGACCCAACATACACTGGAACAGACCACACTCGTGAATTTGTACCTTTACTTGTATACTCTCCGCGCTTTAAAAACGGCGGTTCTGAATTAGAATTACGCCAAACTTTTGCTGATCTTGGTGCAACAGTAGCGGACAATTTTGATGTAAAAATGCCTGAATACGGAAAAAGCTTCTTAAAAGATTTGAAATAGGAAAGAGGAGGAACAACAATGAGTTTAGAAAAAGTAAATGAAGCTGTTGCGAAAATTAGAGAAAATTACACTGGGGCGCCAACGGTTGGTTTAATTCTTGGATCGGGTCTAGGTGTATTAGCAGATGAAGTAAACAATCCAACAAAACTATCATACAGCGAGATTCCACACTTTCCTGTTTCTACAGTTGAAGGTCATGCAGGGCAATTCGTTTTTGGTGAATTAGAAGGAAAAGAAGTAGTAGCAATGCAAGGTCGTTTCCATTTTTATGAAGGATATTCCATGCAAGATGTTACTTTCCCGGTTCGTGTAATGAAAGAATTAGGTGTTGAATTACTTATCGTTACTAATGCTGCTGGTGGCGTAAACGAACTGTATTCTGCTGGAGACTTAATGTTAATTTCTGACCATATTAACTTTACTGGTACTAATCCACTTATTGGGCCAAATGACGAACATTTTGGCCCTCGTTTCCCAGATATGTCTGAAGCTTATAACTTGGCGTTACGTGTCGATGCTAGATTAATTGCACAAGAACTTAATTTAACGATTCGTGAAGGTGTATATGCTGGATTTAGCGGTCCAACATACGAAACACCTGCTGAAATTCAAATGATGAGAACACTTGGAGCAGATGCTGTTGGAATGTCGACAGTGCCAGAAGTAATCGTTGCTAACCACGCTGGATTACGAGTGCTTGGTATTTCTTGTATTACGAATATGGCGGCGGGGATTCTCGACCAACCACTTTCTCATACAGAAGTAATTGAAACAACTGACCAAGTTCGTAGCACGTTTTTACAATATGTAAAAGCAATTGTTGCTAAAATTTCTTAAAATAATTGGTAGCTAATCTCAGCCCAAATTCGTTATTTTCTGAAGCGAGAAATAATGAATATGGGCTGAGTTTTTTATGTATTTGATAATATTTTCAGATAGTTATTGTCGCTCGGCTTCTTAGTATGCTACTATATAAAAGAACTTTTAAAAATCTATAATGTAAAGGTGGGATTGGCGTGACGTTTGAACGGCTTGGAACAATGAATGTAAATGCAGAAGGACATCTCGAAATTGGAGGGGTGGACACTTTAAAGCTTACTGAAAAATATGGTACGCCGCTGTACGTTTATGATGTAGCGCTAATCCGTGACCGAGCAAGAGGATTTAAGAAAACCTTTGAAGAGTTGGGTGTAAAAGCCCAAGTAGCTTATGCGAGTAAAGCGTTTTCTGCTGTAGCAATTTACCAATTAATGGCGGAAGAAGGCTTGTCTCTTGATGTTGTATCGGGCGGCGAACTCTATACAGCCATTAAAGCGAATTTCCCTCCTGAAAGAATTCACTTTCACGGAAATAACAAAAGTGCAGAAGAAATACACATGGCGCTTGATTATGGGATTGGTTGCTTTGTTATTGATAATTATTATGAAATTAGTTTATTAGAAGATATATTAATAGAACGAAATGAAAAAGCCGCTGTTTTAATTCGCGTGACTCCAGGTATTGAAGCTCATACACATGATTATATTTTAACTGGACAAGATGATTCGAAATTTGGATTTGGTCTTACAAACGGGCAGGCTGAAAAAGCAATTAAGCAAGTGCTTCATGCAAGTGCTTCATTTGACTTAATTGGGCTTCATTGTCATATTGGGTCGCAAATTTTTGAAACAACTGGTTTTAAACTCGCAGCTCGTCGAATTATGGATAAATTAGTAGAATGGCACGGAACACTCGGTTTTGATTCCAAAGTTCTTAATCTTGGCGGTGGTTTTGGTGTGCGTTATACTGCTGAAGATGAGCCACTCGAACCAAGTGAATATGTGCGTCAAATCATGGATGAAGTGCGTGATGTTGCTAATAGTAATGATATTGCTATTCCTGAAATTTGGATTGAACCGGGTCGTTCGCTCGTTGGTGAAGCTGGAACAACCCTTTATAAAGTTGGCTCTCGTAAAGAAGTTCCGGGTATTCGGAATTATATTGCAGTAGACGGCGGAATGTCGGATAATATTCGCCCAGCTCTATATGATGCCCATTACGATGCTGTTCTTGCAGCCAATCCTGAAAAAGTTGCTGAAGAAACGGTAGCTATTGCAGGAAAATGTTGTGAGTCTGGTGATATGTTAATTTGGGATTTACCATTACCAAAATCAGATGCTGGCGAAATTTTAGCAGTATTTTGTACCGGTGCTTACGGTTATGCGATGGCAAGTAATTATAACCGGATTCCACGACCACCAGTAGTTTTTGTGGAAAACGGAATGGATAAATTAATCGTTGCCCGCGAAACTTATGAAAATTTAGTACAAAATGATCTTTCATTATAGTAGGGCGGGACAAACATGGTAGAAATGAATTTTAAAGTAGAGGCTTTTGAAGGTCCGCTTGACTTATTACTTCATTTAATTGGTCAACTAGAGGTCGATATTTATGATATTCCAATGGCTGAAATCACGGATCAATATATGGAATTTGTTCATACAATGCAAGAAATGGAATTAGATGTTGCAAGCGAATATTTAGTGATGGCCGCTACTTTACTAGCAATTAAAAGTAAAATGCTTCTTCCAAAACAAGAACTAGAAATCGATTATGATACACTAGAAGAGGAAGAAGATCCACGTGATGCTTTAGTTGAAAAACTAATGGAATACAAACGATTTAAAGAAGCTGCAAAAGAACTGAAAGAAAAAGAAGCCGAACGTAGCTTTTATTTTAGTAAACCACCAATGGATTTGGCCGAGTATGACGACGGAACCAAAGTGGCGGAACTCGATGTATCTTTAAATGATATGTTAAGTGCTTTTAACAAGATGCTACGACGCAAGAAATTAAATAAACCACTGCATACAAGAATTACAACTCAAGAAATTTCGATTGATGATAGAATGAATTCCGTACTCGGAAAACTACATCAACAAACAAATCACCGTTTACGTTTCGATGAACTATTTGAAGAACAGACAAAAGAACAACTTGTCGTGACTTTTTTAGCTCTACTGGAGTTAATGAAACGAAAATTAGTCGAAGTAGAGCAATCAGCAAGTTTTGCAGATTTATATGTGCAAGGTAAAGGGGAAGAACTATCGTGAACAGAGAAGAACAATTAGGCGTATTAGAGAGCTTGCTTTTTGCAGCGGGGGATGCAGGTCTTTCAACAGAACAATTAACGGAAGTCATGGAAATCACGCATATTGAAGCACTCAATTTATTAGAGCTTTTAAGTGAACGATATAATGGAAATGCGGACAGAGGGCTGATTTTACTAGAGCTTGCTGGAACTTTCCAATTAGCTACGAAAAAAGCACATGCGGAATTTTTACGGAAATTAGTGGAAGTTCCGAGCAATACAGTTTTATCACAAGCATCCTTAGAAACGTTGGCAATCATTGCGTATCGCCAGCCTGTGACCCGAATGGAAGTAGATGAAGTTCGCGGTGTGCAAACAGATGGACCGATTAGAACGCTTGTTGCAAAAGGATTAGTTACTGATAAAGGTCGCGTGGACGGGGCAGGACGTGCAAAACTATACGTGACTACAAGTGAGTTTTTGGATGCATTCGGGCTGAATTCTTTAGACGATTTACCAAAGCTTGCTGACCCAGAAGCAGAAGACCCAGATCAAAGCGAAATGGACCTGTTTTTTGACCGGTTTAACCAAAGTAAAGAACAGGAGGAGGAATAAGAATGGAACGTTTACAAAAAGTGATTGCGAATGCGGGAGTAACTTCTAGAAGAAAAGCAGAGAAACTTATTCAAGAAGGTAAAGTAACAGTAAATGGAAAAGTAGTTACAGAACTTGGTGTCAAGGTTTCAGGAACCGAACGAATTGAAGTCGAGGGAATCCAACTTACAAAAGAAGAACACCGCTATTTCCTTTTTTATAAACCAAGAGGAACGGTGTCAGCTGTAACAGATGACAAGGGACGCACGACGGTAGCGGATTATTTTACAGATATTCCAGAACGACTTTATCCAGTTGGAAGACTTGATTATGATACATCTGGCTTATTATTAATGACAAATGACGGTGACTTTGCGAACTTGCTAATGCATCCTAAAAATGAAGTGTCCAAAACTTATATTGCTCGCATTAAAGGAATTCCAGAACGAGAAGTTATTCGTGAGCTAGAACGCGGAGTTGTTATCGATGGTCGTAAAACCGCTCCAGCAAAAGTAAAAGTACGTTCTTCTGATAAAGCAAAAGACAAAGCGATAGTTGAAATCACTATCCATGAAGGACGAAACCGCCAAGTTCGTAAAATGTTCGAAGCAGTCGGTTTTGAAGTACAAAAACTAGCTCGAGAAGAATATTCTTTCTTGAATTTACGTGGTTTAAATGCGGGTGAAAGAAGAGAATTATCACATCATGAAGTAAAACAATTAAAAACAGAAGCGAGATTTGGCAAGAATAAAAAGTGACATTTCGACATAAAATATACTTTCTGATAGCGTGTTTTGTGAAAAACATGTATAATTTAAATCGTAGTAAATTTGGTATAGGCAATTGTATGGTTTTCCGTATGTGGGTACGAGAAATTCCATTTAATTATTTGAATTTAAATGATGCGTTTTTATGTAAATGAGAGTTAGGGGATGAGTACTTATGAGTGAACAAGTTAGAGTGCTTGTTGTGGATGATGAGGACCGGATACGCCGCCTTCTTAAGATGTATCTTGAAAGAGAAAACTATCGTATTGAAGAAGCTAGTGATGGTGATCAAGCATTAAACATGGCACTGAACAACAATTATGAAGTGATCCTGCTTGATTTAATGATGCCAGGTAAAGATGGTATCGAAGTTTGTCGTGAATTAAGGGAATATAAATCTACACCAGTTGTTATGTTGACTGCAAAAGGAGAAGAAGCTAACCGTGTGCAAGGTTTTGAAGTGGGAGCAGATGATTACATCGTTAAACCATTCAGCCCTCGGGAAGTAGTGCTACGCGTTAAAGCTGTTCTTCGTCGTGCAAAACAATCATCTGAAGAAGCTGCTGGAGGTACACCAGGAGACATTATTACATTCCCACATTTGAAAATTGATAATGAAGCTCATCGTGTTATTGTAGATGGAAAAGAAATTGGCCTAACACCGAAAGAATATGATTTACTTTATTATTTAGCTAAATCTCCAGATAAAGTTTTCGACCGTGAATCACTTTTAAAAGAAGTGTGGCGTTATGAATTCTTTGGTGATTTACGTACAATTGATACGCACGTAAAACGCCTTCGTGAAAAACTACATGATGTATCTGAAGACGCTGCTAGAATGATTGTTACAGTATGGGGCCTTGGCTATAAATTCGAAGTTCCAGAAGATTAATGACGAGTATTAAGATAGCGGGCAAAGACGTTTAATCGGCAAGTGTTATGCCGCACGTGCTTTGTTCGTTATTTTTTTGTGAAGTGAGGTGAGATAGATGAAGATTTGGAATAGTATCGTTGGCAAAATATGGAGTACAATCATTTTATTATTGATTGGGATTTTAGTTATATCGGGATTCTTAGTGGCGATGATTTATGAAAAAAATAATATGGCTCATATTACAAAAGAGTTAGAAGAGACGACATCAAGTATTATCACCATTATGAAAGAAAACGATGAAGTTATCTCCAACGAAAATGATAATGATTCCGCACTGACGTTACTTGATAATACAATGGGCGTCATTATTGAAGAAAACGGAAAGAATATTTATCAATCTCAATCTCCTGACACGGTTTCTAGCGCATCTGCCAACAAACTCATTCATGATAAAACGTTAGATAAAGCTTTAGAAAAAGATAACAGCATTACAATGAAGTATAATTTCAAAACAGAAGATAGCTCCTTACCTGTCGAAATTTCTGCACAGAAGTTTGTTTTAAGTAACGGAGAATCCGGTGTTGTTTATGTTTACCAATCGTATCATGATATTTTAAAAGTGAATCAAAAAACGATGAGAACACTTATTGTTTCAGGTATCATAGCTATTGTTATTACTTCGATTTTATCTTTTGTCTTCTCATCTAGAATGGCTTTTCCTCTTCGTGAAATGAAAAAGATTGCCATAGCTGTTTCAAAAGGGAATTTTGATAATCGTGTTCCGACTTACACGCATGATGAAATCGGTGAACTCGGGGTCGCTTTTAATGATATGGCTAAACAATTAAAATATAATATTAGTGCCCTTCGCCAAGAAAAAGAGCAATTATCTAATATTTTAGTAGGAATGGCAGATGGGGTAATTAAATTCAGTGTAGATAAAACGATTATTTTAAGTAATCCACCTGCAGAAGAATTTTTACATAATTGGTTTTTCTCACCTGAGAATACGGAAAAAGTACTGATACCAACAGCTTTAAATGATTTATTGAATGATACTTTAGACAAGAAAGAATCGCAAGTGGGCGAAATAACTTTTTCTGACCGGACGTATGTAGCAATTTTGACATTATTATATACAGGTGAGCATGTTCGAAGTATTGTTGCAGTTATTCGTGATATGACAGAAGAGAAACAGCTTGAGAAAATGAAGAGCGATTTTGTTAACAATGTGTCGCATGAGCTTAGAACGCCTATTTCTATGCTTCAAGGTTACAGTGAAGCGATTATTGATGGAGTTGCGCAGTCGGATGAAGAAGTGCGGGAATTTGCACAAATTATTTATGACGAATCCCTTCGCATCGGTCGATTAGTTAATGATATGCTTGACCTTGCAAGAATGGAAGCCGGCTTTAATCAAATGGACAATCAAAAATTACCTCTAGCTCCATTACTACGAAAAGTAATCGCTAATTTTGATGTTCTTGCGAAAGAAAACTTTGTAGAACTTGGCTTAGAACTTGAAACACCAGATTTAGAGTATTCCTATGACCCCGACCGGATGGAGCAAGTGTTAATTAATTTAATCATGAATGCTATCCGCCACACCGGGAAAGAGGGCTACGCTGGAAAAGTTATTTTAAAACAAACAATTGATGAAACAAGAAATAATCTCGTAATTACAGTATCCGATAATGGTAGTGGTATTGCTGAAGAAGACATTCCATACCTATTCGAGCGTTTTTATAAAGTAGATAAGGCTAGAAAACGCGGAAAAGCTGTGGGGACAGGGATTGGCCTTGCAATTGTAAAAAACATCGTAGAAGCTCATAACGGAAAAATTTCAGTAGAAAGTGTGCTAGATAAAGGATCAGACTTTATCATTACCTTGCCTTTGTATAAATAGATTGGAGCGAAAATCATGGAAAATAGACAAACGAAATTTTGTAAAGAATCTTTAGTAATTAAAACTAGTCGGGTGTTTCCATCCGATACAAATAATCATAATACACTCTTTGGTGGAAGATTAATGACGTATATTGACGATACTGCTTCTATCAGTGCATCTCGTCATTGTCGCACAGAAATCGTAACAGCTTCGACTGACTCGGTGGACTTTTTAAAGCCAATTAAAAACGACCATTCTGTTTGCCTAGAGTCCTATGTTGCCTCAACAGGTAGAAGCTCCATGGAAATTTTTGTTAAAATCATTGCGGAAAACTTAAAAACAGGGGAACGCTATTTAGCAGCCACTTCTTTTCTCACTTTTGTTGCGCTAGATAATGATGGCAAAACAGTGGAAGTACCTCTTGTTAAACCAGAAACAGAAGAACAAAAAAGAATCCACGCTGGAGCAGAAGCGAGAAGCATTGCGCGTAAAATTCGTTTAAAAGAAAATCAATCATTAGCGGAATCATTGTCTACGAATATTCCATGGTAAATAGATAAAAACCAGATAATCATCTGGTTTTTATTTTTGTAACTAAGAAAGCGCTTACGTGAAAAAATATACAAAAGGACTTGCGAAAAAATATTTTCATGGTAAAATGAAAATTGTAATAAAATATTCGTTCATCTTCGGGGCAGGGTGCAATTCCCGACCGGTGGTTAAAGTCCACGATCTGCTTTCTTAGCAGTTGACTCTGGTGTAATTCCAGGACCGACAGTATAGTCTGGATGGGAGAAGATGTTGGCAGACCTTTTCGTTTGTCTTCACGAGCATGTGTTAGCAAGCTGTGATGCTTATTTGAGTATTCAGTGCTTGTTTAATTAATCACAAACTCTCCCTCGACTTTTTTTAGTTGAGGTTTTTTATTTGCTTGGGTTGCATTCGTTTAGTGATGTCACTCGCTTCTTGGTGAACATCAAGGGAGAAATGACAATGAAGAATTATTCAATGAAGGTTTTTGTAAGTGTGGCGGTTCTTGGTACTTTAGCATTTATTTTAATGATGCTACAATTTCCGCTGCTACCGAGTGCACCATTTTTAAAGCTTGATTTTAGTGATATTCCAGCTTTGATTGGTGGCTTATTATTCGGACCACTCGCAGTGATTTTAGTAGAACTAATCAAAAATGTCCTGCTTTACATTGTGTCAGGTAGTCCAGTCGGAGTTCCGGTTGGAGAATTAGCCAATTTTATTAATGGTATTTTTTATGTATTACCGATTTATTATTTATTTCACTGGTTCCGCTCAACAAAAGGAATGGTGCTTTCAACAGCAGTTGGAACGTTAGTAATGACAGGCGCAATGGTGATATTTAATTATTTTGTATTATTACCATTTTACATTAAACTTGGTGGACTTCCGGCGGATACAGATGTTGCTTGGTTAGTCACATATACGATTATACCCTTTAGCTTATTAAAAGGAGTCATCGTTAGTGCTGTATTCTTGATACTGTACTCTAGACTTAAAAAATGGATTGCTAAAAACCAAACTGTAAAAGAACGTCGTAAATTTGAAAAAAGACAGCAGGAAACAAGTCATTAACATAAATAAAATCCGTGAGTCCACTGCGACTCACGGATTTTTTAATGGAACGGAGAATCAGAAACCTTAATCGAAAGGGAAGGACAAGCAAATTCAGCGTCAATAACCATTTCTTCTAAGTCTTCTGGGATTTCTTTTGTTCCAGTATTATTATCTAATAAATTATAGGCAAGACCTTCTGTATCATAATCAAAAACATCTGGAGCGTGAATAGAACAAGCACCACAAGCAATACAAGTGTCTTTTTCAACGAGACAATACTTCAATTTTCTACGCTTCCTTTCTAAAATAACAGTTTGAAGCAAGATTTTTTCTTTTTCTATTGTACCATATTTTGATAAATTTTTTTTCGGGAAAAGTAATGTAGAACAAGTGTTTCTGTGGTATGATTGATGTTAGAAAAAAAGGTGGTGAGAACGTCTTGGATAAGCTAGATAATTATATTGTAACAATTTTAGAAAAGAGTATTACTCCTAGAAAATCGCCATTTTTACATACTATTTTGGCTGGTAGAAGAACTGGTCAAGCTGTTCAGGATGCTCATCTTTTTCAAATGCAGCATTTATTTGGACTAGTACCAAATTTAAAATTAAATTATTTAGAAACAAGACTTAAAGAATTAATGCGACAAGGTATAATTACTGTTACTGAAAATGGCTATACAGTGGAACAGAAGCCGAATGTTTCGTTTGAAATGAGCTATCCTTCTTTTCATGGATTTGCTTTTCAACAACAAGTTTTTGCCTTTTTCGCCCATTTACGCCTTGCAGTTCAAGTTGTTAGTAATAAACACCATGCTGAGAAATATTATTTACCAGTTATCCGCGATAAGAAAGTACAGCAATTTATCAAAATTTGGCTACAAAACCAGCAACAAGAGGACCTTGCTGACAGATTATATATTGAACTCATCAAGTGGTTTAATAGTTTAGCGGTAAGTAGACCAGAATTTTTAGTGGAACGATTTTCTGGCGGGAAACTAATGGGCTATACAACAGAACAAATTGCTACTAAATATCAACTAGGGAAGTGGGATGTTTATTTTGAAGTGTTACATGAACTTCATCGCTTGATTGCTGCCATAAAAGAAAGCGAAGAGGAGTGGCCACTTTTAGCTAGTTTAATACCGAATGAGCTGATGAGCCTGACTTCTTCTGCTATAAAAACTTATACACTATGGGAAAAAGGAATGGATTTGGAGATGATTGAACGAATCCGAAATTTAAAAACAAGTACGATACAAGACCATTTTGTGGAAATTAGAGCTACTTTGAAAGAAGCAAAAGTTCCTTATTTACCTGAGGAAGAATTAATCCAATCAATTAATTCGAGAAACTGGCATTTACTTCGCGACATAAAAGCTGCATTTCCAGATTTAGATTATTATCAAATTCGCTTAGCTGTCGTTAGTAAGGAGGACGAACAATGAATTTAGAACAAGAATTAAAGGCCTATCTTGGTTTTGATGAATTTCGTCCTGGACAAAAAGAAGTAATTGAAAAAGCATTAGCTAAGAAAAACTGTTTTGCAATGCTACCAACCGGCACCGGGAAAACCGTTTGTTATCAGTTAGCGGGACATCTAATGGACGGACTAGTGTTAATCGTGTCTCCGTTACTCTCACTAATGCAGGATCAGATGGAGAGAATGCGGGCTCATGGTGAAAAACGTGTTGCGGCGCTTAATAGTTTTTTAAAGAAAGAAGAAAAACAACAAATCCTTGCAAATATTCATTTATATAAATTTATCTTTTTATCTCCAGAGATGTTAAATAATGAATTCGTCAAAAATACGCTTCTACAACAAAAGATTAGTTTATTTGTTATAGATGAAGCACATTGTATCTCTCAGTGGGGGCATGACTTTCGACCTGATTATTTGATGTTGGGACAGTTTATTGAAGATGCTAAATTTCCAGTGTCAATGGTACTTACAGCCACCGCAACTAAAAAAGTCCGAGCCGATATATTAAAACAATTGCGTCTAAACGACTGTGAACAGGTGATTTATTCCGTTAACCGTCCTAATATTTATTTGCAAGTGGAAAAATTTACAAATCAACTTTCTAAAAAAGAACGTCTATATGAACTAGTTTCCAAGCTAAAAACGCCAGGAATTATTTATTTTTCTAGTAAGAAACTAGCTGAAAGTACTGCGCAAGAGTTGAATGAAGTATTAGGATTAAATGTAGCCTACTATCATGGTGATATGGAAACGGAAGATAGAATTGTGATTCAGCAACAATTTGTTTATGGGCAGTTAGATATTATTTGTGCAACAAGCGCTTTTGGAATGGGAATAGACAAGTCAGATATTCGTTTTGTTATTCATTATCACATGCCAGCAGACTTAGAAGCTTATTTGCAGGAAATTGGCAGAGCTGGTCGTGACGGAAAGGAAAGCGTTGCAATTTTACTGTATGCTAGTGGCGATGAATTTATCCAAATGCAGTTAGCAGATCAAGACATACCAGATGTTAATCTTATGCATCTATCGAAAGAACAACTTAAAACTCTTCCAGAAGCAGAACAACGCTTTATTGATTATTACCAAAAAAGTGGTTTAACTACAGCCGAATTAACAACCAAAATGGAATATCGAAAAAGCTGGAAAAGAGCTAATTTACAACAATTTATCGGATACTTACATGAAGAAGAGTGCCGTAGAAACTATATTCTGCGTTATTTTGAAGAAAGTCCGCTAGAAGTAACACCAGAAAATTGCTGCGATTTAGATAGTACATTTACAATAAGTTTTGAAAAAGAAGAAAAAACAAGCGCCAAAGAAGTTTTGACTTGGGAAAATTACTTATCTTATCTACTTCAATAGATATTAAGTTACGAATTTTGACAAAAAGTAGCTTATTTCACATTTTTTGTAAAAAAAAGACTTGTTTATTGGCGGAAAAATTGTTATTATTTTGTTCAGTAATCTGTGTGAAATAAAAAAAAGCTTATATGCCAGAAGTACTAAATTATAATGATTATTGCTTTTTTCTTCTAAAAAAGCGGTTTAAGTGTTGTTGTATATTGCTTTTATGGTTATAATTATTTCAAAGGTATTTCATTTATTAACATCTTATGTAACACTTCTCTGTGCCAATAATAGTGCATAGGATAATATTAGAAAGCACTAAAGGAGGAACTTTGAGTGGCAAAAACAAGAAAAAGTAAACGGGAATATGAAGAACCGGCTGATTATGATATGAATTCTGAAGGACAAGACGAATTTAACAATGAACCGCCGATGCTGTCCCGTTCTGATAGCAGAAAAGGAAAAAAGAAAACTATTTTTAGATACCCATTGCTTAATTTATTGATTGTGTTTTTCTTATTAATTCCAATCGTTATAGTAATTGTATTTGTAACAGTACAAAATATGGGATCAACTAATGAAGTGAAAACAGAGACTGAATCGACAGTTAATGTTTCTGACAACACACAAACCAAAGCAGAAAAAGAAAAAGCTAAAAAAGCAGCAGAAGAAAAAGCCGCTGCTGAAAAAGCTGCAGAAGAAAAGAAAGCAGCAGAAGAGAAAGCTGCTGCAGATAAAAAATCTCAAGAAGATGAAGCTGCTAAAGCCGCAGCCGCTAAGAAAGAACAAGAAGCCGCAGAAGAAAAAGCTGCCGCAGAGAAGGCCGCTGCAGACAAAGCTGCTAAAGAAAAAGCAGCAGCAGAAGCCGCTCAGAAAAAAGCAAATGAATCAACACAAAAGAAAGCTGGAGGTTCTCATACAGTTCAAGCAGGAGATACTCTATACAGCATAGCGCGTTCTAGCTATGGACAAGCTGGGGCTGCTGCTGGTGTTGAGAAAATCAAACAAGCAAATGGACTTGGTAGTAACAATGTTCCAGTTGGTACAGTTTTAACAATTCCACAGTAATAACAACACTGAATGGGTCTGGGAAACGCTTCCGAGACTCATTTGTTTGTTTAAATGGAAAAATGTAGGGGGATATGATTATGGCAAAAGTAGCACTAATTACAACAGGCGGTACGATTGCAAGTAAAAAAACAGCATCAGGAAAACTTGCATCAGGAGAATTATCTGGAGAAGAATTAGCTGCATTATGCCAATTACCAACAGAAATCCAAATTGATATTTATTCAACTTTTCAACTTCCTTCTATGCACATTGCACTCGCAGATCTTATTAGTTTAAAACAATTAATAGAATCTATTTTTATGGATGAAACATATGATGGTATAGTTGTAACGCATGGTACTGATTCACTGGAAGAAACAGCTTATTTCCTTGACCTTGCTGTAACTGATGCAAGACCAATTGTTGTTACCGGTTCGCAACGAGCGCCAGAAGAACCAGGGACAGATGCTTACGTGAACATTCGCCATGCTATTTATACAGCCTGCGAAGTGAATTTACGACAAGCTGGTACAGTAGTAGTTTTTAATGAACGGATTTTTGCCGCACGCTATGTCAAAAAAGTGCATGCATCGAATATTCAAGGTTTTAGTGCATTTGGATTTGGTTATCTGGGAATTATTGATAACGATCAAGTTTTTCTTTACCAAAAGCCGCTTGAACATGAGTGTTTTGATATTCGCCTTGATTTACCGGAAGTAGTAGTTATTAAATGCTACCTTGGTGCAGATGGTCTATTCATTGATGCAGCAATTGATAGTGGCGTTTCAGGAATCGTACTTGAAGGTGTAGGACGGGGACAAGTTGCTCCGAAAATGATGCCAGCAATTATTCGTGCTTTAGATGCGAACATTCCTGTTGTTATTACGACGAGCGCGGAAGAAGGAAATGTTTATACTACATATGACTATGAAGGTAGCACGTTTGATTTATACAATCGAGGTGTTATTTTAGGAAAAGATTATGATAGCAAAAAAGCGCGGATGAAATTAATGGTGCTTTTAGCGTCCCAAGAAGAGATCAATCAAACCAATTTCAGATAAAAGGAGTTTTATTCTATGACTAAGAAAATATGTATCGCAATTGATGGACCAGCTGCAGCGGGTAAAAGTACAGTAGCAAAAATTGTTGCGAAAAAATTGCGTTTTGTTTATATTGATACGGGAGCTATGTATCGAGCGGTTACATATATTGCGCTAAAAAATAAAGTGGCGTACGAAGACGAAATGGCAATTGATGCTTTACTTAAAAAAACGGTGATTCGTTTCGAACCTGGTGAGGTACAACAAGTATTTGTAAATGAAGAGAATGTAACAGATGTAATTCGTTCACTAGAAGTAACTAATCATGTTTCTATCGTTGCCGCACATCCAGCTATTCGAGAAGCACTTCAAGAACGTCAGCAAGTTTTTGCAACAGAAGGCGGAATTGTCATGGATGGTCGTGATATTGGAACTGCTGTACTTCCAAACGCAGAACTTAAAATTTTCTTGCTAGCCAGCGTAGAAGAACGAGCAGAACGACGCTATAAAGAAAATATGGCAAAAGGTTTTGCTGGCGATTTAAATCAATTAAAGAAAGAAATTGAAGAACGAGATCACTTAGATTATACTCGTGAGCATTCTCCTTTAAAAAAAGCAGACGATGCTATTGAAGTAGATACAACATCGATGTCAATTGATGAAGTCGCAAATAAAATTCTTTCACTTGCTGAACAAAAAATCCAAAATTAATGAAAAAGTGCTACATTTTCAGAACTAAATGGAAATGTAGCACTATTTTAATTTAACCGTGAAAGTCTAAACAAGGTGAGCGATTTCACGGTCTATAGGCAATTTAACCCCCTTAAAAGAGCTTGACAAATGTTTGGATTTGTAGGATGTTATAAGAGAGATTTTTTACTTTGTGAAAAGTATCTTGAAAGGATTTTCTAGCTGGAAGATAAGTTTTACTGAGGGTGTATTTGTTATTTTTCTTTATTTAATTAGAAATTGCCTATTGAGGAAAACTAGTCAAGCGGATGAGGCAAACGTGAAAAGTTGCTTCTGAATTAGAAATTCCTAAAATTCGACTAACGAATGGAGGGCTACACATGTCTGAAGATTTATTTGATGTGGAAGTTAGAAATTTTGAAGAAGGAGACAAAGTCACTGGCACAGTTACAAGCGTGGAAGATAAACAAGTTTATGTTGGTATTCCCGATAGCAAACTTGATGGTGTCGTTCCAATAAGTGAACTTTCCAATATACATGTGGAGACAGCTTCTGACGTTGTAAGCGTAGGCGACACACTTGATTTGATTGTCACTAAAGTAGAAGACGATGTACTTGTTTTATCTAAAAGAAAAGTGGATGCAGAAAAAGCGTCTGATGATATTAAAGCTAAATTTGAGTCTGGTGAAGTGTTCGAAGCAGTTGTCAGTGATGTTGTTAAAGGCGGATTAGTAGTTGACCTAGGGGTACGTGCTTTTGTTCCCGCTTCTTTAGTAGAAGATCATTTTGTGGAAGATTTTGCAGATTATAAAGGTACAACCCTTACTTTCAAAGTAGTAGAATTTGAACCAGAAAACAACCGAGTAATTTTAAGTCACCGTGCAGTTGTGGAAAATGAAAAAGCTAACCAAAAACAAGCACTATTAAATGAAATCAAAGAAGGCGACGTGATTGAAGGTACTGTTCAACGTTTAGCTAACTTTGGCGCATTTGTTGATATTGGTGGAGTAGATGGACTTGTTCATATTTCACAAATTTCTTATAAACATATAGCTACGCCGCAAGAAGCGTTAGAAGAAGGTCAAAAAGTTAAGGTAAAAGTTATCGGGATTGATCCTGAAAATGAACGCATTTCACTTTCTATTAAAGCAACTTTACCAGGACCTTGGGATGGTATTTCTGAAAAAGCACCAGTTGGTTCTGTTTTAGAAGGAAAAGTAGTTCGTTTAGTAACTTTTGGAGCTTTTGTGGAAATTTTCCCTGGCGTAGAAGGTTTGGTTCATATTTCTCAAATCTCCCACGAACATATTGGAACACCACAAGAAGTCCTTTCAGAAGGTCAAACAGTAGAAGTAAAAGTACTAGAAGTTAATGAAGATGACAAACGTTTATCTTTAAGTATTAAAGACTTGCAAGATGCTCCAGTTGAAGAAGCTGATTATGAACTTCCAGAAGAAAGTACTGGATTCCAAATGAGTGATTTAATTGGTGATAAATTAAAAGGACTTCAAAACGACGATAAATAATTGTTCGTAAAAGAGCCTAGGGAGACTGTTCCCATAGGCTCTTTTTATTTTTCACATCGAACTTTTCATTGCCAGTAAGCTGTTTTACTGATAAACTAAAGAAAGTTTGATAAATAGGATTCGAGAAAAAAGAAGGTGAAATAATGGCAAAACCAGTTGTAGCGATTGTCGGACGTCCAAACGTTGGCAAATCGACTATTTTTAACAGAATCGTTGGTGAACGTGTTTCCATAGTGGAAGATGTTCCCGGTGTGACACGTGACCGCATATATAATTCAGCGGAATGGCTTGGAAAAGAATTTAACATTATTGATACAGGTGGTATTGATCTTTCCGACGAACCATTCTTAGAGCAAATTCGCGCACAAGCGGAAATCGCAATTGATGAAGCAGACGTAATTATTTTTATTACCAATGGTCGTGAAGGGGTTACCGATGCAGACGAACAAGTAGCAAAAATTCTTTACCGGTCTAATAAACCAATTGTTTTAGCGATTAATAAAGTAGATAACCCAGAAATGCGTGATCAGATTTATGACTTTTATTCTCTTGGGTTTGGTGAGCCGTATCCAATTTCTGGTTCTCATGGACTAGGGCTTGGTGATATGCTTGATGCTGTTCGTGCTCATTTTCCAAAAGAAGAAGAGGAAGAATACCCAGATGAAACAGTGAAATTTAGTTTGATTGGTCGGCCAAATGTTGGTAAATCATCTATTCTAAACGCACTTCTTGGCGAAGACCGCGTCATTGTTTCTGACATTGCGGGAACTACTCGTGATGCAATTGATACAACTTATACGTTTGATGGTCAGGATTATGTCATGATTGATACAGCCGGAATGAGAAAACGTGGGAAAGTGTATGAAAGCACAGAGAAATATAGTGTTTTACGTGCAATGAGAGCAATTGAACGCTCCGATGTTGTTCTTGTGGTTATCAACGCAGAAGAAGGTATTCGTGAACAAGATAAACGAATTGCTGGATATGCGCATGATGCCGGACGTGCTATCATTATTGTAGTGAACAAATGGGATGCAATTAACAAAGATGAAAAAACAATTAATGTATGGACAGAAGATATTCGGGAGCAGTTCCAATTCTTAAGTTATGCACCAATTGTTTTCGTATCTGCTAAAACAAAACAACGCTTAAACAACCTATTCCCGCTCATTAACCAAGTAAGCGATAATCATTCATTACGCGTACAATCTAGTATGCTAAATGATGTTATTAGTGATGCAGTTGCAATGAATCCATCACCAATGGATAAAGGTAAACGACTTAAAATCTTCTATACAACACAAGTGGCTGTTAAACCGCCAACATTTGTGGTATTTGTTAATGATCCAGAACTAATGCATTTCTCTTATGAACGTTTCTTAGAAAACCGGATTAGAGAAGCATTTCCGTTTGATGGTACGCCAATTCGAGTAATTGCTCGTAAGCGTAAGTAAAGTTTTCGGGAGGAAAAATATAATGACACAGAAAAAAGTTGCTATTCTTGGCGCTGGAAGTTGGGGAACAGGACTCGCACTTGTCCTAGCTGATAATAATCATAAACCAGTTATTTGGGGAAACTTAGATAAAATTGTGAATGAAATTAACGAATCGCACACGAATAGTCACTATTTGCCAGATATTATTTTACCAACTGAGGTAAAAGCGACATTATCACTTGATGAAGCTATAGATGGTGCTGAAATTGTCGTGATTGCTATTCCAACAAATGCAATGCGTGTGGTTTGTAAGCTGCTAAATGAAGCGCTGAAAGAACCAACTATTTTAGTGCATGTTAGTAAAGGGATTGAACCAGAAACAAATCTTAGAATGTCAGAAGTAATTGAAGAAGAAGTAGATGCTACAAAACGTAAAGCTCTTGTTGTTCTTTCAGGGCCTAGTCACGCGGAAGAAGTAGCTCTTCGTCATCCAACAACGCTTTGTGCTAGCTGTAAAGATTTGAAAGCAGCAGAAATCGTGCAAGATCGTTTTATTAATAATAATTTACGTATTTATACGAATGATGATGTCATCGGTGCTGAAATTGGTGGAGCGCTTAAAAATATTATCGCACTTGGCGCAGGAATCTCTGATGGCCTTGGATACGGCGATAATGCTAAAGCGGCACTAATGACACGCGGAATGGCAGAAATTACTCGTCTCGGTGTTGCTGTGGGCTCTAATCCACAAACCTTTTACGGGCTAACTGGTATTGGTGACTTAATCGTTACTTGTACGAGTGTGCATTCACGTAATTGGCGTGCTGGAAACATGCTCGGTAAAGGCGAGAATTTAGATGAAGTTTTAGAAAAAATGGGTATGGTCGTTGAAGGTGTGCGTACAGCCAAAGCAGTTCATGGTTGGGCGAAAAAACTAGATATTGATATGCCAATTACCGAATCGATTTACGCGATTTTATTCGAGAATAAAGATGCTCGAGAAGCCGTTGATTTATTGATGGGTCGTAAAAAGAAAATCGAAAAAGAGTCATTTTAATAGAGAGAGCCAAGATAAGTTTTCCGCTTATGTTGGCTCTTTTTTTATGAATTATGCTAAAATGAAGCAGAAGAGCCAAATTTGAAAAAGTAGGTGGAGAATATGGAAGTTACTCGTACAGATAAAGCCGTAACATTAAGATGGGAAAATGAAGAAGTCAGCGAAGGTACGTTGGTTTTTGTAAGTAGTAGTCCGTCACTAGAGGCAAATAGTGAACCTGTCTTTAAAGTATCTAATGCAGCAAAACATTATACTTTTGAAACAAAGGACATTCCAGTTTATTTCTTTTTACAGGCACCGAACGGAGACAAAAGAGTTGTTTCTGAACGGATATTACCGCTAGAAAGTGTTTTTAACTTCCGAGATATGGGTGGTTACGAAACGAAGCATGGGCATCACGTAAAATGGGGTAAATTATATCGTTCTTCCAATTTAGTAAACATAAATCAAGCAGACGCCGCATTGCTCCAAAAGTTACATATTAAATGGATTTGTGATTTGCGAAGTAGTTCTGAAGTACAGGCGCAACCCACTCCAGAAATCCAAGGTGTTCTTAATAAACATATCCCAATCGGTACAGCAAAAAATGAAAAAACGACCCTCCCAGTATCAAATGACAAAGCGATCTATGAACCTTTGATGGGGGAGAGTTACCGTGTATTTGTGCAATCAGTAGACGGATTTAAAGAAATTTTTAGCGAGATATTAACGGATGCTAAAGCGGGTCTTCCATTTGTTTTTCATTGCACCGCTGGAAAAGACCGTACAGGGGTCTTAGCGGCACTTTTATTAACATTACTAGATGTACCAGAAAAAACGATTTTTGACGATTACGCAATCACTAACCGCTATCAGGACAACATTCTACAAGAAATGGGTGGGATTGTGTCACTTTTTTCAAATGGAAACGAAAAAATCGACTTGGAAGCTTTTCGTCCGATGGCAGAAGCTCGTCCAGAATATTTGAAAATAGCCTTTGATGAAATGAAAAAACAATTCGGTTCAGTAGATGGCTATTTGGAAAAAGGAATCGGAATTACTGCGGAAGAAAAAGCCATCATCCAACAACAATTATTAGAATAAAACTAGGCTCAGAAACCTAGAGTTGTCAGGTAATAGCTCTGAATTTGCTTCTATTTTTATGAAAAAAGAACTATTTTAGCCAATTATGGTGGTATCGCTTGCTATTCTAAGGGTTCCAAGTTAGTATTATGGTTAACAGGTTGATACTATCACGTTTTCAAGCCATAAGAGAAAAACATATGTGATTGAAAATGTTAAGAAACAGTGTCAGTTTGGCATTATTCCTTGCAGTTGCTGGGATTATGTGATAATCTTTTATCAGAATTACTGTTAAGGCTTGTAGTTAAGCCATTTCAGTCACAATTCTCCTTAAATTCCAAAATTAATTTTACTTTTGGAAAAAAACGAGAAATACAGGTGTCTCATAGTGCCTGCTTATTTTGAAGTATTCTGTGAAGGAGGTGAAAAACACAATGGCAAATAAAACTGATTTAGTAAATAGCGTAGCTGAATTAGCTGATCTTTCTAAAAAAGACGCAGCGAAAGCAGTAGAAGCTGTATTCGAAACTATTCAAACTTCTTTATCTAAAGGTGAAAAAGTTCAATTAATCGGATTTGGTAACTTTGAAGTACGTGAACGTGCTGCCCGTAAAGGCCGTAACCCTCGTACTAAAGAAGAAATCGACATCCCTGCAAGTAAAGTACCAGCGTTCAAACCTGGTAAAGCGCTTAAAGAAGCTGTTAAATAAGTTACATAGACTTTTTAAGCACTAACTCTAGTCTGGCCTTAATTTTATAATTAAGCTAGGCTAGTTTTTTTTTGGTGATTATTTCCAGACGAAATAGGGAATAAAGAGAACAAAATAGTAAAACATCATTATTATCTCTTATTTAAGCAAATTAAATTTACCTTGAAGTTCGGCTGTGTTAAGATATACAAGGTATATAATGCTAAAAAGATAGGGGAATTAAGGATGGAGCAAATAGACAAACAAAAAATTGCTGACGCAGTGAAAGTTATTTTAGAAGCAGTGGGAGAAAATCCAGAACGTGAAGGACTAATTGATACACCAATGCGAGTAGCTCGTATGTATGAAGAAGTTTTTGCTGGACTCAAGAAAGATCCTTCTGTTCATTTCGATACTATTTTTGAAGAACAACATGAAGAACTAGTGCTTGTAAAAGATATTCGTTTTTCCTCTATGTGCGAACATCATCTTGTTCCTTTTTTTGGCGTAGCACATGTGGCTTATTTGCCTCAAAATGGACGAGTTGCAGGGCTTAGTAAACTTGCTCGTGTAGTGGATGATGTGAGTCGTCGTCCGCAACTTCAAGAGCGTATTACTACGACTGTTGCAGAAATTATGATGGATAAATTAAAACCACTGGGAGTCATGGTGATAATGGAAGCAGAGCATATGTGCATGACCATCCGTGGTGTCAATAAACCTGGAACTAAAACAATTACAAGCGCAGTACGAGGCGCTTTTAAAAATGACGATAAGCTTAGAAGTGAAGTTTTGGCTTTAATTAAGCATAATTAAATATCCTTTATGGTATAATTTATTTTACGTAATAAGGAGATTCAAAGGGGATTGTTAAATGACTTATCAGGCGAGAGAGGCTGGGCTAAAGGAAGTGGAGCAGTTGGTACATGAGCAAGCAGTCTATCAGTATTTACAAGAGAATAATGAAGGCGGGCAAATGGACAAAGATCAAATGCTATTTCTTCATGAAGCGATTTCCGGCTCTGATTTGGCTGATGCTGCTGCGTATCGTGTAGTTAGTGCAACGCTTTACATGATATTAGCTCATGACACGCATGAAAAAATTGATGAACCAGGTGATGTTGTACAGCTAACTCGGAAAGAACAAGAGTTAACCGTATTAGCTGGGGATTTTTATAGTGCTCTCTATTACCGGACACTTGCGGAATTAGAAATGATTCCACTCCTCAGAGCCTTACAAAGTGGTGTTCAAGAAACAAATACAGCAAAAACCAATATTTACCAATTACATGTTGCGACAGATGAAGAATATCTTACACAACTTGCTTTAACTAATGCGGCGATTTTTGCCAAGTTTGCGAAGTATTTTATGAAGGATGAAACATTTATTGCTTTAGGTTGTCAGTTCTTTTTACTTAAACGACTTAAAATGGAACTTGCGACTTATCAAGAAATTGGTGCGTCTAGGTTGAAGCGTGCTTATGACCATGGGTACTTTGCGAAAGAAGCTGTCACTAATTTTGAAAGTTGGTTAGTAGCAATTATTCGTGACGTGAAGATGGAAGTGGAACGACTAAAAGAAGAGTCTGAACCGCTTTCTACTATACTTGAAAAAAGAATTATTGAAGTTATTAACGACTGATAAATAGAAGGAGATTCGGGATATGACGGAAACTAAAGAAGAAAAAGTACATAAAGTATTTGAGAAGATTTCCCCAAGTTATGACCGAATGAATAGTGTTATTAGTTTTAAACTACATGTGAAATGGCGTAAAGAAACGATGAAGCTAATGCGTGTTCAAAAAGGGACAAATGTTCTCGATGTTTGTTGTGGAACGGCAGATTGGTCGATTATGATGGCGGAAGAAATTGGTCCAGAAGGTCATGTGACAGGACTTGATTTTAGTGAAAATATGCTAAAAGTTGGTCGTGAAAAAGTAAAAGAAGCAGATTTGCATAATGTAGAGCTGATTCACGGGAATGCGATGGAATTACCTTTCCCAGATAATAGTTTTGATTATGTGACAATTGGCTTTGGGCTTAGAAATGTACCTGATTATATGCAAGTGCTTCGTGAAATGTATCGTGTCTTAAAACCGGGCGGACAACTTGCATGTATTGATACCTCGCAACCAAATATTCCAGGTTGGAAACAAGTATTTAATGCTTATTTCCGATATGTCATGCCTGTTTTTGGAAAGTTTTTTGCGAAAAGTTACAAAGAATATAGCTGGTTACAAGAATCAACGCGCGAGTTTCCAGGGATGGCAAGACTTGCGGAAATGTTTCAAGAAGCCGGATTTTCATACGTAAGATATATTTCACACAGTGGCGGCGCAAGTGCAACCCACTTTGGATTTAAAAAGAAGGAACAATAAGGTGGCAAGCATGAAACTTAACTTTTTATACCCGAATATGCAAAAAGACATTGACTTAGTTGAAAAAGAACTAAAAAGAGCTCTTACTGGTGCGGCTGCTGAAACAACTTCTGATGCGGCACTTCATCTGTTAGAAGCTGGTGGAAAACGAATCAGACCGATGTTCGTTTGTTTATCTGCAAGGCTTTCTCCTGACGCGGATTTTGAAGCAGTGAAAAATGCAGGTGTAGCGATTGAATTAATTCATATGGCATCGATTGTTCATGATGATGTGGTAGATGATGCTGATTTAAGACGCGGACGTGAGACAATTAAATCCAAGTGGGGGAACCATATTGCGATGTATACTGGAGACTTTCTGTTTGCTAAGTCGTTAGAGTATATGACGGAAATTAAAGATGTTGCTGCCCACAAGATGTTATCACATGTCACAGTTGAGTTATCTACCGGTGAAATCGAACAGCTCAAAGATAAATATAATTTTGACCAAAGTGTGCGTAATTATTTACGACGAATCAAAAGAAAAACAGCATTATTAATAGCAGCTAGTTGTGGTCTTGGTGGTGTTGTTTCTGGTCAAAGTGAAGCAGATTACAAGAAACTATATCGTTTCGGATATTACGTGGGGATGGCGTTTCAAATTACGGATGATGTACTTGATTTCGTTGGAACTGAAAAAGAACTCGGTAAGCCGGCTGGAGAAGATTTGAGTCAAGGAAATGTGACGTTGCCAGTATTTTTTGCAATGGAAGATCCTTTTCTTAAAAAACGAATCAGCCAAGTAACTGAGGATACGCAAGCAGAAGAAATTGCCGTTTTAGTGGAAGAAATAAAAAAATCAGGAGCAAAAAAAGCAGAAGATGTCGCAACAGCTTATCTAAAAAAAGCCGTAGCAACACTTGACTCTTTACCACAAGTTCCTGAATTAAAGCCACTGAAGCAAATTGTCCGTGTTTTAGATAAAAGAAATTATTAACGTGAGGGAGGATTCTATAATGGAACAAACTTATGTAATGGTTAAGCCAGATGGTGTAGAACGAGGACTTATTGGGGAAATTGTAGCAAAAATAGAGAAAAAAGGAATTAAGCTAGTTGCTGGTAAATTAATGCAGATTGATCGAACCCTCGCAGAACAGCACTACGCAGAACATGTCGGCAAACCTTTTTTTGAGGATTTAATTGGATTTATCACTTCTGGACCTGTATTTGCGATGGTTTTAGAAGGCGATGATGTGATTAAAACAGCACGTCGGATGATGGGGAAAACGAATCCACTTGAAGCCGATCCCGGAACAATCCGTGCGGAATACGCAATACATACGAATAGAAATGTCATTCATGGTTCTGATAGTCCTGAAAGTGCCAAGCGGGAAATTCAGTTATTTTTTGAACCACATGAAATTTTAAGTTATGAAAAGGCAGTAGATACTTGGATTTAAAATAAGTAAGAGTTTAGGGAAGCCTAGGCTCTTTTTTCATAGAGAAAATACCATTTGGCGCGGTTTTTTGTTATGATGAAAGAATGAGACTAAAGTATTGTGTTCTCGCTTGGCATATGTTAAGATATTACACATATACTTTAAAGCGCTAAAATATCATTGCTAGAATATCTAGCTTAAATAGAAAAAGGAGAGTTGTTGAAATGAGATACTTAACGGCAGGAGAATCACATGGACCGGGGCTTACGACAATTATTGAAGGATTACCAGCAGGAATGCCTCTACTTGCAGAAGATGTAAATAAAGAACTTAAAAGAAGACAAGGTGGACATGGTCGCGGTGCACGTATGCGTATTGAAAAAGACCAAGTACAAATCACAGCAGGAATTCGCCATGGTAAAACACTCGGCGCACCTGTAGCAATGTTTGTTGAAAATAAAGACTGGAAACATTGGGAAACAGTTATGAGCATTGAACCAGTTCCAGAAAAAAATGAAAAATCTCGTCGCGTATCTCGTCCACGTCCGGGACATGCGGATCTAGTTGGTGGCATGAAATATGGCCACAACGATATGCGTAACGTATTAGAACGCTCCAGTGCGCGTGAAACAACTGTCCGCGTTGCAGCAGGAGCCGTTGCCAAAAAACTATTGCATGAACTAGGCATTGAAGTTGCTGGTCATGTACTTGAAATTGGCGGAACTCGTGCGAATTTGAAACGTGATTACGCGGTTTCGGAAATCCAAGAAACATCCGAAGCTTCCCCAGTTCGTTGTTTAGACGATGTTGCTGCAGAAGAAATGATGCAAAAAATTGATGATGCCAAGAAAAATGGCGACACTATCGGTGGAATTGTGGAAGTTGTTGTCGGTGGTGTACCAGCTGGACTTGGTAGCTACGTACAATGGGACAAAAAATTAGATGCAAAAATCGCGCGTGCAATTGTAAGTATCAATGCATTTAAAGGCGCTGAGTTTGGTGTCGGTTTTGAAGCTGCGAGAAAACCTGGTAGCGAAGTAATGGATGAAATTTTATGGAGTAAAGAAGATGGTTACACTAGACGTACGAATAATCTTGGTGGATTTGAAGGCGGAATGACAAATGGTATGCCAATCGTTGTTCGTGGGGTAATGAAACCAATCCCTACGTTATACAAACCACTTCAAAGTGTGGATATTGATTCCAAAGAAACATTTAATGCTAGTGTGGAACGTTCTGATAGTTGTGCAGTACCTGCTGCAAGTGTTGTAGCTGAGGCTGTGGTCGCTTGGGAAGTTGCAGTTGCTGTGTTAGAAAAATTCGATGGTGATCGTTTTGATACACTTAAAAAACATGTGGAGGAACACCGAAACTTAACGAAGGAGTTTTAAACATGCCAGAAATTACAGTCCGTGCAAAAAGTAAAACATATCCTGTATATATAAACGAGTTCGCCTTGACAGATGTTAAGGAACAATGGACAAAAAGTTTAGCTAAATATTCCCACGTGTTTGTTTTAACAGATGAACACGTGGCAAATCTTCATAAAGCGAAACTCGATGCAGTACTTGCTGATTTACCTGTAGTCACTTTTTATGTGGCACCAAATGGAGAAGAAGCAAAGACATTTCGCGTGTATGACGATGTGATGACAAAAATGATTGAAACTGGGCTTGATCGAAAAGCCGTTTTAATCGCTTTTGGCGGAGGGGTTATTGGTGATTTAGGTGGTTTTGTCGCTGCAACTTATATGAGAGGAATTCCGTTTTATCAAGTACCAACAACGGTTCTTGCTCATGATAGTGCGGTCGGCGGCAAGGTTGCAATTAATCATCCCCTTGGCAAAAACATGATTGGCAACTTTTACCAGCCGGAAGCGGTTATTTATGATACGCAGTTTTTTGCGACTTTACCAGAAAGAGAAATGCGTTCTGGTTTTGCAGAAATGATTAAACATGCGCTTATTAGTGATCATACGTTGCTAACAGCCTTAATGGACACGTTTACGGAACCAAAAGACTTTTATACGAAGGATCTGACGCCGTTTTTACAGCGTGGGATTGAGATTAAAGCGAATATTGTTGCTCAAGATGAAACGGAGCAAGGTGTGCGCGCTTATCTGAATTTTGGTCATACATTTGGGCATGCGTTAGAAGCTTACGGTAACTTTGGCAAATGGCTACACGGCGAGGCAATTACTTATGGCATGATTTACGCGCTTACGATGAGTGAGGCGGTTTACGGATTGGATTTCGATTTAGCTACGTTTACTACATGGTTAGAACGTTTAGGTTACGATACGACTTTTGATGCGACGGTTCCTTTTAGTAACATACTGGAAAATATGCGTCATGACAAGAAAACAACTTTTAATGAAATTAGTATGGTTTTACTAGAAGACATTGGTAAACCGGTTATTTTTAAAGCAGAAGATGAATTGATTTTTGACACTTACAAAAGCGTGATGCGAAATGGAGGGGATTTATTTTGAGAGCAATTCGCGGGGCAACGACAATAGAAAGTAATACGCCAGAAGAAATTTATACAGCAACGAAAGAATTATTTGAGGAAATCCTAACGCAAAATGGAATAACAGACAGTGAAAGTCTTACATCGGTTATTATTACGGTGACTGAAGATATTTTTGCAGCATTTCCAGCGAAGGCAGTGCGCGAAACTCACGGCTTTGAATATGTTCCTGTGATGGGAATGCAAGAAATTCCGGTGCCGAATTCGCTCCCAATGTGTATTCGTTTCATGGTATTCACAGATTTACATAAGCCCCTTACAGCAATTAATCATGTCTACTTACACGGGGCAAAAGTATTGCGCCCAGATTTAGTGAAAGAGGAGGATGCGTAATGAAATGGAAAAAATCACTTGCAGGACTATCTTCTTATAAACCTGGGAAACGCGAAGAAGAAGTAATGGCAGAGCTTGGTTTAACAAAAATTACTAAACTCTCATCGAATGAAAACCCACTTGGAACTTCAAAAAAAGTAGCAGCTATTCAAGCTAATTCAAGCGTGGAAACAGAAATTTATCCGGATGGTTGGGCTTCTAGTTTACGTAAAGAAGTAGCCGATTTTTATCAATTGGAAGAAGAAGAGTTGATTTTTACAGCTGGTGTCGATGAATTAATCGAACTGTTAACTCGGGTTCTACTTGATACGACAACTAATACTGTTATGGCGACTCCGACGTTTGTACAATATCGTCAAAATGCTTTAATCGAAGGGGCGGAAGTAAGAGAAATTCCTCTTCTTCAAGACGGTGAACATGATTTAGAAGGTATGTTAAACGCTATTGATGAGAAAACGACGATTGTTTGGATTTGTAATCCGAATAACCCAACAGGAAACTACATTGAATTAGCGGATATTCAAGCTTTTCTAGATAGAGTACCGAGCGATGTTCTTGTGGTTCTCGATGAAGCCTATATTGAGTATGTTACTCCTCAGCCTGAAAAACACGAAAAACTAGTACGTACTTATAAAAATTTAATTATTACTCGGACTTTTAGTAAGATTTATGGTTTGGCAAGTGCACGCGTTGGTTATGGTATTGCGGATAAAGAAATCATCCGTCAACTGAACATTGTTCGTCCACCTTTTAATACAACGAGTATTGGACAAAAATTAGCAATTGAAGCTATTAAGGACCAAGCTTTTATTGGAGAATGTAGAACTTCTAATGCAAATGGAATTAAACAATACGAAGCATTCGCTAAACGTTTTGATAAAGTTAAGTTGTATCCGGCGAACGGGAACTTTGTTTTAATAGATTTAGGGATTGAAGCGGGGACTATTTTTAGCTATTTGGAAAAAAATGGCTATATTACACGTTCTGGCGCAGCACTTGGTTTTCCAACAGCTGTTCGTATTACAATCGGAAAAGAAGAAGATAACAGTGCGGTAATTGCACTTTTAGAAAAATTATTGTAAGTGTTTGGAGGCGTTTTTGAATGAAAGGGACGGTAGTTATTGTGGGGCTTGGGTTAATTGGCGGTTCTATTGCCCTTGCGATTAAAGCCAAACACCCAGAAGCACATATCATCGGAATTGACGTTTCCTATCATTCCTTAGAAGTTGGAAAGTCTCTAGGAGTCATTGATGAAATTGGCGAAAGTATTTTAATAGATGGACCAAAAGCAGATTTACTTATTTTTTGTTGTCCAGTAAAAGAAACAGAACAGTTATTGACACGCTTACCTGGGCTACGCTTAAAGAAAGACGTGATTGTTACTGATACAGGAAGTACGAAAGGAACAATTATGGAAGCATCCACGGCGCTAAGAGAAAGTGGTATTACTTTTATCGGCGGTCATCCAATGGCTGGTTCGCATAAAAGTGGCGTACGGGCGGCAAAAGAGCTATTGTTTGAAAATGCCTATTATTTATTGACACCAACAAAAGACGTAGCAGAAGCCAAAGTAGCTGATTTAAAACAATGGCTTTCTGGTACAAATGCTAAATTTTTAGTATTATCACCAAATGAACATGATGAAATTACAGGTATGTTAAGCCACTTGCCACATATCGTAGCGGCAGCTTTAGTCAATCAGACGCAAAGTTTTACTGAGGAACATCCTGCTGCATTCCGGTTAGCTGCGGGAGGCTTTCGTGATATAACACGAGTCGCTTCCTCGGATCCAAGAATGTGGACGGACATTTCTATTAGTAATCAAAAAACATTAACGAAGCAACTGACCATTTGGCGCGATAGTATGAATCAAGCGCTTGAAATGCTTGAGAGTGAAGATGCAAATTCGATTTATGCCTTTTTTGATGGTGCAAAAGAATTTCGAGATTCTCTGCCTGTCCATCAAGGTGGCGCAATTCCATCTTTTTACGATTTGTTTGTTGATGTACCTGACTATCCAGGTGTTATCTCTGAGGTAACTAGATATTTAGGCGAAGAAGAAATTAGTTTAACAAACATCAAGATTTTGGAAACACGCGAAGATATTTTCGGGGTGTTACAAATTACTTTCCAAACAGATGAAGACAGGGACCGGGCGAAACGTTGCATTGAAACTAGAAGTAACTATACATGCCACTACGAATAGGAGAGAAATGACGATGAAATTAATTACAAATAAACAAGGACTGGTTGGCGAAATCACAGTCCCTGGCGATAAATCAATGTCTCATCGCAGCATTATGTTTGGGGCAATTGCAGAAGGAAAAACGGTCATTCGTCATTTCTTACGTGCAGATGATTGCCTTGGAACGATTAAGGCGTTTAAAGCATTAGGCGTAAAAATTGAAGAAACCGATGAAGAAATTATTGTTCATGGTACTGGCTTTGATGGGTTAAAACAAGCAGAGGGACCACTTGATATTGGTAACTCTGGGACAACTATTCGCTTAATGATGGGGATTTTAGCAGGGCGAGATTTTGATACCGTTATTTTAGGAGATGAATCCATTGCCAAACGTCCGATGAATCGCGTTATGCTTCCACTGCAAGAAATGGGCGCAAAAATGCATGGCAAAGATGGTTCTGAGTTTGCGCCGATTTCTATTATCGGTAACCAATCATTAAAACGAATGGAATACCACATGCCAGTTGCGAGTGCACAAGTAAAAAGTGCGATTATTTTTGCAGCGTTACAAGCAGAAGGTGAAACGATTATCCATGAAAAAGAAAAAACGCGTGACCATACGGAACACATGATTCGTCAATTTGGCGGTGAAATCGAAATGGACGGTTTAACAATTCGTGTCAAGGGCGGCCAAAAGTTCATTGGACAAGAAATGACCGTTCCAGGCGATGTTTCCTCCGCTGCTTTCTTTATCGTAGCAGGTTTAATCACGCCAGGCAGTGAAATTGAACTAACACATGTTGGTTTAAATCCGACTAGAACAGGAATTTTTGACGTTGTAGAACAAATGGGTGGTAGTTTGGTTGTAAAAGATTCTAGCAGAAGTACCGGTAAATTAGCGGGTACAGTTGTTGTGAAATCTAGCGAGTTAAAAGGAACAGAAATTGGTGGCGATATTATTCCTCGTCTAATTGACGAAATTCCTGTTATCGCTCTTTTGGCAACACAAGCAGAAGGAACAACGATTATTAAAGATGCTGCAGAATTAAAAGTAAAAGAAACGAACCGAATTGACGCAGTTGCTAACGAATTAAACAAAATGGGCGCGGACATTACACCAACTGAAGACGGCTTAATTATTCGCGGTAAAACTCCACTTCATGCGGCAAACGTGACAAGTTACGGAGATCACCGAATCGGTATGATGCTTCAAATCGCGGCACTTCTTGTAGAAGATGGTGACGTTGAGTTAGACCGAGCAGAAGCAGTATCCGTTTCTTACCCAACATTTTTTGAAGATATTCGCTCCCTTTTAAAATAATAATGACTACCAGTGCTGTGTGCTAAATACATCGGCGCTGGTATTTTATTTAAGAGAGGCAATCACTTTTTCTTATGAGGGAAGTAATGGTATAATAGAAAAACGACTTATAATTAAAGAAGGTGCAGAAATGGAATTAGCTAATAAAATGTTACATGCGTTAGAGCATGAAGATATGGCGCTTGCGAAGAAATACTTTGATGAAGTAGTGCAAGCGGGGACTGATGAGGAACAATATTATTTAGCAGAAGAGTTGTTCGCACTTGGATTTTTAGATGAAACAGAAGATTTATACGAACTTCTGTTAGCAAAATATAAAGATGAGGGCGAATTACTTGTCCGTGCCGCCGAAGTAGCACTTGAAAAAGACGATATGGATGCTGCGCAAGATTATTTAGAAAAAGTAAACAAAGAAGATGAAGCCTACATTGAAAGTTTACTCGTGTTAGCTGATTTGTATCAAATGCAAGGCTTGTTTGAAGTTAGTGAACAAAAATTACTTGAAGCCAAACAGATGGCGCCAAATGAGCCGATTATTGATTTTGCTTTAGGGGAATATTATTTATCACAAGCCCGATTCGCTTCTGCTGTACAGTCTTATCAAACCGCTGTAGAAGCAGGGTTAACGATTATCTCAAATGGCGCCGTGTCTGTATATGAACGTATTGCCGAAGCTTTTGCAGCTAGCGGAGCATTTGAAGAAGCGCTACCCTACTATGAACGTGCCTTAGAAGACAAAGAATCGGTCGATACACTTTTTGGAATGGGATTAACGGCTTATCAGGCAAAAGATTATACGAAAGCAATTCACGCCTTGGAACATTTGCGCGAACATGATCCGTCGTACACAACGTTATATTCCTATTTAGCGAAAAGCTATGAAGAAAATGGGGAACCAGAAAAAGCCATTGCAGTACTTAGGGATGGTTTAACGCAAGATGAATTCAACAAAGAAATGTTCCTAGAAGCAGGGAAACTCGCTGTTACGCTTCGTTTGCCGGAAGAAGCAGAAGAGTTTTATCGTCAAGCGATTGTGCTTGATGAAGAGTTCTCAGAAGCGATTATGCAACTGAACAAATTATTACTTGCGAAAGAAAACTACGAAGGTGTCATTGAATTAGTAGAAGGGCTCGGGGAAGAAGTTATTTCTGAACCACAAATTTTCTGGGACGTAAGTGTTGCATATCAGGAAACAGAACAATATAATAAAGCAAAAGCAAATTATGAACTCGCTTATCCACACTTTACGAATAATCCTACGTTCTTAAGGGAATATGGTTTATTTTTAAGAGAAGAAGGCGAACACGCGAAATCACAAGAAGTTTTGCGTAGCTATTTAGAACTTGAACCAGAAGATACTGAGATTTTATCTTTATTTGATTGATCAAAAGAATGAAGGAAGGGACTGAGGAAAGATGAAGGCATCCATTTCAATAGACGAGAAGAAAGATTTTATTCGCTGGTTTTTAAACAAACACCAGATGAAAACTAGAGAAGCAATGTGGGTTTTAAATTATATTGCTGGCCATGATCAAATTGTAAAATATGTTCATTTTGTTGATAATTTGGAAGGATGTGCGCGTGGGCTTTCGCTTAGTGCTCACGGGGTTGAATCCGAACCATTCCTATTTTTCAAAGGTAACATAATGACAACAGATCCAGAAAAAGCTTTTCATGATATTCGGCTAAACTGGGACGAGGAATTGTATGTCGAACTTCATTTTGAAGAGGCAATGACCTCACCTGAATATGCCCTTGTTCGTGAAGACAATCCTTTTGCGGCAGTGAAGCTTGCTGAAGAGGAAAAAGAAATGGCGGATGCGCTTATTTATCAATCTGTGCACCAATTTTCAAGAGAAAAATTATTACAACAAATCGATGAAGCGCTTGATACTCGTGATGAAGCGACATTCCATAAGCTCGTTCGTATTTTACAGCAAATGGATACAGAAAAAGAATAAGAAATAAATCCTAGTTAGTAATAAAATGGAGTGAAATAGTGCTTCATTTTATTGCTATGCTAGGATTTTTTAAGGAGTTGGAATCATTTGTTTTATAGTTTACTTGCAAATCGCTCTTTTTTACGATTGCTGTTTTTCGGTAATTTACTAGGGGCGATTTACGGATACATATGGTATTTACCACAATTACAAATTACAGAGCCGCGTTTTTGGCTATTTGTCCCAGATAGTCCAACCGCGATTCTATTCTTCACTCTAACTTTAGTAGCCTTTCTTGCCAAAAAGCACTGGCCGCTAATGGAGGCACTGGCTTTTGTCTGTTTAGTAAAATATGGTTTATGGGCAATTGGCATGAATATTTTTTATATGTTTGAGCAAAAGACGATTGTTTGGGCTGGTGTCGTTCTAATTTTAACGCATGGTTTTATGGCGCTAGAAGGGATTTTATATGCACCATTTTATCGTTTCCGTATAGGGCATTTTATGATAGCGGCTGTTTGGGTGTTTCATAATGATGTGATTGATTATTTATTTGGCCAAATGCCGATTTATATGGGATTAGAAAAATACTTACCTGAAATCGGTTATGCAACTTTTTGGCTAACGGTTATGGTTTTATGGCTTGTATATGATAAAACGATAAAAAAAGGTCACCGTTCATTAGAATTTCCTCATCATGAGTGAAAGATGTTGAGTCTTAGTACGGGTTCATCTATACTAAGAGATAAGGATATTTACCGAAAAATTGTAGTAGGAGGAAGATGATTAGATGTCGTTTAGTCAGTATATTATTTATTTTATTATCGTTGCAGCAATCCCTCTTTGGGCGCAGTATCGAGTTAAAACTACCTATGCCCAGTATTCCAAAGTTGGTGTGGCAAATGGTTTAACTGGTGCCGAGGTTGCACGTCATATTTTGGATACAAATGGATTAACCAACGTTCCTGTTCATGAAACAAAAGGGATGTTAAGTGACCACTATGATCCTAGAAAAAAAGCCGTGTTTCTTTCTGAAGCTAATTTCCGCGGTCGTTCTATCGCTGGGGCAGCAGTTGCAGCCCATGAAGTAGGGCACGCGATTCAAGATCAACAGGACTATGCGTTTATGCGTTTTCGTTCCGCGCTCGTTCCTGTAACGATGTTTAGTTCGAATATTTCTTGGGTGTTCCTCATTATCGGGATGCTCGCAAATGTAGCTAGTTTTATGCTATTAGGGATTATTTTGATGGCAGTAGGGGTGCTTTTCCAATTAATTACCCTGCCTGTTGAATTTGACGCTAGTAAACGTGCGCTTGTTCAATTAGAAAGTGGCGGACTAGTATCATCATCGGAACTTCCACAAGCGAAAAAAGTACTTAGTGCTGCGGCGATGACTTATGTTGCTGCGATGGCTGTTGCGGTACTTGAACTTCTAAGATTACTCCTCATTTTTACCAATATGAATCGAAATTAGAATAAACGACGAACCTGAGAATTTTCTCGGGTTTTTGTTTGGTGAAAAAAGCTTGGCAGTGAGATGAATGCTTGCTATACTTATACTCGGATAAAGTAAAGGAGCGGGACAATGGATTATGATGTAATTGTCATTGGTGGCGGACCATCAGGACTTATGGCAGCAATCAGTGCAGCGGAGAAAAACAAACGAGTTTTATTAATTGAAAAAGGACCGAAGTTAGGGCGTAAATTAATTATGTCTGGTGGCGGACGTTGTAATGTAACGAACAGGCGTCCAGCAGAAGAAATCATTAAACATATTCCGGGTAACGGTCGCTTTTTATATAGTGCGTTTCATGCGTTTGACAATGAAGATATTATTCGTTTTTTTGAACGACTTGGTGTGGCACTAAAAGAAGAAGATCACGGCAGAATGTTTCCGGTATCAAACAGCGCGCGTTCTGTTGCTGAGGCGATGATTCAGCGGATGGAAAAGCTTGGCGTGAAAATCTACATGCAAACCGCTGTGAAGCAAGTGGATTACGAGGATGGCCATGTAAAAGGTGTGACGCTAAAAGACGGGCAAGAGATTTCAGCGAGCGCAGTAATTGTCGCAGTGGGTGGTAAATCTGTTCCTCGGACGGGCTCGACAGGAGATGGCTATGCTTGGGCGAAAAAAGCAGGACACACGATTACAGAGCTATATCCGACAGAAGTGCCGATTACGTCCAGTGAGCCTTTTATTAAGCAAAAAGTGTTACAAGGGACGTCGCTTCGGGATGTATCTTTGTCTGTTTTAAATGCAAAAGGAAAGCCGATTATTACGCATCAAATGGATATGATTTTTACCCATTTTGGCGTATCTGGACCAGCAGCACTTAGATGTAGTATGTTTGTCCTTCGTGAACTAAAGAAAACGGGCGCGGGTGCGGTGAAAATGCGTCTTGATTTGTTCCCGAATGTATCAGCTGCGGAACTTTCGAAAGAGGTTTATAAGCTGCTAGAAGAAAACCCAAAAAAAGCATTGAAAAATTCATTAAGTTCGCTTTTACAAGAAAAACTATTATTGTTTTTACTGGAAAAAGCAGAACTGGATGAGACGGCTGAATACAAACAAGTAAGCCCGAAAAAAATTGAGCAATTTATCCAGTTATTAAAGGATTTCACTTTTGAAGTAAATGGCACGCTTGATTTTGAGAAGGCATTTGTAACAGGCGGCGGAGTTTCTGTGAAGGAAATCAAACCAAAAGAGATGCAGTCTAAATTGATGGAAGGGTTGTTTTTCTGCGGGGAAATACTTGATATTAATGGGTACACGGGTGGTTATAATATTACGTGTGCATTAGTGACTGGACACACGGCTGGGGCTTACGCGGCGGAAGTGTCGAACATATAAAAAAAGTACCAAGTCTTGGAAAATCAGACTTGGTACTTTTTATTATTAACCGATTAATTTTTCGTGGAACATTCTTTGGCAAAGTTCCATTTTTTGTTCTTCGTTTAGATCTTTTGTATTTAAGCAGTAGCCGCTGATACGTAAGATTACTGGGATACCAGCTTTGATTTTTTCGATTACTTCGTCGTGGTTAAGAACGTTTAAGTTGATGTGTTGACCACCTTTTGTAAAGTAACCATCAAGAATACCAACAAGGTTATGGTATTGTTCTTCGGTTGTTTTACCGAACATTTTTGGAGCTCCTTGGATTGTTAAGGAAATTCCATCATTTGCATAGTGGAAAGGTAATTTAGAAAGACTGGCAAGGTTATCTAAGAAACCACCTTTTGCTTTGTTAGAAGGGTTAGCTCCTGGGCTGAAGAATTCTGGTTCTTTGATGATTTTACCATTTTCATCGAATACAGGTCCTTTATGCACTGGGGAGTTACCACATTGTTTAGAATAAGCAACGTTTGAAGTGATTGTTAAAACAGAAACAGTTGCTTCACTATCTTTGTAAAGTTTATGGGAGTCTAATTTGTCTTTGAACATTTTTAGAACCATTACGGCAATGTCATCGGCACGGTCATCATTTTCACCGTAACGAGGGAAGTCGCCTTCTACTTCATAGTCATATACAAAGCCATCTTCATCGCGGATGGTTTTTACTTTGGCATATTTAATCGCACTTAAGCTATCTACTACATTCGCGAATCCACAAATACCGAATCCCATGTTGGCAGTTACTTTTGATGGTAGGAAGGCCATTTGCATGCTTTCGTAGTTGTATTTGTCTGTCATAAAGTGAATGATGTTCATTGCATCTACATAAGTGTCTGTTAACCAGTCCATTGATTTATCGAATTTATCTAGAACTTCGTCGTATTCAAGGTATTCTGTTGTAATTGGTTCTACAACGTCGAATACTTGGTTTTTATGAAGATCATCTTTACCACCGTTGATAGCGCCTAGAAGACATTTTAGTACGTTGACACGAGCTCCGAAATATTGCAGGTTATGAGTTTCACCTTTGTCTTTGTCTGCTTCTGGGTTAAGTGGGCTCACACAACAGCTGATACATTGCATATCGCCGTAGCCTTCTTCTTGCATTAATTTATCATTTTCATATTGAATGGAGGAATGTTTTACACTCATTTTCATACAATATTCTTTAAAGCTTTCTGGTAAACGAGCATCCCATAGGACAGTTAAGTTTGGTTCTGCTGAGTTTCCTAGGTTATCTAAGCAGTGTAAGAAACGATAATCTGTTTTTGTAACGCGGTGACGACCATCTGCCCCCATACCAGCCATAGAAGTTGTTACGAATGTTGGGTTGGAAGCGTAAAGCTCGTTGTAACCATCTGTTCTTGCAAAACGGACCATTCTTAATTTTAAAGTTAATTGTTCGATTAATTCTTGTGCATCGAATTCTGTGATAATTCCTTTTTCTAAATCACGTTGGATGTAAATATCAAGGAAAATCGGAATACGACCAAATGAGCTTGCAGCACCGTTTGCTTGTTTGATTGAAGCAAGGTAGCCCATGTATGTCCATTGTACAGCTTCGGTTGCGTTTTCAGCGGGACGGCCGAGTTCTAAGCCATATTCGTTACCTAAAACGATTAAGTCTTTAAGTGCTTTGATTTGTAACCAGATTTCTTCACGTAGACGAATATTTTCATCAGAAGAAATCGCAATTTTTTTCAAATCTTGTTGTTTTTCAGCGATTAAACGATCCACTCCGTAAAGTGCTGGTTTTTGGTATAAGCCGATGATTCTTCCGCGAGAGTATGCATCTGGAAGACCACTAACGATATGCGAGTGGCGCGCACGTTTAATATCATCCGTATATGCTCTAAAAATACCATCATTTGCAGTGGAACGGTTTTTTACATAAAAGTCATGTAATTCTTGGTCGATAGAATAGCCATTGTCTGTTAAACATTGTTCTGCAGTTCTAAGACCACCATTTGGCATAAATGCTAATTTGAAAGGTTTGTCTGTTTGTAAACCAACGATTACTTCATTTTCTTTGTCCACGTAACCAGCTTTGTGAGAGGCAACGTTTGATACGATTGCGTTATCCATATCAAGAACGCCACCTTTTGCGTCCATTTCTTCTACAAGTTTATTTATTTTTTCATTAAGTTTAGTTGTTCTTGGTGTGCTCTTTTCTAAAAAGCTTTCATCGCCATCATAAGGAGTGTAGTTGTCTTGAACAAATTGTCCTACACTAATGTTTTCTTGCCATGCGGTTCCTTTAAAACCATCCCATGCTTTTGTCATTAATATTTCCTCCTTCAATTGTGTTTCTTTTCACTTACAATCAGAAACTTGTTCTTAGAATCTTTCTTCATTGAACAGCATACTCCTTTGTGAAAACGAAAACAATATAAAAATGGAAAGAAAATAAATTTCTTTTATATAACTAAAAAAGGCTTTGAAAGGCTGTGTTAATACAGTTTTTTATAGAAAAAAAAGCCTAGCGTTAAGGCTAGACTTCTTTGTTTGCAGTCACTTCTTCTAAAAAAGTATCGACTATGCTATCTCTTTTTAAGACAAAATTAGGGTTGGCACGGCTTGGGTGAACGCGATTAGATAAAACGATGAGGCTTGCTTGATTTTGTAAATCGAGCACCATAAAAGTGCCAGTAAATCCTGTATGATATAAAACAGAGTCGCCGCGGAGATCCCAGCCAAGGCCGCGCGTCCGGTTTAGCCCAGGCGTATGATTAATTTGCATTATTTGTAGTGTTTTTTCAGTAAGAATAGGGGCGCCGTTTTGTAAAATTAGCGCATCTCGAAATTTTGAAAGATCCGCGAGTGTACTGAAAAGTCCCGCGTGTCCAGTGCCCGATTTGGCGGTCCAGGCTTTGAAATCGTGCACATCACCTTGGATTAAACCGCGCGTTTGGTCTAGTTCAGTTGGAATGACTTGGCTTTTATCAGTTGGATGAAAACTAGTGTGTGACATTTTCAGCGGTTCTAAGATGTTTTTTTGAATTGATTGCTCATAATTTCCATCAAATTTACTAATCAAATAACCGAGCAAGAGAAAATTAGCATCAGCATAGGTGACCTGAGTTCCAGGTGAATTCACTTGAGCCGTTGCAAAAACATAGCTTCTAACATCTTCTTTAGCATCCATTTTGTAGTTTGGAATATTTTGTGCAAGGCCAGAGCTATGGGTGAGTAAATGTAAAATAGTAACATTCTCGTACTTAAAATCAGGAAGATAGGATTGTACTGGATCTTCTAACTGGAAATGTTTTTGTTCAATAAGTTGTAATACACGTGTTGTCGTAGCAATTACCTTGGTCAAAGAAGCAATATCATAAATGTTGTCTGTCGTTCTAGGGAGGATTTGTGCTTCAGGGAAAACGGATTTTAAACCCATTATTCTATTTTCTTCGAGGTTATTTGTTTTGATTTGATAGCTAATTCCTGGAGTGGACCCGTTTTGGACAAGTTGATCTAGTAATTGCTTCGTTTTATAAAACATACTTAAACTCCTTTGTAAGTTGGTTGCCACATCTCACGTTCGACAGCTTTTGTGACACTTGCTAACTCAACTTGGTGGATATTTTCTTTGATTGCTTGGTTCGCTACCGCAATAGCAACCGCGCGGGAAGTTTCTCTAAGTGTACGAACATGTGGTAAGAGGGCAGCTCCAAGTTCGTTTATAGAAATTTGATTACTAACGGCACTTGATGCAGCGGCTAACATTCCGTCTGTAATAAATTTAGAACGTGTAACAAGTGCGCCAAGTCCAAGCCCAGGGTATAGAAGGGCGTTATTAGCTTGACCAATTTCATAGGTAATATTTTGATAAGTCACGGGTTTGGATGGACTTCCTGTTACGATTAGCGCTTTTCCATCTGTCCATTTAATCAAATCTGCGGCAGTTGCTTCAGCTAATTTGGTTGGATTAGACAGCGGCAAAATTGCTGGTCGTTCTGTATGCTCCGCCATTTTTTTAACGATGCTCTCTTTAAAGGCTCCAGTAACGCCAGAACAGCCAATTAGCATTGTTGGATGAATTGCTTCAACTAAGTGTTCTAATGTATCAGTAGGCACGCTAGCCCAGTCAGAAGCTTGATGCGCATATTTCTTTTGACCATCCGTTAAATCGGTCATATTATCAAGCACTAAACCACTACGGTCCATTAAGTAAAAATGTTTTTTTGCACTTTCAAAAGGAAGACCAGTTTCGCGCATCAATTGACCACTGAGTTGATCAGCAATACCGATGCCAGCAGTTCCAGCACCGAAAATAATAATCTTTTGTTTGTTTAAAGGAATATTTGAAACGTTAATTGTTGCAAGAGCAGCGGCAACAACCATCGCACCAGTTCCTTGTATATCATCATTAAACGTACAAATTTTATCACGATAATTGTGGAGGATACGACTTGCATTTGCCCGGCCAAAATCTTCCCAGTGAAGAATAGCGCTTGGGAAAAAATCACTCATGACTTCCACAAATTGTGCGATAAAAGTATCGTAATCGCTTTCTGACAGGCGTGGACGTTTATTTCCTAAGTAACGCGAGTCTTCAAGTAGTGTTTTGTTATTTGTTCCTGCATCAATTACAACTGGGAGAACACGGTCAGGGGAAAGGCCAGCCGCAACCGTATAAACCGCTAATTTTCCGACTGCTATTTTGACGCCGTTCACGCCCCAATCACCAATGCCGAGCACGCCTTCACCATCTGTAATCACGATCATATCAATATTTGGATTGTTTTGCGCATAATTTTCAACAGATGCTCTTAGTTTTTCGGGTGTAAAAGCATCAATAAATAAAGCTTCATCAGGCGCGGTATAGTCTGTATGATAATGTATTACCGCATCCCCAATCGTTGGCGTATAAATAATTGGCAAATATTCGCTCACGTTTTTGGTAACAACGTAATAATAAAGTGTGCGATTTTCGTTATATAAGTTTGTTAAAAGTTGGTGTTTATGTAGAGGGGATTCTAAGTTTTCTAGTTGGTTTTCGATGCGCAAAGCTTGTTGTTCGATTGTTTCGATAATTGGCGGCAGTAATCCGTCTAATTTATAGTTTAATCTTTCCTCACTTGTAAAAGCTGTTCCTTTATTTAATAGTGGGTTATTCATATAGTCAAAACCTGATTTTAAAGTCATTTCAAGCACTCCTTTTCATTCTATTCTATTTTACATGGGGGGAAGGAGAATAACAACTGATTCAAAAAAAGAAAACCTGAAACCAATCAGATTTTCTTTTTTTACATATTAATGAAAATAGTAACCTTGTGCATAGGGGATGCCAATTTCTTGAAGGAACTTTAACTGTTCTTTTGTTTCTACTCCTTCAACAATCAAGGATTTATGATGCTTTTTGACGTAGTGATGAAGTTGCTCAAAGAAGTTTCTCTTGCCGTCACTTTCAAATAAATCTCGAAGTAATAAGCGATCAGTTTTTACAAAGTCAGAATGGTGCGCAAATACGCGATGCAAGTCGGCGTAACCTGAGCCAAAATCATCAATAGCAAATTTAGTCTCATGTTTTTTCTGGAATAAGCGTAGTTGTTTTTCTAAGTCGTTCATTCGTTCTTGCGGTAACTTGGATGTTTCCAAAAATTCAAAAACTATTTTCCCGTTATCAAGAAGGGTATCGTGTAGTTCTTCTTGATTTTCTAAAAATGTATCATAGGAAATATTGACAAATAATGGCGTGTTTTCACCTTTTTCAAAGCGTTTGACTGCATTATGAAGCGTGAGCAGTTCAAAAGCTTTTTGCTGACCTTCCTGTTCCGCTTCTTCAATAAAATCACTAATGGCGTTCCAATGATTTGTTTTTAAGCGGGTGAGTGACTCATATCCGAAAACTTGTGTATTTGAAACAGCAACAATCGGTTCGTATATTGTATCAAAGAGGTTTTGATCAATAATCTCACTTACGGAGGGCTTTTTCATTTGTCCAACTTCTTTCCGTTATTTCTTAAGAGTTATTTCTTTATTTATATAATCGAAAAAATGGGTCGTTTCAGGATTTGACGTGTCCATTTTCTCTAACAACTCTTTGGTGATTTTACCATTTTTAGCTTGATTTGTCTTGTTAAAATACTGTGTCAAAAAGGCATAAACGGCAGTAGATTCGTTTTCAGAGTTCGGCTCTTTTGTTTCTCTATCATATCTGGCATAAATTTTTCCTTTTGAAGTCAGTTCTGTTTGTAAAAATTGGTCGAAATTTGGCTCAACTGTACCATTTTCGTCATAATAGGCGATAGCTATGAGCATTTGATCAATCATATTGACTTCGTTTGCGTCAGCATTTTGAAATTGTCCATTTTGAAACACTTCTGTAAAAAAAGGAGTGGCGCTGACGTTCTTGATAGGAGCATAGGCTTTTGCGCTATAGTTAATGTGGCGCATTGCTTGGATATTTAGATAACTTAAATGAAGTGTATCTGCTTTTTTCTTATGAACAAAATCACAGAAATCCACTGGAACTCCTTGAACGGCGCTATATTTTTTCGTGTTGGAGATAAGTGTATCGGCAAGGGTTTGATACGCTTGATGGTCCCATTTTTTACTCGCTTGATAAAGTGCTTCTGTAATCCGAAAATCATCTACAATAGCGTTGGTAGTTGTGCTATCAGTCGCTTCCCATTTAATAAAATTGTCTGTTGTTATAAAATGTTTTTGTAAAGTAGCCACTTGTTCTTGGAAAGTCTTGCTATCATTCACTTCTACTAAATACTCCATATAAAGTCCGATGCTCTCGGCTAAATAATGCGGTTCTTGGGCATTTTTGTAATCAATAATTAAACCGTTTTTGGTCATATAATTTTCTTTTACATAAGTTTGAACCGAGCTTGAAGTGGGTTTTGTCTCTTTAGGTGCGCTTAGAGTATCTTTTTGTTCTGGGCGAAGGAAAAAGTATATACCTGTGCCAATTAAGAGCAGTAAAAAAGTGATAATAATTGTTCGCTTCATTCGCTTTCCTCCTGATGAATGGCAATTTGGTTACGCCCATTTTGCTTTGCTTGATAAAGTGCTTGGTCAGCAGCCTCAAAAAGTGATTCGGTCGTTCTATAGTTGTACCCCATAGAAGCAACCCCGATGGAGACCGTTACATTACCACTAACTGGATTGTACGGAAACTTAGCTCGTTCAATTTCATCCCGTAAAAAATCAGCAATTAAGGCAGCTTGTTCTGTTCCAACATTTTGCAGTAAAACAGCGAATTCTTCTCCGCCAATTCGAGCAAACATCGTTCTTGGTGGAAAGGTTCGATTTTTGAGAATGCTACTAAACTGCGCTAAAACAGTATTTCCTGCTTGATGTCCATGAAAATCATTAATTTCTTTAAAATGATCAATATCAATAATAAATAAGGATAACGCTTTTTTTCTTTTTTGAGATTTATTAAAAATCCAAGCAAACTGTTGCGTGAAAAATCGCATGTTAGGTAAGTTGGTTAGACTATCGGTCATCGCGGTTTCGGTCAAGTTTTGGATAACTAAATTACTTTTATCAATATAATTGCACGCATAAAATACCAGCAAAGCAGTGACGAAAAATAGCAGGAAGTATTCAACAATTTCAACGCCCCGCAAAATTCGTCCTTCATCAAAATTATTCACAAAATAATAGAGGATTGCTGGGAAGTTTAAAATAATTAATGCAATAAATTTTGAAAAGCGTTGTTTTTTCCAAAAAGTAATAAGTAAACAAGCCGCAAAAATAAGTGTCATTAAAATAACGTAGCGACTAGTAACGGGCGATGCTATATCAAAACTAATTCGTCCGAAAAGCATTACGACATAAGCAACAATAAGCGGAGTACGACCAGCAAATACACCTGTAACCATCAATATTAAAATCCGCATATTCGTATAAATAACAGGATTATGTTCATATGCACCTTCATAGATAAAATAAATCCCTGCTAAACCATAATAAACACCAAGAAGAATAGAGAGAAAAAATCGTCTATTACCATTTTGGAACCAATTAGGACGATATTGTCTTATTTTTCGAAAAGACATACCTTGAATAAAAAGGATAGCAAGAAAGAGCGCTAAACTGTCTATGTATGAATTAACTAGCTCGAACAAATGGACTCATCTCCTTTTTATTAAATAACTGGATCTGTTGTTTCACGAATATGTACTTGATTTCGTCCATTTCGTTTTGCATTGTAAAGTGCTTGATCTGCTGCATGCATTAGTTCGTTAGCGTTTGGATAATTTTTACCATCATAATTTGCGATACCAGCGGAAATGGTAATAACCGAGCCAGTTGTTGCTATCGGAACATCAATTTTCTCGACTTTACGCCGGATTTTTTCTGCTAAGTGTTCTGTTTCGCTGACATTAATATTTGGCAAAATAATAGCGAATTCTTCCCCGCCAATGCGAGATATAACCGTATTTGGTGGAAAACTAATTTTTAAAAGCATTTGGCTAAAAGTAGATAAAACACCATTTCCAACTAAATGGCCATATGTATCATTTACCCGTTTAAAATAATCAATATCAATAATAATTAAACTTAAGTTCGATTTTTTTAAAGTAGCATAGTGAAAAGCAGCTTCGAACGTTTTTTCAAAGTGACGAAAGTTTGTTAGACCGGTAAGTGGATCAAGAATAGTCGATTGCTGCAATTCATAAATCAGCTTATTTGATGTATCAATATAATAAGCCGCTGAAATAATAATAAAGGTAATAAAAAAAGAAACCAAGAAATAGAGTGTCCAAACTGGCACATCATGTATTGTATATGTAAGATGTATTTTTTGATGTAAATAAATAAGCATTAGTGGAATGGCGCTAAGTTTGACGAGTACTACTTTTTGAACAGAGCTAAGACGTAATTTAGCTACTTCCATACAAACAAAGTGAAAACCAATAATTAAAAACACATAAATTAAATTGGCAAAGAGAGCATCACCAAGAAAGAGTTTTCCTGCCACAATGAGTACTAACGCGATAGTAGCTGGACCCGCTGATGAAAACAAGTGTAAAACAATTAAAATATCTAATAACATATCTGTATAAATCCCAGAATCCGTCCCAGGTAATCCACGGACAATAAAATAAACACCTAATAAGCCGTAGTAAATGCCCAGTGCATAATTAATAATTTCATTTGCAAATTTAATTTGGAACCAAGCAGGCTTTTTTTCTCTAATTGACCGCAGTGCCATTCCGTGAAAAAAAAGCGCTGATAAAAAAAGCGCCATGCTGTTCCATAATGAATCAAGAATATTTGGCATAAAAAAATCTCCCATATCTCAGCATAATGAATCAGCTGAAAAGTTAATATAGGCAGAATAAAAAAATAAATGAATTTTTAGCTGAGACGCAGTACAAAGAACCAACCAGTCGGCGAAAGCGATCTCTAAGAGGATATGTGGTAATGACGACGAGATAAGCCAAAATCTGCCTTTTTGTAATTAAAGCTGGATTTCAGTACAATGGATAGAATGAAGTAGAGGATTTTTAGTAGACTGTAAACTTAACTATTTTCACATATTATTACAAAGAGTTATAAAAAAGTCAACTTGTGTCACAATTGATATAGAGGGGTGTAACAATGCAAAAAATAGTGATAATCGGTGGCGGAATTGTTGGAGCCAGTGCAGCATATTTACTATCAAAAGAAAATGTTCAAGTAACGCTAATTGATTCTAATGAACCTGGGCAGGCAACGAGAGCAGCTGCCGGAATTATTTGTCCATGGCTTTCCAAAAGACGAAATAAATATTGGTACGAACTAGCAAAGAACAGTGCGGCGTTTTATAAAGAAATTGCAGAAAGTCTTAGTGAAGAAACTGGAAGAGATTCTGGTTATAAACAAGTTGGCGTGCTCGCACTTCGGCAAACAGAGGAAAAAGCAACGGAACTTTTTAATCTGGCAATGGAAAGACGAGCAGGAGCACCAGTAATGGGTGATATTGAAAAATTATCAGAAGCCGAAACAAAGCAAAAATTCCCTTTAGTGAAACCGGGATTTAGTTCTGTTTATGTAAGCGGGGCGGCGCGGGTTAATGGCGGTTTGTTTTGTGAAACTTTACGCTATGCAGCCAAAGAAAATGGTGTGGAAATCAAAACTGGTTTGGCTCATTTTTCACCAAAAGGGGAGGTTTTGGTTGATGGGGAAAAAGAAAGTTACGATAAACTAATTATTTCAGCAGGTGCTTGGCTACCTAATTTATTACAGGAGGCGGGCTTTCATACGGATGTTTTAGCACAGAAAGGTCAATTGCTTGAACTTGATTTTAGTGAATACGAAACAGCAGAATGGCCAGTGATTTTACCTCCAAGTGCAAAATCGATTGTTCCGTTTAATAATGGAAAAATAATTGTCGGGGCAACACATGAAAAAGCTGCTGGCTTCAATATAGAGCCAACAGCGGAAGGTAAGGCAGAAATATTAGCAGAAGTCAGTAAGTTTATGGAGGGTGAGTTGGAACGTAAAATAGCTAATGTGGCGGTTGGAACACGTCCTTATACGCCGGATTTTGCGCCACTAATTGGACAGCTACCTGGTTTTGACTCGATCTTTTTAGCGAATGGGCTGGGTGCTTCTGGCTTAACAACTGGACCATATGTCGGTAAACTGCTGGCAGATTTGTCACTATTAAACACTACCGATTTAGCTTTAGAAAATTATGATCCAAGAAAATACATTAGTAAATAGGATTTTTGTTTTCGTCGAGTGTGAAACCTTCGCCCATCACATCATGAACAACGCTCACTGAAACAAAAGCATGAGGGTCAATCGCTTGGACAATATTCTTTAATTGCACAATTTCATTTTTAGCAACGACAATATAAAGCACATCTTGTTCATTTTTAGAAAAGCCACCACGACCTTCAAGTACTGTTACACCACGATTCATCGAGAGCATTACATGGGAAGCGATGGCATCATTATCTTTAGAAATAATCAAGGCGCCGCGAGCAGCATAAGCACCTTCTTGCACAAAATCAATGACGCGTGAACCAATGAAAACAGCGACAAGCGTATACATTACTTGGCGAACATCCAAATAAGATAAAGAAGCAGCAAGCACTATCGCATCAATTGCGAAGAGCGTACGCCCCATACTAATTCCTTTTGTATGATTCAGTAATTTGGCGATAATATCACTACCGCCAGTTGTACCACCATATCGAAACACAAGCCCAAGCCCAATACCACTAAAACCTCCAGCAAAAAGGGCTACTAAAAGTAAGTCACTATGTAAATCTAATGTATAAGGGATACGCTGGAAAATCCATAAAAATAAGGAAAGGCTAACAGTACCAATTCCAGTATAAATGAGGGAACGACTACCTAATACACGCCAACCTATAATAAATAAAGGAATGTTCAAGACTAAGTTGGAGTAGGCGGGGTCAATTTGAAAGAAATGAAGCAGGAATAATGTAACCCCTGCAAGGCCACCCTCACCGAGATTATTTGCGATATTAAAATTAACTAATCCAAATGCATAGATTGCCGTACCAAGCATAATAAAGCAAATATTTTTCGTGCGCAGTGTTTTTAACATAGCTTTTTTCCTCCTTGGAACCTATTTAATAAGTAAGTAAAAAATCATGGACTTGTATGTATTTGTTTAGGTATAATGAAATGAAGTTAACAATTAGACTTAAAACCAATTTTAGTTTAACACAAAAAGGGGGAAAACCTATGGCGAAAACCATGGCAGAAATACAAAAAGAAGTGGATGATTTCATTGGTGGATTCGAGGAAGGATACTTTTCCCCACTAGCGATGATGGCACGAATTACAGAAGAAACCGGCGAATTAGCTAGAGAAATTAATCATTATTATGGTGAAAAACCGAAGAAAACAAGTGAACCTACTAAAACCGTAGCAGAGGAACTTGGCGATTGCCTTTTTGTTCTTACTTGCATGGCAAACTCACTTGATATTGATATGGAAAAAGCACACGATACGGTCATGGCGAAATTTAAAGAACGCGATAAAGACCGCTGGACAAAAAAGGAGGACAAATCAAAATGAAAGTAGCTGTATCTGGATTTAAAGGAAGAATGGGACACGAGGTTGTTAAAACTATTTTAAGAGAAGAAGACTTGGAATTAGTGGCAGTACTTGATCATGAACCAAAAGAAAAAAACATTCGTGAAATTGTGGAGTTTAGCTCATTAGATGTACCAGTATTTGGCGATTTAAGCGAAATGTTAGAAGCAATAAAACCGGATTGTGTCGTTGATTTTACGACGCCTAAAGTTGGGTATAGTAACACGAAAACGATTTTAGAACATGGCGTACGTGCGGTCGTTGGGACAACAGGTTTTACCCCAGAACAAATTAGTGAATTAAAATCAATTGCAGAATCGAAAAAAATCGGTGCGCTAATTGCGCCAAACTTTGCTGTAGGTGCAGTTTTAATGATGCAATTTGCTCAAAAAGCGGCTAAATACTTCCCGAACGTCGAAATTATTGAGTTACACCACGATAATAAACTAGACGCGCCGAGTGGAACAGCTGTCAAAACAGCAGAAATGATGGCAGAAACACGTGAATTCGTTAAACAAGGTGCAGCAGATGAAGTCGAACTTATTGAAGGAGCTAGAGGCGCAGAATATGAAGGAATGCGTATCCATAGCGTTCGTTTACCAGGCCTTGTTGCACATCAAGAAGTTATTTTTGGAGCAGAGGGACAAGGTTTAACGATTCGCCATGACTCTTATGACCGGATTTCCTTTATGTCTGGTGTTGCTCTTTCTGTTCGTAAAACTAAAGAACTTGAAACACTTATTTATGGCTTAGAAAATATTTTAGACTAAGGATAGGTGAATGAGATGCATATCGCATTAATCGCGCACGATGAAAAGAAGGATTTGATGGTTGGATTTGCAACCGCATATAAACATTTGCTCGAACCGCATCAGTTGTACGCAACAGGCACGACTGGTTTGCGGATTATTGAAGCAACTGGCTTAACGGTGCATCGTTTTAAATCTGGTCCGCTTGGTGGCGATCAACAAATTGGTGCGCGCATTTCTGAAAATAAAATGGACTTAGTTATTTTCTTGCGTGACCCGCTGACCGCTCAGCCACATGAACCAGATGTAACCGCGCTGATTCGATTATGCGATGTATACGAAATTCCTTTAGCGACTAATATTGGAACAGCAGAAATTTTAATTCGCGGTTTAGGAGCTGGCTTTCTAGATTGGCGAGATTTAAGAAGAAACGATGAATAAAGGAGCGATGACAGATGAATGACGTTTTTCTAAAAGCGCTTCCTGTTTTGCAAAAATTGACTACTGCGGGATTTGAAGCGTATTTTGTTGGCGGATCTGTCAGAGATTACTTACTAAATAGACCTATTTCCGATGTAGATATTGCAACTAGTGCTTTCCCAGAAGAAGTAAAGGATATTTTCCAGTCCACTTATGACACTGGGATTGCGCACGGAACAGTAACAGTTAGAGAAAACAAAGAGTGCTATGAAGTGACCACTTTTCGGACAGAAGGCACTTATGAAGATTTTCGACGTCCTAGTGAAGTGACGTTTATTCGTTCGCTGGAAGAAGACTTACTGCGTCGTGATTTTACCATGAATGCGATTGCGATGGACGAAAATTTTAAATTACACGATCCATTTTCCGGACAATTAGCAATTCAAAATAAAGAAATTAAAGCAGTTGGCAAAGCGTCTGAACGTTTCCATGAAGACGCGCTTAGAATGATGCGAGCAGTGCGCTTTCTAAGCCAACTTGATTTTCAGTTAGATAAAGAAACCGAAACCGCTCTAGCAAATCAAATTGCCTTATTACAGCATACTTCTGTTGAAAGAATCACTGTCGAATGGATAAAAATGATCAAAGGCCAAGCTGTAAAACGCGCAATAGAGTTACTTTTAAAAGTAGAAATGGAAGCCTATTTGCCAGGTTTAAAAGGTGAAAAATCAGCCTTAACGGAATTTGCTAGTTGGAACTGGGAAAAACGGACGACTGAAACTGCGGTTTGGCTTGGACTTGTAATTGCCGTTAAACCTAGTAATATTACCGCATTTTTAAAAGCGTGGAAATTACCGAACAAAACCATTCAACTAGTGAATAAAGCTTACGAAGATGCCCTTAATATGAAAGAAACTTGGCTAACAGAAGAACTATACCATGCTCAGGAAGCAGTTTTTTTGTTAGTAAATGAAATAAATAATATTCGTGGTCAAAGTGACAAGGAAGATGAACTGAAAAAAGCATACGAATTACTACCAATTCACTCCAAAAAAGATTTAGCGATTACAGGTGCTGATTTACTCAAATGGACAGAGGAAACCGCGGGTCCTTGGGTAAAAGAGACACTTGATAAAGTTGAATGCCAAGTATTACTGGGTAAAATTAACAATGAAAAAAATCAGATTAAAAGGTGGCTAGGCTATCATGAAGAATAATCGGGAAAAATTACTTGCATTATTTACAGAAAGTGATGGCACTTATTTATCCGGTCAAGAAATTGCGGATAGTCTAGGTTGCTCGCGTACAGCCGTTTGGAAACAAATGGAAGCACTACGTAAAGAAGGTTTTGAAATCGAAGCAGTCAGAAATCGCGGTTATCGTTTATCAGCAACAGCTGAACAGTATACAAAAGACGCGCTACTACTCGGTTTAGAAACAAAATTTATCGGCCAACATTTAGAAATATATGAATCAGTGAACTCCACGCAAATCATAGCGCATCAACAAATGGAAACAAGTCCAGAAGGAACCGTTATTGTAGCTGATGAGCAAACCGCTGGAAAAGGGCGTTTGCTTCGTCCCTGGAATTCTAAAAAAGGGGAAGGTATTTGGATGAGCGTGATCTTAAAACCGCAAATTCCAATTCAAAAAGTACCCCAGTTCACTTTTATCGCCTCGCTTGCTATCACAGAAGCAATTGAAAATATCACGAAACTTGAACCGAAAATCAAATGGCCGAATGATATTTATATTGGTAAACGAAAAATCTGTGGTGTACTAACAGAAATGCAAGCCGAAGCAGAAACAATTCATGCGGTCATTATTGGCATGGGGATTAATGTAAATCAACAAGAGTTTCCAGAAGAAATCAAAGAGAAAGCCAGTTCACTTAAACTTGAACTAGGCGAAAGTATATCAAGAAAAGCATTATTACAAGCAATACTAACTTCTTTAGAGAAGTATTATGAACTTTTCTTAGATAAAGGATTTGCACCGATAAAGTTATTATGGGAAACAAAAGCGATTCCTTTTGGTGAAAAATTAACAGCCAGCACGACAAAAGGAAAAATTCACGGACAAGTAAAAGGTATTTCTGATGAAGGCGTGCTCTTACTTCAAGATTCACTAGGCGAGATTCATTCGATTTACTCAGCAGATATTTTGCTGGATAATGAAAAATAATAAAATCGCTATCAAAAGATTGTTTTGACCCTAATAAAATAGCCTAAAACATATCTTTTAACTCGAAAATACAGTGTGAAAATCACTTTTTCGAGTTTTTCTTTTTTGAGAAAAATTTAGTACAATAAGCACGAAGGAGTCGTTGTTATGAAAAAAATTATATTATTATTAGCACTGTTTACCATAGTTCTCACTTTAGGGGCATGTGGCGATAATAAAAAAGAAACAGAAGAGAAAACAAAGCAAACCGAAAAAGAGAGTGAAACCTTTTTAAATACAATTTCCACGAAAGACTTTAAACAAAAAATGGCTGACAAAACAACTGGCTTTGTCTATGTTGGGCGTCCAACTTGCGAAGACTGCCAAGCGTTCCAACCTATTTTAAAGAAAGAACTTGAAAAAAGACAACCAGATCAAAAAATGGCTTATTACAATACTGACAAAGCATCTGAAAAAAGCCGAGATGATATGATTGCGCTTTTAAAAAAGATGGACATTGATTCCGTTCCGACAATGGTATATTTAAAGGACGGTAAAGTAGCATCTACTTATGCTGCAACAGATGAACCAGCGAAGTTAACTAATTGGATGAATAAAGTGAGCGGAGAGGTTTCAGAGTAAACCTCTCTTCAATTTACATACTTTAAGTAAGCATCTATTTATGGTATTATACATATGGTAGCAAAGAATGGATGATACCTTTACCGGATCATACTAACGCTACTTACAAAAATTTGTTTTTTGCCTTGATTAATTCATTTAACAGGGACGAAAAGGAGCTAAGAAAATGAAAAAACCAGTAGACTTTTTTGCTATGAAGGAAAACGGAGAAAAAATCACGATGATTACCGCTTACGATTATCCTTCTGCTAAGAATGTAGAACAAGCAGAAGCAGATATGATTTTAGTTGGTGATTCACTTGGAATGGTAGTATTAGGCTACGATTCAACCGTACCAGTAACAATGAATGATATGATTCATCATACGAAAGCTGTGAAACGAGGGGCGCCGAATACTTTTGTTGTAACGGATATGCCTTTTATGACTTATCACGGTTCAGTAGATGAAACTATTCAAAACGCACGTAAGATTATTCAAGAGAGCGGCGCACATGCTGTAAAACTAGAAGGCGCAGGAGAAGTTGTTAATAAAATTGCTCGTTTGACAGAAGCCGGTGCGCCAGTTGTCGCTCATCTTGGCTTAACGCCACAAAGTGTTGGCTTAACGGGAAGCTATAAAGTTCGCGCTAAATCAGTTCAAGAAGCGCAAGAGTTGATTGACAATGCGTTAGCGGTTGAGGCAGCAGGAGCTATCGCTATTGTTCTTGAGGCAATTCCTCGTCAGCTAGCTGAAAAAGTAACTAAGGCACTTACTATTCCAACTATTGGTATTGGAGCTGGTTTAGAAACAGACGGTCAAGTACTTGTATACCACGACATAATCGGTTATGGTATCAATCGCCGAGCAAAATTTGTGAAAGCTTATGCGGATATTGACGAAACTATTGAACCAGCACTTAAAAACTATGTGAATGACGTAAAAGAACTAGCGTTTCCAGAAGTGAAACATAGCTTTACAATGGCCGAAGAAGACTTAAAAGGCCTTTATGGAAGGGAATAGCCAATGTTAATCATTCGAAATAGACAAGAACTTAAAGAAGCAATTTTAAAACAAAAAAAAGCGAATAAAACAATCGGTTTCGTGCCAACAATGGGTTTTTTACATGAAGGGCATATGACGCTTGTAAGCCATGCAAGAAAAGAAACGGATTTTGTTGTTATGAGCGTTTTTGTAAATCCAACCCAATTTGGTCCTAACGAAGACTTTGACGCCTATCCACGCGATGAAGCGCACGATGCAAAACTTGCTGAAGAAGGTGGCGTCGACATTTTATTTGTGCCGACAGTTGAGGAAATCTATCCTACTGAATTAGCAACGAAATTGCACGTCACTAAACGCGTTTCTGTCCTTGATGGTGCTGACAGGGAAGGCCATTTTGACGGTGTAGTTACAGTTTTAACGAAGCTATTTCATTTAGTAAATCCAGATAATGCTTATTTTGGTCAAAAAGATGCCCAACAAGTAGCGGTAGTTTCCGGCCTTGTAGAAGATTACTTTTTCCCGGTGAATTTGCGAATTATTCCTACAGTTAGAGAGGCTGATGGACTTGCTAGGAGTTCACGAAATGTCTACCTCACAGAAACCGAACGTAAAGAAGCGCCAGTTATTCACGCTGCTTTACAACTTGGTCGGCAATTAATTGATTCTGGCGAGACAGATGAAGCGAAAATAGTGCAAGTTATGACAGACAAAATTAATGAGCAAACATCTCACGAGAAAATCGCCTATCTAGCGTTATATTCTTATCCTGAATTTACTCCGGTAACAGATTGGACTAAGGGCATAATTATAGCTGCGGCAGTGAAATATTCGAAAGCTCGTTTAATCGATAATGAATTAATAAATGTGAAGAGGCGGTAAAAAATGTTTAGAACTATGATGAATGGCAAAATTCACCGAGCGACTGTAACAGAAGCCAATCTGAATTATGTAGGAAGTATTACGATTGACTCTGCTATTTTAGAAGCGGTGGATATGCTTCCAAACGAAAAAGTTCAAATTGTAAATAATAATAATGGCGCAAGAATTGAAACGTATATTATCCCAGGTGAGCCAGGTAGTGGTGTGATTTGCCTAAATGGAGCTGCTGCAAGACACGTCCAAGTTGGCGATGTGGTTATTATCATGAGCTACGGGATGTTTACGTCGGAAGAAGCAAAAACACATGAACCCAAAATTGTGGTATTAGACGAAAAAAATCATATTGAAATGATTCTTCCAGAAGAAAAAGCGCATACGACTTTATAAGCAATTCGGGGAGCTTGAGCGGATTTCTGCTCAAGCTACTCGTTTGTTTGAAACGTTATTTTTGAATAAAAGCAGTGAAGGAAAGAGGTGGAGCAAATGAAAAAGAAGCGTTATATTGTCGTTGATTTAGAAACAACAGGAAACCAAGCTTCACGAGAAGACCGCATTATTCAGTTCGCTGCATGTTTTGTTGAATCTGGAAAACGCCTGGAAACATACTCCACTTTTTTAAATCCAGAAAAGCCAATTCCTGCTTTTATTCAAGAGTTAACGGGGATTTCTCCAAAAGATGTGAAGAATGCTCCACTATTTGAAGATGTGGCGCCAATTATTGCTAGCCTGTTAGAAGATACTATTTTCGTAGCCCATAATGTCTCGTTTGATTGGACTTTTTTAGAACGAGAAATGACACGTGCTGGAATTTCATTAGGCAAAATGAAAAAGCTAGATACTGTTGAACTTGCGCGTATTATGTATCCTGGGATTGATAGCTATAAATTACAAGACTTATCAGATGAATTTGGTCTAGGGCATGACAAACCACACCGCGCAGATAGTGATGCGGAAGTAACCGCAGATTTACTTTTATTGTTATTAGATAAACTCGAAAATTTACCACTTCCGATTATTCGGCAAATGGCAACTATTTCAGGGAGCCTAAAAAGTTACTTACCAGAGCTTTTATTTGAAATAGAAATGAAAAAAGAACGAGAAAATAAACCACTTGATCCAGCTTTTACCGAACACCGTGGTCTAGTAATTCGAAAAAAAGAGGTCAAAAAACCAACCTATAGTCGAGCAGATTTGCTTGAATTTCCTGAGACTGATGAAGCGAAAATGGCGTTATTTAAAAAAGCAGGAGCCCCACTTTATGCAAGAAGTGGTCAGTTTGAAATGATGAATCTAGTTTTCCAAGCTATGAAATCAGGAAAACATGCTCTAATTGAGGCAGGAACAGGTATTGGGAAGTCATTGGGCTATTTTTTACCAGCTATTTATCAAGCTAAACAAGCTGAATTACCTGTTGTAATAAGTACATATACGAATCTACTTCAAGCACAATTATTCGAAAAAGATGTACCACTTTTAACGAAACTAACTGGTTTTGAAGTAAAAGCGAGTTTACTTAAAGGTCGGGATCACTATTTGAACTTATTTAAATTCGAACAATTGCTTCAAGAAGTCGACCCGCAATACGATGTCGTTGTAACTAAACTAAAACTACTCGTTTGGCTAACTGAAACCACAACCGGTGATATTGATGAAGTCAATTTATCGAGTGGCGGTGAGCTATTTTGGAACCGCATGAAGCATACTGGGTGGTTTTTATCTGAAAAACATGATCCGTGGTTGGCACATGATTTTTATAAATTCAACATCGAACAGGCGAGAAATGCTGATTTAGTTATTGTGAATCACGCGCTTCTTTTGAGCGACCATTTTTCTGGAAGACAGACATTGCCGAAGTATGCGTTTCTGGTCATTGATGAGGCCCACCATTTTGCTGACAGCGCTAGGACACAAGGTAGTTTTATTCTTTCCTATCGTAAACTAAAATATTTTTTAAATCAGCTTGGTTCCCTAGAAAAATATTCGTTACTCACAAGGCTAGCAATGGCTTTTCCAGAGGCGGATAGTTTATATGACTTAGATATTGCTGCGATGAAGTTAGGCGAGGCAGTAGAAGAATTTTTTACCCTCCTAAAAATGCAACTGAATTACGCACGTAAAAACTTACAAGAAGTTGTTTTAGTTGAAAATAGTGAAAAAGACGCTTGGAATGACGCGATATATTATGCTGCTGAAAAAGTACTTCGCTTACTTCAAGAATCTGAAAAAAATATGGAAACTTTACTCGCGCAAGGTAAACGAGAAGAAAATGAACTAGGTGAAGCCGAGAGCGCTTTTTTAGAAGAAATGTATGCCTTTTTACTTGATTGGAAAAATATTGTTAAACAACTAGAGCAAATGCTTCATAAAAAATCACCTATTCTAACTATCTATTTGCAAGCAGATAAAAACCATTCTATCTCTAGTATTCGTCTGAAAGCGGTACTTATGGAAGTCGAACCAACGCTTGGCAAAGAATTTTTTGCTAAAAAAGAAAGTGTCATTATGACTTCAGCAACCCTTACTGTAAATGGAAAATTTGACTATTTGCGAAAAAGTCTTGGCTTAGAAAAGGAACAGCTAGTTGAAAAACGTATTCCATCGCCTTTTGATTATAAAGAAAATGCGCGTGTGATGATACCTGATGATATGCCGCCAATTAAAGATACACCCATTGAACGTTATACGGCGGAACTAGCTAAATATATTCGTCATATAGCTGTGAAAACAAACGGGCGGATGTTAGTTCTTTTTACAGCCTCAGAAATGTTGCAAAAAACGTATTATCATATGAAAAATGAAAAATCATTAGAAGAATATGTGGTTCTCGCGCAAGGGGTTTCAGCGGGAAGCGCCGCACGTTTAACCAAACAGTTCCAAATGTTTGATAAAGCAATTTTACTTGGGACAACGAGTTTTTGGGAAGGGATTGACATTCCAGGAGAAGATTTATCATGTCTTGTGATTGTTAGGCTTCCGTTTGCGCCGATGGATGATCCCTACACGAAAGCGCAAATTGCTCTTCGAAAAGAGCGCGGTGAAAATGCATTTCAAACCTATTCCTTACCAGAAGCCGTTTTGCGTTTTAAACAAGGGTTTGGTAGGTTAATTAGACGCGAATCGGACCGCGGCATTGTTTTTGTGTTTGATAATCGGGTCGATACTACGAGATTTGGAAAAACCTTTTTGGAGTCTATTCCTAGTGCACCAATTTTAAAAGGAAATCAAGCTGATTTACTGGAAGAAGTTAGTGAATTCTTTAAGGAAGGTTAAATTTTTCCTAATATGACTTCAAATCTATGGCTGCTATTGCTATAATGTATCTATGCGAAAATGAAAATGCATATCGCCGGGCAATTTTCCGGTAATTTAGAAATAGAAATGAGCGAGATTATTTTGCGAAATAGAAAACCTAACCGTAAGATTGGCAAATGGATAGCGATTATTCTCGGCATAATTATTGTGCTTATCGTGGCGGCTTTTCTGTACTTTAGACAGGCAGAAAAACCAGTAACCAACGCAGAAACAGAAGCTTTAGACCGAATAAGTGGCCAAGTTGATTTAAAGACCACAGATAAATTTTATTTATACAATGGTCCGAAAGAAGTTTATTATGTCTTAACTGGCAAAAACAGTAAAGATAAGAAAATCATTGTCTGGGTTCCAAAGAAAAAATCCGACAAAGTATATGTTAAATTCGCATCTGATGGTATTACAGAAAGTCAAGCACGCGACAAAGTAGTAAAAGAAAAGAATCCAGCAAAAATTTTGCATGTCACTTTAGGCATGGAAAAAGAAACACCTATTTGGGAAGTAGCGTATCTAGACAAAAACGACAAGCTAAATTACTTTGACATTAACTTTGAAACAGGTGAATGGTACAGAGAAATTGAGAATTTGTAATTAAACTGGAGGAGGGAATAAAATGGACTTACCGTTGTCAAAACGTGTCAAAGGAGTTGCCCCGTCGCCAACACTCGCGATTACGGCAAAAGCAAAACAAATGAAACAAGAAGGAATTGATGTTATCGGATTAGGTGCTGGGGAACCAGATTTTAATACCCCGCAAAATATTATCGATGCAGCTATCGAGTCCATGAATAAGGGATTCACGAAATATACTCCTTCAAGCGGAATACTCGAACTTAAACAAGCAATTGTGGATAAGCTCAAAAAAGACCAGTCATTAACCTATGAAACCAATCAGATTTTTGTAGGTACAGGGGCAAAACATGTATTATATTCTGCGTTTCAAACGATTTTGGATCCTGGCGATGAAGTCATTATTCCCGTTCCATACTGGGTTACTTATCCAGAACAAGTAAAATTAGCTGGCGGAGTTCCGATATTTGTCGAAACTGGCTTTGATGCAGATTTCAAAATATCAGCAACTGATTTTGAACAAGCTATCACTGAAAAAACAAAAGCAATTGTGTTGAATTCGCCCAACAATCCGTCTGGCATGTGTTATACAAAAGACGAACTAGCTGCAATTGGCGCAGTTGCTGAAAAACATCAGATTTACATTTTATCTGATGAAATCTATGAGAAATTATACTACGGAAACAAAACGGATTTAGTTTCTATCGCTAGCTTGAGTGACCGTTTATATGATTTAACTATCGTAATTAATGGTGTATCCAAAGCTTATTCCATGACTGGATGGCGGATTGGTTACGCAGCTGCAAATAAAGAAATTATCGCTGGGATGAGTAAACTTGCGGACCATTTAACAAGTAACCCAACTGCAAATGCTCAGTATGCGGCGCTAGAAGCTTATGTTGGCAGCCAAGAAGTTCCAGAAAAAATGTACAAAGCTTTTGAAGAACGAATGGAACGCTTTTATCCAGAACTAAGTAGCATTCCAGGATTTAAACCAAAAAAACCAGATGGCGCTTTTTATTTCTTTATTGAAGTAAAAGAAGCGGCACAAAAAAAAGGTTTTCAGGATGTAGATGCCTTTGTAGCAGCTCTTTTAGAAGAAGCGAAAGTCGCAGTCATTCCAGGCTCAGGATTCGGAATGCCCGATTATATACGCCTTTCTTATGCAACAAATCCAGACTTATTCCAAGAAGCTATAAATCGAATCAAAAGTTTTATGAAATAGGGAGTGTAGACAAGTGAAAATTACAATCAATCAAGCATCCGAATTTGTCGGAAAAGAAGTAACTATTGGAGCATGGCTTGCGAATAAGCGTTCAAGTGGGAAAATTGCTTTCTTACAATTACGTGATGGAACAGGATTTATGCAAGGCGTTGTCGTAAAAGCAGAAGTTGGCGACGATATGTTTGCCACTGCCAAAGCTTTAACACAAGAAACAAGCTTATTTGTAACAGGTACAATTAATGAAGATACACGTTCCCCATTTGGTTATGAAATGGCTGTATCTGGCGTAGAAGTAATTAGCGAATCGCATGACTATCCAATTACACCGAAAGAACACGGCACGGAATTTTTAATGGATCACCGTCATTTATGGTTACGTTCTAATCGTCAACACGCTATCATGAAAATCCGTAATGAAATTATCCGCGCTAGTTATGAATTTTTCAATAAAGAAGGATTCCTAAAAATTGATCCACCTATCTTAACTGGTAGTGCACCAGAAGGAACAACCGAACTATTCCATACGAAATATTTTGATGAAGATGCCTTTCTTTCTCAAAGTGGACAATTATATATGGAAGCAGCAGCAATGGCTTTCGGAAAAGTATTCTCATTCGGCCCGACTTTCCGTGCTGAAAAATCAAAAACACGTCGTCATTTAATTGAATTCTGGATGATTGAACCAGAAATGGCGTTTTACAAGTTAGAAGATAGCTTACAAGTTCAAGAAAACTATGTGGCTTTCCTAGTAAAAGCAGTACTTGATAACTGTCGCTTGGAACTGGATCGCCTTGGACGTGATGTTAGTCATTTGGAAAAAATGGTTGCACCGTTCCCGCGTATTACTTATACAGAAGCAATTGAACGTTTACACGAATTAGGCTTTGATGACATTGTTTGGGGAGATGATTTCGGGGCACCGCATGAAACAGCGATTGCGGATAGCTTCGAAAAACCAGTGTTTATTACACATTATCCAAAAGCAATTAAACCATTTTATATGCCAGAAGATCCAGAAAACGATCAAGTTGTTTTATGTGCCGATATGATTGCTCCAGAAGGATACGGAGAAATTATTGGTGGATCTGAACGTATTCATGATTTAGAGACACTACAAGCTAGAATGGAAGATTTCGATTTAGACCAAGAAGCATATAGCTGGTATCTTGATTTAGCTCGTTACGGTTCTGTACCACATTCTGGTTTTGGACTTGGTTTAGAACGTACGGTAGCTTGGATTTCCGGAACAGAACATGTTCGCGAAACAATTCCATTCCCACGTTTACTTAACCGTTTATATCCTTAAGAAAAAGTGAAGCCATCTATTGGCTTCACTTTTTTATTTCTACCGAGTAAAAAACAGCTTTTCCAATTGATTTAGTGATTTTCTCATTACTTTTATATTTTTCCCTTGAAAACCATGTTATAATTTTGGAGTGAGGTGTTTAAAATGGATCATAAAATGCTTGGGAAATGGATGGCTGAAGGGCAAGTAACTTTGCCGCAAGTATTAGTAAAAAACTATGCAGCAATTGGCCTAAATGAAAATGAATTAGTACTTTTACTTCAAATACAATCATTTGCAGCAGAAGCAGAATTTTTTCCTTCGATGGAGATGTTAACAGATAGAACAACACTTCGACTGGAAGATACTATTAAAACAATGGATTCACTGCTTAAAAAAGGCGTGGTTGCTATTGAACAAAGTAAAGATAATTCACTAATGATTTCTGAACAATATAATTTAGAACCGCTTTGGGGCAAATTAGTCGCATTTTACGAAAATATCGAAGCGGATAATAGACAAGATCAGGAAGTGGAGCAACAAACGAATTTGTACAGTTTATTCGAAGCGGAATTCGGCAGACCACTTTCACCAATGGAAGCAGAAATGTTATCTGCATGGGTTGACCAAGATAGAACAAGCCCTGATTTAATCAAGGAGGCTCTTAAAGAAGCAGTTATTTCACAAAAACTAAATTTCCGCTATATTGATAGGATATTACTTAATTGGTCGAAACAAGGCGTTAAGACAATAGACGATGCCAAACGAGTAGCAGAAGAATTTCATCAAAACGGCCGAACTAGCCAAACGATTAATCAAAGCGAAGTCAAAAAAAGCGCAGGGTCGATTCCATTATACGACTGGCTCGAAAAAAGAAAAGGGTGACGTAAACAAATTGTTATCAAATAAACAAACCGTATTATGCATAGAAGAAATGGCGAAAATGTTTCCAGCAGCACATTGCGAACTAATCCATAAAAATACGTTTGAGTTACTGGTTGCAGTTGTATTATCCGCCCAGTGTACAGATGTTTTAGTCAATCGAGTGACAGCTTCACTTTTTGAAAAATATCACCGACCAGAAGATTATTTAGCTGTACCCTTAGAAGAATTAATGGATGATATTCGTTCGATAGGTTTATACCGAAATAAAGCAAAAAATATTCAAGGCTTATCTGCAAAAATTCTCGCTGAATTTAACGGAGAAGTTCCTCGGACACATGCGGAACTAGAAAGCTTACCAGGTGTGGGTAGAAAAACAGCCAATGTTGTTTTATCAGTTGGCTTCGGTATCCCAGCAATCGCAGTTGATACGCATGTAGAGCGAATTAGTAAGCGTCTTGGTATTTGTAGATGGAAAGATTCTGTTGTAGAAGTAGAAGAAACACTTAAACGAAAACTTCCAAAAGAACTATGGTCGGATGCGCACCATTACATGATTTTTTTCGGAAGATACCATTGTAAAGCAAGAAACCCAGAATGTCCGACATGCCCTTTACTTTATTTATGTAGAGAAGGAAAAAAACAAGCGAAAGTGAGGGGATTTGATGGCTGAATTTAAATATGCAGTAGAATTAACCCATCCAGACTTTCCAGCGCCAGATGTAATTGCAGAAGAATATGATCCTGAATCAATTTACGTAAGTGGCTTACCATTTTGGCAAGAACAACAATTTTTCACAAAAGGAGAAGGAGTCATCCCTTGGAAAAATGAAACGGACCGAGCTTGCCGTAAATTAGCAAAACATATGACTAATTTAGCAGAAAGTATGGAAGCTGATTTAAAAGTGCATCAAAAACCATCTCCGGTTATTGTAAGAGATGCGCTTGGTATTTTTCTATCTATTCTGTTTTGGAGTAATCATCGGCCAGTTCAATTAGATAATTTAACAGAGCAAATTAAAACGCTTGAAACGAAGCCACTGAATTTGGAGGAACGACTAGAATACGTGTTAAAACGCGGTAATACTTTCTTAGGATTTCGTCAGTTAAATGAATTAGTATTAGAACAGCGGAAATTAATTGCTAAAAGATAATAAAAAGCGAGGAAGAGATTACTCTTCCTCGCTTTTTGTTATTCAATTAACTATCTGGAATTCTAACTGTAGTGGAGGCGGCAGGACTTCGCTTGCCGTCTTTTACGGCGACGACATTTATTGATACAGTATCGCCAGGGTTACCACCACTTACAGATACAGAAGTGGAAGAGACGGTTGTGGTTGAACCATTGACATTTACTTCATAGGTTGCGCCATTTACCGGAGACCAAGAAACATTAACCTGTTTAGAATTAGCATCATAATTTGCTCTTAGGCCGGCAGGGGCAGTAAGATTTTTGGCTTCTTCTTCAGCCTTTTTCTTAGCCTCTTCCTCTGCTTTTTTCTTCGCTTCTTCTTCTTTCTTTTTCTCTTCTTCTGTTTTCTTCTTATCTTCTTCGGCTTTTTTCTTCGCTTCTTCTTCGGCTTTTTTCTTCGCTTCTTCTTCGGCTTTTTTCTTCTCATCTTCTGGTGTCGAAGCGGTTTTAGTTGGTGCCGTACCTGACAAGAATAATTCGTAGCTTACTTTATCGCTTGCCGTACCTTCTGCGGCACGAGCGATTGGGTTGCTACCTTTTAAAATTGGAACGGATACAACGTTGCTTGGCATTTTGAAATCTGCTGTTGTTTTATTGGCAGATACATGAGCCATAAGTTTACTAAACATGCGTTGTGCAATCTTTTGTTCACTCGCTGATACATATTTTTTCTTATCGTCATAGCCTGTCCAGACGGCGATAGAATAATTGGTTGTATAGCCAGCAAACCATGAATCACGGGCAGCACCACTAGGGTAGTAGTACTTCGAAGTGAATTCAGGTGGAATATTTGTTGTACCTGTTTTACCAGCGGCAGGAACTCCTGGTACAGCTGCTGTCGTACCTGTTCCGACAGAAAGTACATCTTTTAGAACATCAGAAACCATATAAGCAGTAGATTCTTTCATTGCTACTGTGCTACTTGGTTCTGTATCGATTTCAGTTTGTCCGTCAGATAAGACGATTTTTGTTACTGTATGAGGTTTATTGTAAATCCCTTTATTACCAAAGGCAGCATAAGCTCCAGCCATTTGCATTGGATTAGAACTGTTTGCACCGATAGCATTGGATTCTACATTTTGTCCTTTATCATAGGTGATACCAAGTTTATTAACAAACTGCTCGGATTTATCAAGTCCAACTGCTTGTAATGTTTTAAGTGCTGGAATGTTTCTTGAATCATAAAGCGCTTGTCGTACGGAAATTGGTCCTTTATACCCGAAGTCCCAGTTATTAATAGGGGTTCCGCCAGTATACGTATAAGGTTCATCTTCTAAAATATGAGCAGTTGACCAATCTAAATATTCAAAAGCTGGACCATAATCGGCAATAGGTTTCATCGTGGAACCTACCGACCGTTTTACTTGAGTGGCATAGTTATATCCACGAGTTACTTTTTGATTACGTCCGCCACCAATTGCTTGGACACGACCGGTCTTAGTATCTTGAAGAACAATTCCGGCTTGCATTTCATCATCCGTGAAATTAACAACTTTGTTTGTATTTAGCATTTTCTCTGTATATTCTTGTGCGTCACGATCAAGTGCTGTATAAATTGTTAAGCCGTCACGGTAGACATCATATTCTTTAGGAATTTCACTCAATACTTGTGTTACGTAAGAATCGTATTTATAAATTTTGTCTTCACGATCTTTTTTCGAGCGAAGTCCAGTTGTAATTGGTGATTTTTGTGCTGTAGTCATTTCTTCTTTAGAAATCTTATCATGCGTGTACATGTTGGTTAAAACTTGATCACGACGTTTTTTAGCTGCTTCTGGGTGATCGTATGGATTGTAATTGTTAGGACTTTGAGGCATCCCAGCAAGAAGTGCAGTTTCGGCTAATGTAAGATCTTTTACATTTTTACCAAAGTAATGTTCGGCAGCTGTTTGCATACCGTGCACGCGGTCAGACATATAGACTTTATTGACATAAATTTCAAGAATGTCGTTTTTGCTATATTTTTCTTCTAATTGAAGTGCTAACCATGCTTCTTGTGCTTTTCGTGCAAGTGTCTTATTCGTATAATCTAAATAAGACATTTTAATGATTTGTTGGGATAAAGTACTAGCACCTTCTGCACCAAAGCCGTCAGTAACGTTGGCTACAACAGCCCCGCCAAGACGGATAGGGTCAATCCCATCATGTTCGTAAAAACGCGCATCTTCTGTTGTTAGAATGGCGTTTTTAAGTGTTTCAGGTATATCTTTGTATTCAATATATTCCCGCCGTTCGGTTCCAACTTCTGCGAAAACCTTGCCATCCTTATCAAGTAACTTGGATGAAAGTGGATCACGCAGTTTGGAGTCGGTCAGTTTAGGTGCATCTTTTGCATAATCATAAAAAATAGTTGCACCAGCCGCAATACCAAAGAAAGTTAAAAATAACCCTACAAAGAAAATCGTTTTGAAAATATTAACTACTACACGTTTTCCTCGTTTTGGTTGGGCTTTTTTAGAGCTACCCTTTGGTTTTTTGCGATACTGAGATCTTGTCTGCGGTTTATCTGCCATTAAAAATCTCTCTCCTTTAAAAAAGGTTTGACTAGAAGTATAATTTGTCTATGGATTGCAAGAAGTCAAGCCTTGGATTTAGACCATAAGGAACTTGGTCTGATACATCTTGTATTTCACTTATAGTGACTGATTTTCTTCCACCACTTTGCATGCGTTCCCAAAACGGATAAAACTTTTCGAAAGGAATGAAATGCGTTTCTCCAAGTTTTTGGAAAGCGATAATGACAAAAACAATGCCATCTTGTTTTAAGACATTTGCCATATGTGTCATTTGGTGATCATGAAAATTACTGAGTGGAAAGGAAGTTGTATTTTGCGTTTCTTTTGCTTCAAAATCAACATATTTTCCTTTATAAACACCATTGTAGTCTGTTGTGGATGGTGTTTTGAAGTAGGCTTCCTTAATTTTGGCACTACTTCTTTTTGGATAGTCCACACTGACAATTTGGACAGGGGTAGGTTTTTTATGGATGACTGCGATGTCGTGGGCTAAATAATACGCAATTGTATCATTCAAGTCATCTTCTAAAGACATACCTCGCTTACCATAAGTTACAGGAGTTTTCCGTTTTTTTGAAGGAAGTCCTTCATGACTCGCTGTATACTTCTTGCCGCCGGGATAACCAATAGCCATTTTTTTCACCTCTATCAGAAAATTTCTATTCTGAATTTCAGACTATCATCTATTATAACAAATAAAAATGAAAATGATAGTATCAATTAAATGCAAAATAGCTCTTTCTGGCATGAAACTATCTTATAAATAGAACGTACCTTCGTCTATTTTACCATATTTTAGCTAATAATCGAATTTTAGGCAAGATTTTGCTACCTATGCTATTCTTGAAGTAACTGAAAATGTGAAGAAAAGAGTGATACAATGGAACTTTTAATCCGTACGGAACAATTACTTCTTCAGAATGAAAAAAACTGGGAACTATATTTAAGTAATCGAGAAGAAGAAAAGCCGTTTGATTTTTATAAAGACATGAAACCTTTTGTTGATGAAGCTAAAAGATGTGCCGATGATTTTTTAGAACTTGCCATTCCGTGGGTTAATACTGAGCGGCCTCCTTATTTGGGGGAACTACAACTTCGCCAAGCTTGTGATAATGTTCAGATGACCGCAGTAAGTGCTTTTAATGGAAGATCTTTTTATAAACATTTTTTAGATCATTATCAATCTACTAAGTATACATTAACAAGAGTGAGAGATTTCTTAAAAAGAAAAGAGGAATCAATGTGAAATCCATCGCAGTAACCGGATATAAAAATTTTGAACTTGGAATTTTTAAAAAGGATGCGGATGAAGCTGTTTATATTAAAGAAACAATAAAACGCCATTTAATTCCTCTAATAGAAGATGGGCTTGAGTGGGTTATTATTTCTGGACAATTAGGGATTGAACTTTGGGCCGGAGAGGTAGTCGCTTTGTTAAAAGAAGAATATCCTATTAAATTAGCAGTACTGGAACCTTTTGAAAAACAAAGTGCGAACTGGAACGAAAATAATCAGTTATGGGCCCAGGAAGTAATAGGGGCTGCGGATTATCACGCTTTTATTACAAAACGGCCTTATGAAAGCCCCGCACAATTTGCAGCTAGAGATGGGTTTATTATTGATAATACAGATGGGGCATTGCTTGTTTATGATTTAGAAAAAGAAGGCTCACCTAAATTTTTTTATGACCGTGCTAAATTAGCAAAAGAACAAGCTAATTACTTCTTAGAATGCATTGATTTTTACGCATTACAAGATGTTGTCGAGGATATGAATCAAACATTTTAATATAGAAGAAAACGGTTATTTTATAAAAAACACTCGAATAGATTGACAAATGGTGTGAGATTTGGAAAAATAAGGGTAAGTATATAATTAGAACAAAAAATACGTAAGAATAGAGATAGAGGTGGAGTTACATGACTTCGGAACAATTTGAGTATCACTTAACTGGCAAAGAAATATTGGAAAAAGAATTTAAAACTGGACTTCGTGGTTATAATCCAGAAGATGTTGATGAGTTTTTAGACATGGTTATTAAAGATTACAGTACATTTACACAGGAAATTGAAGCACTTCAAGCGGAAAATATTCGTCTAGTGCAAGAACTGGATAATGCACCAGTGAGAACAACAACACAACCAGCACCGACTTTCCAAGCAGCTGCACAACCTGCTGGAACGACCAACTTTGATATTCTAAAACGTCTTTCTAATTTAGAAAAACACGTTTTTGGAAATAAGCTGGACGATAACGAATAGGTATGCTAGTATAAGTAAGTTAAGAATAAATGAATAACGTTCGGATAATCGCTGTTTTCTTATGGAAGCAGAGGAAAGTCCATGCTCGCACGGTGCTGTGATGCCCGTAGTGATCGTGCCTGGTCAAACAATAAGCCAGGGCATTCCGGATTTCCGGTTTGACGGCAGGTGAATGACCTAAGTCTTCGGATATGGTCTTATAACCTTGAAGGTGCCACAGTGACGAAGTTCCGGCAGAAATGCTCGGAAGTGGAACGAGGTAAACCCCACGAGCGAGAAACTCAAACTTATGGTAGGGGCACTTTTCCCGAGGAATCAAGAACAAGGGACGAGGCGCAAATGTATTTTTGTGCAGATAGATGGTTATCTCTTTACTATTACCCTGTATGTAGTAAAGAACAGAACATGGCTTACAGAGCGTTATTTACAGGATTTAATTTAACATTGAAGGCTGTTTTAGAAGGCCGGAGCGCAAGTTTTAAGGTGGGTGTTCGACCTGGTTGAATGCCTATTTAAAACAAAACTCCTCCTCTTAAAACAGCTTTTTTCATTAGAAATTTAATTAAAGGATGGGACACAATGAAATCATTTCAGTTGGTGGCAACTGCGGCTTCTGGTTTAGAAGCGATTGTTGGGAAAGAAGTAGCGCGTTTAGGCTATGATCCAAAAGTTGAAAACGGTAAAGTATATTTTGAAGGAGATTTATCCGCAATTGCTCGAGCGAATCTTTGGCTTCGTGTAGCTGACCGGGTGAAAATTGTGGTTGGCGTTTTTAAAGCAACAACATTTGATGAACTTTTTGAAAAAACAAAAGCTCTACCATGGGAAGATTATTTGCCGCTAGATGCACAATTTCCTGTCGCTGGAAAATCAGTTAAATCAACGCTTTATAGTGTTCCTGACTGCCAAGCGATTGTGAAAAAAGCAATTGTAAACCGCGTCAGTGAAAAATATCGTCGCTCTGGTCGTTTGATGGAAACTGGCGCTTTATTTAAGCTAGAAGTTTCCATTTTAAAAGATGAAGTAACGTTAACGATTGATACAAGTGGTGCCGGATTACATAAACGCGGTTATCGTTTAGCACAAGGTAGTGCGCCAATCAAAGAAACAATGGCGGCGGCACTTGTGTTACTAACTAGCTGGCATCCGGATAGACCTTTTTATGATCCTGTTTGTGGTTCTGGAACGATTCCAATTGAGGCAGCGCTAATTGGACAAAATATTGCGCCTGGTTTTAACCGCGAGTTCGTGTCGGAAACATGGGACTGGATGCCGAAACAAATCTGGGAAGATGCGCGTCAAGAAGCCGAAGATTTGGCTAATTATGATCAACCGTTAAACATTATTGGTGGCGATATTGATGCTCGTTTAATCGAAATCGCGAAACAAAATGCGGTTGAAGCTGGTCTTGGCGATTTAATTACTTTTAGACAACTTCAAGTGGCTGATTTCCAAACAGAAGATGAGTACGGAGTTGTTGTTGCGAATCCGCCATACGGGGAACGGTTAGAAGACGAGGAAGCAGTGCGCCAACTGTACCGTGAAATGGGTATTGTTTATAAACGCATGCCAACATGGTCAGTGTATGTCCTTACCTCTTATGAACTTTTTGAAGAAGTTTATGGCAAAAAAGCGACGAAAAAACGGAAATTATATAATGGTTACTTGCGCACCGATTTATATCAATACTGGGGTCCAAGAAAACCACGTCCTAAAAAAGAAGACTGAATGGAGGAGTTAAGTTTGGTAGAAACATTAGAAGAGGAATTTTTAGCGTATATTAAAAAAATGGAAGCTTTAGAAGAAGCACTCGCATTAGTTTATTGGGATCTTCGTACAGGCGCGCCGGCAAAAGGGATGGAAGGCCGTTCTGATGTTATTGGCGTTCTATCTGAAGAGATTTTCAATATGCAAACATCAGAAGAAATGGCTGCTTTTATTGCTGGACTTAACCTTGATAAAGAAAATCTATCCGAAATCACTCGTAAAACATTAGAAGAATCTCAAAAAACATATGATTTAAATAAAAAAATCCCAAGTAAAGAATACGCGGAATATACTAAACTAGTAGCTCAAGCAGAAACCGCTTGGACAACAGCTCGCGAACAAAACGATTTTGCAGCTTTTGAACCGTTCCTAACAAAAATCCTTGAAATGAAGCGTAAGTTTGTTGAGTATTGGGGTTATGAAGAAAATAAATATGACACACTTCTCGACCAATATGAGCCAGGCGTAACAGTATCAGTGCTTGATTCCGTATTTGAAAAAGTACGCGACGGAATTATGGCGATTCGCGAAAAAATCGCAAACGAAGGCGTGAAGCCAGATGGAACCATTTTAAACACCAAAATATCAGAAGCTAAGCAAAAAGAATTTAGCATTCGCATTCTGAATAAAATGGGCTTTGACTTTGAAGCAGGTCGTTTAGATGAAACCGTGCATCCTTTTGCGACTGGTTTAAATACTGGCGATGTTCGTATTACGACTCGTTACAATGAAAATGATTTTAAAATGGCTGTTTTTGGTACTATTCATGAAGGCGGTCATGCGATTTACGAACAAAATTTTGATGCAGCACTTGTAGGTACCCCACTTGCAAACGGGGCATCAATGGGCATTCATGAATCACAATCATTATTTTATGAAATTATTATCGGTTCTAGTTTAGCATTTTGGAAAAGTAATTATGCTGATTTTCAAGCGATAACAAAACCGGCTTTTGATCATGTGAAATTGGAAGATTTCTATCGTGCAGTGAACATCTCTGAAAGTTCGCTTATTCGAATTGAAGCTGATACATTAACTTATCCACTTCATATTATGATTCGTTATGAGCTTGAAAAAGCACTTATTAACGGGGAGCTAGAAGTGAAAGATTTACCAAAAGCTTGGGGCGACAAATACGAGGAATACTTAGGCATTCGTCCAGATAATGATACAAATGGCGTATTGCAAGATATTCACTGGGCTGGTGGCGACTTTGGTTACTTCCCGTCTTACGCACTAGGTTTAATGTACGCAGCGCAGTTCTATCATCAAATGCAAAAAGAAATTCCTAATATTGATGCAATCATTGCCAGCGATGATTATACAGAATTAAAAACTTGGTTAACCAAGCATGTGCATACATTTGGGAAAACGAAAAAACCGCTAGAAATTTTAACAGATACAACAGGAGAAGGATTAAACCCAACTTATTTATTAGATTTACTAGAAAAAAGATACGCATATGTTTATCAGTTTAATAAGTAAAAAATTAGCTTGACCCTGCTCCTTTAGAAAGCTATAATAAACAACATAACTTAAAACCGAAATACTTATATAATAGTTGCGATTGGGCGACGAGTTTCTACCTGGTTACCGTAAATAACCGGACTATGAGTAGTTTGTATAAAGAAGTCACTCCGAAAATTGGTGGCTTCTATACTGCTTCTCTAAATTTAGAGAAGCAGTTTTTTTATTTTGAAAGGAGAATATCTTTGAAATTACTGGAAGAGTTTATTCAAGAAAAAGGTACAGTTTTACCAGGGAATGTTTTAAAAGTAGATGCATTTTTAAATCATCAAATTGATCCTGGTTTAATGCAAGAAATGGGCAAGGCGTTTGCTGAACGTTTTAAAAATCTAGGTATTACGAAAATCGTAACAATCGAATCTTCTGGTATTGCGCCTGCAGTTTTTGCCGGACTAGCACTTTCGGTACCGGTTGTTTTTGCTAGAAAGAAAAAATCGGTGACGTTAACGGATAATTTGTATACAAGCACGGTTTATTCGTATACGAAAAAAGAATCAAATGATATTTCTGTTTCCAAGCAATTTTTAACGGATGCAGATACGATTTTAGTTATTGATGATTTTCTCGCAAATGGTCAAGCGGCTCTTGGCTTACTTGAAATTGCTGAGCTTGCCGGAGCAAAAGTGGCAGGGATTGGGATTGTAATTGAAAAATCCTTCCAGCAAGGTCGCGAATTATTAAATAAAACAGGGATTCCAGTTTATTCACTAGCACGAATTGCCTCACTTGAAAACGAAGAAATCTTATTTTTAGAGGAGGAATAGGAGTAGATGTTAGGTAAAGGGAAGATTGCAGCTTTAGGATTTCAGCATGTTCTAGCGATGTATGCTGGAGCGGTTATTGTTCCACTATTAATCGGTGGAGCGCTTGGTTTTAACGGAGAAGAAATGACTTACTTAGTTTCGATTGATATTTTTATGTGCGGGATTGCGACATTGCTACAATTAACGGTTAATCGGTTCTTTGGAATTGGTTTACCTGTTGTACTTGGATGTGCGGTTCAAGCCATTGCACCAATTATTTTGATTGGGCAAGATATGGGGATCGGCGCGATTTACGGCTCGATTATTGTTTCAGGACTTTTTGTATTATTAATAGCCCCATTCTTCTCTAAAGTTGTTCGATTTTTCCCTCCTGTTGTGACGGGTTCCGTTGTAACAGTTATTGGTTTAACACTTATTCCCGTTGCCATTAACAATCTTGCCGGCGGGGCAGGGGCAAAAGATTTCGGTTCGATGTATAATCTTGGTCTAGGTTTTGGGACATTATTATTAATTATTTTAGTGTATCGTTTTGGCCAAGGTTTTTCGAAAGCTATTGCTGTTTTAATCGGTCTTGTTGGAGGTTCGCTTTTTGCGGCGCTTTATAAAGGTATCTCGCTTGGACCGGTTAGTGAAGCAAGCTGGTTTCATATGCCGAAACCATTTTATTTTGGCACTCCGACCTTTGAATGGCCGGCGATTATTACGATGATTTTAATTGCCTTAGTAAGTATGGTGGAATCAACTGGTGTTTATTTTGCTTTATCAGATATTACCGAACGGAAATTAACGCAAAAAGATTTAACTCGTGGTTACCGTGCAGAGGGGCTAGCGATTATGCTTGGTGGAGTTTTTAATACATTCCCTTATACAGCTTATTCGCAAAATGTCGGGCTTGTTCAGCTTTCTGGCATTAAAACGCGTAAAGTTATTTATGCGGCAGCAGGTTTCTTAATCGTCTTAGGTTTAATTCCAAAAATTGGAGCTGTGACAACAATTATCCCTACTCCGGTTCTTGGTGGGGCAATGGTTGCTATGTTCGGAATGGTTGTTGCGCAGGGTATTAAGATGTTAGGAAAAGTTAATTTTACTTCTCAAGAAAACTTATTAATTATTGCTTGTGCAGTTGGTGTTGGCTTAGGCGTAACTGTTGTGCCAGATTTATTTAATGCTTTCCCATCTTTTGTTCGTTTATTTACGAGTAATGGAATTGTTGCCGGAAGTGTTACTGCAATTACTTTAAATATTATTTTCAACATGATTCCTCATCGTAAAGATAAAAAACTAGCAGATCCAGAACCTCAACATGCTGAGTAAAAAATAAAACAGTTTTAATTGGGCTATTTTTTCTCATATACTTATAAGCAATTATTTATTTGAAAGCGGAATTGGTCTATATCAATTTCGCTTTTTTGCTGTTTTTCTAGTTTTATTTTCATTATGATGGGTATTTTCTAGTAGCTCCAAAAAAGCAAGTTTGGGGTAGATAAAGTAAGGGGGAAAAGTAGATGAATGGAAAACAAGTAATGGTTGGTGGTTTGTCTTTACTTTTAGTTGGCACAGGGCTTGGGGCTTTCGGCAGTACGGCTCAAGCGGCGACGGATGACGCTTCTGTTATGCCAGATATTTCTAACAAACAGGTGCTAGTTGGGTACTGGCATAGTTGGAAATCTTCTGGGAAAGATGGCTATCAACAAGGGACTTCCGCAGATATAGCACTGAAGGATACACCGAAAGCTTATAACGTGGTAGATGTTTCCTTTATGAAGGGAGACGGAGTAAATCGCATTCCAACATTTAAACCTGTGGGAATAAATGATAGCGATTTCAGAGCACAAGTCGGCGCATTAAACAAAGAAGGTCGAGCAGTACTTTTAGCGCTTGGTGGTGCGGATGGTCATGTGGAACTGAAGGCTGGGGATGAGCAGGCGTTCGCGAATGAAATTATCCGCCAAGTAGAAACATACGGCTTTGATGGACTAGACATAGACTTAGAACAAAGCGCCATTACCGCGGGAGATAATAAAACTGTTATTCCAGCAGCGCTTAAAATCGTCAAAGATCACTATAAAGCACAAGGCAAAAACTTCTTAATTACGATGGCGCCAGAATTTCCTTATTTAAAACCAGGTAGCGCTTATGAGAGCTACTTAACTTCACTTGCTAATTACTATGACTATATTGCCCCACAACTTTACAATCAAGGTGGCGACGGTGTTTGGGTAGATGAAACTAACCAATGGATTGCGCAAAATAATGATACTTTAAAAGAATCTTTCTTATATTACATGGCTGATTCTTTCATTAACGGGACGCGCGGTTATTTAAAAATTCCTGCGAATAAATTTGTCTTCGGTTTACCAGCCAATGTAGATGCAGCAGCAACTGGTTACGTAAAAGACCCTCAAATTGTCCAAAATGTATTCAATCGTTTACAAGCAAAAGGAACTCCAGTAAAAGGTGTTATGACCTGGTCCGTTAACTGGGACGCTGGTAAAAATAGTGCCGGAGTAGCTTATAATAATGGTTTCTCTAATGCTTATGGACCAATCGTTGGTACTAAATAAATAACGAACCGATACCCACTTAAAATGGGTATCGGTTTTTTTAAAACAAGAGACTTGCATTCATTTTGAAATCGGCGTATGATATAAATCGGAATGATTATTATTTATGAAAGGAGAGACATATGGCTAAAAAATCAAAAGTTGCTAAACATGAGCATCAACAAGCGCTTGTTGAACAATATGCAGAACTTCGCCGCACGCTTAAAGCAGAAGGTCGTTTTGATGAGTTACGCAAGTTACCAAGAGATTCTTCACCAACACGACTACACAATCGTTGTGAATTAACAGGTCGCCCGCATGGTTATATGCGTAAATTTGGTATGTCACGGATTCGGTTTCGTGAACTAGCACATCAAGGACAATTACCCGGCGTGAAAAAAGCAAGCTGGTAAAAAGCTCCTTTTTTTCTGCGAGCCAGATATAATTATGCTACAATAGATGGCAGTAGAAGGAAATAGGAGGATTATATATGAACGAAAATCGAGAAAATTTGCTCGTTGTAGATGGAATGGCACTACTTTTCCGAGCATTTTATGCAACAGCTGTTTCCAAACAATTTATGTTTAATCAACACGGAATTCCAACGAATGGTGTGCAAGGCTTTATGCGCCACATGTTTGCGGCTATTCGTCAAAGTAATCCAACACATACACTTATTTGCTGGGATATGGGGTCACAAACATTCCGTAATGAATTATATGATGGTTACAAAGCGGGCAGAACGGCGCCACCAGAAGAAATGATACCACAATTCGATTTAGCAAAAGAAGTAGCTGCTGGGTTTGGCTTTGTTAACTTGGGCGTACCTGGCTTTGAAGCAGATGACTGCATTGGTACGATTACAGTTCAGGCTAGTAGTAGTATTTCGACAACCGTTTTAAGTGGCGACAAAGATTTACTACAGCTAATCGCACCGACGAATGATGTATGGATTATGCAAAAAGGTTATGGCAATTATAAACGATATAATGAAGCAACATTTTTTGAAGAGATGGGCATTACGCCGAAACAGTTTATTGATGTAAAAGCATTGATGGGGGATACTTCAGATGGTTATCCTGGAGTGCGTGGCATCGGTGAAAAAACAGCAATTAAGCTCATCCAAGAATTCGAATCAATTGAAGGGGTTTTAAATAATTTAGACAAGCTTAAACCAGCCCAACAATTGAAAATTCAAGAAGATTTAGCAATGCTTGAACTGAGCCAAAAACTAGCTAAAATTCATACTGAAGTGCCGCTAGAAATGAACTTAGCAAGCTTGAAATATAACGGTTTCCGCGATGATGCTTTTGCGGTCGTTGAAAAATATGGCTTAAAAACCCTAACGCGGGATATTGAATAAAAATAGAAGCAATCTGGTTATTTGACACCAGATTGCTTCTGTTTTTTTATAGCCTGACGCGCGAGTTGGTCGGCTTGTTTATTTTGGCTAACGTTACGCCATTCTGCAAAAAATAACTCTACTGAATCAGCCATTTCTAAAATTGCTTCTAAATGGGGTTTGAATAAAGGATTTTTAGCGTGTCGTTTATGGATTGCTTCAATGGCGACTTTCGAATCAGAATACAAACGAATGAAAGTGGCTTGTTTTTTTAAAGCTTCTTCTAGACCTAATTTAATCGCGATAAATTCGGCTTCATGATTGGTCATAACTTCGAGAGGGATGGCGAATTGTTCATAGATTCCTGCTGCTTTTAGAACAATGCCAGCACCACTAGGACCAGGATTTCCAGCACTTGCACCGTCAACGAAAACTTCCATATTGTGCGCCTCCTATTGTTTGAGTAGATGTGGCTTTATTATAGAAGGAAAGCTATTTTTTTGCAATAAAAAAACCGGTCAAAGGATACCGGTTTTAAGTCCGTGTCTAATTGGCAACTGGATTAGGCTTTTTCCACATTGGCTGCTTGAGCGCCGCGGTTACCTTCAACTACTTCAAATGTTACCGCTTGGCCTTCTTCTAAAGATTTGTAGCCGTCACCTTGGATCGCTGTGAAGTGAACGAAAATATCTTCGCCGCCGTCTGATTCGATAAAACCGTAACCTTTTTCATTGTTAAACCATTTTACTTTCCCATTTTGCATTGAAATAAATCCTCCTAAGTATGGCTAATAATTGCTAGAATCATTTTTCAAACGCTTTCATTTCTGTTTAAAAATTTTTTCTCGCAAATACTACCTTTTCAGTTCATAGCGTTGCCGCATATGATACTAACACTATAAATCAAAATACCTATAAACGTCAAGGTGATTTTCGATATTTTTTTAATTTTTGGACTTGTAAAGGCTTACTTTTTACTTTTATGTTATATTTTGTCGTTAAATGCTAGATTTACCGCGAAAAACTACGTGAATGTCCTAGGAGAAATTTCGTTTTAGAAAGGGTAATTGCTTTTAGAAAGTCCGATATTATAGTACAATTGGCTATGTGAAAGAATATAAGTTGGAGGGTATAGCTATGCCAACACCTAGTATGGAAGATTATATTGAAAAAATCTATTCCCTTATTGAAACAAAAGGTTATGCCAGGGTTTCGGATATTGCTGATGAGTTATTTGTCCATCCGTCTTCTGTAACAAAAATGGTACAGAAACTAGATAAAGACGAATATTTAATCTATGAAAAATATCGTGGATTAATTTTGACGCCTAAAGGAACACAAATGGGGAAAAGGCTACTAGAAAGACATGCATTACTAGAAAGTTTTTTAAGTATAATTGGTGTAGATCCGTCCCATATTTATCATGATGTGGAAGGTATTGAACATCATTTGAGTTGGAATTCTATTGACCGAATCGGGGATGTTGTTCAGTTTTTTGAAAATCATCCAGATGCGCTTAAGACGCTCAAGGAAATGGATCCAACGAAACCAGATACAAAGGAATAACGGTAATCCAAGGTTGAGATGTTGATTTTTGCGCAATCAGGCTTTACTTTAGAAATCAAAAATGGTGTTACATCGCTTGGTGTCACGCTTTTTTGATGCACTGAAGAAGCCAAAATATCTTAATTCTTTGTTACAATATACATATTCGGAGGGGATATCATGTCAAATAAAGTGAAATCAGATATTGAAATTGCATCAGTAGCAGAAATTCTACCAGTTACGACTATCGCGGAACATTTAGGACTAGATGCAGATGCACTCGAACTTTACGGAAAGTATAAAGCAAAGTTATCCTATGATACGATTCACTCGTTAAAAGACAAGGAGCAAGGTAAACTTGTTCTTGTGACAGCTATTAATCCAACGCCAGCCGGTGAAGGTAAATCGACTGTAACAGTTGGTCTTGGCGACGCACTCTCTAAAAAAGATAAGAAAACAGTCATCGCTTTGCGGGAACCATCACTTGGACCTACAATGGGTATTAAGGGCGGGGCAACTGGTGGCGGTTATGCGCAAGTTATTCCAATGGAAGATATTAATTTACATTTTACAGGCGATTTTCATGCCATTACAGCAGCAAACAACGCTTTATCTGCGTTTATCGATAATCATATGCAACAAGGTAATGATTTAGGAATTGATGGGAGACGAATCGTTTGGAAACGTGTTGTTGATTTAAATGACCGAGCGCTTCGAAAAGTGGTCGTTGGTCTTGGTGGTCCTATTCAAGGCGTTCCTCGTGAAGATGGTTTTGATATTACAGTTGCTTCTGAAATTATGGCAATCATTTGTTTAGCAAGTGACTTAAAAGACTTAAAGAAACGCTTAAGTGAAATTGTGATTGGCTATAATTATAAAAAAGAACCAATAACTGTTGGTGAAATGGGTTATGAAGGTGCATTAACATTACTATTAAAAGATGCGTTAAAACCTAATTTAGTGCAAACATTAGAACATACTCCAGCGATTGTACATGGTGGTCCTTTTGCTAATATTGCTCATGGTTGTAATAGTGTTTCAGCGACAAGCACTGCGCTTAAACTTGGCGAATATGTAGTAACGGAAGCTGGTTTTGGAGCAGATCTTGGAGCAGAGAAATTTTTAGATATTAAAGTTCCGGCACTTGGAAAAGAACCAGATTGTGTCGTGATTGTAGCGACAATTCGCGCACTGAAAATGCACGGTGGCGCTTTGAAAACAGAACTTAGTGAAGAAAATGTCGATGCTCTAGCAAAAGGCTTTACTAATTTACAAAAACATACGGAATCGATTCAAACATTTGGTATTCCATATGTTGTTGCCATTAATAAGTTTATTACGGATTCAGATGCGGAAGTCGCGAAATTAGAACAACTTTGCGAAGAACACGGTATTCCTTTTTCGTTAACAGAAGTGTGGGAAAAAGGCGGCGACGGTGGTCTGGAACTCGCAGATAAAGTAATCGCTGCAGTCGAAAGCGGAGAAGCGGACTATAAACGCATTTATGATGATGCTTGGTCAATAGAAGAAAAATTAGAAGCAATTGTGACGAAGGTTTACGGTGGAATTGGAGTAGAACTTTCTAGTAAGGCACAAAAACAAATTGTTGAGTTTAAAAAATACGGCTGGGATCGTTATCCAATTTGTATGGCGAAAACGCAGTATTCTTTATCGGACGACCCAACATTACTCGGTCGCCCAACTGATTTTGTGATTCATATTCGTGAATTCATTCCAAAACTTGGCGCGGGCTTCGTTGTTGCTTTAACTGGCGACGTGATGACAATGCCAGGCTTACCGAAAAAACCAGCGGCATTAAATATGGATGTCGATGAAAATGGTAACGCACAAGGTTTATTTTAAAAATAAAAGTTCCAAAAGTGGATTCGCCGCTTTTGGAACTTTTTTCATCTCAAGCAATTGCTATGTTCTATATTTTCAGCTAGAATAGATAAGGACGAAACGGAAATGGATGGGACTAAATGAAACAGTTAAAAGTAGAAAACTTAACAAAAACATATGGCGAAAAAAGCCTGTTTGAGAATATCTCGCTAACGATAACAGAAGGCGAACGCATTGGTTTAATCGGTGTAAATGGTACTGGTAAATCAACGCTGTTACAAATTATTTCTGGAAGTGAATCTGGGGATAAAGGTAGCGTTACGAAAGCGAAAGATTATACGATCGGTTATTTGGCGCAAGATCCTGTTTTTAATGAAGAGGATACGGTTCTTTCAGCGGTTTTTGACGGTGATACTGCGGCGCTTCGAGCAATGCGTAAGTATGAAGAAGTCTTACTAGCGATGTCGCTTGATGCAGAAAATACCAAGCTACATGATGCCTATACAGCGGCTAGCCAAGAAATGGATGCGAGTGCTGCTTGGGATATGAATACTGAAGCGAAAACAATCTTGGAACGGCTTGGCATTACTGACTTAACAGCAAAAATAAGTGAGCTTTCTGGTGGTCAGCGAAAGCGTGTTGGCTTGGCGCAAGTCTTGATTGAGACGCCAGATTTACTTATTTTAGATGAACCTACCAACCATTTGGATTTTCAGTCGATTCGTTGGCTAGAAGAGTATTTAAATCGCTTTAAAGGAGCGGTATTACTCGTTACCCATGATCGTTACTTCCTTGACCGTGTGACGAACCATATGGTGGAACTGGATCGTGGTTCGGCTTACCGTTATGTTGGAAATTACGAAAAATTTATGGAATCCAAGGCAATTCGCATGGAAAACGAAGTCCGCGAATCAGAGAAAAATAAAAACCTTTATCGTAAAGAACTAGCTTGGATGCGTCGTGGTCCACAAGGGCGCGCCACAAAACAAAATGCTAGACAAGACCGTTTCCATGATTTAGAGAAAAAAGTCAAAACAAAAATCGACGACTCAGAACTTGCGATTGATTTTGTCACTAGTCGCCTTGGGAAAGATGTTTTCGAATTGAAAAATTTAGAAAAACGCTTTGACGAAAAACAAGTGTTACAAGATTTTAGTTTAATTATTCAACCGGGAGAACGGCTTGGTATCACTGGGAATAATGGAACTGGTAAATCGACTTTACTGAATATGTTAGCTGGAAAACTAACGCCCGATGCCGGCGAGGTAATTACGGGTCAAACAGTACAAATCGGTTATTATACGCAACAAAATGAAGAAATGGATCCAGATATGCGAATGATTGCTTATTTGCAAGAGGCAGGAGAGCAAGTAACGACTTCTGGTGGAGAAGTGATTAGTGTGAGCGCCATGCTAGAACGATTTTTATTCCCACCAAATTCCCACGGGAAGAAAATTGGTAGCTTATCAGGCGGAGAAAAACGCCGGTTGTTCTTACTACGCATTTTAATGGAACGACCAAACGTGTTGCTACTAGATGAGCCGACCAATGACCTAGATACGCAAACATTAACTGTTCTAGAGGATTACTTAGAATCTTTTAACGGTACGGTTATTACGGTCAGCCATGATAGATATTTCCTTGATAAAGTTGTAAATAAATTGCTTGTTTTCCGGGCAATTGGCGAAGTAGAAATTTTCTACGGCGAATATAGTGATTATTTGAAAGAACTTGAGGCTAAAGGAAAGCCAGCAAAATCAATGAAAAAAATGGCGAATACTTCGGCCGAAAAGTCATCACCTGAGAAAAAAGAGAAAGTCAAACTAACCTACCAAGAACAACTTGAGTGGGACGGGATTGAGGATGCCATTAGCGACTTAGAGCAAGACATTGAATCGCTCAATGAAACATTGGAACAGACCGGAGCAGACTTTACAAAAGCAGCAGAAATTAGTGAACTTATTACAGCGAAAGAATCAGAGTTGGAACAAATGATGGAACGCTGGGAATTTTTATCACAATACGCGGAATAAGGAGTGCGAACAATGAAACAATATTTGGATTTAGAAAAGTACGTTTTAGAGAATGGAACACAAAAAGGAGATCGCACTGGGACTGGAACAATCAGCACATTTGGTTATCAAATGCGTTTTGATTTACAGGAAGGCTTTCCAATTATGACAACAAAACGGGTACCATTTAAACTTGTAGTAAGTGAACTACTATGGTTTTTACATGGAGATACGAATATTCGCTACCTTTTACAGCATAATAATAATATTTGGAATGAATGGGCTTTTGAGCGTTTTGTGAAAAGCGCTGATTATAAAGGCGAAGATATGACTGACTTTGGGCTGCGTGCTGAGCGTGATCCGGCCTTTAAAGAAGTGTATCAAGCTGAAATGGAGAAGTTTAAAACGCGGATCTTAGAAGACGAAACGTTCGCGAATAAATACGGCGAATTAGGTAATATTTACGGCAAACAATGGCGTGAATGGAAAACTTCGCAAGGGGAAACAATTGATCAGTTAGCTGACTTAATTGAAATGATTAAAACAAACCCGAACTCGCGTCGTTTAATCGTGTCTGCTTGGAATCCTGAAGATATTCCGAATATGGCTTTACCACCTTGTCATTCATTGTTTCAATTTTATGTGGCAGATGGGAAATTATCGTGCCAATTGTACCAACGAAGTGCAGATATTTTCTTAGGAGTACCGTTTAACATTGCGAGTTATGCACTTTTGACACATTTAATTGCACGGGAAGTTGGACTTGATGTTGGTGAATTTATCCATACTATGGGAGATGCACATCTTTATAACAATCATATCGAACAAGTGAAAGAACAATTATCAAGAACTCCGCATGCGCTACCAAAATTAGTTCTTTCAGATAAACCTGCAACCATTTTTGATTTTGAAGTAGCGGATATTTCACTAGATGGTTATAATCCAGATCCAGCAATTAAAGCACCAATTTCAGTATAAGGGAGGTTTTCTTAGATGATAATTTTTGTTTGGGCACAAGACCGCGCTGGTAATATTGGGAAAGACAACAAGATGCCGTGGCACTTACCAGGAGATTTACAATTTTTCAAAAAAACGACAACTGGAAAAACACTCGTCATGGGACGGAAAACCTATGAATCACTAGGTAAAGCTTTGCCAAATAGAAAGACCATTGTGTTAACTAGGGACAATGAATTACAACTAGACGACGCAGAAATTCTTCATTCGCGGGATGAAGTTCTGGCGCTTGCTGAAACCGGCGAACCGATTTATGTTGTTGGTGGAGCTGAAATTTATCGTTTATTTATGGATGTGGCAGATAAGCTAATTGTCACAAAAATTGACGCGGAATTTGATGCAGATACCGCATTTCCAGAAGTAGACTGGGAAAACTTTTCAGAAGTAGCGAAAGAACCTCATGAAAAAGATGAGAAAAATAAATATAATTACACATTTTATACGTATGAAAGAAATTAGTAGAAACGTTGCCTATTTGCGGGCAACGTTTTTCGAGTGGAGTGACGTTTAATTGTTATCAAAAATGGAGATTAATAAGCTTGCGATGAAAGAAAGTATGACGCTGCTTGCTTGTCCGATTTGTGGGGTGGAATTCTCATTTAGCGAGCCGAATTCATTTGTATGTAAAAACCATCATGGGTTTGATATTGCCAAGCCGGGATATTTACATTTACTTAAGCAAGTACATAAAACCAAATACGATCAAGCCTTATTCGAATCACGAAAAAAAGTGATTGCGAGTGGCTTTTTTGAAAAATTAATCGAACGAGTGACAGAAATAATTGCTGAGACAAAAAAAGAAGAAGTAGTGATATATGATGCTGGTTCCGGTGAAGGAAGTCATTTATCGCAAGTTGTAAAAAATCTTCAAGAAAAAGGACGCCATGTCCAAGCAATTGGGCTAGATATTGCTAAAGAAGGCGTGAAACAAGCTGCTCGAGATTATCCCGGAATTGTTTGGACAGTAGCTGATTTAGCCAATTGTCCAACCCAGAAAGAGACGGCAGATGTGATTTTAAACATTTTATCACCTTCGAATTATGAGGAATTCAAGCGGTTGTTAAAAACGGATGGCTTTTTATTAAAAGTAGTTCCAGAAGCGAATTATTTGCGGGAGTTGCGCGAATTTATTTATGTTGATGAGAAGAGTAGTTATTCAAATGAGTCCGTTACATCTCGGCTAGCAGAAAAATTAACAGTCGAGCATGTTGAACGGGTGACATATAAAGCGCCAATCGCAAACGAATTATTTGCCGATTTTCTTGAAATGACACCACTTGGTTGGCACATTGATAAAGATAAAAAAAGCGAATTATTAATAAATCCGCCAAAAGAATTAACGGTAGATCTAAAAATCATTATTGCAAATAGAGCACATCTTTTGTAAAAGCTATGTGAATTATGCGCAATTTAAGCTATAATGAAGGGGAAAAATACAGAAGCTGGAGGAATGACATGAATCAATCAGAAACGAAAGCGTTAGAAGCACTGCAAAACGGATCAGACATACGTGGAATAGCAATCGCTACGGAAAAATATCAGATTACGCTGACAGACGAACGTGTAGAAAAGATTGCTTATGGCTTTGCGAAATGGCTAAAAGAGGAGAAAAAAGTGGAAGGTCAGGCAAAAGTGGCGATTGGTCATGACAGCAGACTTTCAGCTGAACGATTAAAAGCGGCACTTATCAAAGGGTTGACTTTCTCAGGTATCGATGTGGTGGATGTAGGACTTGCAACTACGCCGGCCATGTTTATGGCAACCCAGTACGAAGACTATGACTGTGATGCCGGAATTATGATTACAGCGAGCCACTTACCTTTTATGTATAATGGACTAAAATTATTTACGAAATCTGGTGGAGCTGAACATGAAGATATTGATTATATCGTAGCTCACGCAGGTAAATCTTTCATAGAAAACGGACTAATCGCCGGAAAAGTTACAAAACAAGATTTACTTTCTACATATGCGGCAGACTTAACGGATAAAATTAGAGCTGGAATCACGGATGCAGCGGACAAAATGAAGCCACTACAAGGAAGCCACATTATTGTCGATGCAGGGAATGGCGCTGGCGGCTTTTTTGCTGAAAAAGTGTTGGCAGAGCTCGGGGCAGACATATCTGGTAGTCAGTTTTTAGATCCGGATGGCAATTTTCCTAACCATATTCCAAATCCCGATAATGAAGAAGCTATGGCTAGCTTGAAAAAAGCGGTACTTGCGAGCGGAGCGGACTTAGGCGTGATTTTTGACACGGATGTAGACCGGGCTGCGATTATGGATAAAAATGGAGAAAGTTTAAACCGTAATCCATTAATTGCTGTTATTTCTAGTATTATTTTGGAAGAAAAGCCAGGAACAACTATCGTGACTGACTCAACAACAAGCGGACATCTACAAACATTCATCGAAGCAAAAGGTGGGAAACAACATCGCTTTAAACGTGGTTATCGTAACGTTATCAATGAAGCTTTACGCCTTAATGCAAACGGAACACCATCAGAAATCGCTATTGAAGTGAGTGGGCACGCTGCATTAAAAGAAAATTATTTCTTAGATGACGGTGCTTACTTAATTGCCAAAATTTTGATGACATACGCCACTTTACGAAAAAATGGCCAAGATTTGCCTGATTTAATAGCTGATTTAAAAGAACCTGCAGAAAGCGAAGAAATTCGTTTAAGTATTACAGCACCAGATTTTAAAGCTTATGGCAAAGAAGTTTTAGCTGATTTTCTGGCATTTGTAGAAGCTGACGCGGACATGGAATTAGAACCAGTAAACCAAGAAGGCATTCGTGTGAATACAAAAGGTGCGCTTGGTGAAGGTTGGTTCTTACTTCGAATGAGCTTGCATGAACCTGTAATGCCAATGAATTTAGAAAGTGATGAAGCTGGTGGCATCAAGAAAGTGAAAGATCGTTTAGCAGGATTTTTCGCAACGAAAGCCGATTTAAAAATGTAAATAACAAAGAACTTGGTATGGAAAACGTATCAAGTTCTTTTTCTTTTTACCAAATCGATTGAAAAAGTAGAACGAGTATAGTAAACTTAAAAAGCAAGCACTTACTTTAAAAGGGAAATAAAGTACAGGAGTGTGTTTTTTGGAAACTTGGATTACAAGTATTATGGCTGATTTTGGCTATATAGGTATTTTTTTGTTAATTATGATTGAGAACTTGTTTCCGCCTATTCCCTCTGAGATTATCTTAACTTTTGGTGGATTTATGACGACAGTTTCATCACTTAATGTAGTGATGGTGATTATTGTAGCAACACTTGGTTCAGTTGTAGGAGCTATTTTACTTTACAAAGTGGCCTCTTATTTTGGCAAAGAACGGCTAACGCATATTGTTTTGAAGTATGGCCGGGTTTTACGACTTAAGGAATCGGATATTGAACGCGCTGAAAGTTTCTTTTTGAAATATGGTAGCTGGGCAGTGTTTTTATGTCGGATGATTCCACTTATACGGAGTTTGATTTCCATTCCAGCTGGGATGACGAAGATGAAAATGTCACGATTTCTAATTTTAACAACGGCCGGGAGCTTGCTTTGGAATACGGTATTAATTGGTCTTGGCGCTCTTCTTGGCGAATCTTGGGGCGAAATTGTTGTTTTCATGGATAGTTTTTCGACAGTGATTTATAGTATCATTGCTGTTATAACCTTGCTTGGCCTAGGATTCTTTTTCCGAGCACGCTTTAAAAAAACACTAGACGAAGAATAATGTCTAACCTTGAGGAGGAATCTTCAAGGTTTTTCTTTTGCGATTTTCGCTTTCGTGCTATGATAAGTTGGACATAGAAAGGGGACGGGACATATGCGGATTGGAATGCGGACAGTAAAAACAGCAATTGCAGCGACACTAGCGATTATTTTGGCGGAATGGCTTCATTTGGAATATGCAGTTTCGGCGGGAATTATCGCGATTTTAAGTGTACAAAATACGAAAAAGGGGTCTCTGCAACTTGCGATTCAGCGGGTTTATTCGACTGTATTGGCGCTTTCTATTGCCGCCGTATTTTTCATGCTCATTGGTTATAACGCAGTGAGTTTTGGACTTTATCTACTGATTTTTATTCCGCTTGCTGTGAGACTACATGTTGCTGACGGGATTGTTGTAAGTTCAGTACTTGTATCGCACATTTTATTAGAACAATCGCTATCATTCTTTTGGTTTAAAAATGAACTTTTACTTATGGCGGTCGGCGCAGGTATCGCAATTATTTTAAATTTATACATGCCAAAAATGGAAGACGAATTAAAACGCAGTCAACAAAAAATTGAAGCCATCATGAGACAGATTTTAACAGAAATGACGCAAGGGCTTCGAAATCAGTCTGAATATCTTGATGAGTTTGGCTTATTAAATCAATTAAAGGGTACATTAGATTATGCACAAGAAAAAGCAGCAAGAAATTTGGACAATCAATTTTTTGCTTCGTCACACTATTATTCTCAGTATGTGGATATGCGACTGGTTCAGTACCGAATTTTGACACAAATGAAGCGACATCTGGTTTCGTTCCATCATTCTTCAGAGCAAAGTATGGCGCTCGCTGAAATTACTGAAAAAACAGCGCAGACGTTGGATGAACATAATACGGCGGAAGATTTAGTGGCAGAGATTACAACGATGGTGCATGAATTTCGTAGTAGTAAGCTCCCAGAAACACGTGAAGAATTTGAAAACAGAGCCATTTTATTCCAATTTATGAATGATTTGCGCTATCTTTTAGAAATGAAACGTGATTTTTATGCGGAGTTTGGCTTGAAAGAAAAAGAAATGACGAGAGGACGATGAAAAATGATTGAAAAAATTGGTCAAGTAATGTTATATGTGGAAGATCAAGCGGCAGTAAGAGATTTTTGGGTGGAAAAATTGGATTTTGTCGTTGTTTCAGAAGAAGTCGTAAACGGCGAAATTCAGTGGGTTGAAATCGCCCCTTCAAAAGGTGTGGAAACTACTTTTGTGCTCCAAAATAAAAAGAAAGTTGCCGAAATGAACCCGGATATGAACCTTGGGACGCCATCGATTTTACTGTTTGGAACAAATATTAGCGAACTGTATGAAGAATATAAAAACAAAGGAATTACAGTAGGGGATTTGGTTGATCTGCCAATCGGTCGCGTGTTCAACTTTGCAGATAATGAAGGGAATTATGTGGCGATTTGCGAAAAATAAAAAAAGTCCAGATGACAATCTAAGTGATTGCCATCTGGACTTTTTTTATATAGTAGATACTAGCTTGTTTTCGCTCAGTGCTGCTTGGGCTGCTGCTAACCGAGCTATTGGAACGCGGTAAGGCGAGCACGATACATAACTGAGGCCAAGTTGATGGAAGAAGTGGATTGATTCCGGGTCTCCGCCATGCTCTCCGCAGACGCCCATTTTTAAGTTCGCATGAGTCATTCTTCCGCGAGTAACAGCCATTTCAACTAACGCACCAACGCCCGTTTTATCAATCGTAACAAATGGATCTTTAGGTAAAATATCTTTTTCATAATAATCAGCTAGAAATTTAGTTGCATCATCACGAGAAAAACCATATGTTAGCTGAGTTAAATCATTTGTTCCAAAACTAAAGAACTGGGCATCTTCGGCAATTTCATCTGCGGTCACACAAGCACGAGGAATTTCAATCATCGTACCAATATCAAAAGGTAGCACAACTCGTTCTTTTTCAAAAATCGCATGAATGGCCTGCTTAATTTCATTTTTAATATAACTAAGTTCGCTTTTTGTAGCGATTAGAGGAATCATAATTTCTGGGTGGACATCGATTCCTTCATCATGAACGATAACGGCACTTTCCATGATTGCTTCCGCCTGCATACGATAAATTTCTGGAAAAGTAATGGCTAAACGGCAACCGCGATGACCTAGCATAGGATTTGCTTCTGCCAGCTCCTCAATTCGTTTGGTGATTTGGGGAACAGTACGGTTCATATCGCGCGCTAATTGTTCGATTTCGCGGTTAGTCTTCGGTAGAAATTCATGTAAGGGCGGATCAAGAAGGCGAATATTCACTGCTCGACCATTTGCTATTCGAAATAATTCACTGAAATCCGTTTTTTGCATCTCTTTTAATGATGTTAAAACAGATTCGCGCTCTTTAAGTGATTCTGCTAAAATCATTTGTCTAACATAAGGGATTCTTTTTTCATCAAAAAACATATGCTCTGTGCGACAAAGACCAATACCTTCAGCGCCAAATAGTAATGCTTTTTTAAAATCTGTTGGTGTATCGGCATTCACGCGGATTTTTAGTTTTTTCTCAGCGTCTGCCCATGCCATTAATTCATCAAAATGACCGCCTATAGAAGCTTCTGTGAGTGCTATTTGTCCAAGATAGACATTTCCAGTGCTGCCGTCGAGAGAAAGAAAATCACCTTCATGAAGCTGTTCTCCGGTTGTAAGGATAATGGTTTTTTCTTTTTCATTAATAGTGAGTTCAGCGCAACCAGCTATACAGCATTTTCCCATTCCGCGGGCCACTACGGCAGCGTGAGAAGTCATACCACCATGAGCAGTTAAAATCGCGCTACTTCTCGCCATACCTTCAATATCTTCAGGAGAAGTCTCATTTCGTACTAGGATAACAGAAATGCCGCGTTCTGAAGCTGCTACGGCTTCTTTAGCTTCAAAGAAAATTTGACCGGTGGCAGCTCCTGGACTTGCTGGTAATCCGGTTGCGATGACTTGTCCAGCTTTTAGAGCGCTTTCATGAAAAGCAGGGTGAAGTAATTGATGTAGCTGTTTCGTTTCTACTCGCATAATTGCTTCTTCACGAGTGATTTTGCCTTCGTGGACGAAATCGACTGCTGTTTGAATTGCTGCTTTGGCTGTTCGTTTCCCGCTCCTTGTTTGAAGAACGTAAAGTTTTCCTTTTTCAATTGTAAATTCAATATCTTGCATATCTAAATAGTGATTTTCAAGCAGTTCACACGTTTTAAGGAGTTCGTTATAAACGAGGGGCATTCTTTGTTCTAATGCGCTAATCGGTTCAGGCGTGCGGATTCCTGCAACAACATCTTCACCTTGTGCATTTAGTAGAAACTCACCAAAAACTTGCTTTTCACCAGTGGATGGATTTCGCGTAAAAGTAATACCAGTACCGCTTGTTTCGCCAGTGTTGCCAAAAACCATCGCTTGAATATTCACGGCTGTGCCAAAACTTGCATCAATATCGTGTAGTCTGCGATAAATAACGGCACGAGGATTCATCCACGAATCAAAAACAGCAATAATCGCAAGTCTCAGCTGTTCTAACGGATCTTGCGGAAAATCTCTGCCAGTTGCTTGGCTGAAAATCAGTTTGTAAATCTCAATTAGTTCACTTAAATCAGCCGCAGTTAATTCCGTATCTAAAAGGTAATTATTGTCTTTTTTTATACGAGCAAGCGCCTGTTCAAATTGATAGCTTGGAATTTCAAAAACGACATCGCCAAACATTTGAATGAAGCGACGATAAGAGTCAAACGCAGAACGAGCATCTCCTGTTAAGTTAGCTAATCCTTCAGCAGCTTGATCATTTAACCCTAGATTTAGAACCGTATCCATCATTCCTGGCATCGAAAAAGGCGCGCCAGAACGTACTGAAACTAACAGTGGGTTTTCCGCGAATCCGAAAATTTTTCCAGTTTGTTTTTCGAGTTCTGCCAAATGAATTTTTACTTCTTCAAAAATGTCTTCGGATAGATGTTTGTTGCTCGTTGTATAATCATTACAAGCATCGGTCGAGATAATAAAGCCAGGAGGGACGGGCAAACCAATCTTCGTCATTTCGGCCAAATTAGCACCTTTTCCTCCTAAAAGATTTTTCATTTCTTTAGAACCTTCACTGAACTGATAGACAAATTTTCTCACTTTATTCACCTCTTCTAATTAGTGGTAACTCGTGATAATCTCCGTGATTAGGGCAGCGGTTTCTTCAATGGCTTTGTCTTCAACATGGATTACTTGGCAGCCAAGCTTTTTGAAAGTAGCATAACCATATTCTAATTCTTCTAAAATGCGTTTTTCACTAGAATAACTACTTGCTTCGTCTAAACCAATTGATTTTAATCTCACTTTCCGGATTTGAGCAAGTTTTTCAGGTGTAGTTGTCAGACCGATAATTCGTTCTGCGGGGATTTGAAAAAGTTCATCTGGAATCGGAATTTCTGGAACGAGTGGCACGTTAGCGACTTTCCAGTTTTGATTAGCAAGATAGCTACTAAGTGGGGTTTTACTCGTTCTTGAAACACCAACTAAAACAATATCGGCATCCAGTAAACCGCGGGGATCTTTGCAGTCATCATATTTAACGGCAAATTCAATTGCGGCAATACGATCAAAATAATTACTATCAAGCCGGCGCATATTTCCTGGGTCTTGTTTAGACTTTAACCCAGTTTTTGCTTCCACTGCGGCAGTGAGCGTATGTAATAAATCAACGTTTGGAAGATGATTTTTTACACAAAAATCTGACGCATAATCAGCGAGCTTTGATTGTACTAGCGTTTGAACAACAATCCCATCGGCTGCTTTTGCTTCTTCTAATGTTTCAAGTAAAGCGTTTTCATCGCGAATAAAAGCGTGGCGCCGAATATCAGCTGGTTTATTAAGTGAAAACTGAGCTGTTACCGCGCGAATAATATGTTGAGCAGTTTCTCCGATAGCATCTGAAATAACATATATAATAACCGGATTTTCCATATTTGCCTCCTATTAAACCTTTTTTATTGTATCTACAAAAAGCGCAGTAATACGTGTTTTTGATATTTTTCCGACGACTTTCGCTTCTCGAGAGTTATTTTCAAAAACGGGAAGCGAATCGATTTGATGAAAGACAAGCTGTTCTGCTGCGTGCAAGACTTTATCATTTTTAGTCACAGTAACAAGGTTTGGCATGCGCGTCATAATAGTCGCAATGGGAGTGGCTTTCGTATCTGCATCCGCCAGTGCGCCTTTCAGTAAGTCTTTTCTGGAGACAAGCCCAACTAATTGTTCGTCATCAATTACATATAAACTGCCAATATCTTCCATAAAGAGCATCACAATGGCGTCATAAACACTTGTTTCTTTTTTTGCGAAAAATGGTTGGGTCATAATATCTGCTACTTTCAATTGGCGAATTTCATCCAAATGAATCGGATTTGTTTCGAGTCCTGAGTAAAAATAACCAACTTTAGGTCTGGCATCTAAAATTCCGGTCATCGTCAAAATCGACAAATCAGCACGAATCGTAGCACGCGTTAATTTTAAATGAGCAGCGATAGAGTCACCAGTAGCGGGCTCATTCGCGCGAACAAAGGCAACAATCTGGTGTTGTCTAGAGGAAAGTTCGATTGGAATCACATCCTTTTATTATGTTATGCTAAACATTATATAGTATGACATAATTAAAAACAAGCCTTAATTATGTCATACTACATAAAAAAACCTTCTCATTATCGAGAAGGTTTTAAAAATTATAATTTAAACATAAAACAAAATGCAGAAGTACATAAAAGCAGTTCCCGCGATAACAAATAAATGCCAAATCGCGTGCATATAAGGTACTCGAGGGATACTATAAAAAATTGCCCCTACAGTAAACATAATCCCACCAGTTGCAAGTAGCCAAAATCCAGTTGGCGTTAGCCCTGCATAAAGTGGTTTAATGGCGAACATGACCATCCAGCCCATTACTAAGTATACAAACGTCGATAAAAGTTTTAATTTGCCAGTCATAAATATTTTATAAATGATCCCAGCAATTGCGAGTCCCCAGATAACACCAAACAGCGTCCAACCGAGAGTTCCTTGAATAGTAATCAAAACAAATGGTGTATAACTGCCAGCAATTAAAACATAAATCGCGGCATGATCCATAATATTAAAAACCGTTCGTGCTTTGCAAGGTTTGAAGCTATGGAGCAGTGTGGAACAAATATAAAGCAACATTAGTGAAATTCCATAAATTAAAAAACTTGTTAAATAAAGAGGATTATCTTTTCCGGCGGCGAATATTATAAGTAAGACGAGCGCGGGAATACTAAGGATAAATCCAACCCCGTGCGTTATTGCATTCGCCAGTTCTTCTTTCCAATTATAAGAAGTGACATTCATTTTATCACCATACTTTTCTACAAAATTTTTGTGGGTTGTTACATTTCTATCATACGCTAAAAAAGTAAGAATAGAAAGACAAATACCATTTCTTTCTCTTTTCTTAAAACTAGTTTATAGGTTGTGTATAACGCCGGGAATGTTATAATAAGAGAAAATAAGCAAAAATGGATGTGGCTAAATGAGAAAAATAAAGATTATCACAGACTCAACTGCAGGCTTAACTCTTGAAGAAGCAGCAAAATGGAATATTGAAGTTTTATATTTAACCGTAGAAATCGATGGGAAAGTTTATAATCCTAAAACAGACATTACGCCAGAAGAATTCATGGTACGCATGGCTGAAACAAAAGAATTACCAAAATCTTCGCAACCAGCAATCGGTTCTTTTGTAGAAGCTTATGAAAAATATACGGCAGAAGGGTATGAAATCCTTTCCATCCATTTGACGGAAAAACTAAGTGGTACAGTGAATGCAGCTCGCCAAGCAGCTGATATGGTGGAAGGAAACATCACCGTAGTAGACTGCGATTATACGGCACGTGGCCAAGCATTCCAAGTACTAAAAGCCGCTGAAATGGCTCAGGCTGGCGATTATTCAGTAGAAGAAATTCACGCTGCAATTAATGATATTCGCGACAAAACAAAACTTTATATTGTGGTCGTAACGCTCGATAATTTAATTAAAGGTGGGCGTGTTGGTCGAATGCAAGGTTTCCTAGGTAGTCTTTTGAATATCAAATTAATCGCTAAGCTTACTGATGGACAATTGGAAGAAGAAACCAAAGTTCGCAGTAACAAAAAAGTTTTACAATACTGCCTTAATCTAATTAAAGACGAACCGAAAAAAATTCAACAGCTGGATGTAGTTCATGCGAATGGACTGAATTTAGCTGATGACTTTATCGCAGAGTCTAAAGAAATAACTGGATTAACAGAAATTCCACTATTTTTTGCAGATCCTGTCATTTCCACTCATGCTGGAACCGGCGCGTTTGCATTTATGTACTATACTGACTAAGTGAGTGATTGCATATGACAAAGAAAAAATGGCTGTGGCTTACAGGAAGCGTGCTTGTTATCGCGCTTCTCGTTGGCGCAGTTTTTGGTATCAAGTATTATAAAGAATCAAAAGAAATCCCTATTAACCTAGTTGCAATGGGTGACTCATTAACAGAAGGTGTTGGTGATGAAAACAAAGAAGGCGGCTATGTGGGCATTGTTCCAGAAAAACTAAATGAAGAAGCTACAGTGTCTAGTGTGAAAACGAGCAACTACGGTGTATCAGGAAACCGTATTACACAACTAGAAAAACGCCTCAAAACGAATAAACAATTCCAGCAAGATGTCAAAAATGCCAATGTAATAACTATTACAATCGGTGGGAATGATGTGATGGCTATTTTGCAATCTCGACTTTTAAATGTAGATGTGGCTGATTTTGCAAAAGCAAATAAAGAATTTCAACAAGAACTTACAACGTTACTTAAAGATATTCGCTCTTACAATAAAGATGCAGCGATATTTTTAATGGGTATTTACAATCCTTATACGACTTATTTTGCAGATATAAAACAATTTGATGAGGTCATTACCAATTGGAATGATGCTTCTGCGAAAACAATTAAACAAACTAACAATGCTTATTTCGTCCCAGTGGCTAAAGCATTAGAAGATAGAAATACATCCAATAAAGACAAGCCGAATCCATTACTTTCAGATGATTATTTCCATCCAAACCATAAAGGATATGAAAAAATGAGCGCCGAGTTAGAAAAAGCTATCGTCAAACAACTAGATGATGGTAATATTCCTAAATAGAAAGGTGATAAAATCTTGCAAGTAGAAACAAGATCAGCTCCAAAAAAACCAAAACGAAATTATTGGAAATGGATTTGCCTAACTTTAATTAGTTTGCTTATCCTTCTTGCTGGCTGGCTTTATGTAACAGTCTTTGTACTTAGCCCACAAGAAGAGCCAACGCCTTCGCTTATTAGCAATAAATCAAATATTGAATTTCAAACAAGCACCACTAAATCAGACTTAAACCAATTAATCAGTAGCTATATAGAAGAGTTCAGCAAAGAGCAAGATATCGGTTATAAAGTTTTTGTAGCAAATAATGTCAATTTTACAGCTGAAGCGAAGATTTTTGGTGAGCCTGTTGAACTAAGACTTAAATTTTCACCAAAAGTAGTTGATAATGGAAATATAGAATTATCGCTGACAGATATGTCTGTTGGAGCATTACCTTTACCAGTTTCTTACGTGATGAACTATGTTAATAAAAACTATAAATTCCCTGAGTGGGTCACTGTACTTCCTAAAAAAGAAAAAATATATTTATCTTTGGACAAATTAAAACTAAAAGGCGACACAAAAGTTCGTGCCGATACGCTAAATTTGAAGAAAGACGATATTTCGTTTACACTTTTAGTACCAGTTAAGTAATTTAACTGGCCCAATCCTAGTTAGGGGGCATTTTTTATGACAAAAGAATCACTTGAAAAAGCAACATTTGCTGGAGGATGCTTTTGGTGTATGGTAAAACCTTTTGACACACAACCAGGAATTGAGAAAGTCGTTTCGGGTTATACAGGTGGACATACAGTGAATCCAACATATAAAGAAGTTTGCAGCGGGACAACAGGGCATACCGAAGCAGTTGAAATTACATTTGATCCGGCAGTATTTCCTTATGAAAAATTAGTCGAAGTATACTGGCAACAAACAGATCCGACTGATGCAGCGGGACAATTTGTCGACCGCGGAGATTCATATCGTCCGGTTATTTTTTACCATAATGAGGAACAACGACAAATCGCTGAAAAATCTAAAGCGGCTTTGGATGCAAGCGGAAGATTTAAGAAACCAGTTGTCACAGAAATTGCAAAAGCAGAAACTTTTTATCCTGCAGAAGAATATCACCAAGATTTCTATAAAAAAGAAAAAGCGCACTATGAAGGTTATCAAGTGGCTTCCGGTCGTGCTGCATTCATAGATGCCAACTGGAAAGGGTGAAGTCAAATGGATGAAAGTAAAAAAAACGAGCGACTTAAACAGCTAACAGATATACAATATAATGTGACCCAAAAAGCGGGTACCGAACGCCCATTTCAAAATGAATTTTATGATAATGTGGCAAAAGGAATCTATGTAGATATTGTTTCAGGAAAGCCGTTATTTTCATCCAATGATCAGTATGATGCTGGTTGTGGTTGGCCAAGTTTTACAAAACCAATTGACGAAGCAGAAGTAATCGAACATAGAGATTTATCACACGGAATGATTCGGACGGAAGTGAAGTCAGTTGAGGCTGATTCGCACTTAGGGCATGTTTTTCCAGATGGACCACAAGATCAAGGTGGACTTAGATACTGCATCAATTCCGCAGCGCTTCGATTTATCCCCGTTGATAAGTTAGAAGAAGAAGGCTACCAAACCTATAAGAAAATCTTTGAATAAACAAACGATGCCAGAAAATGAAATGCGTAGAATAATATCGCGAAATCATTCTCTGGCATTGTTATGAAAAAGGAGCGAAATGTATGTTGAAAGTAGCAGTAGTGGGACTCGGTGGAATTGCACAAAAAGCGTATTTACCTGTTTTTGCTGAGATGGAAAATATCGAGGTTCATCTTTATACAAGAAATGCACAAAAATTAAAGCATTTAAGCGAAAAATATCGTTTTGATCATTATCATCAAAGTATTCATTCAATGATAGAATCTGGCGTTAATGCAGCTTTTGTACATTCATCTACAGCAAGTCACCCAGAAGTAATTCGGACTTTTTTATCCCATAATATTCCAGTTTATGTAGATAAGCCAATTGCCGATAATTTGGCCGAAGTGGAAGAATTGACGCGCTTAGCCGAAGAAAAAAACACGCTATTAATGACTGGATTTAACCGTCGTTATGCACCTAAATATCAAGAATTAAAAGCATTAACGGATATAAACATGATAGTAATGCAAAAAAACCGCGCAGGACAGCCAGGTGAGGCACGTACCTTTATTTATGATGATTTTATCCATGTCATTGATACCGTCCGCTATTTACTTGATGCAAAAATTGATCAATTACATGTGGTACCTGTTTGGCAAAACGAATTACTGTCTAGTGTAACTGTCCAAATCTCTTCTGGTAATAAAGTAGCTACTGCCATCATGAACCGGGATAGTGGTGTGAATGAAGAACGTTTAGCCGTGATGACAAAAAGCGCTAAATATGAAGTGGAAAATGTAACAGAGACACATATTTATGAAGGAACGACCGAGCGTTTTGAACGGTTTGGTGACTGGGAAACAACGCTTTATAAACGCGGCTTTGTACCGATTATTCAGGCGTTTTTAAATGCTGTTCGAAACGGCGAAAAAGCTCCAATTACTGAAGAAGATGCATTAGAGACACATCGACTAGCAGAAGAAATTCTAAGTAAACTTGAAAATTAACTTTATTTTTCACGAGAAATCAACTATAGTTAAAGCATAAAAAGAGCGGAGTGTGTTGTACGTTGGGAAGATCATTTTATCATTTTTTAATGACATATCGGGACCCGAAGCTAACAGATCAGAAAACGGAATTTGCCAACAATGCATACCGAGATCATAGTTTTCCAAAGCAAACAAGAAATTATCATATTCTTTGTGACTATCTTGAGTTTAATGCGCCGTATTTACCGGGAATGTCTATTTTCGATGAACTTTGGGAAGCGTATTTGCTAGATGAAGAGAAAAACAAACATTAGGAGGAGAAAAGTATGAGCGTACATATCGAAGCAAAACAAGGGGAAATTGCCGAAACAATTTTATTACCAGGAGATCCTTTGCGTGCGAAATACATTGCCGAAACATTCTTAGAGGACGTTGTATTATTTAACCAAGTAAGAGGAATGCTAGGATTTACTGGTACATATAAAGGCGAAAAAGTTTCTGTTATGGGAACTGGTATGGGAATTCCGTCAATTTCGATTTATGTGAATGAATTAATTCAAAGCTATGATGTGAAAAATTTGATTCGCGTTGGAACAATGGGTGGCATTCAAGCGGACGTTAAAGTTCGTGATGTTGTAATTGCTCAAGCAGCTTCGACAGATTCTCAAATTAATCGTAACACTTTTGCTGGTGTTGACTTTGCGCCAGTAGCAGATTTTTCTTTATTAAAAAAAGCGTATGATGCAGGCGTTGAAAAAGGCCTATCTCTAAAAGTTGGTAATGTTTTCTCAGCGGATCGTTTTTATAATGATCAATTGGATAAACAACAATTAGCCGATTACGGAGTACTGGGAATTGAAATGGAAGCAGCGGCTCTTTATACATTAGCGCAAAAATATGGCCGTCGTGCACTTGCTATTCTAACAGTCAGCGATCACATTTTTACAGGTGAAGAAACATCCGCTGAAGAGCGCCAAACTACTTTTAATGATATGATTGTTGTAGCATTAGAAGCAGCAATAAAATAATCAAAATTACTACCTTAGATTTTGACTTAATGTATACAGGAAGGTTGATAAACATATATGAGTTCTTTATTAACAATTGCTTTAGCCGTTACTATCAGTTGTGTAAACACGGTAGAAGATCAATATTTCGGCGGGCAAAATGCAGAGCCAGTCGCTAAAGTGGAGCAAAAAGCCACAAGTAATAATACACTTGCTGACTTAGAAAAAGATCCGCTTTATCCTTACATTGATAAACAAAATAAATTAGTCGAAAAAAATGGGATTCAGTATATCGAAAACGAGGAAAATATATTAGTACTTGCTAATAAAGATTATTCCTTGCAGCCAACATATACCCCCCCTGATTTAGTTCGACCAAATGTTACTTTTTCTTTTGGGAATGAACAAGTAGAAAAAGCGCAATTAAGAAAAGAAGCAGGAACAGCCCTTGAAGAAATGTTCAAAGCAGCAAATCAAGATGGTAAGAAACTTTTTGCTGTGTCGGGTTATCGTTCTTATAAACGACAACAAGAGGTATTCCAAGCTGAAGTAAATTCCAAAGGGGATAAAAAAGCTAGAGAAGCAGTGGCTTACCCTGGAACAAGTGAGCACCAAACTGGATTAGCAATGGATATTTCCTCAGAAAATCAATCATATGAACTAACTGAAGCATTTGGAACTACCCCAGAAGGTAAATGGTTAGAAGAAAATGCCCATAATTACGGCTTTATCCTTCGTTATATGAAAGGTAGAGAAGATATTACGAAATATCAATACGAATCTTGGCATTATCGTTATGTTGGCAAAGACGCTGCAACAATCATTTACAAAAACAACTGGACATTAGAAGAATTTTTTGAACATGTTAAAGCACTACAAAAGAAAGTAGATGCCGCAAAATAACAAGCTTTAGAGCCATAAACATTTAGTTGTTTATGGTTCTTTTTTTATTTTTAAAAATTAAATGTTTGCAAAATATACCTATAGGGGGTATACTGTTAATTGTAGAAACAAAGGAGGAGAAAATATGAAACATGACCAACCCATTGTTCCACGCAAAGATGAAGAAACGAAATTACTTCAAAATCGTTTGCGACGTATCGAAGGCCAAATTCGCGGTATCGCTCAAATGGTCGAGGATGATAGATATTGTACAGACATCTTAGTTCAAATTTCAGCAGCGAATAAAGCACTTAAAAATGTTGGCTTGCAAGTATTAGAACATCATACAGCACACTGTGTTGTGGATGCTGCAAAAAACGGAGAAGATGACGTAATGGAGGACTTACTTAAGGCTATACGTCAGTTTTCTAAAACCTGAGGGGGGTATTTAGAGTGAACGATAAATATGTAAGACAAGATTTGAATGTTTTTGGAATGACATGTGCGGCTTGTTCAACAAGAATTGAGAAATCTTTAAATAAAGCAGAAGGTGTTGAAAAAGCCAATGTCAATTTAGTCACTGAAAATGCGGCTGTATATTACGACCCAGAAGTGACCTCGACAGAAGAATTAATAAAAGTCGTGAAGCATGCTGGTTATGATGCTGCAGAAAAAATGTCAAAAGAAGAAAAAGACGCCGTTTTAGAAAAGAATTTCAAAAAAGAAGTGAGACGTTTTATTCTTTCAGCTGTGCTCTCACTGCCATTACTTTTAACGATGGTTACTCACATTCCATATATTCATGAAATGGCGTTTGCGGAAACAATTGGTAACTGGATTAATCCAACCATTCAATTAGTACTCGCAACCATTGTCCAATTTTATATTGGTTGGCGGTTTTATGATGGGGCTTATAAGGCGCTTCGAGGTAAAAGCGCGAATATGGACGTTTTGGTCGCACTTGGTACATCCGCAGCTTACTTTTATAGTGTAGTGGAATATATCCGTCATATGATTGATCCAAGCGTGATGCCGCATTATTACTTTGAAACAAGTGCTGTATTGATTACGTTGATCTTATTAGGTAAATTACTCGAATCATATGCAACTTCGAGAACGACAGAATCTATTGCCGGATTACTCGAACTACAAGCGAAAGAAGCAACTGTTATTCGTGAAGGCAAAGAATGGTTAGTACCAGTAGATTCTCTCAAAATTGGTGATATTATTCTAGTTCGTCCTGGTGAAAAAGTGCCAATGGATGCAGAAATTATCTCCGGAGAAACAAGCATTGATGAAGCGATGATTACTGGTGAACCCGTGCCTGTAGAGAAAAAACCAGGTGATTCTGTTATTGGAGCGACTATCAACTTTGACGGAGCTTTCCAAGCAAAAATTACGAAACGAATGGAAGAAACCGTTTTAGAATCGATTATTCGTTTAGTGGAAGAAGCGCAAGGAATTAAAGCGCCAATCCAACGTTTGGCAGATAAAATCTCGGGTATTTTTGTACCAATTGTACTTGGAATTGCAGCAGTAACATTTATTATTTGGTACCTTGTAACAGGCACGGTAGATGGATCATTAGAAGCTGCAATTGCTGTTTTAGTTATTGCTTGTCCCTGTGCTCTTGGGCTCGCAACACCAACAGCGATTATGGCCGGAACTGGTAAAGGCGCCGAAAGTGGGATATTATTTAAAGGCGGGGAACATTTAGAACGTACTTCCAAAGTCGACACAATTGTTTTTGATAAAACTGGTACTTTGACAGAAGGTAAATTAGAAGTAAGTGATAAAAAAGCAAGCAACGACAAATTTTTCCCTTATTTATTCTTGATGGAACAACAATCAGAACATCCAATTGCCAAAGCGATTATCAACATGTTAGACTCTGAAAAAATCGATGTATCAGATGTAAAACAAGGAAAAATCCGCGCTAAAGCTGGGCATGGGATGACAGGTAATTTGGATGATAGTAAAGTGGAACTCGGTGCTTATCGCTATGTGTCTTCACTTACAACTATCCCGAGCGAAGAAGATAAATTAATCCAAAGTTGGATGAATGCAGGGAAAACGGTTGTAGCAATGGCAATAGACGGTACTTATGCCGGAGCACTTGCTTTATCCGATACACCACGACCAGAGGCAAAAGAAGCAATTCAAAAACTGCAAGCACAAGGTATTAAAACAGCTATTTGTTCCGGCGACCAATCTGTCGTAGTAGAAAATATGGCGAAAGATTTAGGAGCCGATATGTTTTTTGCCGAACAACTACCAAACGATAAAAGCGCATTAGTAGAAAAACTACAACAAGAAGGACATATTGTTGCATTTGTTGGCGATGGTATTAATGATGCTCCAGCTCTTGCAGCGAGTGATATTGGCATTAGTATTGGAACGGGAACAGATATTGCGATTGAAACTGGTGATGTAACGCTCGTAAGTCACCGTTTAACACTTATTCCAGAAACAATCGAACTTTCAAAAGCAACGATGCGAAACATCCGACAAAACTTTTTCTGGGCACTTGCCTATAACTGTGCGGGTATTCCAGTAGCTGCACTTGGCTTACTTGCCCCATGGGTAGCCGGACTTGCGATGGCATTTAGTTCCGTTTCGGTTGTAACTAACGCACTACGCCTAAAAAGATATAAATTTAAATCATAGGAGGAAAAGAAAATGGAAAAATTAACATTAACTGTAGAAGGTATGACTTGTGGACACTGCGAGGCTCGCGTCACCAAAGCTTTATCAGAAGTAAGTGGTGTAAAAAGCGCTGTAGTTTCTTTGGATGAAGGAACAGCAACAGTTGAATTTGAAAAAGGTCAAGTAACTGAAGATGCTTTAATTGATGCTGTAGAAGAAGCAGGCTATGAAGTAGCTTAAGTTTAGAAGCGAGAGGGATTCCTGAGTGAATCCCTCTTTTTTCTTTGTCATGAAAAAAAGATACCAAAATGTTTGGAAAACTGGTAAAATAAATGAGTTAAATAAAATGTACTATTATTAGTTACATTTTACATAGAAAGTGGTGAAGAAAGATGGAACAATCCCCACAAAACAAAGAAGAAAAAGTGGAGAAACCCGAAGAAGAAAAAACAAAACCTGGCAATGGTTATATAAAAATGAAATTATTCCCATTTATAATGCTTTTATTTGCTTTTGTATTTGTTACCGCATTAGTAACAACGATCGTCATGTCTTTAGGGGATGATAAGCAAGTGAAAGTCAGCATCCCAGAGCGAAAAGAATTCACAAAGCTCTATGATGTCTATGATGAAATCTCTGAGAAATACTATAAAGACACGAAATCCACTAACATGATAGATGGAGCAATCACAGGTATGGTAAATTCCTTAGATGATCCGTATTCCACTTTTATGTCGAAAAAAGAATCGGCGGAATTTAATGACACAATTTCTTCTAGCTTTGAAGGAATTGGTGCTGAAATTCAAGAAAAAGATGGAGCTATCGTAGTTGTCTCTCCAATTAAAAACTCCCCGGCTGAAAAAGCTGGTTTGCGCCCTCAAGATATTATTACACAAGTTGATGGTAAATCTGTCAAAGGCGATACAGCGACAGAAGCAACTAAAAAAATCCGTGGTGAAAAAGGAACGGATGTCACTTTAACTATCCAACGCTCAAATGAAGATAAACCGTTTGACGTAACTATTACACGTGACGAAATTCCAATCGAAACGGTCTATAAAGAAATGGGTAATGACAAAATCGCCCACGTAACTATTAGTACCTTCTCTGAAAATACCTATGATGAGCTTGAAAAAGCATTAAAAGCTTTGGAAAAAGATGGTATGAAAGGACTTGTGATTGATTTACGAGGAAATCCAGGTGGGTTACTCGATCAAGCAGTCTCTATTTCTAGTTTATTTGTTCCTGATGGCAAAATTGTCGTTCAAGAACAAGGAAAAGATGGCGATAAATCCGCCATTAAAGCCGATAGCAGCTCACATGGTGATTATAAAGTTAAAGTACCAACAACAATGCTTATAGATGGTGGGAGTGCAAGTGCATCAGAAATTCTGGCAGCAGCAGCGAAAGAATCTGGCGGTATTAAACTTGTAGGAAATAAATCGTTTGGTAAAGGTACTGTGCAAACAGCGACCACTTTATCCGATGACTCCACACTTAAATTAACAGTCGCAAAATGGTTAACACCAAACAGCGAATGGATTCATGAAAAAGGTATTACGCCAGATGTGGTTGTGAACATGCCAAGTTACGCAACTATGACTATTCCTTCCTCCACAAAAGTCTACAAAAATGGCGATTTTGGTGATGATGTGAAAACAATCGAAACATTGCTAAAAGCGCTAGACTACAACGTTGGAAAAGTAGATGGCTTATACGATATAGATACAGAATATGCAGTACAAAGATTTCAAGCAGCAAATAATTTAGATGTTACGGGAATTATGACCGGCGTGACAACGGATAAATTAGTTGAACTAACGCAAAAACATCTAAAAGAAACAGATCCACAACTACAAAAAGCAAAAGCCTTGGTGAAGTAAACGCATAACTTTTTTGAAAAACTGGAGGTAGCAAAAAAATGGAAACATACTTAGAAATTGAAACATTGATTAAGCGAATTTTTAATAGTTTTCGTCATGAGGTAGAAGCTGTTCTTGACAAAAGACTAAGCGGTAGCGAATACCGTGTCTTGAGTCTTATTTCTAGCGGATTAACGAAAACATCTGATTTAGCTAAAACGCTTGATGTTTCAGCCAGTCACATCACAGCCATTACAGATACTTTAGTCGAAGAGAAATTAATTACTCGTCATCGTTCTGAAGTAGACCGCCGTATTATCGAATTAAAATTAACATCTAATGCCGAGGAATTTGTCAAAGAAATTGATAAAAAGAAAAAAGAAATGATTGTTAAACGTTTTGCTGTTTTTTCCGAGTATGAACAAGCGGAATTCCGCAAATTACTAAAAAAATTAGCAGATGGCTCACAATCAAATAAATAGTAAAAATCCTGTAGTTAATAAAACTACAGGATTTTTTTTAGACATTTTACTTTACAAAAAAATAATTGTTCGTTATACTTTGGATTAAAGTTGCATTAAGGAAACATTTTTAGTTAAGTATAAAAAATAGTCTTATGGGAAAAGGGTGGTAGAAATGAACATTCAAGGTTTAACGATAGCATATAAACAAAAAGTGGCGATTGATGATGTCACTCTTCAAATAGCAACAGGAAAATTAACTGGGATTGTCGGTCCCAATGGTGCTGGTAAATCTACATTATTAAAAGGAATGATGGGATTAGTTCCACGCGAAAAAGGCCAAGTAACATTAGATAACAAGCCTCTCACTTATTGGAGAAAGAAAATCGCTTATGTCCCGCAGCGTAGTGAAGTAGATTTAACCTTTCCAATCACTGTTTTTGATATGGTACTTCTTGGTACATATCCGGCCCTGGGATTAATAAAACGCCCTGGTAAAAAAGAAAAACAGCTGGCATTTGATGCTTTAGAACAAGTGGAGATGACGGCATTTAGTAAAAGACAAATCGGCGAACTGTCAGGTGGTCAATTGCAGCGTGTGTTTATTGCTCGTGCCTTAGCGCAACATGCGGAAATCTTCTTTTTAGATGAACCATTTGCTGGCATTGATATGACTAGCGAAGCGCTTATTATGAAATTGTTAAAAAAGCTAAGAGATAACGGAAAAACTATCGTAGTCGTCCACCATGATTTTCATAAAGTAGCTGCTTACTTTGATGACATTATTTTACTCAATAAAAAATTAGTGGCACACGGTCCGGTAGAACAAACATTTACAGAAGAAAAAATTCAATTTGCTTATGGTGACGCACCAGTAGCATTTGCGGCGGGGGTGTAGAGATGCTGTTTTTAGAAGGATTAATGCAATATGGTTTTTTACAAAAAGCGCTTATTACTTCCGTGACAGTTGGTATTGTATCAGGTGTAATTGGTAGTTTTATCATTTTGCGAGGAATGTCGTTAATGGGTGATGCGATCTCTCATGCGGTGTTACCTGGTGTAGCAATTTCTTATATGATGGGGATGAACTTCTTCATAGGTGCAGCAACATTCGGCATTGCAGCAGCACTTGGCATCGGCTTTGTTAATCAAAAAAGTCGGATTAAAAATGATACAGCAATCGGCATCGTGTTTAGTGCATTTTTCGCGCTCGGGATTATTTTAATTTCATTTGCGAAGAGTAGTACCGATTTGTACCATATCTTATTCGGAAATGTGCTTGCGGTGCGGAGTTCGGATATGTGGATGACAATTATTATCGCGATACTGGTTATTTCGCTAGTCGCAATATTTTATAAAGAATTTCTAGTAAGCTCATTTGATCCTGTGATGGCAGAAGCATATGGTTTAAATGTGCGGTTCTTACACTACTTCTTAATGCTACTGCTGACACTTGTGACGGTTTCGGCCTTACAAACAGTTGGAATTATCTTAGTAGTGGCAATGTTAATTACACCAGCTGCAACAGCGTATCTCCTCACAAATAAATTATCTAAAATGATTATGCTCGCTTCCACATTTGGCGCAGTGAGTGCAATTATTGGACTTTATTTCAGTTATATTTTCAACTTAGCATCAGGTGCGGCAATGGTATTAGTTGCAACAATTATTTTCTTTATTGCCTTTTTATTCGCACCAAAACAAGGATTATTGTTTTCTAAAAAGAAGGAGGTTATCGAATGAAAAAAGTTATAGTTGGAACGCTTTTCGCTTTAGTATTAGTACTGGCGGGGTGTTCAAGCCAAAATAGCGACACGAAAAAAACAGGGGACAAATTAAATGTGGTGGCTACCTACTCCATTTTAGCGGATATTGTAAAAAATGTCGGTGAGGATAAAATTGAACTCCATAGCATCGTACCGGTTGGCGTTGACCCGCATGAATATGATCCTTTGCCAGATAATATTCAAAGCGCAGCAGATGCAGATTTAATTTTTTACAATGGCTTAAACTTAGAAACTGGGAATGGTTGGTTTGACCGAATGCTCGAAACAGCTGATAAATCAAGAGATGACAAAGATCAAGTAGTCGAGTTAAGTAAAGGGGTAAAACCAAAATATTTAACAGAAAAAGGAAAGACTTCTGAAACAGACCCGCACGCTTGGTTAGATCTTCATAACGGTATTATTTATACGGAAAATGTACGCGATGCCCTTGTAAAGGCTGATCCAGACAATGCTAATTTTTATAAAGAAAACGCCAAAAAATATATCGATAAACTAGCAACACTGGATAAAGAGGCAAAACAAAAATTTGCAGATTTACCAGAAAATCAAAAAACATTAGTGACAAGTGAAGGGGCATTTAAATATTTTGCTGCTCGCTATGGTTTAAAAGCTGCGTACATTTGGGAAATCAACACGGAAAGTCAAGGCACACCTGACCAAATGAAACAAATTATTAGTATCGTTGAAAAAGAGCGAGTACCTAACTTATTTGTCGAAACGAGCGTGGATCCGCGCAGTATGGAAAGTGTATCTAAGGAAACCGGCGTACCAATTTTCGCTAAAATCTTCACGGATTCTACTGCGAAAAAAGGCGAAGAAGGCGACACTTATTTAGAAATGATGCGCTATAATCTTGATAAAATTCATGATGGTTTAGCTAAATAAAAAAACGCAGAGATTAACTCGAAATCTCTGCGTTTTTTGCATTTAAAGAAAGCTTACGTTCCGTTTTACGAACCCGAATGGATAAAATAAACGCGGCGACAAACAAGCCAGTACTCAATCCTATCCAGTAACCAAATGGTCCTAAATTTGTAAAGGATAACCCGTAACCTACTGGGAGTCCAATTAACCAATAGGAGATAAAGGCGATAATCGAGGTAATTGCAACATCTTTATAACCCCGAAGCGCCCCAAGAACAGGTGATAAAACGGCATCTGCAAATTGAAATAATATCGCATATACTAAGAAATGCATAATTAAATCACTTAATTCTGCGTCATTCGTGTAGAAGCCAGCAATAATATCACGGAAGAAAAACAGTATCGCTCCATTAATACAGCCAATTAGAATCGCTGCCGTCATACCAATATGGCGATATTGTTTGGCATCTTTTAACCGTTTTGCGCCGGTTTCGTAACCGCCAAGGATGGTTAGCGTGGAAGCGACACTAAGCGGGAAGGCGTAAAGCAACGTACAAACACTATTTGCTGATTGATGCGCTGCAATCGTCTCCGTCCCAAAAGCACCCATTAAAATCGTAACCGCTGAGAAAATACTCGTTTCAAATAAAATTGTTAACCCATTTGGCACTCCAATCCCGATAATTTCTTTTACTTTAGAAAAACGAAGCGCTGTGAGGCCTTTAAAAATACCGAATTTACGCAATCTCGTTTGTGTTTGAATCAGAATCACACTAACTAAAACAACGAGCCAATACGTAATCCCTGTCGCGTAACCACTACCAGCACCACCCATTTCCGGAAAACCGAAGTTCCCAAAAATAAAGCAGTAATTTAAAAAGATATTAAAAGGAACTGTACAAAGCGTGATTAACATGGTGACTCTAGTCAAACCAAGCGAATCAATGAATGAACGTAAAATTGCTGAAATAAAAAAAGCAGGAATCCCAATACATATTCCATTTAAGAAGTGGCGAGCGATATGCGCAACTTCTGCGGTGACAGGCATATGCGTCAAAATCGTTGGAACGACTAAAAAATTAATAAGAATTAAAATAAAAGCTAAAAATAAAGCAATATATAAACCATTATGCACGGTGTTTTTGACTTGTTTTTCTTTCTTCGCTCCAATTAACTGGGCAATGATTGGTGTAATTGCCATTAATAATCCAGAAAAGGCTGCATTCACTGGAGCCCAAAACGAGCTGCCAATCGCTACACCAGCCAGCGCCTGATTCGAATAATTTCCGCTCATCGTGGTGTCAAAAAATGTCATAGAAAAAAGCGTAAGTTGCGTAATGACAATCGGTGTGAATATCGTTAAAAATTGTTTCCATTTAGCTCCGTATGTGACTGTTTGTTGCAAGTAATCATCTCCTTTTTACATCCTTAAAGATTATAGCATAAATAAGAAAATCTGGAGGCGTAACAAAAAACTTTTCCTTTCGTATATGTACTATCTTTGTTATAATAAAGTTCTGTGGCAGGGGCAATACTCTGCGGGTTGGGAGAGGGACAATTTCATAATGAGGAAAAAGTATGCAGAAATTTTTCAACAAAGTATTTCGGCTGAACGAGCATAAAACCAATATCCGGACTGAATTTTTAGCTGGGATGATTGGCTTTTTTACGGTGGCGTATATTATTGTCGTCAATAGCTCGATTTTAGCTGAGGCTGGAGTTCCTTATCAAGGAGCAGTCCTTGCGACGATTTTTATTTCGGCGTTAGGTTGTTTGATTATGGGGTTTTGGGCAAATGCACCACTTATTCTAATGCCAGGAATGGGGATTAATGCGCTGTTTGCGTATACCCTTGTTCAAGGAATGGGACTAAGTTGGCAGGTTGCACTTGCTGCTGTTACGATGAGTGGCTTATTATTTATGATTCTTGCGTTCACACCACTTGCAGGAAAACTAAATAAAGCTATCCCGCTCATTTTAAAACAAGCCATTACGGTCGGGTTAGGCATTTTCTTAATCTTCCTAGGGCTTGAAAAAGGCGGAATCGTAACAAGTGGGAAACATGCCATAATTGCAGTTGGAGATTTAAGCGATCCATTCGTCTTAGCAACACTAGTTACACTTTTACTAACGATGATTTTAGTTATCCGAAAAGTTCCAGGCACTTTCTTATGGAGTTTAATTATCGGAACACTTGTTGGAGTAATGTTTGGTGTAACCGGGAAAGCTGATGGCGCTTCGATTAGTGTTGCGCCGTGGAGTGATGTTCTCTTTAAAGCTGATTTTTCTGGGATGGCGAGCGTTAGTTTTTGGAGCGCCGTCTTTACGATGACAATGGTCATTGTGTTTGAAACGGTTGGTCTTACAAATGGTCAAGTAAGACAACTAAAACAAACCGAAAAATTACCACGCGTTTTAAAAGCGAGCTCCCTAACTGCCTTTTTATCTGGCTTATTTGGTACAAGTCCAACCATCTCTGCGCTTGAAAGTGGTTCGATGTTTGCGAGTGGAGCAAAAACCGGTCTGGCAACAATAACGACTGGTCTGTTCTTTATCGCATCCCTTTTCTTAATGCCGGTATTATCTTTTATTCCGAACAGTGCAATCGCGCCCATTTTAGTTGTAATTGGGATGTCGATGCTGCAAGAATTTAAAGAAATGGATTTATCCAATCCGGCAGAAACTTTTTCAGCACTACTGATTATTGTGTTAATCCCGCTGACGTATAGTATTGCAGACGGAATTGCGGCTGGTTTTATCGCGTATCCAATTCTTCGCGCTTTTACGAAGAACGAAGAACGTACTTCACCAGTCATGTATGTGATTGCAGCTTTATTTTTGCTTCAATTTATCATACAATAACAAAGAAGCAATGCGCTCTTCTTAAGTTTAAAGGGGAGCGCGTACTTTTTATCTAACTGATGTGAAAAGAGGGTTCGAAAAATGTATTATTATCTAATCACCCTAGCCGTGATTGCGCTAGACCAATTGACAAAATGGATTGTTGTTCAAAACATGGAAATTGGACAGAAAATAGAAGTTATTCCTGGATTTTTATACTGGACAAGCTATCGTAATGACGGAGCAGCTTGGAGTATTTTAGAAGGGCATATGTGGTTTTTCTATCTTATTACTGTAATCGTTATTGGAATTATAATTTATATTATGCAAAAATATGCCAAAGGAAAGCGACTATTTTCCATTAGTTTAGCGTTTATTCTAGGTGGTGCGATTGGTAATTTTATCGACCGGATCTTGCATCAGGAAGTGGTGGATTTTGTACAAACAGTGTGGGGAAATTATTACTTCCCAATCTTTAATGTGGCAGATGCCGCGCTTTCAGTTGGTGTCGTACTAATGCTCGTGTATGTTTTTGTAGACGACCGCAAAACGAAAGGAATTAAATAATGCAGAATGAAACATTGATTATAGAAGAGAGTCACGCTCGGGAACGTGTGGATAAAGTTATTGCTGAAATGATGGGAAAAAGTCGTTCAGCGATACAACTTATGCTAAAAAACGGCGATATAACGGTAAACGGAGAACTTGCGAAGCCGAATTATAAAGTTCAAGTAGGAGACGAAATTCGTTATGAAGCTCGTGAACCAGAAGAACTGGAGATTTTAGCCGAAGATATTCCACTTGATATTTATTTTGAAGACAAAGATATGCTCGTTGTAAATAAGCCTGAAGGAATGGTGGTTCATCCGTCAGCTGGTCATGCGAGTGGAACGCTTGTAAATGCTTTATTGTTTCATTGTGATGATTTATCTGGTATAAATGGTAAAATTCGTCCAGGGATTGTTCACCGAATTGATAAAGATACATCGGGATTGCTTATGGTTGCGAAAAACGACCATGCGCATGAATCACTAGCCAAACAATTAAAAGATAAAACATCTGATCGAGAATATATCGCACTCGTCCATGGTGATATTGTCCATCAAAAAGGAACGATTGAAGCGCCAATTGGTCGAGCAAAAGAAGACCGTCAAAAAATGGCTGTTGTTCGTGACGGCAAAGAAGCGCGGACTCATTTTGAAGTAATTGAGCGTTTGCCTGGTTATACTCTTATTAACTGTAAGCTTGACACGGGGCGGACACACCAAATTCGTGTCCACCTTAAATATATTGGTCATCCGCTAGCTGGTGATCCAAAATACGGACCAAAAAATACAATAAAAGGTAATGGACAATTCCTTCATGCGGCCAAACTAGGATTTGATCATCCGACGACAAACGAACGAATGACCTTTGAAGCACCACTACCAGATTCTTTTGAACAAGCGCTTAAATCATTACGACAAGAAAACTAAAAAAGAAGCAAGAATGCCTACTTAAGGGCGTTTCTTGCTTCTTTTTCTTTGATAAGTGATTTAGTTGCTTGACGTAAAGTAGCAAATGTTTTAATGCCTTTTTGCTCGGTCAAGTTGGCTTGTACCATTATTTTGGCGGTTTCCGGCTGCATTCCGGTAATGATTGGTGTCACTCCGACAAGTTTGAGTGAAGAGAAGAAGTGCTCAATATATTCGCCAATATTAGCTGAATCAAATTGTACGCCAGATAAGTCAATAATCAAATAGTTTACGGGCTGTTCGCACGTTTCAAAAAGAGCTGTTTCGGTAATTTGTTTTGCTCGTTCATCCGTTATTTTTCCTATAAGTGGCAAAAGAAATACTTTTTCAGCAAGCCAAATTAGTTTTGTTGAACTTTTGATGATTTGGTTTTCTTTTTGTTGGACTAATTGTTCTGTAGCGAGTGTGTATCCTTCGATTAAATGTTGTGTGAAACTACTAAATACTTGGTGGAGTTTGATGCTAAAAAGATATAACTCGCGGTAATTATTACATTCTGCATTTATTTCCGAGGCATAATCTAGTAAAAATTCTTCTAGTAAACGAATATGAAATAAAATGCGTGAAATGCCAAGTGATGTAATAAATTGTGCCTTTCCTAATTCACGAGCGAATGTATTCATTTTTGCAAGGTCTTCGGTCATACCAATAAATAAATTTTCCAAGACAAAACCGGTTTCGTCCATTAGGCGGTGGTCATCTTTTAAGGCAAAAACATATGGATCATCCACAGATACATAATATGTAAGCCAACCTTTAACGACGGTTTCTTTCTGTTGTAATAAACTATTCATAATGCTCATTCTATTCACCTCTTAAGTAGATGTTTTTTTAGCTATTAAAGCATAGCATAAAGCATAAAAAAAGAGGAATAATTTCTAGAGTGAGCCCATTATTTTAAACCGTTTTATGTATAAAATGTGAAAACTTAAAAAAAACCGCAAAAAAAGAATCATCTTCTTGGTGATTCTTCTTTTTCCTACTATAAAGATATCCTTTTTTAGTTTTTGTTTGCTTGGAGCTTAGATCAATTAGTGCAAAGGGACTTCGTTTGATTTCTGGATTTAAACGACCTTCGCGCACTAGTTTTTGGCGTTTCTTTTTCGCTTTAGATGTAGCCATAACTTTGGCCTCCTTTATTTTATTATAAACAGTATAACATGTTTTATATTTTTTTGATTGACAGGGAGAGTTCTTTCAGGTAAGATGAATATAATGAAATAAAGTCCTTTAACATAGTCCAGAGAGGCTAAGAAGGTGACGATAATTTGACGGGTTATTTGTATACTCGTACGCGTTCCCTTGCTTACACTGGCAGAGGGTTATTTTTTTGCACAAAAGGAGAGATTTCGGATGCAAAAACAAGTAGTTGTCATGGACGAGGCGGCAATCAAACGCGCGCTTACCCGGGTTAGTTACGAAATCATCGAACGAAACAAAGGGACAAAGAATTTAGCGCTTGTCGGTATTAAGACTCGTGGTATTTATCTTGCGGAGCGTTTGCATAAGCGGATACTTGAAATTGAAGGTATTGACGTGCCAGTTGGGGATATTGACATTACGCTTTATCGCGATGACTTATCTTTCAAAGATGATAAAACGCGCGAACCCGCTGTACATGGGACGAACATTCCATTTGATATTAATGGAAAAAAAGTCGTTCTTGTAGATGATGTGCTTTATACAGGTCGAACTGTGCGTGCCGCAATGGACGCATTAATGGATGTAGGTAGACCTGCGCAAATTCACCTTGCAGTGCTGGCTGATCGGGGTCATAGAGAGCTTCCAATCAGAGCAGACTACGTAGGGAAAAATATTCCAACTTCAGGTAACGAGCGAGTAGAAGTGCGCTTGACCGATGTGGATCATTCAGAAGATGCGGTTATTATCAACAAAAATGAATAACAATGTACCACTTTTTTAAAAGCAGTCCTGTGAGGCTGACAAAGAGTGATTAATTTCTATAGGGGATTATTCTATACTCTTTGTCGACCGAGGCAAGGGGTATTTTTTATGAAGAAAGAGGGAAGAAAATGACAGAAACGACAGAAACAGTGACAAAACCAGTACTAGATATACACGAAAAACCAAGCTTTAATAAATGGATTATTCTTAGCATCCAGCACCTTTTCACCATGTTTGGCTCTACTATCTTTGTGCCAAGTGTGACAGGGTTAAGTCCGGGAGTGGCGCTTGTATCTAGCGGGCTCGGGACACTTGCTTATCTAGGAATTACTCGCGGGAAAATACCCGCATATCTAGGTTCTTCCTTTACCTTTATTGCACCAATTACAGCATTACTTGCAGCAAAATCAGGCGGAGGGCCGGGCGCAGTTATGGTCGGAACTTTCTCAGTCGGAGTAGTTTATGCAATTGTTTCTTTGATTGTTTATTACGCGGGTGTTGATTGGATTCAAAAAGTATTACCGCCAATTGTTGTTGGACCAGTTATTATGGTTATCGGTTTGTCGCTAGCTCCAAGTGCGGCTGCGATGGCGATGGGAACGAACAATGGTAAATATAGTTTAGAAACTTTAGTTGTAGCAATAATCACGCTCCTTGCAACCATAATCGCCATGATGTTTTTCAAAGGATTTATGGGCTTGATTCCGATTTTGTTTGGCTTCACAGTAGGTTACTTAACAAGTATGGCTTTCGGCATGGTAGATTACACGTTAATCAAAAATGCTTCGTTTTTCCAAGTGCCAGATTTCAGTATTCCATTTGTAAATATCGACCCAGTTATTACTGTTACAGTTATCCTTAGTATGGCGCCACTAGCGTTTGTTACGATGGCAGAACATATGGGACATCAATTACTACTTAATCGAATTACAAATAAAAACTTTTTCAAAGATCCAGGACTTCATCGTTCCTTGCTTGCGGATGGTACGGCTTCGATTATCGCATCGTTAATCGGTGGACCACCTGTAACAACATACGGTGAAAACATTGGTGTTCTAGCAATTACAAAAGTATATAGCGTGTTTGTTATAGGAGGCGCGGCAGTTTTCGCTATCCTCTTCGGATTTATCGGCTACATTAATGCAGTTATCACCTCGGTTCCAACAGCAGTTCTAGGCGGAATTTCCCTGCTACTCTTTGGGGTTATTGCGACAAGTGGACTTCGAATGATGATTGAAAACAAAATTGATTTAAGTGTCAATCGTAATATGATTATCGCTTCTGTTGTACTAGTAGTAGGAATTGGTGGCTTGTTCATTAAAGCTGGAACGTTCGAACTATCTGGTATGGCACTCGCAGCAGTCATTGGGATTATCTTAAACTTAGTATTACCAGCCGAGCATAAATCAGCATAACACATCATAAAAAACCTCTGCAGACAAAATTTCACAGAGGTTTTTGTATAAAATGAATGAGAAAAGGTGGCGCTTTGAATGAAAAATTTGTTGTCAATGGAAGCATTAACCGTCCATGAAATCGAGCATTTATTAGAGCAGGCGGCACAGTTTAAGCACGGAAAAAAAGCAACGTTGAAAGAACAAGCTTTTGCAGTAAATATGTTTTTTGAACCAAGTACTAGAACGCATACGAGTTTTGAAGTAGCAGAGAAAAAGTTAGGAGTAGAGGTTGTGTCCTTTGACGCAGCAACTTCTAGCATGACAAAGGGCGAAACGCTTTACGACACACTGTTAACTATGGAAGCTGTCGGAGTAAATGTAGCAGTTATCAGACATTCTGAAGAAAACTACTATGCCGGACTTGATAAATTAAATATTGCTATCGTAAACGGCGGAGATGGCTGCGGGGAACATCCGAGTCAATCACTACTAGACTTATTCACGATAAAAGAACAATTTGGGACTTTTCAAGATTTAAAAGTGGCGATTGCTGGCGATATAAGGCACAGCAGAGTAGCGAACTCAAATATGAAAGTATTAAAAAGACTTGGAGCGAAGTTGTTTTTCTCCGGACCGAGAGAATGGTTTGATGATAGCTACTTAGAATACGGCACTTACTTACCCGTCGATGAGATTGTTGAAAAAGTCGATGTGATGATGCTGTTGCGTGTACAACATGAGCGACATAGTGGAACAGAACAATTTACAAAAGCAAGTTATCACGAAAAATTTGGACTTACGGTTGAACGGGCAGCGAAATTAAAACAAGATGCAATCATCATGCACCCAAGCCCCGTGAACCGCGACGTTGAAATTGCTGATAGCTTAGTTGAAAGCGAAAAATCACGCATTGTTACGCAAATGACAAATGGCGTTTTTATAAGAATGGCAATTTTGGAATCAATTTTAAAAGAACAGGAAATGAGGGCGAAAGTATGTACGTATTAAAAAATGGTCAAGTGTTAAATGAATCAGGCGAACTAGAGAACAAAGATGTACTTATCCAAAACGGCAAAGTCAACTTGATTGCAGATTCGATTGAAGTAACAAGTGGCGAAGAATATGATGCAACTGGAAAACTAATCGCACCAGGCTTTATCGATGTTCACGTACATCTTCGCGAACCAGGCGGAGAACATAAAGAAACCATTTTGACCGGAACAAAAGCAGCAGCACGCGGAGGATATACAACGATTTGTTCGATGCCTAATACAAAACCTGTTCCAGATTCCAAAGAAGTAATGAACAGTTTACAAGCAAAAATTAAAGAAACAGCAGAAGTTCGAGTGTTACCATACGCATCCATTACAACGAGTCTTGGAACGGACGAGCTAGTAGATTTTGAAGCTTTAAAAGAAGCTGGAGCATTTGCTTTTACAGATGATGGCGTGGGCGTACAGCTAGCCGGAACAATGTACGAGGCAATGAAACGAGCAGCAGCACTAGATATGGCAATCGTTGCTCACTGTGAAGACAACTCGCTCATTTACGGCGGAGTGGTCCATGACGGAATTTTTGCTGAAAAAGAAGGACTTAAAGGCATTCCAAACATTGCAGAATCGGTTCAAATCGCGCGTGATGTTTTACTAGCAGAAGCAGCCGGCTGTCACTATCATGTTTGCCATATTTCGACTAAAGAATCTGTTCGCGTGGTACGTGATGCAAAACGAGCGGGTATCCGTGTCACAGCAGAAGTTTCGCCACATCACTTGATACTCGACGAAGAGGACATTCCGGGAAATGACGGCAACTGGAAAATGAATCCACCACTTCGCAGCAAAGAAGATCGCGCGGCTCTTTTAGAAGGATTACTAGATGGAACGATTGATTTTATCGCAACTGACCACGCACCACACGCAGCGGAAGAAAAAAATGTCCCAATGGAGCAAGCCGCATTCGGTATTGTCGGTTTAGAAACGGCTTTCCCACTGCTATACACCCATTTTGTCAAAACGAACGAATGGACGTTAAAACAACTTATCGACTGGATGACAGTGAAGCCAGCAGAGTGCTTTAAACGCCCATACGGAAAACTAGAAGAAGGCGCAGTAGCAGATATTGTCGTACTTGATTTAGAAAAAGAAGCAACTATTGATCCAGCTACTTTTTACTCAAAAGGAAAAAATACACCATTTGTTGGAGAAACGTGTATCGGCTGGCCGGTAGCAACGTTTGCAGAAGGAGAACTTGTATACAATGAGGGGGAAATCAAATGACAAAGCGAATTTTAATGCTAGAAGATGGCAATTACTTTATCGGTGATGCAATTGGTAGTGAAAAAGAAACAATCGGTGAAGTTGTTTTTAATACGGGAATGACTGGCTACCAAGAAACAATCACAGACCCTTCATATTATGGGCAAATTATCACTTTTACGTATCCACTTGTTGGAAACTACGGCGTGAACCGCGATGATTTTGAATCCATTAATCCAGCTGTCAAAGGAGTCGTTGTGCGTGAAGCTGCAGAATATCCATCCAACTGGCGCAACCAAATTACTTTAAATGAATTTTTAAAAGAAAAAGGCATTCCTGGAATCGCGGGAATTGATACGCGTAAATTAACGAAATTAATTCGTAAAGAAGGCACGCTAAAAGGAATTTTATCAGCAGCAACAGCAGACAAAGAGGAATTGCTACACCATCTTCGTTCTGTACGCTTGCCTGTTGACCAAGTACATGAAGTATCTTCGGCTAAAGCTTTTGCAAGTCCAGGCGATGGTAAACGAGTTGTCCTTGTGGATTATGGTGTGAAAAGCTCGATTTTACGAGAACTAAATAAACGTAATTGTTATGTGACGGTTGTTCCTTATAATACAACTGCCGAAGAAATCCTTGCCATGCATCCAGATGGCGTGATGTTATCAAACGGACCTGGTGACCCGAAAGATGTACCCGAAGCGCTAGAAATGATTCGCGGTATTCAAGGTAAACTGCCATTATTTGGAATCTGCTTAGGGCACCAACTATTTGCACTAGCGAACGGAGCTGATACGTTCAAATTGAAGTTCGGTCATCGTGGTGCGAATCATCCAGTAAAAGAATTAGCAACTGGCCGCGTTGACTTCACTGCGCAAAATCACGGTTATGCGGTAGAAAAGGAATCGCTTATCGGCACTGATTTAAAAGTAACGCACATTGAATTAAACGATGAAACAGTGGAAGGCCTTGCACATAAGGAATACCAAGCTTATACCGTACAATATCATCCAGAAGCAAACCCAGGTCCAAGTGACGTTAACTATTTATTTGACGAATTTATGGAAATGATGAATGTGAAAGAGGAGGGTGAATTACATGCCTAAACGTGACGATATAAAAACAATTCTTGTAATCGGCTCTGGCCCGATTGTTATTGGACAAGCAGCGGAGTTTGACTATGCGGGAACTCAAGCTTGCTTAAGCTTAAAAGAAGAAGGTTATCGGGTAGTATTAGTGAACTCGAATCCAGCGACGATTATGACAGACGCAGAAATGGCTGACAAAGTATACATTGAGCCAATTACGCTTGATTTTGTATCGCGCATCATTCGTAAAGAACGTCCGGATGCCATTTTACCTACGCTTGGAGGACAAACGGGGTTAAACATGGCGATGGAACTTTCAGCTGCGGGGATTTTGGATGAATGTAATGTGGAAGTACTTGGAACTGATTTGACAGCGATAAAAAAAGCGGAAGACCGGGAAGCTTTCCGTGATTTGATGAATGAACTAGGTGAACCAGTACCAGAAAGCGATATTATCCATAATTTAGACGAAGCTTATACTTTTGTAGAACGAATTGGCTACCCGGTTATCGTTCGCCCGGCTTATACGTTAGGTGGTTCTGGCGGCGGGATATGCCATAATGAACAAGAATTAATTGAGACAGTAACTAGCGGATTAAAATTAAGCCCAGTAACTCAGTGCTTACTAGAAAAAAGTATCGCTGGATTTAAAGAAGTAGAATATGAAGTAATGCGTGATGCGAACAATAACGCGATGGTTGTTTGTAACATGGAAAATATTGACCCAGTTGGCATACATACCGGCGATTCGATTGTAGTTGCACCAAGTCAAACACTTTCCGACCGCGAATACCAACTGTTGCGGGATGTTTCATTAAAAATTATCCGCGCACTGGAAATTGAAGGTGGCTGTAATGTTCAGCTAGCACTTGATCCGGATAGTTACAACTACTATGTAATCGAAGTAAACCCGCGTGTGAGTCGTTCATCCGCACTTGCCTCGAAAGCAACTGGTTACCCGATTGCAAAACTAGCAGCGAAAATCGCAGTTGGCTTAACACTAGATGAAGTTAGAAATCCAGTAACAGGAACAACATACGCACATTTTGAACCAACGCTAGATTATGTTGTTGCGAAAATCCCACGGTTTGCTTTTGATAAGTTCGAACAAGCGGATCGTCGCCTTGGCACACAAATGAAAGCAACTGGGGAAGTTATGGCAATCGGTCGTTCATGGGAAGAAGCCCTTCTAAAAGCAGTACGTTCCCTTGAAATCGGTGCTGACCATTTATTACTCGAAGAAGCTGAAAATGCTGACGCGGAAACATTAGAACGCAAAATTTGTTTCCCAGAAGATGATCGCTTATTCTTCTTAGCAGCAGCATTGCGCCGTGGTCAAACAATCGAACAACTACACGCGAAAACAAAAATAGATTTATTCTTCCTATACAAATTAAGTAAAACGATTGAACTAGAAAATCGCTTGAAAGAAAACCCGCAAAACGAAGAAATTTTAGCAGAAGCGAAACGAGCAGGTTTTTCTGACGCGTTTATCGCCACTTGCTGGAGGAATATCGACGAACAAGCAATATACGACTTACGAAAAGCGCAAAATCTTTTCCCAGTATATAAAATGGTGGATACATGTGCGGCCGAATTTGAGTCCACTACGCCATACTTCTATAGTACCTACGAAGATGAAAATGAGTCGATACGCTCAAGTAAAGAAAGCGTAATTGTGCTTGGCTCTGGTCCGATTCGGATTGGACAAGGGGTAGAATTTGACTACGCGACAGTACATTCAGTCTGGGCAATTCAACAAGCGGGTTACGAAGCGATTATCATCAATAATAACCCAGAAACAGTCTCTACCGACTTTAGTATATCGGACAAACTGTATTTTGAACCACTTACTTTAGAAGATGTTATGCATGTAATCGAAATCGAACAACCACTTGGCGTTGTCGTACAATTCGGTGGACAAACTGCCATTAACTTAGCAGATGGGCTTGCGAAACGAGGCGTTAAAATTCTTGGTACAAGCTTAGAAGATACCGACCGTGCAGAAAACCGCGACGCTTTTGAAAAAGCATTAGAAATCTTACAAATCCCACAACCAGCTGGAAAAACAGCCACTTCCGTAGAAGCAGCAATCAAAGTAGCAACGGATATTGGCTACCCAGTCTTAGTGCGACCATCTTATGTACTTGGTGGACGGGCAATGGAAATTGTAGAATCTGAAGAAGCGTTAAAACATTATATGACAAATGCAGTAAAAGTTAATCCGAAACATCCTGTGTTAGTCGATCGTTATGTTAGCGGTCAAGAAGTAGAAGTCGACGCAATCAGCGACGGCGAAAATGTATTAATCCCTGGAATCATGGAACACATTGAACGTGCCGGTGTCCATTCTGGTGACTCGATTGCCGTATATCCAGCACAACGTTTAAGCGAACAGGTGAAAAATACAATTGTAGATTATACGACCAGACTTGCAACAGGCTTAAACATTATCGGTATGCTTAACATCCAGTATGTTGTTGACGGTGAAGAAGTTTTCGTTATCGAAGTAAACCCTCGCTCAAGCCGAACAGCACCATTTTTAAGTAAAATCACGGAAATCCCAATGGCGAATGTGGCAACAAGAGTTATTTTAGGAGAAAACTTGATTGACCTTGGTTACACGCCGGGACTTGCACCAGAAAAACAAGAAATTTTTGTAAAAGTACCCGTGTTCTCCTTCGCGAAATTGCGTAGCGTTGATACATCACTTGGACCTGAAATGAAATCAACCGGGGAAGTTATGGGAAAAGACGTTACGCTTGAAAAAGCTCTCTATAAAGGCTTTGTAGCAAGTGGAACTACGATGCATGATTATGGGACAGTACTTCTAACAGTTGCTGACCGTGATAAAGAAGAAGCAGTTGAACTAGCTAAGAGATTTAATCGCATCGGTTTCACTATCATGGCTACAAAAGGAACAGCCAGCACACTAGAAGAAGCAGAAATCCCAGTTTCACAAGTGAAAAAAATTGGTGAAAATCAAGAAACATTAATTGATTACATTCGAAACGGCCAAGTAACGCTCGTAGTGAACACTTTAACTACAGGTAAACGTCCAGAACGTGATGGTTTCCAAATTCGTCGTGAATCTGTCGAAAATGGCATTCCAGTTTGTACGTCGCTTGATACAGCAGAAGCAATCTTGCGTGTACTTGAATCACGCTCCTTCGAACTAGAATCAATGAATGCCAGTGAAGTTAAGCAACCTAAAGCACGTGTATAAATAGAAGAAACGGGGTGGAACCGTGTTACAGACGGAAATGAAAGTCATTCAGCAAACCGAAATTGCAGATAAAGTATACGAATTAATCTTATCAGGAGAATGTGTAGCCGACATGTCCCCGGGGCAGTTTTTAATGCTAAAACCTAGTCGCTCTGATTTATTAATGAGACGACCGATCAGTATTTGTTCTTATGATAAAACGGCAAAGACATGCATTCTCTTGTACCGGGTAGAAGGAGATGGGACTAAAGATTTCAGCAGTCTTTTAGAAGGGGATTCTATCGATGTGTTAGGTCCGCTTGGAAAAGGTTTTGATTTAAATACTACTCCGGCACCAAAAACCGCTCTTTTAATCGGGGGTGGAATTGGTGTCCCTCCAATGTATCAACTTGGTAAAGAACTAGCTGATAAAGGCGTACAAGTCACGTTTGTAAACGGGTTCCAATCTGAAAAAGACAGTTTTTATGAAAAAGAAATGACAGAATACGGCACTGTGCATATTGCGACAGTCGATGGATCATACGGAACACAAGGCTTTGTCACGGATGTTACGAAAAATTTTCCAGAAGAGCCAGACGTTATCTATAGTTGCGGACCAAAAGCGATGTTACAAGCTGTGAAAGCAAGTTTTCCAGAAACAAAAACATATCTTTCTTTAGAAGAACGAATGGCTTGTGGAATTGGAGCTTGCTATGCATGTGTTTGTCCAAAAGCTGGGGATACGAAGAAGCAATTTAAAGTGTGCGAGGATGGCCCAGTATTTCGTGCAGATGAGGTGAGTTTATGAATCGATTAGCGGTAGAAATTCCAGGATTATCCTTAAAAAATCCGATTATGCCAGCATCTGGGTGTTTTGGATTCGGACAAGAATATAGCAAATACTATGATTTAAATGAACTTGGTGCGATTATGGCAAAAGCAGTCACACCAGAACCTAGACTTGGAAATCCCACACCACGAGTAGCAGAAACAGCGAGCGGAATGCTTAATGCAATTGGCTTACAGAATCCTGGTTTGGAACATGTTTTAGCCCATGAATTACCATTTTTAGAGCAATTTGAAACGCCGATTATCGCCAATGTAGCAGGTGCGACGGAGGACGATTATGTTCAAGTCTGCTCCCGAATCGGGGAATCAAAAGCAGTAAAAGCAATCGAGCTCAATATTTCTTGCCCAAATGTGAAACACGGCGGCATTGCTTTTGGAACAGATCCGGAAGTAGCGCACCGTTTAACAAAAGCCGTGAAAAGTGTCGCAAGTGTGCCAGTTTATGTAAAATTATCACCGAATGTAGCGGATATTATTTCCATCGCCCAAGCAATTGAAGCGGCGGGGGCAGATGGACTAACGATGATTAATACGTTACTCGGTATGCGGATAGATTTAAAAACTAGAAAACCAGTCATCGCTAATGGTACAGGTGGGCTTTCAGGACCAGCGATTAAACCAGTTGCTATCCGGATGATTCATCAAGTTCGTGCTGTAAGTAATATTCCTATCATCGGCATGGGCGGCGTGCAAACCGTTGATGACGTGCTAGAATTCTTAATTGCTGGGGCAGATGCAGTCGCAGTCGGAACGATGAATTTTACAGATCCCTTTATTTGCCCAAAATTAATTACCGAACTGCCAAAAAGAATGGACGAACTCGGCATTTCTTCTCTACAAGAACTTAAAAAGGAGCTACTAAACCAATGAATAAACCAATTATCGCGCTAGATTTTCAAACTTACCAAGAAGTAGAGGCTTTTTTAGCCCAGTTTTCCGGAGAATCTTTATCCGTAAAAGTCGGTATGGAACTTTTTTATAGTAACGGTCCAGCCATTGTTGAAAAAATAAAGCAACAAAATCATGCTATTTTTCTAGATTTGAAACTCCACGATATTCCAAATACGGTCAAAAGTGCGATGATTGGTTTGGCAAAACTAGGTGTTGATATGGTGAATGTTCATGCATCAGGCGGAAAGAAAATGATGGAAGCTGCTCGTGAAGGTCTTGAAATAGGTTCAACAAGTGGCAAACGTCCAAAACTTATCGCAGTGACACAACTTACTAGTACAAGTGAAACCGACATGCAAAAGGAACAATTAGTAAAGGCTAGTCTTCTTGAATCAGTGCTACATTACAGTGATTTAACCAAACAAGCAGGGCTAGATGGTGTTGTCTGCTCAGCACTCGAAGCAGAAGAAATTAAACTAAAAAATGGTTCTGAATTTTTACGCGTAACGCCAGGTATTCGATTAGCAAGTGATGCAGCAGACGATCAAATCCGCGTCGTAACACCTGAAAAAGCTCGTTCGATTGGATCATCGAATATCGTCGTTGGTCGCTCTATCACTCGAGCAAACGACCCAGTAGCAGCATATAATCAAGTTTTGAAGGAGTGGAATGCATGAGTATTGAAAAACAAGTTGCGGAACAATTATTAGAAATTAAAGCGGTATTTTTAAAACCAAATGAGCCATTCACTTGGGCTTCCGGCATTAAATCACCTATTTACTGTGATAATCGTCTAACACTAGGTTTTCCAAAAGTTCGTCAATATATCGCTAAATCGTTAGCAGAAAAAATCAAAGAAAATTTTGGCGAAGTAGATGTTGTAGCAGGAACCGCGACGGCAGGAATCCCGCACGCCGCTTGGGTAAGCGATTTACTAGATTTACCAATGGTCTACGTGCGTTCGAAAGCAAAAGAACATGGCAAAGGGAACCAAATCGAAGGGCCACTTACTAAAGGACAAAAAGTAGTTGTGATTGAAGATTTGATTTCAACAGGTGGAAGTTCGCTTAAAGCAGTTGAGGCTTTAGAAGAAGCTGGAGCGGAAGTACTAGGAATCGCAGCCATCTTTACATATGGATTAGATAAAGGTAAAAAACTACTGGAAGAATCTAATACAAAACTAGTAACTTTAACAAATTATGACGAACTGATTGAAGTCGCTTTAAATAAAAATTACGTTACTACTGAAGATATGGCAACCTTGAAAGAATGGAAGAAAAACCCAGAAGTTTGGGGGAAATAAAAAACAGCTCACCGATAGAGGTGAGCTGTTTTTTATTAATATACTTTATAACTTTCACCCGTTTGTGCACCAAAAACACTTTTTTCAAACGCACGGGCAACTTTTGCAGCAGGAACTGGGAGGAAACCTTCGAAAAATGGTTCTAGTTTATCCCAAGATTCTTCTAGTACATTCGGGCTCACTGTATTAATCCGAATTCCGCGTGGCATTTCAATCGCCGCAGATTTTGCAAAAGCAGTTACTGCACCGTTAGCCATGGCAGCGGAAGCACCTTGAACGATTGGATCTTCCATCATAATCCCAGTCGTAAGTGTAAAGCTTCCTTTATCATTTAATGAGTCAATTCCTAGTAAAACGAGATTAATTTGCCCGCCTAATTTACTACTAATTGTCACAGCGTTTTTCTCTGGAGTTAATTCCGTTAAAGGTGAAAAAGTGGCACTCCCAGTTGCTGAAACAATCGCGTCTACCTTACCCACTTGTTCGTACATTTTTTTTATACTATCAATATTTGTTATATCCACGGTAACATCACCACTATGTCTACCAGCAGTAATCACTTCGGCTTTTTTCTCCAAACGTTCTTTCACCGCAGAACCAAGCGTACCTGAAGCGCCAATTAATAAAATTTTCATTTGTCTATCATCCTTCCAATAAAAAAGTAAAGTCAGTATAATATCTACCCTAAATTTGAAAGAAAAAACGGCTCCGCGAGGGAACCGTTAATTTTTCAGCGCTAAAACAAGCTTTTCATCTGGTGTGACAAAATATGTTGTTTGATTATCGTAAATAACATAACCAGGTTTAGCGCCATTTGGTTTTTTAACGTGTTTTACAAGTGTGCCGTCGACTGGGACAGTTGCTGAAAGACGTGCTTTGGAGTAGTAGGCAGCAATCATCGCAGCTTCTGTAATGGAAGTCTCATCCGGGTTATTTGACTGAATCACAACATGCGAACCGGGTAAATCTTTCACGTGGAACCAATATTCATTATTTCGAGCTAATTTATTCGTTAAATAATCATTTTGTTTATTATTTTTTCCAACTAAAATTGATAAGCCGGTCGAAGAAGTATATTTTTCTGGTGTGGGTAAAGTAGCTTTTTTACGGCTGCCTTTTTTCTGTTTGTAACGAAGATAGCCTTGTTCAGCTAGTTCTTGGCGAATTTCTTCCACATCTTCTGGACCGGAAGTTTCTAGTTGGGCTTCAACGGACTCTAAATAGGTAATTTCTTCTTTAGTAAGTGCGATTTGCTCTTTTACTACTTCGACGGCGTTACGTAATTTTTGATAACGACTAAAGTAACTTTGCGCATTGGCAGATGGCGTTTTTCTAGAGTCAAGCGGGATCGTCATTTTTTTCATATCATCGTAAAAATTTTCGACGGTAATTTCTTCCATTCCGCGCTCCATTAAATGTAAATTGGCTGTTAGAAGCTCGCCTTGGATACGATAAACGTCCGCTTTTTCTGTTTCAAGTAAGGTGTTTTCGAGTTTTTCGATTTTCAGTCTACTTCTAGCGAGTTCATTGGAAATCAGTTTTTCCAAATCATGCGCAAATTGGTGAACACGGTCACGACGCGCTTTGCCGATATAAAAATGATCTAAAAGGGCACTTAAATTAGCGAATTCAGTTGTCACAGCATCAACATGACGGAGCGGGAAGAAATAATAATCTTCCTTATTTTGGATCCGCCATTCGTTTGGAACAGCGGCACTTCCTAAATGCTCATTCACTAGCCCAATCACTTCAAAAAAGGCAGAAACAAGTGAGTCGGCTGTTAAATTTCCAGCACGAAAAACAATTTCTCGAGCGAGTAATGGACTAAATCCTGCAAAATTTTGTACGAGTTGTTTGTCGATTCGACCTGCTGTAAAATCAAGTCTATCCAGAATTTGCTCCGAATTAACCTCGAATGGGTTCAGTTTATCTGATGCAGGCGGTAACACGTAAGTCGCCCCCGGTAAAAGTGTCCGGTAACTATTTTGTGCTGGAGAAACGTGTTTAATACAGTCGACAATCACATTTTTCGCACGATCGACAAGGGTAATATTACTGTGGCGCCCCATAATTTCCACAAATAAGTCGCAAAAACGGTTTTCGCCAATATCATCTTTCCCGCGAATACTAAATTGTAAAATCCGTTCATTAGGAAGTTGCGTGATAGACTCAATAATTGCTCCTTCTAAATATTTCCGGAGTAACATACAAAACATTGGTGGTGTTGCTGGATTTTCTGGAATATCATCGGTCCACTGAATTCGGGCATAGCTAGGGTGCGAAGAAATTAGCAGACGTTTATTTTCACGGTTTTTTCGAATATATAAAACAAGTTCATGCGAAAATGGTTGGTGGATTTTCATAATACGACCACTTTCACCATGTTCCGCAAGTTCTTCTGTCATTGCTTTTAAAAACATTGCATCAAACGCCATTAGTTATTCATTCCTTTTTTGAGTTAGTTACTTTCTATTTTAACATACATTCCGAAAATGTATTGTATGCATGAAGTAGCTTTGGTATAATAAGAAGTCAGAACAAATTTCAAGTAATCTTAGAGGGAACTTTAAGTTATGAAAGGTGTCTTGCCAAATGGTGAAAAGCATGACGGGATTTGGGCGTGCTACGAAAGAATTTGAAGCGTTCAAAGTAACCATTGAATTAAAAGCAGTCAACCACCGCTACTCCGAATTTCTTTTTCGGATGCCAAAACAACTTGCTTATTTAGAAGGAAAATTAAAAAAGACGATAAGTAAGCAAATCAAACGTGGTAGAATTGAATGTTTCTTTTCCATCACAGGAGAACAAATTTCAAAACGTGAACTACATATTGATTGGGACCTCGCAGACAGCTATTACCGTTTTATTAAACAAGCAAGCGCTCGATATGAATTACAAGAATTACCTACAATGACCGATTTACTTCAAGAACAAGCTTATCTTTCTATTGAAGAAGAAGTGGAAGCAAGTAGCGAGCTAGAGCGACTAGTTTTAGACACACTTGCCCGCGCAACCGAGCGACTGGACGAGATGAGAAGTATGGAAGGAGCAGAATTACTGCTATATTTCAAACAACATCTTACAGCACTCGAGACAAGTTTGGAAATCATTCAAGCCGAAATTCCAAATACAGAAAAACATTATCAAGAAAAAATTGAAACTCGCTTACAAAACGTTGTGGGCGACCAATTTGATCCTAGTATCGTTCTTACAGAAGTCGCAATGCTACTTGAAAAGGCAGATATTAATGAAGAAGTAGAACGAACTAAGAGCCATTTAAAGCAATTTTATGGTATTATTTTACTCGAAGAACCAATTGGACGGAAGCTGGATTTTCTTATCCAAGAAATGAACCGCGAAATCAATACTATTGGATCCAAAGCAAGTTCTCTAAAAATCACCGAACAAGTGGTTGAAATGAAAACGACGCTAGAGAAAATTCGGGAACAAGTGCAAAATGTGGAATGATATGCAGGAGGGGAAATGATGACAGAAAGAGGACTGTTAATTGTACTTTCAGGTCCATCTGGAGTAGGTAAGGGAACTGTTCGGGAAGCTGTTTTTAAAGATCCGGAAACAAGTTTTGATTATTCTATTTCCATGACAACGCGTCTTCCTCGTGAAGGCGAACAAGACGGTGTCGATTATTATTTTCGTTCACGAGAAGTGTTTGAACAAGCTATCAAAGACGGAAAAATGTTAGAATATGCAGAGTATGTCGGTAACTATTACGGCACTCCGCTTGAATATGTCGAGGAAAAACTAGCCGCTGGGATAGACATTTTTCTCGAAATTGAAGTACAAGGAGCAATGCAAGTTCGAAAAGCGATGCCAGAAGGAATTTTCATTTTCTTAACGCCACCAGATTTATCCGAACTTAAAAACCGGATTATCGGGCGCGGTACAGAATCGATGGAAGTTGTCGAGGAACGCATGGAAACAGCTAAGAAAGAAATTGAAATGATGGCGTCTTATGATTATGCTGTGGTGAATGATGTCGTATCAAAAGCCGTACAAAAAATCAAAGGCATTGTCGAAACAGAACACTTAAAAACCGAGCGAGTAATTCATCGCTACAAAAAAATGTTGGAGGGATTACAATGATGTTATATCCATCAATTGATAATTTATTGTTAAAAATCGACTCAAAATATTCACTAGTTACTGTGGCTGCTAAACGTGCACGCTACATGCAACTAGAAAACGATAAAGGCGTATTACCAAGCTACCAATCTGATAAATTTGTTGGTAAAGCGTTAGAAGAAATTCACGCTGGAAAATTAGTTTTACAAAACGACGAAAAATAAGCCTAACTGCTCCGCTTCATTGCGGGGCTTTTTTGTTAGCTGGACTTATCATAAAAATAAGCAGAAATCTAGTTTCTTCATGGTTTTGTCCTGCCTTAATTTAAGGTATAATAGAACTAATGATTTTTTATAATAAAATGAGGTGACTTATCGATGCAAGGAAAAAATATTTTACTCGCAGTGTCAGGTGGCATTGCTGTCTATAAAGCAGTCGCACTTACAAGTAAATTAACGCAAGCAGGTGCAAACGTTAAAGTCATGATGACCGAGCACGCACAAGAATTTGTTCCACCGCTTTCGTTTCAAGTATTATCCAAAAATGATGTATATACCGACACCTTTGACGAAAAAAAATCTAGTGTGGTTGCACATATTGATTTAGCTGACTGGGCTGATTTAGTAATTGTCGCACCAGCAACAGCAAATCTGATTGGTAAAATGGCAAATGGTATTGCTGATGATATGGTAACAACGACTATTCTAGCTACAGAAGCGCCAGTTTGGGTTGCACCAGCAATGAACGTCCATATGATTCAACATCCAGCAGTTATTCGAAACATTAACAGACTATATGCAGATGGCGTCCGTTTTATTGAACCAGAAGAAGGTTACTTGGCATGTGGCTATGTTGGCCGAGGTCGCCTCGAAGAACCCGAAAAAATCGTTCTCCGTATTGCGGAATTTTTTCAAGAAGATAAAGACCTACTTCAAGGCAAAAAAGTACTCGTAACAGCTGGCGCGACTCGCGAAAAATTAGATCCAGTACGATACTTTACAAATCATTCTACAGGGAAAATGGGCTTTAGTATAGCTGAGTCAGCAGCACGTCACGGTGCAAATGTAACGCTTATTACGACAAGCAAAACACTACCCGTACCGCCAGGCGTAGAAGCGGTATATGTTGAATCGGCGGATGAGATGTATCAAGCTGTTTTAGAACGTAAAGCCGAACAGCATATTTTCGTGATGACAGCAGCCGTAGCAGATTACACGCCAGCAAATGTTTCAGAGCAAAAAATCAAAAAACAACCAGGCGATTTTACAATTGAAATGAAACGAACAAAAGACATTTTACTTGAAATCGGCCAAAATAAAACAGCCGACCAAGTAGTAATTGGCTTTGCTGCTGAAACAGAAAATCTAGAAACAAATGCACTTAAAAAACTCACGTCCAAAAATGCCGATATGATTGTCGCAAATAATATCAGCGAAGCAGGCGCAGGTTTTTCAGGAGATACCAATATTGTCACTTTTTACCGAAAAGATGGATCGAATGACGCATTACCGTTACTAGACAAAAAAGAAGTTGCAGAACATATCATCGAAGAAGCCGCTAACTTTTTAAGGAAGTGAACGAATGATTAATATAGCGAAAGTTATTGTGGACGTTCCAGCCATGCAAGTGGATCGTCCATTTGATTACTTTATTCCAGAAGATTTAGAAGATCTTATTCGTCCTGGTATGCGAGTGAGTGTCCCATTTGGAAATCGTAAAATACAAGGCTTTGTCATTTCTCTTGGCGAAACAGAAGAAAATCCGAAATTAAAAGGTATTGAGGCAGTCATGGATTTGGCGCCTGTATTAAACGAGGAATTGATGGAACTAGGTGATTGGTTAGCGGAGGATACCCTTAGTTTTCGCGTTTCTGCTTATCAAGCCATGTTACCAGCTGCACTACGGGCGAAGTATGAAAAATATTTTTTGCGTTTAGATGAAGAAAATGAAGCGCTAGAACGATTATTCGAAGGCTATGAAACACTTGATTGGAAAGTAGCAGAGTCGCGCGGCTTACTCAAAGAAATTGGCAAATGGGTAAGAGAAGGTAGCGTGGAAGTCGTCTACCAAGTGAAAAATAAAATTACAAGCAAAAAAGTTCGTGTCGTTAGCTGTTTAAAGGCACCGCACCAATTAGCTGAAATAATAGAAGATATGCCTAAAAATGCCAAAGCACAATCACGTGTATTAGCATTTTTTCAAGCATTCGAAGGAACCGAAATTGCCGCCGCAGAACTAAAAAAACAAGCAGAAACAACTGATGCAACAATAAAAAAATTAGTAGATTTAAACATACTCACTATCCAAGAAAAAATCATTTCACGCGACCCTTACGAAAATCACCAATTTGAAAAAAGTGAGTCGCTCCAGTTGCTACCGGATCAAGCGTTAGCCTGTGAGAAAATCATTGCAGCAACCGAGCAAGAAACGTTCTTAATACACGGCGTCACCGGAAGCGGAAAAACCGAAATCTATTTACAAACAATTGAAGCAAAACTAAAAGAAGGTAAAGAAGCTATCGTTTTAGTGCCAGAAATTTCCCTTACACCGCAAATGGTAGAACGTTTTAAAAGTCGCTTTGGTAGTGAAGTTGCAGTACTCCACAGTGCCCTTTCTTCCGGAGAAAAATACGATGAATGGCGTAAAATCGAACGGAAAGAAGCACGTGTTGTCGTTGGCGCTCGTTCCGCTGTGTTTGCACCATTTGAAAATTTAGGAATAATTATTATTGATGAAGAGCACGAAGCAAGTTATAAACAAGAAGATAATCCGCGCTATCATGCAAGAGACGTAGCGATTTGGCGCGCAGAAAAGTACCAATGCCCAGTCGTTCTCGGGAGTGCCACACCATCTCTTGAATCTTTTGCTAGAGCGAAAAAAGGCGTTTATACATTAATTGAACTTCCAAGCCGAGTGAATGATCGTGCAATGCCGGAAGTACGAGTTGTGGATATGCGCGAAGAATTGCGTAAAGAAAACCGCACTGAATTTTCGACTGAATTGTTAGAGAAAATTAAAGACCGAATTGCCAAAAAAGAACAAACCGTTTTAATGCTAAATCGTCGTGGTTACTCTTCTTTTGTAATGTGTCGTGATTGTGGTTATGTTGTCGAATGTCCTAACTGTGATATTTCGCTCACTTATCACCAGTCTAGCAACCAAATGAAATGTCACTACTGTGGTCATGAAGAACGCGTCCCTAAGCATTGTCCTAGCTGTGAAGGCGAACATATCCGTTATTTTGGAACAGGTACTCAAAAAGTAGAAGAAAGCCTAACGAAGCTGATTCCAGAAGCACGTGTAATCCGAATGGATGTAGATACAACAAGAACAAAAGGCGCCCATGAAAAATTACTCAAAAGCTTTCGGAACCATGAAGCTGATATTTTGCTAGGAACACAAATGATTGCTAAAGGGCTAGATTTTCCCGATATTACGTTAGTTGGCGTATTAAATGCGGACACCATGCTTCATTTACCTGATTTTCGCGCCTCAGAAAGAACTTTCCAATTGCTCACCCAAGTAAGTGGCCGGGCAGGGCGCCATGAGCGAACAGGCGAAGTAGTTGTCCAAAGCTATAATCCAGAGCATTACAGCATTGAATTTGCCAAACAACATGACTTTATCGGCTTTTATAATCACGAAATGAAGCTCAGGAAAATGGGTTCTTATCCACCATTTTATTACTTAACGATGATTAATGTCAGCGATGAAAATGAAATGAAAGCCATTCGAACAATTCAAGAAATGGCGCAGTTTTTACGAGGAAAGTTAGGTCCTGATGCCGTTATTCTTGGCCCAGTACCAAGCACTATTACCCGAATTAAAAACAAATATCGTTACCAATGTATTATTAAATATAAAATTGAACCAAACTTAAAAAAAGAACTAAAAACACTAATCACCCATTACCAAAAAGATCAACAAAAAGGCTTAACGATAACGATTGACGTACAACCATACGTCTTAATGTAAAAGGAGTAAACCGATGACAAAAATTATTTTTATGGGAACACCTGCATTCTCTGTCCCAGTTTTAGAACAATTAGCTAGTGCTTATGATGTGATTGCAGTTGTCACACAGCCAGACCGACCAGTTGGACGCAAACGAATTTTAACCCCACCGCCTGTAAAAAAAGCAGCTTTGGAATTAGGAATCCCAGTTTATCAACCAGAAAAATTACGCACATCTAGCGAGTTAGAAGAACTTATTTCATTAGAAGCAGATTTACTTGTAACAGCCGCATACGGTCAAATTCTACCTAATACGCTACTTGAATCACCTAAGCATGGTGCGATTAATGTCCACGCATCACTTTTACCAGAATATCGTGGCGGGGCTCCGGTCCATTATGCACTGCTTGACGGAAAAACAGAAACCGGCGTGACGATTATGTATATGGTTGAAAAATTGGATGCGGGTGATATGATAAGTCAGCGCAAAATTCCTATTACAGAGGAAGATAACACTGGTACTATGTTTGATAAATTAAGCAAGCTTGGTGCAGAATTATTAATGGATACATTACCTGACTTTTTAGCGGGAAAAATTACCGCTGTAGCACAAGATCCAGAAAAAGTAACTTTTGCGCGAAATATTTCTAGAGAGCAAGAGAAAATCAATTGGACAAAACCAGGACGGACGATTTTTAACCAAATTCGTGGACTTTCGCCTTGGCCAGTTGCTTATACGACACTTGAAGAAAAACCTTTTAAAATTTGGGAAGCAACGTTTGAAGATACAAAAACAAGCGGCGAACCGGGCACGATTTTAACAGATAAATCAACGCTCAAAATCGTAGCAGGTGACGGCACACTTATTGTCCCAACAGTAATCCAACCAGCTGGAAAACCGAAAATGGATATCCATTCATTCATGTCTGGTGCTGGCAGAAATCTAAGCAAGACGACAAGGTTTGGTGAATAAATGAAAAAACAAAAAACAGTTCGTGCAATTGCATTAGAACTCATCATTAAAATCGAAAACAATCAATCATACAGCCATCTATTAATTAACGACGCGCTAAAAAAACAGAAGTTAAACCCGCTTGATAAAGGGCTTTTAACAGAATTAGTATACGGAACCACACAGCGCAAAATCACGCTTGATTACTACTTAGCGACGTTTCTAAACAAAGAACCAGACAACTGGGTGAAAAATCTACTAAGAATGTCCGTTTACCAATTAACTTTTTTAGATAAAGTTCCAGAACACGCGATTTTAAATGAAGCAGGCGATATTGCTAAAGACCTTGGACATCAAGGCGTGACGAAATTTGTCAATGGGGTATTACGAAATGTTATCCGTAAAGGCGTACCAAGTATTGATTTAATTAAAGACCCAGTACAAAAAATCGCTGTCGAAACAAGCTTGCCGGAATGGTTAGCGAGAAGATGGGCTGATCAATATGGTCTCGAAAAACTACGTGAAATTGGTCTGGCATTCTTAGTAGCCCCGCATCAAAGTATACGCGTGAACCAAACGGAAATTCGCGCCGAGCAGCTAATCAAAGAATTAAATGACCAAGGTATCACTGCTACTCGCAACGAATTTATCGATGAAGCTTTACTCGTTGAAAAAGGCTCTGTAGCTGAAACAAAAGCTTATAAAGACGGCAAATGTAGCATTCAAGACGAAAGTTCGATGCTCGTAGCCTATGCGCTTCAACTAGAAGATAATTTAACCGTACTAGATGCTTGTGCAGCGCCAGGCGGAAAAACAACCCACATAGCTGAAAAAATGCACGGCACTGGAATGGTTCATGCACTTGATATTCATGAAAAGAAAACCAAACTCATTGATCAAGCCGCCAAAAGATTACAACTTTTAAACATTCGTACAGCTTATCTAGATGCGAGAACCGCAAGCACAATGTTTGAACCAGAAACGTTTGACCGTATTTTAGTCGATGCGCCGTGTTCAGGATTTGGTGTTCTTCGTAGAAAACCAGATATTAAATACGCAAAAACAGAAAAAGATATTCATAAATTAGCAGAAATTCAACTAGCAATTTTAGATGATGTTAGCCAATTAGTAAAAGAAAATGGTATATTAGTTTATAGTACTTGTACCATTGACAAGGAAGAAAACGAAACAGTCTTGCGCGCATTCCTAGAAAAACATCCAGAATTTGCACTAGAACCTGTAGTACTTCCTGAAAAATTGGCACAAATTAAGAAGGACGATTTTGTACAACTTTTACCAACAGATATCGGAAGCGATGGATTCTTTGTTTCCAGCTTAAGAAAAGTGAGTCCTGAAAAATAGTGAGGTGCGTATAAATGCATGCAGAATTTAGAACAGACAGAGGCAGAATAAGACATCATAATGAAGACAATGGCGGCGTATTTGAAAACAAAGATAAGCAGCCGATTGTCATTGTTGCAGACGGTATGGGGGGGCACCGCGCAGGAGATGTTGCGAGCGAAATGGCAGTTCGTCTACTTAGCGACGCGTGGAAAGAAACGACCGCTCTTTTAACCGCAGAAGAAATTGAAACATGGCTTCAAAAAACAATCCAAGAAGTCAATAAAGAAATTGTACTTTACGCGGAAAGTGAAATGGATCTAAATGGTATGGGAACAACCCTTGTTGCAGCAATTATGGCTCAGTCACAAGTAGTTATCGCCAATGTAGGGGATAGCCGAGGTTATTTACTTCAAAACGATGTAATGCGTCAATTAACAGAAGATCACTCGCTTGTACACGAACTTCTAAGAACTGGCGAAATCAGCAAAGAAGATGCGATGAATCATCCGCGGAAAAACATTCTTTTACGAGCACTAGGCGTAGAAGGAAAAGTAGAAGTAGACACATTTGTAGTACCATTTCAAACGAGCGATACATTATTACTTTGTTCCGATGGTTTGACTAATATGGTCCCAGAAGCTGAAATGGAAGAAATTTTAAAAAGTAAACGAACTCTTTCTGAAAAAGCCGATGTATTTATTACAAAAGCGAATTCTTACGGGGGAGAAGATAATATCACTGTGTTGTTAGTAGAAAGAAATCTTATGCAGAAAGGGAGGGATGCTTCATGATGATTGGTAAGCGACTAAATGATCGATACAAAATTTTACATGCGATAGGCGGGGGTGGAATGGCCAATGTCTATCTTGCGCATGATATAATTCTTGACCGCGATGTAGCTGTAAAAATTTTACGGATTGATTTAGCGGATGAAAGCAACCTTATTCGCAGGTTTCAACGTGAAGCCCAATCAGCAACTAGCTTAGTGCATCCTAACATTGTTAGTGTGTACGATGTTGGCGAAGAAAATGATTTACACTATATAGTGATGGAACATGTGGATGGGATGGATTTAAAACAGTATATCCAAGAAAATCACCCAATTAGCTATGATAAAGCTGTAGACATCATGCTTCAAATCGTTTCAGCAGTAGCTATCGCACATCAACATCACATTATTCATCGCGATTTAAAACCACAAAATATTTTAATTGATCATGATGGAGTCGTAAAAATTACTGATTTTGGGATTGCGATGGCACTTTCTGAAACATCCATCACCCAAACGAATTCCTTACTTGGCTCTGTCCATTACTTATCACCAGAACAGGCTCGCGGTGGGATGGCAACTCAAAAGTCAGACATCTATTCGCTCGGAATTGTTTTATATGAACTCCTAACTGGGAAGGTACCTTTTGACGGAGAATCGGCTGTTTCAATCGCTATCAAACATTTACAAGCAGAAATTCCGTCTGCAAGAGCCCAAAACCCAGAAATTCCTCAAAGCTTAGAAAACATTATTATTAAAGCAACAGCAAAAGATCCATTTTTACGTTATCAAAACGCAGAAGAAATGGAAAAAGATTTGCAAACCTGCTTAAATAAAGATCGTCTAAATGAACCTAAATACGTTTTTCCAACCAATGATGATGATGGCGACACAAAAACAATTCCAATCATCGCCACAAAAGAAGCGATGCAAAATCTAGATAAAACCATCGTTCCAGAAGGTAAAGTAGCTGCAGAAGAAGTAGCTGTAGACGATAAAAAAGGTAAAAAGAAGAAAAAAATGAGCAAGAAAAAGAAGATTATTTTAATCGTGTCTTCCGTAATCGTTCTTTTCATTATTGGTATTTTACTGTTATGGCTTTTAGGTAAAAGTCCTGATGAAGTCGCTGTTCCTGATGTTTCTGGTAAAACAGAAGACCAAGCAATTGCCTTACTGCAAAAAGATGGCTTTGTTATTGGTAAAACAGCAGAAAAAAATAGCGATGACGTAGAAGAAGGCAAAGTTATCAATACGGACCCATCAGCGGGTGAAATGAAAGAAAAAGGCACGAAAATCAATTTATTTGTAAGTATAGGTTCTAAGAAAATTACGATGGAAGACTATACTGGTAGAAGTTACTCTGAGACTAAAACTTTGCTAGAGCAGCAAGGTTTCAGCAATATTTCTGCAGAAGAAGCATATAGTTCTGAAGTTGGTAAAGGAATGATTATTAGCCAAACCCCAACTCAAGGAACGGAAGTAGTTGCTAAGTCGACAGATGTAAAATTTGTCGTAAGTAAAGGTGCAGAACCGATTACACTTAAAGACCTTCGTGGCTATACAAAAACAGCTGTAGAAGATTATGCTTCACCACTTGGACTCAAAGTTTCGAGTAAAGAAGAAAACTCAAACTCAGTAGAAAAAGGGCAAGTAATTTCGCAATCCCCATCAGCTGGAACGGCAATAAATGCAGGCGATACTATTGAAATCGTTATTTCTGCTGGACCAAAAGAAAAACAAGTTAAAGAAGTTACAAAAACATTTAACATCCCTTATACACCAAGCGATGAAGAAAATCCACAACCACAGAAAGTCCAAATTTACATTCAAGACAAAGATCATAGTATGACAAGCGCATACCGAGAAATGAATATTACCCAAAATACCTCGGTAGAAGTGACTTTCCAAATTGAAGAAGGTTCTAGCGCAGGCTACAAAATCATCAGTGACGATAAAGTAATCGATGAAGGTACAGTCCCTTATCCAAATTAAAAAAGAGAACGGAGGAAATGTGCTGGAAGGACAAATTATCAAAGCGTTGAGCGGATTTTACTATGTATTCTCTGAAGGGAAAATATACCAATGTAGGGCGCGCGGGAATTTTAGAAAACGAAATATTTCCCCGCTAGTTGGTGATGACGTAGAATTTCAAGTAGAAAATAAGACGGATGGTTATATTTTAGATGTGTTATCACGGGAGAATGCGCTAGTTCGCCCTCCCGTGGCAAACATCGATATTGCGATTCTTGTGTTTTCGGCAGTAGAACCAGATTTTTCTACAAACCTGGCAGATCGTTTCTTAGTCGCAATCGAAAAAGAAGACATCCAACCTGTTATTTGTATTAGTAAAATGGATTTAGCAACAGATGCGGAAAAAGAACAAATTGCGGTTTATAAAGAGGTATATGAAACAATTGGCTACGACGTTTTTGTAACTAATGATGAACCAGATAAAGAAGCAATTAAAGACTACATTAGCGGAAAAACAGCAGTTATTGCCGGGCAATCGGGTGTAGGTAAGTCCACTTTATTAAATAGTTTAAATAGCGATTTAACCTTAAAAACGGCCGAAATATCGAACTCACTTGGACGTGGTAAACATACGACTAGACACGTAGAACTAATGCCAATTGGTGATGGCTTTGTAGCAGATACGCCTGGCTTTAGCTCGATTGAGTGGGATGATTTACAACCAGAAACATTACAATTTTGTTTTCCAGAAATGGAAGATCGTCGTAGTGGCTGTAAATTCCGAGGTTGTATGCATGACAATGAGCCGAATTGCGCTGTAAAAACAGCTGTTGAAGCAAATGAAATAGCTGATTTCCGCTACAAACACTACATCCAAATTTTACAAGAATTAAAAAACAGAAAGCCGAGGTATTAAAAATGGGAAAAATAGCTCCTTCGATTTTAAGTGCAGACTTTGCAAATCTTGCAAGAGATATTAAAGAAGTAGAAAATTACGGCGCGGATTATATCCATGTTGATGTAATGGACGGACATTTCGTTCCAAATATCACTTTCGGTCCTGCTGTCGTAAAAGCGATTCGTCCAGAAACAAAACTACCACTTGATGTTCATTTAATGATTGAAAATCCTGATACATACATCCCTGAATTTGCAAAAGCAGGTGCTGATTATATTACCGTCCATGTGGAAGCTTGCACGCATCTTCACCGCACGTTACAACTCATCCGTTCATACGGAGTAAAAGCAGGTGCAGTGCTAAATCCCGCAACACCAATTGACGTATTACAACATGTTTTAAATGAACTAGATATGGTTTTATTTATGACAGTAAATCCAGGATTTGGCGGACAAAAATTTATTCCAGAGGTACTAGAAAAAATTTCTGCCTTCAAAAAAATCGTGGATGAAAAAGGCTTAGACATCGAAATCGAAGTAGATGGCGGCGTGGATCATGAAACAGCGAAATTATGTCGAGATGCCGGCGCAAATGTTTTTGTAGCTGGAAGTTATATTTATGGAAATAAAAATCGTCAAACGCCAATTGACAAATTACGAGCTATTGTAGGCGAATAATATTTGGGGGCTGGGACAGACTTTTCGTTCCAGCCTTATTTGTTAGGAAAGAAGGGAACACAAATATGAAAATAATTAATATCATGGTTGGTGGACCTGCGTCAGAAATTCCTGATTTAACACAATATACGAATACAGATATTAGTTGGGTTGGCGTAGACCGCGGGGCTAAACGTTTGTTAGATAGAGGAATTGTTCCGACCGTTGCAATGGGAGATTTTGATTCTTTAACAAAAGAAGAATTAGCTCATTTAAAAACAAAAGTAGCTGATGTACATGAATTTCCTGCCGAAAAGGATGAAACAGATACAGAAATTGGGCTAAGCTGGGCAATGGAACAAAAACCAGATAAGATACGCATTTTTGGAGCAACAGGAGGCCGTTTAGACCACTTACTTGCGAATCTGATGATGCTAACAAAGCCACGATTCTTAGACGCTGTGCCGGTTGTAGAAATGATTGATCGCTATAACTATATCAAAATGTATACACCAGGAAGCTATACAATTGAAAAACTGCCAGATAAAAAATATGTAGCATTCACAACAATGAAAGATGTTACAGGACTTACACTAAAAGGATTCGTTTATCCACTTGATAATGCTACTTATCCAGTAGGTTCGGCACTTTCGAGTAATGAGTTTGTCGATCAAATTGGAGCGTTTTCTTTTAAAACTGGAATGATTTTATTAACACAAAGTAATGATTAATGAGAAATACAGGTGATTTTCGCCTGTATTTTTTATTTTTAGACAAAGAAAAAATGCACCGACATGATTGTCGCTGCACTTGATTTCTCCTTCGATTAAACGCGTTCCACTTTACCAGATTTAAGCGCACGAGCAGATACCCAAACTTTTTTAGGTTTGCCGTTAACCAGAATCCGTACTTTTTGCAAGTTAGCTTTCCAAGTACGTTTGCTGGAGTTCATTGCGTGGGAACGTTTGTTACCGGAACGTGATTTGCGGCCTGTAATAACACATTCTTTAGCCATAGTTTACCCCTCCTTACAGAGCTCTTCGGATAATTTATTTAAAATAACCTATCCTTTTGTTTTTCATACACTAGAATAATTTATCATAAACAAGTATACTTTGCAAGAGGATATGCGAAAATAGTGCAAAGAATTTTTACTTGACAGCATAAATGCGGATTTAATCAGCCAAATTTGTGATATGCTTTCCAAAGGGCTGTGATTATAGTAAAATAGGTAAGAACAACTAAACTAGCAATTAAAAACAATAATAAAAAAATAATCGAACGAGAATATAATCCGTAGGGAGGAATATAGAATGGCAATCGAAATCGACACAAAGCTTGGCAAAATTGATATTACTAGTGATGTTATCGCAACAATCGCTGGTGGTGCTGCCGAAGAAAATTTTGGAATTGTAGGTATGGCAAGTAGACATCAAATTCGTGATGGTTTAACCGATATTCTTAGAAGAGAAAATTATACAAAAGGTGTTATTGTAAGACAAGAAGAAGAAGGTATACATATTGACATGTATATTATTGTTAGCTTTGGAACTAAAATTTCAGAAGTAGCTCATAACGTACAAGAACGCGTGAAATACACACTAGAAAAAACACTCGGTATTACAGTGGAATCAGTGAATATTTATGTTCAAGGTGTCCGAGTAATCAAGGAATCATAAGGAGGATTATGTAAGTGAGTATATATCAGTTAGACCCAGAGAAATTTGCAGCAATGATAGCGCTTGGAGCAGAAAATTTAGCGAAAAATGCTGATTTTGTTGATTCATTAAACGTTTTCCCGGTTCCAGATGGTGACACGGGAACAAATATGAATTTATCCATGACAAGTGGAGCAGAAGAAGTAGCAAAAAATGACAAAGAAACAATTAGTGCCGTTGGAGCAAACCTTGCAAAAGGCTTGTTGATGGGAGCACGTGGAAATTCTGGCGTTATCTTATCCCAACTTTTCCGAGGCTTTTCTAAATCAATTGAAAATAAAGAAACACTTAATGCAGAAGAATTTGCAAATGCCTTTGTAAAAGGTGTAGAGACTGCTTATAAAGCAGTAATGAAGCCAGTCGAAGGAACCATTTTAACTGTAGCACGTGAAGCAGCCAAAGCGGGTGTTCTTGCCGCAAATGAACATCAAGAAATCGAATTAGTAATGGAAGCAATTTTGAAACAAGGAAAAGTAGCCCTTGAAAAAACGCCTGATTTACTTCCAGTTTTAAAAGAAGTTGGCGTTGTTGATAGTGGTGGCCAAGGTCTGATTATTATTTATGAAGGATTTTACGGAGTGCTCACTGGTAAAATGGCTGAAGCACCTGATTATATGGCATCAATGGGCGAATTAATTAATGCAGAACATCATCGCCATGTGCAAGACTTTATGTCCACTGAGGATATTCATTTTGGTTATTGTACAGAAATTATTGTGAAGATTAACGAAAATAAACCAGGGCTAAAACCTTTTGATGAAGAACAATTCCGCCAAGACTTAAGTGAACTAGGTGATTCTTTACTTGTAGCGGCAGATGATGAAGTCGTAAAAGTGCATGTCCATGTAGAACATCCTGGTGAAGTTCTAAACTATGGTCAACAATACGGTAGTCTCCTTAAAATGAAAGTAGAAAATATGCGCGAACAGCATAATGAAATCGTTGGCGACGATAAAGCGCCAGCCAAGGAAAAAGCTCCTTATGGTATCGTTACAGTTTCAGCAGGAGAAGGATTGAAAAAACTATTTGAAAGCATGGGCGTATCCATTGTACTTTCTGGTGGTCAAACAATGAATCCAAGCACAGAAGATATTGTAAAAGCCATTGAATCAGCAAATGCAGAACAAGTTTTTGTTCTTCCAAATAATAAAAATATCCAAATGGCTGCAGAACAAGCGGCTCAAATTCTTGGAGAAGATAAAGTACAAATCATCCCAACTAAAACAATTCCACAAGGACTTACTGCTGTGCTTACTTTCCAACCAGAACAAGATTTCACTTCCAATGCAGAAGCGATGAGAGAAGCAATTCAGGACGTAGCAAGTGGTCAAGTTACAACAGCTGTTCGAGACACTACGGTGGAAGGCGTTGTAATTAAAAAAGACAGTTTTATCGGTATGGTTGAAGGTAAAATCAAAGTCAGCCGCGAAACTTTAGAAGAAGCTGCTTATGAAACATTAGAAAAATTACTTGATGATGATAGCGAAATCGTTACTATTATTTTCGGGGAAGATGCAGATGCTAAAAAAGCAGAACTTTTAGCAGATAAAATAACAGAAGCTTTTCCAGATGTAGAGGTAGAAATTCATGAAGGCGACCAACCAGTTTACCCGTATATTTTTGCGGTAGAGTAAAGACTTGTTTTAAATGAATAGAAGAAAGGATGATTTTAGTGAAATTTAATAGCGTGTTTGATATTATTGGTCCAGTAATGATTGGTCCATCGAGTTCTCATACTGCCGGTGCTAGTCGTATTGGTGCCATTGCACGAGCTGTTTTTAATGAACAACCATCCCAAGTAGATATTCATTTATATGGTTCTTTTGCTAAAACGTATAAAGGCCACGGAACAGATGTGGCGCTGATTGGTGGATTGCTTGGTTTTGAGCCAGATGATCCGCGTATGAAAGAATCCGCTAAGCTTGCAGAAGAATGGGGCATGCGCATCCAATTTATTGAAGAAGTGGAAGAGCCGCCTCATCCAAACACTGTCAAATTAGTGTTAAAACATGGTATGCAACAAATGACCTTAATTGGCGCATCGATTGGTGGCGGCAAAGTAGAAATTATTCGCTTAAACGAATTTGAGCTAGAATTCACTGGAACTGCTCCAGCTATCCTTATTTTACATCAAGACAAATTTGGTGCGATTGCTGCAGTGTCATCCGTAATCGCTGACCATAAAATTAATATCGGTCAAATGAAAGTATCGCGCAAAGTAAAAGGCGACGAAGCTTTAATGGTAATAGAAGTTGACCAACAAGTTGAACAAGATTTAATTAGCAAAATTGCTGAATTACCAGGGATTTACCAAGTAGCAAGCGTAATGATTTAATCGTTTTGGTACTTGTCTCTAGTAAATCGGTGGCTTTCGCTCGATTTGTGTAAAGCCAAATGTGCGTAAATAAAACGTGCATTTGGCTTTATTTTGAGTTGTAAATCAGGTATGTTGGTAATGAGTATAGAAAGTGAGTGTTGATAATGTTTAGAACTGTTGCAGAATTAGTGGACATCGCTGAACGCGAGAACCTAACTATTGCTGAAATTATGATTAAACGTGAAATGAATATTTCTGGTTTACCGCGGGAGGAAATAACTGCTGCGATGGAACGGAATTTAGATATTATGGAAGAAGCTATTCATGAAGGCGAGGCAGGTGTTACTTCAACTACCGGATTAACGGGCGGAGATGCTGTCCTCATGCAAGACTATATCAAAAAAGGAAACTTTTTATCTGGTGAAGTTTTACTAGATTCAGTAGCAAAAGCGATTGCAACAAATGAGGTTAATGCAGCGATGGGTGTTATTTGTGCGACTCCAACTGCTGGAAGCGCAGGCGTTGTGCCAGGCGTACTTTTCTCTTTAAAAGATCGTCTTGAAATGACGCGTGAAGATATGGTTAACTTTTTATTCACAGCTGGAGCATTTGGTTATGTAGTTGCGAATAATGCATTTATAAGCGGGGCAGCAGGTGGTTGTCAGGCGGAAATTGGTTCTGCAAGTGCAATGGCTTCAGCAGCGATTGTAGCAGCCGCGGGAGGAACCCCCGAACAATCTGCGCATGCGATGGCGATGACAATGAAAAATATGCTTGGGCTTGTGTGTGATCCAGTAGCAGGACTTGTAGAAGTGCCATGCGTGAAAAGAAATGCCCTTGGTTCTTCGCAAGCAATTATTTCAGCTGATATGGCACTAGCAGGCATTAAAAGTCGTATCCCATGTGATGAAGTGATTGAAGCAATGCACCGCGTTGGGTTACAAATGCCAAGCTCTTTAAGAGAAACGGCAGAAGGAGGATTGGCGGCTACACCGACTGGACGCGCCATTCAGCGGAAGATTTTCGGATTGTCGCCAGAAGATAAACGTGAGTGAACTTAAACGAATCCCGACAACTGAAATCAAAGGAATTGGTGAAGAAACAGCTAAAACTTTAAAAGAGTTAGGTTTATCGACCGTGCATGATTTGCTATGGAACTTCCCGTATCGCTATGAAGATTACCGGTTGCGGGATTTATCGGAAGTAGCGCATGAAGAACGAATTACAATTCAAGGCGAAGTGCTAACCGAAGCAACTGTAGCCTTTTACGGACGAAAAAAATCGAAGCTCTCTTTCCGCGTGTCAACAGAAGGTCAAGTCATCAAAATCGATTTTTTCAACCAACCCTATTTAAAAAATAAAATAAGCGTTGGCGAAACAGTGACGATTTCTGGCAAATGGGATAAAAGCCGCGCCCAAATTACAGCTAGCAAAATTAAAATAGGCGCTGTAGAAAATGAAGAAGAATTAGAAGGTGTTTATAGATTAAAAGGAACCCTTCGTAATAAAACGATGCAAAAATACACTCGGCTTGCTTTTGATAGTTATAGCAAGGATATAGAAGAAGTTATCCCAACCAATTTACTTGAAAAATATCAATTAATGGATCGGTTAGAAGCTGTTCGCGTGCTTCATTTCCCAAAAAACAATGAGGAATTAAAACAAGCTAGACGCCGAATGGTTTACGAAGAATTCTTGCTTTTCCAATTAAAAATGCAGTTTTTCCGTAAAATCGAACGTGAGAAGTCGGGTGGGATTTCGATTAATTATGATGTAGAAGATTTGCGTCATTATATCGATTCTTTACCATTTCCGCTAACAAAAGCGCAAAAAAGAGTAGTGAACGAGATTTGCGGAGATATGTTATCGCACTTCCATATGAATCGTTTGTTACAAGGAGACGTTGGATCAGGAAAAACAGTTGTAGCCTCGATCGCGATGTATGCAGCTGCCAAAAGCGGTTTCCAAAGCGCTTTAATGGTCCCAACGGAGATTTTAGCTGAACAACATGCGAATTCATTAGTGGAGCTACTACAACCCTTTGATATTACAGTTGGTTTGCTTACTAGTAGTGTGAAAGGGAAGCAACGTAGAGAATTACTGGCAATGCTTGAAAATGGCTCAATTGACGTTTTAATTGGCACCCATGCTTTAATCCAAGACGAAGTAATTTATCATCGACTTGGTTTAGTTATTACAGATGAACAACATAGGTTTGGTGTAGCACAGCGCCGGATTTTACGGGAAAAAGGCGAATATCCTGATGTGTTATTTATGACCGCAACGCCAATCCCTAGAACGCTCGCAATTACAGCTTTCGGGGAAATGGATGTATCGATCATTGATGAACTTCCAGCTGGACGAAAAGAAATTGAAACCTACTGGGTAAAACATCAAATGCTTGATCGCGTTATCGGTTTTATGGAAAAAGAAATCGATAAAGGTCACCAAGTTTACATTATTTGTCCATTAATTGAAGAATCCGAAAAACTCGATGTGCAAAATGCGATAGACGTTTTCAACATTTTACAAAATAAATGGGGCACTAAATATGTTCCAGGACTCATGCACGGCAAGTTATTACCGGCAGACAAAGAACAAATTATGCGCGACTTTAATGATAAAAAAATTGACTGCCTCGTATCCACTACCGTAGTCGAAGTTGGCGTAAATGTTCCGAACGCTACGATGATGGTCATATATGATGCAGACCGTTTTGGTTTAGCGCAGTTGCATCAACTGAGGGGACGAGTTGGGCGAGGGGCTGAGCAATCTTATTGTATTTTAATTGCTGACCCAAAAACCGAGGTCGGAAAAGAACGAATGATGATTATGTCAGAAACAAACGATGGCTTTGTTGTCAGCGAACGAGACCTCGAACTTCGTGGACCAGGAGATTTCTTCGGTAGAAAACAAAGTGGCGTTCCAGAATTCAAAGTCGCTGATATGGTTCATGATTACCGTGCGCTTGAAATCGCTCGCCAAGATGCCGTCCATATGATCTTTGAAGAAAACATGTTGGAAAATAAAACGTACGATAAATTAGTGGCGCTACTTGAGGAAGAAGGCGTCTTCACAGAACAAAAACTAGATTAAACCTATGTAACAAACTTTAAAAAAACTTGCAACTTGGCTTGATTTTTAATAACATATTAAAGTACCAATAAATAGGAGGAAGTTCTGAAGGTTATCCAGCAGAGGTAACTTCCTTTTTTTAGCCAGTCTTTAGTAGCTGGTGTTAATACCTTTCACAAAAAAAGAGATGAGGAACCGTGCATGAAAAAATATTCTAAGAAGGATCGACAAATGAAACTTCAAGTTGCTATTGAAGAAAATCCTTTCATAACAGATGAGCAACTTGCTGAAAAATTTGGGGTTAGCGTTCAGACTATCCGTTTAGACCGGGTGGCTCTTTCTATCCCTGAACTCAGAGAGCGAATCAAACATGTAGCGAGTGTCAATTATGCCGACGCAGTAAAAAGTCTTCCCATCGATGAAGTGATTGGTGAAATTATTGATATCCAACTTAGTAAGAGTGCAATTTCCATTTTTGACGTGAGAAGTGAGCATGTTTTTAAACGAAATAAAATCGCTCGAGGGCATCACCTATTTGCCCAAGCTAATTCCTTAGCAACCGCAGTCATCCCAAATGAACTAGCTTTAACTACACAAGCAACTGTTCGCTTTGTTCGTTCTGTATACGAAGGTGAACGCATCATAGCAAAAGCAAAAGTACGTCCAGCAACAGACAACAGAGCTATTACTATAGTGGATGTAAAAAGCTATGTTGGAGACGAAATTGTACTCAAAGGTAAGTTTGAAATGTATCACGCAACGCAAAAATGAAAATAAAGGACTGACGTATAATGAAAATTGCTGTAGATGCGATGGGTGGAGATCACGCACCAAAAGAAATTGTTTTAGGTGTAATGAAAGCTGTTGCCCAATATAAAGATATCGAAATTCTTCTTTTTGGAGACGAAACAAAAATAAATGAACATTTAACAGATAAAACTCGTGTGAAAATCATACATACCGATGAAAAAATAGAAAGTGACGATGAACCAGTTCGCGCCGTAAAACGGAAGAAAAAAGCTTCCATGGTACTTGCAGCCCAAGCCGTAAAAGACGGAGAAGCAGATGCTTGTATCTCAGCAGGAAATACAGGTGCCCTTATGTCTACTGGACTCTTTGTCATTGGACGCATTAAAGGAATTGACCGTCCAGCACTTGCGCCAACACTTCCAACCGTTACTGGAAAAGGCTTTGTTATGCTCGACTTAGGTGCAAATGCTGAAGCAAAACCAGAACATTTATTACAGTTTGGCTTAATGGGTTCGGTCTATGCGGAAAAAGTACGTAAAATCGAACGCCCACGTGTGGCACTTTTAAACATCGGAACAGAAGAAACAAAAGGAAATGAATTAACAAAAAAATCATTTGAGCTAATGAAAAATCAAGATGCCTATGAATTTATCGGTAATATCGAAGCACGTGATTTGTTAATGGATGTAGCAGATGTAGTTGTTACTGACGGATTCACTGGTAATATGGTACTTAAGTCAATTGAAGGAACAGGTGCAGCTTTCCTAAGTATGCTAAAAATGAGCTTACTAAATGGCTTTAAAAATAAAGTCGCAGCAAGCTTCCTGAAAAAAGATTTAATGGAACTAAAAGCGAAAATGGATTATAGCGAATACGGTGGCGCTTGTTTATTCGGTGTTCAAGCCCCAGTTGTAAAAGCACACGGATCATCTAATGCAAATGGTATTTTTACCACTATTCGTCAAGTACGTGAAATGGTTGAAAAACAAGTTGTTGAAACCATCAAATCAGAAGTAGATAAAGTAAAAGTAGGAGGAACAGAAACAAATGACTAAAATCGCATTCGTATTTCCCGGTCAAGGAGCACAAAAAATTGGCATGGGGCAAGATGTAGCTGCAGAATATCCAGAAGCAAAAAAAATCTATGATGATGCTGATGAAAGATTAGGCTTTTCCATCACAGATGTTATTACAGAAGGACCAATCGAATTATTAACGAAATCCGAAAATGCACAACCAGCATTAGTTTCAACAAGTGTAGCTATTTTACGCGCATTAGAAACATATGGTGTTAAAGCGGATTACGTAGCAGGACATAGCCTTGGCGAATATAGCGCGCTTGTTGCTGGCGGATTTTTAGAAGCAAGTGATGCGATTTATCTTGTGCGTAAACGCGGAGAATTAATGGAAGCCGCTGTACCAAATGGCGCCGGCGCAATGGCTGCGGTTCTTGGCGTAGACCGTGAAACATTAAAAAAAGTAACCGAAGAAGTAACAGCTGAAGGGGATGCAGTTCAACTTGCTAACCTGAACTGTCCAGGACAAATCGTTATCTCTGGAACAACAGCTGGCGTTGAAAAAGCTGGCGAAAAAGCAAAAGAAAGTGGTGCGAAACGCGTATTACCACTTGCTGTTAGCGGACCTTTCCACTCAAGTTTAATGGAACCAGCTGCACTTGCTTTCCGTGATATTTTAGCAGAGGTTAAAATTTCTGATGGTCAAATTCCAGTAGTTAATAACGTGGATGCTAAAGAAACTACGGATAAATCCGAAATTAGCGATAAACTAATCAAGCAAATTTATTCCCCAGTATTATGGGAAGATATTGTCGAAGAATTAATTAAAAACGGCGTAGATACTTTTGTTGAAATTGGTTCTGGAAAAGTCTTAGCTGGTTTAATTAAGAAAATCAATCGTGATGTAACTGTACTGTCAGCAGGTGATGTTGAGTCAGTGAAAAGTGTTGCCGCGACATTGAAAGGAGAATAATTAATGACTTTACAAGGCAAAGTAGCAGTAGTAACAGGTGGATCGCGCGGAATCGGTCGTGACATCGCCATCAAATTAGCTAAAGAAGGCGCAAATATTTTCTTCAATTACAATGGTAGCCCAGAAGCTGCGGAAGAAACAGCAAAACTCGTTGCCGAACATGGTGTAGAAGTAGAAGCAATGAAAGCAAACGTAGCGATTGCTGAAGATGTGGATGCATTTTTCAAACAAGCAATCGAGCGCTTTGGTCGTATCGACATTTTAGTCAATAATGCGGGAATTACGCGTGATAATTTATTAATGCGCATGAAAGAAGACGAGTGGGATGACGTTATTAACATCAACCTAAAAGGAACTTTCCTTTGTACAAAAGCAGTAAGTCGTACAATGATGAAACAACGCGCTGGTAAAATTATCAACATGGCTTCTGTTGTTGGCTTAATTGGTAATGCAGGTCAAGCAAACTATGTTGCAAGTAAAGCAGGCGTAATTGGTTTAACAAAAACAACTGCTCGTGAACTTGCTCCACGTGGTATTAACGTTAATGCTGTTGCTCCTGGTTTCATTACAACAGAAATGACAGACAAATTAGATGATAAAACAAAAGAAGCAATGCTAGCTCAAATTCCGCTTGGTGCTTACGGAACAACCGAAGATATTGCGAATGCAGTTCTTTTCTTAGCAAGCGATGCATCGAAGTATATTACTGGCCAAACACTATCCGTTGATGGCGGAATGGTAATGTAAAATTGGTTAATGAATGCGAATTTACTTGGCTCGCATTACTTTAAATATTTTTGTTTACGTAGGAGAAATAATCCTATATAATACTTGGAGGGAGGTGAAGTGAAAAATGGCAGAAGTATTAGAAAAAGTTACAAAAATCATCGTAGACCGTCTAGGTGTCGAGGAATCCAAAGTAACTTTAGAAGCTTCCTTCAAAGAAGATCTAGGTGCAGATTCCCTAGATGTTGTTGAATTAGTAATGGAACTTGAAGACGAGTTCGGAGTTGAAATCTCTGATGGCGACGCTGAAAACATTAACACAGTTGGTGATGCAGTGAAGTACATAGAGGCAAACGCATAAAACTTTATGTGACCGGATAAATGAGGGTGCCCGTGTTACTTATCTTTGCTGTGGTAACTTCCGCACGTGAGATAAGTAGTACAGGTAGCCTCTTTTTCAAGGTTAAGAAGATTTGTTGGTTCATTTTCTAAGCAGCTTTTTGCTAGTGGCTGTTTAGAAAATGAACTTGCTTACTAGTATAGAGAGGGGCAAGTGAAATGAATCAATGGGAAGAATTACAAGAAAGTGTTGGTTTTGATTTTCAAAATGTGGAATTATTACAACAAGCATTCACACATTCCTCATATGTCAATGAACATCGCCGGGAAAATGTGAAAGATAATGAGCGCCTAGAATTTCTTGGTGATGCAGTTCTTGAACTAACTGTTTCAGACTATCTTTTTAATAAATATCCAGATATGGCAGAAGGACACATGACAAAAATGCGTGCAGCTATTGTATGTGAACCTTCCTTAGTAGAGTTCGCGGAAGCAGTACATTTCTCTAAATATGTGCGTCTAGGTAAAGGAGAAGAAAAAGCAGGTGGGAGAACACGCCCAGCTTTACTTGCTGATGTATTTGAATCTTTTATCGGTGCACTATACTTAGATAATGGTATTGATAAAGTCGTGAAATTTCTAGAACGAGTTATTTTTCCGAAGATTGATGCAGGTGCATACTTGCAAACAGTCGATTACAAAACGCAACTACAAGAGATTGTTCAACGGGACCGTGATGTCTTGATCGAATATGATATTCTTGGCGAAACAGGACCAGCACATAATAAAGCATTCGATGCCCAAGTTATTGTTAACGGACAAGTACTTGGAAAAGGCAGCGGTAGAACAAAAAAACAAGCAGAACAAAGTGCGGCACAATTTGCTATAAATCAACTAACACATAGATAAACAAAAATGGAGGTGTCCGGACATGTTATTAAAACGATTAGAAATGAATGGCTTTAAATCCTTTGCTGACAAAGTTGCGATAGATTTCGTGCCCGGCATGACTGCAGTTGTAGGGCCAAATGGTAGCGGGAAAAGTAATATTACAGAAGCAATCCGCTGGGTACTTGGTGAGCAGTCCGCTAAATCGCTCCGTGGTGGCCGAATGGGCGATGTTATTTTTGCTGGAAGTGATACGCGTAAACCAATTAATTTTGCAGAAGTATCGCTTATTCTCGAAAATGAAGACCATTTTTTACCACTTGATTATAGCGAAGTAGCTGTAACTAGACGTATTTACCGTAATGGTGATAGTGAATTTTTAATCAATAAAGAAAATTGTCGACTGAAAGATATTGTCGATTTATTTATGGATTCTGGACTTGGGAGAGAGTCTTTTTCGATAATCTCACAAGGGAAAATCGATGAAATTCTGAACAGTAAGCCAGAAGAACGCCGCTCGATTTTTGAAGAAGCAGCCGGCGTACTTAAATACAAACATCGTAAAAAACAAGCTGAAAATAAATTATTTGAAACCGAAGAAAATTTAAATCGTGTACAAGATATTTTATATGAATTAGAAGGGCAACTGGAGCCGCTCGAAATGCAAGCTTCTATTGCCAAGGATTATTTATTCCAACAAGAAGAACTAGAAAAATACGAAGTGACGTTACTTGCGAGTGAAATCAGTTCTTTAACAGAAAAACTAGCTGAAGTCCGTAAAGAGTTTGGTGAAAATCAAACGGTTTTAATTAAGCTACGCGAAGAATTACATGCGGAAGAAGCAATTGTTTCCCGTGAAAAACAAGCGCTTAATGAAACTGATATTGCGCTAGATAATTTACAAGAGCGTTTGTTAGTAGAAACCGAAAAACTCGAACAACTAGAAGGAGAGCGGAATCTTCAATTAGAACGTAAAAAACATAGCAGTGAAAACGAACAAGTCTACGCAGAAACATTGGCTGCAATTACGGAAAAAATTACTGCTCTTGAAGAACAAAAAGAAGTGCTAAGTAGTTCAAAACTCGAAAAAGAAACGGCGCTTGAAATTGCCGTAAAAGCGAAAAAAGAACTAGAAGCGACACTTTCAAAATATGATGATTTATCCGAAGAAGCGATTGAAAACCGCAAAAGTGATTATATTGATTTACGACATACGCAAACGACAATCAATAATGATTTAGGGTATATCGAACGCCAAATCGGACAAATTACTAGCCGAATTGATAAATTAGATTTAGAAAATAGTCAACATGTCGATGAAAGAAAAGATATGTTAGCTCAAATTGAGACAACGAAAACGCACCTTACAAAAATCCAAAGCGAGCTCACAGAACAAATGGAAATATACCGTGAAGTGCAGCAAACATTGGCAAAACAAGAAGCTGTTTTTGGAACACAAGAACGTGCGCTTTATAAACATTATGAAACAGTTCAACAAATGAAATCACGGAAAGAAACCTTAGAAGAATTGGCAGATGATTATGCCGGATTTTTCCAAGGCGTGCGTGAAGTATTAAAAGCAAAAAAAGAAATTCCGGGCATATTGGGAGCTTTAGTAGAACTTATTGAAATACCAGCAAAATATCAACAAGCTATGGAAACAGCGCTCGGAGCAAGTGCGCAAAATGTCGTTGTTGAAGATGACCGAGTTGCTCGTGAAGCAATCAGCTTTTTAAAGAAAACGAAAAGCGGTCGCGCAACATTTTTACCACTTTCAACTATTCAACCTCGAGAATTACCAGCAGCAACTAAAAACGCTTTAAGTAATCAACCAGCTTTCATCGCGCTTGCTAGCGAAGTAATTTCATTTGACCAAAAAGTGTCTCCAGTGATTTTAAACGCGCTCGGTACAACGATTTTAGCGAAAGATTTAAAAGGGGCAAATACGCTCGCTCGTTTAGTAAACTTCAGGTATCGCATTGTGACACTTGAAGGTGATGTGGTTAATGCCGGTGGTTCAATGACTGGTGGAGCAACAAAAGGCGGCAAATCGTCTATCTTAACGAGAAAACACGAATTAGGTCAATTAGCAGAAAAAATCGCTGAATTAAATAATTCCACTCGTGAACTCGAGTCTGCTGTTCAAGTTGCCAAAGATAGCATGTCGAAAAAACGAGAAGAACTTGAAGAAACTCGTGTTATTGGTGAAAATTTACGTTTACAAGAAAAAGAATTGCTTGGTAAATTAGATCGCGAAACCGAAAATCTAGAACGTTTTAACAAACAATTACAGCTATATGATATTGAAAAAGCAGATGGCAGCGAAGAATTAAACAAACTGCTGGAACGAAAAGAAACGCTACTTCAAGAGCAAGTAGAAATCGCTAAACAAATCGAAAAAACCGACGAAGAAATAAAAGCGATGACATCTTCAAGTAAAGCACTAGAAAGTAAACGTACAGCAGATTTAGAAAGCTTGTCGTCCTTAAAAGCGCAAATTGCCGCTAAACGTGAGCAGTTACAGTCTGCCGTCGAAGCAGTAGACCGCGTAACAACGACATTACATGAAAACTACGAACAAAAAGAAGCAGCTGAGCAAAAACTTGCTTCCTTAAAAACAAATCTATCAAGTGTCCATACAAGCGAAGAGTCTGCTAGAAAATCCATCGAAGAACTTCGTAAAGACAAAGCAGAGACAAGTGAAAAACTAAATCAAACAAGACAAACTCGCACCGAACTACAAGAAAAAATCGAACTACTAGAAGCTGAGTTGACGCAAAAAAATAACCAAATTAGTTTTTATGTGGAACAAAAAAATAATGCGGAAATAAGCATCGGTCGTCTCGAAGTAGATATTACTAACCGAATCGATCGCTTGCAAGAAGCCTATTTACTAACACCAGAGCAAGCCGAAGAAAAAATCTTGCCAGAAGTAGATACGGAACAAGCGCGTTCTAAAGTTCGTTTATTAAAACGTTCGATAGACGAGCTCGGAATCGTTAATATTGGCGCTATTGAAGAATTTGATCGCATCCAAGAACGCTTTGACTTTTTAACAGGACAACAAGCGGATTTACTTGCTGCAAAAGAAACCCTCTTTAAAGTTATGGACGAAATGGATGAAGAAATGAAAATTCGTTTCAGTGAGAGTTTTGAAGCAATAAAAACAGAATTTGCCATTGTTTTCCCAGAATTATTTGGCGGAGGAAGTGCGGAACTCGTACTACTTGATCCAGAGAATCTACTAACGACAGGGATTGACATCGTCGTTCAACCACCAGGGAAAAAACTACAAAACTTATCGCTTCGTTCTGGCGGAGAGCGTGCATTAACTGCGATTGCATTACTTTTTGCTATCATTCGTGTTCGACCAGTACCATTCTGTATTTTGGATGAAGTAGAGGCGGCCTTAGATGAAGCCAATGTTACACGTTTTAGCCGCTACTTAAAACAATTTGAGTCAGGCACTCAGTTTATCGTTATCACGCACCGAAAAGGAACAATGGAAGAAGCGGACGTCCTTTATGGTGTCACAATGCAAGAGTCCGGCGTCTCCAAATTAGTTTCGGTTCGCTTAGAAGAAACAGCCGAACTCATTAAATAAAAGGAGTATATAAAATGACCTTTTTTAAAAAATTAAAAGATAAAATTACCCAGCAAACCGATTCTGTTTCAGGAAAATTTAAAGATGGTTTATCAAAAACTCGCGGTAACTTTTCCGGGAAGATCAATGAAATGGTCGCTCGTTATCGTAAAGTAGATGAAGATTTCTTTGAAGAACTAGAAGAAATTCTTATCGGAGCAGATGTCGGTTTTGAAACAGTAATGGAATTAGTCGATACACTTCGCCGTGAAGTACAATTAAGAAATATTAGCGACCCAAAAGATGTACAAGAAGTTATTGTTGAAAAACTAGTTGATATTTACCAAGGCGACGAAAAAGAAGACGAAACTTTGCATATTGAAGAAAATGGTCTAACTGTTATCTTATTTGTTGGTGTTAATGGCGTTGGTAAAACAACCTCTATCGGAAAAATGGCACATCGTTTTAAACAAGAAGGTAAAAAAGTTATGCTTGCGGCGGGAGATACATTCCGAGCAGGTGCAATCGATCAACTAGAAGTCTGGGGCGAACGAACAGGTGTCGATGTTATTAAACAAGCTGAGGGAAGCGATCCTGCTGCTGTCATGTTTGATGCCGTTCAAGCCGCCAAAGCTAGAAAAGCAGACATCTTACTTTGTGACACAGCCGGCCGTTTGCAAAATAAAGTCAACCTGATGAACGAACTTGAAAAAGTAAAACGTGTCATTACGCGTGAAATTCCTAATGCGCCGCACGAAGTTTTACTAGTCCTTGATGCTACAACTGGCCAAAACGCCTTCGTTCAAGCAAAACAATTTAAAGAAACAACAGACGTGACAGGTATTATCTTAACAAAACTCGACGGGACTGCAAAAGGTGGTATCGTCATAGCCATCCGTAATGAACTCGATATTCCAGTAAAATTCGTCGGACTCGGGGAACAAATGGACGATCTGCAAGCCTTTGATGCAAATGAATATGTGTATGGCTTATTTGCTGATATGGTTGATAACGAAAAATAATCAGAGAAAGCCGAATGATGCTCGTCATTCCGGCTTTTTTCTCTTTTATTTAACCTTCCTTGACATTCCCGTGATTTCCCCGTATCCTTTAAAAGGAGAGAGGTGAAATGCCTTGTTTGAGAAGACAAACCGTATGAATTTATTATTTGATTTTTACCAAGAATTACTAACAACAAAACAAAAATCGTATGTTTCTTTTTATTACTTGGATGATTACTCACTAGGCGAAATTGCCGAAGAATTTGAAGTGAGTAGACAAGCTATTTATGATAATATTAAAAGAACAGAAGAAAGCCTAGAAAAATACGAAGAAAAACTAGGGATGTTAAGAAAATATCAACAACGAGAAAAACTCTTTGATCAATTAGAAGCACAATTAACCAAGAAGAATTTTCTGGACGAGCAAGTGAAAGATACGCTCGAACAGCTTAAAAATATCGATTAGGAGGCCAGAATCATGGCATTTGAAGGACTAGCTGGAAGACTCCAAGAAACAATGAACAAAATTCGCGGTAAAGGGAAAGTAAACGAAGCTGACGTAAAAGAAATGATGCGTGAAGTTCGTCTTGCTTTACTAGAAGCCGATGTTAACTTTAAAGTCGTTAAACAATTTATTAAAACAGTAAGCGAACGTGCAGTTGGCGCGGACGTAATGAAAAGCCTAACACCCGGTCAACAAGTAATTAAAATCGTTCAAGAAGAATTAACAAGCCTCATGGGCGGCGAAGAAAGTAAAATCGGAACAGCTGATCGCCCGCCAACCGTTATTATGATGGTAGGTTTACAAGGAGCTGGTAAAACAACCACTTCAGGAAAACTCGCTAATTTATTACGTAAAAAATATAATCGTAAACCTTTACTAGTCGCAGCAGATATTTACCGACCTGCAGCAATCAAACAATTAGAAACACTTGGCAAACAATTAGATATGCCAGTATTTTCTCTAGGCGATCAAGTAAGCCCAGTAGAAATCGCGAAACAAGCTATCGCTAAAGCAAAAGAAGAACATTTAGATTATGTCATTATCGATACAGCCGGTCGTCTTCATATCGACGAAACACTGATGGATGAATTAAAACAAGTGAAAGAAATCGCTACGCCAACTGAAATTTTACTCGTAGTTGACTCAATGACTGGGCAAGACGCAGTAAACGTGGCCCAAAGCTTCAACGAACAATTAGAAATTACCGGCGTTGTATTAACAAAATTAGACGGTGATACACGTGGTGGGGCAGCACTTTCCATCCGTTCAGTCACAGGAAAACCAATCAAATTCGTTGCTACCGGTGAAAAAATGGAAGCAATCGAAACGTTCCATCCCGATCGTATGGCTTCAAGAATTCTCGGCATGGGTGATGTACTTTCTCTTATTGAAAAAGCACAAACTGATGTAGACGCAGAAAAAATGAAAGCTATGGAACAAAAAATGAAAGACAACAGCATGACCTTAGATGACTTCTTGGACCAGTTGCAACAAGTAAAACAAATGGGACCACTAGATGAACTACTAAAAATGATGCCAGGGGCAAACAAAATGAAAGGCCTCGACAACATGCAAGTAGATGATAAACAACTTGGTCACATCGAAGCGATAATTAAATCTATGACCAAAAACGAAAAAGACAATCCAGACATCATCAATGCGAGCAGAAGAAAACGAATTGCTCGCGGTAGCGGACGCCCAATTCAAGAAATCAACCGCCTCCTAAAACAATTTGCTGAAATGAAAAAAATGATGAAGCAAATGACTGGTGGAGGAAAAGGTAAAAAAGGTAAAAATCCATTCGGCAATTTCAAAATGCCATTTTAATTCAAAAAGCCAAAACCCTAATGCGGTTTTGGCTTTTTTCATACCTTAACATCCTGCAAATCATTTCTTTACAAACCCTTTATTCAACCAATAAATTCCATTGTTATAATTACAATTAAGCTTACAAAAGGAGGAGAAAGAATGAGAAATTGGGTAAAAGTAACAGGAGCAGGTGTATTAAGCGCAACATTATTACTAGGGGGATGTGGAACTCAGTCAGAAGAAAAAGCAGAAGCGAATGTTAAAACCGAAAAAACACTCCAACCAGGTAGTCAAATAAAATTACAAGGGGCAGTAAACGTTCGTGACTTAGGTGGTTACAAAACAACAGATGGTTTAACAATCAAACCACATAAATTAATCAGAAGCGCCGAACTTGCCACTTTAAGTGATTCAGATAAAAAGAAACTCGTAAATACATATGACCTTTCGCATATAGTTGATTTTAGGACAAATACCGAAGTGAAAGCCAAACCAGATCCAGAACTTACGGGAGTCGATTATACACATGATTCTGTGATGAAAGATAACGGAGCATCCACGAGCACGCAAGATTTAACCGCCAGTCTAGCTAAAATGGATAATCCCGAAACCTTTCTAATTAATGCTAATAAAAGCTTTATTACAGATGAAACTTCTATTCAAGCCTACAAAGAATTTTTTGAGATACTACTAGCGAATCAAGATGGCTCAGTTCTTTGGCATTGTACAGCCGGAAAAGACCGAGCTGGATTTGGAACTGCTTTAGTCCTCTCGGCACTAGGTGTAGATAAAAACACTGTAATAGACGATTACATGTTATCCAATAAATACCGTGCTAGTGAAGATGAAAAAGCAATCCAAGCAGTCGCAGCTAAAACAGATAATAAAAAAGTTATCGACGGGATGACAGCTGTAATGGAAGTTCGTGAATCTTATATCAATGCCGCTTTCGATGAAATTGATGCTAAATATGGTTCGATGGATAACTTTTTAAAAGAAAAACTCGGACTAACTGATGATAAAAAAGAGCAACTTAAAAAAGCATATCTTTACTAAAAAAAATGGCCCTTTCAAAGAGGGCTATTTTTTTTGCGTACAAATAGATTTAAAGTGAGGAACCATTTTAAAAAGATTTGTATACAATTTAAAGACAATTCATGTAAAGTTGGATTTAGTAGATATATTTACCTATTAAAGACCAGTGCTAAAGTTTAAATATAAGCCTTAAATGCGCATATTTGTATAACTTTTAGACTAATGATATTGAATTGAAGTATTTTTTCTTTCTAGTACTTTTTACTTTAATTTTTAAAAATATACTATATAGTAAAGTTATCTAACGGGTTATAACATTAAATGAAAGGTTCACTTAGATACATAAAAAGAAAGGAGGGGCATTTTGCTGAAATGATTTTAATCTGATATTGGATAAAGGTTCAGGGGATACTTAATAGTTAGCTTATTAGTAAACAATAATTAAATACCTTTATTCTGTTTTCAGTTATTTTTCAAAATCAAAACTTATTGATTTTTAAGGGGGAAAAATGATGAAAAAACAGCGTGTGGATTACAAAAGGAAACTTGACCAAAAGCGAGCGCAAAAAGCAAAATTAATTGCTGCTCTAATTACAACAACAACAATGATGGTAGCACCTGTCACAGTGAATTATGATTCTTTTAATCACAAATTTGCCCTCAGTGGTATTCAAGCGGATGCAGCAACGATTGATTTACTTGGGAATTCAAGCTTGAATACACAATATGCGAATGGGAAATTAGTGATTACTCTATCAGGGAACCAATTAGTTAGTGCGAGTGCTGTGTCTACGTATTACCCGTATTTTGAACTGCCTAGCGAATTAACTTCTATTTTGAGTAATCCAAATATAAAAGCAAATACAAAAATTGATTATAAAATTGCTTATTTAGGAATTGGGAATATTGGGTTATTTAATCAAGGAACAGTTAATGGTAGTTCAAATAATTTCTTCATTGATACTAGTAGAAATGCAATTGGGGCAAGAGTAAATCATTTACTGGGAGTTGGCGTTAGTAGTGTATCTACTTTTACGCTAACAATTGATTTACTAGCGCTCGGTGTTACGGCTCTTCCTAGTGCAAATGATGGAAAATTGGATTTCGCAGCTAGAACTGGCGATGGACTATTGGATGTTGATTTGTTGAATAGTAACGCAGCTCGTGGATTTATTGCGACGGATGTTGGGGATGCGGATGCCGACGCTGATGCGGATGCTGATGCAGATGCCGATGCAGATGCAGATGCCGACGCTGATGCGGATGCCGACGCGGATGCGGATGCCGATGCTGATGCGGATGCCGACGCGGATGCTGACGCCGATGCAGATGCTGATGCGGATGCCGACGCGGATGCTGACGCCGATGCCGATGCGGATGCGGATGCTGACGCCGATGCGGATGCTGACGCCGATGCCGACGCTGACGCCGATGCTGACGCCGATGCAGATGCTGATGCGGATGCCGACGCGGATGCTGACGCCGATGCGGATGCTGATGCGGATGCCGACGCTGATGCGGATGCGGATGCGGATGCTGACGCCGATGCCGACGCTGACGCCGATGCTGACGCCGATGCAGATGCTGATGCGGATGCCGACGCGGATGCTGACGCCGATGCGGATGCGGATGCGGATGCCGACGCTGATGCGGATGCGGATGCGGATGCCGATGCGGATGCCGATGCTGACGCAGATGCGGATGCGGATGCTGACGCCGATGCGGATGCGGATGCGGATGCTGACGCCGATGCCGATGCGGATGCGGATGCGGATGCTGACGCCGATGCGGATGCTGACGCCGATGCGGATGCTGACGCCGATGCGGATGCTGACGCCGATGCCGACGCTGACGCCGATGCTGACGCCGATGCGGATGCGGATGCCGACGCGGATGCGGACGCCGATGCGGATGCGGATGCCGACGCCGACGCTGATGCGGATGCGGATGCTGACGCCGATGCGGATGCCGATGCGGATGCCGATGCTGACGCCGACGCCGACGCTGATGCGGATGCGGATGCTGACGCCGATGCGGATGCCGATGCGGATGCCGATGCTGACGCCGATGCCGATGCGGATGCCGACGCGGACGCCGATGCTGATGCGGATGCGGATGCTGACGCTGACGCTGATGCCGACGCTGATGCTGATGCGGATGCTGACGCTGACGCTGATGCGGATGCCGACGCTGATGCGGATGCGGATGCCGACGCTGATGCCGACGCCGACGCTGATGCGGATGCCGACGCTGATGCGGATGCCGACGCCGATGCGGATGCTGATGCGGATGCTGACGCTGATGCCGACGCTGATGCTGATGCTGATGCCGATGCGGATGCTGATGCCGACGCTGATGCTGATGCCGACGCTGATGCGGATGCCGACGCCGATGCGGATGCGGATGCTGACGCCGATGCCGACGCTGATGCGGATGCGGATGCCGACGCTGATGCGGATGCCGATGCCGACGCCGACGCTGATGCGGATGCCGATGCGGATGCTGATGCGGATGCTGACGCTGATGCGGATGCTGACGCTGATGCCGATGCAGATGCGGATGCCGACGCTGATGCCGATGCCGACGCTGATGCTGACGCCGATGCGGACGCGGATGCCGACGCCGATGCCGATGCGGATGCCGATGCCGACGTAGATATCGACTGGAGAGATTTCCTAGTTGAAAAACCAACTGTCAATCCAATTTATGAAGGAACTAAAACTATTACAGGTTCTTCTATCTATAAAAACCTTAATATGAATACCCTATTAAAATCATTACAAAGAGATGCTCCAGCCGGAACAGTTTTCTATATTAATTTAACGCTTCCGGATGGCACAGTCATTGGCAATGTATTAATTAATTCAGATGGAACCTATACAATAAATATTCCTAATTATAATTTGAAAGCTGGAGATGTTATCCACCTTCAAGTAACTGCTAAATATGGTGACGAAGTAAAAACAAGTGATGATGTAGCAGTAACAGTTCAACCATTAGTTGATTCGGATGCTGACGCTGATGCAGATGCTGACGCCGATGCTGACGCCGATGCCGATGCTGACGCCGATGCCGATGCTGACGCTGACGCTGACGCTGATTCAGATGGAGGAGGTACTAACTCTTCTAATAACGGTGGAACTACTGGAACAGCAAATGGAGGTACGGGCGTAACCGTTTCTAATATGAGTACAAACGGCTCCGGAACAATGCTTTCCTCAGGCTACAGTGCTGATGGAACTACAAGTATTTCCGCAAGCGACCTTCCATCCACAGGGGATACTAGTAGCAGTCTTCCTTGGGTAGGGCTTGGACTCTTCTCATTAGCTGGCGCGTTCTTACTACGTCTTTTCCGTAAATAAAGCCACAAAACATCGATTCCCTGCTGCTAAGTAAGTTTAAGCAGCAGGGAAATTATAAAAAGGAGTGGTACATATGCCTTGGAGAGGTGTACTTGATGAACTTGAAAATAAAATTATTGATCAATTAACAGAAGCAGAAGAGCACGCCACTTACAACGGGAAATGGCATGGTTTTCTAACAATAGGTTATAAAAATAAACGAGCGACAGTAATCAACTTTAGCTATCTTTGTTTAGCAAATTTAATTAATGAAATGAAAAAAAGTGCATTGAAAAATCAAACCGAAGAAGCAATTTCATTTAAAATGGATATTGCGGTGAATTATCAACTCGAAAACTTAGGGGAATGGAATAGAAAAGCTTTAAAAACAAAGAAAAATTATTATAGACGAGGCATTGCCTTAAATGAAAATTTTAAAATAGCTTTAATGGAACAGGAAATTAATGCGAACGCTATCCTTTTACCTGGAGATGAAGGACTAGCTATCAACGTTGAAAATATGAATAGATATTTAATTCAAGCCAATAAAAATCAAGCCCAATTAAACTTAACCATCGATTCTAGTGTTGTCACTTTCGAAACAGTAGGATGGTTTTTTGATGGAAAGAACATTCATGAATTAGAAACAGCTAGTTTAGACCACGGACGTAGGAAAGTAGAATATTTGACGCCAGAAATTATTTCTACATTAGTTGAAAATGCTGGAGAATATTTGGCGCATCAAGTAAACACAACTGGGGAATTTAACTATGGTTGGTTTGCTTGTTTTGACAAAAAAATCAAACATTATAATAGTTTGCGCCATGCCAGTACTACTTATTCCATGTTAGAAGCATATGAATTAACGGGAAATAAAGCTATTTTAGAAGCCGCAACAAAGGCTTTAACATACCTTGAAAAACACTTTATTTATGAAAAAGACGACATGGCCTTTCTTATCGAACCAGAACTTCGTGAAGTAAAATTAGGTGGTTCAGCCGCGACTCTACTAGCTTTAACTAAATATATGCATATTACTAGCACTAAAACATACTTACCTCTTTGCCGAAAAATAGCAAATGCAATTCTCTCATTACAAGACGAAAATGGAAAGTTCACACATGTGTTAGAATATCCATCATTAGAAGTAAAAGATATTTTTCGAATTATTTATTATGATGGGGAAGCTGTCTTTGGCCTACTTCGCCTATATGAAATTGACCGCGATTCCAAATGGTTAGACGCAGCAGCCAAATCTTTTAATCACTTTATACAAGATAAATACTGGCAAAATCACGATCACTGGTTAAGCTACTGCGCCAATGAAATTACCAAATATATCAAAGACGAAGCTTACTATGAATTCGGACTGCAAAATGCCTTTGACAACTTACCATTTATTTACGAGCGCGAAACCACTTTTCCAACATTTTTAGAGCTTACCGTTGCTACAAAAGAAATGACACTGCGGATGGAAGCGGAAGGACAACAAGCATTATTAACATCTTATTCGCTGGAAAATCTTGAAAAAACAATTACAAAACGCGCACTTTATCAATTAAATGGTTACTTTTATCCAGAGCTTGCGATGTACTACAAAAATCCAGCCAGAATAGAAGGGAGTTTCTTCATTCGTCACCAGTCTTTCCGCGTGAGAATTGATGATGTTGAGCATAATATTTCCGGATATGTGAGATATTATCAACTATTAAAACAAGGAAAACTAAGCACTGAAGCCGAAAGTGTCCGCTGAAAAGAAAAAAATATCCTCTGTAAAGAAAAAACACTTTACAAACAAATCCTTTACTGGTAATATATATACTTGTGTAAGACTTTATGGAGGTGTAATTAAACTATGGCAGTTAAAATTCGTTTAAAACGTATGGGTTCTAAAAAGAAACCTTTCTACCGTATTGTAGTCGCTGATTCTCGTTTCCCACGTGATGGCCGTTCAATCGAAACTATTGGTACTTATAATCCATTACTTGATCCGGTTGAAGTGAAAATCGACGAAGAAGCAACTTTGAAATGGATGCATAATGGTGCGAAACCATCTGATACAGTTCGCAATCTTCTTAGCCGCGAAGGTATCATGGAAAAATTCCATAACCAAAAATTAGGTAAATAAGGAGGTCTCGGCGCGAATGGAAGAACTCATTCTCTCAATCGTGAAACCCCTTGTTGACCACCCGGAAGACGTTGTTATCACGCCAGAAGAAACGGATACTTCGTTAACCTACAAATTGTCTGTCAGTAAAGAAGACATGGGACGCGTGATTGGTAAGCAAGGTCGTATTGCAAAAGCGATTCGTACTCTTGTCTATGCAGTTGGCTCCAAAAACGATAAGAAGATTCGTCTTGAAATTATCGAATAACAAAAACTCGTCAAATTGGCGAGTTTTTTTATAACTTTTTTTAATAATCATCAGAGAAGCAATTACCTCACTAAATGTTGTAAAATAAAATAGAAATGGAGGAATTGTTATGAAGCCAGTTATTGGAATTACAGGAAATAGATTAGTCAAAGGAGTGGACGTGTTTTACGGACACCGTGTAACTTATACACAACAGCGATATGTAGATGCTATTCAGAAAGTTGGCGGATTTCCTATCGCGTTACCAATAGATGACCCGTCTACTGCCGTTCAAGCAATTTCTCTCGTAGATGGTTTACTTTTAACCGGTGGACAAGATATTACACCGCAATTATATTTAGAAGAACCGTCCCAAGAAATCGGGGCATATTTTCCACCGCGCGATAGCTATGAAATCGCCTTAGTCCGAGCAGCTTTGGACGCTGGAAAACCTATTTTTGCGATTTGCCGCGGAATGCAACTTGTCAATGTTGCACTAGGTGGCACGCTGTATCAGGATATTAGCCAAGTTGAAACGAAAGCACTCCAACATCTGCAACGTGTCGATGAGCAACTCGGCTCCCATACAATCGATATTGAACCTACAAGCGAACTCGCAAAACACCACCCAAATAAAAAACTAGTTAACTCACTCCATCACCAATTTATCAAAAAATTAGCACCGAGTTTTAAAGTAACGGCCCGGACTGCTGACGGGATGATTGAAGCAGTGGAGGGTGACAATTTACCAAGCTGGTATTTAGGTGTTCAGTGGCACCCGGAATTAATGTTCCAAACAGATCCAGAAAGTGAACAATTATTCCAAGCTTTAGTAGATGAATCCAAAAAAACTATGGTAAAATAAGGACATAATCGCTAGTGGAGGTGTCCTGTGGAAATCATCCAAAAAGTTGTCGTCAAACAAATTCTGACAGAAACAAGTAAACAAGAATTAATCGAGTATTATACCGAACAAAAACGACAAATTGAACAAGAATGCGATCAGTTGCATTTTGAACAAAAGAAAATGGAACGAAAAAGCAAATTTCAACCAGAACGAGTGGCTGACTATTTCACACATGAACTTGAAGTGCGCCGAGAAAAGAAAAAATTAATCCAGTTTCAAATGGAGCAATTAGAAGTACTTGAACTTGGTAGTGAAATTCGCGAACGAGAAATGGAAACAATCATTGATATACAAGTAGGAGACAAGTGGGATAAATCCATTTTCGATAAAACAATCGTTGTGAGAGATGGAATCATAGTAGAAATACGCTAGAGGTGACTTATGGAGAAAATGTATAATGTAGGAAAAATTGTTAATACGCATGGCTTAATCGGTGAAATTCGTGTTATCGCGACGACCGATTTTCCAGAAGAACGGTTCCAAGTTGGGAATACCGTGTACTTATTTGAAAAAAACAGCAAAAAGCCTGAAAAACTAATTATTCGTTCACACCGCAAACACAAAAACTTTGATTTGCTTATGTTTGAAGGACTTACCGGCATTCATCAAGTAGAGCGTATGAAAGAAGGCGTTCTTAAAATCAAAGAAGCGCAACTAACCGATTTAGAAGAAAATGAATTTTATTTCCATGAAATCATTGGTTGCACAGTTGTGACGACTGACGGAGAAGAGCTTGGCGAAATCACAGAAATTCTAACACCAGGCGCAAATGATGTATGGGTTGTAAAAGGCGCAGACAAAAAAGAAAAACTCATCCCTTATATTGCCGATGTAGTTAAAGATATTAATACTAACGATAAAAAAATTACCATTGAAGTAATGGAAGGGCTGCTAGATTAATGAAAATCGACATTCTATCCATTTTTCCAGATATGTTTTCGGGAGTGACTGGGAGTTCCATTATTAAAAAAGCAATCGAAAATGAGCGGGTCGCGGTTGAAGTAACTGATTTCAGGGAATATGCAGAAGGAAAGCATCAGGTTGTCGATGATTATCCTTATGGTGGTGGGGCAGGGATGCTCCTTAAAGCCCAACCAATCTTTGATGCCGTTCAAGCGGTCAAAGATAAACAACCAGAAACAAAGCCAAGAGTTATTTTAATGGATCCAGCCGGTAAACGCTTCGACCAAAAAATGGCAGAAGAATTTGCAGAAGAAGAACATCTTGTTTTTATTTGTGGTCACTACGAAGGATACGATGAGCGAATTCGCGAACACCTTGTTACAGATGAAGTTTCGATAGGGGATTATATTTTAACAGGTGGCGAAATTGGTGCAATGATTGTGATGGACAGCGTTATTCGTCTTTTACCAGGTGTACTTGGAAATAAAGATTCAGCTGTGACGGATTCTTTCTCCACCGGTTTGCTTGAACATCCACACTACACACGACCAGCCGATTTTCGCGGAATGAAAGTACCTGATATTTTACTCAGCGGAAACCATGCTTGGATAGAAGAGTGGCGCGATAAAGAATCACTCAAAAGAACTTACGAACGCCGACCAGATTTACTTAAAAACTATCCCTTAACAGACAAGCAAAAAACTTGGCTCAAAGAATGGTCTGACAGTAAATAAAAAAGGACGTGATTTTAAATGGCAATCTTCGGAACTCCAGATGAAAAAGAAGCTAAAAAATCCGAACGACAAAAAGAACGAGAAGCCTATGTGCAAGAAGAAAATGACCAAAAGCGAATAGGTCAAAGATGGCAGGATATTCAGGTCTCAACAGGACCCATAAATGTTAATCATGATATTCTAACCGTTGTTTTCGCCAAAAGTGTTCGCCCAAGAATTAAAAGCGATCCAGAAGCGTACTTAGAAACAGTAGGCTTTGAAAATTTACTACAGGAATTGCAAAAGAAAGCTTTAGATGCAGGCGGAAATGGCTTAATTCATTGTTCATTCACTGAGCAATTCGTCGACGGGCTTGTATATCAACTGGCATATGGAACAGCCGTGAACATTAAAATTACGAGATTCTAAAAAAAGACTAGAAAGCCGGGTAACTGGTTTTCTAGTCTTTTTTATTTGTTAGTTGTGTTTTTGCACGCTGAATGATGCTTAATAAATCAAAATCACTCATGGATTTAACAGGTCCGTGACCACAAGCGATTTCAGTCACATCTACCAGCTGCAACTTTTCCGCGGAAGCAATACTCGTTTCTAAGTCCCAAGATCCCATCGCAGGAAAAGGAAACAAAATCCGTTTCTCCCCACAAATAGCTGCACCACCACGAGTTTGAAATAAATCACCAACGAATAAATGCCCATTACGCTCATCAAAAAAAGAAATCGAGCCAGGTGTATGTCCGGGTGTATCCATAATTAATAATGAACCTACCATATCACCATCTTTTAATAGTTGATCAATTTTTACTGGAAATTGATCAGGATAACTACCCTTTAACGGTTTTTGAGCTTCAAAAGCATAAATCTCTTTTGTTTCTACCAGCAATTTTTCTCTGCTTCCAACCATCAAAAGGGCTTCTGGAAAAGCTTCTTTAAGTGCAACTAAACCGCCAATATGGTCGCCATGCCCATGTGTCAACAAAATTCGTTTTAAAGGTAATTTCAGTTTAGTAATAAGTGAAATTATTCCTTTTGCATGAGATAAAATCCCTGTATCAATTAAAGTTAAACCATCTTTCTCCAAAACTAAGTAACAATTTACCGGAAAAAGGTGCGGCAATGTTGTTATTTGCCAATATTGATGTTTCGCAGTAACTTTCATTCCAAAACCTTCTTTCTACATTACTTTTTTAATAAAAAATGTAAATCTTTTTTAGCTGCTCGAGCAATTTTTTTATCATAGTATTCATTTGATTTTCTAATGGAAAGATCAAGTCGGTCAATTGAAGTCGTCTTAACAGAAAGGACGCCACTCATCCAAAGTGGGTAGCGGAGGGCAGTAAGGGCAGGACGAGCGAACAGCCGATGTTGTAACTCCATCCCGCCAATCGTATAAATTAAGCGCGCTCGTTTTTTTCGCCAAGGACCGGTCAGTAAATATTTTTTATCTTTAAAACTATAACTCTCGCCGCGCCAAAACAAATGATCAATTACACCTTTTAGTACAGCTGGAACATTAAACCACCAAACGGGATAAGCAAATAGCAGCAAATCAGCCGAACTGGCATCTTGTTTTAAGTTGGTCATTTCGGTAGTTTGTTCAGTTCGGTAGCCCTCAGGTAAATTTGGATCAAAAGCCAATTCGCGAATATCATACGTTTTTATCTCGATTGCTGAGTGTCCTTGAAAAAAAGTTAAATACTTATGAAACAGTTCTCTTGATGTTCCTTTTTCTCGCGGGTCACCCATTATTGCTACAACTTTTGCCATTAAAATCCGTCCTTCCTGATGTCAGTGAAAATATGTTCCACAAAGGTATTTACATCTTTTTGAACAGTCGAATAGTCTTGTACATCATCGATTTGAGGTAATTCTTCTAAAAGGGCGGCGATTTTCGTATAGTGTGCAATAGTTTGTTTAATCTCTGCTGCTTTAAGGGCAAGCAATTCTTTCGACGCCGTATTACAAGCAACAGATGGCTCGCTTCTTAACCATTCCATCATTAATTTTATTTCGGCAAGGGAGAATCTGGCATACTTCATCACCAAAATAAACTTTAATTCTAGTAAATGTTGTGCGTTATAAACACGATACCCGTTTTCCAGCCGATTAGGTACTATTATCTTATTTTTCTCATAATATCTTAGTGTGTCTGCCCGAATTCCAACGCAAGCAGCCATTTCTTTTACTGTCCATTGTTCCATGTTCGACACCTCCATTTGATATACTTAAGGTAACATTAGACCATACTCCAAGGTCAAGTTTTTTATTAAAGAAAAAGTAAGAAAAAAACTTTACAGCGAATCTAGTTTATGGTAACCTAAATAAGGTGACTGGAGAGACCAGTCTGATAACGATATTCCGCTTCATTATTAATATGAATGAATGTTTGTTGGAAGGAGAGAAAAACATGAACAAACTGATTGATGAAATCACAAAAAGTCAACTAAACCCAGATGTTCCAAGTTTCCGTCCGGGTGATACTGTACGTGTACATGCGAAAGTAGTCGAAGGTACTCGCGAACGTATCCAATTATTCGAAGGCGTTGTAATCAAACGTCGCGGAGCTGGAATCAGCGAAACTTTCACTGTTCGTAAAATTTCTAACGGTGTTGGTGTGGAACGTACTTTCCCAGTACATACTCCACGTATCGCGAAATTAGAAGTTATCCGTCGTGGTAAAGTACGTCGTGCGAAACTTTACTACCTACGTAACCTACGTGGTAAAGCGGCTCGTATTAAAGAAATTCGTTAATCATTTAACGGCTGAAACCCTTGAGAAATCAAGGGTTTTTGTTTTACTAATTATTAGACAAACATCCGAAAGAATATTAACTACAGATTAGGAGAACTATTATGCTTAGATTTTCTGGATTATTAATAACAATCGCTTTAATTATATATATTGTCTTTTTCTTATGGAGATGGTTGAAAAGGCACGACACAAAAAAAACAATTTTCTTCAAGACTTGTTTTTATGTGTATACGTGTGGAGTAATCAAGTTTACGATGTTTCCTATTATGCTAGATTCTTTTCTAATTGAGGATACAAAAAAATATGCAACTGGTTCCTATATGAATTTAATACCATTTAATTCCATAGGCGAAATGTTTATGGAAGGGAGAGAATATGCTAGTTTCCAAATAGTCGCAAATTTTATTATGTTTGTTCCCCTCGGAATACTTTTACCATTATGTTTTCCAAAATTAACATGGAAAAGTGTTTTCGCTATAAGTTTTATAGCAACCGTTGGGATTGAATTTGCCCAGTTATTACAAGACCTTATTTATCAAGCGCCTTTTAAATTTGTAGACATTGATGATGTAATATTGAACTTTTCTGGCGGGATTTTCGGCTACATAGTTTATGTTATAATTCGACCTTTATTAAGAAAAATGAATTTATGCCCAATTGTAGAAAAAAACAGCTAGTATATAATCCTAGCTGTTTTTTTCGATTTATTTACTGAAGGTTATAAGATTTTTCGATTAGTGTCACTGGTTCTCCTTGGCTGTTTCTAAGTGCGATATTTTCTTTTCCCCACTGACACATCGTATCAACTATAGCATTTAAAGTAAGCCCGTAAGCAGTTATACTATACTCGACTTTAGGTGGAAGCTCATTATACACCGTACGATCAATAATCCCATCTCTCTCTAATTCCCTTAGTTGCTGAACTAGAACCTTCTGTGATATTTTCGGAATACATCTTTGCAGCTCGCCAGTCCGCTTAGTCCCTTGAGCAAGAAAACAAATAATCAAGGGTTTCCATTTTCCACCCATAATATCGAGTGTAGCTTCTACACCTAAATTATAAACTTTCATTTGTTTTCCTCCTCCGATTTAGATACTTGCAAATAATACCACTTATAGACACTTACTTACAAGTAACTAAGCCACTTTCGAGTGTGTATTTACTTTCTTTCAAAACTAAATTACGATAAATAATAACGATAGAATAAAGGAGTAATCGAATGAAAACATTAGTTATTATCGCACATCCGAATATCGAAAATTCACGCGTAAATAGAGTATGGAAAGAAGCTCTTTTAAAAAGTACAGAAGAGTTGGCAATTCATGAATTATATGAAGTTTATCCTAACTGGGATATTGATGTAGCCTTTGAACAACAACAATTGCAAAACTACGATAAAGTCATTATCCAATTTCCATTTTATTGGTACAGCTACCCGCCGTTATTAAAAAAATGGTTCGATGATGTCTTTTCGCATGGTTGGGCTTATGGTTCAAGAGGGGACAAGATGGCTGGGAAAAAGCTTGCTCTTGCAATTTCAATTGGCGATAAAAAATACAATTATAAAGAAGATGCGCCAATTGGCTATTCACTAGATACATTACTTACACCATTTCTAGCAACAATAAACCACATTCGAGCTGACTATAGAGGGGCTCACACGATATATGGCAGCTCCTTTGAAGTGACAGATGAAGAAATAGTAGAAAATGCGTATGTGTATGCAAACAAGTTTATTAAAACGTTAAATTAGCTTTCTGAGTATATTTCTAATAATTCACCTTGACACCAAAAATCCCATATGATATAGTAAGTAAGGTTATTAAACAAGAAAGAAGAAGCAACCCGCTTCTCGCCTCGTTAACACGAACGTTTTCAGGCAAAAAATTCAAACTTTCGTCGCGTAACTTACGCGATTTTGAATGTGCGGGATTGCTGAAAAGCAGCCCGTTTTTTTATGGCCTCTGAACGAACGAGTTAGCAGGCCGCAGATTTGAACAGCTATTTTCTATCTTGTTGTAACAAAATTAAGTGGAGGTGGCTCACCATTAGCAAAGACATGTTGGTAAACGATGGGATTCGTGCACGTGAAGTAAGATTGATCGACCAAGACGGTGAACAATTAGGCGTGAAGAGTAAAATCGATGCGCTTCAAATTGCTGAAAAGGCTAATCTTGATCTAGTGCTTGTTGCTCCAACAGCGAAACCGCCAGTAGCTCGTATTATGGACTACGGTAAATTCCGTTTTGAACAACAGAAGAAAGATAAAGAAGCCCGTAAGAACCAAAAAGTCATCGTAATGAAGGAAGTTCGTTTAAGTCCAACAATTGACGAACATGATTTTGATACGAAGCTACGTAATGCACGTAAATTCCTTGAAAAAGGCGATAAAGTAAAATGCTCTATCCGTTTTAAAGGTCGTGCCATTACACACAAAGAAATCGGTCAGAAGGTGCTTGACCGTTTTGCAAAAGCGTGCGAAGACCTTTGTACAATTGAGCAAAGACCAAAAATGGACGGACGTTCCATGTTCTTAGTCCTAGCACCACTTCATGAAAAGTAAAGTTTTGAGGAGGAAATATTCATGCCAAAAATGAAAACCCACCGCGGTTCCGCTAAACGTTTCAAGAGAACAGGATCTGGAAAATTAAAACGCAGACACGGTTTCACAAGCCATATGTTCGCTAACAAATCCCAAAAACAAAAACGTAAATTGCGTAAATCAGCAATGGTATCAGCTGGCGACTTCAAACGTATTCGTCAAATGGTCGCTAAAATGAAATAAGAGAAACAACATTTTTGTAAATTCTAGGAGGTAGACAATATGCCACGCGTAAAAGGCGGAACAGTAACACGCAAACGTCGTAAAAAGATAGTTAAATTAGCCAAAGGGTATTACGGCTCTAAACATTTATTATTCAAAGTAGCTAACCAAGCGGTAATGAAATCTTACCAATATGCTTATAGAGATCGTCGTCAAAAGAAACGTGATTTCCGTAGATTATGGATCGCACGTATCAATGCGGCAGCTCGTATGCAAGATCTTTCTTACAGCAAATTAATGCACGGCTTAAAATTAGCTGGTATTGATATTAACCGTAAAATGCTTGCAGACTTAGCAGTAAATGATATTGCTTCATTTAACACACTTGCTGATTCAGCAAAAAAAGCATTAGCTAAATAATTCAAAAATCCTCACTCCAACAAGTGAGGATTTTTTTTATGTTATAAATTAAGTTCTAGCTCAACTGGACAATGATCCGAACCAAGCACATCCGCATGAATTTTCGCATCCACTAACTTATCTTTCAAACGTTCCGAAACAACAAAATAATCAATCCGCCAACCAGTGTTCCTAGCACGCGCGTTCATTCGATAAGACCACCAAGAATAAGCGTCGGTCAAATCAGGATAAAAATAACGGAAACTATCAATAAAACCAGCGTCTAAAAACGCAGAAAATTTTGCGCGTTCCTCGTCCGAGAATCCAGCATTTTTGCGATTTGTCTTCGGATTTTTCAAATCAATTTCTTCGTGCGCAACATTCAAATCACCACAAAGGACAACCGGCTTCGTTTTATCCAAGTTTTTGACATATTCTAAAATCGCATCCTCAAACGTCATACGATAATCTAATCGTTTTAACTCAGCTTGCGAATTTGGTGTATAAACCGTTACCATATAAAAATCATCAAATTCAAGCGTGATTACGCGACCTTCAGTATCATGTTCCGGGACACCTAAACCATATTGCACCGATAATGGCTCAACTTTTGTGAAAATGGCAGTACCTGAATAACCTTTCTTTACAGCATAATTCCAATAATCTTTATACGCAGGTAAATCAAGTTCAATTTGACCTTCTTGTAATTTTGTTTCTTGCAAGCAAAATATATCGGCATCAACTTCTTCAAAATACTCCAAAAAACCTTTTTTCACAGCTGCACGAAGCCCGTTTACATTCCAAGAAATTAATTTCATCCAAAAACCTCCCATCTCTAATAGAACTATTATAACGTAAGTAACATGCTATAATGTAGTTAAACGATTGGGAGGGACTAGAATGGAAAAATACGTTGCTTTACTAAGAGCCGTAAATGTCGCAGGGAAAAATAAAGTGAACATGAAAAATTTAAAAGCAGCCTTACAAGAAGAGGGATTCCAAAATGTAACAACCTATATCCAAAGCGGCAACCTCGTTCTAAGTTCTAATTTACAGACAGAAACCGAAGTAGCAGCAAAAATAACAGAAGTAATTATAGCGAGCTTCAATCTATCCATTGACGTATTCGTTTTTTCAGAACAAAACTACAAAACAATCATCAAAAACAACCCGTTCCCACCAGAAATAATTGGTGAAGAAGAACGTTGGATGATTGCTTTTTACAATGAAAATATTGATATTCCTAAACAAAAAAATACTCAAGCCGAAGTAATCGCAATCGGCCGAGCGTTATATATCCACGTTTTCTCGAACCAAATCCATCAGTTAAAATTGCCTGTTTTCCTCGGAGAATATAAAAAAACACTAACGACAACGCGAAACCGGCGAACAACCGCTAAATTACTAACATTACTCGACAGTCAAGAATAGAATTTTTTGAAAATCAAGTTTATAATGAAAAAGAATCAATCTGAGGGAGTGATAGAAATGAAAGAAGAACTATTAAAACGATTTACAAAATATGTAAAAGTAGATACACAGTCAAATGAAGAAAGCACAGTTTGTCCAACAACGCCAGGACAAATGGAACTAGCGAACATTCTCGTTACAGAACTAAAAGAAATCGGTATGCAAGAAGTAACAGTAGATGAATTCGGTTATGTAATGGCAACACTTCCTTCTAATACAACGAAAGAAGTACCAGTTATCGGGTTTTTAGCTCATTTAGACACTGCCACTGACTTAACTGGAAAAAATGTAAACCCACAAGTGCATGAAAACTATGATGGTAAAGACATCGTTCTAAATAAAGACCTAAATGTCGTACTGTCACCTAAACAATTTCCAGAACTAGCTAATTACAAAGGAAAAACGCTTATTACAACAGACGGAACAACATTGCTAGGCGCAGATGATAAAGCAGGAATTACAGAAATTATGGTGGCAATGAATTATTTAATCAATCACCCCGAAATCAAGCATGGTAAAATTCGCGTAGCTTTTACACCCGATGAAGAAATCGGCCGAGGACCAGAGCGCTTTGACGTAGAAGCATTTGGTGCCAAATATGCCTACACAATGGACGGCGGGCCACTTGGCGAACTAGAATATGAAAGCTTTAACGCAGCTGGTGCGAAACTTACTTTTAACGGAAATAGCGTACATCCAGGAACAGCCAAAAATAAAATGATTAATGCTGTCAAAATGGCAATGGAATTCGATGCCGAGATTCCAAAAGAAGAAGCCCCTGAATATACAGACGGCTATGAAGGCTTTTATCATTTAATTTCATTAAACGGTGATGTGGAACAAGCAAAATCTTACTATATCATTCGCGATTTTGATCATCTGAAATTTGTGGAAAGAAAAACTCATATCGCAAGTATCGCCGAAAAACTAGCAGAAAAATATGGGGAAGGTTCAGTAGAATTAAAACTGAATGATCAATATTACAACATGCGCGAAAAAATTGAACCAGTAAAAGAAATTGTAGACATAGTGAGTGCAGCAATGAGAAATCTAGATATAGAACCCAAAATAAGCCCAATTCGCGGTGGGACAGACGGAGCTCAACTTTCATACAAAGGACTACCAACGCCAAACATCTTTGGCGGTGGCGAAAATTTCCACGGTAAGTTTGAATACGTCGCGTTAGAAAGCATGGTGAAAGCAACCGAAGTAATCATTGAAGTAGCGCGTTTATTTGAAGAAAAAGAATAATTTAAAAAGGGAGTCTAACGTAAGTTAGACTCCCTTTTTTATACGTTCATTTACTTTAGCTGCAAACACTTTTGCTTCTCCATTTGCAACGAGCAATGTATATTTTTCGCTATTTTTAAGATGTAATATCAATTTTTTTGTCATCGAGATAATACTTACTTTTTGCTCTAATAGCTCTATGTCTTCATATGCGAATTTCTTAAGTAAGTAAACATCTTCATTTTCTAAGTAAAAAATAAAAACATCTTCATTTGAAATCCAAAGTCCTGTTAGATCCATTAATTCGCCTTCCACTACATAAGAAAACGAACCATAAATCAGGCTAGTATCCATACCAAGAAGCTCACGTGCGCCTGCTTTTGCAATCATAGTTTCATACAAACTGTTTCGCCCCTTTTACATACGCGTTATTCGTAACCTTACTATACCACTTACTTCGGATAAACCGCAATCGCACCATCTTTAATACGAATTAACTCGACAGGCTTTTGATAGAATGCTTGAAGCACTTCCTCTGTTAAAAGTTTTTCTGTTTTCCCGTGATGAGTTATTTCCCCGTCACGGAGTAAAATGATATTATCAAAGCAGGGGAGAATTTCTTCTGTATGATGCGTGACAAAAAGCATTGTCGGCGAATCAGGACGTTCTGCAATTTTTTTAATCCGTTCTAATAAACGACTTTTCGCAAATAAATCAAGTCCGTTACAAGGTTCATCTAAAATCAGTAACTTAGGATTTGCCATCAAAGCACGAGCAATTAAAACAATTTGTCGTTCTCCTTGAGATAAGATTTTATAAGCTTTACCAATAAGCGAGGCCCCACCACAATCAGTCAGCAGTTTTTTCGCTTGGTTTACCTCAACATCTGTCACTTTCGCATACATTCCAATACTTGCAAACTTACCACTAAGCACAATTTGCTCACTTAGCTCGTAATCTTTCAGCTGATGATCTAAAGCATTACTCACCCAACCAATTGATTTACGTAATTCTGGTAAAGAAGTCTGTCCAAAAACATGCCCAAGCACTTGAAGCTTTCCACTACTAGGCCAAAGATACCCATTTAGAAGTTGTAGCAAAGTAGTTTTCCCAGAGCCATTTAGCCCAAGAATAGCCCAGTTTTCCTTTTCGTTAACGGTCCAATTAATATCCGATAAGATAGTTTTATTTTCACGCTTTAAATAAACATGTTCAAATGCAAACATCGAATACCCCATTTCCATTTTCTACTATTGTACATGAAAAATAACATAAAAAGGAGTTAAAAAAATGAATAAAGAAGAAATTATTCTTTCAGCAAAGAATTGGATGCACTCTCATTTTGAAAATGAAACGACCGGCCATGACTGGTCTCATATAAAAAGAGTATGGAAATTAAGTAAAGAAATCCAATCAAAAGAAGGTGGCGACCTGTTCACTATAGAATTAGCCGCTCTATTCCACGATTACTCAGATATTAAACTAACAACCGACGAACAGGAAGCAACTAAAACACTAATCAATTGGATGGAAACCAAAGAAATACCATCAGAACTAATCAAAAAAATCATCCGAATCATCCAATCAGTTTCATTTAAAAAAGGAAAAAATACTTTTAAAGCATTAACAATAGAAGAAAAAATAGTTCAAGACGCAGATCGCTTAGATGCCATCGGAGCAATCGGCATAGCAAGAACCTTCACTTATGGTGGCGCTCATAATCGAGAAATAGCTAACCAGAACAATCCAAAAAACACCACATTACAACACTTTTACGACAAACTTCTCCTTATAAAAGATCAATTAAACACTGAAACAGCCAAAACTATAGCAAAAGAAAAACAAAAAATTATGCAGGATTTTATACAAGCATTAGAAAAAGAATTAAAAGTATAATTAAAAACACTTGTATTTATAGAAAAGGTATTATATAATAATAAAGCTGAATTGATACGAAATAATTCATCAAAAACTATTTGAAAATTAGTTGTTGACGCGATATAAACTTTATGGTAAGATTTAAAAGTTGCGTTAACAAAGCAACTGACCTTTGAAAACTGAACAAAGAAGAAGACGAAAAGCAATGAGACGTAAAGTCTCACTGGTAATCGCAGGGCAGAAAACAGAAAGCTGTTTTCAACAAAAACAAACTAGTAATTTAATTGCTAGCGAAGTCAATTTGACGCAAGGAATCTTATTCACGGTGTTGAATAAGTATT
>NZ_JBZWZP010000003.1:0-514704 GCF_058683955.1 Listeria sp. MAN/IMW/UF464
CGCTAGCAATTAAATTACTAGTTTGTTTTTGTTGAAAACAGCTTTCTGTTTTCTGCCCTGCGATTACCAGTGAGACTTTACGTCTCATTGCTTTTCGTCTTCTTCTTTGTTCAGTTTTCAAAGGTCACTTTTTCTTCGTTGCCGCGTTTAGCAGCAACTCTTATATCTTACTCTATCCAGTAGTTAAAGTCAAGAAGTTTTTTCAAAAAAATTTAATTTCCTGAAGAACATTTTGTCTTTGTTTAACTGGAACGTTTATAAATATATCATGTTTTTATAGGTATTGCAAGCATATTTTAAGAAAAAGTTTCTCTTTGGCAAATTTGTTTTTTTCTAATAAAATAGCAAAATCCAGAACTGGTAAAATCAGCTCTGGATTCGTTGTTAATCGCGATGTTTCATTGTTGGGAATAATAATATATCACGGATAGATGGAGCGTCTGTTAATAACATTACTAGACGGTCTATACCTATACCTAGTCCACCTGTTGGCGGTAGACCATATTCTAATGCTTCAAGGAAATCTGCATCCATTCCGTGAGCCTCATCATTTCCTTGTTCGCGTTCTTTCATTTGTGCTTCAAAACGTTCTCTTTGATCAATTGGATCATTTAATTCTGAGAACGCATTAGCATGTTCACGACCAACGATGAATAATTCAAAACGATCAGTGAAACGCTCGTCTTCTTTGTTTTTCTTAGCTAAAGGAGAAATTTCCACTGGATGACCATATACAAATGTTGGTTGAATTAGTTTCTCTTCTACGTATGTTTCAAAAAATTCATTAAGAATATGGCCATACGTCATGTGTTCTGTTACTGCTACATCATGTTTTTTAGCTAGTTCGTGTGCTTCTTCATCAGATGTTACATTCCAGAAATCTACGCCTACATATTCTTTTACTGCGTCTGCCATGTGGATACGACGCCAATTTGGAGTCAGATCTACATCGTATTCGCCGTATGTTATTTTTGTTGTTCCATTTACTTGTTTACATACTGTTGATACTAAGCCTTCCACTAAGTCCATAACATCTTCATAATCTTCATAAGCAGCGTATGATTCTAGCATTGTGAATTCAGGGTTATGGCGTGTGGATGTTCCTTCATTACGGAAAACACGACCGATTTCATAGACTTTATCCATCCCGCCGACAATTAGGCGTTTCAGATGAAGTTCTAAGGCGATTCGTAAGTATAATTCCATATCAAGTGCATTATGATGTGTAATAAATGGTTTTGCGGCAGCTCCGCCAGCAATGGTATGGAGTACTGGTGTTTCTACTTCTAAGAAACCTTGATTATCCATGTAATCACGAGTGTATTTCAAGATTTTACTACGCATAACAAAACGATTTTGACTTTCTTCATTTGTAATTAAGTCTAAATAACGTTGACGGTAGCGTTGTTCTACGTCTTTTAAACCGTGATATTTATCAGGAAGTGGGCGTAATGATTTAGAAAGCAAAGTGAACTCTGTTGCTTTTACGGATAATTCCCCTGTGTTAGTGCGGAAAATAGTTCCTTTTATACCAATAATGTCTCCTAAATCAGCTAATTTGAAAATCGCATAGGCATCTTCGCCAATAGCATCTTTACGAATGTAGATTTGTAATTGATGGAAACGGTCTTGAATATGCGTGAAACCTACTTTACCTTTGACACGCTTCGTCATGATTCGTCCTGCTACAGAAACTTCAATCGCAGCTTCTTCAAGGTCTTCTTTTGATTTATCAGCAAATTTTGTTTCAATTTCTTCCGGGCTGATGGAACGGATGAATTTCTCACCAAAAGGATCTATGCCTTCTTCGCGCAATGTGTCCACTTTTTCTCGACGGACGATGAGTTGGTCATTTAGTTCTTCATGATTCTCGTTACTCATATAGGTACACTCCTATTCTATTCATTTCTACAGATGTTTCCATTATACGCTTTTTTGGTCTTGTTTTTCTAGTATAAATTTAAAAATTGCCCCGAAATCTCGAGGCAACAATGATTAATCTTGTTTTGCTAATGCTTTTTCTTCGTATTGAAGAACAAATTCATTTAAAATTGCTTCCATTTCTGATTGTTTTGTTGCTTGGTTAGCAGCTACTTTTGCACGGGTACTACCGCGAGCTCCTTTTAAATAGTATGCTGCGTGTTGTCTAAATTCGCGTACAGCAATGTTTTCACCTTTTAATTCGACTAAACGGTTTAAGTGAAGCATAGCTGTTTCCATTTTTTCGCGTGGTTCTGGTTCTGGTAGGAGTTCTCCTGTTTCCAAGAATTTCACCGTTCTGTAAATCATCCATGGGTTTCCTAGAGCAGCACGGCCAATCATTACGCCATCAGCTCCTGTATGTTCTAGGATTCGTTTGGCATCTTCAGGTGTTCTTACGTCACCATTTGCCATGAACGGGACTTTTAGCTCGCGTTTAACATCTCTAAGCACATCCCAGTTTGCACTACCTTCGTACATTTGGACACGAGTACGACCATGCATTGCAACAGCTGCAGCGCCTGCACGTTCAGCTGCGAGAGCGTTTTCGATAGCAAAGACATGTTCTTCGTCCCAGCCAATACGCATTTTTACCGTTACAGGTTTATCAACAGCATCCACAACAGCAGCTACCATATCATAAACTTTATTTGGATCAAGTAACCATTTTGCTCCAGCTTCACATTTGATAATTTTGTTTACAGGGCAGCCCATATTAATATCAATAATATCTGCTGTAGTGTTTTCAGCCACAAATTTCGCAGCCTCCACAAGCGTTTCTTTCTCACCACCAAAAATTTGTAAGCTTAGTGGTTTTTCTTTTTCATCAATATATAGCATATCAAGTGTTTTAGCATTACGGTATGCGATTCCTTTGTCACTAATCATTTCACAGCAAACTAGGCCTGCTCCGAATTCTTTGACTGTTAGACGAAATGCGGAATTGGATATACCGGCCATTGGCGCCACAACTACTTGGTTTTTAATTTCTACGTTACCGATTTTAAACATTATTGGTAAACCCCTTCCTCTTAAATTGCGCTAGTGATATGTTATCATAATCAGTTTTTTCTGCAAGTGCCAATTTTACCAGTTCACTTGATTTTTTATTTTTCGAACGCCTTGTTCTTCTAAAATTGCTGGATTCTCTAAAAGATTGCTTTTTTCTGGTGAAATTTCTATTAAAGGTATCATTACAAAAGCGCGTTCTTTCATATAAGGATGTGGGATTTTTAGCTTTTCTGTATCGATTTTAACATCGTCGTATAATAGAATATCAATATCGATTAAGCGCGGCCCCCATTTAAACAATCGAACTCGCCCCAATTCAAGTTCGAGCGCAAGGCAAAAGTCTAGTAATTCATTTGGCATAAAGTCCGTTTCGACTTCCGCTGCGATATTTAAAAATGCTGCTTGATCTTCATAACCTACTGCATCTGTTTCATATACGCTAGAAACATTAGTAATTTTGATTTTCTCAGAATCAGCTAGGCCTCTTAGTGCATCATTTAGATTATCTAAACGTTCCCCTATGTTTGTACCAATCGACAAAAAAGCTTTAGCCATCCAAATCACTTCTCTTACGTTTAATTTCGACTGCAACAGAATCATAGTGACCTGGAATTGGCGGATTTGGTTTAATAAGCTTGACCGTAATCTCTTCTAAAAGCGGATAGTCTGTTAAAACTTCCGATGCGATTTTTTCAGCAAGAGCTTCAATTAGTTTAAACGGCGTACCTTCTACTATTCCTTTCACGGTTTCATAGACGTCCGCATAACTTACAGTGTCATCTACACTATCTGATTGACCTGCTTTTTTTGTAGAAAGTCCAAGGATTAGAGATACTCTAAATGTTTGACCTAATTTTGTTTCTTCTTGTAAAACTCCATGATAACCATAAAACGCTAATTCATTTAAATAAATTTTATCCAATCAAAGCACCTCTTTATAATTTTGTAATATCTAATTTACCAGTAATCGCATCTGTCATCCGTACCATGCGAGCTATCGGAAGTACATCATGTACACGAGTAATTGTACATCCTTTTGCAAATCCGTAAACTGTTGTTGCGCCAGTTCCTTCCATTCTATCTAGAGGAGTAGTTCCAAGCACCAAACCAATAGTTGATTTTCGACTTGTTCCAAGCAGGACTTCATAGCCAAGTGCGACAATTTCATCAATACGGCGCAATACTTCTAAATTTTGAGCTGGTGTTTTAACGAATCCAAAGCCTGGATCTAAAATGATATGTTCATCTGGCACAGCTGCTGCTTTAGCGATTGCAACACTCTCTAATAAATCTTTCTTCACATCTTCTAAGAAATCTTGATATTGCGTATTTTCTCGGTTATGCATTAAACAAATCGGTATACCATACTTCGCTGCAACTTCAGCAATTTTCGGTTCTTTTTTCGCACCCCACTGATCATTTATCATGTCAGCTCCAGCTAAAACGGCTTGTTCTGCTACTTCCGCTCGCCAAGTATCAACTGAAATCCATATATCTGGAAGAGCATTTCTAACAGCTTTAATAACCGGAATAATTCGTGCAAGTTCTTCTTCTGGTGTAACTTCCGAAAAACCCGGTCGAGTAGAAATCCCACCAACGTCGATAATTCCTGCTCCATCTTTCGCCATTTGTACAGCTCGAGCTACAGCTTCTTCTACTTGCATATATTTTCCGCCGTCTGAAAAAGAGTCTGGCGTAACATTCAATATTCCCATGACCATACCTAGGTGATCCCTTTTCCACTTCTTCAAGCACCAACACCTCTTTCCGAGATTTATTATAGCAGAATTCAGTGATTTTAGCGCACAAAAAAACCGATGCGGAAAAGGGAGTAAACCGCATCGGTCAAAAAAGGGAGTTTAGGGTTTTCATTCTAATAGGGGGGAGAAGAATGAAAATGTTATGCTTGTTGTTAGCTTATGATTATATATTAACCAAGTTTTTGGTGGATACACTGTGATTTTTGTTAAAGTTTCATGAGATTTTTCGGTTTTTCTTTTCATTTTTTTGCATTAAAAAAACCAGTGTGGAAAAAGGGAGTAAACCACACTGGTCAAAAAGGGAGTTTAGGAATTTCATTCTAAAAAGGGGAAAGAATGAATTGTTTTGCTTGTTGTTAGCTTATGACTATATATTAACCAAGTTTTCGGTGGATACACTGTGATTTTTGTTAAAGTTTCATGAGATTTCTCGGTTTTTCTTTTCATTTTTTGCATTAAAAAACCAGTGTGGAAAAAGGGAGTAAACCACACTGGTCAAAAAAGGGAGTTTGGGATTTCCATTCTAAAAGGGGGAAGAATGAAAATGTTTTGTTGTTGTTAGCTTATGACTATATATTAACCAAGTTTTTGGTGGATACACTGTGATTTTTGTTAAAGTTTCATGAGATTTCTCGGTTTTTCTTTTCATTTTTTTGCATTAAAAAACCAGTGTGGAAAAAGGGAGTAAACCACACTGGCTAAAAAGGGAGTTTGGGATTTCCATTCTAAAAGGGGAAAGAATGAAAATGTTTTGTTGTTGTTAGCTTATAAATACATTTTAACTAGAAAAAGAAAATTTCCGCTGTGCATTTGATTAGAAAATAGTAAGAAATGCATTTATTTCTTATCATAAAAAAAGAACCTAGAAAATCTAGGCTCTCTGGATTACTAATCTTCAAAATTATAAAGCGGTGTACTTAAGTAGCGTTCGCCGTTACTTGCAACGATTGCGAGCACTTTTTTACCAGCACCAAGTTCTTTTGCAAGGTCTAGAGCAGCTTTAATAGTTGCTCCGGAAGAAATACCTACTAGGATACCTTCTTTTTTCGCTACTTCGCGTGCTGTTTCAAGCGCATCTTCACTTGAAACTTTCAAAATGCCATCATAAACTTTTGTATCTAATGTATCTGGTACAAAACCAGCTCCGATACCTTGGATTTTATGAGGCGATGGAGAACCACCGCTAAGTACTGGGGATTCTTCTGGTTCAAGAGCATAGATTTTAACATCTGGGTAGTTCTTTTTAAGTACGTGTCCTACACCAGTTACTGTTCCGCCTGTTCCCACTCCTGCGATGAAAGCATCTAAGCCATCTTTACCGAAAGCTTCAACGATTTCTGGTCCAGTTGTTTCTTCATGGACAGCTGGGTTTGCTGGATTGTGGAATTGTTGAGGAACGAAATAATTATTTTCTTTTGCAAGTTCTTCTGCTTTAGCAATTGCGCCTTTCATGCCATCTGGTCCTGGAGTTAGCACTAATTTCGCACCATAAGCTTGAAGTAATTTACGACGTTCTATACTCATTGTTTCTGGCATTACGAAGATTGCTTGGTAACCTTTTGCTGCTGCTACCATTGCTAGTCCGATACCAGTGTTACCACTAGTTGGTTCGATAATTGTATCTCCTGGTTTTAATGCACCTGATTTTTCAGCGCTTTCGATCATCGCATTAGCAATACGATCTTTTACGCTACCACCCGGATTTTGGAATTCTAATTTCACATATACGTCGGCGCTACCTGCTTCTGGTAAACGATTAAGTTTCACAATAGGTGTCTTTCCAATTAAATCAGTGATCGAATTTACAATTGTCATTTTTAAAGCACTCCTATCTTTTTTAGGTCTTTCATATAGTTTAATTAATTCCGACCTATTTTGTCAAGTTTAATCACTTTTAAAAAAAGAGCACCCAGTCAGGCGCTCTTTTTTCATCATTTCGCTTCTTCGTATAGTTTTTCTAATTCTTCTTCTGAGAAATCGTAGGTGTTACGGCAAAAATGACATTCTGCTTCGGCACCGTGATCTTCTTCTATCATCGAACGTATTTCTTCTTTTCCAAGTGAAATAATCGCACTGCCAAAACGTTCTTTGGAGCAATTACACTCAAAAGCTACAGGGATTTTTTCTAGAATTTGTAGTTTATCTTCGCCGCCTGCGAGTTTAGCTAGAATAGTTTCTGGTGTTTCTCCGGCTTCAATCATTCTTGAAACTGTGGGTAATGTAGAGAGATTTTTTTCAATTTCATCAATGATTTCGTCTGTTGCACCTGGAAGAAGTTGCAGCATGAAACCGCCTGCTGCTTCGATTGTATCATCTGGATTAACAAGAACTCCAACGCCTACTGATGAATTGATTTGTTCAGATGTTGCTAAATAGTAAGTAAAGTCTTCGCCAATTTCACCTGAAACGATCGGTGTTTGACCAGTGAAATTTTCTCCAAAGCCTAAATCTTTTACTACTGAAAGCATACCAGACGTTCCTACACCGCGGCGGACGTCTAGTTTTCCAGCTTCATTTAGTTCGCTGAAGTGGACGTGTGGATTTGTTACGTAACCTCTAATTTGACCTTGCGCGTTACTATCAGCTACGATTGGACCGATTGGGCCGTCGCCTTCGATTTTCACGGTTATTTTTTGGTCTTCTTTTTGCATTGCTCCAAGGAAAAGTGTTCCAGTCATCGTTCTACCAAGTGCGGCAGAGGAAACTGACCATGTATCATGTCTTCTTTGTGCTTCCTTGATTGTTTCTGTTGTTACTGCTGCATATACACGCGCCATGCCATCGTAGGCTAACGCTTTAACTAAATAATCGCTCATTATATAAAACTCCTTTTATTTTTCTGTGGTTGGCTTGTTTCTTCTATAGAGAAGTTCCAAACCTTTTAATGTTAAAAACGGATCTAAAATGTCTACTGCGGAAGATTTTTCTGTTATCATCCGAGCTAGCCCGCCAGTCGCTACTACAACCGGACTTGTATTAGATTGCTTTTTCATTTCTGCGATAATTCCTTCGCATTGACCGATGAAACCGTAAAAAATACCCGCTTGCATCGATGCCACGGTAGATTTACCAATAATTTGACTTGATTCTGCAATGTCTACCCGCGGAAGTTTTGCGGCACGATTGTATAGGGCTTCGGTCGAAATCATAATACCGGGAGCAATTGCGCCTCCTTGGTAGACTCCAGCCTCGTCAATATAGCAAAAAGTGGTTGCAGTTCCAAAATCAACTACAATTACCGGAGTTCCGTACTCTTCTGAAGCAGCGACAGCATTTACGATTCGATCAGAACCAATTTCACGAGGGTTATCGACTTTTAGATTTAAGCCTGTTTTTATTCCTGGACCAACGATTAGCGGTCGAATATTGAAATAGCGTACACACATTGTTTCCATTGCGTGCATGATTGGTGGAACGACGGACGAAATAATAATTCCTTGAATATCAGAAGGCGTTAAATTTGCATACGAAAAAAAGTTCAAGACTGTCATTCCTAATTCATCGGAAGTACGATGACGATCAGTTGTCATCCGCCAATGTCTTAGAAGTTTCTGTTCTTTATAAACTCCGACAGTACAGTTAGTGTTTCCCACGTCTATTACAAGTATCATAAGTTTAAATACCGTCCTTTAGAAGATTTTTCTAACGTATCATAACATGTTTTACTTAAAAATCCGAATAATATAGCTTCAAAAAAGAGACTGGGAAAGCCCAGCCTCTTTGATCTTATTCGTCTTTTTTATCGTTTGGAGTTTGCTCAATATTTGGAGCATCTTCCGAAGTTACTTCTTTTGGTTCATCTTGTGTTTCTTCGACTTTTTCTTCTTTCAAGTCTTCTTTTTCTTCTTCAAAAGATTTACCTGCTACTTCTTCGTCTTTTTCAGAAGGATATTCTGCTTCTACGTCAATCGTATCGATATCTGGAGGCATTACACCGTCATCAAATAGGGAACGAATTTGGCGAGCATCTAATGTTTCTACTTTTAGTAATGTTTCCGCGATAAGTTTATGTTGCTCTTGGTGTTCTGTAATGATTGTTTTAGCGCGGTCATAACAGTAGCGGATTAAGCTTTGAACTTCTGTATCAATTTCGTAGGCGATTTTATCGGAATATCCTTTATCGCTACCAAAATCGCGGCCCATAAATACTTGACCATTACCAGAAGTGAATTGAAGTGGTCCAATCTTGTCACTCATACCCCATTCAGTTACCATGCGGCGAGCGAGTTCAGTTGCACGTTCAAAGTCGTTACTTGCACCAGTTGTTACTTCACCAAAAGTAACTTCTTCGGCTACGCGTCCACCAAGTAAACCAGTAATACGGTCCATTAACTCAGCTTTTGTCATTAGGAAGCGATCTTCTTTTGGTAACATTACGGCATAACCACCAGCTTGTCCACGAGGAACGATGGTAACTTTATGCACAACTTCCGCTTCATCAAGTACCATTCCGACGATAACGTGACCACCTTCATGATAGGCAACTGTGCGGCGTTCTTTTTCAGAGATAACTCGATTTTTCTTAGCCGGTCCAGCAATTACGCGGTCACTAGCTTCATCGAGGTCACTCATGTCTATTTCTTTCTTATCGGAACGAGCGGCAACAAGTGCAGCTTCATTCAGTAAGTTTTCTAAATCGGCACCAGAGAATCCCGGTGTACGTTGAGCGATTGCTTTTAAATCAACACTTTTAGCAAGTGGTTTGTTACGAGCATGAACACGAAGTACTGCTTCACGGCCTTTTACGTCTGGACGATCAACCATAATTTGACGGTCAAAACGACCTGGACGAAGAAGTGCTGGGTCAAGTACGTCTGCACGGTTAGTTGCTGCAATAATGATGATACCTTCATTGCCGCCGAAACCATCCATTTCAACTAGTAATTGGTTTAGGGTTTGTTCACGTTCATCGTGACCGCCGCCCATTCCTGCTCCACGTTGACGACCAACTGCATCAATTTCATCAATGAAAATGATACATGGTGCATTTTTCTTCGCATTTTCGAATAAATCACGGACACGGCTTGCACCGACACCGACAAACATTTCTACAAAGTCTGAACCTGAGATTGAGAAGAATGGCACGCCTGCTTCACCGGCAACTGCACGAGCTAGCAAGGTTTTACCAGTACCCGGAGGACCTACTAAAAGGACACCTTTCGGAATACGAGCGCCAAGGTCCGCAAATTTGCGCGGATCTTTTAGGAATTCTACTACTTCAACAAGCTCTTGTTTTTCCTCGTCTGCTCCAGCTACATCTGTGAAGCGAACTTTCTTCTTGTCGTCGTTGTAAAGTTTGGCTTTACTTTTACCAAAGCTCATAACTTTACCGCCGCCACCACCTTGAGACTGGCTCATTAGGAAGAAGAAGAGGATGAAGATAATTACAAAAGGTACAATAGAAGTTAGGAATGTAACCCAACCGCTGTTTTGTTTGGCAGGTACTACTGTTGTTTTCACGTCTTCTTTATCAAGCGTTTTTTGCAAATCGCCAAGTGAAGTATCGCTATTTAAAGCGTATGTTGTGAAAGCAGTGCTGCTTGTTTTACTTTGGCCAAGACCGGTTTTTTTGTCGTCGGAGCTTTTATCGCTTGATTTAAATTCTCCTTCGATTGTATAAACACTGCGGTCTGGCTGTATTTCTACGGATTTAACTTTACCATCTTCTAATTTACTCACAAATTCTGAATAGCTAATATCTTTGGCTGCCTCTTTATTTGAATTAAATGAAGCAACAATCCCGATAATAACAAGGAATATTATGACATAAAATATCGCATTTCTAAAAAACCTGTTCATTCCTTACCTCCTCCCACGTAAGAGCTTGGATTCTTACTTTCTCTGGACTTTTACCCCTTTAAAAGTTGTTTTTTACTAATAGCAGATTTAGAAACAATGTTTTCTTCCCCTGATTATTAAAAACATATCCGTTTCGCTTTTTCTCTCACGAAGTTATTCTATTATTAATTTAGATTTTTTAATATTTATTGATACAATTTTCACCTTCGAAAACTAAGACTAATGATAGCATACCGAATCTAGATTGCCCACTATTTTGCATGTTTGGCAGCAATTTTTTTCTTTTTGTTTTCGAAAAAGGTATCTATTACATTTTAACAAAAAATAGTTCTGTTTGTTAATTATTTTCACTCGCTATAAATTTCTGGTTTTAAAATACCGATATATGGTAGATTACGGTAACGTTCAGCATAGTCTAGGCCATATCCAACTACAAATTCATTAGGTACAACAAACCCTACATAGTCAGCTTCAATTGCCACATTTCTCCCAGCTGGTTTATCAAGCAAAGTAACCAGTTTAACTGATTTTGCTTTGCGATATTTGATTAGGTCTACTAGGTAACTAAGTGTACGACCGCTATCAATTATATCTTCAATTATAAGTACATCGCGACCTTCTACTGAAGCATTCAGGTCTTTAATAATTTTCACTTCACCCGATGATACTGTACCATTTCCGTAACTGGAAACATCCATGAAGTCCATCTCTAAGTATGTGTCTATTCTTTTAAGTAAATCAGTCATAAAAGGGGTTGCGCCTTTTAACACGCCTACCACTAATGGGTTACGTCCTTCATATTCCGCTGTCAACTCACGACCAAGTTCACGAATTTTCTCTTGTAATTCATCCTCCGATATCAGTACTTTCTGAATATCATTATGCATGCTCTCGTTTCCTCCTATATTTCGAGTGTACCTAATAATGTATTGCTTTTTGCTACGACTAAATTCTCGGTCATATGCAGACTTTTTCACGCCGGGCACCCAAAGGATTTTTCCAGTATAGTCTGTAATTACGGGTAAATTGTCGCGTTCTTGCCTTGGTATTTTGGCATCGATGAAAATATCTTTTAGTTTTTTACTACCTGCTTGTCCTTTCATCGTCATCCTGTCGCCGTTCACACGGTTTCGGACGATTAATGGAAGTGTGATGTCTTCTGCATCCAGTAGCATTCCATTTAGCCCATTTGTTTGAACAACAGAACTTTTTAACTTTAAACGGATGCTTGCTTTATTGTCTAATTCAATGCGGTCATTTAGTTCTAATTGATGATAAAACTCAGGAGGAGCATGTCTTTCTCCAAATTGAAAATGGAGTTCGTTGTATGATCTTATAACAGTGAGTTTTTTTGGTAAATCAATAGAGCTTGATGGATTTTCGCTTTGAATCATCTGGATAATCTGGTAGATGTGATTAACTGTAATAACACGGCCATCATCATTGTACAGATACATCAATAGTAAATGAATTGCGCGACGTTGTAAAGGATTCGCTTCATTTTTAAATTCACTGAGTAAAAGTGTTGATTGTTTGCCGTTTTGAATGAGATTTTTCTTTAATAAATTGCTTGCTAACTCTTCTAAAAACTGAAAATCTTCGCTTGTTTCTTCGGAAAATCTTTTGAAGTGATCATAAACAGCGGGATTTTCTTTAGATAGAAAGGGCAATAGCTGTGTACGATAACGATTTCTAGTGTATTCTTGGCTGGTATTTGATTCATCGATTTCATATGGCAAAGTGTGTTTGGTTGCGTATTCGATGATTTCGGCTTTTGTAATTGGTAAGAAAGGGCGAATGGCATAACCGCCTTTCACTTCACGTTTTGGTTGTATGCCTGACCAACCGATACTAGAACTACCACGAACTAACCTCATGAGAATTGTCTCGATTTGATCATCCGCGTGATGCGCCAGTACAAGTTTATTTATATTGTTCTCGGCCATTACTTTTTCAAAGAAGTCATATCTGACAATACGGGCTGTTTCTTCAATGCCTTTTTGCAGCTTCTCCGCGCGTTTTTTTACATCTACTTCTTCTATAAAAAATGGAATATCCCGCTCTTCGCAAAAAGTCTGAACGGCGAGTTGCTCTTTTTCTGCATTTTCTCGTAAATGGTGATTTAGATGAGCAACGGCGATAGCTTCTTTTGGAACTAACTTAGCTGACCATAAAAAATGGAGCAACGCAAAAGAATCCGGCCCACCAGAAACTGCCACAAGCAATTTATCATCGGATCGGATTAAGTCATGTTTCTCGATATATTTATGTATTCGTTTTTTGGTGTCATCCATTCAAGAAACCCTTCCTTCGAAATTCGGCTCTCACATTTTATCAAAAAGTGCACCGTATTATGATCCAATACGGTGCATCCTTCTATACTTTACAATTAGTTTTTAGCGTTTTAGCCGCGTTTTGCTCCTCGGCCGCCACGTTTAGATTCTGTTTGGCGTTTGATAGTAGTAAGTCTTTCATCACTATCTTTCAAGAATTTAGACATTATATCTTCAAAGCTCTCGGCTGGTTTCACATAGTTTCCAGCAGGTTTTTTGCTGTATTTTGGCTTACGATCATAACTTTTTTCTGGGCGGTCCGGACGATCTACTGCTTTACGAATGGACAGACCAATCTTGCCATCATCACCAATATTCATTACTTTGACAGTAACTTCATCCCCTACAGTTAAGATGTCATTAATGTCTTTAACATAGTTATCTGCTACCTCACTAATATGGACTAAACCTGTTTTGCCACCTTCTAGCTCCACAAATGCTCCAAAATTAGTAATTCCAGTAACCTTCCCTTGTAACTTGTTGCCTACTTCGATCGACATAAAAAAATGCGTCCTCCTTAAAATATCACTCTATTGCTTAATTATAGCTATAATAAAAAGAGTGTCAATCAGTCAAACTCGCAAACTCCAAAAATACTCAACTCTATTTTCCTTTGATTCTACCATGGAGAATGACGGCTCGGCTTTGACTTACTCTTTTTGTTTCGAATTTTCTTCGGGAATATTAAAAATAATTTCTCCATCTTTGGATAAATAATATTCACTTCTTGCTAATTTGGCTATGTACTCATCATCATGAAGTTTTTTGATTTGGTCATTGAGCGCTTCTTGTTCATCCTTCATTGCAACCATTTTCTTATCTACTTGCACTTGTTTTTCTTTTTTGTCTTTGAGGGCTAAAACTTGTTTGGTATACGTAATAGTTAGTAGTCCACCAACGACTGCAAAGATAATGGCCATAAAAGCAAGTCTACGGAACAGGGCAATACGGCGACGATTACGAGTTTTTTTCATTGTTGCGGTATCTTTAATATAGCGGTTTTCTATTCTCGCTACTTTTGATTCGGCTTTTTTCATACATCGTCCCTCCCATGTTCTTATTTGCTCTTATCTGTGAAATTCGGTAGAGAAAAAAACGTTTCTTGCTTAAAATAATATCAATAAATCAGGCATTTGTCTATTGGAATCCGCTTTTTTTATGATATTTTTCTTGACTTTTTTGCAAAAAATTGTTTGTACTTTATTATACCCAATAAAAAATCGTTTGAAATCGGCTAACGTGCGCGATTTCAAACGATTTTTCTATCTACTTTCGTCTGTGCGTTCTTCTTTTAAAATTGTATACATTTCTGTTGCTTGTTCTTTCTTTGCATTTTCTTCTAAGCGTTCAATTTTTGCTGTAACGATTTTCGGACCAAAGCGAATCACAAGTTCGTCACCAGATTTTACATTTGTTCCTGGTTTAGCTGTTACTCCATTGACAGCGATGCGTCCTTTTTCAGCTACTTCTTTTGCTACTGTTCGTCTTTTAATTAATCTTGAAACTTTTAAATATTTATCTAAGCGCATAGTTGTTGCCATTTTATTCACCTACTTTATATTATTATTTCCGTGCTACAAACTTACTAAGTGCGAGTAATTTGGAGCCAAACGGAAGGAAAACGAAATCTTTCGGGCCGAGCAATTTGTACCTCAGAGCAAAAACAAGAAAAACGCTTCCGCCAATAGCAGCACTTGTTATAGCTTGGAATGCACTTCCGAGTCTAGTACTTAACGGTGCGAACCATTCGAACAAACACGGAACTACTGCCATTAAAGCTAACGCAGCAACTAATCTTAAAATCATTGTTTTCTCTACAAATGGTACACGAATGGTCTGTTTTAACGAAACGTAACAGATGATTAGGACTATCAGTAGGCCGATACACGTTGAGATTGACGCGCCAATAGTTGCAAGTCGTGGTATTAGTATGCTGCCTGTAATCCATTTTACAATAAGACCGATTCCAACACCAACTGCGGGCACGATGATTTTTCCGAAGCCTTGTAAAATACTACTCAGCATTACAATTAATGAACTTAGGAAAACGGCGGGCATGAATAATTGTAAGACAAAGGTTCCATCTGGCGTTTGAAATAGCATTTGATTTAAAGGGCGCATAATAACGATTAATCCAACAGTTTCTGCTCCCGATAAAATCAGAGTAATTTTAACCGCTAATAAAATGGAGCGTTTGAGTTCTTTTTGTTGATTTTGAACCCTTGCCGCAGTAATCATTGGAACAAGCGCAAGAGCGAGCCCCGTTGATAACACAAGTCCTAATTGCAAAATTGGCTGCCCGCGGTCGTATATACCTTTGAGTGATTTAGCGATAAATTCCGGAATTCCTGAATCGCTCATTAACCGGTAAACTTGAAAAGAGTCTACTAATTGAAATAAAATCAGCATGGAACTGACCACACAGATCGCTACACTTTGCCGTAAAAAAGCCCGGCCAATCCCCACTTTTTCTTCTTTATTTGCAAATACAGCAGGTTGTAATCCTCCTCCAAGCGCGACTTTTTTATTATAAAAATGGCGCAAAATAAAGATTCCGGCAACCCCGCCAAAAAATGCTCCGCTCATCGCCATCGAGCCTGCGTCATATAGATTAAGTCCCAAATTGAGCGCAAGTCCTGCACCAATTAAAATGATAGCTACTCGAATTATTTGTTCGACTGTTTGAGAAATTGCTGTTGGTATCATGTCTCCCTCACCTTGGAAAAAACCACGCATGAACGCGAGTTGTGGCATAAGCAAAAACACAAAACTAATAACGCGAATTAACTCAGAAAGGGCTGGATCGCCCATCATGATTGCAATTAAACCTGCAAAGATGAATAAGAAAGCAAAAATCACGATGCTTACAATTCGAAGCATCCGTGAGACAGCTCGCATAATTATTTGCTGCCTTCTTAAATCGCCCTCTGCTTCTGCCAGCATTTTAGAAATAACAACCGGGAAGCCTCCAAGCGCAAGTGTCATCGCAATTCCATATATTGGATATACTTGTTGAAAAATATAAAATCCAACATCTCCCACCATATTTTGAAAAGGTACCCGGTAAACTGCACTAAGTAATTTAGAGATAAACGAGGCAGCGGTTAGCCAAGCCGCTCCTTTCATTAGTCCCTTCATGGAACGTTCTGACATCCCGCCACCTCCTTTCTTCTTAATAATGCACTACTTTTCGGTAGATACTTGTTCTTTCATAGCTCCACGAAGTTTTTCTGCTAAACTTTTCACTTGATATAGCCATTCTTTTAAAGGTTTATTTTGGACATTTATAGTGATTTTCAGCCGTGTTCCTTCCATGCCTACTCCAACCATACGACCAAATTCGCCAATAATTTGCATGACGATGTCTCCGCGAATTCCAGCTGTTCCGCTTTCTGAAAATAGCATCGTAATTTTATTTTGTTCTTGTTTAACTGATTCAATTCCAACTTCAAGCGCATGTACTTTGAGTTCTGTCATCGTAAATAAATATTCAACTTCTTCTGGATACTCACCAAAACGGTCAATCATGTCGCTTTGCAAGTCTTCCAGGTCGAGTAATGATTCAATATTTCGGAACCGTTTGTACATCTCAATTTTTTGGCGCCCGTCAGTAATATAATATTCTGGAATATAGGCATCTGCCTGAATGTCGATTTCGACTGGAACGATTTGTTTTTGTTCTTCTTTCGGTTTTTTCGCTTCAATTGCTTCTTTTAGCATTTGCGAGTATAGATCGAAGCCGACCGAATCAATAAAGCCGTGTTGTTGCGCTCCAAGGATATTTCCAGCCCCACGAATGGATAAGTCGCGCATTGCAATCTTAAATCCAGAGCCTAACTCGGTAAACTCTTTAATGGCTGATAAGCGTTTTTCAGCTTCCTCACGCAAAATTTTATCTTTTTGATACATAAAGTAAGCATATGCGATTCTGTTCCAGCGTCCTACCCGTCCGCGCAATTGGTACAGTTGTGATAGTCCCATACGATCAGCATCTTGCACGAAAAGCGTATTAACGTTCGGAATATCTACTCCGGTTTCAATAATAGTTGTCGTGACGAGGACATCGAATTCTCCTTCAAGGAAACTTAAAATAACTGATTCTAATTCCGATTCACCCATTTGACCATGAGCCGTTGCAACACGTGCATCCGGAACCATTGCAGAAATTTCATCAGCTTTTTGCGTAATTGATTCAACACGGTTGTAAAGATAATAAACTTGTCCATCCCGCGCCAACTCACGTTCAATTGCCTCGCGAACTAAAACGTTATTTTGCTCTGCTACGTATGTTTGAACTGGAAAACGGTTCGCTGGAGGCGTTTCGATAACAGATAAGTCACGAACGCCGAGCATAGACATGTGAAGTGTTCTTGGAATTGGTGTTGCAGTAAGAGTTAGCACATCTATTTTTGATCGCATTTGTTTGATTTTTTCTTTATGAGTTACGCCAAATCGTTGTTCTTCGTCGACTACAAGCAAGCCTAAATCTTGATACTCAACGTCTTTTGATAATAGGCGGTGCGTTCCGACCACAATATCAACTGTGCCATTTTTCATTCCTTTTAACGTCTCTGTTTGTTGTTTTTTCGTACGGAAACGGCTTAAAAGTCCGATTTCGATTGGGAAACCTTGGAACCTTTCTTTCATTGTTTCATAATGTTGTTGCGCCAAAATAGTCGTTGGGACTAAGAACGCAACTTGCTTGCCATCCATAATTGCTTTGAAAGCAGCTCTTAAAGCCACTTCGGTTTTCCCGTAACCAACATCTCCAACCAAAAGTCGATCCATTGGGCGCGGGCGTTCCATGTCTTTTTTAATTTCTGAAATCGAGCGCAATTGGTCGTCGGTTTCTTGGTACGGAAAGGCTTCCTCAAATTCGCGCTGCATTTCGTCATCCGCACTAAATGCATAACCTTTTTCAGCTTCTCGTTCGGCATATAGTTTGATTAAATCATCGGCAATATCTTGGACAGAAGCTTGTACTTTTTTCTTCACACGCTTCCATTCAGCACCACCTAGTTTGTTTAACCTTGGGGATTTCCCTTCTGCACCAACATATTTTTGAACTAAATCAAGTTGATCTACTGGAATGAAAAGTTTATCCTCACCTTGGTAAACTAGCAGCAAATAATCTTTGTGCACGCCGTTAATATCTAGTGTTTCCATCCCCACATAACGGGCGATACCATGATTAACGTGAACCACATAGTCGCCAACTTTTAATTCAGAATAACTTTGTATTCGTTCTGCATTAGAAAGTTTTTGACGTTTTTTCACCTTTTTGATTTTTTTATTAAAAAGTTCAGTTTCACTAATAAAGGCTACTTTTGCAAGCGGAAGTTCAAAACCGTTTTGGAACGTTCCGATGACAAATTGAACCATACCATATTTCGGTACATCCGATTCTTTTTTCAAAATCGTGCTTTCCATATCGTAATCAGCTAAAGTTTGCTGCATTTTTTCAGCGCGTTCTAAGTTTGGCGCTAAGATAACTACGGCATAATTATTTTTGTGCCAACTTTCTATTTCTGTTTTTAAAACATTCATTTGGCCGTGAAATTGCTGCATTTGTTTATAAACGATATTGGTCGTTTTGGCCACGCGCATACTTGCCATTTGTTTTTGGAAAAGCGTTAAGTATATTTTTGGCGAATGGTTTTCATCTAATAATTTTTTGAATGAATGGCTTACTTGAACGTCGCGAACTGTTTCCATGCGACTTAATGTTTCGGTCTGCCACTCAGCTTCTTCCCGCTCCAAACTTTCTTCGGTTTCTAAAATCCGCGCAAATTCATCGAGTAATATAGCAGTGTTTTTTGGCAAATAATCGAAAAGTGAAGCTGGATCTGGATAAGCTAAACCAATATATTTAAAGAACATGTCTGGTTTTACGCCAGAACGCAACATTTCTAAATCTTCTTCTAAATTTTCAACGAGCGCTTGTTTATCTTCGTTTTCTTTTAGTTCATTTAACGTAAGCGTCATTTTCTTTTCTAAACGGGTAACAATGTCAGGATAATAGCTTTGATCTAAGATGATTTCTGTCGCGGGAAGCAAACGGAATTCTTCAACACGTGTTGTCGAACGCTGTGTCTCCACATCAAAGAAACGAAGAGAATCCACTTCGGTATCGAAAAGTTCTATTCTAATCGGAAATTCTTCTGTAATCGGATAAATATCAATGATGCCCCCGCGGACACTGAATTCTCCTGGGGTGTTCACCATTCCACTCATCGTGTAACCCATAGTGACTAATTTTTGGCGCAATACATCTGGATCGATTTCTTCGCCTTCAACGATAGATATATTAAAATGTTTCCATAACGAGACAGGTGGAAGCATTTTTCTAAGCCCTGCAACTGGAACAATTACAATTCCTGGTTTGCCAGATAATAAGAAGTCAAGCGCCTCAACACGTTGACCACGCAATTCTGGACTAGAAATACTTAACTCTGAAGAAATCAATTCATCTGCTGGATATAAAAACAATCTATCAACATCTATTAAAGAAAGTAAATCATCGTATAATTTTTGCGCATGGTACAAATTATGCGTTACAAACACAACTGGCCGCTTAGATGCACCTTCCACTACACTCGCAAAAAGTGCACGCGAAGAACCTGTCAGCCCTGTGACAAGTTGTGATTTTTCTTTTTCATCAAGCGCGTTTAAGACCGCGCGAATATCTTTTTGTTCATATATTAATTGTTGTAATCCTTTCAAGGGAAAACAGCTCCTTTTTTGTCAGAAAATTCATTCTATGCAATGCAAGATTAAATCACACGCTAGAAGAAAGACCGAAATACGTGGCAAAAGCATTGCCACGCCTCTCGGATAGTCTATTTTTTAATTATACTTATTCATTACTTCAATAAATGGTGTTTGCGCAAAATCTTCAATAGCATCTGCGCTTTTTTGAATTGCTGCGATAATATCAGGTTGTTCCGCTTTTGGAAAATCTCCTAATACGTAATGGATGACTTCCCCTTTTAAAGGACGACTGACACCCACACGGATACGATTAAACTCTTGCGTCTTGACGTGTTGAATAATTGATTTCATCCCATTATGACCACCTGCGCTACCTTTTTGGCGCAATCTGATTTTCCCAACTGGTAAATCTAAGTCATCATATACAATTAGAACGTCTTCTATCTGGATATTGTAGTAATCCATTAGCGGACGAATGCACTCACCAGAAGCGTTCATGAAAGTCAGTGGTTTAACTAGAATCATTTTCTCGCCGCCCACATTAATTTCACTTACCATACCGTTAAATTTTGATTTTTTCCAAGGGGTTTGATGGCGAAAACTCAGCTCATCTACTACCATAAAACCGACATTATGCCGGGTACGTTCATATTTTTTGCCCGGATTTCCGAGTCCTGCGATTAATTTCATAAAAGCTTCTCCTTACATAAACTAAACCACTTCACGAATGAACTGGTTTTTGTTTCGATGTTTTTTTGATTATAACACGGATTTCCATTGGTTGAAAGTTTTCCAACTAAGCCTTGTATTCCGCAATTTTATTTTCAATTATTTGCCAAGCTTTTTCGTTTTCTGCTTGAAAGTTTTCTGTTTTCCAATTTTCAGGAGTTTCATCCACGAATTTTTCAAAGCCAAATTTTTGATAAAGATAAATAGCTTGGTAACTTCCTGTCTGCGTTGTTAGATAGACGAAATCACTTTTGTTTAAGCCGAGAATTTTAGATAACAAGGCTTTGGCGATACCTTTTCCGCCGTGCGAGTCGAGTACAGCGACCCAATGAATGCGGCTTGCCATCTCGCCAAATGTATTTCCATCCCAAAGCATTGCGGTCCCGATAATTTCACCGTCTGGAGCTTCTACAAAGACGCAGCGCTTGGCTAATTTTTCTTTTTCATTTCCAAATTCTGTATTAAAACGCATCCGAATACTTTCCATCGATGGAACTTGGCCAGTTTCTAGTTGCAATCTGCACCAGTCTTCCTCCAGCCCATCTCTATAAAAACGAAACGAATAACCCTCCGGCAAACTGAACTCAGGATATTTGGTAGCACTATGATTTACCATTGCAACAGAAATATGTGGTACTGATTTATCAAGCATGAAACCGCCTCCTTCATACAGCTATTATAACAAAAAAAATGGAAGATATCGCAAACAAATGCGAATCTTCCATCCTTATTTATAAAAAATTATTCAACTGGTTCTTCATCATTACCATGTACAGCTTCTGGTTCTGGCGCTTCCGTAGTCGTTGGTTCTTCTTCAGCACGTGGAGCAGAAACGGTAACAACTGTTTCTTCTTCCTCTGCTTGCACGACATAATCTTTGTTTTCAGGAAGGTCGTTTGTAGTTAAAACATCACCGATTTCTAATGAAGAAATGTCTAATTCAATTGTTTCTGGTAATTTTTCTGGTGTTGCTGAAACTTTTACATCATGGATAATTTGTTGAAGTACACCGCCAGCTTTAACGCCTGGAGCATCACCAACTAATACCACGCGAACATCAGTCTCAACTTCTTCATTCATATCAACAGCTAGTAAATCAACGTGTACTAATACGTCTTTTAACGGATCCACTTGATATTCATGTAATAAAACATTTAATTTCTTGCCGTCTACAGTAACTGAAAATACGGCGTTTCGACCATTGTCACGAACTGCTTTGATTAATTCCAAAGAATCAACGGAAACTGGAACATTTTCCGATTTGTAACCATAAATAATTCCAGGCACTTTTCCTTCACTACGCAATCTCGTTACTTCTGAATGTTGCGTTGTTTCTCTTTTCTGGACCTCTAATGTTGTTGCCATAAAAAATCACTCCACTCATTCAATTTTGGTACATCTATATTATATCTACCCTTTAGAAAAATAGCAAAACAAAGCAAAAGCCTTATTTCTCTTTAAAAGGTTTATAATTCTCAATAAAAGGTAAACAGAAAATAGCGAACCGCTCCTAATGCAGACGCTTTCAAACTGTACTATAGCGTTTTCATAAATTTATTATAACAACTTTTTAAAATTTAGGACGTTCAATGCTTCACAAATGAAAAATACATGTTATACTGTACTAGTAAATAGATTTTTTATAGGAGGAATTCGAAATGAAAGATCATCAAAAAATTATTTTAGTTGGCGACGGAGCAGTTGGTTCTAGTTATGCATTTGCTTGTGTAAACTTAAGTATCGGACAAGAATTCGGCATTATTGACATAGATAAAGACAGAACAATCGGGGATGCAATGGATTTAAGCCACGCCGTTCCATTTTCCACACCGAAGAAAATCTACTCAGCAAATTATAGCGACTGCCACGATGCAGACTTAGTTGTTGTCACTGCTGGGACTGCACAAAAACCTGGTGAAACTCGTTTGGACCTAGTAAACCGCAATATCAAAATCATGAAAGGCATTGTGGATGAAGTTATGGCTAGCGGATTTGACGGTATCTTCTTAATCGCATCTAACCCAGTAGACATTTTAACTTACGCTACATGGAAATTCTCAGGCCTTCCAAAGGAACGCGTTATCGGTTCTGGAACAAGTCTTGATACAGCACGCTTCCGTATGTCGATTGCCGATTACTTAAAAGTGGATGCTCGTAACGTCCATGGTTATATCCTCGGCGAACACGGCGACACAGAATTCCCAGCATGGAGCCATACAACAGTTGGTGGCCTTCCAATCACTGAATGGATTAACGAAGACGAACAAGGTGCAATGGATACTATTTTCGTAAGCGTTCGTGATGCAGCTTATGAAATTATCAATAAAAAAGGCGCTACATTCTACGGCGTTGCTGCGGCTCTTGCTCGTATTACAAAAGCGATCCTAAATAACGAAAATGCGATTTTACCACTTTCTGTTTATTTAGATGGCCACTATGGTATGAACGATATTTACATCGGCGCACCAGCAGTAGTTAACCGCCAAGGAGTTCGCCACATTGTCGAAATGAACTTAAACGACAAAGAAAAAGAACAAATGAAAAACTCCGCGGATACACTTAAAAAAGTTCTAGACGATGCAATGAAACAAATCGACTAATATTCTTAAATCCTAAAAGCATGCGATTTTGCATGCTTTTTTGTTATACTTAATTTATTCGAGAGGAGTGACGCGTATGATTACTTTTGACCAACTTGACACCGAGCTAAAAGCCTTAGAAAACCCCAATACGATTAAAATTTTTCGTAATCACGGTTGTCCGGATTCATTAGATCTTTACGGACTAAAAATTGGAGACTTAAAGAAAATTATCCGCCGCGAAAAATTAACTAAAAACCATGAACTGGCCGTAGAGCTAATTGAATCAAATAACAGCGACTTAATTTATCTCGGTTTACTTGCAGTTAATCCAAACAAAGTAACTACCGAGCAAATCGATAAATGGAATGTCGCTTTTCGCGAAACATGGTCACAACTCACCTTTGGACTAGCATCGATCGTAAGCAAACATGGTGATGCACTCCTTTTCGCCAAAAAGTGGATTGAAAGTGAGTATGATTTAACTAAATCCATGGGCTGGCAGATTTATAGCGAGCATATTAACAACTTGCCCGAAGCAGAGGCATTGCTCCAACGCGCGAAAGAAACATTACAATCCGAATCAAATAGAACTCGCTATTCAATGAACGGCTTTATTATCACTTGCGGAATTTACAAAGACGATTTGCATGAAAAAGCAATTGAAGCTGCAAAATCAGTTGGAAAGGTTCACGTAAACCTAGGAAAAACTTCTTGTAAAGTTCCAGATGCAATTTCTTATATTGAAAAAGCGCGAAATCGGGTAAATTAAGCAGATATCCTTTGACTAGAAAAAGTACTAAGAGGTATGATAAAAGAAAACTGGAGGGATAAAACCATGATTGTAACAACCTCACCAAATATTGAAGGCAAACAAATTATCGAGTATAAAAAAATCGTTTTCGGCGAAGTCATTACTGGTGTTAATTTTATGAAAGACATCGGAGCCGGACTTAGAAATTTCTTCGGGGGCCGTTCGCAAGGCTATGAAGATGAACTTATTAACGCTCGCGAGGAAGCAATTCGCGAAATGGAACAACGCGCGAAAGATATTGGCGCAAATGCCGTTATTGGTGTTGACATTGATTATGAAGTGCTCGGTGCAGATAATGGCATGTTAATGGTTACTGCTTCCGGTACTGCCGTTGTTATTGAAGCGCAAGATTATTAAGCAAAAAGAAGTATCCGACTGGTCGGATACTTCTTTTTTACTACTAGCTTATTTTTCGACTTCTTTAAAGCCTTGAGATTTCAACATTTTTTCAGATTCTTTCATACTAATACCTTTAGATACATCGCCAGTTGCTGCCATGCCCGGTAATTTCTTAAGATCTTCAGAAGCTATTTTCGTGTAATCTACTTCTAATGTTTCAATAGCTTTATCATCTTTATAATCAATGCTTTCTTTCAATCCTTCAATGTTTTGGAATTTCTCACTTGTTTCTTTAAGCATTTTTTCTGCTTCTTCTTTTGTTTTAATGCCCATTGAAGTATATAACATTGTGTTTTCAGCAGTTTGCTTAGTAACTTTGTCCCCTTTATAAGTGTAAGTTAATTTCGAATCCACACCATTTTGAGAAAGCGCAAAGGTCTTACTTTCTTCCTTATCCCCACACGCTACTAACATAACTGCCATAATCATTACAAATAAAACTGTTGTTCCTTTTTTTAGCAATTTCATAGCTGTTCCTCCTAATTAGTCTTTTGTACTATTTAAGAGTACCTAACAAACAGAGCCATTACAATAGACATTCTGTGAACTTTATCCACCAAATCTCCTGTGCAAAATTTGTAATAATCATCTCAAACAACGAGTTCAAAACTGCTCTAACTCCTGCTTTCCCCAACCATTTATCCCGAATTAAAGTTATCACACCCTCATTTAAAGCAAAGATAAAAATAGACTTTCAAAAGGGAGATTTTATATAAAGTGTATATTTCCCGTCTTGATTATTAACTGGTTTAATCAAAAACACGATTTTAAATTAAAAAAGGATTTTTCTATGATAATCACAGAAAAATCCTTTTTAGTTTTAAATTTTATTCAAATAAAGAACTTACAGAAGCATTTTCATGAACGCGAACGATCGCTTCACCAAGAAGAGCTGCTACAGAAAGTTGCTCCATTTTATCAATCCATTTTTCTTCTGGAAGAGCGATGGAGTTTGTTACAACTAGTTTTTCGATTGGTGAATCTTCAATGCGTTTCATTGCTGGGCCAGAAAGAACTGGGTGCGAACAACATGCGTATACTTTTGTCGCGCCAGCTTCACGTAATGCTTTTGCAGCAAGCGTGATTGTTCCAGCTGTGTCGATAATGTCGTCAATGATAATACAAACTTTTCCTTCAACATTACCAACGATGTTCATTACTTCAGCTACGTTTGGACGCGGACGACGTTTATCAATGATAGCAATCGGCGCTTTCAAACGGTCAGCCATTTTACGAGCGCGAGTAACTCCACCGTGGTCAGGGGAAACTACTACTAAATCATCACCCAAATGACGTTCGCTGAAATAGTCACTTAGAAGGCGAACCGCATTCAAGTGATCGATTGGAATATCAAAGAAACCTTGGATTTGCGGTGCATGCATATCAAGTGTAATCATTCTAGTTGCACCAGCAGTTTCGATTAAGTTTGCTACTAATTTCGCTGTGATTGGTTCACGACTTCTTGCTTTACGGTCTTGACGTGCATAACCATAGTAAGGCATAACAATATTAATTGTTGCTGCGGAAGCGCGTTTCAACGCATCAATCATGATCAAAAGTTCCATTAAATTCTGGTTTACAGGATTACTCGTTGATTGAATAACATATACATGACAACCACGGATACTTTCTTCAATGTTAATTTGGATTTCTCCATCACTAAAATGAGTAACGCTTGATTTCCCTAACTCAATACCTACTTCTTTCGCAATCTCTTCAGCTAGTTCACGATTAGAATTTAGCGAGAAAATCTTCAACTTTGGATCAAAATACTCGTTTGACATAATCAGCCTCCACTATTTTTTATTAAAATTTTAAACTTTCCAATAGGAAATTATTTACCGTGATTCAAATGTTTCGCGTAGCCAAGTTTGTTATCTTGTTTCGCGCGAGCAATACCTAACGCATCTTCAGGAACATCTTTTGTAATTGTGGAGCCCGCTGCTATGAAAGCACGATCTCCCACTTTGACAGGTGCAATCAAATTCGAGTTACATCCGACAAAGACATTATCACCAATGATGGTTTTTGCTTTATTTTTGCCATCGTAATTAACAGCAATACTTCCGCAACCAACATTGACGTTTTTACCAATTTCCGCATCTCCCATGTAAATGAAATGAGGTAATTTAGTTCCTTCACCGACAACTGCTTTTTTGGTTTCGACGTAATTTCCGATTTTCACATGATTATGAATATCAGATTCTGGTCTCAAGTGAGCGTATGGCCCGATTTGAACGTCATCACCGACTTTACTTTCAAAAATCGAGGAATTTCTGACGTGCACGCGTTCACCGATTACACTACTTACGATTTCTGAACCGCTCGTTACCACGCAATCATCACCAATTACAGTCTTGCCACGAAGCATTACTCCTGGCTCAATAACTGTATCTTGACCTATTTTTACATCTATATCAATATACGTGTTTTCCGGATTAACAAGTGTTACTCCATTACGCATATGATTCTCATTGATTCGACGTTGCATTAATTTGGAAGCTTCAGCTAAAGCAATTCGATCATTTACTCCAAGTGACTCTTCGAAGGACTCCATTTTGTAAGCTGCAACAACTTCGTCCGCATCTTTTAAAATTTTAATAACATCTGGTAAGTAATATTCACCTTGCACATTATCATTAGAGACATTTTCTAAAGCTTCAAAAAGAGCTTTATTATCAAAGCAATATGTGCCGGTGTTAATTTCTGAAATGCGTTGTTCTTTTTCTGTCGCATCTTTATGTTCAACGATTTTTTCGACAATACCAAGATCATCACGGATAATACGTCCGTATCCTGTAGGGTCTTCAATAACGGTTGTAAGAATAGTTGCTTTTGCTCTTTTTTCATGGTGATATTTTAATAAAGCTTCCATTGTGCTAGCTTCGATTAAAGGTGTATCTCCACAAACAACTAACGTCACACCATCTTTTCCTGCAAGTTCTGATTTCGCTTGAAGTACTGCATGCGCCGTTCCAAGTTGTTCATCTTGTTTCACGAATTCGCTCTTACCTGCTAAATGCTCTTGTACTTTTTCAGCACCATGACCTACAATTGTAACCACTTTATCAACATCAAGCGTCGAAATTTGGTCTACTACATGTTCGACCATTGGTTTTCCACAAACAGGATGTAATACTTTGTATAATTTTGATTTCATCCGTGTGCCTTGGCCAGCAGCAAGCACTACAGCATATCGTTTTGACATTATATAGAACCTCCAATATTCACTATTCATCCACTATGAATGATAACGTAAAATTTGCTTTTTTTCAAGAATGCGCCCAAATAAAAACCCCTACCTACGTTTTTTAGGTAAAGAGGAAATTTAAAGTTTTATTTGTTTGAAAATTCCGAAAGATACAGTGTGGTTATTTATTTGCTTACTAAAAGAGGATTTTACACTTGTGCTACAAAAATGTTTGCTTGAATACATCTGTTTTTGCAACATCACTTAAAATCTCCTCCCTGTTTTTACAATCTGCTTTTAATTATACCATAGCCAAAATAGAAGACCAAGGCTATTTATGATTTTTTTCATAGTTATTCTACACAAAAAGGGCTAGCACTAAGCTAGCCCTTGGAAATTTTTTTAATTATTCAGCAGAAACGGATTCAGATTCTTCTTCTGTTACCGCAGTTGCTTCTTCTTCACCAACGCGCTCATATTCAGCTAAAACAACTTCTTGAATTTTTGCACGAGTATCGGAATTAATTGGGTGAGCGATGTCACGGAATTCACCGTCAACACCACGTTTACTTGGCATAGCTACGAATAATCCGTTATTCCCATCAATAACGCGAATATCATGAACTACAAATTCCTCATCTAAAGTGATTGAAGCAATCGCTCTCATTCTTCCATCAGTTTCTACACGACGTAATCTCACATCTGTTACTTGCATTATTAGTCACTCCTTATCCCATTTGCCTCTCTCAAAAAGAATCTGCTTATCCCAGCTAAAATCTCAGGTAAGTATCCCCCAGCTGTTCCCAACAACGTTCTTCCTAACCGAGGATTTTTTAGTTTTCTTCTACAACACTTTCGTCTGCAGAACTTTCTTCGTTTACTGCTGGCTCGTCCGCTACTTCATAAGCAGCTAAAACGGCTTCTTGAATTTTTGCACGGGTGCCTGAGTTAATCGGATGAGCAATATCTCTAAACTCACCATCCGGCGTACGTTTACTAGGCATAGCTACGAATAAACCCTCGTTGCCATCGATGACACGAATGTCGTGAATAACAAACTCACCATCAATCGTAATTGAAGAAATAGCTTTCATTCTCCCATCTGTCTCAACACGTCGTAATCTCACATCTGTAATCTCCATTATCTTCACCACCTTATTCTAGTTGCGCTGCTAGTAAACAATGCTCACATGCAACATAAGTACACACTCGAGAAAAATTCCCCCATAGAAAAAATCACTTTTATAAGCAAGCAATATTAACGTAAAATTCTTCCCTATGAACATAATAATAAAAAAAACTAAATTTGACAACTTTGTGAATTGTAAACCAAAAAAAATAGTTTTTCTTTGAAAATCATTGACATTTTCAGATTGTTTCTTCAAGCTTTTGTTTTGTATACAATTTTTATCACTAAAGTAACAAAAACGCCGAAACCATTGCTAGCACAGTATCAAGATGTAATCATCATACTATTTTATGGGCAAGAACGCTAGTAAAATGGTGTTAAAATTATGATTTCTCAAAAATAATTGTATACAATTTACAGAGAATTTATGATTTTTCTGAGATCATATATTTACAATTTTAGATGTCTCTATTCATCTCATCTGAATAAGTCAATAAATAGTGTATACCCTGAAAATCCTATTCTAATGCATGATTCAAGAACTTTTTTCTTTTTTCTAGTAAAAAAAAGAACTAAATCCCTATTTGAAAACGCTTAATTGTGACAAAAACATTAAATATAGATGACAAGACAACTTAAAGCACTAATTTTAGTTAAAAAAAGAAATCCGAAATACACAATTCCGGATTTCTTTTTTCGTTACTCTGATCTTAAAGCGTCGATTGGTCTTAATTTAGATGCTTTATTCGCAGGGGCGATACCAAATATTACGCCGATGCATAAGGAGAATACAAACGAGAAGATAATGGTTCCAGCTGTTATTCCTGACGATATGCCAGCAACTGAGCCGAATATCAATGCGCCTGAAACGCCGATAAGAATTCCAATAATCCCGCCGCAAACACTAATAACAATAGATTCTATTAGGAATTGTAGCAGAATTGCTCGTTTTTTAGCTCCTAACGCTTTTCTTATACCTATTTCTCTCGTTCTTTCGCTAACAGAAACAAGCATAATATTCATAATTCCAATCCCACCTACTACAAGCGAAATGGCCGCAATTGCACCAAGCGCAGTAGTTAATGTAGTGCTGATTGTATTGAACGCGTTGAGAATTTCTTGTTGATTAATGACTTGATAAGATGGTCCCATTTGAGCAGAAGAAGCATTTTCTTCTTGTTCTTTTTCATTGCCAAACTTAATAGCGAGGCGAGATTCTAATGTATTTACTACAAAATCAACATCTTCAGCAGATTTTGTTTCTACGTAGATAGTACGGACATTTGTATCTTTTAGTAATCGTTGAGCCGAAGAAATCGGGATAAAGATTTGGTCGTCACTCGAGCCCATCATAGAAGCGCCTTTTTCTTTAAGAACGCCAACTACTTTGTAAGGCATACCATTCAATCTAATTGTTTCACCTATTGGATTACCAAAACCAAATAGATCACTGGCTACCGTAGAGCCTATTACAGCTACTTTCTGGCCATATTCCGTATCAATCGGTAATAGGAAGCGCCCCTCTTTCATTTCTAAGCTACGAGCCGCTTTATACTGATCATTTGTCCCAATGACTTTGTTACTTGAACTTTTATAATCGTATGTTGCATTAACTTGACCAGATAGCTCTGGAGATACACTTTTTACGCCATCGATGTTTTGATATTTCATTACTTCATCATAAGTATACTTGTCATTTGGATTCACCGAACTATTAACTACTGTGATTAAATTGGAGCCTAAATCGCCCATTTGGTCGTCTACTTCTTTCGTCACACCATTACCTAGTGAAACCAACAGAATAACAGAGGCAACCCCAATAATAATACCCAACATCGTTAAAAATGATCTAAGTTTACTTGCTTTTAATTGTTTCCACGCCATTTTCATACTTTGGAGAACGTTCATGCTTTTTTCGCCTCCTCGTGGAATAGCTTACCATCTTGAATACGAATACTTCTTGTTCCGTAAGAAGCGATGGTTGGATCATGGGTGATCATAACGATGGTGTTCCCTGCTCTGTTTAATTCCTGTAAGATACCCATTACTTCTTTACCTGTTTTTGAATCAAGAGCTCCTGTTGGCTCATCTGCTAAAAGGATTTGTGGGTTACCGGCAAGTGCGCGCGCAATAGCTACACGTTGTTGTTGTCCGCCTGATAGTTGAGTTGGTAAATTTCTTCGTTTTTCTAGTAAACCAACTTTTTCCAAGCATTCGATTGCAGCTTTTTCGCGTGCTGAAACACTTAGCCCAGCATAAATTAAAGGTAATTCTACATTTTCAAAAGCAGATAATTTAGGAAGTAAGTTAAACTGCTGAAAAATGAAACCGATTTTCTTATTTCTAATTTCGGATAATTTGTTGTCACTTAATTTAAATACATCTACATTATCAAGGTGATAACTGCCTTCATCTGGAACATCCAAACAACCTATCATATTCATTAAAGTTGATTTACCGGATCCAGATGGACCAACGATGGATAAAAACTCACCTTTTTCAACGGTAAAAGTAACATCGTCTAATGCTTTAAACGTTTCTCCGCCTAGTGTATATGTTTTCGTTAAATTTTTCATGTCAATTAGCGGTTTTGGCATGTTTATCCCTCCTTCATACTATTTATCTAATACGTATATACAAAAAACTTAGCTAGGAGCACCTGGAACTGTGGAAGTTTCTTGTGTAGGAAGGATTACTTTTTGGTCTTTTTTAACGCCGTTAGTGATTTCGATATTATCTTCGTTATGAAGACCAGTTTCTACAAATTTCTTCACTTTTTTCGTTTTGCCATTTTCTTGTTCTTCTGGAACTAGTACATAATATTTATCATCGCCGTCTTTTTGAACAGCTTCAATCGGTACGTAAAGTGCATCTTTTTTCTCTTTTACTAAAATTGAGGCATCAGCAGTCATACCGGCCTTCAAATCGTCTATTTTATCAAGAGAAATAATCACAGAGAAGCTAGACACGCCATTTTGGACTTGACCTTGTTCTGCAATTTCTTTTACTTTTCCTGTGTATGTTTTGTCAGGAAGTGCTGTTACTGTGATTTTAACTTCTTGGTCTTTCTTGATGTTAGGAATATCCAGTTCATCCATTTGCGCTACTAATTGAAGCTCATCATAATCTGGAACTTGTGTGTTTTGCGGCGAAATCGCACCTGTTCCTGTAGCGTTGATTTTCATATCCCCTTGTTTCACTTTGGCTGTAACTAATTTTTCTTGTGTTACGGAACCGCTATTTTTTGACAGCAAGAAAACCGCACCCGCGGCAACCACTGCGATAATTACGATAACAATTAACCATTTAACCCATTTTTTCATGAATGTTCTCCTCCTGCTTCTTATGAATAGAAGCCCTGTATTTTATGTAGCAATGATAGGTTTCATTCTACCACAAAAGTTAACTGAGTGAAGTACATCGCAAGTCTGATTTGTTTTTAGTATCACTTAACGAAAATAAAAAACCCTAGAAAATTCTTCTAGGGTTTATCAATTAGTTATTAAAGTAATTTCCGTCAACTACTTCAATTTGTTTTTCTTTCATGTTGACGTTTTTAATTTTGACAAGTGAAACGTAATCATCGACTAAACGTTCCTCTGCATATTCAGATTCAACTAGAACGCCAATACCAACTAAATGCGCATTGAATTCTTCTAGTAAATTCTTCATCCCATTAATCGTACCGCCAGCTTTCATGAAGTCATCCACGATTACTACGTTGGATCCTTCTGCTAAGCTTCGTTTGGATAGTTCCATTTTTTCGATTCGTTTAGATGAGCCTGAAACATAGTTAATGCTCACTGTAGAACCTTCAGTAACCTTACTATCTCGGCGCACGATAACGAAAGGTACACTCAAATGCTCGGCAACAGCTTGTGCAATAGGAATCCCTTTTGTTGCCACAGTCATAATTGCATCTATTTTTTGATTGTTAAATTTGGTAGCTAAAATTTTACCAATTGCTTTAAGCGTCACTGGCTCCCCAAGTAGGTCTGAAAGGTACAAATACCCTCCTGGAAGTAGACGGTTAGGTTCCGCGATTCGGTTACACAACGTATGTACAAAATCAAGCACATCATCATTCCCCGCTATTGAAATATACTGCACTCCACCAGCAGCACCCGGAACAGTTTCAAGTGTCCCAATCCCTCTATCTTCAAATGTTTTCTTTATGATAACCAAATCTTCACTAATAGAAGACTTAGCTGAGCCATAACGTTCAGCAAACATCGTAAGCGGCACTAACTTTCGCGGATGCGATAATAGAAACTGCGTCATATCAATTAATCGTTCACTGCGACGAATCTTCATAATCTCTCTCCCTTTGATAAAATTCCGTATATTAAAAAGCTATTTCACGTATTTTGTCCGTATTTTCTCTATTATAAAACGTTTTCTATAAAATTGACAACTTTTATTCTTTTAAAGTATTAAAAAGCCTGTCAAATAAACATCCTTTGACAGGCCAATGCTTTTATAAATCACGGAAACTAATAATTTCTACTTCTTGTTGGCCTAAATATGCTTGTAATTCTCTTGAAGTTAGAATGGAAACTTCTTTGATGCGCGGCTCTACATAACTGGATATTTCTCGCAGCGTTTCATCGATATACGCTGGATGAGTCATCACTTCCACGACATCGTTTGTTCCGATATGCTCTTGTACTATTTTTTTAATTGTTTCAAAAGATACGCCATCTGCATAGAAAGATGTATCGAATAAATCTGGTGTTTTAATGGCGCCAAAATCAGAAACATCTGAATGACGTCTAATACTTACACCATATTTTTCTGCCAACTTATGCTGAACTGGATAAATTAACGGTTCGATGGAATGATGTGTATCAAAGTGCGAAATAGTGATTCCTGCGCCCAAAATCTTCTCAATTTGTGCTGTTAATTCGCGCTCCACTTCTTCCATATCCACGTTAGCTAAACCAGACTCAAGCGCCGTATAATTTTTGCGGAAACGCCCGTTATCATCCGTTAAAGTTTCTAAACCTTGAAGTAACGGGTAACCGAATGTTAGGGTCAAATGAGCACCAATATCCAGTCCAGGATTTTCTTTCGCTACTTCTACAGCCAAATCAAAAGCTGGGCTGTTAGCAAGAAGTGTAGTTGATTTTACAACACCTCGTCTATACGATTCTAAAATACCATAAACTGCTCCTGGGCTAATTCCAAAGTCATCTGCATTAAAAATAATTTTCATTTGTCTGACCCCTCTCATCCATTAATTAATCGTATCGTTTTCGCTTTCACTCCACGGTCTAACCATATAAACTTCCTCACAAAAGCCACGCAAGCCATTATAGACACGTTTCGCTCTTGAATACTGTTTGATGAGCGCAAACACTGTCGGGCCGCTACCACTCATTAGAGCCGCCTCAGCACCAAATGCTAACATCCGGTCCTTAATTCGCTTAACTTGTGGATTTTTTTCTAGCGTTACAGACTCTAATACGTTTCCTGTTGAAGCAAAAATTCCGTCTAAATCACCATTTTTGATAGATTCAATCATTTTTTCTGTGTTAGGGTGTTCTACATTATCTACTTGTAATTCTTTATAAATCGTTGGTGTCGACACGCTAATGCTAGGTTTAGCTAGTACTATCCAACAACCAGGCATATTAGGCAATGCAGAGATTTTTTCTCCACGTCCAGTCGCAAGAGCAGTTCCACCATATACGCAAAAAGCTATGTCAGAGCCGATTTCGGAACTTATTTCTGCTAATTCTTCTATCGAAAGACCGAGCTCCCAAATGATATTTAAACCTTTGAGCGCAGCAGCAGCATCCGAACTCCCACCAGCTAATCCCGCTGAAACTGGAATGTGCTTATCAATTGTGATGCGCACTCCCATTTTTATGTTAAAACGATTTTTTAAGAGGAGAGCCGCTTGATAAATCAAATTACGACGATCTTCCGGAATAAAATGCGCTTTTACATCTAGCACAATCTTATCCTCGTCTAAGCGTTCTAAGAATAATCTGTCAGCAAGATCTATTGTTGTCATCACCATTTCCACTTCATGATAGCCATCTTCACGTTTGTATAGCGCATCAAGTGAAAGATTAATTTTAGCTGGTGCTGTTATGCTTATTTTCATTTTTCTTGGCCTCCGCGTTCAAAATCTCTTTTTCTATTCTATCATATGAAAGAAAAAATATGTAGCTAGCGGTCCAAAAGGGTTTCTATGTAAAGCAAAAACCGAACCATACTAAACGGTTCGGTTACTTCAGCTTCATTAAAAAGCTAATTCTTTATTATCATCTGTAAATACAAGTTCTACTGCGTCTGTTAAGATATCCGTATAACTATAGGATACTCTTTCAAAGTTGTTTTCATCTTGATCAAGCTCCACAATGAAAACGGATGGATATGTTTCAGCTAGGATACCGCAACGTTCAATCGTTTTCTTACGACCGCCGTTTGCTTTCAATGTCAATGCTTTACCTAATCTAGAATCTAAATTCGTCTTAATGCTTGCAATGGTTTTTGGCATTTATTTTCCACCTCACTAATATCAATTATAGCACAGATGGGCTTGGAAATCAATAACCAAATATTTTAACAGTTGGAAGGGCTAGCTGTCAACTAAGAAAGCGCTCTTTTTGAAAAAAATTATTTTTCTGCGAGGAAATCAGCAAGAAAGTTACTTAATTTAGCGAATTCTGGTATATCAAGCGTTTCTCCGCGTCTAATTAAGTCTATACCAATTGCATTTAAACCTTCTACCAACTCTTCTTTACGCGGTTTTAAGGCCGGGAACTTGGATGCTAAATTATTCCATAGCGTTTTTCTTCTTTGAGCAAAAGATGCTCTTGTTACTTCAAAGAAAAACTCTTCGTCGTTTACTTTTGCTAATGGTTCTTTACGGCGTTTTAAATGAATGACGGCAGAATCGACATTGGGTTGCGGCATAAAGACAGTTTTTGGAACAATAAATGCTAGTTCTGCTTCCATGTAAAATTGGATAGCAATGGTTAAGCTACCGTAACTCTTTGTGCTTGGAACTGCGCTAATTCGGTCAGCAACTTCTTTTTGCAACATAAAAGTCATTGAGTCTGCTGGGATATTATCATGAAGTAATTTCAAAATAATCGGGGTAGTTACATAATAAGGCAGGTTTGCCACAATTTTAAGAGGCAGTTCAGGTTTTGCAAATTGTTCAGTGATCACTTCAGCAACATCGGCTTTGAGCACATCATTATGGACAACGCGCACATTATCGTAGTTACTAAGTGTGTCATCCAGAATCGGTAACAAACGTTGATCAATTTCGAACGCAACGACTTCATTTGCTGTTTTGGCCAACTGCTCAGTTAGTGCGCCGATTCCTGGTCCGATTTCGATGACATTCGTTTCTTTCGTAATTTCAGCTGTATCGGTAATCCGTGTCAAAATATTGCTATCGATGAGAAAATTTTGACCGAGACTTTTTTTAAATAAGAAACCATATTTTTTTAAAATTTCCGTAGTTCTTCCGGGAGTTGCAATATCTTTACTCATTTTCTTCCTCCTGCATAATCGTTTGGCACGCGGCTACTAATCGTTCTTCACTAATGGCAAATGATTCCAACCTTGTTTGCAATTGTTTTCCATTCGTATAGCCGATTTTTAAAATGTTGCCGAGTTTTTCTCTACGTTCTTTTGCTCCTGTTCCACCTAGAAGGCCTAAGTGAATCAGGGTTTCTTTGGAGATATATTGTTTTTCAGTCGGTACGCTGCTTGTATGAAAGTGCTCTAAAGCTTCTCTAATATGGGCGCTGCTCGCATGTTCTACACCGAGTCCACGTCCTGCTTTTGGTAGAGCGTCTTGTCGATTAATAAATGCATGTTTACATCCTGGGACCGCTGAATCAATTTGTTTTCTAATTTTTTCGCCTGGGAAATCTGGGTCCGTAAAAATAATGACTCCCCGCAGTTCTTGAGCGTGTCTAATCTTTTCAATTGTTTCTTGTGAAAGTGCTGAGCCATTGGTTTCGATAGTATCTGCAATAACTGAACGATTGATTGCGGTTGTATCGTCACGTCCTTCTACAACAATAAACTCATGTATTACAGGCTTCCCGCTCATATAGATAACATCCTTTTTTATAAAATAAGTAAATACATCATACCACATTTTGGGCAAAGAAAAAACGAGGCCCTATGAGTCAGCCTCGTTTTTATACGAAATTAGTTTAACACTTTTACAGTAACCATTCTTCTACCCCATGAGTAGCATTGGCTTTCATTTGGGAAATAAACGTCAACGATATTTCCTTTGATAACGCCGCCAGTGTCTCCAGCGATTGCTTCGCCGTAACCTTCAACCCATACTTTAGAACCTAGTGGGATAACGTTTGGATCAACTGCGATTACTTTCATTCCAGGGTTAGCACTTAGGTTAATACCATAAGCTGTCATACCGCCACCTGAATATGCTGTTGATTCCATACGATAAGTTTTACCACCTGATGGAGCTGATGAAGCGTTAGAAGTGGTTGCTTTTGAAGATGAAGCATTTGCGATTTGTGATACTTTCGCTTTTTCTTTTGTGCCACGTACAACTACTTTATCTGTCTTTTCAGAAGTAACGTTTTCTTTAATGACATCGCGTTTTGTTTCTTTGTCATTTTCAAAAGTTACATTATACTCGACAACTTTTTCGCCATTTTTACCTTCTTGAACGACTTTTTCAACGCCTTTATTTAGGCTATCGTCTTCTTTATAAACTGTTTCAAATTTGATTTGTTCATTTTTCTTTTCTGCTTTTGAATTGACGTATGTAACTTGTACGGTCATTTTTTCCTTTAAGTTACTGTCTTTAGCAGGTGACACGCGGTCATCTTTATCAAGTTTGATGTTTTTCTCTGTTAGTAAATCACTAACTTTTTTCTTAGTTGTCCATACTGTATCTTTTTTAGTTCCGTTTTGTAAGGAAAGTTCAATGGCACGGTTAATGTTAACCTCTAGGCCATTTTTTAATTTAGTATCTAATGCAACATTTAAAACATCTTGTGGACGAGTAGTAATATTTTCGTCTTTAAGCAAGTCTGCTACGTTTGTTTTTGTGCTCCAAACGTTTTTCTTTGTACCATTATCATTTATTGTAACTTGACGAGCTGGAAGATATTTAATTTCCATACCGTCTTTAATTTCCGCATTTTTTCCTGGCGCGATTTCATCTTGTGCACTTACTTTAATTCCTGCTTCATCTAATGCTTCAGAAACTGTTTTAGCATGTGTTCTTGATTCAATTTTTTCACCAGCGTTTACTATAGTGATATCGTTTTTAGTTCCTTCGAAAACGAAATAAAAAACCAATGCTACTACAATAACAAATCCTGCAATCATGATTGGTAATTTCCATTTTGATGATTGGGCTACGTTACTGCTGTTTTCCATGGTCATGTATTTCTCCCCTTTCTACTTCGCTAGTGATTATATACAGGGGACTAAAGAACTGTCAATTTTTTCTATAGTTTGTTCACACCTTCGCAAACTTAAAGCATAAACGTTGGTATAAAGCCATTTTCAAATATAAAATTTTTAAAAAGTGTCAAATGTAACAGAAATGTGTCATTTTTCTACGTCTCTGGTCGTAGGCATGAAATAAGGGTTTTTGTCCAAGTAGTGATTTTTATCTTCTAGAAGCTTAAGATTGGGTTACAGACTCGGCCTTATATTACAATTATATTACAATCAGTCTTTAATTTTAAAAAGCCTTTTCGCGTTATCTGTTGAGTGCGTGGCGATTTCGCTATATTTCATTTCTTTCAGTTCCGCGATTTTTTCGGCAACTAACTTGACGTATCCTGGTTCATTTCTTTTTCCACGATTTGGGGTTGGAGCGAGGTAAGGCGCGTCAGTTTCTATTAATAAACGGTCAATTGGTATAGCTTGGGCTGCAATTTTAGGTAATTTTGCGTTTTTAAAAGTGACTGTTCCTCCGAATGAAATATAGAAATTCATTGCTAAACATGCTTCCATTACTTCGACTGTTTCGCCAAAACAATGCATAATTCCGCCTATTTCTTCGGCATGTTCTTCTTGCAAAATGCGAACTACATCTTCTGTGGCTTCGCGATTATGAATCACTATCGGTAAATTCACTTCTTTAGCTAAACGAATTTGCTTTCTAAAAACTTCGAATTGCGTTTCTTTTGGCGAAGTATCCCAGTGGTAATCCAAGCCCATTTCGCCCAAAGCAACTACTTTTTTGTGTGTAAGAGCTAAATCGCGTAACCATTCTAAATCTTCGTCTGTGAAGGTAATAGCGTCTGTAGGATGCCAGCCGACGATTAGATAGATAAAATCATATTTATCGGCTAATTTAAGTGCCCGGTCAATTGTTTCTTTATTAAAGCCTACAACGGCCATACGGGTCACGTCGTTTTCTTTTGCGCGTTTTATTACTTCTTCTATATCATCATCAAAAGCCTCGTCATTGAGGTGTACATGCGTATCAAATAGCACGAGAATTCCTCCTAATAAAATCATTTCCTTCTATTATACTATAATTTTTGACGCAAACAAAAAAAGCCACTTAAAACGCAAGTGGCTTTTCTGGTCTGTTTATTTAATTTGATAAACTATCGCTTCGTATGGTCGTAAAGTTCCTTCTATAATATCAGGAACATTATTTGCAAGTACGGAGCCTTTTTTGATGTCGTTTAAAATATTTTCATCTGTAATAACTTGCTCTTCTTCTGTGAAATTACATAAAACGACTAATTTTTCATTTTCTGTATAACGTTCATATGCGAAAATCGCTTCATCTTTTGGTAATAACAGGCGATAATTACCAGTTGTGATGATTTCTGTTGTTTTGCGTAACTTAATTAGGTTTTGGTAGTAGTAGAAAATCGAATCTGGATTTTTCAGCGCTTCTTCGTTGTTGATTTCTGTATAACGCGGGTTAACTTTAAGCCACGGCGTTCCGGTTGTGAAGCCAGCATTTTCGCTATTATCCCACTGGTATGGTGTTCTTGCGTTGTCGCGTCCTTTAGTGTAAATAGACTGCATAATGCTTTCGTGGCTATGACCTTGCTCTTTACGTTCTTTATACATGTTTAATGTTTCTATATCTCGATATTCTTCCAGTGTTTCAAAATGAACATTAGTCATTCCGATTTCTTCACCTTGATAAATGTACGGTGTTCCTTTCATCATGTGCAGACATGTTGCAAGCATTTTCGCCGAACGAACGCGGAAACGATTGTCATTCCCAAAACGAGAAACAATACGTGGTTGGTCATGATTGTTCCAATACAAACTGTTCCAGCCGTTTTCTTGAAGCGCTACTTGCCACTCGGACATGTTTTCTTTTAAATCTGGTAAATAAATTGGTTTTAGATCCCATTTGTTATCACCATCGGAGTCTAGGTTCATATGTTCAAATGTAAAAATCATATCCACTTCATTATTTGCTGGATTTGTATAAATTTGCGCGTCAGTTGTGCTAGCACCTGGCATTTCGCCAACAGTCATTACATCATATTTGGAAGTTACTTCTTGGTTCATCTCTTGCAAGAACTCATGAATACGTGGTCCATTGCAGAAATCGTTACCTGCATCCCCGTAAATTTGACCTTCTGCAACTGGGCCATCTGGGAAAGCTGTGTTTTTGGAAATGAAGTTAATTACGTCCATACGGAACCCATCGATACCTTTATCAAGCCAGAATTTCATCATATTATATACATCTTGGCGTAATTTAGGATTTTCCCAGTTTAAATCTGGTTGTTTTTTAGAGAAAAGGTGTAAGTAGTACTCGCCTGTTTTCTCGTCCAATTCCCATGCTGGACCACTGAAAATCGAGCCCCAGTTGTTGATTTCATTTTCTTCACGCCAGAAATAGTAATCACGATAAGGGTTGTCTTTGGATTTCCGAGATTCTTCAAACCATTTATGTTCGTCGGAAGTGTGGTTAACAACTAAATCCATTACGAGTTTCATATCACGATCATGTAAACCTTGTAACAGATTGTCAAACGTTGCCATATCGCCATATTCTTCGTAAATTTTTTGGTAATCGCGAATATCGTATCCATTGTCATCTTGTGGCGAATCATACACCGGAGATAGCCAGATAACGTCTACGCCAAGCTCTTTTAAATAATCTAATTTCTCAATAATCCCTTGAATATCACCGACTCCATCGCCATTTGAGTCATTGAAACTCTTTGGATAGATTTGGTAAACTACGCTTTTTTTCCACCAGTCTTTTTCTTTCATCGATTAAATTCCCGCCCTTGTAATTTTGTCTATTTTTTTACCGAAAACTTCTATAGTAGTAACTTTTTGTTGTAAGTTTTCTTCGCCGTGATGGTCACCATTTACCTGTACTTCGCCGTTTTTGAAAGTAGCAGTGAAAGCTGTTTTGGATATTTTTCCGCTTTCGTATTGGTAGCTTTTGCCATCATCATTATACACGTATCCGCTTGCCTCGTCGTTATCTAAGTATATTTCTAATGCCAAATCTTGTGTTTCTTTTGTATTTTGAACGCTAGTACCTAATGGTAAAATCGTCCCTGCTTTAATATAAATTGGCATAACGTCAATCGGAGCGTCAGCGATAATATAGTCGCCGCCTTCTACTTGCTCTTTCGTCCAATAATTAAACCAAGTCCCTTTTGGTAAGCGAACTAAACGCTTCACTTGGCCTTCGCGAACGATTGGCGCAACGAGGATATTTTCACCTAGCATAAATTGATCGTTCACTTGAATTAAATCGCGTTCCTCTTTAAACTCCATATAAAGCGGTCTAACTATCGGTAAGCCATTCTCCGCAGTTTTTTGGAATTCTGTATAAATATACGGTAAAAAGGTGTAGCGCATTTCAATATATTTCTTCACAATTTTCTCCGCGTCTAGCCCAAATGCCCATGGTTCTTGATAAATGCTATCTTGCACGCAATGGTTTCTAAAATATGGTAAAAACGCGCCTGCTTGTGTCCAGCGTATTAGCATTTCTTTCGTACAGTCAGAAGAAAATCCACCAACATCCGCACCTGTAAATGCGACACCAGATAAACCTAAATTCATAATCATCGGCAGCGACATTTCTAAATGCTCCCAGTGACTACGATTATCCCCCGTCCAAACGGCTGAATAACGCTGAACTCCCGCATAACCAGCACGAGTGAGTGAAAACGGACGCTCGTTTGGCACAAGGCGTTTTAACCCTTCAAAAGTCGCTTTACTCATATACAATCCGTATAAATTATGCGCTTCTTTATGGGTTACATTTTTCCCGTCCATATTGTGTACGACATCTAAATCCATCGTTTTACTTTCATTAAATACAGATGGCTCATTCATATCATTCCAAATCCCGCGTATACCTAAATCTGTGTAAAACTTGTGCAAATCGCCCCACCAGCGCTGAACAGTCGTACTTAGAAAATCAGGGAAAGCACTGACACCCGGCCAAACATCCCCATAATAAATCGAACCTTCTAATTTACTGCAGAAATAATTATGTTTGATACCCTCTTGATAAACAGAATAATCAACATCTTTTTTAATTCCCGGATCGACAATTGGTACAACGTCAATATTTTGTTCACGAAGACGCGCGATAAGTTCTGGTCCATTTGGAAAAGTATCTGGGTTAAAAGTGAAAACCCGAAAATCATCCATATAATGTATATCCATAAATACGCAGTCTAGCGGAATTTCTTTTTCTTTAAAAGTGTTGGCAATTCGCTCTACTTCTTCTTCCGATGTATAGCTATATCTTGATTGGTGATAACCTAATGACCATTTTGGCGGAAGTGGGGTTTTTCCTGTTAAATCCGTGTAGTTTGCGACAACTTCTTTGACATCTTCACCAAAGATAACGTATAAATTTGCTTGCCCGCCTTCTGCTAAAATTGTATACATCTCTTCAAAACTTTGAAAATCAAATTCTGTCCGATGTGAATTATCGTAAAACAGGCCGTACGTTGTTTCCTCCGTATCTGCAATCATAAATGGGATGGATTGATATAGTTCCACTGTATCTTTATTATGCGGACTGTATACGTCTGTATTCCACATGCTAATAATGGAACCAGCTTTATTTAACGCTCCTGTTTTTTCACCCAGCCCAAAAATCGCAGTTCCAGGCTTACTTTGGATAGAAATTTGGTGTTCTTTATCACGATTAATTGCCAGTCCTTCTGTTTGGAAAATGGTTTTTTCAGCTTGCTTCATTATAATTTGGAAAGGATTTTTTGAAACGATAAGTTTTTTATCTGCAAATTGAAGTTCATAATGATCATCTGTTTCAGTGAACACGGCAGCTTGTTTTTCTGTGTCGTTAATTGCCGCAATAGAAGGTGTCAGATCCGCTTCACCAAACGGATTCACGGTTACGCGTGCAATTTTTTCATTGACAAAATAACAACTGAAATGACCGACATCAAGTGTGCCAGTTAGGCAATTATTCGCCCAACTAGCTGTTTTCACTTGGTTTATTTTTCTCGGGAAAGCTGTTTTTTGTTTTACGTTAGATGGTAAAATAGCAAAACTTGTGGAAGCATCCATCGTTATCTTCCTTTCTTTATTTGTACTTTTTTGGTCGTTCCAATTACTTCAACTTCATATTCTGGCGTATTTGTTTGAACGGAGATAGTTACTTCATCCGCATTTTCGGTAACTTTTACTAGCCATTTTTCTGATAAATGGTCAGTAATTTCTTCAGTGAAATCGCCGTCTAAATAAACTTTGAGTAATGGGGTATCGTATTCCTCCACTGTATTTCCAACCCATGAGCCGAGTTTCAAAGTAGCATCAACGTTACATAGCACGGCTTTACCGCCACGAATGAATACTGGGATTTCTTCTTTATCCGCTTTACATTTGCGTAAAGTTGGCCCACTTACTCTAGTTCCATTCCAGAAATCATACCAAGTTCCTTCTGGTAAATATACTTCTCTCGAACGCACCCCGTCTTCAATTACTGGCGCGATCAGCATAGCTTCCCCGAATAAGTATTGATCATACATATCAGAAACACGGGGATCTTCTTTGTAATCAAGCAGAAGCGCACGCATCATCGGTAAGCCTGTTTCGACGCATTTTAACGATTCATTATAAATATAAGGTAAAATGTTCATTCTTACATTCGCGAAATGACGGTATATTGGAATAACCGAGTCATCACCAGTCCTTGAGGCAATGTTCCACGGTGTCCGGTCTTGGTTGAATTCAGCTTTACTTTCGGCATGATATTGCATAATTGGACAGAAAGTAGCCATTTCCGCAGAACGGATAAATAGTTCGGCAGTTGGAATGTCGCCATTAAATCCTGCAAAATCAAAGCTCCAAAACGGAATTCCAGAAAATCCAGCTGAAAGTCCAGCAATGAGCGATCTTCTAAACGCGTCAAAAGTGGAACGTTCGTCTCCAGCCCAGTGAGCCGGGAAGTTTTGAGCGCCAGTATAGCCAGCGCGACTAAATGTCATGCCATCATTTTGTTGCGCAAATTGATAATAAGCTTCCACATAGTCATTTGGATAAAGATTACGCATTTCATCGCCACGTCTACCATCAGCAAACTGCAATCCTTCTCCAAAAACGAATTCGCCGCCATCTGTTTTAAAGCCGTCAACGCCAATATCAATCAAATATTGTCGTTTATCAAACCACCATTTTTTTCCTTCTTCATTGGAGAAATCCATTATCAAGCTTTCTGTGAACCAGTTTTCCGGAATACGGTACGGCGAGCCATCTGGATTTTTAACGACGTAGCCTTTTTCAATCATATAGGCTTCTTCGCGGTCTTTTAGTGGGTGTTGTTGACGGTTTAAGTATTTTTGAATCGGAATTTGCCAAAGAATTAATTTCATTTTATTGTCATGGATGTAGTCAACCATCCCTTTTGGATCTGGCCATCTGCCCCATGAAGGGAACCGAATTTCATCATAAGAATATGCTTCTGAAGGTGCTTTTTCATCATATTCGGCGTCATTGAACATATAATAAGTTGCTTCATCGCTCCATTGTTCTAACACGACAACCGTTGACGGAATTTGCAACTCTTGCGTTGTTTCTACTTCATTTCGAACGACAGATTCGCGGTCCCAGTTATTACTAGACATCCACGGTCCAAGCGCCCAGACTGGAACCATTGCAGGCTTGCCAGTTTTTTTCATATAATTAGCAACTGCACTACGAATATCTCCCATTAAAAGACAAATATCCGTATCACAGCCATTTATTTCTACTGTAATCGTATGTTTATCCGCTAATTGGTTACCTAAATCAAAACTTGTGTAACGAGCGGTATCAACGAACACACTATAATCACGATTCGTATGATAAAACGGCATCGGGATGTAGGTTCTTGTTCCTTGGTCGCGGTACTGATTATAAACAAAGCAATCAAGTACATTCCCGCGCTGACCTAATGCATTGTAGCGTTCACCGAAGCCGTAATACTCTTCTTCTTTTGGCGCGTCTAAATGCAGTTTTACTTTGTTAATCGTGCCAGTTTTATCGGTATACCATTGTAACGCTGGGTAAATTTTATGCGATTCTAGAATTAATTTGCCTTTAAAGTGAACCTCAAGACGCACTGGATTGTTTGAAACGATAATCTCTAAATCATCTTTTTTTAATTGGCCGGATGATTTTGTTTTAAAATCGCTCGCTTCAAATGAAGGTTTTAATCCGATTACAAGTTCATCTGATTTCACGGCGAACTCGACCGGGATGACACTTGATGGATTTTCTTTAAATAAAACCATTAAGCCTTGCTCTGTTTCACAAATTGCTGCTTCTTCTGACCAGTGTTTCCAGATTGGTTCGACAGTATAATCATCTGATGTCAAAGTGGTTTGGTCTTTCATTGTCGCCCGGAAATAATAGGTGTATTCGCCAACTTCTTCTAATGGCGGAACGAGTGCTTCCCAGATTTGGACATCATTTTTCTCTTTTTTCTCACATAAAATGGTCCAGTCTTTTTCTTTTAATACAAGTTCGACTTGGATTGCTTCGATTCCAGAAATCACTTCACACGCAGCCGAAAAATGCATTTCTGTTTCGGGATAATGTGGCGTACGTTCAGTTAACTGCTGCTCATAGCGATTTTCATTCCCGAAAGGATCGTGTGAAATATGCGCTGTTACTTCACTTTCCATCGCCCGGAAAGCTTGATTAATTTCAATAAAAATCGCGCCAAGTTCATCATTATCTTCCATTTTCATTGCCATATTCAAATAGTGTAACGCTTTATCTTGGTCGCTTTTTTCTAAGAAATATAGCGCCATTAGAGCCGTTGCAAAGGAATTAACTTTCGGAGCTCCTGAATAAGGCAATACCCCATCATCTTGCACTAATTGTTGTTCCATTTTGCCAACAGCCGCCACCATTACAAGATCTTCGGGCGAAAATAACCCAAACGGAAGCACGGATAGAAGTTGGTCGGTTGACACTTTCCGCGTGTTAAAGCCAGTAAGGATGCTATCACCTTTTAATAAATTATCAAAACAATAGTCGCGGATAATTGTAATTGTTTGTTGTAACTCCGGTTTTGGAAAAGTGTTTTTCACATCTAATAATGCAGAGTATACACTTGAAATAGTTGCTAAATAAATATCATTTTCACCTGAACCCCAAATAGACTTTTCAGGACGATTCCAGTTTTCAACTAAAAATGCAATTACTGGCTCTACTTCTTCTCTGTCATAATGGTTGATTTTACTGCTAAGCCATAGCCAAGAAGCGGTTTCAAGTACTGAATCAGTTGTAAAGTCAGGTTTTGTTTCCAGTAGGATTGGCTTGATGTTTTCATTTTTTCCTTCTATTAAATGCAAGTAACCCTGCATTAATTTTGTGAATTTAGACATGTTTTATTTCCTTTCTTGGATATACTAAAGTGGCAGTCTAATTTGTAAAGGTACTTACAAACGTCCCTGCCACTCTCGTTACTTATTTAAAGCCCATTGTTTTGTTGATGTTATCTTCACTATTTTTCAGTGCTTTTTCTGGTGTAGATTCGCCGTTTAGCACTTTTTCAAATTCTGAGTTTGTATAATCACTAATTTTGTTCCAATCTTTTACAACTGGAGGTAATACCATATATTGTAAGGACTCAAAAACTGCTTCTCTGTTATCTGGAGGAGTCGCATCTAGATACGGTTGTAAAATTTCTTTATTTTCGGTTGCTGGTAGTTCCCAGTTGTTTGCAATTCTAATTTTTGCTGCTTCTTTATTTGCACTCATGAAGGAAGCAAATTTGAACGCCGCTTCTTTTTTATCTGAGTCTTTAGAAACACCGATTCCATTAGCGAAGAAGTGAGTCGCTTTTTGCTTATTGCCTGCTTCTACTTGTACGTCCCATTTAAATGGTGCATCTTGGAACATATCGAATAACCAAATACCTGTATGAAGCATTGCGATTTGACCATTCATGAATAAGTCTTCTGGTAATTGTCCAGATAAATCAGATGGTGAAGGAGCAACCTTAGATTCTGTTACTTCATTAGTTAAGTGAGTTAATGCTTCTACGTTTTCAGGGCTGTTAATAGTAGTTTTTGTCATATCTTTATCGAAAATTGAACCACCATTTTGTGCAGCTACTTTGAAGAATTCGTTCATTGTTACTGGTTGGGAAGTTCCCCAAACTTTATTTTTAGCATCTGTTAATTTTTTCGCTGCAGCTTCTTCGTCTTTCCAAGTCCAGTCAGCAGTTGGATATTCAACTCCGGCTTTGTCAAAAAGGTCTTTATTATAAATAGTTACAACGTTGGAGAAACTTTCTACCATACCGTATTGTTTGCCGTCATATTTGAAAGCATCATACGCTTGTTTATTAAGAGTAGATGGATCAAAATCTTTATCTTTTTCGATATAGCTTGTTAAATCTGCAAGAACACCTTTTTCAGCGTATTGCATGAATGTTTCGTAGTTAAGTTCAAAGGCATCAGGAGCATCGCCACCTGCGATTTGTGTTTGTAGTTTAGTGAAATAGTCGTTAAATGCGATTGTTTGAACGTTTACTTTAATATCAGGGTTTTGCTTTTCAAATTCTTTTACCATTTTATCAAGTGCTTTTCCATCCGCTGGGGCAGAGAATTGATAATACGTTATTTCTGTTTTATCGCCGCTGCTACTACCACCGCCGCAAGCTGAGAGACCAAATACAGACAGTACAACTACCATTAACAATAATAAACCTTTTTTCATTTGTAACACTCCTTTTTTGTTGGTTTTTTATTCTTTCATTCCGCTCATTGCCATTCCTTGGATGAAATATTTTTGAGCAAAAAGGTACACTGCTAGAATCGGGATAACACTAATAAGTACACCCGCCATCATTAAGCCGTAATTCGTTCCATATCTACCTTGTAAAAGAGATAATCCTAAAGGTAAAGTTGCCATTTCTTGTGAACTTGTCACGATTAATGGCCATAAATAACTGTTCCAAGATTGCATAAAAGTTAAAATTCCAAGTGTTGCAAATGTAGGTTTCGCAAGTGGTAAAATAACTTTTCGGAAAATAGTAAAATGATTTGCCCCATCCATAAATGCGGCTTCTTCTAATTCTTTTGGAATTCCCATGAAAGCTTGGCGTAATAAGAAAGTGCCGAAAACGCTGAATAACGCTGGTACAATCAGCCCTGCATAAGAATCTAACCAACCAAACTGTTTCATTAAGATAAATTGCGGAATCATCGTAACTTGAGCTGGAACCATCATTGTCGCTAAATAAAGTAAAAATAACTTATCGCGGCCCCAGAAAGGTATTCTCGCAAATGCGTATGCTGCCATCGAACAAAACAGCATTTGACCAAGTGTCGTTACAACGGCAACAACAACTGAGTTCATTAAAAATCTTAACATTGGGAACATTTCAAATACTTGAGTGAAGTTTGCGGTTGTCGGTTCTTTGGGAATAAATTGTGGCGGTAGAACCATGTTTGCCGCACCTGTTTTAAAGGCTGTTGAAATCATCCAAACAAACGGCATAAGCATGATAATTCCACCAAGACAGATAATCGTATAGGTAAGAATATTTTTTATTAGTTGCCATTTTGGTGAACCACTTTTTTCTGTTTTCATTAGTAATTGGACCACCTTTTTTGAAGTTTATTTTGAATAATTGTAATGATGAAAATAACAATAAACAATATCCAACTCATCGCGGAAGCATAGCCCATTTCGAAGTATCTAAATGCATGATTGTAAATGTTTTGGACTAAGGTCATCGTCGCTCCACTTGGTCCACCTTCTGTCATAATCATCACTTGGTCAAACACCTGGAATGAGTTGATAAGTGAAATTATCGTCACAAAGAATGTAGTTGGAGTAAGAAGCGGGATGGTAATTGAGAATAATTGGCGAAGTTTTGACGCTCCGTCCATATTTGCAGCTTCGTAATAGGAAGGTGAAATATTTTGCAAACCACCCAAAAACAGTACCATAACGAAACCAATATCTTTCCACGCACTAGTTATAATAACTGCAATCATCGCTGTTTGTGGATCTGTTAACCAGTTCGGTCCAGCAATTCCAATTAACGATAAGAAATAATTGATGAGACCGTATGAAGGGTTGAAAAGCCATTTCCAAACGAGTGAAACAGCTACCCATGAAGTAATCACGGGTAAGAAGTACACTGCTCGGAAAAATGGTCTAAGTTTAATTTTTTGGTTTAACATCAAGGCACAAGCTAGCCCAAGAATCATTACACTTGGCAAGTAACCGATGATAAATGTGATAGTATTTCTAAATGACTTCCAAAATTCTGGGTCATTAAACAAACGTTTGTAATTTTCAAATCCAGTAAAGTGAATCGTACTCACTAAGTCCCAATCGGTAAAACTAATACCGAGCGAGCCAAGGATTGGGATAGCAATAAAAATGAGAAAACCTAATAAATTGGGCAACAAGAAAATGCATAGCCAAAATAGTGTTTTCTTTCTAGTCATACCAACCATGTAAAAATAACCTCCCGAAATAATTTATGTACTTTTAACGTAATAAAGTTTGTTCTTCTTCATAGATTGGCACTTGGAATAGTTGGTGGATGACTAGTAAAGCCGCACCTTGTAACCACGCAGGATCCTCTAGAGAAGTTGTTGTAATTTCCGTTTCAAAGCCAGCCCCTGAAAAAAAGTTCTGTGAAGCAATTTCATCAATTTTAGTTAAGAATAAATCTCTGTGATGTAAGCCTTCCCCGACAATAATTACTTTTTCTGGGTTAAAGGTGTTAATGATATTTCGAATCCCGTATCCTAAATATTCTCCCATTTTCCCCATAAGTTCTATCGCCATTTCGTCACCAGCACGCGCGCTTTTTGCTACATTATCAAAATGAAAATCATTTAATTCAGATGTAGGAAAAGCTTCTTTTATTTCTTCGCCGCGGTTTCGGAAGTAAAATTCGGATGCGTACATTTCTAAGCACCCTTTTTGACCACAGTGGCACTTGTATCCGCCTGGTTGGATTGTTGTATGACCAAATTCTCCGGCTCCACCTTGCGCACCGTAATAAATTTGACGGTTAATAACAACAGATAAACCAAGCCCAGCACCAACTGAAACGGTTGCAAAATTATTGGATTGTTTCCCTTCACCTAACCAAAGTTCTGCGAGTGTGTAGCAGTTTATATTTTTATCTACATACACTGGAATATCAGGGAAATGAACATGTAACATCGCTTCTAAGGCAACGTTTTCCCAGCCTAGCATAGTAGAGCGGATTACTGTTCCTTTTTTACGATTCACTAGACCTGAAATAGCAATCCCAACGCCTAGCAAGTTTTTCATATCTCTGTTTTTACACATTTTCTTTACATTTTCAGCAATTAAGTCTATTGCATCTTCCGGTTTTTTCTCTGATGAAAATGGTATGGAAGTATTTTTAATAATTTCTGCATTTAAGTCTGTTAACGCAAAAAGAAGTTGTTCCTCTTCTACTTTGACACTAACAACAAATCCATAATCTTTATTAAATCTTACTAGTTTGGCACGTCTGCCCCCAGTAGATGATGTTTCCGCACCTTCTAGAATAATGCCTTCTTGTTGCAAGTCATCTAGAATATACGTTAATGTAGACATCCCAAAATCGCATTTTTTAGCTATTTCTGTACGTGTGATTTCTCCTTTTTCACGGATTAAATTCAGCACGGTATAGCGATTTATATCTTTAATTAAGTCTTTGTTCCCTTTTCTTAAGATATCCATAGTCCGGCTCCTTTACTTCTGGATGAGCACTTACTTCGTTCATTGAATTAAGTAAGTATAGTTACATTATATTGTAATCGTTTGCATTATGCAATCTTTTTTTTAAAAGTTTTTTTCGATAAAAAAATGAACCCTAACTCCAGCGAATTAGGGCTCGTTTTTATTATTTTACTTTTGCGCCATTTGGAAGTGCGCTATTTGCTTCAATTACGCTTAGTTTTCCATCTTTTTCTCCTGAGAGAATCATGCCTTCGCTCATTAGTCCGCGAAGTTTCACAGGTTTTAAGTTGGAAACAACGATAACTTTTTTGCCAATTAACTCTTCTGGTTGGTAGAATTCTGCAATACCCGAAAGAACTTGGCGTAGTTTACCTTCACCTAAGTCTAATTGGAAACAAAGAAGTTTATCTGCTTTTTTCACTTTGTCTACTTGTTTTACTTCCGCAACCCGAAGATCAATTTTGTCGAAATCTTCAATACCGATTTGCGGGGTTTCAAGTGCTTCAACTTCTGCAGTTTCTTCAGCAGGAGCTGGTGCAGAGCCTTTCATTTCATCTTGAATATAAGTAACTTCGACTTCTGCATCGAGTCTTGGGAAAATTGGCGTACCTTTTTTCACTACCGTTGTACCTTCTGGAATTTCGCCGTAGCCATAGATGCTATCCCATTTCTTCAAGTTTTCTTCTTGCAAGCCTAGTTGTAAGAAGATTTCACCTGGAGTTCTTGTTAGGAATGGTTGAAGTAAAACTGCGATGATACGCAAGTTTTCAGCTAAATGTGTCATTACGCTTGCTAGTTCTGTACGCTTATCTTCCTCTTTAGCTAGTGCCCATGGAGCAGTTTCATCAATATATTTATTTGTACGAGAAATTAGTGACCATAGTTGGTTTAATGCTACTGAAAACTGCATATGGTCCATACTACCTTCGTATTCTTTCACGACGTTATTTTTGAAATCTACTAATGTTTGATCGAATTCTGTTACATTACCTTGATAAGCTGGAATTTCACCATCAAAGTATTTATTAATCATTGCAACTGTACGATTAAGTAAGTTTCCTAAGTCATTAGCAAGATCATAGTTTACGCGGTCAACAAAGTCTTCCGGCGTAAATAAACCATCTGAACCAAATGGAACTTCACGTAATAAATAGTAACGAAGCGCGTCTAGTCCGTAGCGGTCAATCAACATGTAAGGATCTACTACATTCCCTTTAGATTTCGACATTTTACCGTCTTTCATCAAAATCCAGCCATGACCGAATACCATTTTTGGAAGTGGTAAGTCTAGTGCCATCAACATAATTGGCCAATAAATCGTATGGAAACGAACAATTTCTTTCCCAACGATTTGTACATCAGCAGGCCAGTATTTTTGGAATTTCGTATCATTGTCCGTGTTATATCCAAGCGCAGTAATATAGTTAGAAAGCGCATCAATCCACACATAAACAACGTGTTTTGGATTTCCGGGAACTTTAATACCCCAATCAAAAGTGGTTCTAGATACTGCTAAATCCTCTAAGCCAGGTTTGATGAAATTGTTAATCATTTCATTTTTTCTAGATTCAGGTAGGATAAATTCTGGGTGCGAATTATAATATTCTACTAAACGATCCGCGTATTTACTCATGCGGAAAAAGTAGGATTCTTCTTTAACAAGCTCGACTTCATTACCACTTGGAGCTTTTCCGCCGATTACTTTACCATTTTCATCTTTGTATACTTCTTCTAATTGTGTTTCTGTAAAATATTCTTCATCAGAAACAGAGTACCAACCTTCGTATTCACCTAAGTAAATGTCGCCTTGCTCTAAAAGTTGTTCAAAGATTTTTTCTACGGATGTTTTATGACGGTCTTGTGTTGTACGAATAAAATCAGTATTAGAAATTTCTAGTTTTTTCCAAAGTTCTTGGAAACCTTCTGCAATTTCATCCACGTATTCTTGTTCAGAAATCCCGCGTTCTTTTGCTTTTGCTTGGATTTTCTGACCGTGTTCATCTGTTCCAGTTAAGTAAAACACATCATATCCTTTTAAGCGTTTATAACGAGCCATCGCGTCCCCCGCAACAGTCGTATAAGCATGTCCGATATGCGCTTTTCCGCTTGGATAATAGATTGGTGTTGTAATATAAAACGTATTTTTCTCTTCAGGCAACACAATTCCCTCCTTAAAAATAAAACAATTAGTATCATTATATCATTTTTCGCGCTAAACGAAATAATTAATTAAGCGCCTTTTGCGACACCGATTAAAATCCCGCCGAGAACGACTAAAACTACGCCCATAATAACATAAAGCATTTCTTTTTGGGTTTTCTTTTCTTTTAATAGTACAATGCCGCCAATAGTTGAGATAACAACACCTAACTGCGAAAGTGAAAAACCAGTCGCGACTCCGACAAGTTGGTTTGCGTGTACCATTGCCACATTTCCTGCTGCCCAAATCATTCCCGGTATAATGAGCAACAATGTACGTTTATTAAAGCGTTTTTCCGTGCCACCACTATGCGTCATAATTAAGGCACTTAAAACCATTCCAATCGCTTGCGGTAAAATCGCATTAATTCCGTCGATTTTAAACCCTTGAATGAGAACGACTAACCCTACATACCCTAAAGATGAAATAACTAATGTAATTAAGCCTTGTTTTAAAGCATTAGTTCCATCTTCTTCTTTTTCCGCATAGGAAGTTAGGAAAATCCCTCCAACGATAAGCGCAAGTGCGATAAATCCAAGAATAATGCGTAACGTCGTATCCCATTCATGAAATAGAATAACGCCGCAAAGTGTTGTTCCAACTAATTGCATTCCGGTCGAAATCGGCATCGCTTTTGAAACGCCGATGATTTTAAAAGCGCGCAATTGGAACATCTGTCCGACAGTCCATAAACACCCTGTTATAAAACTAATTCCTACTGTTTTAAGTGTATAAACCGGGTCAGTAAAGAAGAAAACGATTACTGCAAAAGTGAGCGCCCCTAGCGTCATCCCCATTGTTTGTTGTCGTGTCGAACCGCCAAATTTTGTAATAATTAGCGGAACTGTTCCCCAAAGTAATGCAGGAATCAGCGCAATCAAAATGTTCAAATCGTTTTCCTCCTTGTTTGCCGTTTAATTTAGTTTTCAATTACTTCATTATAGCGGAAATAACAGGAAGATGATAGAGGTTTTCGGAGTAAAAGTATTTAATAGAGCTAATCGCCAAAGTTTAAATGAACGTTTTATATTTTTATGATTCTCATTAGCCACTATTTCGACAAAGTGTGCCGCATTATACTACCACTAGTACACTTGTGCTCCAAAATTTAGTGCTACAATTAAATTGTATTAAATTTCAACATCAGGAAAGAGGTTATTTAACAAATGTTTACTAAGAAAAAAACTATTGCTAGCCTTATCATTTTAAGCACTCTGGCTGGCCAAATAGCACTTACGCCCGTTTCTGCACTTGCTGATACTCGTGATACAAATGATATTTCATTACTTCAAAACACCAATGAGAATTTTCCATATAAATATACATCAACCATTACATTTCCAGATTTAACGAATCAAACCAAAGAAGACTATAAACTGGAAATAAAATTAGCTCTACCAACGGGCATGAACTATACGGATTTACAAGTTTCTGTTGGTGGGGAAGATATTACAAACCAAGTAGGGACAACTAGCTTTGACAGTTCCACTAATACCGTTACTTTTAAATTCGACAAAGTAACCAGTTGGGACAGTTTATCCAAAGCAAAAGTAAAATTCGACTGGAAAACCTCTTATTCAGGTGAAGGTGGAGAAGCCAAAATCGATTCCTTAGTTGCAACTGCCACTATTACAAGTCAAGACAAGGCCGGTAACAAGTCAACCTCTACTGGCTCTTTAAAACCAAAAGATATTAATGCTCCTGTTGTTAAAGCTGATAAAACTGAAATCACGTACAGCCCTGGAAGCAGTGTTACGGAAGAACAATTTTTAACAGATATTAATGCTAGTGTTACTGATAATTACGACTCCACTGTTAGCCTCTCAAGCGATTTTACTTCCTCTGTTAATTTAGCAGTTAGTGGCGATTATTCCGTCAATGTTCAAGCAACCGATAAGGCAGGCAACGTTTCAAATGTAGTAAAAGTTACAGTTCACGTAGCAACTCCTGCTCCAATAGCCGGGGCAAATATCACAGTGAATTATCTTGATATCGATGGAAATAAAATCGCAGAATCAGATACATTAACTGGAGTTCTCAATAGTAATTACCAATCAACAAGCAAAAAAATTGCTGGTTATACTTTAGAAACCACACCTACAAATGCAACTGGTACTTTCACTGATACTGAACAAACAATTGACTATATTTATAAAAAAGCTGCCGTTATACCAACACCTATTACGGTTGATCCCGTTAAATCAGTTGACTCTGTTAATCCAGATAACCCGGTAGCTCATAATCCGGTCACTGTAAAACCAGCTACTACTAGTTCTAGTCATTCAATAGAAAAAACAACCTATAACTCTTTACCAAAAACTGGTGATACTGACCAAAGTACATCATCCACTATCTTCGGAGCTCTACTTCTTTTAATTAGCGCCCCTTTACTATTATTTAAAAAGAAATAAAAAAAGCTAAGTATGTTACTATCTGAAATCGATAGTTTCATACTTAGCTTTTTTCGTTTATTAAAGGACTTCAAGTGGTGGTAAGAATACTTTTCCTTCTAATACTTCTTTTTTCGGAACATAGAGTCGGAAGTTTAGTGAGAACCCTTTGCCAGCTTTACTTGGTAGCCAGTTACCAGGATCAACATCTGCTGGTTTTTCTGCTGCAATATAAAGTGTTAGGCTTCCGTCCTCATTTGTTTTAGGACCAGTATAGTCATTGATACTGAATTTGTTTAGTTTATTTGGAATAACATGATAGTCTGGAACGCCGTAGAGTGTAACGGACCAGAAAGCTTCTGCAAGGCCATTTGGAAGTTGATCTTTCGGAAAATGGATTTTGTAGACTTTATCCCCACTTAAAAGTTCGCCGTCCGTACCTTGTTGCCCGATGAAATATAAAGCTTCTTGGATCGAGTTCGCCCAGATACCTCCGTAATTAATAATCGCTCGTGCTAAAATATCGTTTTCGAAGGCGCCTGCCACATAAGTAACTGACCATCCGCCTTTTTGCGTTCCGAAACCTTTTGCCCCGTCAGTAAAATAAGGAATGGCTTCTTTTACAATAAGGTTTCTTACTTCTGCTTTTTGCTCGTCGCCAAGCTCAATATAAGCTGCAACTTGTCTTGCTTTATCTTGGAATTCAGCCGCTTTTGGCATTTTATCTGGATACGTTGCTAGTAGTTCTTCTAAATTGGAATAAATTTCTTCTAATAAGAAGTCTGCATTAGTGAAATGTGGAATCTCAAGTGGTTCTTTGATTTTTATATTATCTGGTGCGTCGAATTTGAATGCTTTTTGAAGTTTTACTGCGCCTTCAGGATCGTCTTTTTGTTCTACGCGAAGGAGTACTTTTACTTTCTCTGATGGTAATTCGATTTTTACAGCGTCACTTGGAACGGAAGGATTTGTTCCTTTTTTAACGAAAGCAAATTTTCCGTATGGATGATCTGGATAGTTACGTTCATTGATATTTGTTACCACTTCGCCCCAGCCGTCTAAAAGTTGAACAGTATAGTAGCGATTTTTAATTTCTGGTACTTCTAAAATAACAGCATTATCGTCATCTACAGCGATCCAAGCTTCTGAATAAACCACATCAAAGTTAGGATTCACAAAATTCGCATCTGCTGGAGCTACCGAATTATGCTTAAGTGTGTTATATGGAATTTTATCTTCTTTCGTATCAAAATTTTCTTGACGTAAAACGAGATACCGCGACAATAAATAAACATAAGATTCTTTTACAAGCTCACCATTTACTTCTAATTTCGCATTCATTTTCACCATAACCACCTTTAATTTAGATTAATTTAAGTATAGCATTTTATCAAACCGGAAGCTTGGTCTTAGCTTTTAGCAATTCCTATCATCGTACCACCGATAATAACTAAGATAACCCCGATAATGACCAGAATAAGTTCTTTCTTGGTTTTTTTCTCTCCTAGGAAAAGGATTCCTCCAATGGTCGAAATTACAACACCCATTTGTGAAAGTGAAAAACCTGTAGCGATCCCAACCAATTTGTTTGAGAAAAGTAGAGCCAAGTTACCAGTAGCCCACATCACCCCTGGAATCATATTTAACCATGTTTGCTTTGTAAAACGTTTTTCTTCGGACTTGATGGAAAATAATAATCCTGCGACTACCATCCCGATTGCTTGAGGTAAAATCGCGTCCCATCCACTAATATCAAACCAACGAGTGATAACGACATATCCTACATAACCTACTGATGAAATAAGTAAAGTGACAATTCCTTTTTTCATATTTTGGCCGGAATTTTCGTCTTTATGTTGTTGATAACTCGTTAAAAATATCCCGATAATAATAAGTGCTAACGCGGAAAAACCTAGGATTAGCTTCGATGTTGTTCCCCACTCATGGAAAGCAAAAACACCAAACAGTGAGGTACCGACTAACTGCATTCCTGTTGAAAGTGGCATTGTTTTAGAAACGCCCACTTGCGTAAAGGCCCGGAACTGATTCATTTGCCCTAAGCTCCAAAATGCCCCGGAAATAAAACTAGCAATAATGATTGTTGCTGTATATTCTGGATTTGTAAAAATAAAAACGCCGATTGCGAAAGCTAGTGCCCCGAATGTTGTACCAATAATTTGTTGCCTCGGTTTACCGCCAATTTTCGAAACAACTAACGGCATAATCCCCCACATCACTGCCGGAATTAATGCGATAACTATGTTCATTTTTTATTCCCCCTAATTCTTCTGCTTATGGTCTATACCCTTTTCACCTCGAATTCATTCCTATTATATTGATAATCTGTTAAAATGAATTAAAATTATCAAGAAGGTGAGAAAATGAAATCAACTGGAATGGTAAGAAAAATCGATGAGTTGGGTCGTGTCGTTATCCCGATTGAAATCAGACGCACAATGAATTTAAACGTTAAAGACCCTTTAGAAATTTTTACTGATGAAGATGCAATTGTATTAAAAAAATATTCTGCTGGCTTGGTTTGTGATGTTACTGGAGAGTTTTCTGTTGATAATAAAAAGTTTGTGGACGGTAAGCTGACTCTTAGTAAAGAAGGCGCCGCAGAGCTGATGGAAGAAATCAAACGCCGCTTTGGTGATACGATTTAAAAAAATCATGCGAGAGATCTAGAACAAGATCTCTCGCATGATTTTTTATTTTATTTCATGATAAGCAGCGTAGACTTCGCGCTTTGGTAAATTTCTCGCTTTCATAACGGTTTTAATGGCATCTTTAGAACTAATATTTTCTTGTTCCATCACGGTACTTACATGTGTTTTAATATCCAATTCCTGCCACCAAAGTAGTTCTTCCTCTAAAGGTGGGTTCGCATTTCCTTCAATAATAATACAAAATTCCCCACGAACTTCTTCGTCGGTTGCCCAGTTAAGCGCATCTTCAACTGTTCCTCGTAAAAATTCTTCAAAACGTTTGGTAAGCTCGCGACATAAAACCATTTTCCGGTCATTTCCAGTGATTTTAATGATCGCTTTTAACGTTTCTTTTAAACGATGTGGTGATTCATATAAAATCCAAGTTTCCTCGCGCGCTGCTAGTTTTTCAATTGCCTGCGTGCGCTCTTTATTTTGGCGAGGAAGGAAGCCATAAAAATAAAACGGCTGGGGCGCTAAACCTGAAGCAATCAAGGCGGTTAAAGCAGCGTTCGCGCCCGGTAATGGAATGACTGGAATATTTGCATTTAGCGCATTTTGGACTAGTTCATAACCTGGATCAGAAATAGAAGGCATGCCCGCATCACTAACCAGCGCAACCACTTCACCGTCTAACATCCGCTGAATAATATTATCTTCTTTATTCTCTTTCGTAAACTGATGGTAACTCGTCATTCGGGTCGTAATTTCAAAATGATTTAAAAGTTTCACGGTGTTTCGCGTGTCTTCCGCTGCAATAATATCTGCTTCTTTTAGCATTCGGATTGCGCGGAATGTCATATCTTCTAAATTCCCTATTGGTGTTGGGACTAAGTATAGCGCCCCTTGAATGTCTCCGCTAAAACTTTTTTGGCTCTGTATCACTTCGACTCCTCCTCCCGTTCGCTTAAGTAGCTGTCTTTATTTTTGCGCGATAGTTTTTTGAAAGCCGCTTCAGCTTTAGTGGCTTCACTTCTCGTTTCAAATTTTTCAAAATGGATGACTTTTACTGGGCGGCGTGTTTTAGTGTATTTGCATCTAATTCCCGCATTGTGTTCGGCTTCTCGGCGCATTACATCCGTCGTATAGCCACCATAATAAGAATTATCGCTACATTTTAATACGTAAAAGAAATGTTCATTCGCTTTCGCCATATAAAATCTCCTTAATAACCGGGGTATACTCACCTAGCTCATCGTACACGATAACAGGGGGGACATACTTCACGCCAGGCTTCCCGTCCTTGATGCCTTCTACGAGAACCGTGTTTGCTTCTCGGTCGATTCGTGGATGGACAAACTGGATGCGTTTCGGTTCTAAGCGGTATTTTCGCATTAAATCAATAATATCTAGTAAGCGCTCTGGCCTGTGAACAAAATTCGCTTTACCACCTTGTTTTAAAAGACTTGCGGCAACTCGAATTGTATCTTCTAGCGTGCACATAATTTCGTGACGAGCGATACGATAATGTTCGTTTTCGTTTTTCAGGCTTGTAGATGGGGTTGCAAAATACGGTGGATTGCACGTAACAATATCTGCGCGCTCTTTTGGAATTAAATCGGTAATATGGTTCAAATCGTATTCGATTATTTCGATTTGGTCTTCCAGTTGATTATAAGCAACACTTCTTTTCGCCATGTCTGCAAGTCGCTCTTGAATTTCAACGCCAACTATTTGCGCTTTTGTTCGTGTACTAAGTAGTAAAGGAATAATACCATTTCCGCTACATAAATCAATTATTTTCCCTTTACGGATTGGTAAATAACTAAATTTCGCGAGGAGAACCGCGTCTATCGAGAAAGAAAATACCGATGGACTTTGAATAATCCGCAAATTTTCTGCTAGTAAATAATCGAGCCTTTCATCGCCTATTAATTTGAGTTTTTCCAAATGATTCACCTTTTCTAGCAAAAAGCCCTTCTCCTGAATCGAGAAAGGCCCGTCATGTTATTTTTTGTTAAGCAAGGATAGGCAAAATAAACAATCTTCATCATTGCCACGCGGACTGCCGAAATGTACATTGCAAACGTGAAATCCTTCCTTGTAAAGTTGGACAAGATTATCATAACCTTCCCCGAGTTCAATCATTTGTTGCATCGCTTCTTTGCGATTCGGCGCCATCACTCCATGAACTGCCTCTTCTTCGGCCACTGGTTCAGGAGCCACTTCATCCGTCAAAGAAAGTCTGCGTCGTAAATGCTCATTCTCAAGGTTTAACCGGTTATTCTCTTCCAACATTTCGCCTAAGTTTGTCTTTAGATCTCCAAGTTGCTGATACAATTCGCCAATTTGCTCCTCCATATTGCTGACTGAGTCAAAAATAGCTTTTTTATCCAATTTTTTCACCTCAAGACTTTGCCGGTTGTTTTAGAAATTCGTTATATGGACGTAACTCATCCAATTCGTATTCTATAACCGTCTCTTCTTCGGGCAAACTCACTTGTAGGATTCTAGACAGCAAGTTGATTCCCGAAACACGTGCTTCTACGCCTTCTGGAGTTTTTACTTTTACACCAACATCTGGCATTTCACGTTTTGCTTGCTCATATTCATCATTCTCGTATTTCAAACAACACATTAACCGTCCACATAAACCAGAGATTTTTGTTGGATTAAGGGACAGGTTTTGGTCTTTGGCCATTTTGATAGAAACTGGTTCGAAGTCGCCTAGGAAAGTGGAACAGCAAAGCATACGACCACATGGGCCAATCCCACCAAGCAATTTCGCTTCATCACGAACGCCGATTTGGCGCAGTTCGATACGAGTCCGGAAAACAGACGCTAAATCTTTCACGAGTTCCCGAAAATCAACGCGACCTTCCGCAGTAAAGTAAAAAATAATTTTGTTTCGATCAAACGTGTAATCCACATCCACCAAGCTCATGTCTAACTCACGCTCACGGATTTTTTCATCACACAGTAAAAAGGCTTTCTGACAAGAGTCGCCATTTTCAGCGACACATTTATAATCTGCTTCTGTTGCAACACGAAGTACTTTTTTTAGCGGTAAAACGACATCTTCTTCGTCCACATAGCGCGGTTCAATGACCGTTTTCCCAAATTCGATACCTTGTGCATTTTCAACGATGACACCTTGGTTTTCTGTGATTTCCAGATCTCCAGGTGAGAAATAATATATTTTACCAACGTCTTTAAAACGGACGCCTACAATTTTAAGCATGGCGATTACCTCCCTTGGATTTCAAGAACTAACTGCTCCATTAGAAGTTGCGTGTTCATATTGGAATCCAGTTTTGATTTCGCAGCGAGAATCTTCTCGATTTCCCCTGTGGTTTCGGACAGTGACTTACGTAGCGCATCTTGTCCGAGCATTTCTTTTTGCGCAGTGCAAATAGGTTCGTAGTTCTCATCAAGCGTAAGATGCAGCCTATCGCGGTAAAGCAGTAACAATAATTCGAGTCCAAGCGCCATCTTATCTTTCTCTTTAAATAGTGGCATCCATGATTCTTGAATGATAATTAATGGGCTCGTTCCTTGATGGTGTATTCCTTCGTATAACTTGATGACAACATTTCTTGCATCACTAAACCAGTCACTCTCTTCAAACGTCTTCGCTTCTTCTACGCTACCAGTAATACTAGCATAAATCCGCGCTTTTTGTTCGGAAATGCCCGCAGCCGTTAGTGAAGCTACGAGACTATCAAAAGTTAGTGATTTAAACGTGACAGGTTGCAGTCTTGATTGAATTGTTGGCAAAATTTGCCCAGGATTTGTCGTTAAAAATAGTAATAACAAACCGCCTTCTGGTTCTTCTATAAATTTCAGCAGACTATTGGCTGATTGCACAGTCATTTTTTCTGCATCGTAAATGATAACTACTTTTTGATCTGATTCCATCCCGCGTTTACTTAATTCTTGCTTAAGCGCGCGAACCTGATCTATTTTAATACTAGCTCCATCTGGCTCTAGCAAATGAACATCCGGATGATTATGACTCGCTATTCTTATGCAATTGGCACACTCGCCACAAGCAAGGTTGGTTTCAGTCCGCTCCAAACAAAAAAGACTCTGAGCTAACCAAAGTGCTGTGCGTTTCTTGCCTGTACCTCTTGAGCCTTCTAATAAATAGCCGTGAGATAATCGGTTTTCGCGGACACTTTTTGAAAAAATCTTCATGACCACTGGTTGCATCATTGTAAGTTCATCCTGTAATCCCACAAAAAACTTCCTTTCTATCCATATTGTAATATTATACCATGACAAGGCTTAAATAGCTTCGGAATTTTAACAAAAAAATAACGACTAATTTGTTAAATAATATTACATTTTCAATAAATTAACTTTTTTTCCAAAATATAAATGGACAGTACACCTTTTTGGGCATAGAATAAAAGAAAAGTATTATACTTAGACTTAAAGGGGTTGTCTGGTATGAATGAAGCGAATGGAAGTATGGAACTTTATTTAAGGGCCCATACAGAAGAAATTATTAACAACTGGCTTTCGAAAATTTATGAAAATGAAAATACGTATACGAGTTTCGTTTATTCCCCGCGATATAAAGATGAACTTCGCGCAGATAGCGAACAAACAGCTGACCTAATCATTTCTTACTTCACAGGTAAAAAGGCGTTCTTTCTGAAGCTTGATAAATGGCTTGATAACATGTATGCACGTCGTATGGAAAATGAAGTTCCTTTGCCTGAAGTAATTACTACCCTAGATAAACTACGCCGTGAATTTGTTTCGGCAGTTAACGATTTTTGCATCCATAATGATGAGGTTTCTAAATGTGATTTTTCTTCCAGCTTAGCGATGGTTAATCACGGATTTGACCGAATCAATGAAGCTTTTTCTGCAATGTACTATAACGATATTGTGAAACATTTAGAACAACAACATCGTTTAATTGAGGAAATTAGCACTCCGGTTATTTCTATAACTGACAAATTGGCGATACTTCCTTTAATGGGAGGAATTGACCGTGAAAGAGCAGATAAATTAACTGAAATCACTTCTAAGAAATGCGTTCAACTAGGCGTTGAGCAACTTTGTATTGATTTATCAGGAATAACTTACTTTGACGATGCACTGGGAGACATGCTAAATAATTTAGTAACTGTTCTCAAGCTTTTAGGTGTCGAGGCTTTCATCTCTGGCATTCAACCAAAAATGGCACAACAAATAAATCGAGTGGATTTAAATTTATCAATTCCAGCTTATCACTCATTAAAAGCTGTTTTACAAGATCAAACTCGGACAATATAAAAAAGGAACCGAAAGCGACTATCTCTGTGCTTTTGGTTCCTTTTTTATTATTTTCTTCTAAATGCAATTAATCCAGCGGTAGAAATCGCTACGAGCAGGATTCCGAAGCCGCTAGCAAATGAGCTATCTCCTGTTTTTGGTAATGTTGTTGGTTGCTCATCTGAACTTACTATTTTATCTGGTACTACTGGTGTTTTTGGCACAGTAGGTTTTTCCGGAATATCAGGTTTATTTGGAATTATAGGTTTTTCTGGAACTCCAGGTATTTCAGGTTCTTTCGTGTTTTCTTTTGTAACAGTTAAATTAAGGTGTGCTTCACTAATAGTAAAGTTAATCGGGGTGGCATCAAGGATATAGCCAACCGGCGCTTTTGTTTCTACAAGTTGATAATCCCCAAGCGCAAGATCTGTGATATTTAGCTTCCCAGCGTTATCCGTGATTAAATTAGATTGCAACGTATTACCAGCATTATCTTGTAATTCAAATTCCGCCCCTGCTAAAGTTGCTTTTGTTTCACTATCTTCTTTTATGAGTGAAACAGAGCCTTTAATTGCCTTATTTTCTTTTGAAACAAATATAGCTTGGTGGGTGGCATCGATTGTAAATTCTACTGGTGACGCATCTAATACGTATCCCGTGGGTGCTTTTGTTTCGATTAATTGATATGTGTCGTACTTCAAGCTTGTGATAGCTAGTTTTCCATCGGTACCAGTTGCAAGGTTTTCTTGCATTACTTTTCCTGCTGAGTTGACTAATTTAAATTCGGCATCTGCTAGAGGGTTTCTCTCCACGGTATCGTCTGTTTTAGTTAATTCAACAGAACCGGTTGTTCCTTCTCCGCCACCGCTACCGCCAGATGTCGGGGTCGCTACTTCGATTTCTTGGGTAACATAGTTGTCGCCAGTTAGTTGTCCTTTATTTGTATAACTAGGGGAGGCTCCGTTGTCAGTGGAAGTAGTATAGTAAGAAATTTTTACAGAATCTGTTAAATTCCCTAGGTTTACTTTAAAACCATCTGTTGTTTGAATGATGTCTGAGGACGGGACTGCAGCTCCTGGGGTGAAATTATCATCAGGGTCAAACTCGCCGTGTACTGCTTGGATAGAATTAAAATCAATTACTTGTTTAGGTCCAACAAAATCTTCATAAACAGCATTTTGAATGTTTTCTTTGGCATAATTAACTCGAACTACCCACTGGATAAGTTCCGGGTTTTTGGCATTAGCCCAGCCATATTTGTATAAAGTTTCGGTTGGATCGATTTGATTTTTCCCGCCAACTTCTACGGTAATAGTTTCTGTAGTGCCATTTACTGGAAATACTAATGGAACTTTTTCGTTTCCTTCAACTAAAGATTTATCCCAGTTACTCCAAAAATCAAGATAACCGCTAACGTCTGAGTTTTTTTCTACAAAGTCTGTAAAAGTAATGACTACTTTTCCGGTGTCTTTAGTTGCGACTACATTCCCTACTACATTGCCTTTATGGTCTTTCAATGAAAAATCTAAATCTATTACTATTTGTAGTTCTGGAGGTAATACAAACTGCATTGTATCCCCTGCCTTCACATTACTCGAATTAGGGATTGCCCAAGTATAATGAACTTGAACACTATCATAATAACCAAAATCAGTTGTTGGGTTACCATCTGCATCTAACAATTCAACTGATTGCAAAAAACTAGAGCCATAGTCAGTTGCTGCTTTAACAAAGTTAGTTTGAAATAAAACATTTGCAAGTAAGATAACGCTAAGAAGTGCTAAACCTATTTTCTTTAGATTACGTTTTAAAATGACGCGCTCTTTCATAAAAACCATCCTTTTCAAATTAATCCCAATAAAATATTCTTACTAATTCATTGTGAGTATACCGTAAAATTTATCTCGATTGACGTTTTTTCGGAAAAATTCCACCTATTTGTGAACATTTTGCGAACTTTAGTAATAATTATTGACCTAAAAAGAAGACCTAGATGATTTATCTAGGTCTTCTTTTTTATTTTCGTTTTATAAGAAAACCGCTTATTGACAGGGCTAGAAGAATCATTCCCAATCCCGCCCAGTTTTGTGTATCGCCTGTTTTTGGTAACTTTTTAGCTGCGGATATTTTGTATAATTTTGGACTTTCTTCACTTTTTTCTGATTGCACTGGCTTTTCAGGGACAATTGGAACTTTTGGTTCAATTGGCACTGGTTGTGATGGTATTAGCGGTGTTGGAGGCGGTGTGGTTTCTGCCTTATTTTCTTTGGTTACTTTAACAACCTGATTATTTTCTCCATAGATAATTTCGAACACGACGGGACTAGCATCAAGTTCATAACCAATTGGCGCATTAGTTTCCACAAGCTGGTACGTGCCTGGGACTAAATCAGTGACTTTTAACACGCCGTTCTCATCTGTTGTTAAGCCTGTTTGCAAAGTCTTTCCGTCTTTATCTTGTAATTCGAATGTGGCTCCTGCAAGTAGGGCTTTTGTTGCGGCATCTACTTTAGTAAGTTCTACTGCGCCGACTTCCAAGATGTTTTCTTTTGTTACTTTTACTATTTGATCTGTTTCATCTGCAATAATTTCAAATGGAACGGGACTGCTGTCTAATATATAGCCGGTAGGTGCACTTGTTTCGATAAATTGGTAATTGCCAGGCACTAGGTCAGTTACCTTTAAAATACCATTTTCATCTGTTTTTAAGTCCGTTTGAAGAACGCTGCCGTCTTTATCTTGCAATTCGAATGTGGCTCCTGCAAGTAGGGCTTTTGTCGCGGAATCGACTTTAGTAAGTTCTACTGCGCCGACTTCCAAGATGTTTTCTTTTGTTACCGTAATTTCTTTATTATTTTCGCCAATTGTAAATTCTACTGGCGTGCTATCCAGTTTATAGCCTGTCGGGGCTTTTGTTTCGATTAATTGGTAGGTAGCGAATTTGAGGTTAGAAACGTTTAATTGGCCGCTTGCATCTGTTGTGATATTTTCTTGTAAAATAGTACCATTTGCATCGACTAATTTAAATTCTGCTCCTTCAAGAGTTGCTTTCGTTTTCGCATCTTGTTTTGTTAGTGTAACTGAACCTGTTGTGCCGTCCGCTCCACCTCCACCACCGGATGCTGGGGTCCAAGTAGATGTTTGTTTCGTTACAAAATCCTCGCCCGCTAACTTAGCAGTGTTGTCATATTGAGTGGATTTCCCGCCATCTGTCGCAGTTGTTGTATATGAAATTTGTACCGAGTCCGTTAAATTTCCCAATGTAACGCTAAAGCCATCGGTTGTCTTAGAAAAATTGGTATTTGAAATCGGCGTGCCTGCTGTGAATACGCGATCAGTTGAATAGGTTCCGTGAAAAGCTTTGATAGAGTCAAAATTCAACGTCTGCTTTGCACCGATAATATCAGTAAAAACGGCATTAGGAATATTATTTTGAGCATAGTTCACGCGGACAACCCAATGAATTAAACTCGGATTGTTAGCATCAACCCAGCCATATTTGAAAATCGTTTCTGTTGGGCTAACTGGTGTTTTTTCACCAACATTGACATCTACATTAGTCGTGCTGTTCTCAAGAGGAAATTCTAAATTAATTTTTTCGTTCCCAGTAATTACTTTTTGATTAAATGTAGTCCAAAAATCAAGTTCACCTTTAATATCTGAATGTTTTTCGACATAATCACTAAATACGATTGTTACTTGGTTAGTTGCTCGTTTTACTGTAGCAGTTCCGACTGTTTGGCCTTTACTGTCTTTCACGTCAAAAGCAAGATCTGTCGCGAGTGCTAACTGGCTTGGTAATGCGAAATCCATTGAGTCGCCTGCTTTTACATTTGTTGAGTTAGGAATCGACCAAGTGTAGTGCACATTCATATTATCGTAATAGCCAAAATCCGTTTTAGGCGTACCATCTTTATCTAAAAGTTCTACTGTATTTAAAAACTCAGATCCGTAACTCGTTGCTGCTTTTACAATGGTCGTTTGGAAAATCGTGCTAGCTATGATTAAAACACTTAGAAACGCTAACCCTACTCTTTTTAAAAGATTTCCGTTTTTACTCATTACAAATTCATCCTTTACAATTGAAGTTTTGTTATTATCAAATATCATATGACAATAGAGCAACTCCAATCTACCTCACTTCCCGGAAGTATCGCACTATAATTAACAACTTTATGGAGATTTAGTGACAGTTTGATGAGATGATTTGTAATGCTGTATTTAATTAAACAACAAAGCCGAAACTCCTCTATAGAAAGTTTCGGCTTTGTTTTATGAAAAGGCGCACTTCATAGCAAGCTCCGTCATTGCAACCATCGCTTGGTACGCTTCTAATATATCTTCCGCTTCGAACACAACGGTAGTTTCATCAATGATTCTAGTTTTCGGGACAAGCGCTGCCCACTCCGCTTGACCGTAATTACAGAACTCTATTTTTAATACTGTTTTTTCTGGCGGTACCAGTACAGCGGCTTGTTTATGATTTAACGAAAGCGCCACTTTTTCGCGGATGATTTTCTCTGCTTTTGACTTAGAGAAAGCTACTGCGGACGAACGGGATACCGCTTCTTTTACAACAGCTGTCTCAATTCCAGGTATAAGCTCTTTCGCCTCACGAGCAATATAATCATCGCCAGAAACGAGAATAACCGGGACTCCGTATGCTCCCGCAACATATGCATTTAAGCCAAATTCGCCAATTACCACGTCATTAATATAAAAATTACGAACGCCTGAGATCATCGAGTGGCTCATTACGCCTGGTTGACCAGCACGCGAATGATAACCGATAAAAACAGCCGCATCCGCGCTTGAATCTAACCCTTGCACCATCGAAAAAGGTTTTACGTCACCAGTGATGAGTCTTGCTTCTTCGTGTAAATCTTCTATCAATATATTATTCATTTTTGAATGACTATCATTCACGATAATATCATCATATCCTGCTTTTAAAGCTTCTTCTACTACCCAGTTAGTTTCTTCTGTCATTATTTTTTGTCCTCTAGTATAATTTCGCATACTAGAATCAACAAAAGTATCATCAGGAAGTCCATTTATCCCTTCCATATCTACGGAAATCCAAAGTTTCATTTTGCTCTCTCCTTTTATTCTACGTAAGCACCTTTATAGGAAAAGCTTGTTCCAAAATTATGGTGAACGATTCCTTTTACAGTATCTTTTTTCAAATTACATACTGCAGTTTGATAGAGCGGGATCATTGCTGCATCGGTTTCTATTAGTAATTTTTCGGCATCAATAAAGGTTTCCCAGCGTTCTTCTGGTTTAGTTGTGAGTGTTGTTGAAGTTGCGTTTATCATTTTATCGTAATCGGCGCTTGAATATCCGCTCGCATTATATGTGTTTCCCGTTGTGTAGTTTCCTAGGAATGTAAGTGGATCTTGGAAATCGGGACCCCAGTTTGATAAAACGATTTCGTATTTTTGCTCACGTGTTAATTGCAATAAGTTCTTTTTAGGGACGGTTTTCAAGTTTACTTTTAAGCCTGGTAATGCGGATTCTAGTTGACTTTGTAGGTACTCGCCGACTTTTTTGCTTGATTCTAAATCAGAGTTAAGCAGTTCTACAGTCACTTCACCGCCACCGAGTTCTTGTTTTGCTTTATCAAAATAGCTTTTCGCCTCAGCTTTGTCTTGCTTCATGTAGTCGCCACTTTCTTTCCGGAAATCTTCGCCAGTTTCTGGATTCGTGACAAATTTTTCTGGAACATAGCCATAAATTGCTTTTGAGCCATCTGCCAAGATTTTCTTCGTAAGTGATTCTTTATCTACTGCAAGGGAAAGTGCTTTTCTTAAGTTTTCGTTAGCTAAAGGTGTTTTCTTCCCATCCAGTTCTTGATTTAGTTTTAGGTGAGTCACGTAGGCATCTAGCTCAGAGTGGTAGTCTTTGTCGTTGCTTTTTTGTGAAGCGTAGTCGCCAGAAAGTGTTGCTACATCAAGTTTTCCAGTGTCGTATAGATTTACTGCTGTGTTCGGAGCTTTTACTACGCTCACTTCGATTTTGTCGGATTTCACGTTCTTTTTATCCCAGTACTCGGGATTTTTTTCCAAAGTCCAAGCTTTTTCTGTGTTTGTCCAGCCTTTCATAACAAAAGGACCGTTGTAAATCATGTTTTCACTGCTCTGCGCGTATTTATCACCCTGCTCTTTTACGTAATCTTCATTTTGAGGGTAAAAGGAGTTGAATGCTAGAAGCGAAGTGAAATAAGGTACTGGTTGTTCTAATTGAATTTCAATTGTATAGTCATCAAGGGCTTTAAATCCAAGTTCGTCCACGCTTTTCTTACCATTTACAACGTCGGTTCCGTTTTTAACGGTGCCATCAAGCAGAAAAGAATACTGGGCGGCGGTGTCTGGGTTTGCTAGTTTTTTCCAAGCGAAAATGAAGTCATTTGCAGTGACTTTCGTGCCATTTGACCATTTGGCATCGTCGCGCAGTTTGATTGTATATGTTTTTTGGTCCTTACTTAACTTCGGCATATCTTTTGCAATTGCCGGAACTGCTTGGTCTTTGTCGTTTAAAGTATAAAGACCTTCAAAGACTTGGCCTTGTTCAGTGAAACTTGGAACGTCTTGCGATAAAGTTGAGTCCATGGAAGAAACTTCAGCGTTTTCCATGATTTTCAGTGTCTTTTTGCCTTGTGATTTGCTCGCTTCGTCTTTATTTCCTCCGCATGCCATTAAAAAGGTTGAGATAGATAGAATCATAATACAAACTAACGCTAATCTTTTTTTCATTTTAGTTCCCCCTATTTTGGTTTATGTCATCTCAGAAAATAATTGTTTGCCGACTGTCTGCATCCAAGCTGTCGCATTCGCTTCTAATCCCGTGTTATTCGTCAGTGCGGCTGCAAATCTGGTCTTTCCTTTATACTCAAAAACGGCCACATCATGCTGGATATTTTTTAGTTCGCCCGTTTTATTTAACATTTGAAGCCCCGAAATCCCGGCTTCTTCCAACGTGCCCGCTAGGTTGGATCGAAATTGCTGATTTAGTAGCGGACGCCGGATAGTTTCTTTTAAGTCTGGATAAGCTTCACTAAGCATCATTATTTTTTGGAAAATGGTCACGGCTGCCTTAGCGCTGATTTTATTTTGCTTTACGGTCTTGAAATCCATCATTTGCCGTTCCAGCTGAATTCCATCTTCCCAGTTGTTTTCACGTAACCATGATTGTAGTTTGGTGATAGTTGCTAGCTCGATTAATTGGTTGGTAGCTGTATTGTCCGAAACAGCTATCATTAAATGCAGTAATTCTTCCAGTGTCCAAATTCTTTTTTGCGGAAGTATTTGGATGATTCCTGCTCCAGCTACTACTTTTTCGCTTGGAATTTGGAAATCCGTTTGTAAGTCTAACTCTTTTTTGGCAATTTTTTCGAAAAAATATAAATAAATCGGTAGTTTGATGACACTTGCAGCAGTAAAAAGCTGGTTTTCATTTTCTGCAAAAAGCACCGTTTCTCCATCTGATATAAAAAGTGCTTTTGAATCAATTATGTTGAAATCTTGATTAATTTCTTGATAATTAGTCAGTTTCATCCACCCCCTTTATCGATGTCTTGAGGTCACACAAAGTTCTGGTTCGTACTTACTGCCTGTGATTTTAGTTAAAATTACTTTGGATCCTGGTGTTTGCGAATGAATCATCTCGTCATTTCCGATGTAAACTCCCACGTGATGGACTTCCCCTTTGCCTTCCTCATAAGCAAAAAACAGCAAATCTCCTGGTTCAGCGTTTGCGTAATCAATTTTTTTCCCTGTGAAAGATTGCTCTGTGGCATCGCGACCGATATATTTCCCACATGTTCGGTAAAGAGTAAACGCAAATCCTGAACAGTCAAAACCAGCACTGCTAATTCCCGCCCAAACGTATGGTAAGTCAAGGAATTGCATCGCCATTTGCACCACGTTGACGCCGATGTTGTCGCCTTGTTTATGTTGTAAATCTACTTGAGTTCGTAAAACGGTCGCTAATCCATGAGGTGTTTCAATCGTGTAGTTATCGTCAGTTTCAGCGATTTTGGTGAAAAGTGTGCCAAATGAAACAGTGCGTGTTTCCCCATTTTCGTATGTAATTTCTGCTTTTGGCACGACAACTGCGATTTTTTCACCAGTATCGCTAGTTTTATCTGTATCTTCTAAGTCAGAAAGAAGCATCCAACCAGGATAACCGCGCTCATCTTGAAAACTTTGTTGGGAAGGAACGACTACTTTTGCCCAGTCGCCCTCGATTTCGTCGACAATTACAAAGTCGTTATAAAGCAAATCTGAGTCAACAAGGCTATCCTCGTATAATTTCATCGCATCTTCTTGGTTAATTTGAACCAAGTCAGTTTCTTTTCTAGCCTCTAAAATATTGGCTAAAACCGGGTTCATTTCATTTTTCCTCCAAAGAAATGCATTACTTTGACTAACTAATTTGTTCATATTATCCCTACTTTCTTTAATAAGCTGGAATGCCAATCCCATCTTCTTCTGTTAAAAGCACTTGTCCACGGCCAATTTCAAGACCAATATCAGCGATGTTTTTACCATGTAAATCCCACATAAACGGCACATCTAAATCATAAAACTTCACTTGTTTGGAAGCTGCCGCGAAATGAGCTGCGGCTGATAAACTTGCATATCCTTCAATCATCGTACCAATCATACAGTCCACATTATAACTGCCCGCTAAATCATGTATCGCTTGCGCTTCTTTGATTCCTGCACTTTTCATCAATTTAATATTAAGCAAATTACAGCATTTTTCGTCTAAAAGTCGTTTAGCATCGTGAAAGCCAAATAAACTTTCATCAGCCATGATTGGAAAACTAGTGTTCGCAGTCACTTTTGCCATACCGGTAAAATCCCAACTTTTTACTGGTTGTTCGATGAAGTCAATTGGAATATCTTGCCACTCATTTAGGATTTGAATGGCTTCATCCGCAGTCCATCCTTGGTTTGCATCAATTCTAAAAGGAATCTTCCCGCCTAACGCGTCATTCATTTGCCTAATTTTTGCTACTTCTATTTCAACTGGATCAAGACCTAATTTAACTTTAAGGGACTGAAATCCTTCTGCTACTTTGGTTTCTGCATCTCGAACCATTTTTTCTGGCGTCCCAATGCTAATGGTATAATCTGTTTCAAGCCCCGCTAAGCCACCGCCGAGGAATTCATATAATGGCTTTGAATGAGCTTTTGCCAGCGCATCATGTAAAGCAATATCAATGGCGGCTTTTGGACTTGAATTATGTACTAATAAAGATTTCATTTCATCTAAAATTGTAAGTTCTTCGTCTAGTTCGCGATTAATTAAAAAAGGACCGAAAATATCATTTATTGCACTCAAAATGCTGACTTCCGTATCCCCTGTTATTACATGCGTTGGAGCAGCTTCTCCAATACCTATAATCCCGTTATCAAAATGAATATAAACTCGTACCACGTTCACATGACTAACTTCCCTAAGCGCCGTCTTAAAAGTAGCACTTAGCTGAATCGGTAAAATGTGTGTTTTAATTTTTGTGATTTTCAAGCACATTCACTCCTTTTTATTTAAATGTCAAACTATTCCTAAAACAATAACAAAGGAACGTTTTTTTGGCAAGATAGCCTCGAGAGAAAAACTTCCATGAATAAATGATTTTCTGCCAACCTTACCAAAAAAACTTCCACATTGTGTTAGTTTTGTATCTTCTATTTTCGCTCATTAAATAAAGCGCTGTCAATATTTATACCTCTAAAGAAAAACTCACATGGAATGTTTTTCTTTTAACGGTCGAGAACGAGCATTTGAATTGCGTTTGCTACCCCGTCTTCATTATTTGTTGTTGTGGTATAATTGGCGATTTCTTTAATATGCTCTGTTGCATTTCCCATTGCTACACCCATTCCCGCATATTCTATCATCGTAATATCGTTTTCTTGATCGCCAATACTCATTACTTCCCCTTGAGAAATGCCAAGTTTGTTCACGAGAAGTTCCAGTGCAGAACCTTTATTGACGCCTTTTTGCAAGAATTCTAGGTTGTAAGGAACACTTCGAACTACATAAAAGTTCTCTTTAATTGTCTCTGGTAAGTTTTTAATAACATCCGTGATTTTTTCTGGCGTATCTAATAACATCACTTTGGAGACATGAATTGACTCAGGTGCTTCTTCTACAGGCAAATGATAGAGTGGCGTTTGAAGCAACAAAGCATCCTGGCATGTAATTTCGGTGATTTTTCGACTTGGTACATACATGTTTTTTCCGTCAAAATACGTTACATTAACATCTTGCGCATGACAAAATGCATAAATTTCCTCTAATTCTGATTTATTTAAAGTAATATCTGCTAATGGTTCTTCCGTCGCCGTTTCTAGGATAACTGCTCCATTAAAGGTAATCGCATAATCACCAATGTCTAAAAGATCTAGTTCTATCAAGCTTTTTTTAATTCCAGCAAGTGGGCGCCCTGTACAAAGCACTACTTTGACCCCTTTTTGTTTTGCAGCTTTAATCGCCTCGCGTACAGCTGGGGTAATTTCGTGCGCATCGTTTAAAAGCGTCCCGTCAATGTCTATCGCAATAATTTTATACATAATTTCCTCCTAAATCGACTCATTACATCCATTCTACTAGAAAATCAGTTGTTCCGCCAAAATTCGTTTACTTCTCGCTCGATTTGCAGCGTATTTTTCACTGTCCTGGCATGGTTCCAATGAGCCGGAAACAAAGCTTTATACCGTTCTGTTGCAAAACGTTCTTCTATCAGTAAGACAACGCCTTGATCTTTTTCGCCGCGAATAACACGTCCTACCGCTTGAAGGACTTTGTTCATACCGGGAATCTGATACGCATAATCAAATCCGCGCCCGATTGTTTCATTATAATAATCTTTAATTAAATCAGATTCAACGTTCATTTGCGCAAGTCCCACGCCTACGATTGCCGTTCCAATTAAGCGTTCCCCTCGAAGATCAACGCCTTCAGAAAAAACGCCTCCTAAGACACAAAAACCGACGAACGTTTCTTCACGCCCCGTTTCAAAAGCTGCTAGAAATTCCTCGCGCTCTGCTTCGTTCATAAAAGATTGTTGTTTTTGCGCTCGCACTTCGGGATATTTTTCGCTAAACAATTCAAATGCCGTTTCTAAATATTGGAATGATGGAAAGAAAAACAAATAATTGCCTTTTTTCCCGGAAAGCATCGCATAAAGCGCATCAATAACTGATTCCAAACTATTTTCACGCCTTTGATACTTTGTACTAATATAATCCGCTACCATTAAATGCATATTATTCTGTTTAAACGGAGACGCAAAAGTAAGACGACTTGTATCATTATTTCCACCAAGTAAATTCGTGTAGTAATCAATCGGTCTAAGCGTCGCTGAAAAAAGTACTGAACTAGCACCTAATTTCAATTTCTCTGAGAGTAAAAACGCCGGATCTAAGCATAGTTGTTTTATCAGCACATCGGACCGATTCCGCGTAATTTGAGTCACATAGCGCTTATCGTATAGCTCAGCAATCTTTAAATACCTTAAACTTTCAAAATAAAGCTCCAGTACATCTGCTTGAGCTTTTGCCTCTGTATTTTTTGGCAACCAGTCTTTTGCTACATAACTAAATTTTAAAACAGCTTCATTCCAATCGGACAAGGCTTCTTTTTTAACATAGATCGTTTTATTTTCTTCGGCTAGTTGCTTATTTAGGGCAATCATTATTTTATTCATTGCCGTTACTGAATTTAGTAGTTTTTTATCGGTTTTTTTGTCTAATTCACGTTTTACTTGCATGATGATTGATTTACTTAATGTCGCCGAGAACATCGAACGAGCTCGGTCCACCAAATTATGCACTTCATCCACTAAAAAAGTATATCTGCCAGGTCCATCCGCAAAAAAACGTTTCAAATAAACGACTGGGTCAAATAAATAGTTATAATCACACACAATTACATCACAAAAAAGCGCCACATCAAGCGATAACTCAAACGGACATAAAGTATATTTCCGGGCAAATGCTTCGACGACCGACCGAGTTATAGTTTCTTCTATTTGCAGCATATCGAACAACGCTTCATTCAAGCGATCGTAATAGCCACGCGCAAATTGGCAGTGCTCCGGGTCACATTTTCGTTCATCTAAAAAGCATATTTTATCTTTTGCTGTGATTGTAACACTTCTTGCCGCTAGTCCTTTACGGCGCATTTCATCTAAAGCATCTTCGGCAACCTGTCTCGTAATTGTTTTTGCTGTAAAATAAAAAAGCTTGTCTGCCTTCCCCTCGCCCATTGCTTTTACACTGGGAAATAGCGTCGACATTGTTTTTCCAATTCCCGTAGGCGCTTCACAAAATAGCTTTTCATCATCCATCGCTGTCCGATAAACGGCAATTGCTAGCTCTCTTTGACCACGTCTATAGCCATCATATGGAAAAGTTAATTCTTGAATAGATTTATTTCGCTTCATTTCCCAAGCTGCAGACATTTTTGCCCAAATAGCATATTTTGAAAGCAAATCGTCCACAAAAGTACTCATTTCCTTACGACTCATGACTCGAGTGAATTGTTTCACTTCTTTATCGGCTACTTGATAGTACGTTAATTGAAGCGTGACTTCTGCTAAATCAGACTTCTCCGCTAACATGAATCCATAACAAATGAGCTGGGCCCAGTGCAGCGGGCGAAAGTCTTCAGTAATTTCATCCATTTCTACCTCGGTAGTTTTAATCTCATCTATCATTTCTCCGTTTATGACGCCATCCGCTCGGCCTTCAAGTGTAAAAGAAATGTCATCTATTACTCGTACAAGCTTTAATGATACCTCGGCTTCGTATCCTTCTCCTGCTTCTTTTTGGAGTAATTGATGAATTTTCGTCCCTTCCAAAGCGCGATCTGAACTAGTCATTCGGCTATCAATACTGCCGCTTTTTAAGACAAATTCTACTAAGCGCCTCACTGAGATTTGTACGTTTTTCATCAATAATCCTCCTCTATTTTCCAGTAGAATTATAACACAGAACCTACGTTCGCATCAATTTTAATTTTTTCTCCCAAAAGTCCAAAAATAGTCAACACTATCAATTAAATAACATTTTTTTGTGCTTATCAGCATTATACGATTTAAATAATTCACATTTTAGAAACATTTATTCATGAAATACTACTTTACTCCATACAATCGAGTTTTTTGTTTCTGATACAATTATTTATACAAAAGTAAAGACATAAAAAAAGATTGGAGTAATCATTATGCCTAAGTCATTGTATAATTACCACGAATTCATTCACCTATCTCATGACGGAAGAATACCCTTTGAGAAAATAGAAGTTCAAAAAAACGCCATTTTACTAAACAACAGCGCAGATTTAGACAACTATGTTTACCTTATTATTGATGGTTATGTGGCTTTATTTTTAAACGATGGGAAAGAACAACCCAAAATTTATTCCATTCAAGGTGAAGGAGCTTTTTTAAATTATTTTACGTTACTAGACCATAGCATTAATCGTTTTCGATATAAAACACTCTCGAAATGTTTCTTATATAGATACTCAAAACTTGATATAGAATACTTTCTATCTATGTTCCCCGAGAATTTCGGTTTTCAATTTTTCATCATGAAAAACCAGACTACCCATATTTACTTTAAAAGTTTAATGGCGAGTAGTCCGGCTTCTGAAAAACTTATGCTTACTTTTTCCAATCTTGCTCTACTTCATGGTATTCCTACTGAGGATGGTACAGTTATCTTACCTCCCGCAATTAAAACAAGTCATTTACTTTCGTATAGCAACCTTTCAAAAAGCTGTTTTTATAAAGATTTACAATATTTGAAAACGACTAATCAAATCGAAAAACAGGATAATTCCTGGATAATTCATAATAAAGAGCTAAACCTAATGTTGCAAAATGGAGAAACATATATATAGAAATTACTTTCGCGCTATTTTTAATACAACGGTTGCTATTATGAAAAGAATGATAAACATCAGCGTAATGGTAGCACCTGGTGGGGTTCCTAATTGATAAGAAGATACTAGCCCCGAAAACATTCCTATTAAACCAATTAATATTGCGCTAACTACACACATGAGAAACCCTTTTGAAATCCGCATACCAATAGCTGCTGGAAGAATGATAAGTGCAGATACGAGTAGCGCCCCAGCTATTGGCATAATAACCGCAATTGCAATACCCGTAACAACGCTAAACAAAAGAGAAATCAAGCGTACAGGAACACCTTCAGCGACCGCAACATCTTCACTAAAAGTAAGTACAAACATAAACCGTTTAAACACCAGAAACAATACAACAATAGCAATCCCTAGAATGACTAAAAGCTGTACTTGAGCTTTGCTGATGGTCACGATGGAACCAAATAAATATTGCTGTACACTTGTTGTAATTCCGCCCTGATCCAAACTCATCAATACTAATGCCACCGCAAGTCCCCCGGCCATAAGGATTGCAATCGACAACTCCGAGTATGTTGCATAAACCCCGCGTAAATACTCTATCCCAAGTGCTGCGATTACTACGACAATAAGCGTTGTCACACTTGGATTCACATTTAAAACCAGCCCAAAAGCAACTCCCGCAAGCGACACATGCGAAAGCGTATCCGCCATAAGTGACTGTCTTCGTATAATTAAGAAAACCCCTAAAAGAGGAGCAATAATAGCAATAATCATTGAAGCTTGGAAGGCTCTTTGCATAAATCCATAGAGAAACATTTCCATGACACATCCTCCTTTCTAACGAGGCGAATATGCTTATCAACATAATCTTCCATCTCTTCACTATCATGCGTTACCATCAAAATCGCCTTACCGTGCACTTGTGCTTCATGTTTTAATAAATCATAAAAACGAATTTTACTTTGTTTATCCATTGCGGTTTGCGGTTCATCCAAAATTAATATATCAGGATCAGTTGCAAACATTCGCGCCAAACAAATCCGCTGTTTTTGACCTCCAGATAGCTCACCGATACGTTTATGACGATAATCCCACATTTCAACAGATTTTAATGCTTTTTCGACATGGGCATGATCTTTTTCCGTCAGCCGTTTGAACCACTTACCATTTGGAAAGCGACCTGACCTTACTAATTCGAGGACCGTACTAGGAAATCCAGCGTTAAAGGAAGCTATTTGTTGTGGTACATAACCTACTAAAAGTCGTCCGCCGTCTGTATTCTTCTTGGAGAAAGTGACAGAACCTTTATCAGGTTGTAAAATCCCCAAAATAATACGGAGCAGTGTTGATTTAGCTGCTCCGTTTTCTCCTGTTAGTATGATAAATTCTCCTGCGCTGACTTGAAATGAAATATTTTCAAGTACTGGCTCAGATTCGTATTTAAAACCAATATTGGCTATATCAATATATTTCATTTTTATCGCTTCCTTATTTAATTGTTTTTTGCAAGGCTTGTAAGTTTTGTTCCATATAAGCGATGTAATCCATGCCTTTTTTCTGTTCTTTATCGATAATACCTTCGATTGGGCTTAGTACTTCTAATTTTGCACCTGTTTCGTTAGCAAGCGTTTCTGCTACTTTTGGTGATGCTACTTCTTCAAAATAAATTGTGCTGATATTGTTTTCTTTTACATATTTTTGTAATTCTGCTAAACGCGCTGGGCTAGGTTCTTGGTCAGGTGAAAGACCCGCGATTGCTACTTGATGCAAATCATATTCGTTTGCTAAATATTGGAATGCAGCATGTTGCGTTACGAAATCGCGTTGTTTCGCTCCTTCAAAAGCTGTTTTAAATTTATTGTCGAGTGTTTTTAATTTGTCCGTATATTTTTCTGCATTCTTTTTATATGTATCTGCATTCGCTTTATCCGCTTTGCTTAAACCGCTCTGGATGTTTTTCACTTCTTTTTCAGCAAGGACAGGGCTTAACCATACGTGCGGATCATGTTCATGATGATGACCTTCTTCGCCGTGGTCATGGTCGTGCTCTTCTTCTTCGCTACCTTCTAATAGTTTAATTCCTTTACTAGCATCAATTATCGTTAATTTTTTCGAATCTAGGCTTTTAAGTACGCTTGGTACCCACGTTTCCATGTCTTCACTGTTATAAATAAAAACATCAGCTGCCTCAATTTTGGCAATATCTTTGGCACTCGGCTCGTAATCATGCGGTTCAGTTCCGGCATCAATTAACATATCAATCGAAGCATTATCTCCCGCTACATTTTTGGTAAAATCATACATTGGATAAAATGTTGTCACTACCTTGAGCTTATCCCCACTTGCTTTATCAGCACTCGCGCCACATCCTGCCAAAACTAAAACGAACGCCAAGACTGTTACGACTAAAAACGACCATTTCTTCATATTATCTCTCCTTTTTCGTAATGATTACGATTTAAACCTTAAAGCCATACTATGTAAATTTTGATTACGTATCGTAAAACGTAATCATTCTTATTTGCACAAAATATCTTATCATGGGATTTTTTTTGCGTCAAGCAGTTTTTTCAAGAAACCATTAACTTGACTTATCTTATCGGAATACTTATAATAACGATAAATACACAGATAGAAGGGGAGAAAACCATGCATTTTTTAAAGAAAACATTGCCTATTTTTGCCATTTTGACAGTACTTTTACTTACAGCTTGCGGAAATGACAATGATAAATCTGCGACAAAAACTTCCCCGGACAAAATTAAATTTCTTGAAACCAGTGAATTACTGACTTTAAATACGACAGCTGAAGAAGACTTTGCTAGCTTCACCGCACAAAACCAAGTCTTCGAGGGATTATACACACTTGATCAAAAAGATAACTTTGTTCCTGGGGTTGCTGATGGAATGCCAGAAATCAGCGCTGACCAAACGAAATATACCATTAAATTAAAGAAAAACGCGAAATGGTCCGATGGCTCACAAGTAACCGCCGATGATTTCGTCTATGCGTGGCGCCGTGCCGTTGATCCAAAAACCGCACCAGGATATTCCGCGCTCTTTAAAGATTCGATTAAAAACGCCACTGAAATCAATGAAGGCAAATTACCTGTAACTGACCTTGGAGTCGTTGCAACTGACCCAACAACACTTGAAATCACACTTAAAAAACCAGTTCCATACTTCATTTCACTTCTTTCTTTTGAAACATTTTTCCCACAAAAAGAAAGCTATGTGAAAAAACAAGGCGACAAATACGGAACAGATAGTGCGCACACTTTGTACAACGGTCCTTTTGTCATGAAGGATTGGGGCGGCAACATTACGAATAAATGGACTTACGCGAAAAACGACCAATATTGGGACAAAGATAATGTCAAAGTAAACGAAATCAATGTGCAAGTCGCGAAAGATATTAACGCTGGTGTGAACCTTTATAATACAAACGAGGCTGACCGCGTGCCACTTTCAGGCGATTTCGCCAAACAATACAAAGATAAGAAAGATTTCCAAACGGAAAAAGATGCGCTGATAAGTTACTTGCGCATGAACCAAAAACGTGACGGTAAAGCGACTCCGCTTGCGAACAATTCCTTACGTCACGCGCTTAATTTAGCTGTTGATAAGAAACAACTAACGGACCGCATTCTCGGTGACGGCTCATTCCCAGCGAACGGACTTCTTCCAAAAGATTTCGTTCAAAATCCAACAACGGGCGCTGATTTCCGCACAGATAGCGGCGACCATTTAGTTTATAACAAAGAAGAAGCTTTAAAATATTGGAAACAAGCACAAAAAGAACTTGGCACCGACAAAGTAACAATTGAACTGCTCGGCGATGATCAAGAAACAACGAAAACCATTTTCGCATATTTGAAAGCGCAGTTTGAAGATAATTTACCAGGTGTGACGATTAAAGTGAAAAACATGCCTTCGAAGAGCGCGACACAGCTAACTTCTGACGGTAATTACGACTTGTCACTGGCTGCTTGGATGCCTGATTTTAAGGACCCGTGGACGTATAGCAGCTTATTCTTATCCGATTACTTTAATAACCATATGAGTTACAACAGCCCCGCTTATGATAAACTTGTAAAATCAACGGACACAACGCTTGCGACGAAACCAGAAGAACGTTGGAATGCGTTCGTAGCTTCTGAGAAAGTTCTGCTTGATGATGACGCGGCGATCTTACCACTTTATCAACATCAAACAGCAGTGTTGCAACGTACGGATATTACGGGCGTTCAGAAACATGCTTTTGGTTCGCCTTATAGTTATAAGTTTATTCGGGTGGAGAAGTAATTCGCCAGTTTTGAAGAAACCCAGCAATTTTAAAAATTGCTGGGTTTTGTTGTATAAAGTTATATCAATTTCCTCAGCGTCCATCCCAAAATAGTGACGAATAACAAGGCAGTTCACCATCTACTTCTCTTCATATCTCAGAACATCTTTTATATTCCTCAGTAAAAAAGTAAAGTCTTCAAGCGAACATTCTAATCGAGTAAGCTCTTTATCCACTCCATTTTCTTCGCTAACTGCGTCAATTATTAAGACTTTATGGGCAGAACTAGAAATCAAATATTGATTTCCTTCTATCAAGATTTTTGGACATCATAACAACATCTTCAGAATTATGCTTAACTCAACTAGTTGTCAGTTCATCTAACAAATTTTAGTCAGTTGCTAGCTAAATCCTAGCTCTTATTAAAATTATAACGCTAAAATTTTTTCAGCTATTTCATCTTCATTATTTTTAAATAATAAATTCTCTCCAAATGAATCCATGAAAATTTTTCTTATCCCTTTAGCTAGCACATTCACATCAATTTTAGGGTTTTCTATCACAATACTAATTATTTTGTTGATTTCCTGGCTATATTCATCTTTTGGAGCTAAGGGAAACAGCTCTATTGGATCCCAATCATTTATTATTTTTTCTACTTTTTCATACATAATGACACCCTACTTTCCATACAATTTTTCTATTATTTTTTCCATTCCTTCATCAAAATCTTTTTTACCCCAAGCAGTAACTAATTTGCCATCTTTACTGACAATTGCAACACCATTTTCAGTTATAAAAGCAAATTTTTCTCCTCCATTTTGGGATAAAGCTTTTCCACGCTCCACAAAATCGTCAACTTGACTCTTAGAAAGACCACGTTGTTTCAATCTAGACATTCCATGTTCGGAGTGTTCAGACCAATTTATTTTAATATTAGGATGATTAACTAATTTACCTATTTTTCCAAAGTCCGTTCCAACTTCAACGCCATTATTTTTCTTTCTTCTGTGTAACCAATCTTTAGAAACCTTGAACTTCTTCCCTTTATAACCTCCAACAGTATAACGGAAAACAAGACCGCTTATAATACCAAACCCTTGCGCTTTACTGATTTCTTTCCCAGTAAGAGGACACCTTTATATATTCTAAAGATGCCCTTTGTTTTATTAAGAATACTCTATAAAAATTTCGCTATCTAAGTTATCTTTTAATAACTTAATTAGTTTCATCATAATCTCTTGTGTAACATTATCTAACACTTTTATATCGATTGTTTCGAATTGTTCCAAAACTTTTCTGTTGTCTGGAATCACCCATGAGCTTTCGTCATACCAACCTTCATATAAATGATAATAATATGCTAAAGAACCCCATCTACTATCAACCGTACTAAGTTCATTCATAATATTGTTAAAGTAGCCTTCCCACATTTCTATACCTGTTTTTTCACCATTTATATAAGTATAAAAGTCAATTTCTGGATATCCTTCGAAACCTTTATAAAAATTATCCATATTTTATCTTCCGCCATTCCTTATTATTCCCAATGTCCACCTGTTAACATTTAGGATTAAACAACTACTCTACTTCTCGCATTTCTTTTATTCAAATGAAATTTGTACTGTATTTTCATTTGTGCTCTGTTTTACCTGTTGAATAATTTCTTGCACTTCAGATTCAGAAAGCTTTTTATTTTCATATGGAGGTTCCCAATTCTTCATAGAATCTTTAAATACAACAAATTTACCTCCAACTAACATTTCTCCATCTGCTTTCACTACATATCCATTCTCTAAATCAAATTTCACATGTGAACTATTACCTGTAATTTTCATTTCACTTACTTCCTTTCAAAAATTATTTTTTCAAGTCCTGTTTTAGGATCAATCGTTGTTATCTTCGTTACGTTAGGATTATTTTTTAATCTAGGTAACTCAACATTTTCCCAAATATTTCCTTTTCTCAAATCCGAACCAACTACTGCACGAACTTCACCAGAAACTTGTTCTGCATAAGAACCAGAAGCCAAATCCCATGCTTTCATTGACTCAGGATTATTAAAATCCCAGTCTGGCATTTCAATATTTTTATTTCCTATTGTTGATTCTAAAGTAACGCCACCTTTACTTTTAGCTACATCAGCCGCTATATCAGCTCCACCAACGCCTTCTGTTCTACCAGACCAGAAAAATGCAGTATCTGGTTCTGTTTTCAATTTAGGATGAATTTCGTCAATATTAAATCCTTTAGCTCCACTAGCTTTCTTTCTTCTACGTAGCCAATCTTTTGGAATCTTGAACTTCTTCCCTTTATAACCTCCAACAGTATAGCGGAAAATAAGACCGCTTATAATACCAAACCCTTGCGCTTTACTTATCTCTTGCCCAGTAACCGGGTCTATTCCATCTTTTACCGATTGAATAACTGCCTGTAACAACTCGGCTTCTTCCTGTGCTTCATTGCTTTCATGTGGTAATTCCCCATTAAGCACGGCGGCATTGTACGCGTTCGTTGCTTCTACGTCTACTATACCATTTTTCATTAACACCCACATTTGGCCACGGTACGTTTTTTGATATTCGTCAAAATTGAATGTTGTTTCGTTGTTTTTGAGCGCTTTTCCTAAGGCGTTTTGCATCCGGGTTACGGTGGTGAAATTCAGTTTGCTCATATCATAGGTGCCCGTTTTACTGTTAAATTGAATGTTCGACTGGAGTTCGCGAATGGTTTGCTGAATTCCTCGGACTAAATCGGTTAAATTATCAAAAAAACCGCCATGACTTTGTTCAAAAGCCAAGTATTTTTCTAAGATATTTTCCTGTTTGTAGGCGATGCTTAGCTGGGAGCGATAACTTTGCATTTGCCCTTCTGTTCCGGTATTCATCCGCTGGGCTAGTGCTTCTTTTTTCGCTTCGATGCGATCAATCATTTTCCCGAGTTCGTATAAACCGGCCGCATCAATTTTCGCATCGGCCGAACCATCCACTTGGGCGTGAAAATCGGCTATATATTGCGCTAATCGTTCTTCGCTTTCGTTCATTGCTTCGATTATCGCATCACATAATGGAAAATAAGTCATTTGGTAATAATTTTTCGATGCATCAATCGCTTTTCCTTTTAAACTGCCGTCTTCGGTATAGTTTTTCACGGCTTTTTTGATGTCTTTAATGCTTTTTCTTCCGGCTTCATTAGCTGTATGTAGTTGGTGCGCAAAGGTTTGTATTTCTCCGATGTCAATTCGGCTCACTGTAACAACTCCTTTTGTAAATCTTGTTGTTGATTTTCTAATTGGTAGATGTTTTTTTGGCAAGCGGTGATTTTTTGTTGGTGTTCTTCTTGGTTCGCTTGGATTTTTTTATGCCACTTCTGTTTTTCTTCTTCCTGTAAATCCGCCAAATAGTAGCCGAAACTTCTTGATTCTGCGCCTTGCCAAACTTCGCGCAGAAGCTCCAGCGACTCCCGTTCTTCTTGATGGACACGTGCAAAATCTTCCGCTAACCACTCTTGTTCATTTTGTTGTCGTTGTAAATCTTGCAAAAAATCTTCGGCCGCGGATTGTTCTTTTTTCAGCAATTGTAGTTGTGTCTCCATTTGTTGGCTCTTTGCATCCATTTATTTACCTCCCAATCCCATGCCTCGTTCAAGCTCTTGGTCTTTACGAGTAAATGATGCGCCTAATTCTTTCAATCTTTTGGTATCCGTTCCTACCACACCCTGAAAATTGTCCACCGCGTCTACCAAATCAAACAATGCTGTTCGAAAATGGTTGATGGAATTGGCTTGACTGTAGGCCATATTGCCACCTTTCATTGGTAAATATTCAGCTGATTTGCCTTTAGATTCTAGCTTCGTCGCATGTTTTTTTAATGTAGCTTCTTTAACTTTTATTTCACTCATTCGCTTACTTCCTTTCTATCTCGCTCTTCCTTATTGTAGCACCGTAAGCGGACTGTCTTTGTGAGCATTTTATGAATAAATTTGACTTAATGAAGCTATATTAAGTTAATAATTTCGCTTCTTATTTCTTATTATGTATAAAAAAACACTTTGAATAAAAAATCAAAGTGTTTTCAAAATTAATATCTACGTGATAACCCTTTTCTCAGCACATCGCCAAGCACGTTAAATGAAAGGATGGTCATTAAAATTAGTAATCCGGGGAAAAGCGCCAAGTAAGTTGCTTCGCCGACGTAGCCTTGCGCATTGTTCAGCATGCTGCCCCACGAAGCGTTAGGCTGTTGAACACCGAGGCCAAGGAAACTTAGTGCTGACTCGGTTAAAATGGCTGTAGCGACGTTTAATGAAGCTGCAACGACGATGGATGGCATCGCGTTTGGAATAATATGCTTGAACATAATGTGGAAAAATCCGCCACCCGAAGACTTGGAGTACAAAATGAATTCACGTTCTTTTAATGTTAACGTCTCTGCTCGAACAATCCGCGCCACTTCCATCCAAGAAAGCAATCCGATAATGATAATAATATTCGAAATTCCCGGTTTTAAGTACGCATTTAAAATCATTAGTAGGAAAAATGATGGAATCGACATGAAAATATCAAGAAAACGCATTACCATATTGTCAATGAATCCACCAAAGTAGCCACTAACGGTACCAGCGAGTGTTCCAACGACAACGGCAATCATCATCGCAAACACGCCAACAAGTAGTGAAACCCGGCCGCCGTACAAGACACGCGTCAAGTAATCCCGACCATGGTCATCCGTCCCAAACCAATGCGAGGAATTTGGCGGCATCAGTTTGTCCTGAACGGAAAGAGCATTGGGGTCATAAGGCGAAAGGAACGCGAAAATACAAGCGACTGTAATAAGAATCAGCACACTCGTCGCAAAAACAGCGCGGCGGTCAGCCAGCATAAAACGCCAAAAACTCCGCTCTCTGGTAGCATGAACAACTTCCGCATCCCGCTCGAAATCTTGCATTGTTTTTTTCGAAAAATCTAATCGCATCATGAATTCCTCACCCCATTTCCCTAATCCGTGGATCGACAATCATATAAGCTAAATCGGCCAACAAGTTCCCAATAATTAATAATAGCGCTGAAAAAAGTGTAATCGCCATAATAACTGGATAATCTAGTTGGAAAATCGCATTAATCCCAAGCGACCCCATTCCCGGCCATGAAAAAATACTTTCGGTAATAAAAGCGCCTGTAATGACTTGCGGAAGTGACATCCCAAGTAGTGTTATGACTGGCAACAAGGAATTTTTCAAGACATGATGCCCCATAATTTGTACTTTGGATAGACCTTTCGCATAACCGAATAAAACATATTCTTCTTTTAATTGGTTAATCGTATTCGAGCGGACGTAACGATAATATGCCGCGCACCCTTGGAAAGTCAGCGTTATAACTGGCAAAATCGCATGCTCCGCCATATCCCAGAAGGAGTCGACCCCAATCGTTCGCATCCCTAGACTTGGGAGCCACCCTAATTGAATCGAGAACACATCTATTAAAATCATCCCAAACCAAAAAATCGGAATCGAAATCCCAATATAAGAAATCCCGTTTAGCACTTTATCAATCCACGTATTTTCATAATTCGCCGCAACCAAACCAAGTGGAATCGACAACAATAACGTCAGAACGAGCGAAGTTCCCACCAAACCAAGTGTCGCTGGAATTCTCTCTAAAATTTGTTGTAAAACTGGTTGGCTGTTCACAATCGAATAACCAAGATTACCTTGGAGCAAATTCCCAAGCCAAATAAAATACTGTACATAAATCGGTTGATCCAGCCCTAAGCTCTGTCTAATCCGCTCCACATCATCAGGATTCATATCAGGCGTAACAAACGAATTCACGGGATCCCCGGGCGCTAATTTTATAAGTGCAAACGAAATAATCGAGATAATAAACAGCATCGGAATAATTTGCAATACGCGTTTTATGATTGTTTTTAGCATAATTTATCTCCTATCTAAAACACTAAAAATGACAAGTAAAAACCTGAACCTGCCAAAAACAAGCATGGCAGGCCAGATTTTTTACGAATGATTTTTAATTATTATTCCGTTAAATATAGTTTAGAAAGATCACGGAACATTGTTACTGGTTGTGGTGTTGCAGCTTTTTGACCACCGTAACGGCTATCAAGAGCTAGCACTGCATTATCATAAGAAATTGGATAAATTACAGCGTCATCAGCAATGGTGTTTTGGATTTTTTCATAGATTTCTTGACGTTCTTTATCATCCGCAGTTACAGCACCTTTTTCCCAAAGTGCATCTAGGTCTTTGTTGTGGTAGTTAGCGTAGTTGTATGGCTCGTCGCTTTTAAATAGAGATTTATATGCATCAGGATCGTTCCCCATGATATAACCATTTAGTGCGATAGAGTAGTCTGCGTTTTTGCGGTCAAGTGTGATGTTGCTTAGTGCATTTGGATCTGTTGGTTTCAAGTCAAGTGTCACGCCGATTTCTTTGTATTGTTGTTGTAAGTAAAGCGCGATACTTTCTTGTGATTTACTGTTGTTTAAATAGTAAACAGTTAGTTTTTGGCTTGTATCAAAACCGCTTTCTTTTACTAATTTTTTCGCTTTGGCAATGTCTTGGTCGTATGTTTCTACTTTATCCGTGAAGTATTTCGTGTTTTCTGTTAGGAACGAAGAAGCTGGTTTTGCGTATTCATCTGAACCGTAAGCTGCATCAATGATTTCTTCACGGTCAAGCGCATAAGAAAGGGCTTGGCGAAGTTCTTTTGATTTAAGAGCTGGTTGGTTTTCGTTGAACGTTGCATAGCTTAAGCGGTTTTCCGGGTAAGTGATAATGTTTACCGCGCTCGCTTTTTCTACTTTTTTTCTATCAGAAGGTTGAATGGATTTTAAGTTAATTTCGCCATTTTGCAGTGCTAAATTAGCTGCGTTTTGGTCTTTTGTGATTCGGAAAGTAACTTTATCCAATTTTGGTTTGCCGTCAAAATAGTCGTTGAACCGTTCTAGGGAAACATATTCACCTGTTTTGTATTCAACAAATTTGTACGGACCTGAGCCGATTGGATTTTTGTTTTTATCACTTTTCTCGATGTTTTCTACCCCTTCAAAAATGTGTTTTGGAATTGGGAAGAATGTTTTAATTGTATTTTCAAAGGCTGGAGCAACAGTTGGTAAAGTGAATTTCACCGTTGTATCGTCCACTGCTTCTACTTTTACAGGTTTATCATCAAAAACAAAGTTGCCGCGGTTCGGGCTGTTTTGTTTTGTATCTAAAATAGAATTTACAGTAAATACTACGTCATCTGCAGTCAAAGGTTTGCCGTCATGCCAAGTTAAACCATCTTTTAGTTTCACAGTGTAAGTTAAGTTGTCGTCTGAAATATCTAAGCTTTTTGCAAGTGCCGGTTTCCCGTCAACTTCCCAAAATAGCGGTGCGTATACAGCTTGTTGAATCGTTAATGTTACACGATCAGAAGCGTAGTTCGGATTGATAACTTCTGGATCTCCAGTAACGCCGATAATTAGAGAGCCGCCGTCTTTCGCTTTGCCTGAACCGTTTGCTTTGTCTGAACTAGCGCCAGAGCCTCCGCAAGCCGTTAACACCAAGGCAAAAACTGAGATAACCGCTACTAATAAAAATTTCTTCATCTAACAAAAACTCCCCTCTTTAAGCGCTAAAAATAACGCTTCCTCTGTTTTTTGGTCAGAATCGAAGCGCCTCATTAAAAGCTACTACTTATCTGCCAGAATATTACTTCTGATCGGAATTAGCATAGAACTTGCGCTCCGCTGCCGGGTTTCACTGGGCCGATTCCCTCCACCACTCTGGATAAGAAATTGTAATACTATTATTCCTATAAGTTTACTGTGAATTAAAGATACACTGAAAAGAACCAGATGTCAAGAAGAGAAAACTGGATTTTTAAAATTTATTTTATAAAAAAATAGACTGGGATTTGTTCCCAGTCTACGCCTATTATTTATCGGCTTGTACTTCTTGATATTCTGGCTTCTTAGAAAACTCAGCTTTAGCGAACGGGCAAAGTGGAATAATTTTCTTTCCTTCTGTTTTTGCTTTCTCGACAGCGCGTTTCACAAGTTCTTGAGCTATTCCTTGACCACGAGCCGCATCATCCACCCCAGTATGGTCAATAATAAACATATCTTCCCCAGTTGGCACAAAAGTCACTTCACCAACCTCGACACCTTCATCATTTACCGCATAAATTCTATTTTCACCGTTTTTATATTCCATTTGTTATCCTCCTATTTCTCTATATACTGAAGCGCTCCACTTGGGCAAGTATGAATCACCCGTTTTGCCTCTTCTTTTGGTACGTTATCTGGCATAATCCATGGTTTTCTATCCAAATTAAAAAGTTCTGCGTTACCTTTTACACAATTACCGGAATGTGCGCAAATATTCGTATTAAAATAAATATCTACTTCTGCCCCGCGATACTTACGGTAGCCTTGTTCTAATAATGTTTCTTCTTCCATCTGATTACCTCCTTCGCCAAAGTTTCCTTACTCTTAGTATATTCCACTCATCTACTAAAAGAAAACGTCCCGAAAAAGCATCCCAGTCATTGACTTTCAAGCCAGTTATTGAAATAATAAAGATATTTTATAAGTATATTTAACAATAGAAGAAGGAGTGGAAATAATGGCATTTTATTTTGAAGAACCGTCCCGCACATTTAGTGAGTTTTTACTAGTTCCAGGCTACTCGTCCGCTGAATGTGTACCAACAAACGTTAGCTTAAAAACACCGATTGTAAAATTTAAAAAAGGGGAAGAATCTGCTATCACAATGAACATTCCGCTTGTTTCCGCAATTATGCAAGCTGTTTCTGATGATAACATGGGAATTGCTCTCGCTAAAGAAGGCGGCGTATCTTTCATTTTCGGATCTCAATCAATCGAAAGTGAGGCTGCAATGGTTTCTCGCGTGAAAAATCATAAGGCTGGATTCGTTATTAGTGATTCTAATATCAGCCCAGATAAAACCCTCCAAGACATTCTTGATTTAAAAGAAAAAACTGGTCATTCTACAGTTGCAGTTACAGAAGACGGCACAGCGCACGGTAAATTACTTGGAATCGTGACAAGTCGCGACTACCGAGTGACGCGTATGAGTCCTGATGAAAAAGTTGCAGATTTCATGACGCCTTTTGAAAAACTAGTTACTGCTAAAAAATCGACCACTTTAAAAGAAGCTAACAACATTATTTGGGACCACAAATTAAATGCTTTACCACTTGTAGACGATAACGAACACTTGGTTCACATGGTGTTCCGCAAAGACTACGACTCAAATAAAGAAAATAAATTAGAATTACTTGATTCCTCCAAACGTTATGTAGTTGGAGCTGGAATTAACACACGCGACTATGAAGAACGTGTTCCCGCTCTAGTAGAAGCTGGCGCAGATATTTTGTGTATCGATTCCTCTGAAGGATACTCCGAATGGCAAAAACGCACACTTGACTATGTTCGCGGTAAATACGGCGATACAGTCAAAGTCGGCGCAGGGAATGTTGTTGACCGAGATGGCTTCCGTTATCTTGCAGAAGCTGGCGCAGATTTCGTTAAAGTTGGCGTTGGTGGTGGCTCCATCTGTATCACACGTGAACAAAAAGGTATCGGCCGCGGACAAGCAACCGCCCTAATTGATGTTGCTAAAGCTCGCGATGAATATTTTGAAGAAACAGGTGTATATATTCCGATTTGTTCCGATGGTGGCATTGTTTATGACTACCATATGACATTAGCTCTAGCAATGGGCGCTGACTTTATTATGCTTGGTCGTTACTTCTCCCGTTTTGACGAAAGCCCAACAAACAAAGTTAATTTAAATGGCACGTATATGAAAGAATATTGGGGTGAAGGAGCTAACCGCGCGCGCAACTGGCAACGTTATGACCTTGGCGGCGATAAGAAATTATCTTTTGAAGAAGGCGTAGATTCTTATGTTCCTTACGCTGGATCTTTGAAAGACAATGTTGCCATCAGCCTTAGCAAAGTCCGCTCTACTATGTGTAACTGCGGCGCGCTAAATATCCCTGAGTTACAACAAAAAGCAAAAATCACGCTTGTTTCGTCCACTTCTATCGTAGAAGGTGGCGCGCATGACGTTGTTGTAAAAGATGCTTCGAACAATTTAATCAAATAAAAACAAAATTGGTTGGTGTGAATTTGGTAAATTACCATTCTCACACCAACCAATTTTTTCATTTAGGCATCTCAGACAATCGAATATTTTTCTTTAATTTCTTTCATTGGTAGTGGACGACTAAAATAATAGCCTTGGAAATAATCCACTTTCATTTCGCGTAACGTCTTCACTTGTTCGATGTCTTCTACGCCTTCTGTAACAACTTTCCCGCCTAAATCATGGCATAAATTAACAATTGCTTGAATAATAATTTGTTGCTTTCGATCCGTTTTTAAAAGAGCAATAAATGACATATCTGTTTTTACAATATCAATTGGTAAACTACGCAAATATGCCAGCGAGCTGTAGCCTTTTCCAAAATCATCCATGCTCACTGTGACGCCGAGTTTTTTAATTTTACGTAAGTTTTTATCTGCAACAGCTAGCTCCGTAATTTCGCCCCGTTCGATAATTTCTATTTCTAGGCATTCCGGATACTTTAAATGTTCTTTCACATAATCATATAAAAAAGTCATATAATTACTACTTACAACATAATGTGCCGGAATATTAATCGAAATCGAAAAACGTCCCCCTAGCTGGTTAATTTGTTCAATTGCTGTTTCAGCCACAAAGTCCTGCATTTCTCGTGTTGCATTTAAAAGGGCAATATCTTCAAAGAAATCCGCTGGAGCTAGAATCGCCGTCGCTGTCTTTAGTCGAATTAAACCTTCAAATCCGATAAGCTCATTCGTTTTGGCATCTACTTTTGGTTGATAATACAGTAAGAAACTATTTCTTCTAATCGCATCCCAAATTTCCGTACTAGAGATATCCATCTTATCCCTCCTTTATCTATAGTTTACCCTTTTTTCAACCGAAATGAAAATATAGCCAAAAATTATCGTTACATTTACACAAAATCCATATTTCCTATTGCTAGGGTGATTCCTCTTTGCTACAATTATAGCTAGGCACCTTTGAGTTAGCGCTTACAAATTTGCCACTGGCGAAAAAAGGGAGAGTGTGAAAGTGAACAAATTTTTCAAGAAAACTACACATGTTTTACTCGTAGCAGGGCTCACAATCGGACTTACAGCACCATTCACCGGGACAACAGCACAAGCAGCAGCAGATACTGTTCCTATCCAGATTTTGGGGATAAATGATTTCCACGGAGCGCTTGAAACAGCCTCCAAAGATGCATCAGGCTCACCAATCGGAGGCGCGGATTACTTAGCTACTAACTTGGACAACGCTACTAGCTCATTTTTACAGGCAAATCCTGGGGCGACAACTGACAATGCTATCCGTGTTCAAGCGGGCGACATGGTCGGCGCAAGTCCAGCAGTATCAGGTTTACTTCAAGACGAGCCAACGATGAAAGTTCTCCAAAAAATGAATTTCGAAGTTGGCACATTAGGTAACCACGAATTTGACGAAGGTTTACCTGAATACAAACGAATTTTGGACGGAGTTTCTACAAACAAATTCGGACCAATCGTAGAAGCTTATCCACGCGTTAAAAGTGACATGAAAATCGTCGCAGCTAACGTGGTCAACAAAGGAACAAACACAGTCGCAGAAGGCTTTTTACCATACTATGTAAAAGAAATTGATGGCGTCAAAGTTGGCTTCATCGGTATCGTTACAACAGAAATTCCTAATTTAGTTCTTGCAAATCATATTAAAGACTACGATTTCCTTGATGAAGCAGAAACAATCGTTAAATACTCTGCTGAACTTAGAGGCCAAGGCGTTAACGCAATCGTTGTTCTATCCCACGTTCCAGCACTTTCCACTGGGAACCCAAACACTGGAACAAAACAAGATGTAGCCGGGGAAGCTGCAAATATGATGACAAAAGCAAATGAATTAGACCCAAATAACTCGGTCGATTTAGTCCTTGCAGGGCACAATCACCAATACACAAACGGATTAGTTGGAAAAACTCGTATCGTCCAAAGTTACAACAATGGTAAAGCTTTTTCAGATGTAACTGGCGAACTTGATAAAACAACTGGCGATTTCGTTTCACCACCTGACGCTAAAATTACATATAACTCGAGAAGCGTCACACCAAATGCCGATATTACCGCAGTAACCGAAGATGCGAAAAGCCGCATTGAAGGTGTTATTAACGAAACTATCGGACTAGCAAACAAAGACGTTATTTCTCGTGACACAAATCCAGACAACAAGGCAATTGATGATAAAGAATCCGAACTTGGTAACATGATTACGGATGCGCAACGTTATATGGCAAATAAAGCCGGCGCCGATGTCGACTTTGCTATGACTAACAACGGCGGAATTCGTTCTGATCTTACTACTCGTCTTGCAAATGGCCAAAACGAAATCACATGGGGCGCGGCACAAGCTGTTCAACCATTTGGTAACATTCTTCAAGTAGTCGAAATGACGGGCGCTGATATTTTGGAAGCTCTAAACCAACAATATTTAAGCAACCAAACTTATTTCCTACAAATTTCTGGATTAAAATATACTTTCACAGATACAGATGATCTAGACCATGCTTACAAAGTTGCGAGCGTTACAACAGAAGACGGCACTCCTTTAAAAGCCGACCAAAAATATAAAGTCGTAATCAATGACTTCCTATTTGGCGGTGGCGATGGATTCTCAGCCTTCAAAAAAGCTAATCTAGTAACTGCAATCGATCCAGATACAGAAACATTCATCAACTACATCAAAGACCAAAAAGCTGCCGGAAAAGTCATTACAGCTCAAAAAGAAGGACGTAAAGTCTACAAATCCCAAGCTGAAATCGACAAAGAAACTGAAGATGCAGCTATCAAAGCAATCAAAGACGCAACAAAAATCAATAAATTAGCTGAAAAAGACAAAAATCTAACTGGAACTACTTTACCAGGTGCTACTGTCTCTGTTCAAAAAGCAACTGCTAATGCAAGAATGGCGCTTGCTGCCGGACCTAACGCAACAGCTGATGCAAACGGTAAGTTCTCCGTAGATGTTACTTCTTTAAACCTTAAAAAAGGCGACCAAGTAACAACAACAATCACTGACACAAACGGCTACAGCACAACTTTCCAAGCAACTGTTCAAGAAGCAGCTTCAACTACCCCTCCAGATAATGGAAACGGTAATGGCGGAACGGACAATGGCAACGGAAATAACGGCGGAACAGATGGAAATAGTGGTACAAATAACGGTAATGGCTCCGGAAATACTGGCGGAACTACAACTACCGAAGACCCAACAACCTCCACACCAAATACATCTAACTCAGGGACATCTTCCAACACTTCCCTACCAACAACTGGTGACACAGCTGGACTTGCAACTGTGTTTGGAGTTATTTTAACAGCTACCGCGCTTTATACTTTACGTAAGAGAAGTTAATAAAGAAAAAACCCACTAATAGCTCCTTTATTAGTGGGTTTCCTTTATATTAACGTAAATTGTAACCTTCTACAGATAGAATAATCGAATTAGCATAAGGATCAACTAGAGCATCCCAGCCTGTAGGTTTCATTCTTCGTGCTCTTGCATTAACGACACGCATTTTAGAAGTTGTAAATTCAACAATAAAGTAATAGATAGTAGCAAATCCATCTCCTTGTAAGACAATATTAGAAAGATCAACTCGCGGATAATCTTCTAATTTTTTCACATGAAAACTCTCTTGACGTCGAACACCGTCACCGTGCATCCACGACACTACAATATACTCAAAATTAGCTATATCTCTTGGTAAATAGACTGTACTAGTATCATTTCCTTTTAACTGACCTTCAAATAGAGTTGCTGATGCAGGTCTTTTTCGACTAAACTTATTTGTAAAATCATCACTATTATTTAAATTTGTTATTGTATATAATTTATTTCGTCTTCGAACCGTCTTCCCATCACCACTATTTCCACCAGTGAAGACTGTTTGTACTAAAACCGGTTCCCCTGTTTTACTAACAAAAAAGTCCATACCTTCTGGCTCACGGTATTTGTTAAAGGGCTCACCCAACTCATCATCACTACCCCACGAAATCCATTGCTTGTCATACAAACTACCATCAATGAGAGAATGCGTATACAAGTAACATTTACTTACAGGATCAAGTGCTGTACCTCCTGGACCAATCGCAATATAAACTTTATCTCCAAAACCAGCAAATCCTTGTAAATAGCCATAGGTTTTATTTCCTACGTCAAACTTAATCGAGCTATCTGTGGCACCTTGCTCAAATTCCGCAAGAGTAAATTTCATTACCGTTGCTGTATTATCTGCTAATAAGGTGAAAACAAATACATCATCATTTGAAATACTAATATTTAATGATTTTTTTTGTTTAAAATCCCCTAATTTCTTAGCTTTAGAAGAGTTTTCAGTGATAGTCGTGTCTTTCTCAAATTCAAATTTATATACAACTTTATCTCCACTAGAAGTATGAATCGGTGCATAAATATAGTCTTTTCCATTGATAGTTTTTACACCATATGCAGAATTATGAGTACCTCCGACTAGTAACATTTTCCCCATAACTTCACCATTATTATCAATTTGATAAATAGTTGCGTCATTCGGCTCTACCCGTGCAGTTTGAGAAACTCCGTACACATAAGAATCACTAATCATAATAAACTGAAACGGCTCCCAGCAATTTACAAGTGTAGCCAAATTGTCCTGCGCTTTTTTAATATCAAATTCTTTTACTAATTCACTCATTTAATATTCCTCCTACAATTTTATTTCTTTATTTGAAAATCTACTTCACTCCTGCAACAATTCCCACACAATAATCCTTTTGATATTCCTTTGATTTCAAAATTTTTATGTGCTATCACAGAAATCTACATCAATCCATATTTTTGTCATGATCATCCTCCTTATCCCCTGATTTCGCATCGAAAATCAAAATTAATTTTTTCAATACTTCTGGAACCTTCATTCCCATTCGAACGAAATTTTCCAATATAGAAATCAGCTCATTCGCCAAATAGAAAAAGATAACCGCATCCCGCGTTGTATTATGCGTTCCCATAATCAAATCTATTTGATGAGCGATAGCAACTAAAATCAAAATAGCGATTTTTTTCGCAATTCCTTTAAAACCCATTTTGCTGCTAAGTTCCCCCAGATACCCTGAAGTGAGTAGCCCAGAAATATAGTCAGCTACAATAAAGCACACCAGCACTTTCACCAATAAATCCACTTCCCCAAACAAGTAGCGAAACACCGCATAAAAATCCGTGATTGCAAGTTTTAGAAAAAAATCCATATAGAACCTCCTTTAACTTTTGTCACAATCCTATTCAGATAACACTCCATCAAATTTTTTCAATATAAGTCATCCATTTATCCAAATGAAAAGCCAATACATCAATCATCTCCTGCTGAACTGGTCGTTGCTTTTTTCTATTCAAGCCGTTTTTTCGTTTCCATTCGGCAAGTGAGGACCTTGATACTCCAATAAATTTGCTGATTTCTACATCTGACTTTGTTTTTTTATGTTCGCGGTATTCATTTGGTGTTAAAATAAGTAGTTTTTGTTCCGCCGTTAAAAGTCCTTTTTCTCTATCCCCTAGTGCTTCAAAATACTCCAACTCTTCTATTAAACGTTTCCGAATAAATCTATTTTCTTCTTGTTCCAGTTGAAAAATTAGTTGGATTTGCTTTTCTTTTAAAAGTTTTCTATCCATCCATTCCCACTTCCATCTCATAAATTTGTAAGCTCACTTTTGTCACCAAAATGGTGCTATCGGTGCAAAATCAACCTCATTTATTTTCTAGCTCTAAACATATTATAGCACCATTTTGGTTACAGGTAAACTTTATCCGACAAATATGTTCGAAAAAGTTCCATTTTGGTGCTAAAAATGCTATACTGGAGCCATAAACATGTGGAGGACAATTATTATGGAGTTAAATAAATTTGTAGGAAATAAAATAAAACAATATCGCGAGGAACGAGGCCTAAATCAAGAAGCACTAGCAGAAAAGCTTCATACGACGCGCCAAACTATTAGTCGTTACGAAAATGGCGACCGTAAAGCAAATCAAGATGTTTTATTTGAACTTGCAAAAATCTTCAACAAGCGATTAGATGACTTTTTTCCTGAAAGAAATTTACCACCTGTTGACGAACGCTCGGTGACGATTGCGGCCCATATTGATGACGATGTTACAGAGGAAGAAATGCGAGATATTCTAGCTTATATAGAGATGAAGAAAAAACTCCATCGCGGGATGTGATTTTATTGTACGAAAAATTGGTAAACAAATACCAAGATGAGGTAACTATTAGAGAAGAAAAAATGCCTTACAAATTACCTGGCTTATATTTGAATGGAATGATTTTTATAAGTAAAGATAAATCTTCTATTGAAAAAGGTTGCATCTTAGTGGAAGAATTAATGCATTATAAGTACACGGTAGGAAATATTACAAAGCAAGAAAGCCTTTCAGATAAAAAACAAGAACTATTTGCCCGTCGCAAGGGTTACGAAGAGTTAATTCCACTTGAAGACATTATTACTTGTTTTTATCTTGGCTTAAAAGAGTATTTCGAGGTTGCTGAATTTTTAGAAGTGACCGAAGAATTTTTGCGCCGTACCGTTTCTCATTATGCGGAAAAATATGGTCCAATGTATGATTGCGGCGATTATTTAATCAATTTTGGCAACTCTATTGATGTTTATAAGAAATTTTAACGAAGACTCTACCACTAGAGTCTTTTTATTATATATTTTTGCGCAAATGTAGCGAATGAGTGTCTTTTTTTTGTCTAAATTGTGACAGCAGCTTTGATTTAGTTTCTTTTTCATAGGAATAGAAGTACAGTTAAATGGTAGATAAAAATTTCATTCGTATAGGAGTTTTAACCATGCTTCACACTACCGATTTTTCTGATATTTTTTCGAGCGATTACTCTAGCAAGGTGTCTTTTAAAAAAGGAGATATTATTCATTCGTTTAAAGATTACGAAAAAAAAACACCTCAAATAGGCGTGATTTTGGAAGGTACTGCTGTTTTAGAGGGACCTACTAATGAAGGACGCTGGATGATAAATGCACTTATTTCTGAGAACGCAATTTTTGGAATGGAAAGTTTACTCGAAACAAAAACGGCTCCAGAGCTTACTGAATACCGTGTTCGCGCACTAGAAAACGGGCGGGCGCTTTTCATTGATCGTGAGTTTTTCCTTAATTACTTGTATGCAAACCCACATTTCTTCCATCTGGTACTTGATGATGTAATAGTTAGATATTTATTTACTGCCAAAAATTATAAAAATATTAATCAACCACCAATAATCAAAGTGACTCGTATTTTTGTGGAAATTATTGAACTACTGAATCTCCATCAAACAGAAGGCCCGATCGTTTTACCTTCCTATATCACACAAACATTTTTAGCTGATTATTGCCGTTCTAGTCGCGCTCGAATCACTGAATCATTAGAAGAATTACTCGTAAATGGGCTGCTAGTATCCAAAAAACCGATTACTATTAGCTCACACGAAAAACTCCTTGATCAAATAGATAGTTTTCAAACAGGAAATGGTTTATTAACTAAATAACCTTGGAAAATGGAGACGCCATGGCTTTCTAAGATTGCCATGGTTTCTTTTGTTTCAATGCCCTCGACCACAAAATCGAGGTTATTTTTATGCGCAAAATTCGCCCAAGCTTTAATGAATAAAAGTAAATCCTCTAAATCAATATTATTAAAATGAATCAAAGAGAATTTGAGCTCGATTATGTAAGGGAGATAACTCAGTACGCGCTCTAAACTATTGAGTCCACACCCCACGTCATCTATTGCAACATGGTAACCTAAGCCGTGAATTATTTTAATTTTGTTTAAAATAAAAGCATCTTTATCATCAGCATTTAAATGTCGCTTATGAGCGGGAACATCAAAAATATCTTCGGTCATTTCTATAGTAATACGATGACTCTCACTTCTTAGTTTGTCTAACATATGGAGCGTTTCCATGTAAAAAAGTTGTTGCGGCGCTATATTTATTGCAAAGCGATCATTTGGATATTTTTTTAGAACATCAAAGAAAGCGTCACTAAACCACTCACAAAATGTAAGGTATAATTCTTCGTCCGCAAGTACAGCTTCTAACTCCGACAAAGGAAATCTAGGAACTTCACTATCGTCGCGTAAAAGTATTTCGTATTCGACAATGTTACCTTGAAGAATATCTAACTTTGGTTGAATATAAAGTTGAAATTTCATTGTGTCCCATCACCCTTCCCATTTCTCTTTTCTATTCTAATACATTTTTAGTACTAATCGCAAAATTTAATCCAATAAAAAGCAGGCATTTCGAAAAACACCTGCTAATTTTCCTTCAAAATACCGCTTTTATCATTCAGCATTTTAAATTAACTTGATTTACGCCAGTTTTCCGATGGTGGGAAGCCATAATATTTTTTGAAAAGTTTACTGAAATAATAGGCATCGTTGTAGCCGACCATGTTAGCAGCTTGCTTCACAGTTACATCTTTATTTTTCAGTAGCTCTTCCGCACGTGTCAGGCGAATTTTGATTAGATAATTAATGGGTGACTCGCCAGTTTCTTCTTTAAAAACTTTGGAAATATAGGCGGGACTGATGTACATTGTTTGCGAGAGTGTCGAAAGCGAGACATCTTCTGTGTGGTGTTTTTCCATATAATGAATAATTTCATTGACGAGCATTTGTTTTTGCTGCTCATCGGTGGATAATTTCACGCCATTATTTTCAAGTTGTTCGGGCGTAGCTTCCCGCAAAACATGGATAATTAACTGCATGACAAAAGCTTTCAAAATCAAGTCATATCCAGGTTTTTCAGCATCTTTTTCTTCTATAATTTGTTTAGAAATGGATAAAATAGCAGATTCATCTTCTTTTTTCCGTAAAAAGGCTTTTTTAAATGGGAAAGTGTTTCGCGAGTATCCTTCCAGTGCAAAATTCCGAAAACCAATGTGAAGTTGCGCATTTGTCATACCAGGTTCGGTTATATCGTAATGGTTCACACCAGGATTAAAAATCAACATATCCCCTTTTTCTAATGCGACTCGCTCCCCTTCAATATCATAAATAACGTTTCCCTCACAAATAATGGAGATTTCTAAAAAGTCATGATGATGATTTTCGCCCACTCGTACTTCGTTGGTATAGCAATTAGCTATATACAAAATTTGCGGGTTAAATGTGGTTGTGTTTATTTTCAGCATCGTTTCACCTCCTAAATATAACGCTTACAATTATCTTTTAATTATATAACATTGTCCATGCTTCCAGCGAATATAAACCATTCTTTTTCGAAATTAGGAGTGTAAACTAAATGGATATATGAATGTTAAAGGATGTGAAAAAATGGAGAGTATGAAATGGATTTGGCAATATGTCCGAAAATATCGTTTACTTATGGTTGGTGTATTTATTTTAATTTTTATTGCTTCTGGTATTAGCATTATTTATCCGTTACTAGGCGGGAAAGTGATTGATGATGTTGTCTATCAAAACAAACCGAATTTGCTTATCCCGCTACTTTTAATCATGATAGTTTCGACCATTATTCGAACTATTTGCCGTTATTCCTATCAGATTATGTGCGAGCGAATTGGGCAAAATTCCCTTTTTCAAATTCGGGAAGATTTGTATAAAAAGTTGCAGTCACTTGATTTTGATTTTTTCAATAATACGCGTGTTGGAGATATTATGGCGCGGATGACTGGTGATACAGATGCGATCCGCCATTTTGTTTCATGGGTATCGTACAATATTTTGGAAAACGTGTTCCTGTTTAGCTTTGCAATTATTATTATGGCCACGATTGACTGGAAACTAACGCTCGCACTAGTTATCATCACGCCACTCATTGCCATTTTAACGATGAAAATGTCTAGTAAAGCACAACCAGTTTTTTATGAAATTCGAGAAAGCTTTTCGCGGCTTAATTCAATGGTAGAAGAAAATATAAGTGGAAACCGCGTCGTAAAAGCATTCGCGCGGGAAGATTTTGAAATGAAGAAATTCCACGAACATAATGAAGACTTCAAAAAACGCAATTTAGATTCCGCAGATGTTTCTAGAGCCTACTTGCCAGTGCTTGACTCGCTCGCTGGAATTCTAGTTGTTATCACGCTTATTTTCGGTGGTTATTTAGTAATCAAAGGGCAAATGACGCTGGGAGATCTAGTTGCCTTTAATGGATTTCTATGGATGCTGAATGGCCCGATGCGCATGAGTGGCTGGCTTATTAATGACGTACAACGTTTCATCGCTTCTTCGTTTAAAATTCAAGATATGATGGCAACGAATGCTAAAATTCCTATCCACGCTGAAAAACCGGCGCCATCATTACAAGGCCATGTTGAGTTCAATAATGTTAGTTTTCATTTTGAAGATGACCCAAATACGGACGTTCTGAAAAATATTTCTTTGAAAGCTTCTCCGGGTCAAACGGTGGCTATTTTGGGAGAAACTGGGTCAGGGAAATCAACGCTCGTCAACTTGATTTGTCGCTTTTATGATCCAACTTCTGGTGAAATTTTAATTGACGGGGTTGATGCGCGAAAATGGCATGTGCGGGAACTTCGAAATCACATTGCTACGGTGATGCAAGATATTTTCCTATTTTCCGATACGATTGAAGGTAATATAGCATTTGGAGCACCCGAAGCAACGATGGAAGATGTCCGGAAAATGGCGCGAATTGCCGATGCCGACCACTTTATTGAGACAATGCCAGAGAGTTATGACACGATTGTCGGTGAACGCGGGGTTGGACTTTCCGGCGGGCAAAAGCAGCGTATATCGTTAGCTCGTGCTCTTTTAAAAAATCCATCTATTTTGATTTTGGATGATACCACTTCTGCTGTTGACATGGAAACCGAAGTGAAAATCCAAGGCGAATTAAAGAAAATCACTGAAAATACGACAACTTTTATTATCGCTCACCGCATATCTTCTGTAAAAGAAGCTGATGAAATTTTAATTTTAAATCATGGTGAAATTATCGAACGTGGAACACATGCTAGTTTATTAGCGGAAAAAGGTTATTATTTTGATATTTACAATAAACAACTTGGGACGGAGGCGAATGTGAATGGCTAGAAATAAATTTGATATTGATGAAGAACTAGAAACAGCATTCAGCGCCGCACATTTGAAACGTATTCTCGTATATGTAAAACCCTATCAAAAATCTATCTATATCACGCTTTTTGTAATCTTACTGGCAAATGTTGCGACAATGATTGGGCCATATCTAACCAAAGTTGTGATTGATGAAACGATTCCAAACAAAAACATGACTCAACTATTTTGGATTGCGGTTATTTTCATTGTTTCTGTCATTGTAACTGGGCTTTGTATGCGATACCGAATTAGGTCGATTACGCTTATTGGACAAGATATTTTAAAGGATATGAGAACGGCGATTTTCGGTCATTTGCAAAAACTTCCTTTTTCTTATTTTGATAGTCGTCCGCATGGAAAAATCTTGATTCGGGTTGTTAATTATATCAATATGCTGAGCGATTTATTATCTAACGGGCTTATTAATTTGATTTCTGATATTTTAAGTGTCATTGTAACACTTGGCTTTATGCTGATGATTGATCCCGTTTTAACGTTGTATAGTTTAGCGCTTATCCCGGTTCTTTTCGTGATTGTCATGGTCATTAAAACCGCGCAACGCAAAGCTTACCAGGTTCTTAGCAACAAACAATCCAACATGAACGCCTACATCCACGAGAGCATCGCTGGAATTAAAGTGACACAAAGCTTTTCGCGGGAAGAAGAGAATTTTGAGATTTTTACCGAGGTAAGTAATGAGTACCGCCGTTCTTGGATGAAAGCGGTGAAAATTCAATTCTTGCTTTGGCCAGGAGTTCAAAATATCGCCGTAATGACGACTTGTTTAATTTACTTCGTTGGAATCAAAGGTTACGGTGTGGACGTTTCTACCGGGACACTGATTGCTTTTATCGGTTATGTTGGGAATTTTTGGAATCCTGTTATTAATATTGGTAACTTCTACAATTCGCTTATTACCGCAACGACTTATTTGGAGCGGATTTTCGAAACAATGGATGTTGAGCCTGATATTAAAGATGTCCCAAATGCGAAAAAAATGCCACCAATCGTCGGAAATGTTGACTTTAAAGATGTTTATTTCCGTTATGAGGAAGGTGTGGACATTTTAAAAGGAATTAATTTTCATGTGGATGCGGGTGAATCAATAGCGCTCGTTGGTCCTACAGGTGCAGGAAAAACGACCATTATCAACTTACTCAGCCGTTTTTATAATATAAATTCTGGAGAAATTTTAGTTGATGGAGAAAATGTCGAAGAAGTCACGCTTAGATCACTCAGGTCCCAAATGGGCGTGATGCTCCAAGATACGTTTATTTTCTCAGGAACGATTATCGAAAATATTCGCTACGGGAAGCTAGATGCAACCGAAGAAGAAATTATTGCAGCTGCCAAAGTCGTTCGCGCCCATGATTTCATTTCCGGATTAAAAGATGGCTACTATACAGAGGTAAAAGAACGAGGTAGTACTCTTTCGGCAGGTCAGCGACAACTGATTTCCTTTGCCCGTGCTCTTTTAGCCGACCCGAAAATCCTTATCCTTGATGAAGCAACTTCAAGTATTGATACACAAACAGAAATCTTACTCCAAGAAGGGCTTGAGCGACTACTGGAAGGCCGAACTTCCTTCATTATCGCGCATCGCCTTTCTACAATAAAAAATAGTTCGCGCATCTTTTACATTGATAATGGTCGAATTCAAGAAGCAGGCAGCCACGAAGAACTGATGGCACAACATGGCTATTACTATAATTTATACCAATCACAATTTGATATGTTGCAAGCTTTATAGAAAAAAGGTAACTAGAGATTCTAGTTACCTTTTATTTTGCGCATCGAAACTAAATAATATATCATAAAACTGCCAAATCAGCATTTTTCAAACTTCAAAAATCACTAATTCCATCCATTATTTGAAGTTAACTGCAAATAATGGTAAAATAAAAACTAAATAGAAGTTTACTAGATTGGAGGGATGTAAATGTTTAAACGACCTAATTATCTCAAGCAACTTATTCAATTCAAGGATTCCGATTTCATAAAAGTTATTACAGGTGTGCGTCGTTCTGGGAAATCGGTATTATTAATGCTTTATAAAGAGTATTTATTGAAAGAAGGCCTACCGGAAAATCATATTATACACATAAATTTCGAGAGCTTTGAATATCAAACAATAACAACAGAAGAAAAATTTCGTCAAAAATTAGACGAATTGTTGCCCGAAGATGATAAAAAGGTTTACTTACTATTTGATGAAATCCAAATGGTCGAAGGTTGGCAGCGCGTTGTTAATGGTATTCGTGTAAGCTTTAACAGTGATATTATCATCACTGGATCAAACGCTAATATGCTTTCCGGTGAAATAGCTACCCTTCTAAGCGGTCGTTACATCGAAATCCCCATTTACCCATTTTCATTTTCTGAGTTTTTACATGTAAAAGGTATTGAAGCTGATTCTCGAAAAGTAGACAGCGCTTATAATGAATACGAAAAATACGGCGGCTTTCCGAGTGTTGTTATTGCCGAAGAATCTATCAAAGATACTATCTTATCCGGAATTTTTGACACTATTGTTTTGAATGATGTTGCATTAAGAGCGGGGGTAAAAGATGCTACCGCTTTAAAATCCATCATTCGATTTTTAGCAGATAATGTTGGCCAATTAGTTAATGCCTCGAAAATTGTAAACACCTTAAAAAGTGAGGGCGTTGACACAACTGTCCATACTGTAAATCGTTATTTGGATTTACTAGAGAATGGTTATTTATTTTATAGAGCAAAACAATATGATATTCGTGGGCGAGAATATCTGAGAACTAACGGAAAATATTTTATAATAGACACCGGTTTAAGAAGAAATGCGGTTGGTAGAAAAGATGGGAACTATAGTAATCGCTTAGAGAATATCGTTTATATAGAATTATTACGTAGAGGCTATACAGTAGACGTTGGTAAACTTGATAGTAAAGAAATAGATTTTGTTGCTAGAAAGCTAGACGAAACATTATACATCCAAGTAGCTTATGAATTTCCAAATAACAGGCATGAAACAGATAATCTTTTAAATATTAAGGATAATTATAAAAAGATTGTTGTCACTGGTAGATATTATGAAACAACTCAAATAGATGGAATTCCAATTATTTATATTGTTGACTGGTTACTATCAGAGGAATTCAAATAAAAACAGAGATTCTCCTAAAAGAATCTCTGTTTTTGTCTATTAATTTATTAACAACCAAGGACCCCACTGTTCAGCTCCTGGCTCATTTCCTTGAGTCCACCACTGTGCTTCGTATGTTTTCCCTTTGTAAGAAACCCTATCTCCCTTATTATAGATTTTTGCAGCGTCCCATGCTGGAGTTGCTGGTGGTGTTGCCGCATCAAGCGTTGTTACAGTTAAGGCAGAACTTGCTGCTGAGAAATTTCCCGCCGCATCATATGCTTTTACTGTATAAGAATACGCTGTTTTTGCAGTTAAGCCACTATCTGTAAAAGTAGTTCCTGAAACAGAGCCCACTTCGGTCCCATTTCGGTACACTTTATATCCAGCCACTGCTTTATTATCTGTTGAAGCTGTCCACGTTAGAGTAGCAGATTTGTCTGTTACATTAGAAGATGCGAGTGATTTTGGCACTGTTGGAGCTTCTGTATCGCTTGGATCAGGTACAACAGTTCCCCCGCCAAAAATAGTTTGTTTACCAAATTCGACACTCGATTTTACCATCCGTTGTGTTAAATCAATTTTAGAAATATTATTTACATCCACACTAGATGCACTCGATTTTAAGCGGAAAGTATAAGATGCGCCTTGCGGAATTTGCTGTGCATCATACACCGAAGCTAAATCAACTACTGTATTGCCACCTGAAGTAGTAACCGTACCTGCTTTATAATCTCCAGCAGTAAGCGTTTCGCCGGCTTTTACTGGAATATAAAACTTAGGTAATTTTACTGTTTCAAAAGATAGCTCTGTTGATTTCAAGACTTCATTTGTTTCATCCGCTTTTTCATTATTAGTAATCGTAATTTCGTATCCGACTCCATTTTCACTATAAGGTCTTACAGTTGCTACCACATTTAAATTCGCATATGTGATTGCGTTTTGCGGGATTGCACTTGTACCGAACAATCCGGTTTTAATAGCCTTTGTAAGTTCATCGCGCTTAGTTGAAGTCGTGGTTTTATCCTGCGACTGCATCCAAGAAATCATCCCACCAAGATTATTATCTTTTACATACTGTGCCTTATAGCCAATTGAACGAGTATTGTCATATGTGTAAAACTCCCCAGTTTCCTTACTATAAAGATACGGCGCTTTGGCAGTATCATCCCAATATTCTTTTAAAGTTGGCGTCTTGGCTTTTAGAGCATCAATACTTCTATACGCCCAAACTCCACCAGCACGGCCCCCATCACCAGTTTTAATTGGGTTTTCATTGTTTGCCCCATAAGTGAGCGAGCCATCTGCATCCTTATTCGTTTTTTCAGCCGCTTGGAAAAGTCCTGGCAATGCAGTGTCTGTTCCCGCAGCTACTTTATTCCAACCTCGAGTATAAAATGCTGCCCCAACAACAATTTTATTCGAAACCGCGCCCTTTTCTTTTAAGTATTTTACGGTTTGGTCCACAGAAAAACCACTATTGTAATTCGGGTCTTTCGGATTGCCGTAAAGCGCTGTATGATGCGCACTATTCGGTGTCCAAGCACCATTTAAATCATAGGTCATCACATTCGCAAAATCGACTACTTTAAACAGATTCGCTACATCCACTCCATTTTCCAAAGTAGATTTTGCAGCTGGTAAAGCGACCGATAACTCGTATTTCTTGTTAATATCAACGCCTTGTTTATCCAAAGCTGTTCTTAAATCTTGTAAAAGTGTAATAAAGTTTTGCTTATCCGCAGGTTTTGCATTTGGCGTGCCTTCATCATTTTTATTATCAACAAGGTCAGCATCCCGTACCGAAGCAGGATATTCCCAGTCCAAATCAACAAAATCCATATTAGTATATTTCACAAATTTCATCACATTTTTGACAAAATTAGCCCGTTTTGTCGGATCTGCTGCAACTGTCGAGAAATCACCCGACTTAGACCAGCCTCCAACCGAAACCCCTATTTTCAAATTCGGATTTTGAGCACGTAAATCTTGAATCGCATTCAAAACACCCGCATTTGCTCCGCCCCACTGAACTCCCTCTTGTCCAACAGGCGCTCCGACAGCAGCATCTTTATCAGTAAAAACTAAATCTCCATTACTATTAAAATCCAAGAAAGCAAAATTTAAATGTGTTAATTGATCAGCTGGAATATCTTTCGGATAAAAATTCCCTTCTCCTCCCCAAATCGACCAATCACCATAATACATAACATTTCGATATTGTGGTACATTTTCAGCCGCTTTCGCCCGTTTTGACTCTGCACCAATTGATACAACCACTAACGATAATACTAACAACACAACAGAAGTAATACTAAAAAGCTTTTTCATCTTCTTATTCATCTCTTCACCCCGATTTTTGATTTATAAACCTCATTTCGGCAGTTCTAAGTTTGTCTCTCTGTACCCCTTTTTGTGTGGTTGCCCGAATGTTCTTCTCTCTAATTTCCTCCTCCCGATTAAAGATTCATTCCGAGCAACTGTATAACATGCAATTATCATGCCAAAAGAAAGCGTTGTCATTTAGCGGTTTCAGGCTCATTTCTAAGCTACACAGATGGAATAAAAACTTACACAGATAAAAAAATAGTACAAGCACTTGGCTCATACTATCGATTAATTATTATTTAATTTTCACAAATTCAAACCAATGCTTTCGCGAATAAAAAATTGATGCCAAAAAGAGACCGAGTGCAATTAACGTAGAAGCCAAACTAGTCATTACGAAACCGTAAAAAAGAAACGGGAACATTGAATAATTTAATATTAGTGCTTTACGGTTAATCCGCACAATAACATCATTACTATTTTCCAAAACTGCTTCCTGACTCCCAAAGAACCAATCAGTCACGCGAACCTTTGTTTTCTCCATCTTAGGCATAAAAAAATGAGACTGATGATTGTCGAGTTTTACAATTTCTTCATTTTCGATTCTAATTTTCACTGGAGTAATACCGCCGCCAATACCTGTTTTACGAGTTATTTTGATCGTCATAGTTGCTTTTCCTCCTCGGCTTTATGTTACTTTTATTATACCAAGAAGAACAGAAAGGAACAAGGAAATATCGGCTATTCCCTCGTTCCACCCTTTAAGCGAAAGTCGTTACGTCTGTGATTGGTAAACGATAAGACTCGTAACCAGAATTTTTAGCTTTTCCGATAGAAACGAGCATCACTGGGACGTAGCGTTCTGGATCCATGTTAAACGCTTCTGTCACTTCTTTACGCTCAAAACCACCAATTGGATTTGTGTCATAACCATGCGCACGTGCAACCAACATTAACTGCATCGCCACTAGACCACCATCAATTAATACAACCCGTTCTGCTTCTGAACGCGGAATAGTTTCAAAGTACTGGCTTAATTTTGCCATTTGTTGTTCTTTTATTTCGGCGGGCATTAAACCGCGATTCACAGCTTCCCCGTAAATTTTTTCGCCATTTTCAAAGTTTTGTAGGTCCCCGAAAATTAAGATCATTGCGGAAGAAGTTTCGTTTTGACGTGTGTTAAAGCGTACTAACGAACTTAATTTTTCTTTACCAGCATCACTTTCTACAACCACAAAGCGCCACGGCTGCATATTTACAGATGACGGAGCAGTTACCGCATCCTCCAAAATAGCTTTCATTTCTTCTTGGCTAATTTTCACCGTTTCATCGTATTCTCGAATCGAACGACGGTTTTTCATTAAGTCTTCAAAATCATTATTTAAATAAGTCATCTCTTTCTCCTCCTTATCGCGCAAGTGGCGTTAAAACTGAAATTTCAAGTGGTTTTGCAACAAAATTAGTAGCGGCGTTCTGAAATTTTTTGAAATGCTCGCTTTCATTGTGTTGTTGAATAGCATCCATATCCGCCCATTTTTCCAGCATATAAAAAACTGTCTCATTTTCAGTAGATTGTACTAATTCATAGCCATGATTTCCTGTTTCTGCTTGTGACGCGGCAATAACTTCCTTAGCTGCCTGCAAAAAAGCTTCTATTTGCTCTTTTTTTATCGTCATTTGTGCTTCAATATGCAACATTTACCAACAACTTCTTTCGGATTTGATAGTTCGATTTTTTTCGAACTATCATAATATAACATAACAGCAAGTTCCGCGCAATTAAAATGTAAGTTATGATATGATAATCATATGAAAAAGTTAAATGAGCTATCAAAATCAGATTTATTATTAATTTTCCAAGCCCTAAGCGATCCAATTCGCCTGGATATTTTCCTATGTTTACTAAAAAGCAAAGAAAAACGTTTCTCTGGCGAAACATACAATATTTCCAAATCAACCATGTCACACCACATTAAACTGCTTAAAGAAGCACAACTAATTAATTTAAGAAAGGAAGGGACAACGCATATTTATTCGGTTAACGAAGGACTAGTGGAACAAATCGGTTTCTTCTTTGATTCGTGTAAAAATAAACTTAAATAACTTCATCCCGTAAATTGTTAACTTAATTAATATTTTGATATACTTTAAATATTAACTAGGTTAAGGATGTGGTTTTTTAGTGAAAAGAATACTCATTAGGTCAGGTATGCGCCCTACAAACGTATACATGCCTGAAGATATTTATTTAAAGGATCGAACAGGATTTAATAATGGTAATCTAGCTTACCAATACAGCATTTATAGGACTTTATGGAATGACAATGTAGAAATACACGCTGATGGGTTATCTTCTAATCCTAATTTAGCAGAAAAAATTAATAAAAATTACGATTTGTACATTGTGCCTCTAGCTGATGCTTTCCGTGAAGATTTTCGACCCGCGCTCCGTAATTATACTCAGTTGATTCGTAAGCTAAAAATCCCGGTTGTAGTCACAGGGGTAGGTTTACGAGCAAACTATGAACCTCAGTTAGATGAAGGTTTCACTTTTGATGAAGATGTTACTAATTTTGTAAAAGCAGTCCTTGAAAAATCGGCTCAAATAGGAGTTCGAGGACAGATTACAGCAGATTATTTAAAAAAACTCGGATTTAATGAAGGTATAGACTATCGAGTAATTGGCTGTCCTTCCCTTTATACATTTGGTCGAGAAATAAAAATCAGAGAACTCCACTTAACAGAACAATCCTCCATTGCTATCAACGCATCTCCAACCTCTTCAGATATAGCTATCGAGTTCTTAAACAACTTGATTAATACATATAAAGATTACCAATTTATCCCTCAACACCTAGACGAATTCCATTTAATGTATGCTGGCGGTCCAGACATCTCTAGTGATATCAATGGCTACCCAACAAATATCCAACATAAGTATTACCAAGAAGGTCGAGTAAAATATTTCACTAGCATGCCTAGTTGGTTCGATTTTGTGAAAAATATTGATTTTAGCATTGGCTCTCGCTTACATGGAAACGTCATTCCAACAATAGTCGGAACTCCTAATATTTCATTTGTCCAAGATGCTAGAATGCGTGAACTAGCCTCCTACCATGCGCTTCCTCATGTCACCATCGATGAATTGGAAAAAACAAGCAACCTCCAAGAATTACTAACTAAAGTGGATCTGAAATCAGCCGAAAAAGTCCAAGCAAGGAATTTTGATAACTATATTGATTTCTTAGATACAAACGGTCTCAATCATATCTACAAACACGATAAAAACAGAAAATCAGCTCCTATGGATGAACTTATTAACTCCATTACTTTCCCAACAAGTCCAGACCCCATTTCCATATTAAATCCTCAAGAAATGCTAAACCGAGTAAAAATCTCCACCAACTTATTAAAAGAAAGACATGATTTTAGCACAAGATACCGCGTTAATCTCGTAAATAATCAACTCACCCAACTGAAAAAAACAACTTCTGAGCAAAACAAAAAATACCAACAGAAAATTACTGAATCACAAGAAAAAAATCAACAATTAGAAAAACAACTGACAGATACTACACAAAAATTACAGCTGACGCTAAAGAAAAATCATGAACTTACAAATAAAATCAGACATTATCAAGGCACATTAAACCGAAAATCTGTGAAAACGACTTTAAAAGTAGCGAATTCATTAGCAGCTTTAAAAAAGAAAGTTTCTAAAAGCTAACCAACAAAAAAGCAGCCATTCAAAACGGCTGCTTTTTACTTATTTTCTTAAAATTTTCTCCATTTTCTTTCCTTTTGCAAGTTCATCAACTAATTTATCTAGGTATCGTATTTGTTGCATAAGTTTATCTTCAATTTCTTCCACTCGGTAGCCACATATAACTCCGGTGATTAAAGAGGCATTGGGATTCATTTTTGGTGCTTGCTCGAAAAAAGTCTCAAAGTCGATTTCTTGATCTATGGCTTTTTGTAAGGAAGCTTGGTCATAGCCAGTTAGCCAAAAAATAACTTCATCCACTTCTTCTTTTGTGCGATCTTTTTTCTCCACTTTTTGTATGTAAAGAGGGTATACACTAGCGAATGACATCGTGTAGATTCTTGGTTTTTTCATGTTGGTGTTCCTCCTTCGTTTACTTTTGATTTCACTTTCTATTGTACCAAAATGCGCTGTTTGTTCAATTATTATGTACGAAAAAAAAGCATCAACAGACATCAGTCCATTGAAGCTTTTCGGTATAAATCGGCTTATTTATTTTTGTTTTTCTTCTTGCTAAATATCGACCGAAACGAGCGCTTCATAACATCAAAGAAACTTAGCGAGCTCACCATATTGGCTGGGTCGACATAAACTCTTATTTTACGTAAAACTTCTTTAGGCTTTTTAGAAGCAAATGTATATGTGCCGTTGCGCTTTGTTTTAATGGCGTAGCGAGGGATCCACTTACCTTTTAGCATAACGGATACAATAACTTGATCTACTTCTTCCCAAGGGATTTGGACGAATTTACGCACATCACGTGAGTTGAAAAATTCAAAACCTTTGTCGCCAATCATAATTTTCCCGTAATCTGTAAGTCCAGTATACGCGGTGGCATCTATTGTTAAGTCTACCTTTGTATTAATCGATTGAACCAACTGTATTCGCTCCATTTCTTTTCGCTTGTTTTGTTTATTATACCGTATTCGTTTATCTGTGTCATATATCTAAACGAAAAGAGGCTCGGTGAATATTGCACCAGCCTCTTTTCGATCAGCTTATTTTTACAGAAGCCCGATTAAGTGACCAACTATACCAACTACGAATAGACCTAGAATGATGATAATTGGGCTGATTTTTTTCTTAAGTAACCACATACATAGGAATGTAAGAGCTACTGCTGCAAGTCCTGGGATTAAGTTATCCAAGTTATTTTGCAAGGTTGTTACTTTAATTTCAGAAAGAGCTAAACCTGCTTGTTGTTGTTCTAAAGCAGTTTTGATACCTTGTGCACCTTGTGGAAGATGGCTCCAGTCAATATACGCACCTTCATCAAGTTTAACTTTCGAGATAATTGGCGCAAACTGGATATTTACCCATCTCTGCACCAAGGCGGCGAGGACGAACATCCCGAGTATCGAAGCACCTTTTGTAATGTCTTGTAGTAATCCACCAGAAAGGTCATCAGTAATTTTAGAACCAGCTTTGTAGCCGAATTCTTGTGTATACCACATGAAGCCCCAACGGATTACGTTCCAAGCAACGAAGAATAAGATAGGTCCAAGAATGTTTCCACTCAAGGCAAGAGAAGCACCTAATGCTCCTAACATTGGACGAATTGTAAACCAGAATACTGGGTCACCAACACCAGCTAGAGGTCCCATCATACCAACTTTAACCCCTTGAATTGCTACATCATCAACTTCTGCACCATTTGCACGTTCTTCTTCAAGTGCAAGTGTTACCCCAAGAATTGGAGATGCAATATATGGATGTGTATTAAAGAATTCTAAATGACGTTTTAACGCAGATGAACGGTCTTCTTTTGTTTTATATAATTTTTTAATAGCGGGAATCATAGAGAATGCCCAGCCACCATTTTGCATACGTTCGTAGTTCCATGAACCTTGAATGAACGTAGAGCGCCATGCTACGCGTAGACGGTCTCTCTTTGATAATTCGATTTTTTCTGCCATTCTATTCTCCTCCTTTTTTTATTAATAGTCGTTTAATATATCGCCCAGTGGATCGCGAGAGTTTCCGCCTCCACCGCCGTTTGAGTTACCGCCACCCATTTTAGATAGGTTAAGGTAAATAAGAGCAAGTGCAACACCTAGAGCACCAATTGCGATAAGTGTAAGTTGAGAAATTGCAGCTACTACGAAACCGATAACGAAGAACGGCCATACTTCTTTAGTAGCCATCATGTTAATAACAAGCGCATAACCAACGGCAACTACCATTCCTCCACCGATAGCCATACCATCTGTTAACCAAGCTGGCATTGCTTCTAAGAAAGATTGAACGCTGTCTGCTGGAATGAATAAAAGTGCTGCTGCAGGGATTGCGATACGAATACCTTGCATACAAATTGCTGAAATATGTAACCACTCTACGGTGCGAATATTCCCTTTTTCAGCGGCTCTGTCCATCAAGTGAACAATTGGAACTGCCAATGTACGAACGATCATAGTTAAGAAAAGACCTGCTACTGCAAGCGGAATTGCAATTGCGATTGCGGACGGAATACCTGCTACCCCTTGTCCACCTAAAACTAATATAATTGCTGAAGCTACTGAGGCAAGCGCGGCATCTGGTGCTACGGCTGCTCCGATGTTTGCCCATCCAAGTGCGATCATTTGTAGAGTTCCGCCAAGGATGATACATGCTGTTAAGTTACCTGTTACGAGACCAATTAATGTACATGCGATTAATGGCTGATGGAACTGAAATTCATCTAGAATTCCTTCAATACCTGCTAAAAATGCAATAAGTACTACTAAAATTATTGATATGACAGACATAATAAACCTCCTATTTTAATTTTTTATTGTGTCTTTAGTTCATTTTTTGCTTTTTTGATGATGTCTTCCATGTTAGCGCTTGAGTCATTAGGAACTTTACGCACATCGAATTTAACACCTTTTTCTTTTAATTTTTCAAAAGTGGCTACATCATCTTTCCCCATGGAAAGTACTTTGCTAACAACAACTTTACCTACAGAGTGAGCCATGGAACCAACGTTTACTTGTTCGATTTCTACGCCACCTTCAATTGCGCGTAGAACATCTTGAGGATTTTCGAATAATAAAAGTGCTTTTGTATTGCCGAAACGTGGATCTTTTGAAATCTCAATCATTTTTTGGACTGGGATAACGTTAGCTTTTACTCCTGGTGGTGCTGCTTGTTCGATTAATTTTTTACGAAGATCGTCTTTTGCAACTGCATCTGAAACGACGATGATTCTTGTTGGGTGTGTTGCTTTTGTCCAAGCAGTGGCTACTTGACCATGTAATAGACGTGAATCAACACGAGTTAAAACGAATTCGATTTTGCCATCACCAACTGCAGCGATTTCTGCTTGTGGTTGTTCAGTAGCTGTTACTTGCGGCTGAAGTTCTTCTGGTTTCACGCGGATACCTTCTTGAGCTGGCGCAAGGATATTTGCTGCGATTTCGTGTGCGCTTTCCATTGTGAAACGTGATGAGAAAGCTTCAATCAGCATTGGCAAATTAAGTCCTGCTACGATTGCCCACTTATCTTTATGTAATTCATAAAGACCGTTTGCTTGATTGAATGGTGTGCCTCCCCAAAGATCCACTAAGAATAAAACTTCATCTTGGCTATCAAAGGATGCAATTGCAGCTTCCATTTTAGCTTTGATGTCTTCTGGACCTTCGCTTGGCATCAAAGTGATTGCTTTAACGTTTTCTTGCTCGCCGAAAATCATTGTTCCGGACTGCAAAATACCTTCAGCAAATTCACCGTGAGTTGCGAGGATAATTCCTACCATCTTTTTCCCTCCTAATATAATTCATTTATTTTGCTACCCGCTTAATATATTGCAAGTTCTGTGCCAACTTATTAGTATTGCATCCAAAACCCTTATTTACCAATACTTTATCATTCTAAATTATAAAGATATTAAATAGTGTATCGCTCATTAATACAGAAAATAGATACTCAAATTTTAGTGTATCTAAAAAATGAACAAAGTATATTGAAAAAAGTTATTAATTTCATATTAACCCTACTAAAATACAAAAAAACTACTCAAAAATTGAATTTGAGTAGTTTTTTATAGTTTTATTAAGAGACACAATATGCTGGTGAATCCTGCATTAATATCCAAGGAGTCATTTTAACATTAATTTCACCCTTCTCAGCTAAATCATTTACTATCATAGAAGTTGTTGAGACGGAACATTTTGCGAACTTTGCTAGAACATAAATTTTAAGCCATCTTGGAAATACTGGATTGTGCACGGGATCTAGTTTGTATCGTTCAATTACTTTTCTCAAAACCATTCTGACCCGTTCCTCTGGATAAGCCGACATTAACTTTCTTTGCCATTCGATACTTACCTCAAAATCTTCAGCTATTTGTAAAAAGAAATTAGGTAACAATTGATGCTCATCCAATTTCTCAAACAATTCGTCTGTAGGGATAACGCTATAAACCGTATCTTCTAGAGCACCTAATGTAAGACTTCCACCTGTCGTAAAAATAATCCGTTGATCCGCGAATACTCGTTGAAAAGTAAGCTTCTTATCTTCTTCGCTTTTTTGTATTAGCAGGCCTTTTTCCATAATGATTAGTTGTTCATGCTGCATTTTAAGTTCCTTACCTGCCTCCAACTCCTGGTGAACAAAAGAAAAATTTTTCCTAATCCATGAATAAATCAGTGAATCTTGGCTGATTAGTTGATGAAATTCTAAAAAGGTCATTTTTCTACTTCCTTTCCTCCTAGATGTCTAAAACCCTTGGCTATCGGTTGAACCGTATTATCTGTATAACTAACTCTCTATAGAAAAACTTGTTTAAATGTCCGGAAAAGGTAGGCTAGTCTAAACCTGACATACCTACCTCCCCGAAACTATTCTTTCAATTATCCGTGACGTCTTCTTTGTCTAAACGTCCATAGGAACAGCGCAAATCCTACTAGGCAAGCGCCCATTACAACAACCCATAAATTCATTTGGTCCCCTGTTCTTGGTATTGCTTGTTGGTATGTTGCTGTTTTTTGTTTACCAGGTTTTACATCTGAATTGCTATTTTCTGATGGAGTTATTGTTACTTTTCCTTCTACTACTTCGATTGTAGCTGTAACAGAAAGCTCTTCTTTTCCAGCATCTACTGTTCCTTCATTAGGATCAATTGTATAAGTTACTTGGTATTTCCCAGCTTTTTTCGTATTAACTTTACCTTCAACTTTTACTTTAGACATTGGAATTTCGCTACCGTCTCTAGACATTGCGCGAACGAAATTATCTTTCGCATCCCAATTTGCATTTGTTTTCAGCTTACTATCATTAACAATGATTTTGGCATGATTTTGTAAAACTGTCACGCGAGAAACGCTTGTTACACCGTCATAACGATAAGTGATTTCATATGTGCCTGGTGTTTGGTTATCAACACGGCCAATTACAGTCACATCAGGTAGTTTGACGTCATCGCCTTTTTTATCTATCGCTGAATCGAAGTTGTCTTTGGCGTTCCAATTTGCTCCTGCATAAATCGTGCTATCGTGAGATTCTACTTTAGTTTGTCTTGGTTTCACAGTAATTTGTACTACTTTAGATATACCTTGATATTTATACGTTACTGAGTAGGTTCCTGGTGTATTTAAGTCCACTGTTGGATCTTCTTCCACCGTAATATCCCTATAAGCTACTGGTTTCCCAGCCTTATCAATTGCACTATCAAAGTTATCTTTAGCACTCCAATTGTCTCCTGTATAAACCACAGAATCATGTGCAGTTATTGCAGTTTGTGGATTTTTAACTGTTACTTTAATTGTTTTAGAAAAACCGTCGTATTTGTAAGTGATTGAATATGTTCCTGCTACGGTCATATCCACATTTCCTTCTACTTCTACATCTGCAAAAGCGACTGTTTCTCCGTCTTTATTTCGTGCACTGTCGAAGTTATCCTTCGCTTCCCATGTTTCTCCTACATAAACTGTGGAGTTGTGGGCATTAACAGCAGTTTGAATATTTTTAACTGTAAGAGTAACTGTTTTGGAAGCTCCATCAAAAGTATATTTCAATTGATAAGTTCCTGCTTTATTAGTATTAACATTAGGTGTTTCAGTTACTGTCACTTTTGAAAATTCTACTGGATTGCCATCTTTATCAACAGCATTATCAAAATTATCTTCTGCTGTCCAGCTATCTCCTACATAAATTGTAGCGTTATGGGCATTAATTCCTTTTTTATTTTCTTTAACTGTTACTGTAATAGTTTTTGATACACCACCATACGTATACGTGATTGGGTAAGTGCCAGCTTGTGCTGTATTAACTGTATTAGTAACTGTTACTTTTGATAAAGCTACTTCATTTCCATCTCTATCTGCAGCGCTATCGAAGTTATCTTTTGCACTCCAAGTATCGCCTGTATAGATTGTGGAATCATGCGCGTTAATTTCGGTCGCATCATCTTTTACCGTGATAGTTACTGTTTTAGTAGTATCATTGTATTTATAAGTGACCGGATATTCACCCGCTTTTGTTGTATCAACTGTTCCAGTAGCCTCGATGTCCGCAAAAGTAAGCGTTTCGCCTTCTTTATTTAGCGCACTATCAAAGTTATCAGCCGCACGCCAGTTATCTCCAACATAAATAGTAGAATCATGAGCATTTACTTCTGTTAGGTCTTTTTCTACTTTTACATCAATAACTGTTTCAACTTCTTTACCATTTTTTTCAAGAGTAAATGTTAGTGGATACGTACCACCGCGGTTAGAACCGTTTTTAAGAGCTTTTAATTGTTGTTCGTCTACTTTAACAACATCTGTGCGATCTTCAGCGTCTGAATTCACACCGTTTTTCACTTCTTCAAATGCTGCTGTTTTGGCTTTAGTTACTGCTTGTGCTTCACTAAGGACAACTGCATCTTTGTATTCTAATGTGAAGTTAGTTGCTCCAATTTTAAGTTCATCTTTTTGAGCAACTTTACCGTTTGCTGTTGTTACATAAAGAGGGGCAGTTGATTTTTTCTCTGTGCCAAAAATATCTTTAAGAGCAATTGTTAAATCTGTAACTCTAATTGTTTTCCCATTCGTAGAACCACCTACAATTGCGACAGAACCATCAGTTAGTGTTTTCGCTGTTGCTACGGAAGCATCAGCTGTAGTCCACTTATACCCATCTGTGTTAGCTTGGATTTTTTGGAAAATGTCTGGTTCAATTGTATCTTCTGCTGCTTCACCACTTGTAGGAGCTACTTTTGGTAAAGTGATTTTCAGGCTCTTACCTTCTTGAACTGTTTTTTCATTTAAGTTAACTTTTAAATCTGTTTCAGGAACGTAAGAAATGTACCCTGCATTAATGTGCTGAGCATCTGGTTGTGCTGGATCAATATCTTTAACCCAACCAATTTCAGTACCCATATTTGGTGCTGCACTATTTAAGTCTTTATCTCTACCAACATTTTGTAACGTATGCTTGTAACCTGCTTTTTCAGGGAATTTCACAGCATATTTTCCGTAACCAATTCCTAAATTATAATCAAACTTATATTTTCCATCGGCATCGGTTGTCGTTGTTACATTTTGTCCATCTTTGGTGAATGGTTCATAGGTGGATGTAGCTTCATCCCATTTGTATAATTCAACCGTTTCATTTGCTAGTGGTGTATCGCCCTGTGCGGTTTCATAAATACCACTCGCGTTTTTATCTTTGAATAACTTACCTGCTACTTCTACAATTACTAACTCTGCTCCTACTCGAGTTCCTGCGATAGAACCAGAATAAGTGTTAGTTTCAACTGTATAGTAAGGGTTGTATATATCACGTTCACCAATTTTGTTACCAGCTGTAGCAGATTCAAATGTTTCATCTACTTTCAGTGGTACTTTGATTGTTTGAGATTCGCCTGACTCAATTTTAGTTTTAACTTTGATACGAACCATGTTAGCTTTTCCGTAATCAGTGAGTGTATTTCTGTAAATGCTATCAGACGTATAATTATCTGCAGTGGCATCCGCAGTATAGGTTAAATCAAACTGAGATTTTTGCTGAGCTGTCATAGGAACTTCTCCGTTTAGCTTCATGTCCCATTTGAAAGGTTCACTTTGGAATTTTGTACCAAAGTCTTGTCCAGTTTTTGGAATTGGGATAAAAATATCTAAGCTACTTGCGCTACCGCTAGAAGTATTCGTAATTTTAACCATATAATCAGCGTCAGTTCCAGGTGTGAAATAGGAAACAGTACTGTCATCGCCTTCTACATAACCAGCTTTAATTCCTTCTCCGGCTACATTTAAGAAAGTCTCTACGGCAACTGTATCTTGTTTCGGAACACTTAGAGTACTTGTATTAGTTGAAAGTAAACGTTCCGCATCTCTACCATTTTGGTTTACGTCTAATCCATTATCTAGGAAGACGTTCGCTCCTAGTGCAGAAATTACGTTACTTCCGCCCCAAGCAAGTAATTCTTGAATATCAGTGTGAATGCTTTTACTTAATGTCATATCAAATGTGGTGTTATAGCTGATATTCAAATATTGTTTTTTGGATGGATAACCAACAAATTCCCCTACTGTTATATCTTTTGTTTTAATGACATAAACTTTATCGCCATTTTTAGCAGTTTTTGCTTCTACTGTGAAATCAACTTCTTTGCCATCTTGGTCTGTTAATTTAATGGAAGATGGTTTAACCGTAGTTCCTTCTAATTGGCGTAGATAAACTTCCGGATTATTAAGAACTGATCTTGTTCCATAAGGATAATCATGCATAACTAATGATGCTTTAGTTGTTACTGTTTCTCCTGCACGAGCAGTTTTAATTGGTGTGCCTTCACTATTATAGAATGAAGCTGTCCCATTTGCTGCCGTACTTATATTATTAGCAACTGTATATGTGGATGATCCTGAAACTTTTGTATTTTCTTCATCATCTGCGTTCCAAATATTCACGTCAAATTGAACAGATGTAATACCTGGTTTAACAATCCCGTATGAAGCAGAATTTGCTGCTTTAAATGGGGCAGCTGTGTCAATATTAGTGAAACCTACAGAGAAGTCTCCAACGTTAGCTTTTACTTCTGTAAAATACTCGCCTTCTTGAAGTCCAACTGCTGTTGCATCTAAAGTAAGCATTTTATTACCATTTGTTTTCGGAAGAGTACCATCGTAAGTTCGATATTCCGAATTTAAGTTCGTTTTATACTGTACGTCTTTTACTTTATTACCTGGGTAAGTTCCATCAAAAGGTATGTTGACAGTATAGGCTTCCCAGTTTTCATCAAATTTAATTTGGTAAATTTGGTTTGTTTTCACTCCGGCAGTTTGCCTATTATTGATTTGAATAAGTCCCGCCCAAGATTCGTTATCTGGATTTATATAGTAGTTTCTTGGTAGCATAACCATTTTATTTGCTGCTTTACCTACTACTTTACATGTGTCTTTTGCTGCTAGTGTTGTTGTATCACTTGCATCATTAGTTAATGCATCTGTTTCAAACACTTTATCATCATATGTCGTAATAACTGCATGTGGTACTTTAGGAGAAGTATAAGTCCCTTCATCTGTTCCTTCTGGTACCTTGTATTTTACTGCTAAAATAGTTTCAATAATACCGTAGTAATTTTCTTGTTTAAAGTCAATTTCTACTTTATTTTCGTTTGGATAATGCGTGATTGTTCTATTTTCGTTGTTTGTTAGTAAACTCTTGTTTTCATTAACTACGCCTACATACTCCATACCTTCTGGGTAATAAAGAGTAGTTTTAACGTTTTTAGGAACAAAGATTTTTGAACCACGTCCATCCATTTGGCTGATACCATTTACAACTGAATAAGGTTTAGTGTAGTTATAAGAATCTTCAGTGGCTGTACTTGGACTTACTTCTGGTAAAAATGAAGATGTATACCAGTTTCTAAACATTGTGTCTACCTGTTTTTGATTTGCATAGCCAACAACAGTTTTACCCTCGGCACGAATGCTTTGCTCTGCGGATGCTGCTGGAGTACTTCCTTCTCCCATATAAGCATCAACTTTAATTGGAGACTTCAAGTCAGTAGGACCATAGTATTTAGCTGCATCTACTTGTACAGAGAAGTTTAGAGTTAGTTTTTCAGTAGCTGGATCTAGTTCATAGCTCAAAGTACCATAAGTTGCTTTATTGTAGCCTGTTTCTTTATTTGGAACAGTTACTGAAGTAATCGAATCTCCAACTGGATTACCTGCGCCAAAATAACTTAAAATATTCGAGTCTACGCTACTAGGTGCTTGATAACTACTTGGAACTGGTAGAGAAACAAAACGCATTCCGTCTGGCAAAGTGAAATTAATCTTTTTACCAGAAGCATTGTTGTTGTTAAACTCAACTGTTACAGAAACGTCTTTAATGTCTCCATTCTCCCAATTTGTTTTGTTATAATCAGGAATTTTCATTGACACAGTAGGAGCGCTTGATTTAAGCAAGTTAGATCCTTTTTTAGGAGTATTTCCTTCCGTGACAGTCGGTTTCGGTGTATTTTGTACTTCTTCAGAAATATCATTTACTTCATAAGAAGCAGTATAAGTTTTTTCTGTTTTATCTTGGTCTTGATAGTTAATTACAAAATCCACAGTACCATTTTTCGTGGCTGTATATTCTGCTTCTTGACCTTCTACTTTTTTACCATCTGGTGTTTGTATCGTTAAGATTTTAACTTCCTCGTTTTTAGGGGTTGTTTTAATCTTCAATTTAGCTTTTTTCTTGTCGCTTGAAAGTTCATTTTGTATCTCATAAGAAACTGATTCGTTACCTTTTTCTTCCGCGAATACTCGGAAGGACGAAAGATTCAATTGCCCGATAATCAGTAAAGCTGCCATGACCAATAATAATGGACGCCTCAAGCTTTTAAGTTTCATCATATAAAGTTATCTCCTTTAAAATTTTTTAGACCATTTTTCTAGTAATACAAGTCCCGTTCTCTTTAATTAATCCCATTAAATCTCGTAAGTTTTCATTAGCAAGAAACGGTCTGTACACAGGATTTTTAGAGACTTTTATTAAACTATTTCAGTAAATTAGCGTAAATTCGTTGCCATACAATTAGTGCTCCACTGGCTACAAGTAAACTACATATAATTAAATAACTTCTTACGCCGAGTTGGATATGCCAAGGGGCTTCTGCTACCTGCACAAGTACTAAATACATTGACTTAAGTGCAAAGTATCCAGCGAAGTACAAAGCTGTAATTAAAACTAAGCCCAGTAGCTGCATAATTTCTTTTTTGAGTTTTTGTGGCGTACGCGTTTTTTTCCAATAAGAAAATGGATGAAACAGCCAGCTACTCCAAAACATTAATAATGTAAATTGGAACGGAATGGCGGTTATTTGTACTGCAGATAAACATACTAGAAGTGTCGCCGTAATAACGACAAGAAAGGCTGTCACCTCTGCATCAAATTGGTAGCGGTTATGCCACAATTGGTAACGTTGAATTTTTTCTAATGGAACTTCATCTTTTGATAGAAAATATCGAATACCAGTAAGAAGGAGCAAAACAATAAGAAAAAACGCGGACAGAAGAGCAATAATTTGTAGCAGTGTATCAAAAAATCCGCTTATCATGTGATCCTCCTGTTCTCCATTTGTTTTCGTTTGTTGAGCCTTTCAAAAATTCGTTCAGCTTGATTGGCATCTTTTGAAGCATACTGAGCCATGATATTCGCTTCATTTTGAACGAGATGTAAATAACCGAGGGCAACAAAGATAGGCTCTGTAGCTGCACTATCTAAAATGATGATTTCACTATAGTCGAAAAAACTTAAACAATCGATGTGTTCTTCTAATACAGTTTGCTGACCTTCTTTAGTGTTAATAACAAAGCCCTCAACATCACCTTCAAAAAATTGCCCCATCGGCGAGACGATTTTAAGTTTCATTTGCCTCTCCTCCTATTTCAAATCTTTGTAGGATCCGATAAACAAGAATTCCCGCTCAGAACGTTCATCATATTCACCATTCAAAATACGTTCAACGCTGCTCAACAAGTCTTCAATTTCCACAAATATTCCTTCTGTACCAGTGAATTTTTCAGAAACATAAAATGGTTGTGATAAGAAGTTACGAATTTTCCTTGCGCGATGAACGAGTTTTTTATCCTCATCACTCAACTCAGCCATACCAAGAACGTTGATAATTTCTTGCAACTCCATGTAACGTTGTAAAATAAATTTGACTTGAACTGCCAACTGATAATGACGTTCCCCAACAAAAGTTGGATTAAGTGCCCGTGAGAACGACTGAAGCGGGTTAACAGCTGGGAAAATACCTAATGCTGCTATCGAACGCTCAAGTACAATCGTTGAGTCTAAATGGCTAAATGTTGCAACAGCGGAAGGATCATCAATATCATCAGCTGGTAAAAATACACATTGAATGGACGTAATCGAACCATTCTTAGTCGACGCGATGCGGTCTTGGAAGTCACCAACTTCTTTTGAAAGGGTCGATTGGTATCCACCTGTAATTGGGATTTTACCTTGTAAGGAAGATACTTCAGAACCCGCTTGAATGAAACGAAAAACATTATCGATAAACAATAGAACATCTTTTTTCTCTTCATCACGCAAATATTCCGCTATCGTAAGGCCAGTAAGTGCTACACGCATACGTACGCCAGGCGATTCATTCATTTGCCCGAGTACAACTGTAGTTTGAGGTAAAACCCCACTTGATTCTAATTCATTATATAAACCAATACCTTCTCTGACGCGCTCACCTACTCCAGTGAAAACGGAATTTCCGCCCATCATACTGATATTGTTAATTAACTCTTGCATTAATACTGATTTTCCTACACCAGCACCACCGAAAAGTCCTGTTTTACCACCTTTTAAAATGGGGCAAATCAAGTCTATAACTTTAATGCCTGTATATAGGATTTCTTTATTTGTATCAAGTTCGCGAAGTAAAGGTTGTTCCCGAAAAATCGGCCATTTAACTTCTGCTTCTGGTTCTGGTAAGCCATCAATTGCCTTCCCATAAACATTTAACATACGACCTTGTACAGTTTCTCCAACAGGAACTTCAATAGGATGCCCTAGATTAATAACTTCTGCTCCTCGGGCTAGACCACTAACTTCACCAATCGCAATCGCTGAAACAGTGTTAATTCCTGTATGTTGAACAACTTCTGCTAAATAGGTGCCTTGATGTGTTTTATATTCAAGCGCATGGCTGATTTCAGGTAGTTCGCTCTCATTAAATTCGATTTTTAAAACAAAACCACTAATACTAATAATGGTTCCTATGTTTTTTTTCATTTATTCTTCTTCCTTCCTGATCGTCTGTGCGCCACTAATAATATCTAATAGCTCGCCTGTTTTTTGTTGCAATGCTTTTTTTCTAGCATCAAAAACGGCTTCTTCATGCTGTTTATGAATATTATCTTTTGCTTGTTTCATCGCAATCCGGCGCATACAGTACTCACTTGCAACCGAATAACGAAACATACTATAAAGCAGACCACATAGATAATTTTCTAGTAACAATTGCTCTACTTGTTCATCATCTGTCTCAATATCTAGCACATAATCAACTTCAATGGTTTCTGCTTCTGGTCCTTCAGGAATGTCTGGATATATTTTTTCGCACATTGCTTCTGAATGAACTGCATTGAAGTATTTCGTGAAGATAACGTATAAAGCATCCATTTCTTGTTTATTGATTTGGTCAATAAAATCTGCTGTTACTTCTGTAGTTGTTTCCAAATCAATATTTTCAAGTGAGAACTGCAAGTATTCACTAATATTCTGACCTAGTTTCGTTAAATAGCGATGACCTTGTTCGCCCACTACGATCCAATTGATTGTAACTTGATTTCCAAGTGTTTCAATCAGCCGGTCTATTTCAGCAAATACTTCACTGTTGTAGGCTCCGCATAGTCCTCGTTCAGATGTAATTGCAAGGGCAGTGACGTTCTTCTCTTCGGTTGTTTGTAAATTATTACCGTTGTACATTGTTTTTCTAACCCAACGCAAACTTTTCAAGATAGTTTCGTAATAACTAACTGCTGCTTCGGCTTTTGTCCGTAGTCCAGAAAGTTTACCAAGGGTTGCTAATTCCGTTACGTGGACAATTTTATAAGTTGAGTTCAATGCTTTAATCTTTTTTCGCGCTTGATCTATGCTACTCAACTGAAAGGCCTCCCCGCTTCCTGAATAATCTCTTCTAACATTTTGACGTGTGATTCATTCAGTTCACTAATTTCCTCTATTTGGTTCGAGAATTCTTCAAACTTCTGATGCGCATGAGCTTTTTCTAATAACAAGCCTTTGAACGATTGAACATTAGCAGGCGCCATTTTTGTTAAAAAGCCATTTTGGAAAGCATATAAAATGGTGATTAATTCAGTCACAGATAGTGGGCTCAAAATGTTTTGTTTAAATAACTCTGTTAGCATACGGCCATCTGTTACCATTTTCATACTTCCATCATCAAGTGCATTACCAAAATCAAGTAATTCTTTTAATTCCTCGTACTGAGAAAGGATAAGCGTTAAATTCTTACTAAGTTTACGAATAATTGGATGTTGCGCGTCTCCACCGATTCTGGAAACTGATACCCCGACATCCACTGCAGGTTTTTGACCACGGTTGAACAAATCGGATTTTAAGAATAACTGACCATCTGTGATAGAAATAACGTTTGTTGGAATATACGCTGTTACGTCATCCGATAGTGTTTCAATCATTGGAATAGCTGTGATTGAGCCGCCGCCATGATCCTGATTCATTTGTACCGCTCGTTCTAAGAGACTCGAGTGAATATAAAAACTATCTCCAGGATATGCTTCTCTTCCTGGTGGACGATTAAAGAGCAACGTAATCGCTCGATAAGCATCCGCATGTTTAGTTAAATCATCAAAAATAATTAAAACGTCTTTTCCTTGATCACGTAGCGCTTCTGCAACGGCCATTCCAGCATAAGGAGTTAAATACTGTGCAGTAAGAGAATCACTTGCTGCTGTCGCTACTACTGTGGAATAATCCATTGCGCCATGCTTACGAAGGGTTTCAATAACCTCTGCAATATAGGCTGCTTTTAACCCAATTGCTACGTAAATACAGTGCACATTTTGATTGTGTTGATTAATTATTGTATCTACAGCAATCTGCGTTTTTCCTGATTGGCGATTTCCAAGGATTAACTGACGCTGACCTCGACCAATCGGTGTTATCGAATCAATAACCGCAAGTCCTGTATTGAGCGGACGCGTTACACTATCAATAGTCATAATCGCTGGCGTTACACAGAATAGCGGGCTGCTAGCAGTTGGCTGTTCATCGCTTACGTCGTATAGCATTTTCCCTGTAGTATCAATAATACGGCCAGCCATATCTTCAAAAAGATTTACTTCTATAAAATGATCTGTAACAGAAACACTCATTCCTTCTAAAATGTCATTTGTTTTATCAATTAAGCCGATACCAACAAATTCTTCATTTAGTTCTAGGATTACGCCGCGATGTCTGCCATCGATTGTAACGGCTTGGTGGAGTGCCGCATTTTCTAATCCTGAAGAAAAAATTACGCCATCAGAGATTTTCTCAACCCTGCCATTTTCTTTTAAATATTCCAAGTCCACATGGGCTTCGTATTTGTTTATATCAAAATGAATATTTTTCAAAGTCTCACTTCCGCTTCCATTTTTTCTGTTGTGCGTTTGATTAGTTCCTGATAGCTCATATCAATCGACTTTGTTCCATAATTGATAATAACTCCACCAATTAATTCTTTTTGTACTTGATATTCGATTTTATAGTTTGTATGGGTTGGCTGCCACAGCTTATCAAAATGATTTGCTGCATCTTCACTAGCCACATCTACACGAATAAGCCCTGTATAAAAGTGAATGTTATAAACCTCTAAATAATTTCTGTAAAGTCCACGAGTTTGACGATAAGAGAAATGTGTCAACATATAGAATAGGAACTCAACAAATTCATGATTTAATTCATCTAATGTGCCGTCTTCACGCATAACTTTAAGCTTTTGTTCCGGCGACAAGTAACTACTTTGATAAATTTGTTTAACAGAAAGCTTACTTGCACGCTCATGGAACATTTCGAACGACTTTGTAAATGCATGTAGCTCTTCTGAAGTATGCAATTCGAACAAACGTAAAAGTACTTTATATGGAAGTGCCAGACGGATTTTTTCGGTCCGTACTAGTGCATCAAATTCACGAATTGCTTCTGTAAATAATTGCGCTTCCTCTTCTTCTGATTCAACAAATACTTTTTGCATGATTTCAGTAACACAGCTACTTAGTGATTTATATGGTGCATGTGGAGTTGTCTCAATACTAGGAACTTCAACAATTTGTTTAGGTTTTTCGTTTTGCCACATTTGTAATTCTTGTTCGTATTGTCTATTTCGAGCAACTAACTGATCGATTTCTTCAAGAAAAATAGTCTCTTTTTGTTCAGCTTCAATAGCTAATTGCCTATTTTTCTGCTCTTCTTTGTTTGTAGCGACCTTTTGTCTTTTTAGTCGACGTAATAAACTTTCTTTTTCAAGTGACTTATCTTGGCTAACTTCGTAAAAAAAGCTAGTTAAAATATTTTCCAGTTTTTGCAAGGTAAAATATAGTAAATATAAGAAACCCACTCCAAAAATACTGTAAAGGACTATTGTTTGAATCAATTTTTCCATGCTCTCACCTATCATATGAACGGGTTAACCCAAAGCAAGATGACTGCAATTGCCAGTGCAAAAAGCATTAATGCAACTATCATCAGGAGTCCCAAAAAGAGACCTCCCATAACTTCTTTTTTTGCATTCGGGTTTTTTCCGATAATTTCTGTTGCTCTACTAACCGCGATTCCCTGTCCAATTGCAGCTCCTAAAGTCGCAAGCCCAATTGCCAGTGCGGCGCCAATTACGCTACATGCAACTACTAAATCCATTATTATTTTCCTACTTTCTGTTTGAGATTGGGGCACGAAGAAGATGTGCCCCTCTACTATTCTTGATATACGTACAGTTGCAGTGCGCCATTAGTGTCATAAACTGCAACACGGTAATCAAAATTTTCTTTCGCAATTTTCGAGATTGTCTCCATGTGATTGACTAGACCAGATTCGTCAGCTTGCAGTTCTTTGCTACTGAATGCAGTCCAACTATTCTCTGTTCCAGCTGCACGTCTTTCTATGGCAATCCGATAAGTCTCGCCTGCTTTGCGCTGCATGGTAAATTTCATGTCATAAGTGGCGTTTTGCGGGGCCAGAACTTCTTCTATTGGAGTTGTTAAGCCGCCATTTTGTGCCTTTTCTTGTTCCGTTTCTTCTGTTTGTTTTACACTATTATCTTCTGTTTGGAACGGTGTTAGAGAAATAGTGAATTTCGCATCTTTGTCATATTCAATGTCTTGTTTAATTGGATATTCGAAAGTTTTTGTTTCATTTGTGTTGTTTTTGGTTGTTTTAAGGACTAATTTAGCCTCTAAATCAACTTTTTCTTCATCAGTAATTGGTACTAAGCGAATATTTCCTTTTTCTTGATTAACGATTTTGTAATCTACTTTGGATTGATCTTTTTCATCCTTTAATTCAACAGTAGCTTGATTTATCGTGTAATCTGTGGAATTCCAGTCATACTCAACTTGAACAACTTTATTTACTGATAAATTAGCTCGTAAACTTCTTAATACAGTTGCCTGCATTGTGTAGTATTTTTCTGAGCTATTTAATTCAATTGTTTCGCCATTTTTCATTTCAATGATGGCTTGGAATTGGTATGCGGTACTTGGAGATAGGTCTGTTACATTTAGAAGTTCTCCGTTACCGTTAATGAAGTTTGTACCAACATTCATATAGAAAGAATCACCATTTGCTTGTTTAACTTTGATACGAGCGCGTTTAACATCTTCTATTTGTGCATCTAGAGAAATGTTTACTTTCATTGACGTACTCGTAACACTTTGCATTTGGTAAACTGCTGAAACTGATTGGGTTGTAAAAGATTCGCTCTTCATTTTAACTTCTTGAATGCCTTTATCTGTTCCTAAATCGTACTGATAAGTGAATTCAAGATGATACTTCCCATTTGGAGAAAGACCTGTTAGTGTTGCTTCTGTATCAACAGCTGATACATAGCGAGTGTTAACTGTTTTACCAGTTTTTTCGTCTACAACACTAATTTTAGTTACTCCAATCAAGGTATTATTTGGATCCGAGTAACTATAGTTAACTTTCGCACTAGTTACGCCAGGCGCAATATATCCAATTCTGAGTACTGGAATATTTCGCTCCAATTTCTTGTTCAATTCCTCGATTTTTTTAAGGACTGCTTCGTAATTATCAATTTCCTCTAAATCTTTTTGAGCTTTTCCAGGTGAACCACCCGTATTACCTTTAGAGGCTGTTTCTGATGAACCACTGCCAGCCTTTAAATCATTTCCGTATTTCTTCGTTGCATTTAGACCACCATTTGATGATCCATTTTGGTTACTTGCTTTACTGGTTGATTCTTTGTCATTAGCCGCTGTTTTATCGCTTGCTTCGGTTTTATCTTCAGCAGCTTTTTTATTTTCGGCTTCTTTTTCGTCTTTTTTAACAACGATTTTCTTATTGTCTGTTCCACCAAAACTAGCAAGGTCAATCTTGCGTTCGCCAATTGTATAAGTTTCATTACTAGCATCTAAAACCGTTTCATCGTTAACTTTTAATGTCATATGGCCTAAATAACGGCTTTTCTTTTTATTTTCATAAATAGTGACACTACCAGTTTTATCTATTAGTAGAAGCGGTTTAGAAACTTTCTTAATTTCTTTTCCACCAAGGTACAGTGTTGCATCTGCATTCAAGAAATATTGACGATTAGCTAGTTTAACAACACTTTTTTCAGCGATTTCGGAGTTTTTATATAGATAGGAAGCGGCTTTTTGTTCATACACTTGTCTTCCTTTTAACTTGGTACTCACGCCGTTTATATCAATGACTGGGACACTTTTAGTAAACATTAATGCATCCTTGTCTAAATAAAGAATCGTGCTTTGCATAATTTGGTTACGCGTATCGTCTTCATCATTTTTAGCGATTAGCTGGTCATCATTCCAGCTTCGGTAAAGTGTGTGGCCTTTTTGAAATTGCAATGTTTCTTGTTCATTATTTAGAACCACACCATTACTAGGGAGGGAGACAAGATCGTATCTTGCCTCCTTAAAGGACCCCCATAAGATTACAGAAATAATGATTAACGGAACAGCTGCAACGATTAGACCTATTTTCCATGTAGGTTTCATTTACTTGCCTCCAGTTCGATAATCCCAAAAGTTTTTCCTGATTCTTTTTCTTTAACAGTAACTTTCGAATCATGATAATTTGCATCGATTTCGACCCCGGCATCTAGATCTTCTTTTTTAATCATTTTTGTTTCTTTGAAGTCTTTTCCGAACCATGACTGCACTTTTTCCATAGTAGTAAGTTCTTTTGGTTCAATAGTGACAGTAAGTTCTGTTTTTGCATCACCGGTATCTTCGGTCATCAATGTAAAGCTATCTTTAGTAATATTAGCTTTAAGGTTATTTTCATCGTTATTTCCTTGGTAAAGAGCAACTGGCTTATCTTTCTCATCAGTAACAGTTATTGCATAATTGCTAGTTGGTTTAATCGATAAATCAACTGTTTTTGCAATATCTTTCGCTGCAACTTTTTCTGTATCTAGTACTTTGCCAGCTTCATCTTTTAGTTCAAACGTGTAAGTTTGTTTGTCATCTTTGTCCATTTCCTTCGCATCTAATGCCACGCTTACTTTTTCGTCAGTAGTTTGTACTTTTCTAAACGATTTTAAGTTCGCCGCAACATCTTCTTGCAAGGTAATAAAGTTGGACATTTTTTCATAAGTTTTAACTTCATTTAATTGTGTGCGGTAAGTGATGACCATCTTACCTAAGAAACTTTGATTTTGCTTTTTACCTGCGACACTGAAGTTTGCAGAAACTGTTCCAGGGTAAGAACTTGGTAAAGTAACTGTTTTTCTTTCAACTAAACTTGTTCGCTCGTTGTTACCACCATAATCAAGTAACTCGTAGAACTCCATTTGGATTTTTTCAATGGTTGTTGATCCCGGACTCACTTCTTTTGCTTGTAACTTGATTTGTTTAGTTGCTGCATCAAGTTGAATAGTAAGTGAGTTCGAGGTTACATATTCAGCATCAGTCGTAAAGTTTAAACTATTACTCCATGACTGACTTCCATCTCCACCCAAGTTATCGTATTTTGTACTGATTGTTAATGTATAACCTGTTGCGGGTTCTAAGTTCTCGAAGGTGTTTAGCCAACTTGCTGTATTTCCACCTGTGAAGGCACCTTTTTTAACTGTTTTACCAGTCGTTGTTTCTTTTAATACATATTGGAACTGTTTATTTGTTCCACCAATAAAGTAACTGTCAGGATCGTTATAAGAGAATTTCAATGTTGCTTCTCTCGTAGAAACGTTTTCTAACTTGATTGGTGCCGAAACTGCTCTTGGCGGATTAATATAAATTGCTTGTGCATTACTTAAGAAAATTGGTGCCTTAGCTAGGCTTGTTTTCATAAAGGCTGCAATTACATAAGTTTTTCCGGCAGAATAGTTCTGAGCACCAAGGCTGTTATACAGATCAAATTCTGGTGTTTTCGATAAACTTTCAAAAGTTGCAGCTGGCGTCTTAGTACCTAATTCTTGTTCCAGCGCTACTAAATCAGATAACTCAGCATTTATTGTTGAAGCATCATATAAACGATACTCAATATTAGTTAAAACGCTACTTTCATCGATAAAATTGTTATTTCCTTTGATTGTTCTGGCTCCATAAGCTGGACTCCATGAGTAGCTTGTTGATTCCATGCTTGGTAGACTTTTCTCTGTGGTTATTGTTTCAGAATAGTAAACTTTATTCTGTGGACCTTCACCATCTAACAAATCATATTTACCTTCTACTTTGATGACATATTTTTTGTCAGGAGAGAGGTCTGTAACGAAAATGTCTCGAGTTGGTAAGCCGTCAATCCGAACAGATTTGACAAGTGTTTCTCCATCTTCTTTGTACGCATTAACAAATAACTCATTTTCGTTATCTTTTTTAACTGTTGTATTATCTTTATCTTCACCAACAACATCTAACTTAACGCGTCTGTCATAAATACTAACCTCTTCAGCAGTAATATTTGGTTCTACTAAAGCTTTAGTAGTAATTGCTTGCGAGACTTGTGAAACGCCTTCTTGTGCTGAATAAAGATCAATTTTTGAGCCCGCTGCTTCCGTAGAAACAAGCCCTGACGAGAAGTCAACATAACGACCATTTAGTTCTGCTACATAGCTTCCGTCTTCTTGACGTCTAAAGCTAAATGGATCGGCTGTTTCACTGTTGCTTATCATAACCCCACCGCGATATGCGATGTACTTGTTTGTCCAGATGTTTTTGAATTTAACACCAGCGATATTACCTTCTGAGTCAGTTGGACCTTTCGTTACTCGGTAGACATCTGCACGATTTAGGTTTCTCGTTGTAGATAAGCCACCGTTAGACGAGGTTACAAATGCCGAGCTATTATCAATAGAAACATAATAGTTTTCAAATAACTTCTCATTGTTCATTCGGTTTTCTGAGTAGTTCATTTTCATATCGAGTGTTAACTCATGCGATTTGTTAAACCACACATTCCCGAATGGCAAGCTAAGGTTTTGTGGATCAAATTGCTCGTCACCAATTTTAGCCTCTGTATAATCTGGGCTTGTACTTTTTGCTTCTTGAAGACTGTAGGTTGTTTTCATTACATTACTTTTTGCCACATCATCAGGTTCAGGTGTTATTTTTAGAGACCGACCAGTTTCATCTAATGCGATTTGCGCACTAGCTTTTGGTGCAGTAGTATTCATCGCTACCAAAGTTTTTGTCATAAAGTCAGTTGTTACTGCTGGTTCGCCCGCTGTAATAACATAGTCTCCAGTTGTTTTAATAGTTGTCGCGCCTTCACTTGAAAGCGGCAATGTTACTGTATTTTTACCATTTTTAAGTTGTTCAGAACCACCAGTTGAGCTAGTAATTTCAAGTTTCCCAGGTACAATAGCGCCCTCAATGTCTCTTACATAAACATTTAGTTTTACTTCTGTCGCTGTTCTTCTTAAAATTTCGTATTCAACAGTTGGTTTTTCTTTTTTGATTTGAATTGTTTCGGAACTGATTTCAATACGATGATCTTCATAATTATCGTTCCAAATTACTTCTGCTTTAATTACGTAATCAAAACCACGACCTAAAGCATTATTTGTTAGATCAAAGTAAGAGTGTCTTTCAAACTCAGCCGCTGTTGAAACTTCTTGTTCAACAAGTGGCGTATTTAAGTCATCTACTTTATAGATACGATAAGTGATGGAACTAACTGCATTATAATCATCAATCAGTGGTTTTTCTGTAGCTTCAATACCTGCTAGTCCGCCTACTTTCAATTTATTCGGTTGATAATCAAGTAGCACTTTATCAGTTATTGGTGATGCCTTTTTCGTTTTGAAAACAAGTTGACCTTCAACTGGGACTTGGTTCATTCCGCTGTCTAAACCATCTTCTACTTTTACTAGATATTCTTTATTAATAGCTAGTTCTTCAAAAAGATAGGTTACACCATCTTCAGTCATTAACTTGTTAAAATCATCATTTAGAGGAACTGTTTTTACTAATGTGTTATTTTTCTTATCATAGATTTTTAAGTTCGCGGAGTTTAGTTTCTTCGCGGCTTCAGATAATTTGATATTAACTTCAGCTTGGTTAGTCGTTACGGATTCCAACGTGAAAGTAGCATTAACTTTCGCGATTTCTTTCGTTTGGAACACTCCGGATTGACCAATAAGCTGATCTACCATAATTCCTGCGCCATCATCTAAGTTATAAGAAGCTGTCATAACAACAACGTAATAAGTTTCACTTTCTAAACCGCCGAATTCAAGTAAGTTTGTAATCTCGTTTTTATTTCTAAGATCTACAGTAGCAACTGGACTTCCATCGTACATTCCTTGTGCATCAGATTTATAAAGTTTTAAGGTTGGATGCGTCAAATTATCGTAAAGTAATGTATTATCTGCATCAAAAACTTCATAATTGATTGTTAGTTTGTCCTGCTCTGCTTCTTTCAAAGAAAATTCTACAGTTGGTTTACTTTTCAATCCGACCACTACGGCATTAGAAACTGGTGTAGCAAGCGTAAAGTCAGATTGATTATTATTACCAGAAATGTACGCTACAAAAACGTAATTCCCATCACTCATATCAACCGTACGTCCAACTTTTACCGCCGTTTTCTTTTGACTTGCATTGACAACAGAATAAGCATATTCTTTTGCATTCTGGCCGTTTGCTTTGTAATCCTCTTCTAAATAAGCTACATAGCGTATATTAGTAATAGAATTATCTGTATCGATTAGATTGATTGGTACGGCAGTGAATTCACCTTTTTCAGTACTATATGAAAGGTCTATTCCTGCCATTGATGGTTTTGCTTTTAGTGTAGATGCAATGAAATACCAATTATCATCAGTTACTTCTTTACCATCAACTACTAATTTCTCCATCTCAATAATGTATTCTTTACTACTATTTAACGAATCAAATTTAACGTCTACTTTGCCGTTTTGCGTTAGCTTATTAGCATCAACTTTCACCGTTTTCGAAGTAGCTACATTACTGTTGTTTTCTTTAACTCTTAAGACTAATTCATCTATTTTGCCGTATAGCTCTGTTGCAGTTAGCTCAGCTGTTAAATAATTTTCGCCGCGTTCGATAACTTTTGGCGTTAATACAACTGGTTTAGCTTCTACTGTTTGGCGGAAGAAAATCGTCTCTTGTATTTTGTCGCTGGCGGATTTATATTTCCCTTGCACAACGACTTGGTAGCTTTCGCCGTATTTCAAACTATTAAAATCAAAAGTTTGATTTGCTTTTGAAGAGCTTAATGCTACTTTCTTCACAACTTTATTTTCACTGTCGTAAAGAATTGCTTCCAAAGATTGCAGTCGTTCGGAAGAGTCTGTTAGCTTTAATTTTGCTGAAGCTTTTTGTCCTTCAACTGCTAATTCAACATCGACAATTGGTACTTGGAATGTCTTTAGTCCTTCAGCCTCGTTTAGCTTTTTGATAATTTCATTCGCTTTATCGACATCTGTAGTATTTTGGTTGTCTTTTGTGGTTCCACCTTCATTTGCGTTACCCTTAGTAGTTGTTCCAGTGTCCCCGCCATTAGCAGATCCGTTTGCTCCCTCTGCCTTATTTGTATTATCATTTGTAGCTTGATTTGTATTTGTATTTGTTTCTGATTGTTCGTTGTTTTTTTCTTCTTGTTTTTTCGTTTCATCTTTTGTTGTTTTATCTGTTGTTTCTTTTGTCGCTTTTAGATTACGGTTTTCAGCTTTGTCATCTATTTCGACTTTAATCGACCGAATATCAATATCTTCTTCATTATCCGTTTGACTAACTAATATTTCTTTACTTAAATCAAATTGATAACGATTATTTTCCATCTCAATATAGGCATCATCGCCAGCTAACTCTTCTAAAGTTTTTTCTCCCATTAATAAAACTTTCTTATTCTCGTCAATGGAAACTATTGTGTTTTTGGGTAATTTTTTGTTAAGTCCTTTTTTGTTCTTCAAATAGGCATTATCTAAAATAATGTAACGTCCTTCAGCAAGCTTAACTACTGTGCCTTTTGGAAGTTGTGCAATCGCTTTGTCTTTTGTGTCTGTTGCTTTATACGTTCCTTTGCTTTCAGTGACAGATGTTTTTGACGGCATCTCAATTAGGTCTGATGCACTTTTAACAGCTACACTTTTACCTAAAAATTGAATTCGTCCATCTTTTAAAAATAATGTTCTCGCCAAATTGATTGGCTTTACTTCTTTTCCATCCGAAATAGTTTTTTCGTTATTAAGCCAAGCATCGTTGTACTTTGCATCCGGTGAAAAAGTAACTAGTTTTCCTTTAGGGCTGTAGGTAAACCCTTCCGTTTCAATAGCATAAGCATCATTTCGCGTTAGGAAAAATGCTGAAACAATTGCGCTTATAGCAAGTACTGAAACAATAATTACGACTAAAATATTTTTCTTCAAGTCCTACTTCCACCTCGTTTGTGTGTATATTTTTTATGCTTGGAAAAGAACTTGAGATGTTGCTTCAAGTCTTGTACCATTAGAAAACATTCATTTCTTGTTTTCTTTTTAAATTAATCCGCTACTTTTTGAACATCTCGTTCAAAGTATTCAAGTCTCATTTCGCGTCCTTTAAGTTTCCATGGAGAAGATTTAATATCCAGCATTCCTTTGTTGTGTAATTCATTTACAGTAGAAGATATCGTGGAAATGGAGCAGTTTGCTAATTTGGCCAGAATATTTATTTGAAGCCATTCTGGGAAAACTGGTAATGTGGTATTAGATAAGTTATTTTCTAATAAAAAATTGAGAGTAGAGACAACTTTATTTTTCGAGTTTTCAATACCAAGTAACGCTTGCCTCTTTAAATCTTGTTCATTTTTTTCTGCTATTTGTAAGAAGAAGTTTGATAAAATTTGATCTTCTTCCAACTTTCCAAATACACCTTCTGCACTTATTAAACAAATTTCAGAAGTTTCTAGAGCTTTTAATACCACTGGATTTCTAGTTGGGAAAATGAGATTCTTTTGAAAGAAGCAGCGAACGATTCCTTTTTTCTTTCCATCACTTTCTTCAATTAATGTTCCGCTTTTTACTAACAATACGTGTTCTCTATCTATCGTAATGCTTTCCCATGCTTTAATTTGCTTGCAAACGTAGGAAAAGTTATCAAGTAAATAAGCGTAAATAATCGCATCTCTTTTAATGTAATCATGGTATTCAATATACTTCATTTGTGTAATCATCCTTTCTGAAATTCCACCACAAACTTATTATCTTAGAAAACAAAATATTTTCGTACAGGCAATTACACCTAATTTACGAGAAAAGACACTCTCTTAGACACTATTTCGTAACATTTACCGTTTGAACAAAATCTCAGAAAACTTCAAAATCATTGATAGAACTTAATTAACAAAAAGAACCAAAAAAAAACGATTTCCTCAAACAATATCAAAATAGCTAAAAAAGAAGCGATATTCGATAAAATTTCATCAAATAACGCTTCTTTTTTTATTAAAACCATCACTATTGTACTATTCCAATAGTTTATATTGTCATATTTTTATTAATAATTTTCATTTTTTACAACTAGAAGCACCATTTTTAAGCTTGACTTCAATCAAAATTTGCTAAAAAACTGCTATTTTTGCTCCATAGTTTCCGATGCAATGTAATATTCTCCGTTCTCTTTAAACAGAATTGTCCTTGGAATCTCATCCCCATTTTTCGCTTTATAAAGTTCTGTTCCTTCACTTAAATAATTAGAGGTGAAATTTTTATTTGGTATTCGGTAATGGCGAATTCTATGTTCTATCTCACCAATTTTCTCCAAAGCATCCTCTTTCTGTGCCGGCTCGTACGTCACTATATATAGAACGCCGTCAACTTTCATCATTTCTACAAGGTTGTCTCTATATAACAACCACTTTATTCCGAATACTACTGCACAGCAAATTACTACTACCAAAATTACGGTGAACCATTTCTTCATCTTCATGGATTAGCTCTCTTTCTATGATGTATTTATGTACTTATATAAGGATATAACAGGAAGACGGACTGTACAACTAAAATATGATGAACGGAATGTTTTTCGACATATACCAGCTACTTTAAAAGTTTACAAACAAAAAACCGCCTAAACACATTGTTTAAACGGTCTTCCAATATGGGTTGTGAGGGTTTCGAACCCCCGACCCGCTGATTAAGAGTTGGTTTTGCGTTGAGCAGTTACACGCATTTATGAGATGAAAACGGCTAGTTTATGCGGTTTATATCTTTTAGAAAGCTGTTACAAGAAGCTACAAGTATTTATATGTTGTTTTGGTCTGCCCCATTTATGCCCCGCAAATAATCTTTATAAATACTTTCTATATTAATTGTATTCTCTTCTATTTTTTTATATAGTATAGCAATTTCTTTCTCTGTCCGCAAACCAGCAAATAGTTTTTTTAATGCTTTATCTTTCCCCTCAATATAGCAAATATATTTAAAGTCATTAAAGCTATATACTCTCATGTCATAACCTCACAAAAAACAATATCTTCTATATTAATGTCAATTATTCGTTCGTCAAAGCGTTGTAATTGAACTATATTTTTTTCATAATCAATAAAAACAGGCACTACATACTTGTAGCGTATATGATGATTATTCTTTAAAAATAAAATCTCTATTGACCAATTGCGATTCATTGCATCAATTAAAACTATTGTATTTTCTAATTCATTATCAATAAAATTATACATACTTGTCACCTCTTGTTAAGATTATACGAACAAACGTTCTTTTTATCAAGAGGTAATTAGGACTAAATTTTAATATATATCTCTCTTGAAGTAAGAAATAGTTTATGCAATAATATACCCATAGATGTTTTGCATCTAGTAATTTCATTCAACTATTAGCTGCTTAATATAACAGCAACCTCGAATTTTTTTCGGGGTATTTTTTTATTTTAAAATAAATTTAATAAAACTATTGACTACTACGAATATTCGTAGTATACTATGTATATAGTAAAGGAACGGGAGGAAAATACAATGTATAACAAGGCTGAAATTATGAAACAAGCTTGGAATTGGTTCAACGATAGCAACATTTTGTTAAGCGATATCGAATGGGTAAGTTACACAGACAAAGAAAAAACTTTCTCCGTATGTTTAAAAGCCGCTTGGTCTAAAGCAAAAGAAGAAGTTAAAGAAGTAGAAAAAGAGATCAAACACATCTCTAAAAGCGAAGAACTTAAAGCTTGGAATTGGGCTGAAAGAAAACTAGGATTACGTTTTAATATTTCAGATGATGAAAAATTCACTAGTGTAAAAGATGAAACTAAACAGCATTTCGGCTTAAGTGTTTGGGCTTGTGCAATGAAAGCAGTTAAACTACACAATGACTTGTTTCCACAAACAGCAGCTTAAAATTATATTATAGAAAAGGAATGTGATTAAAATGACAATAACAACAGCACAAAAAAGATATTATGACGCGATGAATGAATTTGAAGCAATTATCAGTAAAGAATTAGAACAAACACCAGCGTTTTCGCAGGATTTACTTAATGACTCTGACTACTTAGTTATTACAAAAAATGAAGCGTATGCAGTAGCACTTTGCCTGCTCGATGATGACAAGCTATATTTAGATGAAACTTTAGTTCACTCGACACGTTTGGATATTGAAGATGAAACTTATTATATTAACTTTGTAGTAACTAATGAAGATGATTTTAAACTAGCTACAGATGAAGATAAGGAAAAACACGATAAACAAGAAGTAATTATAAAAAGTGAGTTGAACTAAAATATGTCAATAAAACTATTAGATGAATTCTTAAAAAAACACAGTAAAACGAGGTATCAGTTAAGCAAACTGACTGGTATCTCGCAAAACACATTGAACGATTACAATAAAAAAGAGTTAAACAAGTATTCTGTTTCATTCTTGCGCGCACTCTCAATGTGTGCAGGAATATCTACATTTGATGTTTTCATCGAGCTAGCAGAATTGGAAAAAAGTTATGACGATCTTGCTGGATTTAAACACTTATTAGATAAGTATAAGTTGTCATTTCCGGCGCAAGAATTTGAGTTGTACTGCTTAATTAAAGAGTTTGAATGTGCGAATATTGAAGTGCTTCCTTTTACATTTAATAGGTTTGAAAATGAAACGCATGTAGATATAGAAAAAGATGTTCGAAAAGCACTGGAAAATGCTATCACTGTGTTAAAAGAGAAGAAAAACGAATTGATATAACAATTACGCTAAGCTTATGTTTAGCGTGTTTTTTTGCATAAAAAAAGCCCTAACGGTGAGGTTAGGGTGTGTTAAAATTATATAGTTCTTTCAGTTTACACTTCAATTCATGTTTGTTATAATTGAAGTGTAAAAGATAACTTGTGATGGATAAAGCTGGGTTCCCGAATGGGAGTAAGATAATTTATTATCGAGAATTCCTTTGCTCCAGAGGTTATCTTTATTTTTTTGTCTTCTTTTTTAAATGTTCAATAGTTTTTTGAGGATTCTTTTTTATCTCTGTTAAGATAAAATCTATGATTGCTCTCGAATATGTATACTGTGAGTGCTCCCCTATAACATGACGATAAGAATATCTCTCTTGCGCCTTTAAAGAATAGAACTTCAAAAAAAGCTGAAAATCAGCAGTATTAAAGTTACTTCTAATTTCCTTAGTAAATACTGAAAAATGTTCAAAGTCAATTTTTTCTCTGCTCAATATTTTATTTATCTCTTTTACACAATTTTTTTGTGTATAAGGATGTGTTTTATTAGGGTCTTTTTGTTCCTTTATTATTTTAACAGGAATTTCTCCCTCTTTTGCTATTCTCACTGTGCTATCTGCATCGTTAATTTTCTTGGTTATATAAAAATTATGTTGAATGTCTATGGAAAAAGCTGGATTATTCTCTAGCTCTATTTTCTCTATCGCTTTTTTCGTTGTTAAGATTTTATCAGCTGTTTCTTTTGAATATTTAGACCTTATAATAGCTGGGTCTAAGTCATCTTCTTTTATTACTAGAGATAAAAAACTTTGAGTAATATACTCTGTTACATCAATATTATGAAACATACTCATTTTCTCTATGTAATTAAAAACACATGATTGAAATAAAGGTGCATATATTACTTCATAATCTTCAGTAATAAAATGAGTACTCACGTTTCTTAACTCGACTATTTTTTCTAGATTCAAACGTAATGGATCATGTTTATTTGTAAATATCTCCTTAATGCTATATTCTAAAGAAACAGTTCTAGACGGGTTATCCTTGAAGTATATACTATTTTCACCTTTATCGTTTATTAATTTAGCTTTTAACATAAGCTCCCATGAGTTGCAAATAAAAAAACTAAAACCTTCTACCCTATATCTTATTGTAGGTTTGTTATATATTTCCAAGCCTAACAAAAATGCTTCAATACTTTTCTTTACTAACATATCATATGTGCTATTCATTTAAGTACCTTCTCCGCTTTTTTACTATAATAATATCATAGCGAATGATTGAGTACAATAAACACATTACAAAAACAACCCCCGCAAACGCGAGGGCATTCATTCTATTTCAAATATGATTTTTTGATGTAACCACGTTTTCCACGATAGAAACAGTCAATAAACCCGTTCTTTTCCTTGCCCTTCGAAACGCTAATCTTTTCGCCTTTTTTCAACGTATAAGCGGTTTTAGAGTCCCAATCAGGCGATACACGAAAATGCGTAATGTTCTTTGTTTGCATCGTATTAAACGGCTTATTAGTAGTAAAGTATTTCGATTTCATAAAGCCCTTGTTACCGTTCAGGATAACTTCATAAAATCCGTTTTTCTCGACATCCCAATTAACTTGAAATGCCTGAAATTTATAAGCAGTAAAAGCTACTTTGCTATTCCAGTCAGCGGACACGCGTGCGCTTAAAGCATTGTGTGCGTATACCCATTGTTTACCTTTTTTCTTGTTAACGGTTGTGTTAGATGTAATACGATTGTATTCATTGATAATTGCTTGTTGTACCGCTGGCCAACGTTTCTCTGCTAAAATTCGGTGGGGACAATATTTTCCGCTCCAATCTTGATGCTTTTTAATCGTATCCTTTGTAGCAATAATACCCTGCTGTACACATAATCCAGCCACATATTTAATAGTATTTTTTTCAGCAGCTATATATTTAGCTCCTCCCGACTTGCTATAACATGTCTCGACTCCAATTGTATTTCGATTTCCATAACCATTACCGCCATCCCCACAATGCCAAGCATTCCGATTAAAAGGCACAACTTGAATAGCTTCTTTATCATCAACCGCAACATGAAAACTAACTTCATAATTATTGTTCTTACAGTAATCTGTCTCATTTTGTGATGTAGCATCATTATACGTATTGTGAACAGTGATTTTCTTTGCTTTCATCGCGTTAGGCGCTTTGATGCCATACTTTGAACTTGATACTAAATTTTGTTTAAATTGCACACCATTTACTATTGCCATTTTCACTTCACCTCTTCAATTTCATTTTCTCGAAATCCTTGTGTTACGCGTTCATTGTTATAATAGAAGGAGACAAATAACAAATCTTTATCTCCTTCTTCTTGAATAATCTTTGTAATTATCCCTTGACATCCGCTTTTTTCAATAATTTTTTTTGCGGTTTCATCTAGTTGACTATCGTTTCTTATCCGTTCAATATCTATAATTTTTACTTTTTGCCCTTTACTCATTATTCTTCATCCTTTCGTGGTTCATTATAATTTAATGCTTGTGTGCTATCACTGATACCTTTCGTTGTCGGGTCTACAAGATAGCCATATACCGCAAATAATACCGCAAAAACTTGATAAGGATTACTAATTACATTCAGCAATAAGTCCCCTAGCGCTGTCCAGCTCGTAATACTAGCACCCTCTACCTGCGCGGTTGCTAGTATGGTACTTCCTAAGAATAAAATAAAAGGAACCCACATTTGCGGATTCTTAAGTCTCACTTTCCAATTTATATTTTTCATTTTGTTCACTCCTTATTTTTAATTTCTTTTATGTCATCTTCGATATAGTCGAGCCGTGTTTCTACTTTCTCTATACCGCCCTCCAGTTTATCGACACGAGAATTTGTTTTGTTCACTCTTATATGAAGCTGTTGTCTATCATGCCGACTTTCTTCAAGTTGCTTTGCCAAATTATCCATGCTTCCCGATAAATTATCGAATCTGTCCATAAACGGTTTTCCAACAATTTTTTTAAACAACCACGCTAGCCCGCTGAAAACACCCGTTAACAGCCCAATCAGTGCGACCCATTCTGTTATTTGCAACCCCCAAACAACTGCCCCCATCACCATTTTTGCTCACCACCTCAAAAAAAAGAAGCTAATTAGGCTTCTGTTTCTTCTATCTTCATTCGTTGTTCTTCTTGTTTCAGCTCATCCACTTTCGCTTTTACCTGACCTCGCAAATTCGAAGGAACTTCTTCAATTGTTTTCCTTCCATTCATCACTAGATTTACATAAATCGGTATCATATAAGCCATATTGTTCACCCTAAATTACTTTCAAATAGTGCGGCTAATGCCTCTTGAGTGAGTAGTAATTCCTCTCTTAATTTTTCTAATTCTGTTTTCTCTGCTCGTTGACTAGCAATAATTTCTTGCTGTCGTTTTTCATCTAAAATCACTTTACCATTTTCAACTTTACATACATTAATTAGATTCATGTTACTTTCTGCTGTTTCAACTTCTATAAATCCTTCGACTTTTTGACTGCTCCACATATCAATATAGCCGTCATTGTTAACTGTAACAAATGACTTCATGTTAATTACCTCCTGCCTAAAAAATTGCTACTGTTCTTAATGCGTAACTCGTGCTTGGTGCTTGACCATTTGTTGCATCACCACTGACGCTTGTAGGCGTTAATCTAATAGTTTTCTTTGCTGCATCTGTTGCACCCGGCATATTCACCCACGTCGCTTTATTATTATTTCTCACTAGATATTCTTTTGAAAAAAAGTACTGAATATAACCATAATCCTGTACTCCTGTTCCCGGTGCATAACGTGAGAATTCTAGTAAAACTCCATGTTTTACTTTTGCTATATCCCACGAAAACGAATGCGTTTCTAAGAAATAAGAAGAACCAGACCACACGAGCGTTTCTTTGTGTATATCATCTGTATACGCTTTTGACTCAATCGTTGCGGCATTAAACTTTGTACTCGCATCTGCTTTTGCGTCAGCAAGTGCTTTGTCTGCTTTACTCTGTGCTCCTGACGTTGATTCTTTCGCAGACCAGCTTGTTTTCTCCGCTGCTGTAACATGTATGTCAACATTATTAACATGTGCATTTAAGTCAGTTTTTTGTGCAAATTGTTCAGAATTCATGCTATCAAATTGTATTTGTAAATTGTCCGCTTTCTCATCTAATTCATCTAATTTAGTTGATAATCTAGCTATAGAGTCATTAAATATCTTTTCGTAATCATCCCAACGTTCGACATAGTACGTAGCAACAGGAAAAAAGTTATCATCAATCATTGCTTTTTCAATTACGAAACTAAAACGATGAATTTGCATTGATTGATTTGGATATTTAACGTATAATTCTGCATTTACTTGTCCGTCGTGGCTTATCTGATCATCAGTTAATGAATACTCAAAAACGCCTTTTGTTCTGTTAGTTATTTCTGGATTAACAACATATTTACTTTCATATTCTTTTCCAACTGACATTATCATCGCAAGCGTTACCTCTGCTGCACTTGATAAAGGCAAACTATTTACTTCTTTTTTTGCTGTAAAAAATAACCTTGCAGTTCCTCCGGAATCTTGCGTACTAAATTTTATCGCTGGAACGTTAGCTTTAGCATTTTGAGTACTAACAGAGAAATCAAGAATTGCAGATTTAAATATTTTATTTGTCATGAGAAAATCTGCCCCCCATAAATTTTTTGTTCTGCTGTAGTGGAATTTAAATTTATCGTTGAAGATGATTTGCTTAGTATGCTTCCATAGGTTGATTTAAGACCAATGTTTGACGTTGCTTCACAAATATTCGTTGAAAAGAAATAAGCTTGGCTTAAAAATTCAGCAGACATAATAATATTTTGATTTACAAAGTAATTGTTATAACAGCCGCCACGCGACTGGTCGTACAACACAGCAACTACGTTTGTTGCTTTTAAATTTGTATCAAATCTACAGTTAGAAACTGAGCCATACCAGCATCGCAAGAAATTAATAACAGCTTTACTATTGTTAACAGATGTGCTCATAGAATTAACGCCTTGCACAACGCATTGAAACATGATTCCAGAAAATGTAATGCTTTTTACAAAAAAACCCGTTTGGGAAGTTTTGTGATCTATTGTTGCTAGATTAGTAGAGCGAATATAAAAATGTTCCGCTCCGCTAATCGAGCTAACGTATACATCTTCGTTATATTGTCCTGGTTCGCAATTGATATATATATCACCACCAATTTTTATTTTAGGAATCATATCTACAGCTTTTTGTATTGATTTAAAAGGCTTGTCAATATCTCCGTTACCTGTTGAATCACTTCCATTTACAGCACTAACATAATATTCAATATCAGCTGCTGAGTTACCATATAATTCATCCAACTTGCTTCTCAACTCTTTATTTTGTTCGCTCACGGTTTGTAACAATTCGTTTGATTCTGCTAATTCTCCTGCGATTGCTGAATAATCGCCATTTAAACGACTGTTTAAAGTGCTGTAGATTTGTCCATTTTTGCTAGTTCTCGCATCAACTACTTCCGTAATGTTATTCCCGCCTGCTTCTAAAACAACATTATCGATTCTATTATTAGTTGCATTTATATCTACATCTTTTGCCAATGAATCTTTTTCTAATTTTTCCATATTAGCATTAAACTGCTGGTACTTATTAGAATCAAAAAGGGTATTTCCCCATCTTTCGAGATTTAACATCTATTTCGCTCCTTTCAGTGCTTTTGCTAATTGGGCCATTATTGATACTATCGACTTTTTATTATTTGAAAGTGTTACTTCTGGCGCTTTTATTGTGAATGGATACTTTTTGTATGCAACTATCTGCACATCATAATCAATGCCAAGAGGCTCATAAATAAATAGAACGTAATCTCCTTTTCCACAATCGTAGTATTGTTTTAATGTCACACTTCCCGTCGTCGCTGGATAGTCTTGTAATTCGAGCTTAAGGCGCCTTTGCATGTTACCTGCAACAGTGTATCGTTCATCAGAAATAGGTTCCTGCCATCGCACACCCCATTTACCTACTTCTGGACTAGTATAAGTAACAGGAGAAAAATAGTTATTTCCATTACTATCCACTTTACCGTAACCTTTTATTTTAGTTTTAAGGGATAACGTGTCAATATCAAAACTTACTTCGTCTGTGTTGTATCTATATCTAATGAAATTTTCTGTCTTAGTACCATAATCTTCACGCGGTTTAAAAACTAAATGCTTATTATCCGGAATAACAACCACTCCATAGTCTTCAACTAATTGATCTATAAGCGTTAAGTAGTTATTATTTCCAAAGTTTTCTTGTTGAACTTTTTCGAGCAGGTTAGAAGGGTCGATTATCTGCCATGTAAAACCTCTGTTATCAGTTTTAAAAACATGAGTTAGGCACTGCGCTAAAGTAAAAGAACCGGTGATTTGCTCATCTTGCCGTCCATCTTGACACGTATAATAAATGTGCGGAGCTTTAATATCTTTAGATAACGTCTGACCAATTGCTTCATGACTTAATTGTTTTACAACAAATTCTTGACCTCTAAAAAATACAGAACTTTCATAGTCTAAAAATGAATAACAGTGGGCATTTTTATTTGTCTGTGTAACTTTAAATTCTATGTTCCACATTTCATTTTCTGTCCAGCTTTCACAAAAACTTTCTTTATCAAAATCTGTTAATATTTCTTCGTTATTCTTCCAAAAATCAGCAACTATAATATCGCTATTCATGTATTCACCTACTTATACAAAAAGGAGAAATCCCATTTTGTATCTAAATGACTAGTATTACTAATCTCGATAAGATTTTCTCCTTTTTTTAAACTTATTAAGCCGTGATTCGTTTGTCGGCCACAAGGACTACCGTTTATTCGCGGAGTTGCTCCGTCAATAATTAGCGTGTCTGTCGTTGTTAGCGACGGATGATATATAAACCTATCTCCTGTTGTTTTGTTGTAGATAGTTAATTCTCCCTCGTTTTGTCCTCGTATCGTTATTACTAAAGGGTGTTCGCGCGGGTCAATATCAAAACTTCCGCCGTTATAAATAATAAATCTGTTTTTTGTGTGAATATATCTATAATCCTCCATCGCTAGCCCTTGTCCAAACTGCCATTTATTACAATCAATTTCAGAATCACTAAGCGTAGTACTCAGTGATTCTGAATAACCTCTGAACACATCAAATTCAAGTGTCAAATCAGCGTATCCCGGAGCTTTCCGGTCAATGCCAACGCCGCTTGGATGTACTCTATATTTTTTACCAGGCGTTTTAGAATGAACTAAAAAATACTCGCTACTTTGATAAATAAGTTCCATTAGTTCATCTAGTTTAACGTGATATAAATCAGCAGTGCCTGTTCTGAAATGGCACAAAATTGAGATAGGAAACATGCTGAAATTACTGTCTGTTGTTCTAGCACCATCAGAACCAGCAAATTCAGTATAGTTATTTACTATTTGCGGCGGCTCTCTGCTCACTTCGCCTACCTCTAAATCAAATAATTCGTTAAGCATATATGTTTTACCTTCGATTACTAATGCTAGTGATGTAGCCATGTTATAGCCCCTTTCCATAAAAAGCTAGTGATGCAGAACTGCCTAAATGATTGTTTGTATTGTCTGCAATATCTTTGCCATCAACATTAAAAATAATAGGTCTATCGCCAGATTGTTTAAGAGCTTTGATTAAATCAGCGTTGCTAGACTCTTTTGTTTTGTTGTCAATAATTGTTTTGACAGTGATAGTTCTGTTTAAATCTACGCTTTTTAGGCCCAACGCTTTTTCTGCGGAAATCTTCGGCAAAGTGATAGTCGGAACAGTCATATTAGAAGCAGCGTTTACTACTTTATCGACCATTTTGTTCGTTGATTGAACAGCTCCCTTAGCTCCAGCTAAGACCCCATTTCCAAGGCCACCAGTAAAGAATTTACCAAGCTCGATGGCCACGCGAGAAGGCGAATGAATTCTAAGCGCTTTTTTCACTGAATTAGTGATTGTGTTAGCGATGCTCTTAGCTGTTTTTTCAAGTTGTTTTTTCTGACTGTTTAGTCCGTTTATTAAACCTTTTGCTGCGTTAATACCAGCAGAATACATTGCATTAGCCGCTGTGTTTCCCATTGACTTAGATGCTGAATTGATTTGATTCTGCGTGCTGTTAATCGCTTTGATAGTCTTAGCATCTGACTTGGCAAGAGCTTGTGCATAAGATGAGCCATTTTCTACTCCTGCCTCCAGAATGTCGTTTATAATGTCCTTGCTAACGCCTTTTTTGCGCAATTTTTCCACATTCGCTTGAAAAGCTTTGATTTCTTTTAAGCGTTTCTGCATTTCTTGTTGAATCGATTTTGGATTATCTGGGTCTACGTTGCTAATAGATCCATAAGACTGCATTTTCTCAGTGATTGAAGCAGCATACTCTTTACTCTGCTTCGTCAAGTCTGCCATTTTTGTATTAGCGGCTTTTAATTGAGCGACTACTTTATCACGTTTCTTAGCTGTCGCTGCTAATTTGTTCGTTTGTTGAGCGATATAACTCTCAATACTATTCAGTGCTTTAGCTTGTTTAAGTTGTCCAGTGCTTTTATTTTTAGAATGTAATCCCGCATCAATCGCTGAGGATATTTTGTCTTTCAGCGTACTAGACAGCTTCTTGATTTGCGATTCAGTACCTAGCGCACTAGCTACTAGATTACTTGCCGCTTTCGTCACTGCTTTATTTTTGTTTGCGATACCTAACGAGTACCCAGAGCCGAAATCTCCACCTAATTTTTTCGACTCTTTCGAAGGTGAGTGCGAGTCTTGTTTTTTCTGAACTGCTGCTAATGCTTTATTTGCCAAAGAAGCGGCTGCCTCTCCAACCGCACCCATGCCACTCAAAATACCATTCACATATCCAGATGCAAAATCAGAACCAACTCCGCTGGAATCAACGGAACCAGCACCAGATTTAGCAGAATTGCCAATGCCAGTGCCTGCCGAAAATGCATTACCTTTTCCGTCCAAAATACCACTATTAAAACCGGATGCATTATTTGACCCTGTCATTTTGAATAAATTAGGGTCAAAAGCGCCATTTTTAGCGTTATTCTTAATCGTAGCACCAGCGTTTTTATTTGCTTCAGCAGTACTTTTTATTCCATCAGCATTTGCATTTCCGCCTTGTTTACCAATTCCGTTTAGTTCGGTTGGAAGAGGCGAAGCACCCATTTTTACGCCATCAACTAAATATTTGCCCGCTTCTTGATATTCGTTAGATTTAATAGCTGCTATAAATTGATTTTTTCCGTTTTGTCCATTCAAGAACATACCGTTAGGCAAACTAGAAAGCGTGTTTAAAACATCATTATTTATGTTTAATGCCGCTGTAGTATAATCTTTACTTTGAATAGCTGTGACAAACGCTTGAACACCTTCTCCGCCTCGTTGTCCCATGATTGCAGCCAAACCAGACAATGTATTATCAATTGATGTGCTTGTAGAAACGAAATTTTGCCATAACGCAGACAATTCATCATCGCTAATATTCCCAAGTTGCGATAAACCACTCGCAAATGTTTCAGCATTTAAAGTGCCTCCGTTCGCGATAATAGAATTCATTTCTATTGCCCAACTTTTTAAATTTGTAGATAGTGTCTTATTCTTCTTTGTTTGCTCGTCTATTTGGATCTGATAATTAGCTTTTTCCGTTTCGGTTGAAGCATCTGCTTTTTTCTTTTTCAAGTCAGCCAGCGACTTCTCGCCTATTTCAACAGCCTTTTTCTTTTCTTCATACAAGCTTTTTTGTACTTCTAAGCTGGTATTTCTTTCCTTCTCATTCAAACTCTTACCTTGTTCTAATCGCAGTAAGTTCGCTTCAACATATAACTGATTTTGTTTCGCTAACTCTGTTTGTATATCGGTAGTTTGTTGTTGTAAGAACTTTTTCTGTTGAGCTGTTAATTCTTGTCCATCAGTCCAGCGATTTGTCTTTAGCATATTTGAATAATCGCTTTGCAAAGTTAGTAACGTGCTATTATTCTTTGTTGTTTCGTCTACTAAAGTCTTATTTGCATCTGCTATAGCTTTTTTACGCTTATCTCCTTCTAAGCTTTGCGCTTTTTCCATAGCAACACTATAAGCATCTTGAGACTTTTTAGCTGATTCTTGATACTGACTGTATAACTCTTTAGCAGAATTTAAGAATGACTTAGTTTTCTCGCTAAGTTTATTGCTGTATTGGTCCACTCCACCGCTCAACATCGTATCTATCGCTTGATTCGACTTCGAAACAGTTGTTTCAGTTTGTTTAGCAGTTGATTCTACTAGTTTTAATGTGTCTTTTATCTTTTTACCGGATGTTTCAGTTTTAGCACCAGTTTTTTCAGCTTCTCCGGCCATTTGTTTAAACGCTTCAACAGTTCCAGTCAGTGCATAATTATCTTTGTTAAATGCATCTTTTGCGGCTTTTCCCGCTTCATCAAATGCTTTTTGAGATTCTTTTACACTTTTGAGGGCGCCTTTTAAGTCACCTTTTAGCGCTTGGAATGTTGCTTTGATTGTATAGTAGAGACCTTGCATGTATTTTGTTGCTACTAAAACTACCCTGACTAACACCTGTATAATATCGACTACCGCAGCTAATGCTATAGCAAGTTCCATCCAAACATATACACCAACAGATTTTAATATATCTTTGAATACTCCACCCACGGGTTTTAGCGCCACCATAAGTTGTTTAAACACTTCTACTATTTTTCCGAATGACTTTTTCACACTTGAGAGCATGACTGATAAAAACCCTTTTATGTTAGCAGTATTTTCCTTAAATGCCGCGTACATACCATAAAGAACTGAAATCACTGCGCCTATCACAGCGGCAACTATTCCAAAAGCCGCTGTTGCTGAACCTAATGCTACCTTCAAGCCTAAAAATGAACCTTTTATCGTGTTAAGTATTACCCCTAAGAGTGACCCGCTAGAAGTCAAGCCTTTAAATACACCTATAAGTCCGGCTACTTTCGAAAACACGCTACTAAGAATATTGAATGCTATAAATCCAGCGGCAACTTTCGCCAAAACTGGCGCCCACTCGATTAAAACTGGTATAAACTCTTTGATTTTTTGAATCAAATCAGAAAGTTTTTTCTGGAATTCCGGACTTGCTGTTACTGCTGCAAACTGTTTAAATGCGTTTTTAGCAACATCTAGTGCTTGGATAATCGGGCCTTTTAAGTTTTCGGCGATATTCGCAAGACTCTTAACAGCTGCGGTTTTCATGTTCGCAAATGAACCGCTGATAGTGTTACCTGCTGTTTTTGCTAGGCCTGCCATTTTAGCCGTGTTACCAGCCATTCCAGTTGTTCCTTCTTCAATACCTTTCGTTAACATTGCGATAGCTTTTGTTGATTCTAAAGATCCCTCGGAAACATATTTTTTCATTTCTCCAACGCTTTTACCTGTCGAGTTTGCTAAAATTTGCCAAGCCGGAACACCAGCGTCAACCAATCGATTAATATCATCAGAATAAGCAACACCACTCGCCTGCAATGCTGAGATAGCATCTGTCATCTGGTCAATTGATTCTGAACCATTTCCAACCCCGTAGGCAGCGTCTGCAATAGCAGTGAAAACAGGCTTTACATTTGCCGCTTTCATACCAGCTGCAACCATTTTTTTAGCGCCTAAAGCGACAGCGTCGAGTGCAATTGGTGTGCCATCAATAGCGGCGGTTAGATCCGTCATAACTAGTTGCGCATCTTTTGCAGAGCCAGTAAGGACTGTTAGTGATTTAGTCGCAGTATCAATCGTATCAACACGACCAATTGCACTGCCTACAACGTTTTTAGTAGCCGCGATAAGCCCTAATGCCGCCGCTAATTTAAGAACACTGAAACGAGCTTGTTCGGCGGGCTTTTCAACTGAATTTTTAAGTGCTTCACGCATTCCAGCGCCTGCGCCTTTCGCCGCCGCTTTAGCTGCGTTAAATCCGCTTACTAATCCACTTTTAATTAAAGAACCAGTGCTTTTCGCAATGTTTCCTAGGCCTTTTAATGCAGAAATACCAGCTTGGCCAGCCGCTTTCGCTCCGGATTTCACAGCGCTAAATCCTGTTTTTAATGCTGATTTCACTGTTGTTCCTGTCGTTTTGGCCGCGCTTGCTACAGCGCTAAAAGCTGTTTTCATTGCGCTACTTACTGCTAACGCTGCTGATTTTGTAGCACTAGGAATAGCTTTCACAGCGCTAATAGTTCCTTTAACGCTCATATAAGCAGCAACTACCACCGCTTTGTAAGCTACAACAAAACTATCTTTCACCGCAACAGCCGCTGTTTTAGCAGCTCCTGGAATACTTTTAATAACTTTTACAGTAGTTTGAGCAAAAGAAATAGCAGCCGATTTAGCTGCTTGTAAACTACTTACTAATGCGGATTTAATACTGATTCCAGCACTTTTAATTGCGCTAGGGATGGATTTAATGACATTAATTGATACTTTAACAGCTGACACAATACTACTTTGCACTGTCTTAGCAATTGAAAAGAAGCCGTTTTTGATATTTACCGCAGTGTTTTTGATGCTAGTTCCAAGTTCCTTTATCGCTGTAATAGATGCTTTAGCAGCGTTTACGAACCCAGTTTTTACTGTTGAAGCCAGTTTAGATAGAGCGGCTTGTACATTTGAAGGCAATTCACGCATAAAGTTCAAACTAGCTTTTAAAGCATTTGAGCCAGCGCTTCCCATCGATTTAAACGCATTTACAAACGTGTCTTTTAATCGTTTCGATTGACTAGCAATATCAGATACTGCTTCTCTGTATGCTTTATCTAATGCCGCCCCTGCATTTGTGCCTGCTTTCGCGAAATCTTTTTCAAACGCATCAAGTTGTTTATCTGCTTTTTTATCGTCTAAACTAATCTCAATTACTACTGATCCATCACTCATGTTCTCACCTCTAATCTTTTAACTTATATCTGTTTTTCAGTTTAATTAATTCGTTTCGTTCTTTTTCTGTTCCTTTTCCAGAAGGTAATTCCGCTTGCCTAATGCCGATTATCGTTTTAATTGTTGTATCATCACGCAAACTTTCTAACAATGCTCTAAACTTATACCAGTGCATTTTCCCGCGACTATCTAATAAATCAATATTGTAGTCTTGTAAAAAAGAAGCATAGATATAATCCGCATCTTGCGTTAATGAATATGAAGCAATTTCTTCCGCTTCGTCATTGTTGTTTGTAGCGCTTGGCATCTTGTTTCCGTCGATATCGTAAAGCAAACCATCGTCATTTTCTTTAACAATATAATTAGTGAAAATATCAATAAGCACTAACGATTTTTCTTCAATGTTCGCGTATTCGTCTTCCTCGTTCGAACGTGACCAAGGCATATCATCAACAAAAAGCACGTCGATTGCTAGGTTAGCTCTGAACACATCAGATAAACTATTATCTTCCGTTAACTCAATCACTCTTAGAACGTTGTCAAAAGCTAAATCGAGCTTATACTCTTTTCCTTCATATTCGTAAATATCGTTAACTCCAAAAGCGAGCGAAAGCATTTAAATCACTTCGCTTTTTTAGTCATTTTTGCTTTATATTTCTTTTGAATTTCATTTTGTTGCTTTTCTACTGAACCGACGATGATTTCTGCAACTTGATTGTATACCTGGTACATTTTTAAAATATCTTTGCATTGCGCATAACATTTATCGAATGCTTTTTCGTCATCCAATAAAATTGCATATGCTTCAGTTAAAGCCTCTTTTACATCTTCTTCTAATGAAAAATATTCTTCTGAACTCATTTCGTCAGTATTATCAATGTTGTATTTATTTAGCTTTTCTAGCTTATTCTTGTACTTCTCATCTGCTTCAATCCATTTGCGGCGCATTTCATCACCTAAACCGACTCTAAACAGTTCCGTGCCAAGCTGAAACTCTTGATATGATTCTTCTAATTGAATATTAATTACATTGTTTTGTGTCATGTATGATTTCCTCCAATTTAAAAGCCCCTACATTGAGTAAGGGCTTTATTTATTAATCTGCTGCTTCCACTGTTACTTGTACTACTTTATTGATAGAAGGGCTTCCTTTAGATGCGACAGTCATGTTTGCTGTTCCTTCTGCTACGCCTTCGACCACGCCACTAGCATTTACTTTTGCCTTTGGTGGATTTGAAGAAGTGAACGTTACTTCTTGGTTTGCTCCGGCAGGTAATACTGAGGCAGTAATAGTAGCTGTTTCACCAACTTTTAACGTAATAGTCGCCTTGTCCACTTCGACGCTGGACGGGCTTGTTTCAGGGTTTTGTAACTTTTGGTGTTTCGTCATAAGCGATACGGCAAGCGAACGCTGGGAACTCCGTAGCATCCCCGCCGCCAGCGGACCCTTTGATTTCTGATACAGTCGCTTTACCGATAGCTGTTTCAGTATCAGGAATTTCGATTTTAAACATAATCCCGCGATTTTCTGGCGTTCTACGTTTAGCGACAATTAAGTTTTGCGCTTCGTCTTCACGATCGTGCGTCCCTTCAAACGTGTAAGCTTCTGAGTAACCTAAAACAACTGTTTTTTCGTTGCCATCGCCATCATAGTCGCCTTGCTCTTCAGTGTTATCAGACCCATCGTCAGAAACGTTTGTAATCCATTTGGATAGTCGTTTCCACACTGGCTCGCCCACACCATCTACAATTTCAGCTACAAAGTATTTCGTTTTCGCATTTTTAATTCTAGCCATTTTTATTTTTCCTCGCTTTCAATATATAATTTAATTTTGAAACTAGCGCTATAAATAAACGTTCCATCGTCATTAGCCGAAACAAGATTCGGAACACTAGTTGTTTCTTTGTCTTCTAGCACAAAGCTGCTATTTAAGCTCTGAATACTTTCTAATTCTGTGTTATCAAAATAAGCAGTAATGGCATTCAACACATTTAAAACTTTCATTTCTTGCTTGCTAGAGCCGTTTAGGTTAAAAGAAAAAGACCGCTCATAAGAGCCGTCTTGATAACCTTGTTTATCGTTATTTGGAGTCAGCAGCAAAGCGATTGACTCGGGTTTTAATATCGCTGTTCTTAATTTCATATCTTTTAAATCTACGTTGTTTTCGATAGCATCCATGACGCTGTCTAAAAAATCTAATGACATTATAGTCCCTCCTCGACCGCTTTTTGCGCCACTTTTTCCCAGACGTCCATTTTATCTATTTTTGCCCGTTGGTCCCATTTAGGACCAGCTAACGGATGATGTGTTAGTGTGAAATTGAAGTTTATACCTTTGTAAAGCCGTCGCGCATAAATAGATGTCCACATAATTTCTTTGTCATTCATAATAACGTATTGATTTGACAAGTCACCGCTTAAAAACGGCACATAAAGCGCAATATCAGCGGCCGCTTGATTAATTAAAGCAAACTGACCTCTTTCTTTCGCCTTTTTTACGCTCCCTTTTGCTTTTGAGAGGTCCACACGTACTTTAATCGGCATCAAACCACCTCGATTTCCCAATGATGCACGCTATTAGAAGTGGCATAAAAAGGTATAACTTTGACAATCTTATAAGCTTTTCCAGAAAAATATATTTTAGATCTACTTATAAAATCGTTTGGCACGTTCATGCTGTTCACTGCATCAATAAAAATAACCGCGTCATATCTATCGGTATCAGATAATCCCGCGATTTGATTTGATTTTGAGAAGTCAACACGAACATGCTCAATCTCAATGCCTTTTTCATAAACGATTTGATTGTGTCTATCTTCTTCTTTATACGCTTCGTAGCTAATGTTATGAATTAACCAATCGAGAGGTAACGGAGGGGCGTTTGTTATCGGTTTTACTACTTTCATTAACGAACACCTACCCCGTTGTAAAGAAGACCTGTATGCGCTAAATAGGACCTTACATCGCTACCAATCAATCCGCTATTAAGTGATGTAGCAGTTGATGCAAAATTACTATCACTAATAGAGGTTCTCCCGATACTCACATTATCCGGCTTGGAAACAGCTAACTCACTTGTTCCACCCGCCTCTTTAAAATACTCGATTTGATTACAAGTAGCTAACTGTATTTGATGCTGAATAAATTCGCTAAACGATTCAATTCCACTTTTGCGTATTCGGTAAAATGTCACTGAATCAATTTTTCTTTCAGCATGCTTTAACAGTTTGTCAAATTCGTCCTGTTCTAAATGCTCCCCAGCGTACTCATCGTTGTAAAATTCTAATGTGGTGTAAGGCATATCACTCACTACCTTCCAACAGAGCTACCAACTCCGCTTTTTTCGCATTACTTGCAAATTCGATATTTCTATTCACAAGCTCTTCTTTCAATTCTGCTACTGTCATAGCTGAAAAGTCTTGAATCGGCGCGCTATCAGTTTCACCCGACCGCGCCGCCATTAGTTTCCCGAAACTGGAACTACTTTCACCGCTTTTGTTTCATCAACTAAAGCAACAGCATAGTGCTGATCGGCATTAAATTTAGTTAACTTATGGTCCATATCACGCCCTACTTCCGCTAAAATATTGCGTTTTAAAAATGTTTTTAGAGCCCCGGCTTTTACAGCTAGCCCATTCCCCACTGTTAATTTTTTAGTGCGGACAATCTCCCAGCCAAGCAACTCACCAAACACTCCTTTAACAAGTAAATTATCCCCTAATTGCGATGCTCTAGTCCAACTCTCTGCTGCCTCTTTGCGAAGTTTTGCTGCATCCTTGTGATTCAAGAAAAGAACACCTGTCGATGTAATTGCTTCATCTTCAATTGCATCTGGAGCATCTACAAATGTATTTTCAATTTGGTCAATTAAATCAATATTAATTGCGCTTTTAACTTCTAATGTTGTTGTTAAAGCTTCTGCTAAAATATCATTATCCACTTTTGAAGCAATAGACATGCGAATTTGCGTTTGCGCTTCTCCGACAGGATTGCCATATCCAGAAAGTACTGCTTCATCTGTAATCTTAACACCTTTGCCAGCCTTTTTAATTCCGTGCTTTACGGATTCGGTTTCAAGCGCGGAGTAATCAATTGCCGCTCCTTCCGCTACGTCTTGAGCATCGCCAATATACTTAAATTTAGGGACAGTGATTTCTGAGCCGGGTTGTCCCTCTAAACTGTTATCAATTGGTGCAATACCCCCAAATTTAATCGCTTTTGGTAGTTGTGCGGAAATCATCGGCGCCATCACTTCTGGGTCAATCAAATTCGCTAATTTCGTTGTTAAATCTGCCATCTTTTTTACCTCTTTCTATTTTTTATTTTGTGATACTTTCGAATGTAGCTGGATCACTAGCTTTTAAATCTGCGAGCTCTTGATAGCTATAATCTGCCAGCGATTTACTAGCAGGGTTATTATTAGTTTGATTTCCATTGATTCCCCACTTAGGTGCTACATTTTCGCTTTCTTGAGCAAACAAATAAGCATCGCTTTCTTGCAATGCTCCTAGCTGTTCGTCAAGGCCTTTCAAACCTTCGTCTGTTAGTTCTAGTTTGTCGTTATCCAGTAAAGCTTTTACAGCCTTCGGATTTCTTGCTTTCGCATTTGCTAAAGCTAAATCAAGTGCTGCGCCTTTGCGAGTTTCTACTAATTTAGCTTCCGAATCTTTTTTCAAAGTTTCGTAATTGTCTTGCAGTGTTTCCAATTGAGTTTTTAAAGATTTGCTTGTTCCGGAATCAGTTTTCAAAGCTTCGATATCATCGTCCCGTTGCGCAAGCTGGCTTTTAAGCCCGTCTCTTTCTGCTTCCGCTGATGTTACCTTGTCCTTTTCGTTCTGAATCGACTTACCGTGTTCTGCCATAATAGAGTCGATAGTTTCCTTTTCCAAGCCTAATTCCTTCAAAAAGTCTCTTTCCATTTCTTATTCCTCCTACGTTGTTTTTACGTGATACGATCACGAGAGCCGACTTTTAACGACTTTCGTTCAGGTCGAATGTTATGCATATACTTTTTCTCTGTTGTATTGCCTTGTTAAATTATGTGTTTTTACAAATGCTCTTAGCTTACTTTGCTTCGTTCTAACAGCCTGTTTTGCTTTTTTAACTGCTAGTTCATCGCCTAATTCTTCGGCAGCTGACAGCTTGCGTTTAGCTGCTCTTATGTCGCGTTCCATCAATCGTTGTTGCTGACTCAACATATAAACGCGTTTGTTTTCTTCTTCGTCTACTAGCTCGCTCTCGTCCGGCGCAATGTTAATGCCTTCAATAAAAGCAAAACGATGATGACGGCAATTACAGCCGAAAACACCATCGCCGTATCCATATCTGAGTTCCGGCGAATAAATAGACATGTATTTATTGCCGTACTTCGTTTTTGTTTCTTCAACAGATAACAAACAGATTACTTTGCCTTGAACAAGTGAACACGTTGGTCGTGCTCCTATGTGCTGTGAAATACGCACTAAATCCACGCCAAATTCATTCATTCGCTCGTCTTCAATGCTGTTATAAACACTGTTAACTGTTGTTCTGGTTACAGTCCGGACATATGCTTCAGGTGTCCACCTTTTATTTGCCTTGTCTACAAGCGCAGGAACACCGTTTTCAGCGAATTTAGTTACTGCCTCAGCTAATGCTTGTCTATGTGTTTTTAAACCAGCTAAGACGCTCTGTGTCGTTTCGTGAATGATATCTGAATAGATTTGTCTTGCTTGCGATAACATCGTTTGATTGACGCGATTATAGTTACTTTGTGCTAACTTAAAATAACTCCTCATTACTTTATCGACTATCGTTTGTCCGTCAGCCACAAGTGGTAACACAGCACCAACTTCGGCTAATTTGCTGAAATAGTTATCTACTTGTTTTAAATCGCTATATCCTGCGTCTTTAACAATAGAAAAAAGCTTCTTAGCAGATACGCCGGAAGCTTTGGAAATTCGTTCAATCATTTGCTGATCTAGTGCATGAACTTGATTAAGTTTTTCTATTTGCCAAGCAAGCACATTATCTGCGCTGATATTTTTCTTTGTTTTCAATCGTCGAACAATAAGAGTGAACAATTCATTTTCGAGCGTTGTGTATACATCAACGACCGGTTGCACAAATAAGTCTAATTGTCGAGGAGTTAGCGCCATCTAAATCACTCCTCTTCTCCAAATATTCCGGTCATATCATTGTTAGGTATTTCCGCTTGTTTTTCCTTTGCTAACATTTCAGCCCATTCATCCGCTTCAGCTTCAGTAATATTCCAAGCACGCTGTAAAGCAATTTTCAGCGGTATCATACCTTGATTTTTAGCATTCGTATAACGATTGATAGTTGTATCTTCATCTTGTGCTATAGAATCGTCAAAATCGACTGTAATAGTGTCTAACTCAATTACTTCGCCAGAATAAGTTTCGATAAATTTCCCGACCTCAAGAATGCTCACAATCATTTCTTTTATGCCTTGTTCAATTAGCTGTGAATGGCTGTTCTTAGTCTGATAGGTTTCTGACTTCTCGCTTACAACCTCTGTAGCTGTTTTTAAGCCGTTTTCATCGAAAGTGAATGTGCCTGCGCTTAATCCAACTTGCATGGCGTATATTCTCAACATTGCGTTTATAGACTCGATAAACTCAGTTGACCGAATCTCTACAGATATATCTTTTATCGCTTTACCGTTGTCGTCTTGATCACCTTGATAAAGGAAAAACGCTTCATCGGTTGAATCAAAATACTGTGAAGTCGAGCCGTCCAAGTTAACAGCTGTTTTAACGAAACTTGAAGGCACCAACACTTTCTTTTTGCCTAATTTGAATTCTTGATAGTATGAATCGAACATCAAATCAAGTGTTTTCAATGTATCCAATGCGTTAGCATAAACAGAAATGCCGAGCGGGCTCGTTAGATTCTTGTTATTCGCTATATTAGGTTTAATATAAATGAAAGTCGGACGTGTAAAGTCAGGTAGCGGAACAACCGGCTCAATATCGTCAAACAGCAATGTTAAACTTACTTTTGTCCCAAGCTCGTTCGGGTCATCTGACTGATATAGCTCTGTTGTGACCGTGTATACATCGCCTTGCCACTCATTCCACTCAAGCAACGTATAATATTTATTGTTTTTGTGGAAACTATTAGCAATAACACATTCGTCTACATTCTCGCTATCATTTGACAAAGGATACATACAATCAGCTGTTGCAAATGAAACTTTGACGTTTTTATTGCCGTCGTGATAAACCTTTATCACGAAGCCGCCCATCGCTTCTCCGTATTCGATGTAACGCTCCATGTTTTTAGTAAAACCGTTTGTTTTGAGTACGTTAAGCACGAACTCTTCTGCTGCTTCATCATCGATATTGATTTTCACTTTCTCGTTAAAAAGAAGCTTTGACATGTACTTAGCTGTGACCTTCGGCAAATTCATAGATAATTGGCGTCTGTTGACTGGATTGCCATTGTGTTCGTAATTGAGATTATGCCATTCAGCATAATGGCCTTGGTACAATCGTTTCCATATGTCAATATACTTATAATCTTCATCATTAGCATTTACTTTTTTATGTTCCGTTACATCTTTCAGTGCTTTCAATAGTCCCATTCTCCGCATCACTCCTTTCACTCCCGCGATTATTTGGTTTATCAAGGTTTTCACCTCCTAATATTTGAGCCCCAATTTGCGTAAATTATCTTTAACATAATACTGAAAAGCATCACACGTATGATCGTCTTCTTTGATGACCTCAGGCTTATCTGTGTTAACAGTTTTTACATCCCATTGATATTTGCGGTGTTCTTCGATGAATATTTGATTTTCTGGAATATCAAGATAATAAAAACGACCTTGTGCTAATAAATCTTGCACAAAGTCGACCATATCCACTTTTTTACCTTTTGTGACGGGGTGTAAGCTAACACCGTAATCTTTGTAGTACTGATTTCGAAGTCCGCCCTCCGCACTATCTACCGTTTGCATATCGACAGGCGCATTATACTTCGCGACTATTTTAGTCATGAACTCGCGTAACTCTTTTGAATAATCCGAAGGTGCTTTCTTTACTACTTGATTCGCGGGACTGTAATAGTACGTGTCTAGTAAGATAACATTTTTCTTTGCTGTAAAACCTAGCGCTAGACATGTGGTAGCTGATACTTGATGTCCAGTGTCGATAGCAAAGTCAATCATTATAATTCTATCGTCCGGCGGGATAGTTTTAAGTTTTTGGAATAAATTCATGTTATAAACGTTTGTGCCTAATCCCACCGCTTCTCCTAAATATAAATAGCGGTAATAGTCATAATCATTTTCTTTTATCCGATTGATTACATCTAGCATTTGGTCATTAACAAAACCTAACTCGTCATTCAAATAACTTGATTCATGAACTAAATAGGTCGAATTACTTCGTTGCTGGTCTGCCCATTCGTTTATCCATGAGTAAGGGTTGCGAGGAGGATTATATGACCAAAAGAATCGAACAAAAGCAGCTCTTTTCTGTTTTTGCCTCATAAACGTTGTGTTAGTTTGGTCGAACTCTTCCGCGTCTTTAAACTCGGCGGCTTCCTCATACCAAACAGCTATAATGTCGTTAATGTCATTAGACTTTAGTTTCTGAAAGTCATCTTGTCCGTAGAAATAAAAAGTTGAACCCGTCTTTTTATGGGTTATTTTAAAGGGGCTGACAGTAGTATCGAATTTATTTATCAAAAAGAACTTTTTCAAGGCCCATTGGATTTTATTAAATACAGAATCACGGATTGTATTTCCAACTTTTCGAATTACAACCACATTCGCTTTCTCGCCTCGTGATAGATACGGTATTAACAAAGAAACCAGTAACAAAGCTATAACGGATGATTTAAACGAGTTACGACCACCTTTTAGGACATTAAAAGGCTTTGCCGCTTTCCAAACTTCAGCAAAATGCGGGTTTACTTCTTTACGGATGTCTATTTCTTTTTTAGCCATCGCGTTCACCCCACGGGTCAATGATGGTAATTTGGTCGTTGTCGTCTTCTCCGTTATCTTTCAAGTACTTCATGAGCTCTAACATAGCTTTTTGCTTATCATAGAGCTTCAAAGATACGCCATCTTTCCCTTTTTTCACTTCTTGAATTAGCGAGCCATCCACTTCCGAATTATCCTTTAAAGCAACGAAAGACGCTTTATAAGTTACAGGTTCGCCGGTGATTGGGTCCAATACCGTTTCCATAACACCTTGCTCGTTTAAATCAGATACTGTTACTTCATCATTGCCGAATTCAACAAAATCTGTTATATCGGCGAAAGCTTGCTTTACATACTCTTTCATCAAGTCTTGCACACTAACAAATAACTCTTGTTGCAACTCTGCTTTTAATCTGTTCAACTCTTGCTTAATGTTATCTTTTGCTAGCAGTCTAACGCTATTAGATCTAGCGGAGTTATAATCACACTTATATGCCTGTTGATATGCCTTCGTTGCATTAAAGTGTTGTAAATAAAATAAACAGAACATTTTTTGTTGTTCTGTTAGCGTATCGTTTTCAATTATTAACTTAGTTTCTTTTTTGTGTGCAACCTTTTTCTTAGTTGCACCTTTTTTATCTTCCGGGTTGCTCCACTTTCGAGATTTCCAAGATTTCACTGTATTTATAGACACGTTGTATTTTTCGGCAATATCTTTATACTTCATGCCTTCTTTATAATCTTTATAAGCTAATTCCCAATTAGTCACTACATATCACCACACTCCCTTATTTTAATTAACTGAAATCTAATCTACATCTTGCTTATGAAATAAATTATTGTCCTTCAAAAACTGGTGCAATGTAATTCCGACTCTATTTACTACATCCTCGTCTTGCTCTTCAAAGCCCGATTCATAAAAGATTGCATGTAGTATTTCATGTACTAATGTCTGTTCTTTTCGTTCTTCTGAAAGTCCGGTTGAAATTTCAATATGATTATCATGAAATACACACGCACCCCAATTCGAATTATCATTATCAACAACTTGTTTTTCTTGAACATCGTAATTAACAGCGCCTATTTTAACCTGTTTTGGAATCGCCATAAGCTTCCCCCTTTATTTTTATGTATCAAAAAAGCCCCGAATAATCGGAGCTATAACTATTATTTAATATCCGTAGTTATGAAACCAGTAGACTTCTACGGTGACGAACGTCTTCGTCTTGTCTTTTGTTTCCTCATTTAATATGCTTAGTGCTTACCAATTTGGCTGAGGTATCTACATACTGCGTACAGCATGAGACTGGCTATTAAAAGCCTTCCTGTCAGAACTTATCTGCTATTAAATAGAGAGAAGGCATTGTCGTTTAAATATACTCGGCAAGGATTTGCACCTTGCATGAACTAATTAATTTGTTTTACAGGAGTTTTAAGCTAAGACATACGTTTCTTAGCCACACTAGTTCTATCCTGTGCTTCGTCTACCTATTCCGTCACGAGTATAAACTGTTAACGTACAGCATAACGCCACAAGCGTGTTTTACATCCAGTATGGATAGGATGTGAGAAGTAAAGTGCAGACTCAACATAAAATTTTATTTTTGTAATCATCTTTACTTCTCACTAATATCATATTATCACCTTTTTTTGCTCAAAAAGTGCCAGAAAAGTGCCATTTTCAATTTAGCACTTCAATCCCAAGTGTTGTTGCTAATTCAATAACAGCCTTCCGTTTCTCTCTTTTGTATTGCCTTTCTTCGTAAGGAATATCAAGCATAATAGTTATATCTTGTAAGTTATGAATGAACTTCTCAAAGAGTATCTTTCTATGAATGTGCTCAAGTTGATTCAAAATAGCATCGTATTTTTTAACCGCTTCTTGTGCCGCATGAACGTTATCGACATTATGAATTGCAGCATCTTCTACTTTTGAATGAAATTCATTACTGAAATTCGGTGGCGTTAATTTGTATGTTGTCGTCATTGTTGGCAATTTACGACTTCCTGCCATCACTCGCAGCATTAAATAGTCTTTAAAGAACTTTCTTACTGCTCTGACTGTCTGAATGTAGTTAATATCTTCAACTTGTGGTAGATTGAATAGTTGTCCCATAAAGTCGCCCCCATCACTTTATAAATTTTCGATAAACTCCCTTATTTTCTCAACCTTTTCAGCTGTATCAATAAAAGATTCTTCACTAATTGCTTCTAATTCAATATTATAATTAGCGATTTCTATGTCCTCTCCGTGACAAATTGTTTCTCTGGTAAATACATTTAACTTTTCAATTTGCATTTTCATCCTCCTAAAACATATTACTCCAAGCCCAAAATATCCCTTTAACTGCTAATCCTAGTACAAAAATCAGTACTAGAACCCATAAGGCGTAAATAGTGAAAGCTCCTATAAATTTCGCTACTTTATCAATCATTCCATATCTCCTTATTTTTTTGATATTCGTTCATGTCAAAAATCTGATAGTATTCTTTTTTGTTTCTTTGTGTGTAATTGAAAACTACAGCCTTCGACACTTTGAAATGCTCTGCGATTGCGTAACACGTTAGTCCTGCATTACGTAAATCAGCGAATTCACGAATTGTAATTTCCGGCCATTTTTTCTTTTTCACGATTCGATCGAACGTTTTGGTCCAGTAAGTTTTTTGCTTTTCTATTGTATTCTCGTTCATTAGTTGATTGAGTTCTTTTTGCAACTTTAGTAATTCGTCAAGCTCTACATCGTTATTTGCTATATAACTAATTATCTCCCGCTGCCTCGCTTTACTCTTCGTTATCTCCATTACCGCCATTTGTCACACCTCCACGAAATTTCGCCCTTTCAGCTTCAAACACTTAATTGATTGCATATAACGCAGTTCGAAAAGTTTTTGTTTGATTCGAAACTCTTTTGTTAACATGCCTTTTATGTCGATTAATTCCTCATGTCCATCACTGTAACGAACGAGAAAATCAGCTTTATATTTAATCGCTCGATACAGTTTCCCATTTTTCCGAAAGCTTTCTTGTAGCACAAATTCTGGCTGTAAATCGAAACTCACTACTTCACCAGTCATTTTTAATAGTTTCAATTGCTGATAATATGCTGCTTCCGCTTTGCTATCGAACTTTATATTGTCAATAACAACTTTCTTCGCATTATATTTACTTCGCGTACTCGTTCGCCTCGTTAATGACGAACGCCGTATATTTCGCCTCAATCTCTTCGTCCCCCATACTTTCGATTTCGCTAATTTGGTAGTTTGTGACTTCTGCAATCGCATTAGCCATTTGTCTGATGCTCATTGATCTATTTCTCAACTTTTTTATTGCTGTTTCTGCTGTCATTTTTATTCACCCTTTTATTAATTTTTAGAAATCCTTTCGAATAGTTCAAAATTGCCAATAACGGTGCTTCCTTCTTTGAGCTTTTGTGATATATAACCGTGGCTTTTCCCTAAAAAGCGACTAGCTTCTGTTTTGCTCCGGAAATATTTAGTTTCTTTAGTTTTAGAATTAACCAAGACTATGGCTTGTGCGTTTTCATTTAAACGATTGTCGAATGCGTGTAATAAATTTTCTCTATAATTACACCATTCTAGGTTATTAACGTTATTATTACTTGGGTTACAATCTTTATGGTTAATTAAGGTTTTATTTGGTATTTGCGGAATAAACGTTAATGCAATAATCCTATGAACTAAATAATCCTTACTATTTCCATTCTTCCATAGAGAAACGCGTTTATATCCACCTTTATCTTGCTTCTGTTTTAAAATTCTTTGCTTCCATCTGCGCTTTCCGTGTTTACTTGAAAATGTAGTTTTTTCTTCATGCGTTCTTATATTACCTTCGTTACTAGCTTGATAGATTAATTCATATCCTGGTACATCCTTCCAAATTTCCATTTTGTTTTCACTCCTTTAGAAAGGTAAATCATCCGGATTAATATCAATCGGCTTACCTTCGTTTGCAAATGAATCGCTCTTCTGGCTCGTATCCGCTCTATATGAGCTTGTTTTATTGTTATTTGAATAATTAGCTTGGTTTTGGTAACTATTCGATGTAGCGCCTTCTGCGTTGTTATTTTTAGGGTCTAAGAATTGAACTGATTCAGCAACTACTTCTGTAACGAAAACTCGTTTACCGTCATTATCTTCATAATTTCGAGTCTGTATGCGTCCATCAATGCCTGCCATACTTCCTTTCTTCAAGAAATTAGCAACGTTTTCTGCTGGTTTACGCCAAACAACACAATTAATAAAGTCAGCTTCTCGCTCTCCCTTTTGGTTAGTGAACGTACGATTTACAGCTAAAGTAAAAGTCGCAACTGCCACGCCAGCCGGAGTGTAACGTAAATCTGGGTCTTTCGTTAATCGTCCTACAAGTACTACACGATTCATCATTCGTTTTCCTCCTCAAAATTTTTAATTTGCGGACGTACAACTTGCGGGAATTTTTGTGCAAAGAAATGTAACACTAAATTTCCGTTTTGAAATAATAATGTCTCTGTAATTTCCGTAACTTCTTTTCCGTTGAGCATTTGACCAGTACCACGACATTCGATATTTACATAGCCTTCGATTTCGCAAGCAGTATTGACAGCTGCATATAAAACAGGCACTTCATGTTGATTTTTTATCGAAAGAACTGTGCTCTCCGCTGGCAATGTAATTACTTGAGAGTCTTTTATTGCTAAAGGATATTTATAAATTTTTAGATTCATTAACCATCTCTACTCCTTCAAATCTAACGTAGTGAATATTTAATTGAAGTAGTTCATTATTCAAATTTACTACTGCGACAGGAAAAGCTACTACACCGCCGATTTCTCCAATAAGATTTCCTTGCTTAACAAATGAATATTGATATACTCCTAAAAATTCCGCTTCTTTCCATACTTCTTTTTTCGTATCTTTTTCGTAAATTTTGACTTGACATCTTCTCATTCCGACACCTCTCTTACAATGTAAGTTCCGTCATCATCTAATAACAAACAATACTCTTTCATTGTCTCAGCTTCATCATGTAACTGATCACTCAAATCTGTTTCTTTGTCATATTTATCGTATAAGAATGCTTCTACGTCTAACTTTATTAACGCAACATAGTAATCTTCATCAAGTTCTCCGTCATAGAAAACTTGCTTAGCATTTTCCAACCATTTTTTAGCTGTTAGGAAGTCCGTTGTCCACTCTGTTACATCGTTATATGTTACTACTCCATATAAAATCATTCCGCCACCTCTTCACTACTAACTGAAAACACATGTGGGTCGTCATATAAAGCGTTAATTGCAGACCGTAATTCGTTATCATCTTTTACCGTTCTTTCATATGAATCAACAATAACTTCCCCCATGAAACGTTGCTTGTATGTTATTTTATATACTTTATAATCTGTTTTTTTATCGTTCATTCCGCCACCTCATTCAAAATAAAATCAATCACTCTGTAATATCTCTTTTTAAGTTTTTCGTTATGCTTATGCGTTTGTTCAACAGACGCTTTGAGCTCATCTAATGTGCCTTGAAAACAGCCTGTTATCCATATGTCTAATTCTTTGATATACACTATTTGGTTGTTTTTACGTGTCGTATCTACTTGTACGCAAATTACTGTTAAGCCTTCGATGTCTTGCCAGATTATCCAATTTAAAAGTGCATTGCTTAAATTTGCATAACTTAAATTTGCTCCTCTTAAATCTGCACATCTTAAATCTGCATTGCTTAAATCCGCTCCTTTTAAATCCGCACGTCTTAAATTTGCATTACCTAAATCTACATTATTTATATCCGCTTTCTTGCCACCCTTACCCCGCAGCCATTTCCCGTGATTCTCTAATATGATGTCTAACTCTTTTTGTTTCATCCCATCACCTCCGACAAACCCTTTAGAAAAGCCACATAATCCGCAATTTCTTTATCGTTCTTTTCGTCCCATTCCTCATCTGTATATACATGCCCACAGCTTTCACATACGAGCGTTCCGTTTTCGCCGTTAATACACTCTCCGTCACACTCGAAACACTGCGGGCAATAATCATCATCTACCATTATTCAGCCCTCCTATTCATATTAAATCAGTATCCAGTAGTAAAATTTTATTGTTGGTAGTTTCATAAAACCCTTGTTTTATTTCTTCATCTGTTTCATATTCTTGCAAGGATGACATGAAGAGTTTCAGTGCTTTTCGCTCTGTTACTTCAACGGAATTGAATTCAATCATTAGTCCAGTTTTTGCAAATTCGTCTTCGTGCTTAACAACATCACGCCAGTATACAAAATCAGCTTGTTTTTTGCTTTCTGCTTTAATTAGCGCATAATATTCGTTTTCTTCTCGTGTGTATTCGAAGTATTTGCTCATGCCTCACCCTCCACTTCAAATTCAGCAAAGATATAAACTCTATCACGATTTACATTAGGATAATGCACTACTTGAAACTGCACTGAAACTGGTCTTTTATTATTTCTGACAATGTATTCACTCAACAATTCCAACGCTTCCTTGTCACCATCCACAAAAGTTTTGAAATAAGTAGAAACATCAAATGATCTCATTCTTCCTCACCCTCCAAATCTCTAACAGGAACAGCAAACTGCCAATATAAGTCGCCTCCGGGCATACCTTTTATTTGTGCTTCTGTCAATTCTGCTTTCCATGATCCATAGTTGCGGTTCGATATTGATGGCTGCATTTCGTCAGTAGTTATATTTACGATAATATATGTGTAAGTTGTTTCTTTTTCGAAATCAGTAGATCGAGACGCAAACGGCAATCTCACATAATAAAGCGGTTCTTTCTCGACTTCGTAGCCGTATTTCATCTTAATAAGCGTTTCAATTGGATTATTACACGCATGATTCATGAAACTATAAAAATCACTTTCATAGTCTTGATCAGCCCACTCATATATATATTTCCAGATACTGTACTCCAAAGCGCATTTATACTTTTCATACCAGTCGGCTACACACTGCGGAACAACTATGCGTTCTTGTTCTTCAACTTTTACTACAGCTTTATCTGAAAATAACAAATCTACCGGAGAATCGCTTTGCTTAATAGACACCTCTTGTGTTCCAGGATAAACTCCATTTATTTCTCCTGCGCTTTTCTTATTTTTGTAAATAAACTCTACTTTATCGCCTTTTTTAAATCTCATGCTTGTTCCTCCTTGATTTTTTTAGAGTTAATATAATGCGAATATGTCGCATCTGCTTCTTTTCGCCAACCGTTCATCTCGTTTTTTGATTCCCTTCTATAATTGATTCTGTGATTTCTTATATAGTTTTTAATTAAACAATAAGGCAAATTCATTTCTGCTGAAATCTCTTTGATTGTGTAACCTTGATTTCCAAGATGCCGAATGATTTTGTCATCTTCTTTAGACATGTGTTTGTTTGTCAGTCCTAACTGTACCTTTCTTCCTGTTACAGAGGCTTTTGTTCTTCTTAATCGTTCAGCTAATTGGTCATTCGACATAATAATATAATTATTTTTTAGTATCTCATCTTCTTTTTTGGTCCACGGACGCCTAATAAAAGAAACTGAAGAATCTCTTTTTCTTAACTTCACTAGTCTGTTTATAACTGCATCTTTTGTACGTCCTAAAAATTCGGCAGCTTTGCTAATATTGTCGTCGTTTTCATAAACAAAATACTCTAAATAAATATCCTCATCTTCTGTCCACTCCGAGTTTTTACTGATTCCAAGTCGCGCCGCTTTGTTTTTTATTGAATGATAAGAGCGATTTAAAAAATTAGCTATTATTTCAGTGTCTACGTATTCGTAATTATTCTGTAAAACTCTGATTTCCTCATCCGTCCAATTTTTTCGCATCTAATCACCTCACTAAGCAATCTGCATCAAAACAGATAACATTTTTTGATCATCTTTCTTTTGTAATTCGTCTAACACATGCGCATAGGTTTCTTGTGTGACACCTACGTCAGCATGTCCTAATCGTGCTGAAATCGTATGAATCGAAACACCTTCTGCCAGCAATACGCTTGCATGCGTATGCCGTAATGCGTGAAAGCTAATCTGTGTAATGCCTGTTTCTTTGCATTTAGCAGCTAAAAAATTGTTGATGGTTGAATTAAATTGACGTTTGTAAGTGCCGTCTCCAAATTTTTCAACGAAAATGGGTTCATTTTCTGGTAAATCTTTTATCAGTTGTTTGAACTGCCCGACAATCTGCCAATCAATTTTAATGGTCCTTACTGACGACAATGTTTTCGTTTTAGCAAATCCCTTGTTATATTTGTAATCCCATGTTTTGTTGATAGATATAGTCTGTGCTGTCCAGTTAAAATCAGCAGGAGTAATGGCTAAAGCTTCGGCATAGCGCATCCCGGTCTTAGCTACTAGCAATACGAACCATCCGAAGCCAATTTGGCTCGTATCGAGTGATTGTAATAACTTCGATAACTCATCTTTCTGTAAAAATTTGCGTTTTTTCGCTCTTGTCGGTTCTGCACCTTTGATAACAACTCGGTATGTTGGGTCTTTATCTATTAATCCATCGTGAAACAAATCTTTAATGCACGCTTTCACGTGATGATGAAAATCTTTAACTGTCTGTTTCTCATGTGTTTCAGCATAAACATTAATAATTCGTTGATATTCTCGTCTGTCAAAATCTGAGATAAAAAGTTTTGGGCATATATCTCGAAGTTGTTTTGCTGCATTATAATATTTAGCTAGTGTTATTTTTGCAATTGCTCCAACTTTATACACTTCGACCCACTCTTCAAAATAGTCACAAAATAGTATTTCTTTTTGCTTCTTAGTCATGTTCTCCCTCCTAAAAAAGTTTCAATTGTGATGCTTCTTCGTCCTCTATTTCTAACTCATTTAAATATCTATCAGCTACTGAAAGAGGGCTTTCTATATGTTCGATAACTGGTTCTAGCCATTTATGAATATTAAATTCCTTCTCTACGGTTTCACTGTGTGGCATGATGTTGAAAGAACTAAAATTTAATAAATCGTCTTTATCGTTTTGAATGAAATACACTTGTTTCGCTTCTCTTGTTAGCGCATCCCCGTGAATAACTGTTGCGTTCATTCCTCTAATTAATAAATTGAAAAGAAGGAAAGGTAACGCACGATCCGATAATTCTTCACATTGATACAAATACATAGATGGTAGATAATCAAACGGCGAATATTTTAGGCAATCTTCGTACCATTTGCAAATCGTTAAACTACCCGTACCAGCGGCAACATCTAGTCTTGTTCCTCCCTGACTGTCTGTTAATCCTCTTACTAATTGCGATGCAACACTACTTAATTCAGTTGGTGTAAAATCTTGTGCATATTTCTTTTTATTCGCATGCTCTTCTTCAAAATAGACGTGAAACCAATCTTTTTCTAAATGCGTATCATGTTGTAAAAACTGTTTAAATATCTCTTCTCGTTTTTCTCTATCAAACAAAATTTTCATTAGCGCATCAGATGCTTGATATGATTCTTTTATTCCGATTAAATTATTAATTGTTTCTGTTGTTAGTGTCATGCCTTCGCCTCATTCCTAGCCGCTAACTGCGCTTTAATTTTCGCAACTTTCTTTTCTAAGTCTTCGCTTGATTCTGTTGTTGAAGTTTCTTGTTTTGTTTGTTTCTGAGCCTTGTCGAACCAATCTGGCAAGACTTCTTCTTTAACTGGCTTGTTGTATTTGTTGAACGGCTTGTTAGCAACTGGCTTATTACGTTGCGTCGCCATCTGATCATAATTTTTCCTTAAAGATTTCGGAGATTTTATGACACCGCACCAGAAATCATTTTTCTGTGACCAGATAATTGCATTCTTAACTTTCTCAGCATCTCGCTTATCTTGTTCAATCATAATTCTGATGTCATTAGCCCATTTCTTAATGTTCGGATTTTTTTCTTCTGGGTTATTTGACTTAATCATTTCAAACAATAAATTAGCTAAAGATAAATGAACCTCGTCAAACTTGTTTTGACGTTTATTATTATCTTTATTATCATTCTTATCTTTCTTAACATTCTTCTTATTGTTCGGTGGCTGTTCGGTAGCCGTTCGGTGGCTGTTCGGTAGCCGTTCGGAGCTAGTGCCACTATAGTTGTTCAAATCTTGATATAATGCGTAGTTACGAACTGTAAAAAGTGTTCCTAGCTTTGTGGTTGTAATTTCGAGTCTTTCCTCTCTTACTAGTTCGTCGATTTTTTCTTTTATCGTGCTTAGAGAGTAAAATTTTTCGGCATTGTTATCGTAGTAAAGTAAATCTTCTCGTAAATTTCTAAATGACCTTAGATATTGCCCTCTACCAATTTGGATGCCGCCTTTCATAACTCCATTTTCTGAAAAGACGGCATTCCCGACAATGTAGAAAAATAAACGGAATTTTATTACATCACTCCATATGTCATTTTCGAATATTTCACGACTCATCTGAAATGCGCCTTTCATTTTTACACCTCTATTCCTGTAGTTCTAAATCAAATAAATCTGCTTCTTTTGGTTGAACGCCTTGACATAAATCTTTTTGTTCCAAGTCAATTATCTTTGTAAGAGCAACTAAATTCTGTGCACTTAACTCGTCTGGCTTAACGTTAAATTTGGAATCAATTAGATCACTTAAATAAGTTCTTTCTAAGTTATAAGTTTCTAGTTTTTCTTTGATTATTTCCCATTGCATTGCTTTCGCGTCTTCTTCTGTCACTGTATTTTCTTCGTCTGTTTCTATTGTTTTTTGTGTTGGCGTAATATCCTTGCGTTGACCCGGATTGTATTCTTGCTCGTTTTCAATTCCGTTGCTTGGAAGCATTTCATCTTCTCCAATTTCAATTCCAAATTGTGTTTTTGCGGCGCGTTTAATTAAATGTTTTTTGAACATATCGTTAAAATATTTGGACCACATATTTTTATTAGTTCCATTCTTCATGTGTTCGACTTCCTCTACATCCATCACAACTACAAAATCCGGAAAATTCTCTTTACGAGCAATTGCGTAACCGCCTGTAACTTTGCCGCGAGGAAAGCCAAATTCATGTTTCGTTACAGTCATTACACCTTGTTCATTTCTTCCGAATCTAATTTCGTCTTTCTCATGCACTAATTGAACATCAATGCCTCTGTATCCTTCTGAACGTCTTGCAAGATACTCCACGCCTTCTACCGAAATCTGTATATTCATTTGATTACCATATTTGATGAAATAGACATGATTCAAAAACGGATTTAACCCGCTGTTTTTACATACTTGAACAAATAGTTCGAACTCTTGTGGTGTTGAGTTTTTAGCAATAGTTTGTTGCATTGTTCTTAGTTTTTCTTCATCAAAATTAGCTACCTCATAACTATTCTGTGCGTCAATTAATTCATTATTCATTTTCAGAAACTCCTTTTACCGTGAATTTTGTTTTCTTAACAGTTGCTGTAATTAATTGTCCTGTTGGTTTTGGTAATTCGATAACAGATTCTGCATTATCTGCAAAAAGAGGAATAATTGTTTCAGCTTTTAGGCTTAAAGCATTCGCAAACTCGATGCCTGCGATAATTTTTTCAGCAGTAGATAATTTGCTATAGGGCTTTTGTTGCCACTCCACTTCGAATGTTGGCTTTTCTGTACCATTTTTTAGCACTTCATATAACTTAATCGTGATGTTTTCGAACAATCCATTCACTTTTTCAACCATCAAATCACTTCTTTTAGCTTTAAATCGTTTTATAGCCTCAACAATTGATTGTGATTTATTGCGTTGTTTTCTAATTCGTTGTTGCTCAAGTTCTGACTCAGCAATTTGTTTATTTAACTTTTCAATTTGTCTAGCAGATTGAATATAGCCAAGCAACTCTAGTATTTTTTCATCAATTTCTTTATATTTAACACGATCAAAATTTTTCTTTGGATTTTCTAGTTTGGCAAATCGTTCTTTTGCTACTTCTAGTTCTTCGACCATTATTTTTCCTGCTGTTACAAGTCTGTTATAATGCTCTTTTTGATGTTGAACTGCATATTCGATGGAATCACCTTGTAAAGTTTGTCCACAATATTCACAGTTTTCTTCTATTTTTTGTTCTCGCACATTTAATGCTTCTTCTCTTTTTCTAAGAATCCTCTCTTTTAACGCATTTATTTTTTGTTCTGCATCTGTATAATCAATTCGTAATTGCACATTTTTATCTTCTTCCGATTCAATTGCAGTTCTTTCTGCGATTAAAGCATCCTTTTGCTCTGTAATCTCTTGGATATCCATGTTTACTTCGCTAGCATTTGACAGTTGTTCTTTAAGTGTCAATACTCGTTCAGAAGCACGCTCATACTGTTTATCAGAGTTTTTGAATGTTTCTCTATTCACTGCTTCTAAATCGTCTAAAAGATGCTTGTTGAGCTCTGTAGAAAGAAGCGTTTTATCAACCTCGTTCATTTCTTCTAAAACTTCTTTTTCGCCTGGTTCAGTCACATAAGAAAGTAATTGCTCTCGCTGTGTTTGCCAATGTTGTGAAAAGAAATAACCGGGACTATATAGTGAATAAAATAGATTTTTTTCAAATAAAGAGTCAATCATATCAGCGAATTCAGTTGCTTTTCGAGGAACTTCATTAATTGCATATTTAGCCGTTTTCTTTTGCTTTTTAGTTAGTAACAAATCTTTTCCATCTGCGTTTATTAATAGCGAAACATGCACTTCCTCTTCTGTTCCAAGCGGCTGTGGTTCAATCTTTGTACCTAACAAGTCCGTGCCATAAAGAAGCCATGTTACTGCTTCGCCGATGCTTGTTTTACCGAAGCCGTTTTTCCCACTAATTTGTGTTACTTGTTCATAGTCCACTACTAAATTTTTATGATTCTTGAAATTTTCTAAAGTAAGTTGTTTAAATACGATTTTCATATATGTTACCTCCATTGATTTTTTAATAGATTCGAGGTATAATTCTGTTAAGGTAATATCTCAAATCCTTAAAGCGCGCACTGCTATGCGTGCTTTTTTAATGTCTAAAATCATCGTTCCAAAGATCATCAACCACAAGTGGATTCTCAACCATGTTTATCACTTCCTCTCAACCAATATCCAGCGATTAAGGACATAAACGACACGAAAATTATTACTATAAACACATCCATCAGCGCGTGACCTCCTTTATTTTTCTCCACCTTGTGCTATCCACGCTTCGAGTTCTCTCTTACTAAAAATCCATGTCTTACCATTTATTTTTTTGCCAGGCAGACCCGCGTTTCTAGCCCAAGATTGAATAGTCCTTTTTTTCATCCCTAACATTTCCGCTGCTTCCTCAGCTGTTAAAATATCCTTTTCCTTTATTTCCATTGTTTTTCACTCCTTCACCAAACCGGATTTTAAATAATATTTATCTCGACTTTCTAAAATTTGTTGTAAATTAATGTTGAATGCTTTAGCTATACTCGTATTAAGTGTTAAAGCTGTTGCGATTACATCCGTTATTTCTGAAATAGCTTGTTTTGCAGCTTCTCGTTGTAACATGTCACCTTTTCTTAAGCTGTAAGTCATCGTTTCTAATCCGCTTCTTAATGCGTTGACTGCCTCTGTTACTTCTAGTTCAAAGCGACAAGTTAAAGATGCGTGGTGGTTGTCTAGACCATTCAGCAAAGGCGGTATCATTCCGTTACTAAATTCATGTGCGAATAAATAGGTGCTTCGTGGTTCGTTGTAGCTATCAATTAACTGTTCTGCTTGTTCAAGTGATACCGTCCGCTTTCCTTTCAGCTGATTACTTATTAACGCTGGCGTTACATAACTATCAATCGCTAGCTCTTTTTGCGTGCGAGTTTCTGCTAAAACTTGCATCGCGGTTGGTGCTGATATTGATTTTTGAAACATAATATCTCAATCCTTTTTTTGTTATTTTTTTAGCGACAAATTAACAACTTATCGTTATATACTATTGTTAGTCGCTCCCCGTGACTATTAGTTGTCTGCGAGCGCCGTTGTGGTAGACGGCGCTTAACTTATAACTTGATCATGTTCTTCTAGTAATTTGTTTAATAGATATACTTGCCCTTTGCCTGTTATTCTTGGCGTGTAGGTTGTTATTATTAAGCCATTTCTATCTGTATGAATATATGTTTTTTGTTCGAACAATCCTAAATTCATTGCCTTTTGTGATGGTTTGTTATAATAAGCCCCTTTATTTAGCAAATATCCGCTACCTCTCAGCCATTCGAAAAGTCTGTTTTGCCCGATGTCTAATCCTTTTTGTTTTAGAATAGTAGCTAAATCTTTTACTAAAATTGTGTTCTCACTCGTTTGTACGGCTTCCGCAAAAACTACTTTCGGCTTTTGTTCCTCAAGTTGCTTTAAAGCCTCTTGCTTCTCTTGTTGTTCCTCAATCCATTTTTTAGCTCTAGCGACTGGATCTTCTATCATGTATGAAAATGTTGGATATTCAGTTGCTAATTTCCTCGCTTGTTTTTCTACTTCAATGAAGTATTTTCTAATTGCTCGACCCATTTCATTGTTTTGCACCATTGCTAATTCTTTAGCAGTATCTAAAGTTAGTAAGTATTCTGTTCTAGGTCTGCCAAATGTACTTTCTCCCAAAAATGGGAAATAGTCTTCATCCTTTGAAAATCCGTAGTTACTAAATTTATCGGTAATCCAAGTAGTAAATTTTTTACCGACTTGCAAGGTTTGATGTAGTTCCCGTGCATTTACGAATTTCTCGCCTTTTTCGTTCTCCATAACTGGCAACATATCGTTTGCAATTACTTGTAAATTTGACATTTTACATACCTCCTATTTAATCGGTAAATTATATATGTCTTCTAAAGCTTGTTTTAAACTTTCTTTATCTAAATGTCCTAAAACGTCATTAGTTACTGGCGTATCATAAACTAACGACCAATCGTCGTCGCTATTATTAGAGAAAAATATAACCGCTAATTCTAGCCCGTAAGTATAAGGACCTGAAACAACGCTCGCTCCATAATTATTTGGAAATTTGTATAATATCTGTTGGTTAAAAAAATTATTGTTTTTATTGTTGATAGTGTATTCTTTAAATTCTTCGATAATAATCATCTTTCTTCCTCCTATAATCGTTTTAAGATAGCTTCTACTTTTAAACCATCCACTTCTATTGAATCCGGAAAGCACTCAATGATGAGTAGCGGTGGATTGCCTGCGGTCATATCTAATTGAATAGACCTTACACCTTTTTTTAAATTCCAATCTCCGAGTTTAATATCGTATTTCTCAGATGCGTTGCTTGCTGCATCTTTACGCTTGTTAATTGATAAAACTAACTTGTTGTTTTTCATTTTCCACCCCTCATCAGATACATTTTGTATCATTAATATTTAAAAAAATATCTGGGAAAATTTCTTCCATATTAGAATCTAAAGCTTTTGAAATTTTTACTGCCGTATTTATACTTGGGTCCCTCTCTCCATTTTCAAGCTTCCTAATTGAAATTTCCGCTAATCCAACAGCAATTCCTAACTCCCTTTGAGTCAAACCAGCTTTATTCCTTTTTTCTTTAAAAGACAATCTCACTTTTAATCACCCCTTTTCGATACATTTTGTATCTGATACATATAATATACATGATACTTTTTGTATCGTCAAGTCTTTTGGATACATTTTGTATATTTTCGCTAAAAAAGATACCTTTAGTATCTAATTCATGTTAATATTTTTTTAAAGGCGGTGTGAAAAATGTTTGGCAACAGACTTAAACAATTAAGAAAAAATAACAATAAAACACAAGAAGATATTTCAAAAATATTAGGAATTTCTAGAGGAGCATACTCACACATTGAAAATGGTAGAAATGAGCCAGACATGGAAACAATAGTTAAACTAGCAAATATTTTTGAAGTTTCAACTGATTATTTGTTAGGTAAAAGTAATAATGGTTTAGTTGATACTATCGCGGCTCATATTGATGCAGACGCATCAGAAGAAGATATAAAAGAAATACTTGCTTATATAGATGAAAAAAGAAAAGAACATACACATGAAAAGGACATAAACATCACAGAAACAGCTTCAGAAAAAGACAAAGATGTAGATAATTTTGTAGAAGAAAACGAAGAATTTAAAGCTGTTGCTGAACGCGTAATGAACGATAAAGAAGCTGTAAAAGCTGTTAAATCATTCATTGAATATTATGAGCAACAAAAAAACAAGTAATTTAGTAATTTATTCTTGAATCAAATATAACTATGTAACCACATTGCAGTTGCGATGCGGATACATACAAAAGGGAGCTTGTAATATGAAAAAAGGGATGGTTTTATTAACGGGGTTTTTATTAGCTTTTAGTATTTTTTTAGTAGGTTGTGGAAATGAAAAAAATGATATACAAGTTACAAATACCAATGATAAAAGTAATTTCAAAGAAAAAGAAGAAGCTCAAATGAAGTTAACAGAAACAGAAATTACACCAAATGATAAAGGCGACTTTAGCATAATGGGCGTTGTCGATGAAGGTGCATCTGTTTATATTGAGTCAGAAGAAGCAGAAGTTAATTCATCGGGGATGTTCGTTGCTTCTAGCAACTACACCGGCTCGGAAGAAATTCAATATACTGTTACAGCTAAAGAAGCTGGAAAGACTGATAATGTACAAATTGTAACTATACTTCCACCCACTCTGAAAGAATACAGCGTTGGTGATACACAAGAAATCGGCGGGATAAAAGTAACTTTAACTAGTGTTGAGAAAACGAACGAAAGAAATCAATTTGATGATACCAAGCCTAAGAATGTAGTTAAAATAAGTTATAAAGTTGAAAATAATTCTGGATCCGAGTATTTTGTTGATTCTGATATTGATGTATATGATTCTAACGGCACAATGGGTGAAAGATACCCACTCGACAACACGACCGGAAAAATACCAAATGGAAAAAATATGAATGCACAATTCCATGCAGGGATTAATGAAAGCGGAAATATTGAAATCATCTTCAACTTATTTTCCGATGCAAATTTAACTTTTCATGCAAAAATTTAAAAGAGAGCCTCTTGGCTTTTCTTTTTACCGAAAAAAGAACATACGTACGGAAGGAGAGCTTATTTATGGTGAAAAAAGTAAAAGGTAGGCGTTATGAGGGTTCTATTGAACAACGTAGCGAAAATTCGTGGCGCATGCGTGTTACTGTGGGTTATGATTACAAAGGGACACCAATTCGTGCTAACAGAACAACTCGAACAAAAAATGAGAGAGAGCGCGAAAGAGAGTTAAGAAATTTCATCACGGAATTAGAGCAAAATGGATATACAGCTCCCGCAAGAATGACATTTAAAGCATTTGTTGAGAATGAGTATATGCCAAAACATGCACAAAATAACCTAGAAGTTAAAACCTGGACAGAATACTACAAATCTATAGTAGCAAGAGCTTACCCAGCCTTTGGCGGCGTTCAAATGGATAAAATAACTACACTTCATATAGTTAACTTAGTCGCAAAATTACAAAAGCCCGGCGCAAGATTAGATGTTAAACCTACAGATTCAGACGAAAAGAAAAATAAACCGCTTTCGCCGCGATCTATCAGAAATATTTATTTTGCGATAAATTCAGTATTTGAAACTGCTGTTGAGTGGAAAGTAATCCCAAATAATCCAGCGGAGGTTGTAAGACTTCCAAAAACAACTAAAAGACCACCTACGATTTATACTCCTGCTGAAATTGAATTGTTAAATGCAGCTCTAGTAAAAGAGCCGCTTAGATTGCAAGTAATGATTTATATAGCGCTGATTTCAGGTTGTAGAGAAGCTGAATTAGCAGCATTAGAAGTAAAACACGTGAACTTAATAGAAGATGAGCTAACATTCGAACAAACGTTAGTTGCAAAAGCAGGAGAAGGTTTACTTCTTAAAGAATCAACTAAGAATGATTTGGCTGGGATAGTTTCAATACCAGGGTGGTTAACCACTTTAATAGAAACATATATAAGCAACGAAGTTTTAGACATACAAACAGAAGGGAAATGGGCAAATTACAAATTTTTATTTGCCGACATGGAAGGGAAACCAATCAGGCCCGATTCAATTTATCAGCGTTGGAGACGATTTTTAGAAAGACACAACTTGCCACTGATTCGTTTTCATGATTTGCGTCACACATCTGCTACACTTCTATTGAATAAAGGTAGAGATATAAAAATTATTCAAGAACGACTTAGACATAAATCTAGCGTAACTACGTCTAACATTTATGCACATGTTTTGAAAGATACTCACAAAGATGCGGCTAGCGATTTTGAGAACCCTTTTTAAGCTTTCTGCCCCATCTCTGCCCCAATTTATAATTATCGGCGAATTCACACTATAATTTCACAAACAAAAAACCGCTTAAACTCTTTGTTTAGGCGGTTTTCATATATGGGTTGTGAGGGTTTCGAACCCCCGACCCGCTGATTAAGAGTCAGCTGCTCTACCAACTGAGCTAACAACCCTCGTCGTATTCCGACAAAAAACATTATACCATAATTTGGTGTAAAAACACAGCCACAGCACCTTGCCATGACTGTATTTCTTAACTTAGTAAACGGAATGTAATGGTTGTTTTCCTGCTAAAACTGCTTCAACGTTCGAAATGGCCATTCGACCCATTTCTGTGCGGGTTTCTACGGTCGCATTGCCGATGTGCGGCGTTAAAACGACATTTTCTAGTTTGCCTAGTTCAGCTCCAATTTTAGGTTCAAATTCAAATACATCAAGCGCAGCACCAGCAATAACACCTGTTTCGAGCGCATTAATTAATGCAGATTCTTCTACAACAGGGCCGCGAGCCGCATTGATTAAAAAAGCACTCGACTTCATTGTATTTAGTGTAGTTTCATTGAGTAAATGTTTCAAGCTTGGACTATATGCTGCGTGAATCGTCACAACATCACTGCGCTTTAATAGTTCATCCTGACTTACAAACTCCGCATCCCACTGTTTCGCTGCTTCTTTCGGTTGGTGCCCAGAATAAATGATTTTCATTCCAAAAGCAGCTGCGCGTTTTGCAACAGCCTGACCAATTCTCCCTAAACCTATAATTCCCAGAGTCTTACCGCTTAATTCCGTACCTAAAAAGAATGTCGGCGCCCACCCTTTAAATTGCTCAGGTGTTTCACGACATAAACGGTCACCTGCTGAAATTCTTCGCGCCACATCTAAAATCAATCCGAGAGTTAATTCCGCTGTCGCTTCCGTGGATACATCCGGTGTGTTAGTTACCGCGATGCCCAGCTCTTGCGCTTTTTTTACATCAATATTGTCAAAACCAGCGCCAATATTCGCTACGATTTTAAGATTTTTAGCAGATTCCAGTACTTTTGCTGTAATTGGTGAAGAAAGTGGGCAAATGATTGCTTCCACATCCGTAACGTTTTTTATTAGCTCAGACTCCGTAATATTTTCTTTGCCTTTGTACGTTTTTACATCCCATTTATCTAGAGCTTCCATCGTTTCTGGTAGTAATTTTCCTGCTACAAATACGCTTGCTGTCATCTCTTTCACTCCTCCAGTGCCATTTTTACCCTTATTTCATTGTAATCCGTTTTTTATGAAAGGTAAACGATTTTACGCACCTTTTCCTGGCAAAATACGATATAATGGAAACGGAAGCGAGGTTTGAAATCATGAAAAAAATTACTGCGCCGCGGATTCCTGATGGGGATTTGACGGTTTATCCGAATGATACATATTTTATTGAAGATATTGGAGAAGTTAGTGAGCAAATCTTTAGAAAAACGACGCTAACTGGGGAAATTTTCGAGCATTTTCATTTAGAAACAATTATTTTTGATGGTTGTGTTTTTGATTCGGTTTCTCTTGTAAGCGCGAATTTGACTGATGTTGTATTTAAAAATTGCGATTTGTCGAATTTAGATTTAATGGGCGCCGTTATTCATCGGGTACGTTTTGAAAATTGTAAATTAATTGGTGTGAATTTCAGTGATGCTACACTTAGAAATTGCGTTTTTGTTGATTGTTATGCGGATTATGTTGCCTTTCGCTATGCTAACTTGAAATGGGTGGCATTTGAAGCGGGTGCGTATACGAATAGCGATTTTAGCGGGGCTCAACTGGTCGACACCTATTTGGAACGACTTGACTTGAATAAAGCACAGTTTTTGAATTGTGCGCTAAATGGGATTGATCTTAGTTCTTGCATTTTTGAGTCGATTACTGCGATGCCGCAAGATTTGAAGGGTGTGAGCATTGATTTTTCTCATGCTCCTGCCTTGATGCCGTTGTTTGGAATACGGGTTAAATAATTGAAAAAAGATGGTTCCGCGTTACTTTGGAACCATCTTTTCATGTTTAATTAGCCATTCTTTTCGGGCAAGACCGCCGCCGTAACCTCCTAATGCTCCGTTAGTATTGATTACACGATGGCACGGGACGATGATGGATAATTGGTTAGCCCCATTTGCTCTTGCCACAGCTCGACTCGCTGTTGGTCGCCCTAGTTTTTCTGCCAACCTTTTGTACGAAATCGTTTCACCTACCGGAATTCGTCGCAGTTCATTCCAAACACTTTGTTGAAATTCAGAGCCAATATAACGAATTGGTGTCTCAAAATCAACTAGCTCGCCATCGAAATATCTCCCTAATTCTTCTTCCATTTGCTTAATTACCGCTGTTTTTTCAGGGGAAATTGCTGCTTTCAATCGCATTCGCAGCTTTTTTATTTCAGTTTCTAATCCTTTCCGATCAACAAATTCTAGCAGAAGTAATTTATCATCATCGGAAATTGCCAACATTGATCCTAGCTTAGTTTCAATCCAAGCAGAGTACAGAATCGTTATATCTTTTGATTTATGAGGAACATCTCCCATCGTTTTTGAAAAAGCATCTCGGAACCCATTACCAGACTCATAACCACTATCAAGTTGCGCATTAATAATCGAATCCCCGCTCCGAATATGCTTAAAAGCAAGTCCAAGCCGCCGCGAACGCGCGTACTCAATAAAAGTCATCCCAAACTGCTTCTTAAACTGGCGCCGCGCCGTATTTGCACTAATGGATAATTCATCAAAATCTTTATCAGTCCATTTTTTCTCCGGATTTTTCTCAATTGCATCGACAAGTAACTTCACAGCTGGAGACAATTTCGTCGGATTGGAGAGCGGTTCACAACGCTTGCAAGGCCGGTAAGATGCAAGTAACGCCTCCTTGGCTGTACTGAAAAACTCACAATTTTCTTTTAAAGGTTTCTTCGCCGGACACGTTGGACGACAAAGTATTCCCGTCGTTTTCACTCCGACAAAAAATACGCCTTCATAATTCGAATTTTTCTCCACTAACATATCATAATATTTATCAATATCCCGCTGATTTGTTATCATAAGGCTCTTCCTCCTTCGAAAATCCGCTCAACTTCCCGCTGAATCGCTAAATTAGCCTGAAAAAAACTAAACGGTCCATAACTGATTCTTTTCACACCGATTTTTTGTAAGTCCTCGTTTGAGAGCATCCCATCCATCCTCATGACATTGACCGGAAGTGGTGATTTCTCAACAAATGCGCGAATTAATTTTGGTGATAACAGACCCGGAATAAAAATAGCATCCGCCCCAGCCTCCTTGTATGCCTTTGCCCTGTTAATCGCTTCTTCCACCAAGTCTATCGTCTCATCCCGCCCTTGGAAAAAGACATCTGTACGCGCATTGATAAAAATTTCCGTGCTCATTTTCGCTGCCGTTTCTTTGATTGTCTTGATTTTATCACATTGCATCTCAGTACTGCATAACCCCGGATTTGCAGCACCAATAAGCTGATCTTCCACGTTCACGCCACAAACATCAATCGCCAGCAACCGCTCCACATTCTGAGCCAGTTCCTCCAAATTTCTTGCATATCCAGTCTCTATATCCACCGTCAGCGGCAAACTCACATTCTCGGCAATGCGCGAAATAACTGAAAACATCTCGTCAAAAGTTAAATGCTCCCCGTCCACTACGCCGAGTGACTCTGCAATTGCATAACTGCTTGTCGCTATTACTGATGCTCCTCCTTGTTGAATTGCTCTGGCGGAGGCGACGTCCCAGCAGTTGTAGAGGATTAGTGGGGCGGGGAGTTCGTGTAGGGATTTTAGTTTTTTAAAGTTTTTTGTCATTGGTTTCAACTCCATTTGTTAGGATGGGGTTAGTATAGCAGGTGTGGGGGTTGGGGGTGCGAGGAAAATTAACATGGATGTTTTTTTGTAGATGTATGTACAATTATAAACCCTTGTATACGCTAAGCAGCCTAAGATTCTCTCCCTCATCTTAGGCTACTTGTTCTCGTATGTAGTTAGTTTTAATGCTACTTTAGTCTCTTTTTCTCTATAATTATTAACAAAAAATAACACTTCTACAACCATCAAAAAATTTATTATATCCGTCCTTAGGCTCACTTTACTTAAGCCCTAATTTTTAAGATTCAACAAATTACGTAAAATAGCCTTATAATCCACTTGATTCTGATCTAATTCTATGTCATATTCTTTAATCATTTGTTTAAAATACATATATTTCCAGGTGAAATTAGCTAGAACTTTAGCTCCCATTGTCAAACTAGAGTTATCATTACTTATTGTATGAAAATCATATCTATATCACAATAACCCACTACATAAGTATTTTTTTCATTAATAAGGCACATGGCATCTTTCTTATAATTTTCTATCTCGAACAAGTTAGAATCCAGAAATCTTGACAGACAGTTCTTTGCCTCTATCTCGTTGGAAATAGTGTTCTTAAGTTCTGGTCTAGGACAAATCGTTTTAAATCGGCTCATTTTAATCATTATTCCAAAATAAAAGATGGCTACTTCTTTATCATGTAATGTCATAATTTTTGTTTTAGTACCTCTAGACAATTTGAATAGCTCGTATTTTAATTCATTGCAGGCTAAAACAAAGATAATATCTTGATTTACGGTACCTTCTAATCGTTCTCTTACCTCTATACTATTCGTGGACTTATTGTCTGTTATAAAATAGTCTGTACTTAAAAAATTCGTTAAGGATTCTATCATAAGTATAAATACCACCTACATTGTAGCTTTCATCAAATTAACAAGTCTATTTACTTCCAACCGTTGTACACTAAAAATTTATCTGGGATTCTTAATTCAAGCTGTTCCTGTAGTTCTTTGCAAAAAATATCCATGTCTGCTTTGTCATACCATTTTTGGGTATTAGGTAGAGCAATACCTAAACCCCCATTTACAATACTACATCCAAAGGAACCGCGATCATAATTCAATATGATATTAAAAAAATTATATGCCGAAAATTCTATACTAAACTCTATCCATGGCTCATCTTGTGTTTTACAAATTGAAAAAGAAGAACAAATTTTATCCCCTAATCTTTCTTCTATTTCATCACTAACTTTTGAAGCTAATACCTCTGCTTTACTTAATTGCATACCGTACATCTCCTCTTTGAATTAATTTGGAATAACCATATTCTTTTTGTAAATACGTCCATTCTTGTGCTAAATAACTATTTTTATATTGCTCCAAATTAGGTTTATGTGAAAGTTGAACGCTAGCTATGTTTTTGAAATTAAAATCCCATTTTTCCATATTCTGCATGAATCCTCGCATTTTCTTCATGGTTATCGCCCAAGCTTTATTGTATGTTTCCATTAATCAGTAGAAGCAACCAACTATTTAAGATGATTGCTCATTTAGTTAATTTAAAGGTATATTTTTTCGTTCCTCCATGATTTCTATCCCAGACTCAGGTACCCATTTCTCATATAAATATTTATCTGTTCTTTCAAATTTTAATTCTTTTGCTAACTCAGAATCATTTGTTCCCAAACAAATTTCCTCATTTTTCATATTAGGTCTTATCCTAAAATTGTTTCCTTCGTACACCGCTTTCGGAATTATATAATACAGATTTTCTAATTGTTCTAAATCAATTTCTTTTTCATAAATACCGTCAGCATACTTTTGGAAATCAGGCTATTTTTTATCACTTATTATATAACTTTTTCCATTTCTATCTTTTAAAATCACTTTATATTCTTTCCCGTTTATACAAGTATATTCTCCTGATTTTATCACTATGTTCATTACTTCTTTCTAAGTTAAAGTTCGAGAGCTATAAATCTGCCAATGTTTCAACTCCATAAAGACTAGCTCCATCAATTTTTTTGATGCCGTAAAGCCATTTAATGTACACAGAGAACCGTCCGTATTTATTCCTCTCAACTTTTCCCCATGTAGTATTCCAATATCATCTAAAGCGCTTGTCCCACAATGAACAAGGATATTCAGGAGGTTGCTCTTCCCTCACTTGTCTACGATTCTGCAAAATACTAAGTTGTAATTTAAACAAAAAATTATGATACGCTTCAAAAAAGTTTTCAAATTGTTTTTTCCCAGAAATGGAAGCGCGCTCTCCCGTTGTATAGACTTCATAGTGGTTTTCTATATATTCAATCCTTACTTGATACTCAATCCTATTATTCTTTTCCCCTTCAAAAATGGCATATCTTAATGGAGTATATCCTAACAAATCCACTGCGTCTTCAATTATCTTTTTATATTTTTTTAACTCATCTATCATTTATATTACGTCCTTCAAAAGATTTGTTTTTTATTCAATGGTTTCCCTAGTTAATTCAGCCCGCTCAAGCCACAACCGAATTTACATCAAAAACAAAAGAATACGGTGATCAATCATTGCTTTATCAAGGATTCAATAAATCGATTGCATAAGTTTAAGATATCTTCTTTTTTAGCGATTTGGTCAACCCAATTAACAGGAATTTGTTCCATTTTATAGTAGATACCTGCTAGGCTACCTGTAATAAAAGCTATTGTATCTGTATCTCCGCCTAGGTTCACTGCTTTTAATACAGCTTCCTTACATGAATTCGTGGTTAAGAATGCCCAAATAGATGCTTCTAAAGTATCCACTACATATCCACTAGATTTAATATTGGATTCTTTCAATTCATATAAATTTCCTTCTAAAATATTGTTGTAGTATTGTAATTCGTCTTTAAAAGGATAATCACTATAATTTTTCCTGATATAATTTTGCATTTCTTCATATGCCAACTTCTTATCCATGTTAGCAAACAAATTTTGAAGCAATTCAATATATACATAACTGCCCAGTATAGATCTTGGGTGTGCATGGGTAATTCTAGTTACTTCCTCAGTAATTTTATTTTTTTTACCGAACGAAAAATCTTTACCAAGATAAAAAACCAATGGCATAATACGCATAATAGCGCCATTTCCATTATCAAAATTGTCTTTTCCCCCGCACTCAAACACAGATACACCATTTTTATATCTATTTAAAGATTCTCGCGTTACACTTCCAATATCAAAAACTTCTCCATACGGCGTCCAAAAACCATCGTCCATAAAACTAACCATGTCATTTACAATGCGATTAATATCATACCCAGAAATTAGACTTTCCATTAATGCAAGTGTTAAGGAACTATCATCTGACCACGTTCCCTTAGGTTGATTGTATGTTCCATATCCTATCATTTCAACAATCGGATTTTGTTTTAAGTATTCTCTGTCTTTAAACTCCAATGGGGCACGTAAGCAATCTCCAATTACTGCACCTAAAACACAAGGAATTAGTCTTTCTTTAATAAAGAGAACTTGGTATTGTTCTTTATCTATTTCTTCTTGTCCTCGCATTCGCTTCACTCTCTCATTATAATAAGTCAACTATAATTTCTATCTTGCCGTTAAGTTCAGTAACTTCTTTTATTAACATTTTTTGCCCTATATTAAACCGGACTCAATAGATAGAGTTTTCATCAAATTAAAATGCGTAGTTTTCTATTTCCATCCGTTGTACATTAAAAATTCGTCTATAATTCTTGATTTAAACTGTTGTTATAGCCCTTTGCAAAAAATACTATATCGCTTTATCTCATTTTCACAAGTTTCCATTTGATATAACTAAATACTAGTTCTGTTCAAACTATCAAACCTTCTTCTAACATTGCTCACTATTTTAATTGCTGGTTTTATTTATTGCATAATATTACTAAACTAATTTTCCATTAATTTCCTCATTGCTTATTCCAAAGTGGTGAGGAATAATTAGGAAACTCACCATTCTCAATTCTACGCCTATTGCTTCTGACCATGTATTCTAAACGATTAATAAATTCTGATATTGCTAATGAGAAATCATCAAACTCAAATTTACGGCCTAAAATACTAGCTCTGTCTGCCAATCCATAAATGAAGTATTTCCCATTTTCGTATTCAATACGCCATTGCCATTCTTCTCGATACTCTTTTTCTGGATTAAATAAAGAGTATCTCAGAGTTTGATATCCTAAAGCTTCAATTTCCTCCTCAAGTTCCAATCGTAGTTTATTTAATTCAGTTTTATTCATTATTTAACCTCCTTTATTAAGCTTAATTTTTCATTGCATCATCTAGATCGTTTCTAATGTTTGAAGGTTAAAATTTCACATCATCTATGAGCTTCACTTCAATTTTCTTTATCTCGCCTTTTTTTGAAATTCGAAAAAGCTCCTTCCCATTTTATTTTAATCGTAAAACGCAACCTTTCATATTCAAAAACAATTTGATATTTCTTTATCACTATACACTTTACTTAATTCATCCCAATTGTCTAATTCAAAATATTGTGCGCCAATTTCTTTAGCTTCAGTTGTATACGCAGTTAGCCCACCACTATCAAATCGTCTTCGATGGCGCTGTACTTCCCACGATAGTTGGTGTGTTGAAAGGAAATCGCGCGGTCAGAGTCCAGTTCTTGGATACCTTCTTCCATATTTTTCGATACTTTTTCTAAATTATTAAATAAGCCGCCCAGCCAGTTCGCTGCGGCAAATGGGGCGAGGGCACTTTTGGCTTCATGCCAGCCATCTTCTCGGTAGTTGACTTCTTTCATTCATCTGGCCTCCGATTTTCTAGGTTGGAATAGCGGTTTTTGTCTGAGTTCTTCTGGAGCTCACATTAATCAATATGGTTAACATCCCATTTAACTTTTTGAATCGATTTTCTATATACCTAATCTATTGAATTACAGTCACTGCGACCAAATAAATATAGCTTTTTTAATTCTTCTATAAACTTAAAATCTTCCTCTAGCTCAAGTTTTTCAATTATTTCATAAAAATGTTTTAAATCTAAACTATAGTTACATAAAACTTTAGCCGCAATGTTTAATTTTCTTGATTTAGTAATATATATTACGGATTTATCTTTCCCGTAATACAAAACATTGTACCTGTCATTATTTTCTTTTTCTAATACGATTCTACCTTTTCTCCTATCAAAAAAAGAGTAGTATCGCTCTCCAAAAACAAGCATAAAAATTGTTTTAATTTCTTCAAGTGACTGCGCCTTATCAATCTCATCTTTAATATTCGAATTATAATCTTTAAACTCCAGTTTATTCTTTCCATAAATGTATACTGCTATTATCGCCCTATCCTCTTCTGAAAACGAAGCCACCGTATATTCTTTTCCTCTTACCATATTCATTAAGTCAAAGTAACCACTCCGCTTGTTCAATATTACTTTAACAAAATTCTCTGGATAGTGATTTATTCCTCGAACAGCAATAGAAATTAGGCTATTTGCATCATTTATAATAGAAAACTCTGTTTCAATTTTATTGTATATGCTGGTATTGTTCACTATCTTTACTCCTTTATGGCTTTGGAAGAAAATTCCCCATATCAATAGCGTATGCTCAAAAATACACAAGTGAAATGAGGAAAATAACATAAGGATATTCACCAGTCCTTGGGTCATTTCTATCAATATAACTCTCCATATCCACTTAAGATATTTTTTCTACTCTTAATTATCCCATAATGGACAGGAGTATTCTGGCGGTTCCCCGTCTTTCACTCTTTTCCGATTTGACAAGACTGTAAGTTGCATAATATTTAAAAATTGGTTAAATGCTTGGAAAACATCCTCAAATTCATATTTCCCCATTACACTAGCTCTATCAGCTGTCATGTATACTTCAAATTTAGCTTCATTCTTTTCAATTCTAACTTGATATTCTTGTCGATTATTTTTCTCGCCTTCGAATATAGCGTATCTTAATTCCTGATAACCCAATAAATAAATATCTTCTTCTAAAATTTTTTTATATTCCATTAAATCATAACTCATTATTTTACCTCCTTTAAAAGATTCAATTTTTCATACCAGTCAACCACTGTTCCTAGTTGAATTTGAGTTCCTCCACCAGCTCCAAACACTTTTGATATTTTTCCAGACTTAGGATTCGCTATATCTTCTAGCGAAAATTTATGTTTTATCATGTCATTTGCTAATTTACCTTGCTCTACAGGGCTTAGCTTATTATAAGCCTTCTGAACATTCTCTAAGTTAATATCCGTCACTACTTCATACTGGTGATACGTTTTAGCACTTTCAGGATAAGGTAATCCTCTTGTATCATAAGCTAAAATGTTCCCATCTTCTACAGGGCTAGTAAATTTACCAAATGAGTTTCCATATCGATCAATAATCTGACCTGCTTTCAAATCAGCATTTACCGTAATAGGTTTTCCAGCCTTATCTACCACAAATCCATCCGCTTCTGGCCACTTGATATTGCCTTCTTTATCTAAGTATTCGGGTGAACGGACTAATGCACCGTCTTTTGCTTTATAAGCAATTTCTCCATTTTCTAAGGTTACTTTTTGGGGTGAGAAATGCTTACTAGTTTCCTCAATTATACCAGCTTTCCCGCCGCCCTTCACATTCAAATTATCCATGTTCTGCATAACATCTTTCAGCTTTTTCTTCGCAGCTATGGAGGCGGCTCCAGCAGCGCTTTGTTCCGGGATACTGCCTCCTCCCGCAAAGGCGAGTTTCTCACGCGGTGGAAGTGTGAAGGTTTCTTTGGTTTTGTTTTGGATGGTCTTAGCCATCATGCCGATATCGTCAAGGTCTTTGGTGAGTTTCTTTTGGACGGCTTCGCTGACTTTTTTCGCATTGGCTAACCGGAGATCCATCGCTTGTTTCCCTGCTTGAATCCCATTGTCGATAGTTCCTTTGCCGACGTTCTTGCTACCTACTAAAATATTATCGCCTACGCGGACAAGTTTCGAGCCGGCACTGGCAGCTTTCGCTCCTGTGCTCAATGCTTTCACACCTGGAACGATATCTAGCAGCGCTAAACCGCCACGGAGCGCCCGTTCTTCCGTACTTAGTTCTCGGCCAGATACCCAGTCCTTCCCACTTATCGCCGAACCAGCTTCTAAACTCCCGTATCCTACGGCTAAGGCAAGGCCGGCAGGTGGGCAGAAAATACTGACACCCACAATCACCACGGTTGCCACAATGTTGACCCAAAACTCTTTCTCTTGTTGTTCATCTTTAATCGATTTATATTCAAATGCCCGGCTATGTAACATCCCCATTTGAAAGTCTTTCTTACTCACATCTTGATTTGGATTCGCTCGTTGCCAGTCCCTATATTGTAGTTGCATTTGGTTTGCGTAGAAGTTATCGCCATTCATCAAATCTTCGATCGTCGCACCTTCTTTGATGGACTCGATGACTTGCGAACCGCCAGATGTAGTTGTATAGGTTTGTTTCGACTTCGCACCAATCCGGTTGGTGGTAGAATACGTCGAAATACTCAAATCTTGCATGCCGTCCACAAACGCATCCAACTTCTCATAAAACGGTTGGTCTACCAGGGTTTCCATCTTTTCCCCTGCATGACAACTGAACTTATACAATACCATCAAATCGTCTTCGATAGCACTGTACTTTCCACGATAGTTGGTATGTTGAAACGAAATCGCATGGTCTGAGTCCAGTTCTTGGATATCTTCTTCCGCTTCTTCCATATTTTTCGATACTTTTTCTAAATTATTGAATAAACCGCCTACCCAATTCGCTGCGGCAAATGGGGCGAGGGCACTTTTGGCTTCACGCCAGTCGTCTTCTCGGTAGTTGACTTCTTTCATTCATCTGGCCTCCTTATACCTCTAAAGCTGCGATAATTTTTTCAGCAATATCTCTGTCTGCATCTACCATGGTTTGGAGTATATCGAATACAACGGAAGATGCCATGTTATATTGGTCTTGAAGTTCCATTACACGTTCGTTCGCTTTAGGTACTTTTTCCATTGCTTTTTTTGCTTTGCCTTTTGTTAAATACTTATTTGCTTTTAACTGATTTACTGCTGGCTTTATTACTCCTTCAAACTCATTAGCAATTGCTAGTAATTCCTTGGCAATATGAGTCATTTCATCTGGATTAATATCTATTGTAGAAGCGGCTCCTGCACCGCCCATCGTTTGTTGCGCCATCTATTTAGCCTCCTCATAAGGAAATTCAAGTTCATCAAACAATAATTTTAATAAAGCATACTGGCTTCCACGGTAATAGGTATCGTTTACAACATCTACCATCATTAATTTGTCTTCCATCTCAAATGCCAAGTACTGTTTGTAGTATTTAGCATTGTTTTTTTCTTTTGGTTCCTCATCCACATGAAAGAATTCCATACTAATAAAATTTTTCTCCGGATCAAAAGCAGTTGCTCGTTTACGCTCTTCATTAGTCAATTCTTCTTTTAGAAACTCAGTCTCTCTTTCACCAGGTTCTCTACGAATGAGCGGAAAGAAATCTTTTATCATTTCTAGCGCATAAATTTTATTCATTCGTTCAAATCGATATTCTCTTTGAGGAGTTATCTCAATCATTACAAGTAGTTCATTGGGTGTTTTTTCTGGAAAAGCAAACATCAACTGGTTCATACGCACATACTTTTTACTTTGATAATATTCAATTAAGGAATCAATCAAAAAGCCGCCGCCATCCGTTAGCTCGCCTGCATTATTTAATATCCCTTTACTCTTGAGCCGGTCAAACCCTTCAGCAAAAACATCTTCTCCCTTTAATAAAAAAGTAAGCTTGTCAGGAACACCAAATAAGTGTTGCGCATCGATTGGAGAAAGTAAAAGGTATAACTCAACAGGGGAAAATACGTCTATCGTTTCCACTGTCATAGTCTTTTCACATCCTTGGAGTATGAAGTATTCTCAAAATCCTCTACATAATCTTCTAAGGAAGTTAATGCTTTCTTTTGCTTTTTATAGTTTTTCTTCACATCAGCATGATACTTTTCAATTAATTCCATGAAGGTAAGGAAAGCGTCCCGCGATTTACCACTCCAAGATGCGCCTTCTACATAAGAAATAACTGATTTGCATTTTTTATGTGTTGATTCTAAGCTTTTTTCCACTATGGCAGCCGATTTTTTAGCTTCAGCAACTTTTGCGGCATCAATTTTCACATTACCCATTCTTTAGCCTCTCCTCTCGTTCTTTTTTCTCCTTCTCTTTCTTTGCTTGCTCTGCTTTTTCTTCTTTTATGGCCAATGCTTTATACTCTAAATATTTTCTATAAGCTGTATCAATAGCACTTTTCAAACTGGCACGTTTATCTTTTTCTTTATCTATATATTTTTCAAGCTGCTCTAAGACTTTCTCATTTTTTTCTACAAATGGATTTGCAGGAATACCTTTGCTCGGCATATCAGGCATTCCTTTTTTATACGCACTCAAATCACTTTTTACTTCTGCCATTTTTTCATCATGTTTTTTGAGAGCATCTTTTAGATAGTCATGCAGCTTATCGTATTCATCTCGTTTTTTCTCAGTAGGTGTTTTCCAGAAATCTGTTAGACCCATCATTAACAGCTCCTTTCAATTATTGATTTGGTGCAATAAGTTTAATTTTTTCGTATTGACCTTGTTTAATGTAATACGCCTCATACGGCGCTAGCAGAGCTTCTTTATAGATGTTGTTTATGAGACTGAGAATATTTTGATCTGAAATCCGTCCAAGTAAGATACCGGTTTTTTGTTTTCGTAATTCACCAGAAATTTCATCTCGAGCTCTATATAGAATTCCTGTTTGGCTTCCGGTAACAAAGTAGATACCTAATTTAGGTCCATTTTCAATTAGTCGGACCATATTTTTCCTAGCTTCCAGAGACATCTGTTCCGCAGCATAGATACTATCCGTTAGTAGCACATACATTGGTCGTAATTCTTCAACATACATTTTGAGTGTGATTTCTCCATTCGATGCCCGTTGAATATCCTTCCAACCATCTTCTCGAGCTTCGAGTACGCTAACAATTTGCTCTGAAGCACTATTCATGGCAGTTTCCTCACCTGCGTATATATTTACGTTGTTTCTGTACTGTTGGAATCTGTTAGACGAATTGTCATATAGAGCAATATCCACTTCCATATTCTGACCAATTAGTTCGATTAGCGAAACCATGGTTCTTTCCAAAACATCTGCATTATCTGTTAAAACAAGTGTGTTGCCATCTGTTTGCACATCTAAATTGACTGGTAATACATCTTCAAAATCTACTGCTATTGGCGTTTTTCCTTCTGAAAATGATTTTTGGACTTGTTTATTTTCTAGATATTCAAGCATATTGATAACTTCAGGTACCATTGGAATTGGCGCAGGTCGTGATCCGTTCCACTCGCTAGACATCGCTTCACTTTCCGCTTGGATTTTTTCAATAATTTCAAGTGTTCCATCCGCGCAAACTGGCAGTGCCGTTTGGAAAACAGTTGGCTCTTCTAATTTAACTAATCCACGGCCCGGAAGTTCTTCAATGGCTAAATCGGTTTTTCCTACAATACTTCTTGCTTCACCTGGTTCAATCATAAATAACGGTATTTGATGTTTTATACTTGCTAACATTTGTACTCGAATAGCATTTTGTCTAACTGCACTCATAACTAAATGAATCCCTACACTCGCTCCTTCACGAGCAATTTGAGCAATTAGTTTTTCAAATACATCTTTATAAGGGGCTTCTCCAACAGAATCAAATGCATCTATAACGAGTAAAATTGCTGGAACTTCTTCCTTACTTGCTTTTTCATACATTGAAATATTCGCAACACCATATTTACTCAATTTTTGCTTACGTTCTTTTAATTCTAGTGTTAAGCGACGAATAAGTTTTCCAATTTTAATTTCTTCATCTACCATAATCGTGTCAGCAACATGCGGTAATTTTTTCAAAGGTAGTAGCCCATTTGTTCCTAAATCTAGTAAATAAACATGCAATCTTTCAGGGTTATGCTGTCTTGCTAAGTCCATTGTTATTGTTTGTAAGAAAGTCGATTTACCGTAACCTGGGCTAGAAAACACAGCTAAATGCCCATCTTTTGCCAAATTAATTGTTAATGGCTCTTGCGCTTGCATTTGTGGTATGTCTAAAAAGCCAATGGTAGCTTGAAGAGGTTGTTTCTCACCGCTCCATAGCTCTTCAGTATTTACTTGGTGCAATTCTGGTAAGAAAATTTGTTCCTCTAGCGGCGGCAACCAAGGTCTCGGCAACGCCTCAATCCCAGAAGCCTCCGTATACGCATGAATATGATCAATCACCGCATCAAGTTCACTCGGCAGTTTCGTCAAATCATCCTTCTTATCTAATCCGCTCAAATCCTCTGTCAAAATATCATACTGACCCAAGTCATTAATTGCATAAATCGTCGTATCAATATAATCCGTGCTTTCCTTATCTGGCACATAATCCGCGCCACTCCAAGCACTCTGGAACAATTCGTAAATTTCGTTATTACCAACTTGCAAGTATGAACGACCTGGTAGTGTAATTTCTGCTGCGTCTGGTGTTTTCAAAATTTCGTTTGAATCGCTGGCGTTTTGTACTTTTAGGGCCAGTTTGAATTTGGAGTTGGACCAGATTTGGTCATCCACGACGCCGCTTGGTTTTTGGGTTGCTAGGATTAAATGGATTCCGAGTGAACGCCCGATACGTGCTGTCGAAACGAGTTCTTTCATGAATTCTGGTTGTTCTGATTTCAGCTCGGCGAACTCATCTGAAATAAGGAATAAATGCGGCATTGGTTCGGTCGCTTTTCCTTGTTTGTATAGTTTTTGGTATTGGTTGATGTGGTTAACATCGTGCTCGCCAAATAATCGTTGCCTTTTTTGCAATTCGGCTTTGATGGAAGCTAGTGCACGCATCGATTGCGTGCCGTCCAAGTTTGTAATTGTTCCAAGTAAATGTGGCATATTTTTAAATAAGTTCGCCATACCACCGCCCTTATAGTCAATCAGCAAGAACGCGACTTCATATGGGTGGAAATTGACGCCAAGTGAAATGATATAAGACTGAATGATTTCTGATTTACCAGAACCAGTCGTCCCAGCTACCAAACCATGCGGCCCGTGCGCTTTTTCATGTAGATTCAATTGAACAATATCGTCTTTCCCGCGCAAGCCTAGTGGTACAGCAAGGCTCTTATACGTTTCATTTTTCGCCCAGCGTCCAGCAATGTTTAGCTCCTCGACACGCTCCACACCGTACATTTCAAGGAAAGTGACGGATTCTGGAATAGAGTTTTTCAAGTTTTGTAGATGGTTCAGTGGTGCAAGAGCCCGGCTGATTACTTCTTTGTCAAAATCTGCTGGCAAATGATCTGGCACGAATGCTCGGTTTACAAGGTCACCTTGTTCCAAAATAATGTTCCCGCTCTTCGCATCACGAATATCCACGACCGTTTTCACGTGTTCTGGCAAGCTCTCCATTACGTCCTGTACGAACACTAAAGAAACACCTAGTTCACTTGGATCTTCATTGAAGAATTCCATAACCGTGTGATCGAGTACTAATTTTTCGTCGGTAATTAAAACCACATAATGTGGTGTGAAGTATAATTTTTCCTGTTTGCTCGCTTGTTCAGTGAGCGCTTGTTTACGTTCTTTTAAAATTTGATAAAGCGAGTTCAGCACTTGGTCGCGCGAACGTTCATGGTAAACAAAACCACGCACATTCACATCACGCATATTCGCATGCGGTAACCAGCGCATCCAGTCCCAATCCGCCTTTTCTTCTTCTGGGAAAATGGTAATAAATTGCAAATCATAATAACTATGGAAAAGGGATGTTTGCATTACCAACATTTGAAGTTGCTCTAATACTAAACGGCGCGGTCCAATGTAACCCACTGGTCCGTGCATTAAATCTGTCGCAACTGGCACTTCATTAATAGATAAATATTGTCCTTTGATTTTCACAGCTTCATCAATAAGTTCATCTTTGTCCTGACTAAATTCTTCTTGTTGAAATTCGACGGAAAAACTACTTGCTTCGGCGCCGCGTCCAACTCGGAAAGTCAAGAAATCATGGTGGAACATTGTTTTTTCATAAATACGCGAATCCACTCGAAGCGCCATTTTTTCCAGTTCAGTTACATCCGGATAATGGTAAGTTAAGGCGTGGCGTTGCTTCTCACTTGTTTCATGTAATTCTTTCGTTTTTCGTTTTAAATATAAATCGTAGCTTTCCACGCGTTGTTTGGAATCGATTTTGTATTTTTTGCGTGATTTTACGTAATTAATAATCGCCATCGTTATCGTTACTGCTGACATTGCGATTGTCATAATAATATACAGCCCACGAGGTTGGAAAATAGAAATCATCACAGTAATCGCAACCATGATAAGCGGCGGTAAAATTATCTTAATTAAGCCATCTGTTGGTTTGGAGGGCTTACTAGAAGGTTTCGCCATGCTGATTTTTTCTTCTGGAGCACGGTAAATAATCCGCGGAGAACGGTGATAATCTGGATAGTCTTCACCGAACGAATTGTCCGCTGCGAATAAAGGCGCTAATTTGCTCGTCACGCGATTTTTCACAGCAAGTACACTAATATCTTCTTTTCCGATTGTAATCGTCACACCGTCCGTATAGAGCTGATCACCCGGTTCTAGAACGCAGTCTTCTGTTACTAAAGAAAAATTATGATAAATTTCGCCATTTAAAACTTGTAATTTAAACAGTTTCTCCTTCGCATCACGCAAAAGTAAAAAGTCTGATTTTGTGCCATCAATCGTAACATCATTCTCCGTTCCCGCGCCAAATGCTACAGAAATGTTCATGACGACATCATACACTTGCGTATCCAAATCTTGGCAAAGATAAAATGCTAGATTGTCCACTTTCACGGATTGGTTCACTTGAAGCGCTGTTGTACCGACATTCCACGAGTTTTCATCATATTTAACTTCCATTGATTCAACTAGTTCTGGATAAGTAATTTCGTGTTCGATTGTATTACCAATTGTCACGACTTTTTCAGGGGACAAATGGTGTTTATGACATTGTTGCCCGTTACTAACAATTAATAAAGCCTCTCTATTCATGGTTCAGTCTCCCTTATTTTGCTTCTGTATTTGTTGATGCATCTGTTTCTTTCGTTTTTGCATTTACTTTTTCATCATATTCTTTTAAATTTTCTTCTAGCGTTTTTAGTTTTTCTACTTTTTCGTCGCCGCTAAGTTTTGTATCACTTTGGACTTGTTCGATTTGTTTCGTTAAGCTGTACATTGCAAGCGTTGGGTCATCTAAAAGTTTCGCAATATCTAGTGACTTACCAAATTCACCGCGACCATTATAAATCCAGTAAAGTAAATTTTTCTGATCTGATTTCAAACTGATGGTATTCATAATGTTTTCTTTCTTTTTATCACTCATTTTTTCGCCGTTAACGTAGGAATAAGCAAGTTCGTACTGCACTGATTGCGGCATTTTTTCAGGATCCACATTCTCAAGCCCCGTAATCACTTTGTCATAGTCTGTTTTAAGAAAATTCTCGTTCGCTGTAAGTAAATCGTTTTGAAGTGGCACTTTGATGAACGCAAAATAGCTCACTGGAATAGCCAGTAAAATCGCTACAATAATAAAACCAACCGCAAGTCCTCGAAAAGTTCCGTATTTTTTCTTTGGAACGATTGCCATATTCTTTTTCACAGTTTTATTTTCTTTCACATAAGCTTCTTCTAAAATATCAGCAATATCTTGAATCGTTTTTGCATCTAAAATACTTTTTTCAAACTGAGTTCCTCTAGCACCCGAAAGCGAGCCATTATATAAATTTTCAAAAGAAAACTTCTTGGAAAACATCGCAATCGCAAAACACTGATATTGCTTAAAGAACATTTCTTCGGTCAATTCATATGGTGGTAAAATATTCTTAATCCCGCGGTGAACAATACTCGGGACTAAATTTATATCAAAAATCAAATTATCGGGATGTAAGAAAAAAGTATAGCGTGTATTCAGTAATTCACTTAAATCCGCAATATTCCGCAACGCTCGTAGCTTATCTTCGCGTTCCATTTTGCGAACTTGCTCAAAGCCATATGTATGTTGAGCAATCTCATAAGAAATCGTATAGGAATCGCTATCGCTCGTAATTTTTGCCGGAACAAAATGAGCAGCTGGTTTTTCTAATAATTCTAGTTGCGCTAGTTCTTTTGCATGTGTTTTTGATTTAGGAAACGTTACACTCCACGCTAAATCCTCATAAGTAAAATCGTAAGCTGTTCCGTCCATTTCTGTTGTCTTATTCATCGTTTTCATTCTCCTTTTTTTCTATAAAATTTCTAAAATGTCGCCATCAGCAATTTGAAAATTAGTTAATTTATCATCATCGCTTAGTAAAATAGCTTTATTCGTCGTTTTTATCGTACATTTGGATAAATCTTTATATTCTATTTTGAGTGTTTCTGCCAAATTAATAATTAATGCTTTAATTGGTTGATGGACTGGGATGCGTAAATCATACTTATCCGCGCCCCAATTAGTGAAATCAACCGTCACATTCATATGCGTATTTTTAGCCATTTCGTTTTCCCCGCTTTCTATTCAAATACATTACGCGCCGCCACATAAATTCCGCCAGCTAAAGCCAAAAGTGTTCCAGCAATTGCTCCACCAACTGTTTTTTGCTTTGTCTTTTTAGTTTCATCTTCTGTGATTGTTTCCGTAACCGTCGTTTCATTTGTTGCAGCCTTCGTTTCATATTCTTCAGCAAATAATTTTTCTTTTGTCTTTTTAACCGTTTCACCAGCAGTTGGCTCTTCTTCAAACAACGACTCTTTAATCCGGTCATATTCAGCTTTTTCTGTCGCTTTTTGTTTCGCTATCTTTTCATCCATTTCATCTGTAAAAAGTGGAATACCTTGTTTATCAAGCTCTGTTTCTTCCATGTCTTCCAGTTCTTTGGTCTTTTCTTCACTTGTCTTTTGAAGACGATCTGTTTTAATGTCCATTTTTCCACTATTTTCAAGATAACTATCCGAATCCGCAGCGAGGACACTAGGAGAAAAAGCGAAACAAATCAATACAATAAATACTGCAATATTAAATTTCATCTGAATCCTCCTCTGCATCTTCTTTGTTAGAACGGTGCCAAACGAACAGGTTAAGCCCCGTAAACACTAGTGTTGCGCCAATCAAACTGTATACAATAATAATGTAATCTTGTTGCATACTTAAAATTCCATTCAGCAACTGTTCCATATATTGTAGTGGTGAAAATTTCCTAAAGGTCGCAAAAATTGATTCATTATCGATATTAAGTCCAACCGCATCTGTTAAAAATAGGTACAAACTCAAAACGAGTAAAACAATCGACATTCCAATCATGTTTAATTGGCGTAGTACGTACGAAAATGCAGTAACAAGCGCCATCATAATCAGTAAACAAACCCCAATCCATAGGAAAATCCCAATTTCGCCTAAATCAAAAATAAAGCCAGAAATAGCGCCGATTACTAAGCCTTCAATTATTCCAACACATATCATCAAAAACGTGATTGGAATATTTTTAAAGACAATAGACATTTCTTTTTCAAATTCATTTAGTTGCTGGCGTTTCTTCTCTTGGTGAGAAATAACATAACTTGTGAAAATCGCCAAAATTGTACAAATTAGAACCATGAAATACGGCATTGATTTATCTCCAGCAACAATAGTTCCCGCATTCATTTTATCTACAGGATTACTTAAGAAACTGTAGAGATTTTCATTTTGCCGATCGCCAATACGGCTATTTTCCATAACTTTAGCGAAATTTTTCTGGAAAGTTTCATCATCTTTCAGTTTTTCTCCTAAGTCCTCCGATAAAGTAGAAGCTTCTTTAACTAGGGTTTCACCGCTTTGCTGAATATTCTTCGCTTCCTTATCAATCGCATCAAAAGTTTCATAGACAACTTCCGCCGACTTTAAGTTGCCTTCAGACGTCCCAGCAAGTGATTCACTTTCCGCTAAAAGTCCGGCAAATTCAGAATTTAGTTGAAGCGCCATCGTAGCTTCCTCACCCGTTTTATCTAAAACTACATCATTTTCTTTTATTAAATCCTTACTTGCATTTCGCCAAGATTCTAGATTTTCTAAAGTTAGCGCTAAATTGGTATTTAAATTTATTGCTTGTTCGGTTGTCTCAGTGAGCCTGTTAGTGACATCTTCTGAGCGCGAATTCGCTTCGGCCATTGTATATTTATAATCATCAATCCGTTGTTTGAATGCATTAATTTTTTTCTTATAATCCGCTACAAATCGGTCTGTTGTAAGATTTACAAAATTACTAATAACATCTTCCTTATTAAAAATGTAATAATACGAAGACGTTTTCGCAGAGTTTTCTAAGGTTATGCTATAATTACTAAAATCCGGTAGCTGTGCTGAGTCACTTGCGTCAATTCCGTAATACAAATCAAACAACGCCTGCAACTTATAATAATCTTTCACTGTATTAGTAATAGCTTTTACAGAAGTTTTTGTTTCGTTAAGATACGTAGGCTCTGTAACTTTAATAGGTACAACTTCTTTTCTAACCACGAGCGAACTTTCTGGAGTAGAGGGATCTAAACCAATTGGAATCGTAGGCATTTGAGGATATTCTTGTTTTTCATATTGTTGCAAGGAAGCTGTCCAATTCACTGCCCCAACTAAAGGCACACTTGCTCCCTCTTTTAATTTCGCTGTCCCCGTAACCTTAATTTCAACCGGAGTCCCTAGAGCTGGAATGGTAAGTCTTAAGCCGTTTTCACCATAAGGAGCTACTTGAACTAATCCCGTTTGAGCATCTCCATTTACAACTCCAACAACATTTTCAAATGAAAAATTTTCATCTAATGTTAGGAGAATTTCAGAAGCATATTCACTTCCTTCTAAAGTAATCGCATTACTTTCTAGCGCCACGCCTTCTGATTTCAGCTTGTTTATAGCGTCACTTTTTAGCGTATCTGTTGGTAGAGTTTTCATTTCATTTGTGATGCTGAAATTATCACCAAAAGCACTGCGATGACTGCTATAATATTTTTTTGAAATGGTTACAATATTTTTATATAACTCCTCGTCAAGTCCGATTGAAGCTAATTGGTCCGTATTGTATGTCGGTAAAGCCTTGATAGTTTTCACAATCATATTGTTAAAACCAGCATTAATATCCTCGCCAGCTAAATCTTTAAGACCAATTTCATTCAATCTATCAGAGTACTCGTTTTCTTGTAGAATGCGTAACAAGTCGTTATATACTGCTGTACGGAAATCATTTTCGAGCGTTCCGATGATCTCAGCATCTAACGCTTCAATACGAGCATTCGTTTCTGCAATGTAGCTTTGTAACGCTTGAGTCTGGGTGAGTAACGAATTGTTTCCTTCTATAATCTGGAATTCTGAAGTCATCTGATCATTGGCTCTTTCTAAAGCGACTGTTTGCGTTCTAATATCTTCCGCAGTCAAAGTTCCATCAAATGTCTGTAAATTTTCCGCGAATCCGGCTCGAAGTGGACCATTTTCCTCTTGCGTTTTTGTAAAAGCATCCATATTCTTCATATGTTCCGCATTTTCTTTTTTAGCGAGATTTAAGCTTTCTTCAAAAGCCTTCATAATCTCTTGGAAACCCTGAAAACTCTCTTTGGAGGCTCCGGTATAATCTTCTACTGTTTTAAATTGTTTGGTGTAATTTGAAAGGGGATTATTTATATCTTTGTTGTAAATTGCATCATATTTTTTCTCTTCTTTTACTAATGTGCCAATATTGTCTTGCGCTTCTTGTAACGTGGTTAAAATGCTCGCAAAATAAACATCAATAATACGCGTGTTGAAATCTTCCAATACAGACGCAGCTGTTTTTTCTGCTTCTGCTTTTAGGTCGCTATTTCCAACATCATTTACTTTGTAACTAATGGTTACTTTTTCTGGCGCCTCTGATGTCATAGATAATGCTTTTTTAGAAAAATCACTCGGAATAACAATCATCATATTGTATACATCTCGTTTTAAGCCGCTCTCCGCAACACCGCGACTTACAACGTACCATTCATGTTCTTCGTCCTTTTCAACACTTTTAACAAATTGATTTCCAAACTCTGCCCGTTTTCCTTGGAATGTGTCTCCTTGATCCTCATTAACAAGCGCGATAGTCATTTTATGCGCTTTTTCCGCATTATTTTTATCACCCTTACTAGCCCCTTGATTCAAGGCTAAATAAGTAATTCCTGCCGATAAAAAAATCGCCAAGACTAAAAAGAGTAAAATACTCCATTTTACTTTTTTCATTCATGTCCACTCCCGCTGTGTCTTTTTTTATATAAATGCCTTTTTAGACATAAGCTTTCTATTTTAGAAAAAGCCATGCAAAAAACTGCATGGCTTTTCGTAAAGCATCCAACGATATTTGTATGTATGCTTTACTGTTTAATGATTTTTAGAATCCGAAGTTTTGAGAAAGTTGTTGATCGTGCTCTTCTACTGCGTTTGCTGTCTTCTCAAGTTGATCGTTAATTTGATCCATTAAGTTTGCGAATTCAGTTACTTTTGGTTTTAATTGCTCAAATTGATCATCAAAACGCATAAAAGCTTGACCTTCCCATTCGCTACGTAGTTGATCTTGTAGTTGACTTAAACGACTTAGAATATCCTCAATATCTCGACCACTTTGACCGTAAGTTTTCGCGCGATCACGTAGTTCGCTTGGACTCATACGAATTTGACCTGACATTCACTTCATCTCCTCTTATTATCTATTGTGAATAAGCTATCACAATCAAATTATATCATGAATTCACAAAAGAAATTGTGACATAAAAACGAACAAAACCACTTCATTTCAACGTTATTAGGTATTTTTGTGGAATCCCATTTCTATAAAAAGATGTGTTTTTCACAAACAAAACTTATTTTTGTTAACTTTTACAACTTTTAAATGTACAAATGATACACAATGATTTTAAAGAAAAAGCCCTTGCCAGGAGCAATATTTCCTATTAATAACATCAAAAAAACTCTCCAAGGAAAATCCTCAGAGAGTTTAGGTTGTAGTAATATTAAGCTAAACGCCACACGCTTTTAACAACGTGAGTTTGCGCGCGGTCAGGACCTACAGAGAACATAGAAACTTGCACACCTGTAAGTTGAGCAATGCGTTCCATGTAATGACGACAATTTACTGGTAGATCATCTAATGATTGCACTTCAGTAATATCTTCTGTCCAACCAGGCAGTTCTTCATAAACAGGTTCACAACGAGCTAAGTCTTTCAAGCTTGCTGGGAATTCTGTAATTGTTTTTCCGTCTAACTTGTACGCAACACAGATTTTAAGTGTTTCAATTCCTGTCAAAACGTCCAGTAGCGTTAAGGATAAATCGGTTAATCCGCTCACACGACGAGCATGACGAACAACCACACTATCAAACCAACCTACACGACGCGGACGACCAGTAGTTGTACCATATTCATGGCCAACTTCACGGATAGTGTCACCAATAGAATCAAATAATTCAGTTGGGAAAGGACCATCTCCAACACGAGTTGTATATGCTTTTGCAACACCAACAACATGATTGATTTTCGATGGGCCAACACCGCTACCAATTGTTACGCCACCAGCAATCGGATTACTTGAAGTTACAAATGGATATGTTCCTTGATCAATATCAAGCATAACCCCTTGCGCTCCTTCAAATAACACACGTTTGCCATCATCTAATGCATCATTTAAAACAACTGACGTATCACAAACATAGTCTTTAAATTGTTGACCATATTCGTAGTACTCATCTAAAATATCTTCTAATTTAAAGCCTTCTAGCTCATAAAAACGTTCTAGTAAACGGTTTTTCTCACCAAGATTATGCTCTAATTTTTCTTTAAAAGTTTCTTTATCTAGTAAATCGATAATACGAATACCAACACGAGCTGCTTTATCCATGTATGCCGGCCCGATACCTTTTTTCGTTGTACCGATTTTGTTTGCGCCTTTACGTTCTTCGTCAGCTTCATCAATGCGAATGTGATACGGTAAAATAATGTGCGCGCGGTTAGAAATACGCAAATTAGAAGTATCCACGCCTTTATCATGAAGATATTTTAATTCCTCCACTAAAGCTTTTGGATCAACAACCATACCATTACCAATAACACTAATTTTTTCTTTGTAAAAGATACCTGATGGAATTAAGTGCAATTTGTACGTTACGCCATCAAACTTAATTGTATGACCCGCATTGTTCCCACCTTGATATCTAGCAATCGCTTCTGCATTCTCGGAAAGAAAATCCGTAATCTTCCCTTTTCCTTCATCGCCCCACTGTGTTCCTACAACAACAACTGAAGACATTTAAACACCTCATTTAATTGGTCTTTGATAGCTATGATTTTTTCATAGCCTCTTCATTTTCCACTATACATTGTACCGTTTGCCACCAAAATAGTCAATGGATTTACGAACATTGATTTGTAAGGTAATTTTATCGTTCGCTTTTTTAATCATTTTACGGGAATTTCAAAGTCCATTAATAGTAATACGATACCTTTTTGCATAAAATAAAAACCTTGCAAACTCCAAATCTAATTAGAATTTCACAAGGTTTCCTTATTAAGCCATTGCGTCATCATAACGCACTTCTAAATTCACAAACTTATTGTATTCTTTTACAAAGGCTAATTTCACGTCACCGACCGGACCATTACGTTGTTTTGCAATAATAATCTCAATCGTACCGTCATTTTCACCTTCCCGATCATAGTAATCTTCCCGGTATAAAAAGGCTACAATATCCGCATCTTGCTCAATCGAACCCGATTCACGAATATCTGACATCATTGGACGTTTATCTTGACGTTGCTCTACACTACGAGACAACTGTGAAAGGGCAATTACCGGTACTTCAAGTTCCCGCGCCAAAGCTTTTAACGACCGAGAAATCTCAGAAACCTCTTGTTGCCTATTTTCACCGCCACGACCGCTCCCCGCAATAAGTTGCAAGTAATCGATCACGATCATGCCAAGACCTGTTTCTTGTTTTAAACGACGACATTTGGAACGAATCTCATTCACCCGAACGCCCGGCGTATCATCAATATAAATTCCAGAATTAGAAAGTGTACCCATCGCAATTGTCAGCTTTTGCCAATCATCACTCGTTAAAGCACCTGTCCGTAAATTCTGCGCATTAATATTCCCTTCCGCACAAAGCATACGCATAACAAGTTGTTCCGCACCCATTTCCAAACTAAAAATGGCCACATTCTCGTCTGTTTTCGTTGCAACATTTTGCGCGATATTTAAGGCGAATGCTGTTTTACCAACGGAAGGACGCGCGGCAACAATAATTAAATCATTCCGCTGAAATCCAGCTGTCATTTTGTCCAGCTCGTTAAATCCAGTCGGAATACCAGTAATATCACCTTTACGATTATGCAAAATTTCAATATCATCATAAGTTTTAACTAGGACATCTTTAATATTCTTGAATGCACCAACATTTTTACGCTGCGAAACTTCCAAGATACTCTTTTCCGCTTCGTCCATAAGCATATCGAGCTCGTCTTCGCGCGAATAACCATCTGTTGCAATTTGGGTAGCAGTTCTAATTAAACGTCTGAGAAGCGCCTTGTCCTCGATAATATGGGCATAGTATTCCAAGTTAGCCGCAGTTGGTACAGCACCGGATAATTCCGTTAAATAAGGCAAACCGCCCGCATCTTCTAAATTACCTTTGGCAGCAAGTGCCTCATATACTGTTAAAACATCGACAGCCTTCCCGTGGTCATTCAAATCAAGCATCGTTTCAAAAATGATTTGGTGACCAGTTCGATAAAAATCATCCGGCATTAAAATTTCAGAAGCAGTAATCAGCGCATTTGGCTCAAGAAATATCGCGCCCAGTACAGCTTGTTCGGCTTCAATATTTTGTGGTGGTGTTCTGTCCTGGAAATTATTATCCACTGTCTTACGCTCCCTTAAGAAAAATTATTCTTCACTCACATGTACATCAAGTGTTGCCGTTACTTCATGGTGCAGCTTCACAGGCACTTTTGTATGTCCTAAAGCTCGAATTGCTTCTGGTAGATCCATTTTGCGTTTGTCTACCTTAATACCATGCGTTTTTTCAAGTGTTTGAGCAATTTGTTTAGATGTAATGGAACCAAACAATCTACCGCCTTCACCAGACTTCGCTTTTAATTCCACTGTTAATTTTTCCATTTTTTCTTTCAAAGCTTTTGCCTCAGCTAATTCTTCAGCAGCTAATTTATCTTCTTTTTTCTTTTGCGCGGAAAGTGTGCTTAAAGCCGCATTGCTAGCTTCAACCGCGTAACCGTTTTTAATTAAAAAATTGTTTGCATAACCATCTGCAACATTTTTTGTTTCACCTTTTTTACCTTTACCTTTTACGTCTTTTAAGAAAATAACTTTCATAATTATGTTTCTCCCTTCCAATACGCATCAATGGCGCTAATTAATTGTTTTTCTGCTTCTGCAATTGTAACATCTTTAAGCTGTGTGGCTGCATTCGATAAATGTCCACCACCGCCTAGTTTTTCCATAATGACTTGCACATTGATTTGTCCAAGCGACCTTGCGCTAATTCCGATTAATTTATCTGGACGTAGCGTGATAACGAAGGATGCCTGCACACCTTCCATTGAGAGCATCGTATCTGCTGCCTGAGCTGCAATAACCGTGCCGAATTCCTCGTCTTCATGTCCAGTCGCAATTGCCATACCATCATGATAAATTTCAAGCGACTCCACTAAACGACTCCGCTGTGTAAAAGTAGTTATATCCTCTTTTAAAAATTGTTGCACTAAAATTGTATCTGCTCCAAGCGATCGTAAATAACTTGCCGCATCAAATGTTCTTGAACCAGTTCGAAGCGTAAAGTTTTTCGTATCAACAACAATTCCCGAAAGTAATGCTGTCGCTTCAATTTTCCCAACCTGTTCTAAATCAGGCTGATACTCAAATAGCTCCGTAATAAGTTCCGCTGTAGATGACGCATATGGCTCAATATAAACCAGAACCGGATTACCAACAAATTCCTCTGAACGACGGTGATGATCAACAACGACCACATTCGTAGCAGAATCAAGCAGTTCCTTATTAATAACCATCGAAGGTTTGTGCGTATCAACTACGACAAGCAAACTCTTCTCCGTGATATTTTCTAGAGCGACTTGCGGTGTAACAATATTTTTAATCACATTTGGATATTCTTCTATTTCATTCATTAGTCGCTTCACATCAGGACTCATTTTTCCAGGTTCAACGACCACATAAGCATTCCGATTGTTCATCTCAGCAATTCGCATTACACCTAGACTAGAACCAATTACGTCCATATCTGGATAGCGATGCCCCATAACAAAAACTTGATCACTTTGCGTAATTAGTTCTTGTAAAGCTTGCGAGATAACGCGTGCCCGAACTCGAGTCCGTTTTTCCATCGGATTCGTTTTCCCACCATAAAATCTAACTTTTCCTTCAGGTTGTTTGATTACGACCTGATCTCCGCCTCGCCCTAGAGCAAGGTCCAAACTTGACTGAGCCAAATCTGCCAACTTAATCAAATCATCTTCCTTATAACCAATCCCAATACTTAAAGTCAGCGGAATATTTTGTTTTGACGTCCGCTCACGAATTCGGTCCAAAATTTGAAACTTCTCTTCCTCCAATTGTTTCAACATTTCTTCGGTCAAAAAAGCCATAAATCTGTCTGTCGAAATTCGCTTCAAATAAATACGGTGCTCCCTGGCCCAGTTAGTCAACATCGATGTCACTAAGTTATTTAGGGCACTACGGCGTCTATCATCCATACCCTGCGCCCATTCATCATAATTATCTAAGAAAATAACCGCAAATACTGATTTATTCGCTTGAAATTTCTTATTTAAATCATAATACTCCGTTCGGTCATATAAGTACAAAATCCGCTCTTTTCGCTTTACAATCGTATCAAAACGATGCTCACGCCAAGCAATTGACATAATTCCTTTTTCATCATTTCCAGTTATTACATCCAGAAATTCCGGTCCCACTTCTTCCAAAGATTCACCAATTAGCTCAGTTTTATCAAAGTATTTGGACATGAAAGGGTTAACCCATTCGATTTTATAATGTTCATCATACAGAAGTATCCCCATCGGCATTTCAACTAGCGCTTCTTCTTCACTGCGCTTAATTCGATACGTTAAATTAGAAACATACAATTGAACGTCTTCATTTAGGCGATATTCAAAGTAAAACATCGCAACTGTAAGAATAATTCCGCCAACAACTACTAACGCCGATAACCACCACGAAAAAAAGAACGTGATTACGCTCAAAATAATTGTCGCTGCAATCAGACCGTATAATGGATATTTAAGCATTCGTTTTTGAAAATAGCCTGACATTTCATCCAGCTCCCCATTTTTTTACATACCTTTTGTCTGAATTTGAGTATCTATATCATAACATAAAATTAACTAACAATTCATCACTATTATTTTACCTATAATTCCCAATTTCATCAAATTCAAGCTGACGTTCGTACAAAAAAAGCGACCCTTAAGGCCACTTTTATAAACTCAAACTTTTAATTAGTTTTGATGATGCATAACAATTTTCTCCGTTAGACATCTTCACCACGCCTTTTGTCGTATCAAGTTCATGGATATTTTTCTTATTCACAATATACGAGCGATGGCACCTATAAAAAGATTCATCCAACATTTTCTCAATGCTTTTCAACTTACCATAAAATTCCACTTGGCGATTTTTGCCATGTAAAATTACTTTATGAATCGTAGGCGCTGTTTCGAAAAACAAAATATCGTCTAAAAGTTCATGAATAATCTTTTTATCGGAAACTTTAAAGGTAAAATACTTCTGCATATCTTGGTCGTTAGAGATTCGTTCTTCTGCCTGCTTCATACAAGCTAAAACACGGTCATGCAACATATCAATATCATCTTTAATAATGTAATCAAGCGCTTCCACCTTGTACGTGAAAGTCATATAACTCAGTTCCGCATGTGTCGTAATGAAAATGATGAAACCGCGTGGATCGAATTTCCGGATTTCTTGAGCTAATTCAAAGCCATTCATGTCCGGTTGTCCTAAATCAATATCAAGAAAATACAGTCCCATACCTTGATGTCTAGGCATTCGTGATACTAACTCAAACGGATCACCTGTTGAAAGTTCCAACTTCATATCAAAATGTTCAACCATTATATAGTCTTCAATATATTTTGTTAACCTTTCTCGCTGCATCCTATTATCTTCACATATAAAAACCGGTAGCATAAAATCATCCCCATTCTTCTACATAATTTCTAATTCTTGAATAACTTCTCTATTAGTCACTTTTGTATCTAAGGCAACGTGCGAATATTTCTTCATAATCTCCCGCAAACTAGCAAGTCCTAAACCACGACCCTCTCCTTTTGTGGAAAAACCTTCTTCAAATATTTTATAAATCGGTGGCATATTTACTGGCAAGCTATTCGCAAACACAATAATAATGCTATCACCCTTCTTCACAAACGCGATTCGAATAACTGGATTTTCACAAGTTAGCGCCGCTTCAACAGCATTGTCCAGTAAAATCCCGACAACTTTGCATAAATCTATGCTATCCATCGAAATCTTATCAATCGGTTCAACTACTTCTAAAATTGCATCAATTTTCAACTCTTGAGCTCGTATTAACTTAACCGCCAATAAGCCTTTCAGTTCAATCACATGAATATTTTGAAGCAAAGAAATTTTATAGTTGTTAGATTCAATTGTTTTATTTATAGGTACGATATTATTTTCAAAGTAATACTTCAAACCCGGCATATCATCGTTATCAATATATCCTACAAGCGTTGACAGGATATTCACATAATCATGACGAAAAACGCGCATTTCTCTATGCAGGGACTCTAATGTAGTAACATAATCCTGTAACTGTTCTAGCTATTCCTTCTGATTCTGTACTTTAAGTTCATTGGTTGCAGTGTTAATCACAACCGTCACAATAACTATTAACAAAATGGTATATCCTGTAAAAATAAGCGTATTAATTTTCAAAACTGATCCATCGAAACCTGCGATTGACCCCGCATATATGTTCATATAGAACGCTAAGACAGTAAGAGCCACGATAGAAAAAATAATGTACGCATATTTTCTATGTTCAACAAATCTAGAAATATTAACTTTTTCAATCAATTTTCTAAGAATAAACGAAAATACCAACAAGTTCGCCAGCATTCCCGCACAGTAAATTAGTGTTGGTAACAATTCATTAAATATTTCATCATATTTAAAGTTCAAGCCCGGTACTAAAATAAAACCTACTATAGAATCACTGATAGTAAGCAAAATAATGACCACAAGCGTAATAGAACCTGAAACTATCACATTTTTATTTTTCCAATATAAGGCACTTACAAAAACAATCAACACAAAAATCATCGACCAGTATTGAACTAATGTAAATAAAGGGAAGGCTAGCATAGCAATTGCTATAGTAACCAATCCCTCTTTAATTGAAAAAACTTTGTTTGTCAAAATCTGGATTGCTATAAAAATACCCGTTATCTGTATAATTGCCATCAAAATACTAAACATATTAATCCTCCACTGTCTAAAATATCTATGTTTAAATATGTAAGTTTGCCTTCTTTTTATTTTAGCATGAATTTTGATGTTATACAGTTTTAAATTTATTTATTTTCGTTTTTTTCTTGCATTTTCACAAATGGACTTTTTGGTTCGTATACAAACATGAAACAAGCTTTACTCATAGAAGAATCCGCAACTTTCATGGATTGTTCTTCTAGCTTTCTAGAAAGGAATTTACCAACTGATTTATTCATATTTTTCATAGTTCCGATACCTCCTTTTCAATAGTTTGTAAGTAAGTGGATTAATACTTATCACCTGAAACAAAGATCCTACCATGATTAATGTTTTCATCTCTGCGAATGGTATTAGTAACGCAATTCCCGTTAAAATTAGCGTTCCTATCATCGCTTTTCTTTTTAGTTTTTTCCGGTGTTCTTCACCGATTAAAGGCAAACTTTCTGTGTCTGCCGGAGCGAATAAAAACATGTTGAGTAGTATAAATGCAAATGTGCCTAAAACAATCCAATTATTAGAAGGTATATTTTGGAAAATAAAAGGTGCAAGCACAAACATTGTTAAGCTAATTAGTGTACAGTTCAATGTTTTGGTCGCATGTAATCCAAAAGAATACCGTCTGAGCCATAAATATGACAGATGCACTGTCACTGTTTGCAGTAATAACCCTGTTACTAAGGCAATACCGTATACGATTGCAAACTTCATGACGTTAATTAAAATTATCTCCAGCCCATATTTTACTTTTAAATAACCTTCTTCGTCATCTTTCCAGCGATCTTTTGAAATCAAAACATCCGCCATTCTTTCTGACAAAGGTACTTTTGCAGTAAAATTACTCAACTAATTCACCTCCACTAACATTTTACAACGAATTTAGCCATTATAACCAAAAATGTAATGAAATGTCCGATTCTTGTCATGAACGACTCAAAAACAGCAAAAATGCCGATTTTTTGGATACATTTCAGAATTTTCAAACGTGTAAAAAGTACCTCTGAATAGTAACAAAAGACTATATTAACCTTTAACTTTAGTAATATTATTCATAAAAAAAGCTACCTGCGAAAGAATAATCACAGGTAACTTTTCGTGCTTTTAGTCATCTTGTTCTGTTTGTAAGACATCTAATGTTTTTGAATTTAACTTAATTTCGTATTTATTGTTACCTTGTTTTACAGTTACTTCATAATAAGTTGTATCTAATTCTCTTTCTATTTTCCAACTTGTTACATCGCCTGCTTGCTCGCTAACGGCTTTGTCCATTGCTTCTTTTGGTGATTTAATTCCATCTAAGCTGATTTTTTCGTTTTCTTTTTCTACTCCACCTGTATCTTCTTTATCTAATTTATCGGTTTCGTCAGCTAATTCTTCTTTTGTTTCTGCATTAAATTTCATTTCGTACTCATTATCGTTTGAGATACCTTCTACTTTATAAATATATTTTCCCAAGTTTTTCTCTAATTCAACGCTAGAAATTTCTGCATCACTATGTTTATCTTTAAATGCTTTCACCGCGTCTTCATAACTCATATCGAAGCTTTTATTTTGCAAGCTATCGGATGAGCTTTTATCGTTGTTACTTTTGCTACTAGTAGTTTCTTTACTGCTATTACTTGAAGAAGTATCCTTATCATCATTAAAACTACACGCAGATAGTGCTCCTACTAATAATACTGCCACCCCTACTGTTGCTAATTTTTTATACATTTTTGTTGCCCCCTGTGTATTTTTTTACTTCTATTTAAGAATAACATGAATGTAAGATGCTAAACGTCCAACTTAAGCCCTAAGTTTCTTCCGCATAAAGTCTCCATTTAACAAAAAACAGCCTAGAAATAAATTCTAGACTGTTAATAGTTAACTTATTTTTCTTCAGCAACAAATGGTAGTAATGCCATTTGGCGAGAGCGTTTGATAGCAACAGTAAGTTTACGTTGATATTTAGCGCTTGTTCCAGTTACACGACGAGGTAAAATTTTACCACGTTCGGAAACGAATTTTTTAAGAAGTTCTACATCTTTATAATCGATATGCGTAATACCATTGGAAGTAAAGTAACATACTTTTTTCCGACGGCGTCCGCCTCTGCGTCCTCCAGCCATTGAAAGTTCCTCCTATCTTAAAGTTCAAACCGCTAAAATGAATTTAGAATGGTAAATCGTCATCAGAAATGTCGATTGGCTTACCATCACTTGCAAAAGGATCATTGTTAGTGGATTGATAATTTTGATTTTGAGATTGTTGCTGGTCCTGTCCGAATCCACCGTTATTAGTAGGTGCTTGTCCGAAGTTATTTCCACCGTTATTATAATTATTGTTGTTATTTCCGCCTTGATAGTTATTATTTCCGCCACCGCCATTAGAATTGCGCGGTTCAAGGAATTGAACACTCTCAGCTACAATTTCTGTCACATAAACACGTTTGCCATCGTTTCCCTCGTAATTACGAGTTTGAACCCGGCCATCAACGCCTGCCATGCTTCCCTTCTTCAGGAAATTAGCAACGTTTTCTGCTGGTTTACGCCAAACAACACAATTAATAAAGTCAGCTTCTCGTTCTCCCTGTTGGTTAGTGAACGTACGATTTACAGCTAAGGTAAAAGTCGCAACGGCCACACCAGCTGGAGTGTAACGTAATTCAGGATCCTTTGTTAAGCGTCCTACAAGTACTACACGATTCATCATGCAAAACCAACCTCCTCTCGTTTAGTAAATCAAGGTCCTAGCCTTGAATAAATTCTTATGCTTCTTCTTTAATTACCATGTGACGAACGATATCATCAGAAATTTTTGCTAAACGGTCAAATTCGTTGATAGAATCTGCTTTGTCAGCATTCAATTTCACGATGTGGTAAAAACCATCACGATAGTCATTGATTTCGTATGCTAAGCGACGTTTACCCCATTCTTTTGATTCGATGATCTCCGCGCCATTTTCAGTTAAGATTCCGTCAAAGCGTTCAACAACAGCTTTTTTCTCATCTTCTTCAATGTTTGGGCGAATAATGTACATAATTTCGTACTTTCTAGCCATCTACTCTACACCTCCTTGTGGTCTTAAGCGGCTCTGATAAGGTATGTAATCACACCATATCCCTGAAATTCAGACTGCCTTTAGCAAGCCTTAAAATCAAGAGCGAGCAAGGAATAATTTATAATTACTCACAATAAAATATTATATCATAGCGCAAACTAACCAGCAAGATATTTCTCGAAAATTTCTGGTTTGAAAACACTATAGCACATCTTAAAAACAGCGACAATACTTTTTGTGAAAGTCGTATTTTGAGGGGAAATACCAGTTTTTCAAAGCTTATTTTAGATTTTCCCTAGTTATCGGCATTGTCATACATCTAGGACCTCCGCGCCCCCTAGAAAGCTCCGAGCTAATTACCTCATGAACCTTAATACCAGCCTTTCTTAAAAGGTCATTTGATACGTGATTTCGATCATATGTAATTACTTCTCCCGGCGCAATCGCAAGCGTATTAGCACCATCATTCCACTGCTCTCTCGCTGAAACAATCACATCTTCTCCTCCACAAGGAATAAAATCAACTTCTGGCACACCAAGAACTTCGGCAATTACACGCTTAAAATCTCTACGCGGAGTAATTTCTAGCCCGTTCTCACTTTTCTCTAAAATATAGACATTTAGTTCGCCTTGCTGGTTTTGAATAGCAGGATGAATTGTAAACTGTGCAAAATTGACCATTGTAAAAACTGTATCTAAATGCATAAATGATCTTGTTTCTGGTATTTCAGCTGCTAGTACTCGCTTGATTTTTGGAGCGCGACTAAATAAACTTTCTGCTAGCCGCTCAACCGCGCGCGCATCAGTTCGCTCGGAAACACCAACGAGAACCGTTTCCTCATTCAAAATAAGCTCATCTCCTCCCTCTAATGGGAAAGGCTCTTCTCGACCAGACCATATCGGGATTTCTTGACTACTAAAACGAGGATGATGTTTTAAAATGAGCTCAATAAATAGGGACTCCCGTCTTCTTGCAGGTTGGAACATTTTGTTAATTGTTACACCACTACCAATGACTGCAGCCGGATCACGTGTAAAATATAAATTAGGTAACGGATCCAAGAAAAACGGATATTGTTCGTCCATCATTTCATTTAAATGTTTCTTTTTTCGTTCTGGAATTTCTGATTTTTTCAATCCGGACATCAGTTTTTTAATCATTTCTTCTTCATCAAAAGCCATCAAATAATCACGTACATAGAGAGCACTTTCATCCATTTGATTGGATTCTTTAATCATTTTCGTTAAAAAATGTTCTTTATTACTAGCTTCTTTTAAAGCTTCTGCTGCTAATTTTTCTAAGTAGAGTACTTCAATATTCGAGTCTTGCATCGTTTTGACAAAGAAATCATGTTCTTTTTGCATCATTTTTAAGTAAGGTATGTCGTCGAATAATAACGACTCTAGATATTCTGGCGTGATATTTTCCAACTCAGAACCGGGCCTTTTTACAAGGACGGTTTGCAGTTTACCAATTTCGGATGTAATATTTAAACCATTTTCCATTTCTATCACCTCTTCCTAAACAATTACCCCAAAACTTATCATTTATACATTTCCCGGGAAATAAAAAAAACACGGAAATTAATCCGCGTTTTTTTGAGTCATTTTACTTCTAATAAAGGAAACTACCATCGGAATTACTGAAACTACGATGATTCCGATCACAACTAATGAGAAGTTGTCTTTAACGATTGGGAAATTACCAAAGAAGTAGCCTGCAAGTGTACAAAGTAGAACCCAAACAGTTGCTCCTAATATATTATAATTGATGAAATAACGATAATTCATCCGACTTGCCCCCGCAACAAACGGTGCAAATGTACGAATGAAAGGCATAAATCTAGCAATGAAAATCGTTTTTCCACCATGTTTATTGAAAAACGCCTCTGCTTTTGCCATTTTTTCCTGGTTTATTAATCTCCCAAACCAACTATCTTCTGGGATGGAAGTTCCAATTTTTTTACCGATTTGATAGTTTACTGAATCCCCGATGACTGCTGCTAACCAAAGTGTGATAATTAGAGGCACAATATGTAAAATTGAACCGTCCAACACGGATAAAGCTCCCGCGGCAAATAGTAATGAATCCCCTGGTAAGAACGGAAATACTACTAGGCCAGTTTCTATGAAAACAATCAAGAACAAAATGATGTAAGTCCAAATTCCAAAATTGTTTATAATCTCCACTAAATGTTGGTCAATATGCAAAATAAAATCAATGATGTACGTAATAAAATCCACCAGGCACTCACTTCCTTTTCTTTTTTAAAAGTCAAAGTCCATTTTACCACAAGTTAACTCTCCGTGTATCAGACTTGTGACTTATTTATCAATTTTTAATAATTAAATGCCTTTTCTCTTACTTACGAAATTCAGGAAGCAGTGTGTAAAAAAGACTGGAAAACCCCTACTTACTTCGGGTTTTCCAGTCTTTTAGTAATTTTTAAGCGTAGTCTCCAGGTTTTGTTTTACTTTTCATTGCTACGCCAAAGTCTGTGTAGATACGTTCTGTTAATTTGTTCCCTTTCAACTCTGCAATGTGATGAGCTAAGATTTGGAAAGGAAGAATCATTAGAAACGGTGCTTGAAATTCATCCAAATCAGCTGGAATCGTTAGCGTACGGTCATTTTCAGCTGTACCAAACTTAATAGTATACGTAAATGGCGTGTATTTGGATTCATAATCGCGTAATAGCACTAATCGCTCTGTAACTGCGCTTTCTGTTTCTATGAAGAAAATTCTATGCTGCGGGTTTACTTCTAAATATGGGCCATGCATAAACGCTTCTAAATCAAGACCTTGCGATGGTACACGAACTGTTTCTGAGAATTTTGTTTCAAATTCTTTGCACGTTCCAACTGTTGGACCATAACCAATCGCAGTAAACTTTGGTGCTGAAGCAAATTCATTTTTCCATTTTTCATAAAATGCTTCGGTTCGGGCAATTGTTTCTGGGATGGCGTCGGTCGCACGGTTGAATGCACTAATTTCGTTATTAAAACGAGTCCCATCAATTTGCGCCGTTTTATAAGCGAAATGAAGGCCTGTTAGCATTAATGTCAAGACTGTTGCAGTGAAGCCTTTTGTTACATAACCAACTCGTTCTTTTCCACAACCTATATCAAGTGTTATATCCGCAAACTCGGCAATTTCACTTGTTACATCACTGGTTAGCGCAACTACTGGCACGGAAGCTTCTTTTTTCACACGTTCTAGCGCGGAAATAGTCGATGTGCTCTGACCACTTTGTGAAATACCGATAACTAAATCTAGGTGACTTGATAATTTTTCGTAATAGAGATGATTGAATGGTTCTTCAATAGTAATGCGTACATCAGCTAGATTTTCAATGTAATATTTGGCACTTTGGGCTGCATTCAAACTTGATCCAGTAGCTAAAATCAGCCATTCTTTTGCGCCATTTTTTACTAAAGCTTCTAATTGTTCTGCATTTTTTTGGAAATTAGCTAAAATTGATTTGCACATTTCCTCTTCTTCGTTAATATAAGTCATCATTGTTGGTTTCATTTAAACTTCTCCATTCGTTACTGTTTCTGCTTCAACGTTTCCAGCAGCTTTTTGTTCTAAAACGTACGCGCGGTTAGCTACAAGTACAAATGGTAGGTAAATGAGCGTTCCAACGACGATAATTGCGATTTGTAAGATGGAAGCGCGAATGTCCCCACCTGTTGCAAGATACCCTGAAAGGACAGGCGGTGTTACCCAAGGAATCAAGATGTACGTTTGGCTAATCCAGCCCCATGAAGTTGCAAAATACGCCATTGCTGTTGAAGCAAGTGGTGCGATAACTAGCGGAATACCGTAAATCGGGTTGAATACAACTGGCAAACCGAACATAAGTGGTTCGCTGACATTGAAAATACTAGGGATTAAGCCAAATTTTGTTACCATGCGATGATCTGGTCGTTTTGAGGCAATGAAAATCGCGATAACTAAACAGATAATTGTTCCGCCACCACCCATATAAACAAACGCATCTAAAAACGGCTGTGTAACAATATTTGGTAAAGCTGATCCTGCATTGACAGCATCAATATTTTGTTGCAAGGAAGTTAATAGTACTGGCCCTGAAATTGCGCCTAATACGAATGCACCGTGAATACCAAATACCCATAAGAATCCCGCTAAAAATACATAAAGTAGAATACCTGGTAACGTTTGGAAACCGCCTACTAGTGGGATTTGTAGAACTTTTACGATAATTTCTGGAATACTCATTGATACAAAACTAACTACAAGCACTTCAATAATTGCTAAAATACTTAGAACTAAGAAAGATGGAATTAAAATGTTAAATGATTTTGCAATTGCCGGTGGAACACTTTCTGGCATGGAAATCTTTAATTTTTTACTTTTTGAGAATTTTGCAAGCATTGTAATACTAACTAAAGAAGCAATAATCGCTAGGAACATCCCAGTTGAACTTGTCATTTCTTGTGTTAAAACGCCGCCAGCCTCAAACGCTTTTCCGTCAACAGACATTAAGTGCGAAGATGCGGGAATTAAGACTACATAAGCTGCAACTGCAACCATTCCTTCCGTACGACCTTCCATCCCATATGATTTAGCTAAAAAGTTCCCGATTAGAAACGCCGCTAAAATCGCCATAATACCAAGTGTCGCATTATAAACTTGCACACCTACACCCAAATAATTTTCTACATTTGGAATGAATTTAAGCAGACCATTCTCTGGTTGAAGCAAAACATTATTTACAAGTAAGAAAAATGCTGCAATAATCGTAATCGGAATCATTGCTGCAAAGCCATCACGAATTGCCATAATGTGTTTTTGCGATGAAATTTTTTGGGCAAAAATTGATAATCCTTCAATAAACCGACTAGATAAACTTCTCTCTGAACTCATTTTTTTGTCCTCCTATGACTTTCCTGTTATTTTGTTTAAATCCGCTACAATTGACATCCATTTGCCGGCATTACCGACCCAAACTTCCTTATAAGTTGCATTATTAAACTCCGGCCAGTATGGTTCATCTTCATTTCTAAAGGTTTCCATTCCGACTGGTATCTCCCCTGTGATTTCGCCGTTAAGCACACTATACTGCTGCGCATAACGGTAACCTTCGCCGTGCATCATTGATTGTCCAAATGGGTTCATTCCTATTACCCACTGCAATTGACCTTCTGCAATATTTAACAGCGCCTTATCTTGCAAAATTTTCCCAGCAATTGATGCCGCTTTTCCTGCCGAAAGTAAAATGGCGTTATTGCCTCTAAACGAGAACCAGATCGGGAATTTCCGCAACGCAATCTCGTCATTTATTTTGATACCTTGTTCGAATTGTAATTGGTATTCTTCTATCGCTCGTTCATCAATGAGTAAATGTTGTAAGTGAAAACTTGCTTCGTCTAAATACTCGTCTTTTTTGTAAAGTCCGGCTGGAATGAGCGGATACGGTTTAGTGAAACGCGTTACTTTTTTCAAATAGTCACCGTACATTTCGACCGCTTGTAGCCAAGTTTGTTTTTCAGGGTGACCTGGTTGCGTTTCAAGAGCCACCTCAAGTGCCATCAAATAAAGATGTTCACGCGCTTGATGATTGAAATGTTGAATAACATTGTGCGTTTTATCTCGGTAGAAAAATCCTTTGTAAAGTTCGCTAGTTTCGCTGTCTTTAATCCCAGTTTTTTCTTGTGCTTCTAACATCAAATCTAACCATTCGACCGCTTTTTCTGCGTATATTTCTTTGTTTGTTAATTGATAAACCATCGAAGCCGCCCATGAAGCCGTTGCGTAATACAAACTTTCTGAGGTTTGATACGTATGCTCCCAGAAAATCGGTTTTTGCCCAGTTCCATGTTTTTCAAGTTCCGCTATCGCAAAAAGTAAATCTTCTTCCGCAATTCGTAGTAGATGATTCTGCATAGTGGCGTTATCCTGGATTTGGCTGCCGATATACGCTTCAATCCCCGCACAGTAAAAATTCTCATAAGCTTGATTATGAACCCGCGCGATTGCGTCATCCATGCCACCAACAAGGCCATCCGTCCACCGTGTCATCCCAGCACTTGTCGCTCTAAAACCATCTCCAAAGCGGGTTTTCAATATGAAATCTAATCCCCACTCACCTTCTTCTAAAAGGCGCATCCGTAACATTTCATCTTTTTCAGATAAACTCGCAGCCATTTCATATAAAGCCATCGTTACTTCGGCTGTTTGAATAAGTTGTTGCGAAACATCACCCGCGTCATGCCAACCACCATTGAATGACAGCTGTTTTCCATTATGTTCAGCGATAATATCCGCATGACAAGTCGTATGTTTTCCAAAAATCGGGCAACCACAACGTTCACAGAAAATAAAATTAAGTGATTTCCAGATAGAAGATTCCCAAATCACTTCGGAAGTCCCGATTTGGAACGGTTCCGATTGCATCTCAGCAAATTTCAAATAATACTCACCCACAGTTTGTAAATCTGAAAAATCAAGAATAATGAAATTGCCAGTTTCGGTTGTATTTTGGTACCCTTTTCCGGTGAAAACGACTTTATTTGTTTCTTTTTCGTGGATTGTAAAGGAATTCGCTTCAAGTTTATTGGCACAAAACGCTATTTTGGGCATGTCTTTTGTGTAGCCGTTGTGGGAATAAATTAGCGAATTATCTTGCGGAATCCAGCCCTTGGAGATTTCCGGCTCACTGATTTGCTCTAGTTTAATCTCACTAATGAATAACTCCATTGTTCCAGCAGTCAGTCGCTCCGGGCCATTCAAATAATAGCTAAAACTAATTTCTGTCATTTTATCCCGTGGCAATCCTTCAATTTCAAAAATGACATCGTTCCATTCATGGTTGATTAAATTCACGCCATGAACACCCTCACGTCCATATATATCAGGTACTTTCACGGTTCCATCATTTTTAAAGCTAATCATTAAATATGGATTCGTTACACCTGGAAAATCTGGGAAAACTTGAATTCTCACGCGGTTAAAGCTGTTCCAGTCCTCATTTTGAAGTGGCGCAGATATGAGAACGTTACCAAAATTGGTGTAGTCACCGTCATCTGGCGCACCTGCTGGCCAATGTGGCATAACAACTGGAGAAGTCAACTTAATCTCACCTTGATCAGATATAACAAAATCGCCAGCGCCTTGATGTGTAAAATCTAAGGAAACCTGTTTTTCAGAGCTAAGTAACGTTCTACTTGATAAAACTTGTTTCTTTTTCGCTATCGTTTCTAGCGCATGTTCCGTTTCAATTGGAAGTGGTCGATGAATAATACCTGTTTGCACAATTTGTTGCTTCATTTTCGGCTTCATTCTTGTCCTCCTTCATTTCCTAGTCTCATTCCAATAACTGCCGCCCCAATTAAGCCAACTTTATCCTTCTCAAGCTGTGAGCGAACAACGCCTTTCGTAACAAAACGGATTGTATTACTTTGAAGATTAGCTTTTATCTTTTGGAAAAAATGCTCGTTTCTTGTCACGCCGCCGCCTAGAATGACACATTCTGGATCTGTCGTCCGAACCATATTCATAATCAAATTAGCTAGCTGAAGCGTGGCGTTATCAATGATTTTTTCAGCCAATTCATCTTTTTGTTCTGCTGCATGAAGAACCATTTTTCCAGTTAATTCGGTTTTATTATTAGCAAGAAGGGATGTAGGGTATTCATTTAAATGTCTAAGCGCTTCTTCTTTTATTCCAAGACCAGAAGCAAGACGCTCCACACAGCCGTATCTGCCACAACCACACAGTACATCGCTATGAATATCTACAACGGCATGACCAATTTCACCAGCGTTAAAGTGCCCGCCTTGCGTAATGCGCCCGTCTACAACAAATCCAGCAGCAAGACCAGTACCAACATTTAAATAAATAAAATCATTTGTTTCTCGCCCCCAACCAAATTGTTTTTCAGCCATTGTTGCGCAAACTACATCATTACCAAGCGTCACTGGCAATCCTGTTTTCGCTTCTAACATTTTCGCTAGTGGTATCGGATTTGTTTTTCCTGGTTCGATTTCCAGCCAAATGCCCGCCTTATAATCTACGCGCCCTACTAGGCCAACACCGATCCCAATTTGTTTCGTTGCTATAAAACCAATATTTTCCGAGTAATCATCTAGCGCATTTAGCAGAACTTCTACCGCTTTGGCTTGATTTTCAGTATTGCTCGGGTAGCTTTTGGACCGCAGCACCTCCCCATCTTTTGTTACTTCACCGATTAAAATTTTAGTGCCACCTAGATCAATGCCGATGACAGATTCTTGTATGTTCAACTATTCCACCTCATTTTTGGTAACGTTACCAAATTAAAACGTTTGTTGATAGCGCTTTCTAACATAGAATAACCGGATAAATTTAATATGTCAACCTTTTTTTGCTTATTTTTGATAACGTTACCAAATTTCACTTGTTATTTAGACCCAAATAAGATACACTTAAAATAGCTAAAAACGCTTACGAGGTGAATATTCCTAATGAAAAAAATAACTATACAAGAAATTGCGAAACTTAGTGGCGTTTCCGTTTCAACTGTCTCACGAGTGATTAATAACAGCCCCTCGGTTTCAGCAGCGAAACGCAAGAAAATCCAAGCAATCATAGACGAACACAATTACACACCTAGCGTATTTGCGCGTGGAATGGTCAATAAACAAACAAAAAATATTGGCGTAATTTTACCGGATATTTCCAATCCTTATTTCATTTCACTCATAACGCAAATCCAAAAATTCGCGCTAGATTACATGTTTTCGACAATTTTATTCAATACGATGCTTGCCGAGCCAAATAATAAGAATAACAAACATCCTTTGACGGAAGAAGATTACTTAAAAATTATTTTAGAAAAACAAGTGGATGGATTACTTATTTTAGGTGGCGAAATTGATAAAGAAGTTGTTTCAAAAGACTACATCAATGCTTTAAATCAGCTAAATAGAGAAATTCCAGTTGTCGTTATTGGTTCAAAAATTCCCGAACTTAACTGTTTATTTATTGAACGTAATTTAAAAAAAGGCATAACAACTTTAGTTAGCCATCTGACAGCGCTAGATCACAAAAATATTGGCTTTATTGGCGGGGAAGCTGGTGTAAAAATCACCTCCTACCGATTGGAATCTTTTAAGGCTGCTATGGCTAGTTACAATCATTCGGTTAATGAAGATTGGATTGTTCTTTCTGACTACTATACAGCTGATGGTTACGCGGCGATGACTAAACTTCTGGAAAATAACACTACTTTACCCACTGCACTTGTAGCAATCAATGATAATGTTGCAATTGGGGCGATTAGAGCGATTAATGACGCGAAACTTTCTTGCCCGGAAGACATTGCCATCGTCAGCTGCGATCAGTTTATGAATGGCGATTATCAAACCCCGCGCTTAACTTCAATGGATCAACACAATGAATATCTTGGAAAAATGGCACTTTTGCAATTGATTAGCGCAATTAACGGTCAAGTTGAGCCGATGATAATTAATCATAATCCAGAATTAATCATCCGCGAATCATGCGGTTCCAAGCTATAATGAAAGGAAGGTTTACTTGGAAAAATACTTAATTTGTTCTGATTTAGACGGAACATTACTACTAAAAAATCAAACAATCTCACCAAAAACACTAGGGTTACTGCAACAATTAATAGAAGAAGGTCATCATTTCGCCGTTTCTACTGGCCGAATGTATAATTCCGCAACCGACTTCGCCAAACTGGTTCATCCAAAAGCAGATGTTATTGCCTCAAATGGTGGCGTAGTGGCAGTTTCCGGCGAAATCATCCAACAAGAAAAAATGAAACAATCCGCATTACTAGAAACATTTTTATTATGCCAAGACCATGATCTACCAGTGTTTTTCTTCTCGACTGACACGGTTTACTACACTAAAAATCCACCTTATTATTTTACCGATGAAGAAGATAAAGGTCGCGTAAATGCAACAAAACTCGTTGCAATTAAAACAAAAGAAACCTTCTTGGAGCATGCTAATCAGTTCATTAACGGCATTGTCATTGAAGAAGAGGATTTCGATAAACTTGCAATCCTTCGAAACGAATTAGAAAAACTATCTGACGTTTCTATTCTTTCTTCTCATGCTAACAATATCGAAATTTTGCCCAAAGATATGGATAAAAAATATGCCGTGAAAAACCTCGCTGCACATTTAGACATCAAACCAGAAAATGTTATTAGTTTTGGTGATGGTGAAAACGATATTGGAATGCTTGAAGTAGCTGGTGCTGGAGTCGCAATGGAAAATGCGAGTGAATTAGTGAAAAAAAGCGCTGATTTTGTTACTACTGCAAATGATGCTGACGGAATTTATTACTTTCTAAAAAAATATCTTAATCGTTAATAAAAAAAGCTGCCCACGTGGACAGCTTTTTTTCATTTATTCTTCTACTGAAGCAGCTTCTTCATAGTTAATTAGTGCAATTAATCCACCAACAGCAAGTAACACGATTGGTAGTAAGAACATGATGGAAATCGACATGGTACAACCGATTGCAGCTGCAACCATCATTGCTCCACCAAGACGAGGTTTATGCGAAACAACAAACGATCCTGCAAGCCCCACCCCTGAAAGCACAAGCGAACCAATCGTTAACATATAGAAGAAAAACGATTCCTCTTCTAAAGCCTGTGAAATATCAGGAATAACAAGAACCATCAAACTAAATCCAATACCCATTGCCGCCCCTAAAAAGCCAAGTAATCCTTCAACTTTCATGATAAAAACTCCTTTTTCATACGCATTTTCTTTTATGTTATCATTTTAACAAAAAATTGAATAGTTTTCAGCTTGGAGAATTAAAAAAAGACCGACAATCAAGTCGGTCCAAAAAGGGAGTTTAGGATTTTAAGGAATTCTACAATTAGCAAAAAGGGAGTAAAACTAATTGTATTCCTTGCTTACAAGTTCTATATTAAAGGTTAATTATGAACATTTCGCAATAAAAATATTAAAAATTTGTTAATGTTTCACGTGAAACATTAATTTTTGCTCCAATTAGGCATGGTTTTGCTTCGACACTATGACCTATTTCCTTAGTTCGAAAAACAGGTAACTCATATTTTAATCCAATCTGTTGATATAAGATGCCTATTCTGTCGTATTCTCCGTTTTTCTCAGCCTCAGTGTGTTCTCCCACAACTATTCCTAAGCATTTCGAAAACACATCTAACTGTTCTAATTGCGCTACGTAAGAAGCAATTTTCGCCTCTTTTCCACCTAAACTTTCTAAAAAAATTATTTTATTCGAGACATCAGGCATAAATTCCGTTCCTGCTAGTTTCAAAAAGCAGCGGATATTTCCACCAACGACCTCACCCGGGCTCCATTCAAACTCAGTAAGGAATTTTCCATTTATCGCAATTTGATTCTCGAAAAACGCTTTTTGGAATTGCACTCGTTGTATCTCGCTAGCTTCACTTACTAAATTTCGCAGTAAATAATTAAAGCCAGGCTGCTTCGTCTTCGCAAAAATTGCATTTAATATTACGGTTAAGTCGCTATAGCCAATAAAAGGTTTGGCTGCTTTTTTTATAATGTCATAATTAAGATATGGTAATACTTGATTAGCCGCATCCCCTCCTGAAATGTCAAAAATCATTTTTACATCCACATTTTGATATAGTTTCATTAATTCGGTTGCTCGTTCCTCAGGAGTACCACTAAAAGGCGAATTATCTGTTTGAAAAATAGTTTTCGCAAAAAACACCTGAAGTCCAAATTCCTTTTCTAAGACTTGTTTAAGGCGCTTCAAATCCTTCTCGTCTTCTTTTTTCCGACCATCAGAACAACAAATGATCCCTATCAAATCGCCCTTTGCTAACATCCGCTCACCGCCTATTTTTCCCTCAGTATAACATAAAAACAGCTTGAGCAGATTTACGCCCAAGCTGTTTATTAATGAATTTTAGATGACTAATGTGATTAAACGTTCTTCTAGTTTAGCTTCTTTTGCATCTGTAATCATTACGTCTAAATATTGATTGGAGTTTGTTACTACTACTGGAGTTGTAACATCATATCCAGCTGCTTTAATGCCTTCAATATCAAATTCAGTTAGTAATTGACCTTTTTCGATTACATCGCCTTGTTTAACATGTGCTGTGAAGAACTTACCTTCTAGTTGAACTGTATCCATACCGATGTGGATTAATACTTCTGCACCGTCATTCGTTGTAATACCGATTGCATGACCAGTTGGGAAGATAGTTGTTACTGTTCCTGCTGCTGGAGCTACAACGCGTCCGACAGTAGGGATAATTGCTACACCTTTTCCAAGTGCACCGGATGAAAATGCTTCGTCTTTTACGTCTGCTAAAGTTACGATTTCGCCAACTACTGGAGCTGGAATTGTCTCACGTTCGATTAAAGTTTCGCCCTCTGTTACGTTAGTTTCTTCTACAACTGCTTCAGCTGGATCTTTGAATCCTGCTACATAAGTTAAGATGAAACCAAGGATGAAGCTGATAACGATTGCGATAACTACCCACCAGAATGCACTTGTAATACCAGCACCTGGTTGGAAGAAGTTAGGAAGACCGAAGATTCCAAGTCCACCCATGATATAAACTTTTGCACTTACAAAACCAATGATTCCTCCACCAACAGCACCTGCGATACAGCTCATGATGAATGGTTTTTTCAGTGGTAAAGTAACCCCGTAAATCGCTGGCTCAGTTACACCAAAGATACCGGAAATAAATGCTGGAATACTAAGAGATTTAAGTTTTGTATTTTTAGTTTTGAAGAATACCGCTAATACTGCACCGATTTGGGCAAAAGAAGCACCGAACATCATTGCAAGTACTGGATCTGATCCAAGCGTTGTTAAGTTGTTGATTGCCACTGGAATAAGACCCCAGTGAAGTCCAAAGATAACGAATACTTGCCAGAAACCACCTAAGATTAAACCAGCAACAACCGGGCTTAAGTTATAAATCCAAATTGTTCCTGCTCCAAGTAATTGACCAGCCCAAGTTGCGATTGGTCCGATTACAAGGAAAGTAAGTGGAACTACTACTAATAGTGTACAGAATGGAACTACGAAAGTTTTAATTACATCTGGAATGATTTTCTTGAAGCCTTTTTCTACTTTTGAACCAAAGTATGTTGCTAAAATAATTGGAATAACAGAAGATGCATAAGACATCAAGATAACTGGAATTCCTAAGAAAGTTACGTGAATTGGAGATTCAAAAATTGTTCCTGCAAAAAGTGTGTAAATTGGGTCACCTGCTGAAATACCTGCAAGTGTTGGATAAACTAGGGAAGCACCAATTGCCATCCCGATAAAAATGTTTCCGCCGAATTTTTTCATCGCTGTGAAACCTAGGAAGATTGGGAAGAAGTAGAATAAACAATCCCCAATTGCATAAAGTAGTTGGTAAGTGCCTGATGTATCTGTAATCCAACCAAATGCTGCAAACATTGCTGTGAAACCTTTAATCATACCTGTTGCGGCTAATACACCTAGAACTGGTGTAAATACGCCGGAAATCATATCGATAAAACGGTTGAAGATATTACCACTTGCCGGAACATTACTATCGTCTCCTTCAGCTGAAATACCACCAACTTCTAATACTGCTTTGAATACGTCTGGTACGTGGTTACCAATAACAACTTGATATTGACCACCACTTTTAATTACGGAGATTACTCCATCAAGCTTTTCAATTTCTTTTGTGTTCGCAATATTCTCATCTTTCAGTTTAAACCGAAGTCTGGTAATACAATGGAAAACACTATTAATATTTTCTTTTCCGCCGACATTTTTCAAGATGTCTTTTGCTAACTGTTCATATTTCATTTTGACGACTTCCTTCCTCTTTTTGGTTTTTTGGGCAAAAAGAAAAACCTAAGCTCATTCGAGGACTTCACGTATACACGTGTCCTACAAATCAGCTTAGGTTTTGCCCAATGAATTGGTAACAATCCTTTGTGATGAGATAAATATATCATATAAAGAAAACGGTTGCAAGCCTTTTTTTAAATTTTTTTTATTTGGGGAGTTTTAGCGCTCCCCAAACAAGTCTGTACCATGTATTTCAGCCGCTCCCGTTTCTTTTGTAATCCATTCCAGATTGTGCGATTTAATTCCTCCACCTGGTAAAATAATGATTCGTCCCGCTGCATAATCAATATATTTTCGCCAATGAACAAAAGTTTCTTCGGGAAGTTTAGCTCCGTCACCACCGTGCGTGAGAATTCGCGTAACACCTTGCTCAGCTAACCAGTCTATTGCCGGTAATTTTTCTGTTTCTACTAACTCATCAAACGCCATGTGAAAAGTTACTTCCAGACCTGTTGCAGCTTTCAATAATTCATTTATGGCTGGTTTATCTAGTAATCCCGCGTCCGTAATACAGCCGAAAACCACGCCATCAGCTAACAATTTCTTATACATCAAAATATCATCAATCATAATCGAAATTTCTTCTTTTGTATAAACAAAATTGCCTTTTCGGGGACGAACCATTGCCATTACACTTACATTTTGTTCGTGGCAAATTTCCACCACATGTTTCGCAACCCCGTAACTAACCGAAGTTCCGCCCTCCGCTAGATTATCACAAAGTTCAATTCGATTCGCCCCAGCCGCAATAAATCCTTCTAAATTAGTAGTGTTTTCAATACAAGCCTCTTTTAAAACCATCATCTAGCCTCCAAAAAAGCGCGAAAACAGTGTTCATTTTCGCGCGTGTTTTTATTATAAATGGAAAATCCGATCAGCGAACTTATCTTCAATCGCAAAATTGTATTCGTAACCACCATCAATATTAGCACTACGATAAACTGGTGGAGTATAGCCTTTTTCAAGCATCAGCTCTACCGCTTCATAAATCGTTTGCTGGAGAAGTAATACGGCGGAGAAAGACGATGTTCCACAAACTTTTCCTTCTAAGCCATCTAATTCAAGTGCCGCGTCGCCTTGAACCGAGCGATTATCTAAAATTACATCCGCAAATTCATACAACAGTTTTCCTGAAGAATGCCTTGAGGCTGCTGTTTGCGAGGCATCGAGCGCTGTCACAACAATCAATTTACAACCCTGTGCCTTAATCCATTCGGCAAGTTCTATTCCCATTGGATTGCGACCTGAGTTAGATATAAGAAAGAATATATCGTTTGGTTTCGCTTGTAACCTATGAGTCAATAATGATCCAACGCCCTCAATAGATTCATAGTATCCACCCGCGGGATCCATAATAACCTTCGACGGAATAAGTCCACCCGCTCTCCCACAAACTTCAATCGCCGCTGCATAAGAATGTCCACTACCGAAAGCTTGGATAATACCCTCATTCATAATGCTCTCCGCCACCAATTTCGCTGCTTGATGAATGTTTTCTGCCTGCGTTTTTTCTAGTTCTTCCGTTAATTCCCGCGCTTTGTCAAAAAATGTTAAACCCATTTTGTCTACTCCTCCAATTTTTTATATTTTAACCTAGAATTTTTAGGTTGAATAAAATAATCGCAATAACCATTACTAATAAAATCGCCTTGGTAGATGTCATTTTTTTATGACCTAAAAGTGCATAGATTAGCGCTACAAGTAAAACTGGTACCAGTGAAGGCATAATTTGATCGAGCATGTCTTGCATTTTCAGTTCTACTTTTCCTGATTTATAAACGAATGGGACCGTTGCTTTGATTACGGTTGGTATGAGAGCCCCGACGACTGTGACACCGAGTAATATTGCTGCATCGGTTAACGCGTTAAGTCGGTCTGCAAATTCAGTTACCAGTTTCGCCCCTTGCTTATATCCAAGTGGAAGTAAGGTAAATCTAGCTCCTACAACCAAAATATTAACTAAAACCCAGATAACTACACCCGTTACATTACCTTGAAGGCCCATATACGCTGCAATTGATCCAAAAATGGTTGGTAAAATAACCCCGAAAATCGTATCACCAACACCAGCAAAAGGTCCCATCAAACCTGTTTTCAAACCTGTTACGACCTCTTTTGACGCTTTCTTTTCTCGCTCTTCAATCGCCATATCCATCCCTAAAATCAAACCGCCAACCATAGGATTCGTATTGAAAAATTGGTTATGCATATTCATCATATCTTTTAAATCATCGTCTGTTTTATAAAGTTTGCGAAGCGTTGGCAAAATACTATAAAGATAACCAGTCGACATCATTCGCTCATAGTTCCAACAGATTTGGCTGGCAAACAACCAACGAAAGTTTGCTGCTATTAAATCGCGTCTCTTGAGGACTTTCTCAAAATCCTGCTCAGTCTTCGTATTCGCCATCTTCATTCTCCTCCCCAACTAGCGCTGCACCATTTGCTCCGGCAGCCACTGGATTTTTGAAATTTTGTTTGAAGTAGATGATTGCCAAAGCCACGCCAATTAGCGCCACACCTAGCATTGGTACTTTTAAATAAGCCGCTGCTACAAAACCGATAATTAAATAGGCGACGAATTTGTTTGTTGGCAAATAACGAAGAAGAATCGCGATACCAACTACTGGAAGAATTCCCCCAGCTACACGAAGACCGCCCATTAGCCATTCTGGAATTTCATTTAGAATAAAATCAACCACGCTTTGCCCGAAAGTCAACATGATAAATACCGGAACTGCGCGTGATAAAGCCCATGGTAGCGCCCCATACCAAATGTTCCTTTTTACCGCCGAAATGTTGCCCGAAGCGATATTAGAATCAATCCGATGTAAGAAAAATGTATTTGTAAATCTTGCTAAAATGTCTAATTGAACCATTAAAAGCCCCACTGGAATTGCAAGTCCAATCGCAAATTCCGCATCTTGACCAGATAAAACAGCAAATACTGTTCCTACAATTGCTCCCGTTGTAAAGTCAGGAATCGACGCGCCGCCGTATGTACCGACACCAAGCACCATCAGCTGTAACGTTGCCCCAATTGCAAGTCCGAGCACCATGTCACCCATAATGATTCCAGCAAGTGTTCCTGTTATTACAGGGAAATTAAGTCCTATTACTAAAGTTAAAGCATCAAGAATGGTACAAGCCGCAAGTATAACTAACAATATAATCTGCCAAACCGCTAAATCCATTGTAGTTCTCCCTTCTTATTACTTATTTTTTTAATAAACTTGCAAAATCAACTGCATCCTCACTAGGCACCATTTGAGCGGTGATTTTAATCCCTTTTTCAGCCAAATAATCAAAATCTTCCAAATTTTCATCTGTCACGCTTACTGATTTTTTGACTTGGCGGCTTCCTGCTTTGGTTGACATATTTCCTACGTTGATTTGGGGAAGTTCTACACCCGCATCCACTAAACCGCGAAGTGCATGTGGCGATTTTACGATTAAGAAAACTTGCTGACCTACGTACTTATCGTTATTAATATTATTTGCAGCACCTTTTACTGTCAAAATACTTAGTTTTACCCCAGCTGGCACTGCTGTTTTTAGCGCAATTTTTTCCATGTCATTTTTTACAACGGCATCGTCAACAATCATGATTCGAGTTGCTTTTATTGTATTAGTCCACATTGTCGCTACTTGGCCGTGAATTAGTCTTTCATCTACGCGAACGTGTTTGATTCCGTTACTTCCCATCAGTCCTCTTCCTCCCCATCATCGCTTATTATCGTATTATTTACTTTTAATTCCACAAATTGAATATTTTCTTGCGCGCCAAGCATTGCTCCTTCTAAAGTTTCCCCTAGACTAAGCGGAATGATTAATCCGAGTGACAACCCAGACACAACCTTCACTTCTGGGTGTTTTGCATGAAACATTTGCGCGGCATTACACGGAGTTCCACCGACAATATCCACAATGATAGCGGTTTCATTTCCAGGTGAATAAACTGCCGCGTATGCTTCTAATACATCTTTCACCCCCATTTCTTCAGTAAAAGTAACTGCTTTGATATTCGTTGTTTGGCCAGTAATCATTTGGCAACTATTCTTCACTTCCTGCGCGTACCGGCCATGTGCTGCGATAATATAATCCAAGTAATTAACTCCCTTCTATTGTTTTTTCTTTTCGATTTCAATAGAGTAAAAATTATGCCGTAAATAACTTTCAATATATTCATAGGGTTGCCCCTCTGGCACATAAGTTATTCTTTCAATGTGGTAAAGCGGTAGTTCGGAGTCAATTTCGAGTAATTTAAAATTATTTTTGTCTTTTACTGGAAATTCGACTTGAATTCGCTCTTTCATCGCTTCGTGCAGAATATTAATACCATAAAGCTCTTTAATTACTTCTGATAAAGAATTAAATCTTTCGAAATTGGTTAAATCTACGTTGATCAAATTGGATTTTGCCATATAGTTGTTTTGTACTGTCCAAGGCACATCATCAATCAGACGAATTCGTTGAAAATGAACAATCATGTTTTCAGGTGGAATTTGCAAGTTTTTGGCAATTCTCGCATCCTGAATTTCATTAATAGCTACAACTTTTGTGTGCTCGTTAGCAATTTTTGTTTTTCGGTTGAATTTACCATTAGGAACGGTCGTATATTCATTAAAAATAACTTCTTCGTTAATAATAGATTTACTAACATAGGTTCCTTTCCCTTGATAACGCGCTAAAATTCCAGCTCTTACTAATTCATGTAAAGCGCGAACAACTGTAGTATTACTAACATTGTATTTCTTTTTCAGTTCATCTTCTGAATAAATTTTTTCTCCTGGCTTAAAAGTTCCGTCACTAATTAATCGCTTAATATCATTGATTATAATAGCGTATTTTGGTTCTGCCATAACAATTTCCCCCTAAAGCATCCCGCGCGTTAACACGTTAAGTTTTAGGTTAATGGTACCATGATACATTTTTGATTGCAAACTTGAATTCGCCTGCTATCACTGAACTTTATACTAATAACCGGTTAACACGTTAAGTTCATTTTCATAGTACCACGGCCATTCTATTTATGCAAGCGTTTTCTTTTCATTTTAAAAAAATAGGGTATAAATAAGTAATCTGAATCAGAGGGGGATATAATGGGGACTTTTTTTGGTAAATGGGGGAAATGGATACTTGTTCTTGGGTTAGTTTTAAGTGTATTTAGTGTAGCAACGACCGGTCAGGCAGCGGCGAAAGAAACTGTGATTAATAAACAAATGGTAACAACCGCAAGCCTTAATGTCCGTTCAACTAATGCGACATCTGGGAAAGTTATTGGTTGGCTTAAAAATAATACTAAATTTAAAGCAATCGCAAAAACATCCAACAACTGGTATCGCTTTAGTTTTAAAGGGAAAAATGGCTATGTATCTGGGAAATATGTAAAAGCCGCAACCGCTGCACCTACACCAGCGCCATCAACGCCAAAAATTGTACAAATGAACGTGCCATTAATTGTTCAGCGTCCACAATTACCAACGGGCTGTGAGATTACTAATATTGCGATGATGCTGCGCTATGCTGGGAAAAATGTCGATAAAGTCAAACTTGCCAAAGAAATGAAACGTCATAAATCCAATCCAAATTATGGTTTTGTTGGGAATCCGTTCTCTAAAAGTGGCTGGACGATTTATCCACCGGCTTTAGTTAATCAAGTAAAAAAATATACTGGTACTGCGAAGAATATGACTGGGACAAATTTAACTGGTATTAAAAATCAGTTGAATAAAAAACGTCCAGTTGTAGCTTGGGTTAGTAAATTCCACGGTTTTTCCGTTCACGCGATTACTATTACCGGTTATGATAAAAACAATTTTTACTATAACGACAGCTGGTCTGGTCAAAAAAATGCGCGAATTTCGCAAAGTTACTTTAATACTTGTTGGAGCAAACAAGCAAAACGCGCGATTTCATATTGAGAAAAACGCTGCTATCATAATAAGATAGCAGCGTTTTTACTTATCTAATTTGAGAGAAGCTTTGGAGTCATAGATTAAATTTTCATTTGGAACAATTTGATAGCTACGATATTGTGTCATCCATTCTTTTACAGCGTGCCCTGTTTTAGACTCAAATGAGTGCTCCATTTGCATTACAATATCCGCATAATCGGCAAGTAAATCTACCCATAACTGGTCAATTCTTGCTAACTCCTGTTTACCATCTTCTATTATTTCCGTTACTTTTTTAGGGACTTCTGAACGTAAATGTTGCTTCTGCATTTGTCTTTCTAGTGCTCGTTGCGCGGCAATAATATCCGCTCTTTCTTGACTACTTAATTCTTTATCCTTATTGTCTAATTTAGCCTGAAGTCGCTGTTGCTCTTGTTTCGCATAATAATCATAGCTCTCTATTTTGCTTGATCTTGGTGAACTCCCGTACATATCTACCATCCTTTACTGTTTTCTTTTATCCAACTTCCTAGCTCTTTATCTTTTTTATTAAAGGAAAGTGCAGCATTAATTACTTCTTCTTTAAAACCACTTAATTTTTGAATTGCTTTTCGATTTCCATCATAAAATTCTTCAAATTTATCTGTGTCGTGAAATCTATATATACCATCTTTATATTTCCGCGAAGCTTCCGTAAGAACATCATCTACATCCCAAGTCGTTAATTCGCTGTATATGCCACCTTCCCAGGTTTCTTCATCCAGCCAAGATCGTAAGCGTTTTGACTGACTTTTCTCCCATTCTTCATAATCTTGCATGATATTTTCTATTTGGCGCATTTTCATAAAAATATCATCTAATCGTCTAATTTGATTGATGATTTCATCAGGTTTAACTAATAATTCAGCTGAACCATCTTCTCCAAAACACCCTGTAAAAGTAGACTGCATATGTCCACCAATACCTAGTTTATCTAATTTATTTTTACTCGTATTTCGTTTCATTAAAAATTGCTGGTAAAAAACGGTTGCATTAGGAGGTAACATCCCAACAACATCATCTGAGTGGTAATAATCTTTTATTAAGTCCCAGTATTCTCCCCGTAGAGCTTTTTCTTGCTCTTCTTCTGTTAATTTGTTAAACGAGCGCACAGCAGCAAATGTTACGGCAGGCTTTAAATGTTTGACTGCTTCATATTGAGCCAACCCACCACCTAAACTATGGCCGGTGAAACTATAATCCATCGTTCTATATTTTTTCAGTGTTTCATTAACAAATTTATCATAGGATTTAAACTGACTTTGCTTACTACCATCCTTATCAAGCAAACCTACATTTTCTTTCCAATCATCTAACTCTTCTGAACCTCTTGAAACAAAAATAATATGATTATATGCTTTTAAATTTCCGTTATTATAGTTTTTGTAGTCTTTTAAGGGCACCACCGCAATTGCTTGAAGACCGTTGTTTTGGTTTGTGGAGTTGATTGTTACCCAGGTTTCATCATTTTCTAAAGGTAGTATACTGCCCAGTTTCAAATATTTATCCTCATACGCTGCATCCGCTAAATAAAAGTTTGTATTATCTTTCACTTTCACATCCATCTCTCCCTAATCTATGTTATTATTTTTATGAGGTGAAGAATATGAGAAGAAAAAACATTCTAATTTTTTCAACTATTATTATTATTATAATACTTAGTTTTATTGGAGGCTACTTTATTATGCAAAATTATAAAAAACAAGAAGCTGCAAATCAACTTTTAAAAGCAGAATCCCCACGAATCGAAAAATATTTAAAATATAACTATAATAATATTGAGAACGTAACCTTCACTAAGGTTGATTATACAGGGATGGGTACTCCATACATAGAAGGATATGTTAATGGTGATAAGGATCTATACTTCACGACTTCTATTTATAACGATCATTTTGAAAAAAATGTTGGAATGCCAATAGAAATGTATGAATGGGCTAAATATCCCGTAGATAAAACGGTAACCGAAATCCAACAAGAAGAAAACTCAAAAAAACAATAAAACAACCCCCACCTTCATCACCGAAAGTGGGGGTTTACTATATCCTAGTCGATATCTTTACCATTTGTTTCAATTACTTTTTTGTACCAGTCGAATGATTTTTTCTTCGAGCGGTTTAGAGTTCCGTTGCCTTTGTTATCGCGGTCAACGTAGATGAAGCCATAGCGTTTTTTCATTTCGCCAGAGCCAGCGCTGACAAGGTCGATGCAGCCCCATGGTGTATAACCAAGAAGTTCCACGCCATCCTCGATTGCTTCGCCCATTTCGCGAACGTGTTCACGCATATAGTCAATTCTGTAATCATCATTAATTGAGCCGTCTTCTTCCACAGTATCCACTGCACCTAAGCCATTTTCAACGATGAAAAGAGGTTTTTGATAGCGGTCATAAATTGTATTCATTGTAATACGTAGACCTAGTGGATCAATTTGCCAACCCCATTCGCTTGCTTTTAGGTATGGGTTTTTTAGTGTTGCGAAAACGTTGCCTTCTGTTTCTTTGTTTTTCTCTGGATCTGCGCTTGTTAGACGAGAAGAATAGTAGCTGAATGCCACATAATCAACTGTGTGATCGCGTAATGCGTCTAAGTCGCCATCTTCCATTTTGATGTTGATGTTGTGTTCTTTGAAGAAACGTTTAGTGTAGCTTGGGTAGTATCCGCGTGCTTGAACGTCAATGAAGAAGTAGCCTTCACGGTCCGCCTCGATAGATTTCCAGACATCTTTTGGATTACAAGTCATTGGATACGTGTTACCCGCTGCAAGCATACAACCGATTTGATTTTCAGGGTTGATTTCATGACCAAGTTTTGTCGCTAAAGCAGATGCAACTAATTGATGATGCGCAGCTTGATATTTAACTTCCTCTGGATTAGCTTCTTTAGTAACGTCTAAACCTCCACCAATGTATGGAAGATGAAGAATCATGTTGATTTCATTAAATGTCATCCAATATTTTACTTTATCTTTATAACGCGTGAAAATTGCTTCACAGAAATTTAAGTAAAAGTCGATACATTTACGATTTTTCCAACCACCATATTTTTTGAAAACTTCAAGCGGAGTATCAAAATGGTTGATTGTAACAACTGGTTCGATGCCATATTTATGACATTCATCAAAAACTGCATCATAAAACGCTAAACCTTTTTCATTTGGTGTCGTTTCGTCACCATTCGGGAAAATACGTGGCCAGCTGATGGACATACGGAAACATTTGAATCCCATTTCTGCCATTAATTTAATGTCTTCTTTATAGCGATGATAAAAATCAATTGATTCGTGACTTGGATAAAAACCATAATCTGTAGCAAGCGCTTTCGATGGATTGAATAAAGCTTCCCAGCGCCCATCCTCTACTGTTGGAAGGATGTCAACAAGTGAAAGTCCTTTACCGTCTTCAAGATAAGCTCCCTCACATTGGTTGGCAGCAACTGCTCCGCCCCATAAGAAGCCTTTAGGAAATTTTGATTCTGTCATTTTTGTGTATCTCCTCTCACGGATATAATTTTACTTCTCCACTATAGAATATGTAATGCATTACATAGCAAGCAATAATTTTAAATTTTTTTAGAAAAGCTGTTAACCCCTTTAAAAATGCAAAAAAACTGGCACAGAAAATGAATTCCATACCAGCCTTTTTTAATTATAACAAGTGATTCATATGGCCAATTTCCATTACCCAATATGAACCAATAACTACGACAATCGCAATAAATGCTGCGAATAAAATATTACCAATTTGAATTTTGCCATCGCGGCCTTCAGTCATATGCATGAACATCAGAAGCTGTAGGGCTGCTTGAATGAACGCAAAGATGAAAATAATAACTACCTTAACATTTGTTGTTAGCGTCGAATAAATGGCTACCCAGACTGCTAGAAGCGTCAAAATAATTGATAGCGCGAAACCAACAATATGTTTCCAAGGAATGCCACCTTCAGCATGAGCTGCATTTGATTTATTATTTTGTGCCATATTAGTTCACCATCCCTAGCAAATAGACACCGGTGAAAATGAAAATCCACACAACATCAAGAAAATGCCAGTATAAACTGGAAATAAATACTTTTGATGCTGTTTTTGGCGTCAAACCATGCATTTTAATTTGAATTAGAATAAAACTAATCCAGAAAATCCCGACTGTTACGTGAAGTCCATGTGTCCCTAGTAGAACGAAGAATGCTGACCAGTAAGAACCGATTTGCATTGTAACGCCCTCTGTCACATAGTGTGCAAATTCATAAAGCTCAAAGCCAACAAATCCCGCACCAAGAATTAATGTGATAATCGAGTAAATCGTCAACATTTTCACATTGCCTTTACGCATCTCACCAATTGCTAGACCACACGTAAAACTACTTGCTAATAGTAAAAATGTCATTATTAGTACTAGCCAAAGTTCGAACATTTCTGCTGGCGGATGACCCGCATTCGAGCCAGCCTTTCTCATAACAAAGTAAGTCGCAAAAAGCGTCGCAAACAATGCAATTTCGGCGCCAAGGAAAATCCAGAATCCAAGAATATTTAATCGACCTTGTTCTGATCTATATTCAATTGGCAGATTTTTATTTGTTTCTACAGATTCCATGGGTTACCCTCCTTCACACCAGTCGCAAGTTCGCGCGCATTATGTTCTTCTGTTGCTTTAATTTCGTCCACTTCGACGTGGTAACCATCGTTATTTTGGAACGAACGATAAATCATACATCCTAAAATACCAACTAGACCAAGAATTCCCATCCAGTACCAGTAGAAGACTAGTCCGAAACCTGCAATGAAGAAGAAGACAGACATTACAAACCCAACCATGGTATTACTTGGCATATGGATTGGTTTATAATTTTTATCATTTACATATGGATCGCCTTTTTGTTTTCTATTCCAGAAATCATCCAAGTCATTCCATTCTGGTAAAACAGCAAAGTTATATTTTGGAGGAACTGCAGAACTTGTAGCCCATTCAAGCGTACGAGCATCCCACGGGTCACCAGTAACTTCACGTTTAGAGTTTTTATAGCTGTAGTAGATGTTGTAGCAAAGAACTAAGAATGCTACACCCATCAAGAATCCGCCCACTGTGGAAATAAAGTTAAGCGTTGTCCAGCCATCACCTTGTACGTAAGTGTAAATACGACGCGGCATACCATCTAGTCCTAGGAAATATTGCGGGAAGAAACAAACGTTAAATCCAACAACGAAAATCCAGAAGAACCATTTACCAATTTTTTCATTTAGTCTGTAACCGACCATTTTTGGATACCAGTATGTAAGCCCAGCAAAGCAGGAGAACACGGTTCCAGCAATTAATACGTAGTGGAAATGGGATACTAAGAAGTACGTATTGTGATATTGATAATCGGCCGCAGCCATCGCAAGCATAACCCCAGTTACCCCACCGACAACAAAGTTAGGGATAAAGGCAAGCGACCAAAGCATTGGCGTTGTAAAGGTTATTCGCCCTTTGTACATTGTAAAGAGCCAGTTGAATATCTTAATCCCGGTCGGTATCGCAATCATCATCGTTGTAATGGAGAAGAAGGAGTTAACAAGCGCCCCTGATCCCATTGTAAAGAAGTGATGGACCCAAACTAGGAAACTTAGTAAAGAAATAACTGCCATCGCGGCAACCATCGCCGGATAACCGAATAATTTTTTCCTGGAGAAAGTAGAAATAATCTCTGAGAAAATACCGAAAGCTGGCAAAATAACAATATATACTTCCGGATGCCCCCAAACCCAGAACAAGTTGGCCCACATCATTGGGAGCCCGCCATTCGTGAGTGTGAAGAATGCTGTCCCAAACAGTCGATCAAATGACATCAAAGCAAGTGCCACTGTTAAAACTGGGAAAGCGAAAATAATGATCAAACTTGTAATTAATGAAGACCAAGTAAACATTGGCATTTTCATTAACGTCATACCTTTTGTACGCATTCTTAAAATCGTAACGAAAAAGTTAATCCCCGTCATCAGCGTACCAATACCAGCGATTTGAACACCTAGAAGATAGAAATTAATTCCATATCCAGCGCTAAAATCTGTCGCAAGTGGCGCATAGTTTGTCCAACCAGCATCTGGTGAACCACCAATTACGAATGATAAGTTAAATAGCATCGCTCCCATAAAGAACGTCCAAAAACTTAAGTTGTTTAAAAATGGAAATGCTACATCACGCGCACCAATTTGAAGTGGTACGGCAATGTTCATCAACCCAATGATAAACGGCATCGCCATAAATAAAATCATAATCGTTCCATGTGTAGAAAAAACTTCATTATAATGCTGTGCGTCTAAAAATTTCATATCCGGTAAAGCGAGCTGGGTACGCATCATTAGCGCATCCACACCGCCACGGAAAAACATTAAGACAGCAGCAAGCAAGTACATAATACCTATTTTTTTATGATCAACGGAAGAAATCCACTCTTTCATGAGCCACTTCCATTTTTTTGTATAAGTTAGTAACGCGACAACACCAATACTTACAAGTACGATAGAAATCTGCGCACCTAAAATCATCGGGTCACCAGTTACGATAAACTCATTCCATTTCATGCCTTATGTCCCCCCTTTTAGTTCCCTGCGTCATCCGATTCTTTTTTATTGAATTCATTTGTTTGGATGTCTTCTTCCATTTTCTTCATTTCATCTTCGCGGTGTTTATCCTCATGGTAACCTTCGCCGTTTTTAATAATTTGTGGCTTCATATCATGACGCTCAAATTGCGGATTAGTCACTGTCACAGGACGAACCGGAAGCATTGGTTTATCAGAGATGGTTGATTTTGTGTTCGGATTATGTGGATTTGTCATTTCATAACCAAAACGTTTGTAGGCATAGAAAACATACTCTGGATCAGCTGCTACATCAACAAATGCTAAATGCGTACCAGAATAAGTCTTTTTCTTGGAGCTTCCAGGAATTAAAAGACGGTCATATGTGTCTTGCGTAATAACTGGCGAGTTCGCTTTTGTTTCTTTTGCCCATTTCTTGAAATCTTTTTCAGATTGAGCTACTACGTCAAAGCGTTGATCCGCAAAACCTTCACCATTGAAGTTTGCGTTACGGCCTTTATACGTACCAACCTCATCTGCTTGTAAATATAAATTCATCGTCATTCCAGACATCGCATATTTTTGTCCACCTAATTGTGGTACCCAAAAACTTGTCATTGTATCTGCCGAAGTTAATTTAAACAGTACAGGACGGTCGGTTGGAATATTTACATAGTTGACTGTTTCAATTGACTCATCTGGATAACTAAAAATCCATTTCCAGTCTGCACTTGTTGCGTAAATAACAATTGGATCTTTATGCGAAGTCACTTTTGGTGCTTCTTCCCCTGCATAAATTGTTTTTACAGTCGGAATAGCCAGAGCAATAACGATTGCAACTGGAATCAATGTCCAAAAAATTTCCAGTTTTTTACTACCTTGCATATCCGGCTCATAGTTTGAAATGTCTTTCCGTTCGCGGTATTTAACCAACATAATCGTAAACAATACAAAAATCGTCAAAACAATAACCAGCATAAATATAATCGAATAAATAATTAAGTCCGACTGACCTTTTGCAACTGGTCCTTTTGGATTAAGTACCGTCAAGTCACCACAACCACTTATAAGGCCGGTAACCCCAAGTAGTGCCGTAAGTAGCAAAGATTTAAGTACCTTTGACACCCGAATCCCCTCTTTTCCTTTTGATGTTTTCTAATGTGTATTTTTGCGCAAAAATACCATTACCGGAGTGCTGAAAGAAGCTTTTTAGAACTCCTATGTAACTGAAAAAATGCTTTACTATTTGATTCTTTTAAAAAAGCTCACAAACTTTTTTCTGAACTGATTAGCATTTTTAGAATCACTATGTTCATACTCTAACTCATTATATCTGATTTAATACCTTAGTTCAAAAACCTGATATATTAAATATTTCACAAACTTTTATTCTGTTCACTATTCCCTAGTTTGTGAAATTCGAAACAAAAAAGCAACAAACTATTTATTTTAGTTTGCTGCTTAAAATTTATTCAGTAATTTGAACTCTCCCTGTATGGAAAGGTAAATGTTTAATACCAAGCTTTTCCCACTCATTGACAAGTTTTTCGGCTAGTTCTTTCGTTTTCGAGAAAGCTATTCCGCAGTCGCCGCCACCAGAGCCAGATGATTTTCCTGCGCCGCCCATGTTTTCGGCTGAGTCCGCGAGTTCTTTTAGCAAGCTTGTTTCAATATTTACGCCAGCTTTTGTTCCGAGTTCTTGAAGAATACGCCGATTTTCTTTAATAGATGAATAGAGCAATTCCTCGTCTTTCGTATGGAAAGCTTGAATTATTTGCTTCATAATCTCATTATTTCTAGTTAAAAAATGTTGATAATTCTTGCTATCTTCTTGCTTAAATGCATGAATTTGCGAAACTAGTTTCCCGGTACTTACAGGTGTGCCCGTCCAACCTACAGAAAAAGTCGGTACTGGTTCTTCTAATGTTTCAATTTGAAGCATTGGCCAAGGCTCTTTCATAAACCATTCGAGTGATTTATAAGCTAAACGATGCTTCACCCATTCCTGATCAAACGTCGTATAAGCAATCCAGCCACCATACATACAAGAAGCAATATCACCACAAGAACCATTACCTTGCACAACTAAATGTGAAAGGGCAGCTAGTTTGAATTTTTTAAGCATTGATATTTCTGGATAAAATTTCGTCATTAACGCGTTAATTACAGCAACCGTAGCCGCTGCGCTTGAACCGAGTCCATATTTTGCGCCAGATTGGTCGATTAGTTCTGTTTCAATGACCATCTTCACAGGAGTTAGTTCTATACCTTCTGATTTTAGGAAAGTTGTCGCGATATTAATTGCTTCAGCTGTAAATGTCCAATGTTCCCCGTCTGGTTTAAGTTCTCCGCCAATTGGCCATGAAACTGGATTTTCATAATGTGGAATCCATAATTCATTGCGTTCACTATCTTCAAGAGTTAGCGTTATATAACGATTAACTGCAGTTAGAATGGCTGTGTGACCGGATTCTACCACCGCATACTCACCAGCAACATATAATTTTCCGGGTATTTTAACCTGTAGTTTATTTTTCATCTGATATAACACTCGCTTCCTTACCAGCGTGGCAAATTAGAACGTTTTTAGCCAAACCTGACAACTTCTCTGCTACAATATTTTCATTTTCACGCTCACAAATAACTTTAACATTTGGACCAGCATCCATTGTGAAATAGGCTGGTATGCCGTTTTCACGCAATTCTCTAACTGCATCCATTATTTCTAGCGACAAAGGTTGAAAATAAGTGAAAGGAGGCTCTGCACCAAGCGTTGTCGCATGCATTTTCATTCCATTTCGCTCTGTGATTTCGCCCACTTTGATGAAATCTTCATCCAAAATAGCTTGCTTCATTTCTTCTAAGTCTGTTTCAGCAGCAGAAACCCATTTTTCGAAAAACGGAGATGTTTCCACAGTTAGGCGCATTCCATCCCGACTAGAAACTTTCTTTTCTTTATCAGAAACGACTGCGACTACAAGAGACATTTTATCACATAATTTATTGGTGAAAGGTACTGCAAATGAATCACTACCGTCCGCGCGTTCACCTTTTTCCCAAATGACAAAATCGCCGAAAACGGAACGAGAAGCAGAACCAGACCCGAAACGAGCCAGTCTGGAAATATATTCTTTTGTGTCTTTTCTGCCAGCAGCACTAGATCCAGCGAGCGCGAGAGCTGCAAATGCAGAAGCCGATGAAGCAAGCCCGGCCGCAGTTGGAACGTGATTTTCGGAAGTGATTTTTGCTTTTGCTGAAATACCGAATTCTTCACGCATTTTATCTATAAAACGAGCTACTTTTGCATCCGTTTTTTGTTCATTATTTAAAATAAATGTATCCTGGGCTAAGTTTTCGTCCCATTCTACCGTTGTTTTTGTATAAAATTTATCTACCGTGAAGGATAAACTACTGTTTGCAGGTAGAATCAAGTGTTCATCGCGTTTTCCCCAGTATTTAATTAGCGCCACATTCGTGTGTGCGATGGCTGTCGCTCTCATAACTACCTTCTCCAATCGTAAAAATCCATTCTTGTGCAGCTCCAGCATTATGAAGCGCCGTCGTTATTTGTTTAGCGATTTCTTGATTTTTTGCTACAGCGATAATACATCCGCCTCTACCGCCACCTGTAAGTTTCGCCCCGTCCGCGCCATTACTTCTAGCTACTTTAATTAATTTCTCTAAACTGCTATCACTCACTGTCAAAGTTTCCAAATAAGATTGAGCTTTATTCATTGCAGCACCTATCTTCACAGTGTCAGCATCGCCTTCTAAATGCAACTTTATTTCCCGGGAAATATCACCGAGTTGGTGGATTATTTTCCCTATTTCAGCTTGATTTTCTTTGTATAAAATTTGCACATCTTTTACTGCATCTCTGGTTTCACTTGGAACGCCAGTATCTGCTACTACAAAAGTAATTTTTTTAGGAAAATGCATAATTTCTAGTTTTCGATCTCGCTCATACCATACGGGCTTTTCACTCACGACTGTAATCGCATCAACTCCACTAGCATTTCCGTGGGCAATTTTTTCTGCTGCATTTACAATTGCTAATAGTTTTTTAGAGTCTAATTCTTGATTGAAATATTTATATAAGCCACGCGCAATACTTGTTGCTACTGCAGCACTTGAACCTAATCCTCGGCCAATCGGAACGCCTGAAGTTACATGAATAGATACATTTTCACCATTACCAATTTCATTTAAAACATCTACTACTAATGCTTTGATTCCTGCTAAGAAATCAGGCATATTTTCTAAATCACCTGTAAAAAATGCCGAAGAAAATTTGGTTTTTGTAGAAGTTTCTACATTTGTCGTTACTATTGCTTGTGTAAATGGGACTGAAATCGCCGGTTCTCCGTATACAACTGCATGTTCTCCGCATAATATCATTTTAGCTGTCCCAATGCCTGTAGCCAATGCACGCCAATCCTTTCTCCATCAAAATAATACAAACTTTAATACTTCATGATACCATAATTTTTTCACTAAAACCTTATTATAGAACTTTTTTTGACCCAAAACAATGACTGGCGCAACTTTTCCCACGCCAATCACCTTTTAAATATCCATTTCTTGATATTGATGTTGAAAAATACACATTCGAATTGCATCGTGGTATGTTCCATCAACAAAAAATTCATCAATTAGCTCGCCTTCACGAATAAAACCAACTTTTTCATAGACATGAATTGCTTTTTCATTTACTTTATCAACTACTAAATATAGTTTATGCAGGTTTAGTACGTGAAAAGCATATTTCATCGCGAGTTTTGTGGCAGAAACAGCGTAACCATGCCCCTGAAACTTAGGATCAATAATAATTTGAAATTCCGCTCTCCGGTGAATATAATCAATTTCCATCAATTCGACAAGTCCAACCATTTGACCATCTAATTCTAAAATAAAACGGCGCTCTGATTGGTCGTGAATGTGCTTATCATATAGCTCCTGAAGCTCGACAAATGCCTCATATGGCTCTTCAAACCAGTAAGACATAATTTTCGCATCATTATTTAACCGGTGAACAAATTTTAAATCTTCTCGTTCAAGCGGTCTAAGTTTTAAATCTCCACTCATTTTTCCACTCCTAAATTATAAAATTGGTGATAGTAAACTGGATAGAACTTCTTTTATACGAGTCAATAATGGTTTATTTTCCATATCTTTCATCGTAAATAGTCGGCTATCTTCAAAATCTTTCTTAAAGTCACGTTTTAAATGAAGCATAGCCTCACTTTCATCATATAAGAATACCATTAATTCATGATTCAATCTAAAACTACGCACGTCAAAATTGGCAGTTCCAATAGCCGCACGTGTTCCATCTACAAGCATTGCTTTAGCATGAACAAAAGAGTCATCGGCATAAGCATACATTTTCGCGCCTGCTTCAATCATCGTTTTTACATAAGCATTACTTCCGTGGAATGAAATCCCGCGATCGCCTTTTCCAGGAATAATAACTCGCACGTCGACACCACTCATTGCAACCCGGCGAATAACCGCAAGAGCCTCCTCATCTGGAACAAAATAGGGCGATACAATCCAAACTGATTCTTTAGCGGAATCAATCAAATCAAGCATCGAATCACGAACCCATTTTTCTTTATCATATGGTCCGCCGTATATCACTTGCGCCCATTCATCACCTACATCAACTGGTGAAAAATATTGTTGTAATCCAGCTTCACTAATAAATTGATCTGCAGCACCAGCTTGGTTTTCCATATAAACCCAATCATTTAGAAAAGATTCTTGGAGTTCGATTACAGCTTGGCCTGTGATTTTAATATGTGTATCACGCCAGACACGAAAATCTGGTGTATTAGAGCGATATTCTTCCCCAATGTTAAGTCCACCTGTAAAGCCAATTTGTCCGTCAATCACAACAATTTTACGGTGATTTCTTAAGTTGGCTGTTCTTACAATCCAAGGGGAGGCAATTGGGTCAAATGCGTGAATACTAACTCCAGCTTCTTTCAAAGGAGCTAAAAAGGCTTTACTCAGTTTGCTTGATCCAAGACCGTCAAACATAAACCTAACCTCAACACCGGATTTCGCTTTTTCCACCAAAATATCACGAATCTCTGTAGAAATCGCATCCGTTTTAAAAATGTAATATTGAATGTGAATATGGTTTTCAGCCTTTCTAAGCGCGTCTAGGAGCATTGGAAAAGTTTCCTCACCATTTGTTAATATTTCAATTTTATTTCCCTTAATCGGCTCTATGGACGTTAAATGCGCAATTCTTTTAGAAAGCCTTGGTAATTTTTCATTGGTGTTGTTTGGAATTGCATGAATCGCATTAATTAATTTAGCTTTTTCCATCACTTGAGCTGTACTGAATTTTCTAGTTGCTGGATTTCTACCAAACACAAGGTAACTAATTGTTCCAAGCACTGGCAAAATGAAAATAACGGCAATCCAAGCGACTTTTGAGCTAGTATTCCGCTGATCGAACAGAAGTAGCCGAATTGCGATAATAACCCCGCATAGTTGGATGATTCCACTTGTTATTAAGAATAAGATAGCTGCTTGGTTGATTAAAACATATTCCACTAAAAATAAAACTACTGCTATAAACAGAAATTGGACCAGTTTGCGCATTTTTTCAACTCTTCTCTTTTTTAGACGTATTAAAGATATTATACATAAAATACAGCCAAAAAGCGCTTTTTAATGCTGAAAAAAAGCTGGAAAATCATTCTAATTCATAAATTAGAGTCATTTCCAGCTTCGTTTTATTCTTCTATGTCGCTTCCAGGAGCATCTTCAAAACTTTCATCAGGAACTTGTGTGATTAGAGTTTCGTCGATTTCTTCCTCAAGCTCAACTTCATCTTCTTCTTTTGGCACTTTTGCAACAGTAGCTACTTTTTCATCTTCATCAAGGCGAATTAGTTTGACACCCATTGCGCTACGACCAGTTTGAGAAACAGTATCGATTTCAAAACGAATTAATACGCCACTCACGGTCATTAACATTAAGTCCTCTTCACCAGTAACAGTTTTCATTGCTACTAAATTACCGTTTTTCTCAGTAATTGTAACGGTTTTAACACCCATACCACCACGATTACGTAGCGGATACTGGGAGGCTGGCGTTTGTTTACCATATCCTTTTTCTGTTACAACGAGTACTTTTTCATCGTCTTCTAGTACTTCCATACCGATAACTTCATCGTCTTCACGAAGTCTAATACCACGGACACCGGCAGCTGTACGGCCCATTACGCGGATATTTTCTTCTGGGAAGTAGATAGATTGGCCATGTTTCGTTGCGATAATCATGTTTTTGCTACCATCTGTCATTTGAACAGAGATTAGTTCATCGTTTTCGCGAAGTTCTACAGCACGAAGACCACTTTGACGGATTTTCGCAAATTGAGAAAGGGTGGTACGCTTCACGACACCGTGTTTAGTAGTGAAGAATAGGTAGCTGTCATCAGTGAATTCGGATAGATTTATCACGGCATTCACTTGTTCTTGGCTTTCGATTCCAAGTAAGTTGATGATTGGAATACCTTTCGCGGTACGACCGTATTCAGGTACTTCATAACCTTTTGAACGGTAAACTTTACCCGTGTTAGTGAAGAATAGTAACGTATCATGCGTGCTCGTTGCAACAAGGTGCTCTACGAAATCATCTTCATGAGTAGACATACCTTGAATACCACGACCACCTCGACGTTGGCTGCGATAAGTTGATAATGGTAAACGTTTAATATAGCCACGTTTAGTTAGCGTAATCGCCACTTCTTCTTCAGGGATTAAGTCTTCATCTTCAAGGCTCACTAAATCACCAGCCAAGATTTCTGTACGACGTTTATCCGCATATTTAACTTTGATTTCTTCTAATTCTTCACGAATAATTTCAAGAATACGCTCATCATCAGCTAAAATGGCTTTTAAATCGTTAATTAATGCCACTAAGTTTTGATATTCTTCTTCAATTTTTTCGCGTTCCAAACCTGTTAAACGTTGCAAACGCATATCTAAAATGGCTTGCGCTTGTTTATCAGAAAGGTTGAATTGAGTCATTAAGCCTTCTTTGGCTACATCAGAAGTTTTTGATCCACGAATTAATTTAATAATCGCATCAATATTATCAAGCGCAATTCGTAAACCTTCTAAAATATGAGCACGCGCTTCTGCTTTACGAAGCTCAAATTCCGTACGGCGACGAATAACTACTTTTTGATGTTCTAAATAATGATAAAGGATTTCTTTTAAATTAAGTACTTTTGGATGATTGTCGACAAGTGCCAGCATATTAATACCAAAAGTGGTTTGAAGTGCTGTCATTTTGAATAAGTTATTCACGATAACACTTGCGCTAATATCACGACGAACTTCAATAACAATGCGCATTCCGGAACGGTCAGATTCATCGTTTAGGGAAGTAATTCCGTCAATTTTTTTCTCACGAGCTAGTTCGGCAATACGCTCAACTAGGCGCGCTTTATTTACTTGGTAAGGAATTTCAGTGATAACGATTGTTTCTTTACCATTTTTCTTTTCTTCAATATCAACACGACCGCGAACGGTAATAGAACCACGACCGCTTTCATAAGCACGGCGAATTCCGCTACGCCCCATAATCATCCCAGCAGTAGGGAAGTCGGGTCCTGGAATATGTTCCATTAGATCACGAATACTAATTTCTGGATCATGACTAAGGGCTAAAACGCCGTCAATTACTTCACCTAGATGATGAGTAGGAATATTCGTAGCCATACCAACCGCAATACCTGACGAACCATTGACAAGTAAGTTAGGGAAACGTGCTGGCAAAATAACTGGCTCACGTTCTGAACCATCATAGTTATCAGCATAATCAATTGTGTCTTTGTTAATATCTCGCAGTAGTTCCATCGAAATTTTTGACATACGTGCTTCCGTATAACGCATCGCTGCCGCCATATCACCATCGACAGAACCAAAGTTACCATGTCCATCAACTAGCATATTACGATAACTAAAATCTTGCGCCATCCGAACCATTGTAAAATAAACCGCTGTATCGCCGTGGGGGTGATATTTACCAATAACTTCCCCAACAATACGTGCTGATTTCTTATACGCTTTATCAGAAGTCATACCTAGGTCATTCATCGCATATAAAATTCGACGGTGAACTGGTTTTAATCCGTCACGAACATCTGGTAGGGCGCGGGCAACAATTACACTCATCGCATAGTCTAAGAATGATGTCCGCATTTCTTTATTCAAGTTTATCTCTGTTATTCGTTGATTTGGTGTTTCTGCCATTGTTAGAGAAACCTCCCTTTCAAAAGTAAGGCTGAATCTAGTTCATACCTTTTAAAAACAATTAATAACCCAATTATTACCCGGGAAATATTTATTAAACATCCAAGTTTTTAACGTATTGCGCGTTGTCTTCAATGAATTTACGACGAGGTTCCACGCGGTCACCCATCAACATTTCAAAAGTTTCATCGGCATCAATAGCGTCTTTGATATTCACTTGAAGTAGTGTACGGTGTTCTGGATTCATGGTTGTATCCCAAAGTTGCTCTGGGTTCATTTCTCCAAGACCTTTATATCGTTGAATGCTGTATTTAGTGTCTCCATCAAGGCTTGCTAGATAATCTTCTAATTGTCCGTCACTATATACGTACTCGATTTGTTTACCATGCTTAATTTGATAAAGCGGTGGTTGTGCAATATAAATATAACCTGCATCAAGCAGAGGACGCATATAACGATAAAATAGCGTAAGAAGTAGTGTACGAATATGTGCACCATCAACGTCGGCATCAGTCATAATAATTAATTTGTGGTAACGAGATTTAGAAACATCAAAATCTCCACCAAAACCAGTACCCATCGCTGTAAAAATAGTTCGAATTTCTTCGTTAGCTAAAATACGGTCTAAACGAGCTTTTTCCACGTTCAAAATTTTACCACGAATCGGCAAAATCGCTTGGAATAAACGGTCACGACCTTGTTTAGCTGAACCACCAGCTGAGTCACCCTCAACGATGTAAAGTTCGCTAATTTCAGGGTTACGGGAAGAACAGTCAGCTAATTTACCAGGTAAGCTAGAAATTTCTAGACCACTGCTTTTACGAGCAACTTCACGGGCGCGCTTAGCAGCCAGACGTGCACGAGAAGCCACAACGCCCTTCTCAACGATTTTTTTAGCTACATCTGGGTTTTCCATCATAAATTTATTTAAAGCCTCAGAAAACAGCTTATCCGTGATAGAACGAGCTTCTGAATTTCCAAGTTTTGTTTTTGTTTGTCCTTCAAACTGTGGATCTGGGTGTTTGATGGAAATAATAGCAGTTAAACCTTCACGAACATCTTCACCGGAAAGATTATCATCACTATCTTTAAATAATTTATTTCGGCGCGCATAGTCGTTAATAACCCGCGTTAAAGCCGTTTTAAATCCAGATTCGTGAGTTCCGCCCTCATACGTATGAATATTATTCGCAAATGAAATGATATTACTTGAGAATCCAGTATTATATTGCATGGAAATCTCAACCATAATGTCATCGCGTTCGCCTTCCAAATAAATTGGTGGCTCATGGATAACGTCTTTTGCTTTATTTAAATGCTCCACGTAAGAACGAATTCCGCCTTCATAGTGGAAATCTTTACGAACTTTGTGCTCTTCACGTTTGTCTTCAATCGAAATAGTTAAGCCACGATTCAAGAAAGCAAGTTCGCGCGTACGAGTACGAAGCGTATCAAAATCAAATTCTGTTGTTTCAGTGAAAATTTGTGGATCTGGCGTAAAGTGAACAATAGTTCCACGGTAATCTGTTTCACCTTGTACTTCCATATCCATGACTACATCACCGCGTTCAAAACGTTGGTAATATTTTTGTCCTTCACGGTGAACGTATACTTCAAGGGATGTGGAAAGGGCATTAACTACCGATGCACCAACTCCGTGAAGTCCGCCTGATACTTTATATCCGCCGCCGCCGAATTTACCGCCGGCATGAAGAACTGTAAAGATTACTTCTACTGTTGGACGGCCGATTTTTTCGTTAATCCCAGTTGGAATTCCACGTCCGTTATCGCGAACAGTAATGCTGTTATCAGCTTCAATTGTAATTTCAATTTCAGTACAGAAACCAGCAAGGGCCTCATCGATTGCATTATCAACAATTTCCCATACAAGGTGATGGAGTCCACGTTGGCTAGTTGAACCAATGTACATACCAGGTCTTTTTCTTACTGCTTCTAAGCCTTCTAGTACTTGTATTTGATCTTCGTTATAATCTGAAGCACTTTCATGTACATTTGTAATATTTTCTTCTGACATTAATTATTCCACCGCACTTTCTTTTTCATCAAATTATATTAACCTAAATTAGGATTTTTTTACTGTACCTTTTTCTACATAAAATGTTGTTGCTTGTTTAAGCGTATTATGGTCGATTCCGCTCGTACTTGTGGTTGTTACAAAGGTTTGTACTTTTCCTTCAATAGCTCCGAGCAAATGCGATTGACGATAATCATCTAGTTCACTGAGCACATCATCGAGTAAGAGAACCGGATATTCACCAGTTTCTTCATGGATAAGGTCGATTTCCGCTAATTTCACAGAAAGTGCCGTTGTCCGCTGTTGGCCTTGTGAACCAAAATCTTGCACATTTTGCCCATTAATATAAAACAGAGAATCATCCCGATGTGGCCCAATAAGTGTGACACCACGGTCGATTTCTCTTTGTTTGATTGATTCCATTTTTTGAAGTAAATCAGCTTTCCACACTTCGGGATCGTCCCCATTAAGGGTGACAGAAGCTTTATACTCGATTTTAAGTGTCTCTAATCCTCGTGAAATTTGGTGATGAATTGGCGCTGCATATGCCTCTAGTTTTTGAATAAAATCAGCGCGTCTTTTCGTCAAATTAATGGCGACATCTGCAAATTGCTCTGTTAAAATATCAAGCAACATTGGATCAACTTTACGTTTCATTTGCAACATCTTCAAATATTGGTTTCGTTGCTGCAAAATCCGCTGATATTCACTTAAATTATGCAAATAAATCGGCTGCATCTGTCCGATTTCCATATTTAAAAATCGGCGCCTAACTCCTGGAGCACCTTTCACAAGCGATAAATCTTCTGGGGCAAAAATAACCACATTTAAATTACCAACATATTGGCTCAATTTCTTTTGTTCCAAATGGTTGACCTTAGCTCGCTTGCCTTTTTGGGTGATAGCAAGCTCTAGAGGCACTGTTTGCCCGCGCTTCACTACTCGCCCTTCCATTTTGGCTTCTTCTTTTTCCCACATAATAAAATCTTTATCATTGGTTGTCCGATGTGATTTTGCAAGAGCAAGCATCAACACAGCTTCCAAAAGGTTGGTTTTACCTTGTGCATTCTCTCCAAGGAAAACATTCACAGACGGGGAAAATTCTAGTTCTAAGTTTTCATAATTACGGAAATTTCTTAAAACAATGCTTTCTAAATGCATCTGCTATTATCCTTGCTCAATTTTCACTTTTCCAACACCAGGAACTAAGATAACATCGCCATTACGAAGCTTTTTCCCCCGGCGATTATCTTGCTCTCCGTTGATGTAAATCGTATTTTCACTAAGGTACGCTTTTGCCATTCCTCCAGTTGAAACTACATCAATCATTTGTAAAAGTTGACCAAGCGTTACGAACTCACTATTTATCTTTACTGTTTCAGCCAAAAATTTCACGCCCAATCTTTTTTTATCACTACCTTCTATTTTACTAAAGTTTTGCTAATAATACAAAGAATATTTTCATATATTCGTTTTTCAGCTTTTTTTAGCAAAACTAATGGGGGGATATTATTTATTAAAAAAAAGAAAATATGAGCTTCTGTGGCGTTTTTTTATTAAAATGGTTATTTTCGCCGAATAACTGCCTTTTTTTGCCAAGCTCCTGATTTATATCGCCATACTCCGAGCATCGTCGCAGTAATCCAAGCAACTGGGGTCGCCCACCAAAGCCCAACATAACCAATATAAAGGGATAAAATAAATCCGATAGCAAGCCTTGAAACTAACTCGAAAATCCCCATTGCTAAAGGTACCATCGCATCTCCAGTACCACGCAAAGTTTCCCGCACAACAAATAAAATCCCTACAACGACGTAAAATAGCGACACTATAAGTAAGTAACTCACACCAATATTAATAACTTCTGTCTCGCTAGAATCTACAAATAGTAATAAAAATTGCCGAGCGAAAAGTTGAACTAAAATCGTTATTCCAATGCTGATGGCTGTAACTACTTTTATTCCTGACCAAAAACCTTCGCGAACACGATCAATTTTTCCAGCACCGATATTTTGACCAGCAAACATCGAGGAGGCAGCTCCAAAGGCAATTCCTGGTTGATATGTAAGTGAATCAATTCGACTCGCTGCAGTATATGCCGCAACAACGGACGAACCAAAACCATTAATTAAACTTTGAAGTGCCATATTCCCGATAGAAATAAATGATCCTTGTAAACCAGAAGGAAGCCCAATTCGCACCATTTCTTTAAGTAGTGGGGTAGAAAGCTTGAATTTGGCACGCTCTATTCGCATAAAAGGCACGTGGCAATAAGCATAGTAAATAACGGCAATTGCTGCAGCTGTTTGGGATAAAACCGTTGCAATCGCAGCACCGCGAACGCCCATACCCATATAAACAACAAATAAAAAATCTAATGCAATATTCATTAAAGACGATAAAATCAAAAAAATCAGCGGTGTAATCGAATTTCCAAGAGCTCGAAGTATCGCGGCCATCCCGTTATACAGACTCATCGGTAAAATCCCAATAAAAAGAGTGGTTAAAAAGATAGTAGAATCATCCAAAATATTAGCAGGTGTTCTCAGTAAAATAAGGAGTGGCTTCGCAAGTAAAACGCCAGCAATAGTTAAAATAATCGCCGAAAAAACCACCGCATACGTTGCAGTAGCAATTACATCTTTTAAACGATCATAATCTTTAAAACCAAAATACTGCGCCACCACGACAGAAATACCGCTCATAAGTCCAATAATCAAAGAAATCATAAAAAAATTGACTGAGTTTGTCGCCCCAACAGCAGCAAGGGCATCTACACTTACAAATTTCCCGACAATAACGGCATCAATCATCGTATAAAATTGCTGAAATAAGTTTCCAATCAACATCGGCATCGCGAATAAAAAGATTAATTTTGTCGGGTTACCTGTTGTCATGTCTTTCATCATGCTAAGAATTACCTCCATTTGCATAAATATACATTTTTATTCAAAATCTGTACTATAACAAAAAAAGAATCCGCCTTGAAACCAAGACGGATGTGCTTTTTTGCGAGATTAGTAAGTTCTAACCGGCGTGATTAATTGTAAAATTTCATTTGGATTAGTAGCATCTTTTGGTCGAAGTACGAAAGGTCTCATTGTGCCAGAGAAGGAGATTTGAATATCATCGCCTTCAAATGCGCGCAATGCATCCATCATGTATTTACCGTTAAAGGATATTTTAATTTCTTCACCAGTAAAGCTTTGACTAAAGACATTTTCCGAAACATTCCCAACTTCAGGAGAGTTAGAGGATACTTCAACTTGTCCATTTTCAAGGGTCATTAATTTAATAACGTTATTACGGTTTTCGCGAGCAAGTAGGGAAGCACGGTCAATCGCTTGTAAAAATGCTCTGGAATTAATGACAAGTTCTGATTTAGTATCAGTTGGAATTAAGCGTGATGTATCTGGGTAACTACCTTCCAGTAAACGAGAATAAAATAATAAATCTTTTAATTTAAATAGGATTTGATTATTTGCGAGTGTCATTTCAATGGATTCACTTGCATCGTCTAAAATTTTATTTAGTTCAGCTAAGCTTTTTCCTGGAATAACAATGTTGTATTCTTCATCAATATTTGTTTCAAGTGGAATTTCACGTAATGCTAAACGATGACTATCGGTTGCAACTGCGCTAAGTTTGTTATCTTTAATAATCCAGTTAACACCTGTAAGCACTGGGCGAACTTCGATAGCAGAAACAGCAAAAACAGTTTGTCTAATAATGTTTTTAAGGACATTTATAGGAATTTTAATATTTTTACCATCTGTAACTTCTGGTAATTTAGGGTATTCCATTGGATCTAAGCCGTTTAGTGTAAAGGAAGCTTGGCCAGAACTAATGTTAGTTTGATAATTTGTAGTAACTTCAATTTCGACATTTTCTTCAGGTAAACGACGAACAATATCACCGAAGTACTTGGATTGAAGAACGATACCACCAAAACTTTCAACTTCTACAATTACTTCATCATTTTCGATTAATGGAATAAATGCTTCGATGGAAATATCAGAATCGCTACCGGTTAAAGTAACACCTTCATCATTTACGACTATTTTTATCCCCGTTAAAATTGGAATCGTTGTTCTTGCAGAGATGGCACGAGTAACTTCATTGACTGCTTGGACAAGACGATCACGCTCAATAACAAATTTCATGAGTATCCCCCATTTTTTTATATTTTGTAAAACCTCAAAAACCTTTAATTAATTAATAAAAAATCGTAGTAATAGTAATAGGCACTGTGGATTTGTGGATAAGTATGTTTTAAGCTATGCGACATAAAGTTTTCCACATGTTGATAACTTGTGGGTAAGTATGTTCCAGTTATCCACATTGTACACAGGTCTATTAAAACATATTTTGTGACTTTCTTAAATTTTTTTCAATTTCAGCAAGGTCATTTTTCAACACTTGATCGGTTTTTAGTAGTTGCGATATTTTTTCATGTGCATGGATGACGGTTGTATGATCTCGTCCACCAAATTCATCACCGATTTTTGGTAATGAGGCATCTGTAAGCTCTCTTGATAGATACATTGCGATTTGGCGCGGGAATGCAATACTTTTCGTCCGTTTTTTTGCTTTAAAATCTTCCAAACGAACGTGGAAATATTCGCCCACTGTTTCTTGAATCCCACTAATCGTAATAACTTGTGATTTAGAAGAGGGGATAATATCTTTTAAAGCCTCAGCCGCAAGACCAGCTGTTATATCTTTATTAACGAGGGAAGAATAAGCAACTACTCGAATGAGTGCACCTTCTAGCTCGCGAATATTCGAATCAATTTGGTTTGCAATATAAAGCATGACTTCATTTGGAATATCAAGTCCGTCTGCTTTTGCTTTTTTACGTAAAATGGCGATCCGTGTTTCTAAGTCTGGTGGCGTAATATCAGTAATTAAGCCCCATTCAAAGCGGGATCTAAGCCGATCTTCCAGTGTAGGAATTTCTTTTGGTGGTCGGTCACTGGAAATAATAATTTGTTTTTGTTCATCATAAAGCGTATTAAATGTATGGAAAAATTCCTCTTGCGTTCCTTCTTTACCGGCTAAAAATTGAATATCATCAATAAGTAAGACGTCAACATTCCGGTATTTTGTACGGAATTCTTCGGTTTTATTATCTCGGATGGAGCTAATAAACTCATTAGTGAATTTTTCGCTGGAAAGGTACATTACTTTGGCATTATCTTTATGTTGTTGAACGTAATGGCCAACTGCGTGCATTAAATGTGTTTTACCAAGGCCAACTCCGCCATAAATGAAAAGCGGATTATACGCTTTCGCTGGTGCTTCGGCTACTGCAAGTGATGCTGCGTGGGCAAATCTGTTCCCTGAACCAATGACAAATGTATCAAAAACATAACGCGGATTAAGCATATGTTTTCCAATTTCAATACCATCTTCATCTAATGCTGGATTTGGTTTAATCACAGTGTATTCAAAGTTTTCTTCCTGCTCGCCATCAATAAAGCGGACATCAAATAAGCGACCAGTTATTTCTTGCAAAATGTTAGCGATAAATTGTGTGTAGCTCTTCTCTAACCAATCGCGTACAAAATTATTGGGCGCTGAAATAATAAACGTGTTACCTTCAAGTGAATGAGCGGTTGTTGATTTCATCCATGTATCGTAACTAGGTTTACTCATATTTTTTTTGACGATTTGCAGTGTTTCCTGCCAGATGTCTTCAATTGATTGCACTAGTAACCCCCCTTTTTTGTGTAATGTAAATGGATGCTCTAAAGTTATCCACAGATAGAAAAAGCCATGGATAAGGTTATCCAAACACTGTTAAAAAATTATCCACAAAGTGAAAATGTATTGTGGATAACTTTATTTTTCCCCAGCTATATTTCTATTCGACAGGAATTATAATATCAGAAAATCACTCTGATAGCAAGGACTTACAAAATCTATCCACAAAACTGTCCAGATGTGAAAAACGGTTGTCCACAGCCAGTTAACTTGTGTATAACTTGTGTGTAAAGAAATCTGTAACGAAATTGTTAGAATTAATTATCCACAAGTCAATGTGTGTAAATAACCACTAATTGTGTATAAGTTTAAACTTAAATAAAAGGTTATCCACAATAAAAAGCCGTTATTAACTACTTATCCACACTTTCTGGGAAAGGATTTCATTGCGACAATGTGTTAAACTATTTAGCAGAATACGAAAAAAAAGACAAAAGATGAGGTTGTGAAAAATGATATTTCAACGGCTTTTGAAAACAAGAGATACAGAGTTTTACCGAGTTATCCAAAACGGGAACATTGATGACGTGTTTGGTTATTTACTTATTCACGACAAACGGGAACCAGCAGAAATTGATGATTTTAAAGTATTTGCGAAAAGTAATATAAATAAAGAAGCTTTTTCCGTAAATATTAAAAAAAATCATGTTTACACGATGTTTTTTCACTTTACTGATTTAGAAGAAGAGCAGGAAATTCCGAAATTTACCAAAGTAATTCGTTTTATAGAAGGACTTCTATCTTTTCAGCCTGAAACGAGCCATTATGTCGATAATTATTTAATAGAGGAAAAACTAATTTTTGAATATCCTGCTGAATTTGAGAAAATTGGTGAGTTTGCGCGATATTTAGTAGAGGTTTCTGGACGTAAAATAGCTATTCCGGATACTACTAGAGAAAAATATATCTATTTGACACAATAAATTTAGAAAAATGGTTTTTCTCTCTATAAAAATATGATATGATAGTGAACGGAGTCTAAATAGAAATTCGTCTAAATAGTATTGACAAAAATGACCAGTTCACGTACAATATCTAAGACTGTCTAATAGATAAATTCGATTGGACCCTTTCATGGGAGGTGTAATTAATGAAAAGAACATATCAACCAAGTAAACGTAAAAGAAAAAAAGTGCATGGTTTCCGTACGCGTATGAGTACTAAAAACGGACGTAGAGTTTTAGCAAGTCGTCGTCGTAAAGGAAGAAAAGTTTTATCTGCGTAGACCACTGAAAACGACTCAGTGGTTTTTTTTTTGAAAAATCTCTGAGTCAAACGGCCTTATACTAAGATATGTAAGAAGATGGAGAATGTATGAAAAAAAAATATAGAATTAAAAAAAATGACGATTTCCAAAAAGTATTCCGAAGAGGAAAATCTTTTGCTAACCGTCAATTTGTTGTTTATACTTTAAAGCAAGAAGAAGCAAGTCATTTTCGAATTGGTTTATCCGTTAGTAAAAAAATTGGAAACGCTGTCTGCCGAAATAGAATCAAACGATACATAAGACAATCTTTCCATGAGCTAGAAAGCCAAATCAATCCTGAAAATGAATATATTATCATCGCCAGAAAACCGGCGGCCAATATGGATTTTCATGAAGTTAAGAAAAGTTTGATTCATGTTTTAAAAGTAGGGCGTGTTTTAAAACAAAAACCAAACAATTCAAAATGAGTGGGAATTTGAAAAAGGCGAAATTGGAGGTTACATCAATTTGAAGAAGAAAAAGCGATTCAAACAGAAGTTGCTCATCGCAAGTCTTGTAATCGGATTAGTAGCTGTACTTTCGGGTTGTGGCTATTCAACTGATCCAATTACAAAAGATTCAACTGGATTTTGGAGTCACTACATCGTGTTTCCGTTATCTTGGGTTATTACATGGTTTTCCGATTTATTCGGGGGAAATTATGCAGTCGGAATTATTGTCGTTACAATTTTAATTCGACTACTAATTATGCCTTTAATGATCAAACAGCTGAAAAGCCAAAAAGCTATGACCAGCTTACAACCGAAAATCAAAGAACTACAAGAAAAATACTCGTCTAAAGATAATGAAACAAAACAAAAATTACAACAAGAAACAATGCGCCTATATCAAGAAAATAGTGTAAATCCAATGATGGGTTGTTTACCATTATTGATACAAATGCCTATTTTACTAGGATTTTACCAAGCGATTAGTAGAACTGCTGAAATTAAAACAGATACATTCTTATGGATGCAACTAGGAAATCCGGATCCATATTATATCTTGCCAATCGTAGCAGCACTAACAACATTCTTATCATCAAAAATTTCTATGATGGGGCAAACACAGCAAAATAAATCAATGGCGATGATTGTTTATATCATGCCAGTAATGATTCTATTTATGGGTATCACATTACCTTCTGCACTTGCTCTATACTGGATTATCGGTAACATTTTCACCGTATTCCAAACACTTTTAATAAATAATCCTTTTAAAAACAAACGTGAACAGGAGGCGCTGGCGGCTGCTCAACTTGAAGAAGAACGTTTGAAGAAAAAAGCAGCTAACATGAAAGCTTCCAAAAAAGGAGGTAAGAAAAGAAAGTGAGAGATATAACTGCGCAAGGCTCAAATGTTGAAGAAGCAATCCAAAATGCATTAGCGACTTTAGAAACAACACGCGACAAGGTCGAAGTAGAAGTTCTAGACGAAGGTAAAAAAGGTATTTTCGGAATTGGTTCAAGACTAGCTATGGTAAAAGTAATTGAAAAAGAAGATGGTATCCAAGTAGCGATTGATTATCTTTTAGATGTTGCTACCAAGATGGGTGCAGTAATCACGATTGATGTAGAAGAAGTAGGTAAAGACGTGAAGTTGCAAATTAAAGGTGAAAGTCTAGGAATGCTAATTGGCAAACATGGACAAACTCTTAATGCACTTCAATACTTAACACAATTAATTGCTAATAAAACAACGAGCCAATACAAAAACATTATTGTTAATGTAGGGGACTATCGTGAAAGACGTCATGAAACGTTAGTACTTTTAGCAAATAAAATGGCGGATAAAGCTCTTAAAACGAAGCGCGCTGTTCATTTAGAACCAATGCCTTCATTTGAAAGAAAAATTATTCATGCTATTTTAAGCGAGAATGAACAAATTGAAACGCATTCTGAAGGACGCGATCCTTATCGTTATATTGTGATTAAGCCAGTGAAAAAATAAAGCTAAGACTGAGGTTTTTAGGAATCTCAGTCTTTTTTTTAGGAGGAGACTTAAGTGACAATATATAAGAATTCAGTTAATGTAATGTGGCAGAAATATCGAGCAGAAAACCCGACAATCTCAAATAAGTTTGAAGCTTGGGCGTTCGGAAATTCTCCTAGTATGGCGGATGAACTTGGTAAACTTGTTATGAATGGAATTAAAACAGGGACTAGCAGCTTGTTTTATTGGTATGACCAGGGCTTGGAACCAATGCCTTCAGTTGGTTCGCACGTCGTTCTTTTAGATGGTGAAGAAGAAGCGATGGGTATTATTAAGTTAATAGGAGTCAAGATTATGCCTTTTAATGAAGTACCTGAAACATTTGCTTATTTGGAAGGAGAAGGTGACAGATCGCTAGAATATTGGCGTAAAGTACATACTTCCTTTTTCACGAATGAATGCGACGAGCTTGGAATTCCATTTGAAGAAGATGCTTTGGTGGTTTGTGAAGAGTTTGAGGTTGTTTATAAATAGAATGTTTCACGTGAAACATTTATAAGAGTACTGCGACTAATGCAGTACTCTTATTTTTTATTGCGCACTTCGTTGGGTAAAAGATTAAATGTTTTTTTGTATAAGGAGTAAAAGTAAGTCTTGTTACTAAAGCCAACTTTTTCAATAATCAACTCGATTGGAGTGGAAGTGGTTTCGATTAAAAGATTTGCTGCGAGCATTTTTTGTTTATTGACTAGTTCGGTAAAAGTGAAATTGGTATTTTTTTTAATAAAGTTACTGAGATAATTTTTATTGTAACCTAATGTATCCGCGGCACTTGTTAGTGTGATTGTCCGATAGTTAGATTCTATCAGCTTGATGACTTCGAGCATGGTGGAAGTGGTGCTTGATTGTGCGCTGGTAAGATCATCAGCTAAATATGTATCGCATTTACGGACTAATTCAGTGAATAGGATTGGTAAATAGAGAGTGATAATTCGCGATGAAAATTCTTCTTCTAAAAAATATTCCGTGATAATTTGGTTTAAAATTTGTTGGATATGCGGAATTTGCGCACTTTGAAAAATAATATATTTCTTTAAAGATTGCTCGCTTACGCTGGAATGAAGAAGAAAGTCGAATAGAAGGCTGTTTTTTTTCTTTATACTCGTTAGCCATTCTAGGCTGATTTGTTGGTCACGGAAAAGGATGTTGATGAGAATGTCTTTTTCGCCTGTTGCTTTGATGGAATGGTGGCAGCCGCTGTCTAAAAGTAAAAGTTCTCCTTCATGTAAAGTTTCTTTATTTCCTTCAATGACTTGTTCGGAGCTTCCTGAATACATGTAATTTAGTTCAAGAAATTGATGTGTATGATAAGGGTAGTCCGCAAATCGGTTGTGTTTGCTTATATAAATGTCTTTGTTTTTGAAGAAATAATCATTTAATAATTCCATGCTGCCGTTCTCTTTTAAAAAGGATCCATTGGGTAAATCGGGAACAAAAGTGCCAGTGCTTTTTTGGATTTTTTCTTTTGAATTTAGACGAAATAATTTTTTGTTAAGCGCTTCCATTTCACAATCTCCTTCTGTAAATTTGATACTTTAATTATAAACACAGGATATTGTAAAGCGCAATCATTAATTGTTTAATATAAAGTAAGCGCTTAACTAAAATAAGTAGGAGGGTTAAAAGAATGGCTGGATCGAGTACAAGTAAAAAAGGAACGATAGCGGTATCTTTGACGAACTATTTAGATTCTGGATGTATTGTAGCGGGAGCAAGTGGACTAACTTTGTGGGCAACACAATTCGGACTTAGCAGTTTTGCAGTGGGATTACTTGGGGCGGTGAGCGCAAATGCGTTTGGTTCTGCAATTGGCGCACTTATTGGTGGTCATTTAGCAGATAAATATGGACGGAAATTTATTTATACGTATAACATGTTGGTATATATGCTTGGGGTTACAATCATTATGTTTGCGATGAACTTCCCAATGCTATTAATTGGATTTTTAGTTACAGGTCTTTCTGTTGGGGCTGGAGTTCCGGCTTCATGGACATATATTTCTGAAATGGCGGACCCTAGTATAAGAGCTAGAAATATTGGTATATCTCAATTTGCTTGGTCATGTGGGCCAGCAATTATCTTTACTTTAGGAATTATTGTATCTCCACTTGGACTTTTAGGTAACCGCTTACTTTTCTTATCTTTATTGATTGTAGCGTTTGTGGCTTGGCAGTTGCAACGTAAATTAGAGGAGTCGAAGGACTGGGAAGCGGAGCAAGTGAAAATGAAAGAAAGTGGTAATCGTTTGGAACATCCTTTTAAAACAGCATTTTCTAGTATGGTAAATGTAAAATCAGTACTTTTCTTAGTGGGTGTGTACTTGTTTTGGAATTTAGTAGCAGGTGCAATGGGATTCTTTATGCCGTTTGTATATGAAACGGTGGGTGGTCTTTCTAATACACAAGCGAATTTATTGCAAGCTGTATTATGGATACTCACAGCAGCTTCTACATACTTTGGCTTTGCTAAATTTGGTGATCGAGTAAGTCATCGTGGGTTGTTTTTTGTAGGGGCTTTAATGGCAGTTGCCTCTTGGGTTGTACTTACTTTTGTTGGAATGTCTTGGGTTGGCTTATGGACATTTGTTATTTTATGGGGTATTTCAGCAGGGATTGGTGCACAAGCTTTTTACGCACTTTGGTCAACAGAACTTTTTCCAACAAAATATCGTGGTGGGGTTCAAGGTGTGATGTTTTTCTTAGTTCGTGGTAGTACAGGTGTCTGGTCGATTGTGTTCCCAGTGATCTTGGCGAATCTTGGCTTTACTGTGGCGGGTACAATCATGATTGGTTTACTTACAGTGTCGCTTTTAATTGGTGTAATTTGGGCGCCGAAAACACGTGGCAGATCACTTGATGATATTACGAAGGAACGTTACGGAAATACAATTGATTAAAGAAAAGGAGCTAGACCAGTGAAACATTATGTTGCAGTAGATATTGGTGCATCAAGTGGTCGATTAATTCTAGGAAAATTGGTAAATGAAAAATTACAATTAGAAGAAATCCACCGTTTTAAAAATGGCTTTACGTACCGAGATGGGCACGAACGCTGGGAAATTGATCAATTGATGCAGGAAATTTTTATTGGCTTGGAAAAAGTAAAACAACTGGGGATTTCGGAATGTGTGCTTGGAATTGATACGTGGGGCGTTGACTATGTTTTGATAGGTGCTTCCGGAGAAAAGTTGGCAGACCCAATTAGTTATCGTGATAAACGAACTTTAAATGCGGTGCAGAATTTAACGAGTGAGTATCCACGAGAATATATTTATAAAAAAACAGGTATTCAGTTTATGGAATTAAATACTCTATACCAGCTGTACGTGGAAGAGCGGAATTTACTAGAACGAGCGGAGAAAATTTTGTTGATTCCTGACTATATTGGTTATGTGCTCACGGGAGTTAAGGTGGCAGAAACAACAAATTCATCGACTACTCAAATGCTTAATTTGCGAGAACAATTATTTGATAAGGATTTACTTTCGCATTTGAACATTGATGTGGAAAAATTTGCACCACTGACGGATGCAGGGACGTATTTAGGTAAAGTAAAAGCGGAGTGGCTAGAGGAGTACGATATTCCTAATTGTGATGTAGTGACAGTGGCAACACATGATACAGCTTCGGCAGTGGTTGGAACTCCGGCAGAAGGAGAAAACTGGGCATTCTTGAGTAGCGGGACATGGTCGCTAATAGGGATGGAGCTAATCGCGCCAATTAATAACGAAGCAGCTTTTAAAGAAAATTACACGAACGAATGGGGCGCATATGGAACTTATCGCTTTTTAAAAAACATTATGGGACTTTGGATTGTTCAAGAAATTGCGCGCATGGACGACTATAAGCATAGTTTTGCTGAGATGGCTGAGGAAGCGAGTAATTATCCTTATTTCAAGCAAATTATTAATGTCAATGATGCGCGGTTTAATAACCCGGAAAACATGGTGGATGAGATTAAATTGTATTGCCAAGAAACTGGACAAACTGTACCGGAGACAATTGGCGAACTGACAAATTGTGTGTATGGAAGTCTAGCACTCTATTATGCACTAGAATTGGAAAAAATGACTGAAATTACTGGTAAGAAAATCGAAAAACTTTATATTGTCGGTGGTGGAAGTAATGTAGCTATGCTAAATCAATTAACAGCTAAACTTGCAGGGATAGAAGTGTTTGCGGGACCTTCAGAAGCAACGGCGATTGGAAATTTAGTTGTACAAATGATTAATCAGGGTGAAATCGAATCCATGCGTGCAGGAAGAAAAATTATTCGAAATTCATTTGAAATTGGCGAATTTTCTTGTGGCGATGTGAGATTTGAGGAAATAAAAGAAAGATTTACTAAGGTACTTGAATTTAATTAGGAGGCTTTTAGAATGGGACAAGAAACAGAAATTAGTAAACGATATCAAGTGGCGAAAGAACGTTATCAAGCAATTGGAGTTGATACGGAAAAAGCACTTAAAACACTGAAAGACATTAAAATTTCGATGCACTGCTGGCAAGGCGATGATGTTAAAGGTTTCTTAAATCCAGACGGCGAACTTACAGGCGGAATCATGGCGACTGGGAATTATCCGGGTGCTGCTCATACTCCTAAGCAATTACGCCAAGATTTGGAAAAAGCTTATTCACTTATTCCCGGAAAACATAAACTTAACTTACACGCAATTTACGTAGATACAGATGAAAAAGTAGATTTAAATGAAATTGAACCTAAACATTTCACTCCATGGGTAGAATGGGCGAAAGAGCAAGGATTGGGGCTCGATTTCAATCCAACTTTCTTTTCACATCCAATGTTTAAAGATAATTATACTTTAGCTTCACCAGATAAAGAAGTTCGCGATTTTTGGATAGAGCACGGGAAACGCTCGCGGAAAATTTCTGAGTACTTTGGGAAAGAACTTGGTCAAACAAGTATTAATAATTTCTGGGTGCCGGATGGTATAAAAGATTGCCCGATTGATCGCTACACCCCGAGAAAACGTTTGATGGAAGCTTTAGATGAAGTTTTTGCAGAAAAATTAGATGAAAAATATACCCAAGAAGCTGTAGAAAGTAAGTTGTTTGGCTTAGGCGCAGAGGCTTATACAGTTGGCTCGCATGAATTTTATATGGGTTACGGAATTACGCGGGACAAATTGATTTGCTTGGATGCGGGACATTTCCATCCAACTGAAGTTATTTCTAATAAATTGTCTTCTTTAGCACTTTTCAGTAAAGGTGTAATGTTACATGTGAGCCGTCCAGTCCGCTGGGATAGTGACCATGTGGTGATTATGGATGATGAATTAATTGAAATTGGTCGCGAATTGGTGCGCAATGATTTACTCGGAATTACAAATATTGGTCTTGATTTCTTCGACGCAACAATCAACCGAATTGCTGCATGGGTTGTTGGGACTAGAAATACGCAAAAATCATTACTTAAAGCCCTTTTAGAACCTACAGCTGATTTGAAAAAAATGGAACTGGAAAATGACTTTACATCTCGTATGGCAATTACAGAAGAATTAAAAGACTTCCCATTTGGCGATGTATGGAACTACTTCTGTGAAATTAATGGTGTCCCAGTTGGTCTTGACTGGTTGAAGGAAGTAAAAGCTTATGAGAAAGATGTATTACTAAAAAGATAGGAGATAGTGACGATGACAAAGGATATACTTGATGCTGATTTTATTAAGGAAATGGCAAAAACTACTTCAAATTTATACCGGTTAGGCTGGGATGAAAGAAACGGTGGCAATATCACTTATTTGCTTGATGAAAAAGAAGTTGCGGAATACTTAGATGTAAAACAAATCATCCGCACAATTCCAATGGACTTTGACGGTGAAAAGCTTGCTGGCAAGTATTTCTTAGTAACTGGTTCGGGTAAATATTTTAAAAATGTTGAAGAAGCTCCAGCTGTGAATTTAGGTGTAATTCAAGTGAGTGAAGACGGGAAAGCTGTTCATTTGTTGTGGGGATACACAGACGGCGGACTGCCAACGAGTGAACTTCCAGCGCATTTTATGAGTCACATTGCAAGACTTTCTGTGGATCCGGAAAACCGCGTTGTTATGCATTGTCACGCTACTCATTTGCTCGCGATGACATTTACACATGAGCTGACTGAACGAGCATTTACAAGAACTTTATGGCAAATGTGTACAGAATGTTTAGTCGTTTTTCCAGAAGGTGTTGGGATTATTCCTTGGCTGGTTCCTGGTACGAATGACATTGGAAAAGCTACATCAGAAAAAATGAAGGAAAATCGTTTAATCGTTTGGCCTCATCACGGGATTTATGGTGCGGGACAATCAATGGATGAAACATTTGGATTAATTGAAACCGCCGAGAAAGCAGCAGAAGTTTATACTATTGTGATGTCACAAGGCGGTATTAAACAAGCGATTACAGATGAACAATTGAAAGCACTGGGTGAAAGATTTGGCGTTGAAGCAAAGGCAGGTTATTTAAATAATTAGGAGGTAAGAATAATGGAACGAGTGGCATCTATTATGTATTTATATCCTGGTAATCAAGAAGAATATAAAAAAAGACACGACGAACTTTGGCCAGAAATGAAAGAGGCCTTAAAAGCGCATGGAGCAGCTAATTATTCGATATTTTTAGAAGAAAAAACGGATACATTATTTGCTTATGTGGAAGTCGAGGATAAAGCCATTTATGACAAAATAGCAGAAACAGAAATTTGTCAAAAGTGGTGGAAATATATGGCTCCAATCATGAAATCAAATCCTAATAATAGCCCGGTCGCGGTTGATTTAAAAGAAGTTTTCTATTTAGCATAAGAAAAGAGACATGACTTTAACTCAAAGTCATGTCTTTTTTCTAAATACTTTTTGGTAAGCGGAATATGAGTAGGAAACAAACTACGAGTAGAAAAATATTAACGTACATACTCATTTGCAAACTGTCGGAAAAGGCACTTGCTTTTGAGGTGGCTGTAGTATTACCGAGAGTGCGGAAAAATACTGATCCAACAACTGCAATCCCAAAGGACGAACCAATTCGTTGCGCTGTATTAAACATACCACTAGCTCCACCGCGATCTATACCAGTCACGGTGGAAAGGGTAAAACTATTCAATGGTGCAATAGTCAAACCGCTGCCAAGTCCCGCAATGAAAAGTGGTAGGAATAAGAGCCAAGCAGAAAAAGCGCCGTCATTGAGATGGAAAACTATAGAAACCGTGCCAAGACCGACAATAACGAGCGAGACCCCAAGCATTAACAGTTTTCTTCCTAGTAGCGGGATAAATCGGTAACTATTGGATGCCGCCAGTACGCTACCTAATGCAAAGGGGCTAATTGCAAGTCCAGATAAAATAGCTGAACGATTGAAACCAGTTTGCCAAGTTAGCGATAGAACGAAGAAAATACTAGTAAATGCAGCAAAATATACGAGTGATAAGAGCATTCCTGAGACAAATTGATTGTTTTTAAGTAAGTTTGGCGCAATTAATGGTTGATTGCCTTTCTTTTCTTGGTAAACACTCCATTTATAAAGGATGATGAAGAGTGGAATAGAAAGCGCCATTAAAAGGTAATCTATTGGTTTGAAATCATTTGCACCATTTGAAATAAGTGGGAAAAGTAATAGTAAAAGTGCGATTGTCAGTAGGCCAACTCCAGGCAAATCAAAGCTGATTTTTTTCGTGGAGACGGTTCTTTTAGGAAGGTAAAGCATTGCTAGGACAAGTGTTACTAACACAAAAGGTACGTTAACGAAGAAAACTGCGCGCCAACCATTTGTAGTGCCGAACAGTTCAATTAAAAGTCCTCCTGTAAGAGGTCCGATGGCAGTACCAACACCAATAACTGAACCAAGAATGCCGAAGATTTTCCCGAGGCTTTTTCCGGAATACATATCCATAATCGTCGCATTGATTTGCGGGAAAAATAACCCGGCAGCAAGACCTTGTATTACCCGGGAAATAATTAGGCTATTTTCCGAAGCCGCAAAACCGGCAGTAACACTCATAATTAGAAATAGAGTAATCCCGATAATGTAAATGTTTTTTCGACCAAATTTATCCCCAAGTCGTCCAGCTAAAATAAGCACAAGGCCAAATGCAAGAGCATAACCTGAAATAACCCATTCAATCGTCTCGCTTGTCGCATGTAGGGCTGTCGTAATATCAGGCAAGGCCACATTAACAATTGTCGTATCTAATAATGAAATAAAAGCTCCAAGCATTATTGAAATAAGTGCTAAAGTTTTACGTTTATCCGTTTGTTCCATGAATCATTCTCCTTTTTGAAGCTTTTTGAGATATTTTTCATTATAAACCTAAACGTTACTATATTAAAGAAAGAGCCAATGTTTCACGTGAAACATTTTACTTTGAGGGCAAGATTTGATAAGCTTTTTTTATTAATAATGCGGGGGTAAACGTATGGAAAATCGGAAGCAAATGATAAAAACCGAACGACTTTTTTTAAGTGAAATGACGTTGGCTGATACGGAAATTTTATTTGGATACTGGTCAGATGATTCAGTTACTAGATATATGAACATTGAGCCTTTCCAAAGTTTACAGCCTGTAGAAGAAATGATTCGGATGCTAAGGCAACTAGAGATAGAAGGAAAAGCACTTAGATGTGTAATTATTTTGCAAGCAACAGGAGAAATTATTGGTACATGTGGCTTTAACTATATTGATCATGAAAATCACCGAGCAGAAATCGCTTATGATTTAGGAACACGATTCTGGAAACGAGGATATGCTACAGAAGCTGTAAAAGCCTTGATGGAGTGGGGAAAAGAATCTTTTAAATTACACAGGATTGAAGCAAAAGTAGACCCGAGAAATGAGGCGTCAATTACTTTGCTAGAGAAGCTTGGTTTTTTAGAAGAAGGATTACTTAGAGATTATGAAAAAATTGGCACGGAATATCAAAGTTTGAAGTTATTTTCTTGGTTAGATACAGGTAAATAACTACATTTAAAGAGCGCTGTATAGAGCTCTTTTTTTGTACATAAGAATGATAAATGTGTCGAATTTTTTACTAAAAAATGGAAAGATAGTAATCATATAAGATTATTTCTTGTTTATTATATTTAGTTATTGCTAAAATAAAAGGAGCTATAAAAAATACAAACTCAAGGAGATTATCCAATGACAAAAGAATATTATTTTATAAAACCTGAATTAAGCTCTCCTGAAACAAAGCAAGAAAACATTTCTTCTTGGTTAGATACCCAAGATACAGATTTTTATAATGCTCAAATTGCCCAAGAACGGGATTATTGTTTTTGGTGTGATATTGTAGAAACGGCTAAAACGAATTCACGGGAAAGTTATACTTCTATGGCTTATACTTTGAATGATCCTAATATGCTCAACTCCGCTGCAAAAACCAATTTTATTTTGGCAGAAGATGAAGTGTTATATATACACACTCTGTCCGTCATTCGCGACGGCAAAGTCATTGATAAAATAAATGATATTAATGTGAAAGTCTTGGATTATGTTCGTGATGAAAATCAAGCTAGTTTTAATGATGAGAAAAAAGTAACGGTTCTAATTCGTGATTTACATTTAAATGATATTTTCTTAATTGAAACAACTATTGAACGTAAATATGAAGAAAGCAGCATTCGTAACCAATTTTTCCGCTGGATTTATTCGGCTCCAAATTCATACTGGGCTTACGGAAAGTATCGTTTTGAATTGAAGAACGAGACAGGACAGAATTTAGAAACGAATTTCCATTATTTCCGCGATGAAGCAGGGGCAATTTTAGATAAAGAAAAAGTTATTATTGAAAATAGCCAATCTTATACAATCGAAAAAGAAGACTATATTGGAAATGATCCAAAAGAGTTTGAACTTACGCCATTTATTGATTTTGTTACTGAAAAGACCTATCCAGAAATTACCAAAGCAATCAGTGACGTTTATCAGAAATTCTATCAAGTGGATTTAGCTAGTTTTGCTGGTGATTTGGTTTCTGAATTAGATGCATTACCTTCTTTAAAACATAAAATTAGGCATGCGATTGATTTTGTTCAAAAAGAAATATACTATTTGTATAATGAAACGGAAATGGATGGACATGAGCCTCAAGCGGCAGAAGTAACTTATCAGACGAAACAAGGTGATTGCAAGGCGAAAACGGTTCTTTTAAAAGTGATTTTAGATTATTTAGAAGTCGATTCAGAGCTGATTTTGGTTAATTATGGCAGTGATGTCTTTTTACCGGTTTATACGCCGTCACCATTTAATTTTAACCATGCGATTTTAAAAGTAACAGATGATAATCAAGTTTATTTTATTGATGCCACAATGAGTAGTGACCAAGGTTTTTTAGCTAACCGCCAAAGAAATAGTTTCATGTATTATTTGGAAATTAAACCAGGAACAGAATTACAAAAGCAAGAGCCTTTTCAAGATAGAACGCCTTCTGTTGAAGAAATTTTCCGATGTGATGTTAAAGGAAATGAAGCCGAGGTTGTTTTTGAAAGAAAATTACGCGGTGGAATGGCAAACGGATCACGTGAAATGTTTAAAAATGAATCAAATAAAGATATTGTTAATCGCTATAACTTCGCGATTTATAGCAATATGACTTTATATAAAAAATATGAAGAAAATGAGATTGATAAGCACTTTAATAACACGTCCATTCAAATTGTGGAAGATAATAAGGAAATGAATGAGATTTCGCTAGTTTATAAAGCAACAATAACTGACCCATATATTGTAGAAAACAAAAAACGCTTTTTACATTTTTGGAGTTGGGGTAATTTTATTGATGATGGCGCGGAAAAACATTTCCATAAAGATTTCCCGTATTGGGTTGATCGAAATATCATCAAAATGGAGATTCATTTAACGACTGACCACTCGATAGATCAGACGGATTCCTACACACGTCAAGAATGTGACATCAAGTCTAAGTATTTAAATCATCGTGTGACGAAGAAAATTCACAAAAACGGTGCTTCGTGTTATTTAGAGTATCGTCCATATCACAACCTTACTATTTCTGGTAAAGATCTAGAAGAATATATTAAAGCTAATAAAAAAGTTCTAGATAGCAACTGGGGAATTGGTATTGATATCATTGAAGATGGTCTGTTTAAGAAATTAGGTAAGCTATTTAAATAAACGTAAAAAAAGCATCCCTTTCTATAAGGGGTGCTTTTTTATAAATGGTCCCGACTGGTCTCGAACCAGCGACCCCCACCATGTCAAGGTGATACTCTCCCAACTGAGCTACAGGACCAACTAAACTCAGAAAATAAGCTTAATCGTTTATTTTCTGAATGGATTCACGTTCAATCATTTCGGTTTTAATGATCGTTGTTTTTGGTACGTTTTTATCTTGATGGATTAAGCGAAATAATAAGTTAGTGGCTTTTTTTCCTAGTTTATTAATTGGTATGTCAATAGAAGTAAGTGGCGGTGACAAGAAAGATGATGCTACTTTATCATTATAGCCGATGACAGAAAAATCTGCAGGTATTTGTAAATTTTTATCGGCTGCCATTTTATAAATACTAAGTACTTTTAAATCGTCGGTTGCGAAAACTGCGGTTGGTTTATCGGTGCTTTCCATTAGGCGTAATGCGGCTTTGTAACTGTCTTCAATGCTATAACCGCTATCAATAATCCAGTCATTGCGAAGGTCTAATTGGTGGTCAAATAGGCAGCTTCGAAAACCAGCAAGGCGATCAATCGAAACATGATAATCAAGTGGCGCGTGGATACAAGCAATTTTCTTATGACCTTGCTTGATTAAATGTTTAGTTAGAGCATAACTATCACCAAAATTGTCTGTGTCAACGGAATAAATATTTTTGTAATGTCCTTCTACTTTTCCGGTAACGACAATGGGGATATTATACGGGTCTAATTGATGGAAAAAATCTTCATCAGCCGGAGAACTTAGCATAATTATACCTTTAATCATTTTTTCTTGGATTTTTGAGAGGCATTTTTTGAGTTCGTCTTCGCTGTTTTTGGCGGTCTGAAGAATAAGGTCGAAATTTTCCAACTCAGCTTGAGTGGAAATGGATTGAATTATTTCGGAAAAAAATGGATTTCCTGTTGTTGTGGTTGTGGAGCGATTTGAGATAACCATGATAGCATCAAAGCCTGAAGAAGTAAGTGCGCGAGCTAGTTTGCTTGGCTGGTAGTTGAGTTCATCAATCGCTTCTAATACTTTTTGTCTTGATTCTTTGGAAATATTAGCTTGATTGTTTAGTACTCTGGATACCGTTGATTTTGAAACTCCCGCGTGTTTTGCTATGTCATAAATGGTAGCTGCCAAGGTAATCTTCCTTTCTCTATTGTTTCCGGTATCGGTTCCGGTCATTATCATCCATGTTTATATTACTCAATTTTACGCTAAATGTCCAACTAGATGTTATATAGGGATAAAAACTCAATACTGTCAACATGTTAGGAAATTCCTTTTAAATTGTGTTTGACAGAAAGCGCTTTCCATACTATAATTCTTTTTGTGGGAGCGCTCCCGGTTAGGAGGTAAATGATGACGAATTTAAGAAAACGACTTTCGCGGTTATATTCTGAAGATGTAGTTGAGAGTTTAGCAACGAGAATTGAAGCCCGGGTAAACCAAACGAAACAAAGAAAGTTAGTACGAAAAGACAAATGGGACGAGAAAGATATTGTTTTAATTACATATGGAGACCAATTTAAAGAGGAATCCAAAAAAACTTTACCAACCTTTAAGAAAATGTATGATCGTTATTTAAAATCGACTTTTGAGGTAGTACATTTCCTACCTTTCTATCCTTATTCCTCGGATGATGGGTTTTCGGTTATTGATTACAAAGCGGTTAATCCGGAGCTTGGCGATTGGGAAGATATTAAGGAAATGGAACAGTCGGCGCGATTGATGTTTGATTTTGTTTGTAATCATATGTCGGCGAAAAGTGAGTGGTTTAAGAGATATTTAGCGGGCGATAAGGAATTTCAAAACTTTTTCGTGGAAATGGATCCCGATACTGACCTTAGTTCGGTTACAAGACCACGTGCAACACCAGTGCTCACGCCGTTTCAATTTGCTTCTGGTAAAGAGGGTTATATTTGGACGACGTTTAGTGAGGATCAGATTGATTTAAACTTTGCTTGTCCGGAAGTGCTTTACAAGATGATTGATGTGTTGATGTTCTATTTAGAAGAAGGTGCGGAATATGTGCGACTTGATGCGGTTGGCTTTATGTGGAAAGTGCCGGGAACGAGCTCGATTCACTTAGATGAAACGCATGAAATCGTGAAATTATTTAGAGATTTAGTAGATATGGCAGCTCCGGGGACGATTATTATAACTGAAACCAACGTGCCGCATGTTGATAATATTAGTTATTTTGGAAATGGTGAAAAGGAAGCGCATATGGTTTATCAATTCCCGCTTCCACCACTCGTGCTCCATGCGATACATCATGGCAATGCGGAGTTTTTGAGCAATTGGGCGAAGAATTTAGAGCTCCCAGAAGGCAAGCGTACTTTCTTTAATTTCCTTGCTTCACATGATGGAATTGGCTTAAATCCAGTGCGCGGAATTATTCCAGAAGCAGACATTTTAGCATTGGTAGATGATTTGGAAAAAGAAGGAGCACTCGTTTCTTATAAACAAAACCCAGATGGCACGAAAAGCCCATATGAAATTAATGTGACGTACATGGATGCGCTAAGTAAACAGGCGGACACGGATGACTTGAGACTATCGAGATTTCTTGTCGCTCATGCAGTATTAATGTCTATCCCAGGCGTCCCAGCCGTTTATGTTCAAAGTATTTTAGGAAGCCGCAATGATTATTTAGGCGTAGAAACAACAGGGCACAATCGCTCTATTAATCGAAAAAAATACGACTTAGCGGAAATTACAGCAGAGCTAGAACAGGCTGACTCCTTACGAAAAGAAACTTATGATGCGTTAACGAAATTAATTAGCACACGAAAAGCGGAATCACTTTTCCATCCAGAAATCGCGATGGAAGTTTTAGAATCTACGGCGGAATTGTTTGTTGTTAAACGTTCATCCGGCGCGGAATCGATTATATTGATTCATAATTTATCAGAAAAAGAAGTGCATTATTCACTAGACAGCGGTGTTTATACAAATCTTTATACGGGCTCTGCAGTAACTGGGAGCGATTCCATAAAGCTTAGAGGCTATGAATTCTGCTGGCTAAAAACCAAAAATTACAGGGAGGAACAAAAATGAAGAAAAAAAGTCTTGTATTACTTGTTGTTGTGTTGGTTCTAAGTGCGGTATTAGCTGCATGTGGAGGGAAAGAGTCTGGTAGTAAGGAAGTAACAATTGAATTTATGCATTCATCCGTTGAAAAAGAGCGTTTAGATGTTATTAATAAATTAATTGCTGATTTTGAAAAAGAAAATCCAACGATCAAAATCAAACAAATTCCAGTTGAAGAAGATGCTTTTAATACAAAAGTTGTCACACTTGCTCGTTCTGGTAAACTTCCAGCAGTTATGGAAGTAAGCCAAGATTTTGCCAAAGTAATGGATAAAGATGAGTTAATTGACCAAGATGCAGTAAAAGAAGTTATCGACTCGGTTGGAGAAGATAAATACTATGAAGGTGCAACAAACTTAGTGCGTTCTGAAGATGGTAAAAGCTATATCGCAGCACCATTAAGCGGTTGGGTTCAAGGTATTTGGTACAACAAAAAAGCTTTAGCCGATGCTGGTTTTGAAGAACCAAAAAACTGGGCGGATATTGAAAAAGTAGCGAAAAAATTCACGAATAAAGCTGATAAAAAATACGGTATTGCAATTCCAACAGCAGAAAGTACGATGAGTGAGCAAGCTTTCTCTCAATTTGCACTTTCTAACAAAGCCAATGTTTTAGATGCAAAAGGAAATGTAACGATTGATACACCAGAAATGAAAGAGGCTCTTCAGTACTACAAAGATCTTTCAGCGTACACAATGCCTGGTTCAAATGACGTAACTGAAATTAAAGATGCGTTTATGAATGGTACTGTTCCAATGGCAATGTACTCTACGTATATTCTTCCATCTGTATATGAAGAAGGCGACCCATCTAACATCGGATTCGCTATTCCAGAAGAAAAAGAAAAAGCAGTTTATGGAACAGTTTCCGGATTGACTATCTCTGCTGGTTTGGATGATGACCAAAAGAAAGCAACGAAGAAATTTGTTGAATACTTGTCTCAACCAGAAAATATGGCAACGTGGGTATTAATGTCTCCAGGTGGCGCACAACCAGTAAATAAAGAAGTAGTAGAACAAAAAGCATACAAAGAAAATGAAGTGATTAAATCATTTGGTGATCTTCCAAACGAAATCGCTGCATCTTTCAACGACATCCAAGTTTTCGGACTTGTTGATGGTAAAAACCTAACAAAAATGGGTGATATAACTAGTTCAGGTATTATCGCACAAATGGTTAACAACGTAACTGTTGGCGGTGGGGATGTTTCAGCGGACTTAAAAGCAGCACAGAAAAAGGCAGAAGAAGGTAAATAATCAAATAGCGGGGAGGTGAGTCTCCCCGTCTTTTTATACAGTTTAGCACGTCGCTTTTTGATTTAAGGAGGCATTATGAAAACAAAAGTATATAAAAGGTCCGACTTTAAGTTAGCAATGATTTTACTTGCGCCAAGTTTTGTTTTACTGGCAGCACTTGTGTTATATCCGATGATTTCAAATATCCAGATTAGTTTTTTAGATATGCCGCTAAATCCGAATATTAAATCGGTCTTTATCGGTTTACAAAACTATATAGATATTTTGAAGGATCCAGAGTTTTATAAATCACTAGGTCTTACCGTGGCTTATACAGCGCTTGTAGTAATTGGGAGTACGGGGATGGGGCTACTTGTAGCGATTTTCTTTAATCGTGAATTTCGTTTTAGAAGAACGGCTCGGTCGCTTATTATTTTGTCGTACGTAACACCATCTATTTCTCTTATTTTTGCATGGAAGTATATGTTTAATAATGGTTATGGTGTGATTAATTTTATGACAGTGGATGTGCTTCATATGTTTAAAGAAGCGCCACTATGGTTTGATAATCCAGTTTCTAGTTTCTTTTTAGTAACCTTTTTTGCGATATGGCGTTATTTCCCGTATGCATTTATTTCGTTTTTGGCGATTTTGCAAACGGTCGATAAGTCGCTTTATGAGGCGGCTGATATGGACGGAGCGAACATTTGGGATAAATTCAAAATTGTTACTTTGCCAGCGATTATGCCGGTACTTGCAACAGTTATTACGCTTCGTGCGATTTGGATGTTCTATATGTTCACCGATGTATACTTACTCACGAATAAAGTAAATATCCTTGGAGTTTATTTATATAAAACAGCATTCGCATTCAATGATTTAGGAAAAGCAGCAGCGATTTCTGTCATATTATTTGTCATTATTTTTGTTGTGATTATTTTTGCAAGAAAGCGGGTGGATTTGAATGGCGGTAAGTAGTAAAAAGTCAAAAAGAACAAAGAAAATCGCGTTTTATGTGACGATGGTTGCATTTTTATGTATTACATTGTTCCCATTTGCGATTATGTTAATGACTTCATTTAAGAGCAGCAAAGAAGCCATTTCTACGCATCCAACATTTTTCCCGAAAGATTTCACTTTCCAGCATTATATCGATATTTTTAATCCAGATATTTTTCCGTTTTTAACGTATTTTAAAAATAGTTTGGTTGTTTCGGTTTTTGCGGCGGGAATTGCGGTCGTTTTGGGGATTTTAGGAGCTTATGCGTTGTCTAAATTACGCTTTAAAGGGCGAATGACGATTAACGCGAGTTTTTACACGGTTTATATGTTCTCCGGAATTTTGTTAATTGTTCCGTTGTTTAAAATAATTTCGAGTTTGGGGTTATATGATACAGAAACAGCTTTAATTATCACGATGGTTGTACAAACACTACCAACTGCGGTATTTATGCTAAAAAGTTATTTCGACACGATTCCAACTGACATTGAAGAAGCCGCAATGATGGATGGGCTAAATCGCTTCCAGATTATTTTACGAATTATTGTTCCGCTTGCGATTTCAGGTATTGTATCAGTGTTTGTATATTGCTTCATGGTAGCTTGGAATGATTATTTGTTTGCGTCGATTTTCCTATCTAGCTCAGAGAAATTCACGTTACCAATTGGTTTAAATACACTATTTAGTACACCAGATTATATTTGGGGTAGAATGATGGCTGCATCGCTTGTTACGGCGCTTCCAGTCGTTATTATGTACGCAATTTCAGAACGATTTATCAAAGGAAATTTAACAGACGGTGGAGTTAAAGGATAAGAAAGGAAGTTTTTTAAAATGAAAAAATTAGTTGCGACTGCCCCTCGTGTGGCGGAATTAGTAGAATATCATGATCGTGAAGTTGTAGAAGATGAAGTAAAAATTAAAGTTCAATTCGCTTCTCCAAAACATGGTACAGAAGTAGTTGATTTTAGAGGAATTAGTCCTTTTATTGATGAAGAATTTTCTCCTGAATGGAATTTATTTGTTTCACGTGAAACAAATAGTGCGCGAGGTATTGTGTTTGGCGAGTTTCAGCTAGGCAATATGGTCGTCGGTGAGATTGTTGAATGTGGGAGCAAAGTGACGGAATATGAGCTTGGAGACACGGTTTGTTCGTATGGTCCAATTATGGAAACTGTTATTGTAAAAGCTGTCGATAATTATAAACTACGTAAATTGCCAAAAGGTGCTAATTGGAAAAATGCGGTGTGCTATGATCCGGCTCAATTTGCGATGAGTGGCGTGCGAGATGCACATGTTCGTGCGGGGGATTACGTTGTCGTTGTTGGACTTGGCGCGATTGGCCAAATTGCAATTCAACTGGCGAAAAAAGCTGGTGCTAGTGTTGTTATCGGGGTTGATCCTCTTAGTCATCGTCGTGAAATTGCTGAAAAACACGGAGCAGATGCTACTTTTGATCCGATTACGACAGATGTTGGTTTAGAAGTAAAACGTCTGACTGGTAAGCTGGGTGCGGATTCGATTATTGAAACAAGCGGGAACGCGGCGGCACTTCAAGCAGCACTACGCGGAATTGCTTACGGCGGAACAATTTCTTATGTAGCCTTCGCGAAACCTTTCCCAGAAGGATTTAACCTTGGGCGGGAAGCTCATTTTAACAATGCGAAAATCGTCTTTTCACGTGCGGCTAGTGAACCAAATCCGGATTATCCGCGCTGGGATCGTAAGCGTATCGAGGAAACGTGTTGGGAACTACTGATGAACGGTTACTTGGATTGTACGGACATCATTGATCCAGTTGTTCCATTCGCTGATTCTGCTGAAAGTTATATGAAATATGTCGACCAACAACCTGATTTAAGTATTAAAATGGGGATTACCCTTTAAGGAGCGATAATAATGAAATTAGGCACACAAAACCAAGCATTTTTCCCGGAAAATATAGAAGAAAAATTTGCTTATGTAAAAGAAATGGGCTTTGAAGGTTTTGAAATTGATGGTAAATTGCTTGTTGAGAATTTGGATGAAGTGAAGAGTGCTATCAAGAAAACGGGGCTACCTGTTAGTACTGCATGTGGCGGTTATGACGGTTGGATTGGTGACTTCATTGAAGAGCGCAGACTGAATGGTTTAGAAGAAATTAAGGCAATTTTAGAAGCTTTAGCAGAAGTTGGCGGGCAAGGGATTGTTGTTCCAGCGGCGTGGGGAATGTTCACTTATCGTCTTCCACCAATGGTTTCGCCGCGTAGCCAAGCCGGAGATTTCAAAGCAGTGAGCGAGTCGTTAATTTATTTGGATAAAATTGCTGGTGAAACTGGGACGAAGGTTTATCTTGAGCCACTTAACAGATACCAAGATCACATGATTAATTTGCTAAGTGATGCGCAGAAATATATTGATGAAAATGAACTTAAAAATGTAGAAATTATCGCTGACTTCTATCATATGAATATTGAAGAAGATAGCATTCCAACTGCGCTTGAAGAGCATAAAGATTCCATCGGTCATATTCATGTTGCTGACAATCATCGCTATCAACCAGGAAGCGGTAGCCTTGATTTTAAAACAAGTTTTGATCAACTGAAAAAGAATGGTTACAACGGATTTTTAACTTTTGAATGTCGTGTTCGTAGTGAGAATCCAGAACAAGCTTATAGAGATGCGTTGGCACATTTAAAAAGCTGTTTAATTTAAAATAGAAAATCCGTCCCAATCAAAGCGGACGGATTTTTCTAAAAGGAGTTTCGGATATGAAGAAAAGAGTTGCAATCATAGGAGCAGGACAAGTCGCTGAGAAGGTTCATGCTGCATATTATAAGACAAGAAATGAGTTAGAACTTGTGGCAGTTTGTGATCCTAGTATGGAACGAGGCGAAGAGTTTCGTTCAAACAATGGTTTTTTGAAGCATTATGCCACGGCGGAGGAAATGTTTGCTACAGAAAAAATTGATATAGTTAGTATTTGTACGCCTAATCGGTTTCATTTTGATAATGTGATGTTGTCTCTTAGGCACGGGGCTGCGGTTATGTGTGAAAAACCACCCGCAATGAGTGCAGCAGAAGCGAAGGCGATGTGGGATCTTGCTAAGGAAAAAGAAGCTATTTTAGCGTATGATTTTCATCATCGTTTTTCTAGTGAAGCACAGTTTTTAAAGAAAAATTCGGCGCTTTTAGGTGAAATTTATTGTGTGAAAGCAACCGCGCTTCGTCGTTCTGGTGTGCCAGGTTGGGGAACTTTTACGAATAAAGAAATGCAAGGTGGCGGTCCGCTGATTGATATGGGAATTCATATGCTTGACGCGGCGATGTTTGTCCTTGGCTTTCCAAAAGTGAAGAAAGTTACGGCAAAAAGTTTTCAAAAAATCGGAACCAAGAAAAGTGCGGGGACATTTGGTTCATGGGATCCGGAAAAATATACGGTAGAGGATTCTTTATTCGGCTTTATTGAACTGGAAAATGGCGGATTAATTGAGCTGGATACTTCTTTTGCGTTACATATTAAACCCGAGAGCGTATTAAATGTCGACTTTTTTGGGGATTTAGCTGGTGGAAGTTTATATCCGGCTGAAATTTATACGGATAACGCAGGGGAATTTCAGTTGTTGGAAAGCTTAGGTCAACTGGAGGAAAATAAACACGATAACAGCATGAAAGCATTTGTTGATAGCGTTCTTGGCGAGGGGGATTTAGAACTTGCTGGCGCTGAACAAGGTTACAGAATACAAAAAATCGTTGAAAGTTTATACGAATCGGCAGAAAAAGGTGAGAGTGTTTTTTTATGAGGAAAATAATCGAGAAGGAATTTGCATTAAATTATCTAAATAAATATGGGAGCCAAATGACTGTCGGAAACGGCTATTTGGGTGTGCGCGGTGCTCTTGAAGAAGAATATCCGGAGCAAGTTCGTGGTATGTATGTGGCAGGAATTTACAATCGTCCGAGCGGTTCAGTGAGTTCGGAGCTAGTGAACTTGCCGGATGTGACACGGTTCCAAGTGACGCTTGACGGGGAAGTTTTTTCGATGCAAGCAGGGAAAGTCCATGGGTATGAACGATTTTTAGATATGAATACAGGAGAATTAGTTAGGAAAATTATTTGGGAAAACAGCGCCGGCGACAAGTACCAACTAAATTTTTATCGATTTGCTTCAAAGGTTGTGAAACATGTTATTGCGGCAAGAGTGGAGATAACGCCTTTAAATGGATGTGCGAAAGTGAAAATAAAAACGGGTATTGATGCACAACAAACCAATTTTGGAACGCAACAGTTGGCAGAATCTAGCTTACGGATTTTTGACGAAGAGCTGATGGTTGGTGAATATGAAACGATTGAAAGCAAACAGCGAATTACAGTGGCAACAAAAGTCAGTCAAAAAGGGGTTTTCACTGCTAAAAATCGCCAATTAATGACTGAAGTTGAGCAAGAAATCGCAGCCAACCAAACATTCGCTTTGGAGAAAATAAGCCTGGTTAAAACATCTCTTGATGAGGTGGACGTGGAGCTTCCAAATGAAACCTATGCTGAACTGAAAGCAACTTCGGAAAGAGCTTGGGCAGATTTTTGGGAGCATGCGGGTGTTCGCGTTGAGAGCACGAATGATTTTGATCAGTTTGCGCTAGATTTTGCGTGCTATCATTTAGAAATTATGACGCCGAAAGATGATTTTCGTTGTAGTGTTGGTGCGAAAGGGCTGACCGGGGAAGGTTACAAAGGACACGTTTTTTGGGATACGGAAATTTTCATTATGCCATTTTTCCTTTATAATAAGCCGGAAATTGCCAAACAACTGCTAGAATATCGTTATCTTCATTTGAAAGAAGCGAAAGAAAAAGCGTTGAAAAATGGATATAATGGGGCGCTTTACCCGTGGGAAAGTGCCTTCTCTGGTGAGGAAGAAACGCCGGAATTTGCAGCGATTAACATTCGGACTGGAACACGGCAAAAAGTAGCTTCTGCCATCTCAGAGCATCATTTAGTGGCGGATATTGCTTATGCCGTTTGTGAATATGAAGCTGCCACAGGTGATGCTCAGTTTATGAGTGACTGTGGTGCTGAACTGCTCCTCGAAACAGCAGAGTTTTGGATAAGTCGAGCAACTAGCCGTAATGGTCGACTGGAAATTCTCGATGTGATTGGGCCGGATGAATATACAGAGCACATCGATAATAATACTTACACCAACTACATGGCGCACTATAATGTGAAAATGGCGCTGGAATGGAACCGCGATAATGAAGCTTTTCAGTCACGTGCGAAAGCGTTTCTTAAAAACTTATATTTACCGGTCAGAAATGAAAAAGGTTTAATTCCGCAAGATGATACTTTTTTACAAAAAGATTGGATAAATTTAGATAAATATAAGGCTGCGCAAGGAACACAAGGGATTTTGCTAGATTATTCGCGACAAGAAGTGAATGAATTACAGATTTTAAAGCAAGCTGATTTAGTGATGTTATTCTATTTGTTTCCTCAGATGTTTGCGCCAGAAACTGTGAAGAAAAACCTAGATTATTATGAAAAACGAACCATTCACGATTCATCTTTAAGTAAAGCGATTCATGCCATTGTGGAAAATCGTACGGGAAACCGCGAGCAAGCCTATCAATTTTTCCAAGAAGCGTGTTTAATTGATCTTGGGGACGAACCACATTCATCCGATGACGGGCTTCATGCGGCTTCTCTTGGGGCAATTTGGCTGGCAGTGGTTTTTGGATTTGCAGGCATTGATACTAGTGGAGAATTATTAGAAATAGCGCCAGATTTGCCAGATGCATGGCGGTTTGTTAAATTTGAATTCATGTGGAAAGGTGAAACAATTCTAGTGGAAATAGCGCCAAACACGTTACAACTTTCAAAAAACACAAAAAGCATGCTAGAATTAGTTATCTACGGAGAAAAACAGCAATTAACGGATACATTAACGATTAAGATGGAACAAAAGGATGTGTCTTTATGAAAATTGTCATTGCACCGGATTCATTTAAAGAAAGTTTGACGGCGCACGAGGTGGCAGAGTATATTAAAGAGGGCTTTCAAGAAGTTTATCCGCATGCAGACTATCATTTACTCCCAGTTGGAGATGGGGGCGAGGGTACGCTTGATGTTTTAAGTAGAGCCGTGGATGCGAAAACGACGAAAATCAATGTTTCTGGTCCGTTTGGCGAGCCTGTTTCAGCAAAAGTTGCCTTTACAGAGGGCAATAAAAAAGCGCTGATCGAAATGGCTGAGGTTTGCGGTTTGCATCTAGTTCCAGCAACTAAACGTGATCCACTTCAAGTGAGCACAAAAGGAGTGGGCGAACTAATTTTGCACGTAATGAAAAAAGGTGCGACCGAGGTTATCATTGGCATAGGTGGAAGCGCTTCAAATGATGGCGGAATAGGCATGGCTAGCGCGCTTGGCTATGAATTTTTAGATTTAGAAAACAATGTCGTAAATCCAATCGGCGCCAATTTAGCTAGCATCGCAACCATCCGCTCTGAAAATGTTCCTACTGAGCTCAAAAACATCACGATAAATATAGTAACCGACGTTGAAAATCCGCTTTGTGGAAAAGAAGGCGCATCCTATGTATTCGGCCCACAAAAAGGATTAGCTGCCACTGATCTCGCGAGCGCAGACGAGGCAATGCGTCATTTTTATCAGCTGGCCAATCCAGCGATGATAACAATGGCACGAGCTGGTGCTGGGGGAGGAATTGGCGCTGGACTTGCAACATTTGCAGAGGCGAATTTGCTGTCTGGCATTGATTTTGTAATCGAGGCGCTTCAAATTAAAGCAGTTTGCAAAGATGCCGATTTAGTCATCGTTGGTGAAGGGAAAATGGACGGACAAACTGCTCAAGGAAAAGCACCAGTGGGCGTGGCGAAAGAAGTACCTGATGGAACACCCGTTTTTGCAATTTGTGGAAGCGTAGGAGAGGGTCTTGAAGCTGTCTATACGGCCGGAATCCACGCGGTATTTCCCTCAATTGCGAGTCCAACAACTTTAGAAAAAATACTTAAAGAAACCCCAAATAATCTAAGAAGAACCGCACGAAATGTTGCGGCAGTTTGGAAAGGACGAGTAGAATGACAACAGCATTAAAAGGAGTAGTATTCGATTTAGATGGTGTCATCACAGATACAGCGCATTACCATTACTTAGCTTGGAAAAAAACAGCAGAGAGCATTGGAATTGAATTCGATGAAGCATTTAATGAGAATTTAAAAGGAGTGAGTAGAATTGACTCCCTACTTCTTATTTTAAAGAAAGACGGCCGCGAAAATGACTTCACACAAGAACAAATCGAAGCACTTGCAGCAGATAAAAATGAATTCTATGTGAGCTTGCTCGAAGAAATTACGCCGGCAGATGTTTTACCAGGAATTAAAGAACTTATAGTAGCTCTTAAAAAGCAAAATCTTAAATGCGCGATTGCATCTGTTTCAAAAAATGCTCGTACGGTATTGAGTGCGCTTGAAATGGAACAAGAATTTGATTACATTGTTGATGCTGCTAAAATTACTAAATCAAAGCCTGATCCCGAAATTTTTGTGGAAGCATGTCGCGGTTTAGGCTTAGAACCATCAGAAGTAGTTGGAATTGAAGATGCCCAAGCTGGAATTGAAGCAATTAACGCAGCTGGAATTATAAGCGTGGGTGTTGGTTCTGGACTTCGTGATGCGGATATGACAGTGAAAAATACTGGTTTGCTAGATTTACGTATTTTAGAGATATTACATAGCAAATAAAATGTTTCACGTGAAACAAAAGTGTCAAAAAGTGAACAAAAAGCAAGATATATTGCTATTCTAAAACCCTTTGCTTGACCACGATACAACTTTGGAATATTCTGAATGTGAGGTGGATATGTATGGCGATTATTTTTGCAAAAGAAGAGAACTTGGAAGAGATTATTAGTAGCCATCCTAAAATATTACTTAATTTTTGGGCAGAATGGTGTGCTCCGTGCCGCTGTTTCTGGCCAACGCTTGAGCAATTCTCTGAGGTGGAAGAAGGTAATGTCCAAGTTGTGAAAATTAATGTAGATAAACAACGTGCATTAGCTCAAAAGTTTGATGTAAAAGGGATACCGAATTCGCTTGTTCTTGTTGATGGAGAAATTAAAGGCGCAATTGCTGGTATTGTCAGTTGTGATGAACTTAGAAGTAGGTTTAATAGTCTAGCAAAATAAAAATTCCGCGATCCAATTTAATGGTCGCGGAATTTTTTGTTTCACGTGAAACATTTATTATTTGAAAACGCGGAAACGGTCAGCGTCATCGATGAATTCTTTTTCGCCAGCTTCTTGAACGATGTTACCAAACGGCATTTGAGCGCGTAAGTTCCAGCTTGCAGGAATATTCCATTCAGCTTTAACAGCATCGTCAATTAGTGGGTTGTAATGTTGTAGAGATGCACCAATTCCAGCGTTTGCAAGAGCAACCCATACTGAATGTTGTGCAATACCTGAAGATTGTTCAGACCATACAGGGAAATTATCTGCATATAGTGCAAAGTTTTCTTGTAGACCTTCAATAACAGCAGTATCTTCAAAGAAAAGAACTGTTCCGTATCCAGCGCGGAAAGAACCAACTTTTTCTTCAGTAGCTGCAAAGTTTTCAGCAGGTACGATAGCGCGTAATGTGTCTTCTACGATATTCCAAAGTTTATCATGGTTTTCTCCTAAAAGAATAACAGCGCGAGAACTTTGAGAGTTGAAAGAAGATGGGCTGTATTTAACTGCGTCTTTAATGATGTCTTCAATTTTGGAATCCTCTACGGAAACGTTTTTATCTAGTGCATAAATGGAACGACGAACTTTAATAGAATCTAAAAATGTATTAGTCATAATAATAAAACTCCTTTGTTAATGTTATTTACTTACATAAGTATAGCAACTATTTATTAATTTGCAAGTGTTTTTGTCGGAAAAAGATTATGTAAGCGCTAAACCGATTACAGCCCATATGAAAAAACTTTTTAAGTAAAAAACTTGCTTTTAAGAACATTTGTTCGTATAATAAAATTAAGAGGTGATAATTATGGTTACGGCAATTCAGAAAGAGCAAGTGCGGACAGAGAAGAATGCTGCTTTTTTAACGAGTCGGCCAGAAGTGGATTATTTAGAACGCGAGAGCTTCTTTATCACATTAAAAGACGCCATGAAGCGAGAATGGGTCGTTCGAATAAAATTTTTTCAAGAAGCAGATGTTTCTTCTTTACGTCTAGCATCATTTGAATATCCTTCCGCCTTTCTTGGGCTAGGAGAAATTGAAAAACAAGATTTGGTGCCACTTGAAATCGACATGTTAACGGAAGAAGTTATTTTTACAGATATTGTTGGACATGAATATGTAATTGAATTTAGAGATATTATAGATGTTGAATTATTATAGAAGCAGTCGTTTATTCGGCTGTTTTTTCTTGTCAAAAAAGGAATCCATATGTATAATGGTTGTTATGACAATTATTGTTACGACAATAGAAAAGAGGTTAGAAATGCGCGGATATTATGATGAAATCTCATTTGATGTGAATACGACTGCGAAGAAAATGCACTTGTTTTTGATGCGTTCTATTGCAAGCTATGATGTAACGCCTGAGCAGTGGTCTGTTTTAGAGGGAATTGAGGCGAACGAACCGATTTCTCAAAAAGAAATTGCGCTTTGGACAAAAAAAGACACGCCCACAGTGAACCGGATTGTCGATGTTTTGCTTCGAAAAGAGCTTATTGTGAGGGAAATTAGCACAGAAGATAGACGAATTTCACTTTTGTCATTAACGGATAAAGGGAGAAAAGAAACGACAGAACTTCGGGATATTGTGGAGGCGAGTTGTGAAAAAATGTTTGCTGGGGTTACTCGCGCGGATTTGGAGCAATTCACGGCTATTTTAAAGAACATTTCTACTAATATAGAGTAAAGAGGGGTAAATTTTGGAAAATAAGACAAGACTTTGGACGAAGGACTACGTATTTTTATTATTAGGTAGTGTGCTTTTATATATTGGGTTTATGGTGTTTATGCCGACGTTACCAGCTCGAATTATTGAACTTGGCGGAACACAAATGGAAGCTAGTTTAGCGGTAGGGCTATTTTCAATTGTCGCCTTACTTATGCGGGCGATTGCAGGAAGTTGGAACGATAAATTTGGACCTAAAGTATTAATTATTGCAGGTTTTTTGATTTTAATTTTAACGACTGTGAACTTTTATTGGTCGACGGCGGTTGCGGCTTTGCTTATATTACGGCTTTTTCACGGGGCTGGCTGGGGTATCGGCACGACGTCAATTGCGACAGGGGTATCTAAATTAGTACCGCCGAGCAGAACGGGAGAAGGAATTGGCTTTTATGGGCTTACGACTGCGCTTGGAATGTCACTGGCACCGATTATTGCTATTTTAATCATGAATTATTTTTCTTTTGATGTTTTAGTGACTTTTTCGCTTGTTTTGATGGTGTTTATTTTACTTTTAATGACACAAGTGAAAATTCCAAAATCAGAAAAGATCGTCCATCAAAAAATGAAATTGTTCGAGAAAACGGCGCTACTTCCGGCAGGGCTATGTTTGCTAATGGCTATTCCGCTTGGTGGTATTCAGACGTTTATGATGGTATACGGAACGGAAATTGGGATTTCGACAACGTGGGTTTATTTTATTGGGCAAGCAATTATGGTGCTTATTAGTCGGTTGTTTGCTGGGCGTCTTTATGATACAAAAGGACATCGTTTTGTTATTATTCCGGGTGCGCTATCCATGATTATTGGAATATTAATTCTTTCTTTTGCAACCGGAGCGATCAGCTTATTTGTCGCATCACTTTTTTTTGGACTAGGATACGGGATGGCACAACCGGCACTCCAAGCACTTGCTGTTGACCGAGCTGCGCCACATAACAAAGGAACTGCGAACGGTACTTTTCTTTCAGGAATGGACATTGGGATGGCTGTTGGTAGTTTTGGTTTAAGTATTGTGGCGACTTACTACAATTATGCTATTATGTACCGCACAGCAATTATTGCGCTTGTCATATTTTTTGTGGTGTATTGGTTAACTTTAGGGCGAAAAGTGAAAAATAGCTGACATCTCTTGTGAAGCTGTTTTCAAATTTTTGTATGTGCGAGAATCGCTTTAAATAGCGGATTCTCGCACTTTTTTAATGTCAGAATGTTTAAACATCACATTTATTTGGAGATTTAGTATAAATTTTCTGAAAAACAGCTCTATTTCTGCTATAATATACAAAAGTACAAAAGGCAGTGTTTACTTTTAAGCGCTGAAAAATCCGAATATTGTGTAGAATATCACAGGTTCGGCTTTTTTATTTCTTAAGAACAGAACTTCGAAAAGCATAAGTGTAACGAGGAAGGCTCATATCCGGCCAGTAGTTATGAATTACTGGTGAAAAATTTTTGTAAGTAATTGGGGAAATTTGATGACAGGAGAGATGTTGAGTGGAACGTGTTTATAATTTTTCGGCAGGTCCGGCAGTTTTACCAGTACCGGTACTTGAAAAGGTTCAAAGGGAGCTACTCTCTTATAATGGTTCAGGAATGTCAGTAATGGAGCTGAGTCATAGGTCAGAATTATTTCAAAACATCATAGACGATGCGGAGAGTTTAATTCGAGAATTGATGGGGATTCCAGAAAATTACAAAGTACTATTTTTGCAAGGTGGCGCGAGTTTGCAGTTTGATATGGTGCCGATGAATCTTGCAAATGGTAAAAAAGCAGTCTATGTAAACACTGGATCTTGGGCGAAGAAAGCAATTTCTGAAGCTAAAAAAATTCAGGGTGTTGAGGTGGAAGTAATTGCCTCATCGGAAGACCGTAATTTCAGCTATATTCCTGAAATTCCTACAGTTTCAAATGATGCTGCTTACTTACATGTAACAACAAATAATACAATCGAAGGAACAGCAATGTTTGATGTGCCAGACTCAGCTGTCCCGGTCGTTGCAGATATGTCCTCTAATATTTTATCAAGCGTTTATGATGTGAAAAAATTCGGTTTGATTTATGCAGGAGCGCAAAAGAACATTGGTCCTGCTGGGTTAACGCTTGTCATCGTGCGTGAAGATTTAATCGGACAAGTAGAGGGACTTCCTTCTATGTTAGATTTTAAAGTACAGGCCGAAAATGGTTCCATGTACAACACACCACCAACTTTTGCTGTTTACGTAGCAAAATTAGTATTCGAATGGATTAAAGAACAAGGTGGCGTTGCTGGAATTGAAGCGTTAAATCGCAAAAAAGCGGCATTATTATATGATTATATTGATCAATCGGATTTCTTTTCTTCACCGGTCGAGCCTTCTGCAAGATCGCTCACGAATATTCCTTTTGTGACGAATTCTGCAGAGTTTGATAAAGCTTTTGTTAAAGAAGCTGAAGCAAATGGTTTTAAAAACTTGAAAGGACATCGCTCCGTGGGCGGTATGCGAGCAAGTCTTTACAATGCATTTCCAATTGAAGGGGTAGAAGCACTAATCGCCTTTATGGAAAAATTTGCCAATGCAAGAAAAGGGGGAGAAGTACGTGTTTAATATCCAAACGTTTAATGCTATCGCTAAAGAAGGCTTAAAGACATTTGATCTTGAGAAATATGTGATCGATGCGAACCAGCCAGCAGACGGGATTTTACTACGGAGTTATAACTTACACGATTTTGACTTTCCAGAAACAGTGAAGGCAGTTGCTAGAGCTGGTGCAGGAGTTAATAATATCCCAGTAGAAAATTGTTCTGAAAAAGGTATTGTCGTATTCAATACGCCTGGCGCTAATGCCAATGCTGTAAAGGAACTGGTTCTTGCAAGTTTATTCGTTTCGGCGCGTCCAATTTTGGAAGGTACGGAATGGGTGAAGGAACTACCGGCTGAAGATGATGTGGAACAAAAAGTTGAAGCTGGGAAGAAAGCTTTCGCGGGAACAGAACTGGCTGGCAAAAAACTTGGAATTATTGGCCTAGGTGCAATTGGAGCTTTAGTGGCAAATGATGCGCTATCTCTTGGGATGGACGTGGTCGGTTATGATCCATTCGTTTCCGTAGATACTGCTTGGAGAATTTCTAAAGAAGTGGAACGCGCGATGACGATTGAAGAAGTTTTAGCAACATGCGATTATTTAACGGTTCATGTGCCATTAACGGATAAAACTCGTGGCATGTTCAATGCAGAAACGTTACAATTAGTGAAGGATAATGCGGTCTTACTAAACTTTTCACGCGGTGAGCTAGTGGATTCAGCCTCTGTGAAAGAAGCTTTAGATGATGGACTTTTACGTTTATATATTACAGATTTTGCGACAAAAGAATTATTAAACCATAAAAAAGTGCATGTATTTCCTCATTTAGGCGCATCAACGGAAGAAGCCGAAACCAACTGTGCTAAAATGGCTGCAAAAGAATTACAATATTACCTTGAAACTGGTAGCATTAAAAACTCTGTTAACTATCCAAATGTGGAAATGCCTTATAACGGGCATCCGCGAATTGGTATTTGCCACAAAAACATTCCGAACATGGTCGGGCAAATCACGACAGAGCTTGGGAAATATTCCCTAAATATTTTAGATATGATCAACCGTAGTAAAAATGAATATGCCTACACATTAATTGATATTGATAAGGAAACGCAAGCTAATTTGGAACAACTGAAAAGTGATTTATTGGCTGTCCAAGGGGTTTTGCGTGTTCGAGTTATTGAACCATTAGGTGTGACAGTTTAAAATTATTACCCGGGAAATAATGAGAGCATGAAACTTTATGGTTATTGCCAGATGGGTTCATGCTCTTTTACTAAAAAGGAGGATAACAATGGTAAATATACGTCCATTTAAAGCATTACGTCCAATTAAAAATCTAGCGGAAAAAGTGGCTTCGTTGCCATATGATGTACTTAATTCGGAAGAGGCGCGCGAACTTGGCGATGCAAATAAGTATTCTTTTTTACATATTGATAAGGCGGAAATTGATTTAGATCCGGCAATCTCCCCTTATGACCCAGCTGTTTATCAAAAAGCGGCTGATAATTTGGAGCAATTTGAGCTGGATGGTTGGCTTGGAAGAGAAGCAAACCCGGCATTTTATATTTATCAACTGACGATGGATGGTCGTCCGCAAACGGGACTGGTTGTTTGTACGTCGATTGATGATTATTTGAACGGCAAGATTAAAAAACATGAGCTGACTCGGGAAGAGAAGGAGTTAGACCGGATTCGCCATGTGGATGTTTGTGATGCGAATACAAGTCCAATTTTCCTTACTTATCGTGGAAAAGAAGCGATTAATACGCTTATTGAGTCTTGGGTGAATGAAAATGAACCTGAATACGACTTTGAGAGCTTCCACGGGGTCACTCATAAGGCTTGGGCAATTACGGACGCTCATATTCTAGAAGACCTGTCAGCGGCGTTCTCGGAAGTCCCAGCACTATATATCGCAGACGGGCATCATAGAACGGAATCTGCTGTAAAAGTTGGCTTGAAACGGCGCGAAGAATTCCCTGAGGCTGGACCAGAAGCAGAATTTAATTTCTTCTTATCGGTTGTTTTTCCAGAAGAGCAATTAGAAATTCTTGATTATAATCGGGTTGTGAATGTGCCTATTGAAGCAGATTTCCTTAGTAAAGTTGAGGCTAGTTTTGATGTGGAGAAGGTTGGGAAAGAAGCATTTAAACCTGAGAAGCCAAAACAAGTTGGGATGTATTTAGATGGAAATTGGTACAAGCTTACGGCGAAAAGCGATGTGATTCCGAACGATGTTATCGGTCAGTTGGATGTTTCGATATTACAATCGCAAGTTTTAACGCCGATTTTTGGAATTGAAGATATTCGTCGTGACAATCGTATTGATTTTGTCGGCGGAATACGTGGCTTAGAAGAGCTAACTCGTTTGGTGGATAATGGCAGTCATTCGGTAGCATTTGCGATGTACCCGCCGACAATGGACGATTTACTTGGTGTGGCAGATGCCGCGGAGATTATGCCACCAAAATCGACTTGGTTTGAACCGAAATTATTAAGCGGGCTGTTTGTCCATGATTTAGAAAGTAAGTAGTTTTTATTATGAAGCGAATTAGTTACTTTTATTCTGCGGAAAATGAGTCTGAGATTAACCTAGAGATATGGAAAATGTTTATGAATCAAAGTGAAGCTGAGCGAAAAATCCATTTTGATCATACAGGTATTGTGTTTGATATTCAGCTAGGAGAGGTCGGGAAAGTGGACTTGCCAGAGCGGGTTCAAGCGCTAATTGATAAGAATGGAATGGAATCTTTGCCGATTTTAGTTGTAGATGGAGCGATATACAATTATGGGGAGTTTTCTGTGATTGATGCGGTTGAGGAATTACTGGATGTGGGTGTTTCTATTCAAGTGGAAGAAGATTGAAATCAGGAGCCAGTCGGAGTTAGTTTCGGCTGGCTTTTTGCATGAGTAAATTAAAACAAACCAATCAATTTCCGCTATTTATGATAATATAAAAGTGTCCGATTAAGTTAAACGAAGGAGTGAATCGAGTGTCTCATTTAAAAGATTATACGATTGGTATTCAACACATAAAGCAGCTGACGTCGGAAATTTCACTTGGAACTAAATTGGTATTTGCTATTTCTGGACAAATAACAATTAAGATTTCTGAGCAAAAATTTTACTTGCAAGAAGGCGATATTTTAGTCCTTGATCGCAACACTTTTTATACAATTGAAGGAAATGAAGCTAACTTAATTATTGATTTAACGATTTCAGATACATTTTTTGCGCATTATTATGAGGATTATTTTCAGCATTCTTTTAAATTTTTCTCGAAGGAGAGTGACCCTGGGAGAGAGCGGGTTGTTGGGTCGTTGAGGAAGTCGGTGAGTGAGCTTTTGATTGCTTCGGCGACGAAGAAACGAGCGAATAAATTAGAAGCGCAATCGGCGTTGTTCCAAATCTTATTATTACTTACGCGTTTTTTGAAAAAAGGGATTCCATCTTCTGCTAGGAAAGAAGTCAATGATAAACGGATTTCGCGCATTATTCGAGAAGTGGAGGAGCGGTTTGATGAAGCCTTGTCGCTTCGTGAGTTTGCGCAAAAAGAGTTTTTAAGTGAGGCGTATTTATCACGTTATTTTAAAAAGACGACGGGGCTTGGATTCTTGCAGTATTTGACGGAAGTTCGATTGAAGCATGCGATTCAAGATTTACTGCATTCGGCGGAAAGTATTACGGAAATCGCGTTAAAAAACGGTTTTTCGAGTCAAAAGCATTTTTCGGAAGTGTTTAAGTTTCATTTTGAGCTAACGCCAAGTGAGTACCGATCCGAACATCATGTGGAAACGAATTTGTTAATAGACAATAAGACATCCGAGCTGGGCGCTAGTATAGAGCAAATTGTGCCATCTCCGGAAATTTTAGTGAATTTGTCGCGGCTTTATCATGATGTGGAGCCGGGTAAGGAATTAAATAAAGCGCCATTTGAGAAAAAGAAAATTGATATTACGGAAAAGGCGGCTCGTTGCCTTAGCGAGAATATGAATATTTTAACCATTGGTGAGCTTAAAGAAGTGCTTAAAGCTAACGTGCAAAAGCAGATTATTACGACACGCGATGAAATTGGGATTAATTATATTGGCATTCGTCATTTGTTTAGAGGTTCGACATTCTTGCCTGAAACGGAAACGGACGAGCTAGTGCCAACATCTTCGCCGTATGCTAATGCGGATTTGGCGCTCACATTTTTAAAACAGCAAAATTTACAGTTGTTCATTCGCATAGAGTATCAAGATATTGTAGGTGAGGAAGCCGCTGTTTTTGAGCGCTTGGATCATTTTTTAAAGCATTGTATGCAAGTTTTTGGGCGGGAATTTGTTTCTAAGTGGCATTTTATGTTTTTTGAACCGAAAAATACATATGCTGATAAAGACGAGCTGAAAAAAATTTATTTGAAAATATATCATATTATAAAATCGCGTTTTCCAGCTATCCAAGTCGGAAATTTTGTCCCGTTTTCACTTTCTAAAAATGAAGTTCCAGAACGGCATACGTGGTTTTTAGATGTGGCTGATGAAATTGACTTTGTGGCCTATAATGCGAATCAAAATGAAGCGGTGGATTTTTCGAAAGAAGATATGAAGTCGTTTATGATTTCCGAAGATTATTGTTTATCTAAAACGCGGAAGTTGAAGGCTTTTTTGAAACATCATCATATTAATAAACCTCTTATGCTGGTGAACTGGAATACGCTCACGGGAAATACGCGGTATACGAATGGTACGTTTTTCCGAGGTGCGTTGGTTTTAAAAACAATGCTAGATTTGGCGCCAGAAGTGGATGCGTTAGGGTTTTGGATTAATACAGAACTGCATGAAGGTGATGACAGCCAGTTAAATATTAGTTTAGATGGGATTGAAATGTTCCACTTTTTTGACGGAAAAAGACCGGCGTTTTATGCGGTGAAGTTTTTGAGGAGGCTTAAGGGTGTTGTTGTTGCTGAGGGTGCGGATTTTATTATGACGAAGCATACAGACGGATACCAACTTATTCTGATGAACTGTGCGAATATTAACCCGAGATATTCTGTGGAAGAGAGATTTACTAAGGAAGAGCAGAAAGAAATGCATATTCGAATAACGGGGCTTCAAGCTGGGGAATACCAAGTGTGTAAATGGCAATTCGACCGTGATAATGGGGCGCTTTATTCGAAGTATTGGCAGCTTAATAGTAAGTATGGACTGGATAAAGAGATTTTGGATTATATTGTTGATGCCTCTCAGCCGACACTTACGGTGAGCGATGAGACGATTACGGAAGATTGGTCGTTTTATGCTTATTTAGATATTAATGCGATTCACTTTTATGAGTTTAGAAGTACGATTTAAAAAGTTCAACTCTTGCAGTTGAGCTTTTTTTATGCCCTGAACACCGAATTTTTGACATTGGTTGACGCGGTTTAGAAAAGAAGAAAATTTCAAGCTAAAACTAAGCAAAAAAGCAAACTTCTTTTAGTTTGTTTTTTTTTATAATAAAGGTGTAGTTAAAAATACGGATGTTCTGGCCAGCAGAAGTATTAAAAATGGAGGTTTGGATAATGAAAGAGAAGTTATTTCAAAAACTAGACGAAAAACGAGATCGAATGATAGAAATTCGTCGTTACTTACACGAACACCCTGAACTTTCTTTTCAAGAGGAGAATACGGCGAAGTATATTGCGGATTTTTATAAAGAAATGGACTGCGATGTGCGGACACATGTTGGCGGGAATGGCGTTGTAGTAACGATTGATACAGGCAAGCCGGGCAAGACACTGGCAATTCGCGCTGATTTTGATGCACTTCCTATCCAAGAAGAAACTGGCTTAGCTTTTGCATCTAAAAATCCTGGTGTAATGCATGCTTGTGGTCACGACGGTCATACTGCTTATATGCTTATTTTAGGCGAAACACTTATTGAAATGAAACAAGAATTAACAGGAAAACTTGTTATTTTACATCAGCATGCGGAAGAAACTCCTCCTGGTGGCGCGATTCAAATGATTCAAGACGGGGCGCTGGATGGTGTAGATAATGTACTTGGAATTCATGTGATGTCTACAATGAAAACAGGCGAAGTTTTCTACCGTGAGGGTGCGATTCAAACTGGTCGTTCTTATTTTAAACTTAAGGTACAAGGTCAAGGTGGACACGGCTCATCTCCGCATTTAGCGAATGATGCTATTGTTGCGGCAAGTGAATTTGTAGTAGCTGTGCAAACTGTTATTAGTCGCCGTTTAAACCCATTTGATGTTGGCTCGATTACGATTGGTTCTTTTGACGGAAAAGGTAGTTTTAATGTTATAAAGGATGCGGTTGAGATTGAAGGCGATGTGCGCTCGATGTCTGAAGAGGCACGCAACATTATTCAAAAAGAAATTACCCGTATCGTTAGCGGCATAGAAGCAATGTTTGGCGTTACTTGTGAACTTGATTACAAAAATGATTATCCGGTTTTAAATAATGACGAAGCTTTGACTGATTTCGTTGTTAAATCTATTAAAGGGGCGAAAATCCCTGAAATCACGGATGTTGTGCGTTGTGAACCGCAACCACCTTCAGAAGACTTTGCTTATTATGCAAAAGAACGCCCAAGCTCATTTTTCTATGTGGGAGCAATGCCGGCAGATGGTCATTTTTATCCGCATCATCATCCAAAATTCGACATCAATGAAGATTCATTATTAATTGCATCAAAAGCAATGGGAGCTTGTGTTGTAGATTACTTAAAAGGAGAGAATAACTAATGACTTCAACAGCGTATAAAGGTACAAATAAACTAATCGTTGGGATTGTTTTTGGGGTTATCACGTTTTGGCTTTTTGCTCAATCAATGGTGAATATCGTTCCGGCCGTGCAATCTGACCTTGGAATTTCCTCTGATTTACTTAGTATTGCCATCAGCTTAACCGCGCTATTTTCAGGTATTTTTATTGTTGTAGCGGGTGGTATGGCTGACAAATTTGGTCGCGTGAAATTAACTTATATCGGACTTATTCTTAGTATCATCGGTTCACTGCTACTCGTTGTCACTCAAGGGTCGACGCTACTTATTATCGGCCGGATTATTCAAGGTCTTTCAGCTGCTTGTATTATGCCAGCAACTCTTGCCTTAATGAAAACTTATTTTGACGGGGCAGATAGACAAAGAGCACTTAGTTACTGGTCGATTGGCTCATGGGGCGGATCAGGTATTTGTTCGTTCGCAGGTGGCGCAATCGCAACATACATGGGCTGGCGCTGGATTTTCATTATTTCCATCGTATTCGCACTACTTGGAATGCTACTAATTAAAGGTACTCCAGAAAGTAAAGTCGTTCAAAATACAAAAGCAAAATTTGATTCATTTGGTCTTGTTCTTTTTGTTATCGCAATGGTTTGCTTAAATCTCATCATCACTCGTGGCGCAACATTTGGTTGGACAAGCCCAATTACTATCGCGATGCTCGTTGTTTTCCTTATTTCTGCGGGATTATTTTTCCGGGTGGAACTACGACAAGCAAACGGATTTATTGATTTCTCGTTATTTAAAAATAAAGCTTATACAGGCGCGACACTTTCCAATTTCTTATTAAACGCAGCTGCTGGAACACTGGTTGTTGCAAATACTTATGTGCAAATTGGTCGCGGTTTTACAGCATTCCAATCCGGTTTACTTTCTATCGGTTACCTTGTCTGTGTGCTTGGAATGATTCGTATTGGTGAAAAAATTCTTCAACGAGTTGGCGCGCGTAAACCAATGATTCTAGGATCTGGTATTACGGCTGTTGGTATTGCTTTAATGGCGCTCACTTTTATTCCAGGAACATTGTATACGGTGCTTGTGTTTGTTGGATTTGCTTTATTTGGTATCGGACTTGGTATGTATGCAACTCCTTCAACAGATACAGCTATCTCTAATGCTCCAGAAGATAAAGTCGGAGTAGCTTCTGGTATTTACAAAATGGCAAGTTCGCTAGGTGGCTCATTCGGTGTGGCAATTTCCGCTACGATTTATGGTGTGATTGCACTATCTGGAAATATTGATTTAGCCGCAATGGTGGGGCTTTTAACTAACGTCGGTTTTTGTGTTGTTTCACTTATTTCCGTCGCTGTAACAACACCGTCAGCGAAAAAAGCGCTCGAATTAAAAGCCGCAAAAGAATAGGAGGTTGGATTTATCATGCGTACCAAGTTAATGAATATGCTTCAGGAACGAAAAGATGAAATCACTCAGATTAGACGTCATTTGCACGAACATCCTGAATTATCGTTCCATGAAGCAGAAACCGCAAAATTCATCCAAGATTTTTACAAAGGAAAAGACGTAGAAGTTGCAACTGAAGTGGGTAATGGTCATGCCGTTGTTGTAACGATTAAAGGCGGAAAACCGGGGAAAACAATTGCGTTACGTGCCGATTTTGATGCCCTTCCCATCGAAGAACAAACTGATTTACCATTTAAATCTAAATACCCTGGCGTAATGCATGCATGTGGTCATGATGGGCATACTGCTTATTTACTTGTTTTGGCAGATTGTTTAATTCAACTAAAAGAAAATATCCCGGGAACGATAAAAATTGTTCATCAACATGCTGAAGAAACACCACCCGGCGGAGCGAAAAGCGTTGTTGAATCTGGTATTTTAGATGATGTGGATCAAATTTTTGGTATTCACGTATTTCCATTTGGTGAAAGTGGACAAGTTTATTATCATAGTGGCTACGCGATGGCTGGTCGCACTTATTTTAAACTTAAAATTCAAGGCGTTGGCGGGCATGGTTCGTCTCCACATATGGCAAATGATGCGATTGTCGCAGGCGCTTATTTTGTGACAGCCATTCAAACAGTAGTGAGCCGCCGTTTGAACCCATTTGATACTGGCGTTATAACGATTGGTTCTTTTGACGGTAAAGGTAGTTTTAACGTTATTAAGGATGCGGTTGAGTTAGAAGGCGATGTGCGTTATATGAACACGGAAAATCGTGATAAAATAGACGCAGAGATTCACCGTATTGTTGCTGGTATTGAGGCGATGTTTGGCGTGAGCGTGGAACTCACTTATACGAACGATTACCCTCCGCTATACAATGATCCAGCAGTGACAGAACAAGTTGTCGCTAGTTTGCAAAAAGGTCTAGGAGAGTACTTAACAGACATCTCCACGTATGATATGCTTTCAGGGTCAGAAGATTTTGCATATTATCTACAAAAAATCCCGGGTGTCTTTTTCTATATTGGTGCGAAACCGAAAAACACCCCGCACGCTTATTTTAATCATCATCCAAAATTTGATATTGATGAAGATGCGTTGTTAGTTGCTGCTAAATCAGTTGCCGACGTCGTTTTAGATTATTTTAAATTGAATGGATAATAGCTTTGAAAAGAGCATAGTCAGAAAATGAATCTGGGTATGCTCTTTTTTTAGTAGTGGGACTATAGAAGAGTGGAGTGAGGTCAAATGAATCAGGTAAAAGGAGAAAAGCATTCGTTAATGGTATTACTTGTTCTATTTATAGGCTATACCAGTGTATACGTGGATAAATATACTATCGGAATTTCACTTGTGACTGTTTCTCAGGATTTAGGATTTGATCCAAGTCAAAAGGGGTTGATTTTAAGTGCCTTCTTTCTTGGTTACACGCTTTTTCAAATTCCAATGGGGTATTTAAATAATCGGATTGGTGCACGTCCTGTTCTTGCTATATCGATAATTATCGTTGGGCTGTTTCTTATTATTTTTGGTTTTGGTTATTCCTTGCTGTTTTTGGTTGTGATTCGTTTCTTGTCTGGAGCGTTCGGGCATGCGGGTTATCCGCCATCTGTTAGCAACTATATTTCTCTTCATATTCCATTAAACAAGCGAGGTTTTGCGCAGTCAGCAATGCTCGCTTCCTCTGGTTTTGCGGCATTTATTGGTCCGCTTTTGATTGCGCAACTATTGCTATCAGTTGGCTGGCGTAATACTTATTATTGGATTGGTATTGTGGTGATTTTCATTGGATTATTAATTTTATTAGTAGTTCCAAAAGCGCCAAAAATAGATAAAAGTACGCAAAAAGAAAAAATTAAAGTACCTTTCTCAGAGCTTTTAAAGGATAAACAGCTGTGGATTCTTTTATTATCGGCACTCTTTATAAATGCAGCGAACTACGGTTTAACAAGTTGGCTTGCTTCTTATTTGAATGAGGCGAGGGGAATTTCTATTAGCGAAGTGAGCTATATTAGTTCTTTAGCCGGACTTTGTATTTTAATTGCGGGTGTTATTGGTGGCTATTTTATTAGTCGTTTCTTCAAAGGGAAAGAGCCAATCGTCATTTTTACATTTAGTGTGCTCGGAGCGTTTACGGTTTACGGGGTGTATTTGTTTGATCAGTTGATGCTTTCGATTATTTGTTTATGTTTATGTAATATTTTTCTAATTATGGCCTTTACGACTTTAATGGGATTGCCGCATAAATTATTTAAACAGAGCCATATTGCGACAAAATACGCTGCTATTAACTCGGGCGGAGTTTTAGGTGGCTTTTTCGCACCGATGATTATTGGGGATTTAGTAAATGCGACGAACTCTTATCAATCAGCTTTTCTCTTCTTGGCGCTCACTTTCTTAGTATCAGGAATTATTGTTCTAGCGATAAAAAAACGTTCGGTAATCAGTGAATAAAAAATGGGAGGAAGACCAGATAGACTAGGTTTTCCTCCTATTTTTATTAAGCTAATCCTCCATTGGTGAAAATTGTTTGGCCATTTACCCAGCGTGCCGGTCCAGCTAAAAAAGCTACTGTTTCAGCAATATCATCAGGTTGTCCTAGACGTTCTAACGGGGTTGCTTTTGCTAAGTTTTCAATTGTTTCATCATCTTTTCCGGTTAAAAATAGCGGGGTTGCGGTTGGTCCGGGTGCGACGGTGTTAACGGTAATATCTTTCCCACGAAGCTCGCGCGCTAAAATTAAAGTGAGCGACTCGACTGCGGCTTTACTAGCAACATAAGCCCCATATGCCGGAAAACTGGTGCGCGTTACCGAAGTGGAGAAATTAATAATCGCGCCACCTTTTCGAACGCTTAGGGCAGCTTGTTTGGAAACGACGAAAGTTCCTCGCACATTGGTACGTTGAATCTGATCGAAATCTTCCATATCCAAAGTAGCAATGGGACTTAATTTCATAATACCTGCCGTATTTATTACAACATCTACGCCACCAAAATGGGCTGTAATTAAATCAAATGCGTCAATCATTTGCGCTTCGTCAGCCACGTCACCACCAACGCTAATCGCTTCACCACCAGCTTTTATTATTTCTTCGACAAGTGTTTCGGCTTTTACTTTGTTACCTGAATAATGGACAGCAACCGCAAAGTTTTGCTCGACTAACTTTTCGGCAATGGCTTTCCCAATACCGCCAGATCCCCCTAAAATAAATGCGACACGTTTATTAGTCATAATCTATTCGCTCCTTTAATTGCAAATTAGTTACTTTTTTTGTTTTAAGTAACTTTATAGTTGGAAGTATACTCCTTTTGGTTACTTTGTCAAGGATTTGTAACTTTTTTATTTTCCTGTATAATTAGAAACAAAGAATGAGTTGAATCGAGGTATTACAATGGCGAGATTATCCCAAGAAATTATTTTAGATATGGCTGAACAAATTATTTATGAAAAAGGGATGGAAAAAACGACACTTTATGATATTGCGGGAAATTTGAACGTCACGCATGCGGCGCTTTATAAGCATTATCGAAACAAGGAAGATTTATTTCAAAAGCTGGCGTTACGATGGCTAGAGGAGACATCGCGGGAGATTTTTGCTTGGACGAAAGAGAAAGATGCTTCCCCGGACGATGCGCTCCATGACTGGTTATGGCTCTTAGCTGACACCAAGAAAACCCTGTATAAAACCGACCGAAAAATGTTTTTACTTTACACCGATTATATTGAACAAAAGGAAGAATTAGTGAAAAATCATATTGAACATCTCGCGCAAAAAGCAGAGGAAGTTAGCGGCCGGGTGAACCAAGGTGACGCGATTATTACGGCATTTATTTATTTTCACAACCCTTATTTTGCGAGCCGCTGGGAAAAAGCGGGATACGTGGAATTATTCGAGCGTGTTTGGCAGGTTGTGAGATAGTAAGAGAGGAGAGTGCTACATGACAGAAAAAGCAACTTTGGCTAAACAAATATTACATTTTAACGAAACACTTTCGAGTAACTCAATGGATTTGCCGGCCGGGTATCGCGTAATTAACCCATATGAGGGCGATCAAAAAGAACTAGTGCGAAATATAACGACTAGGTTTTATCAGAAATACTACAATGATACAAAACCACGCCGGATAATATTCGGAAGTTCACCTGCTCGCCGAGGTTCTGCTGTGACAGGCGTTCCTTTTGAAGATGCCAAACATCTCCAAAGTGAAACAGGCATTTTTATTGATACATTTTATATAAATCAGTCTTCATCAGATTTTTTATATGATGTTATGAATGAATACGGGGGTTGTGAGCAATTTTATAGTGATTTTTATATGAATTTTGCCTGTCCGCTAGGGATTGTTCGTATAAATGCAAAAGGTAATGAAGTCAATTGTAACTATTACGAGAACAAGCAATTACGAGAAGCGCTAATGCCGTTTATTTTAGAGTCGATTCGTAGTCAGATAGACTTTGGAATGGATACTTCGGTTTGTTACTGCATTGGTAGCGGAGAGAATTTTAAATTTTTATCAAGAATAAATGAAGAACATCATTTTTTTGAGACGATTATACCTTTAGAACATCCACGTTTTATCATGCAATATAATTCTAAAAATAAAGATACGTACATGGAGAAGTATCTTTGTGCTTTAAAGAGGTGACAATGTACTATATATAAAGAACTTCTCTTTGATAAAGAAGTTCTTTTTCATTCCGCTAATTTTCCTTAAACCCAATCCCCATCAATTTTTCCGTATCCTTAAAACGTTTCTCCGCAGTATCCGCATCCAAAACAATTGAAATAACACGCTTTCCATCGCGCTTTGCTGTTCCGATAAAGCAATAGCCGGCTTCATCCGTAAAACCAGTTTTCAGTCCATCTAAACCTTGTATTGAACCGATAGAGTCATTGGTTGATTCAAGGGTTGCTCCTTCTTCGGTTATGATGCTAGATTTGGAAGTTGTCTCTAACACTTCGGGATGAGTGGAAATTAATTTAGATGATAGCAAAAATAAATCCTTTGTGGTAGAAACAGCCATTTTACCATCAACATCGAGTCCGCTGGCACTGACAAATTTGGTTTTATTCGATAATCCTAATTTTTTAGCTTCATTATTCATTTTTTGGGGGAAATTAGCATCGTCTAAACGGTTGCCTAGTGTCTCGGCGGCATCATTTGCTGACATAACGAGCATAGCGCTATATAAATCCCTGACTGACCATGTTCTTTTTTGTGTAATTGCGTAAAGTGAAACCGCGGAAGGATCATCCAGACGAATGAGATCTAACTCCTCATCCCAAGATAATTTTTTGTTATCCACAGCCTCAAGTACTAAAAATGCCGTCATTAATTTTGTTAAACTCGCGATTGGCATAACTTTATCGGCATTTTTTTCGTAAAACGCCTTACCATTTTCGGTCGAATAAACCGCGGCGGCATTTGCTGATAAGTATACATTTGGTTGCTTCGTGGAACACGCTGAGAGTAGTAATAGCCCCATTAGTAGTATCCATGTTAGCTTATGTAGTTTCATTATTTCTCCTCCTTTTGACTTTAGTATAGAGTAGAAGAGTTGAGTTAAATCCAAGGAAGTGGAAGGATATGTTAAAGCTTTAACGAGAAAATTTAAGTTTTCTTAACTAGTAGAGATAAAACTATTGTTATTCACATGTGGATAAGTTAAAATAGTAGGGATGAATTTTTATTAATGGTTTTTCTGTGGATATGTTAATAAATCTATGGATAACCTTCAAAATACTAACAATTTAATTGCTTTGGTCAAAGCGGAGCGTAAGTTGTTGAAAATGCACAAAATCACGTGCCAAAATTTATTCAAAATAGGATAAGGCTTATTTGAGCTGAACTTCTAATGAGAAAGGATGAGTAAAGAATGGAATTTGATACTATTGCTGCAATCTCAACACCGCCGGGAGAAGGGGCCATTGCTATTATTAGATTAAGCGGTCCAGAGGCGATTCAGATAGCGGATCGTATTTTTTATGCCAAAAATAGCTTAAGTGAAGCAGAAAGTCACACAATTCACTACGGTCATATAAAAGAAGACGGCGAAGTAATTGAGGAAGTAATGGTCACGGTTATGCGTGCGCCGCGTACTTTTACACGAGAAGATGTTGTGGAAATAAATGCACATGGCGGAATCGTTTCGGTCAATCGCGTCTTGCAACTATTACTAAGAAATGGTGCCAATTTAGCTGAACCAGGTGAATTCACAAAGCGGGCATTTTTAAATGGAAGAATTGATTTATCGCAAGCAGAGGCTGTGATGGATTTAATTCGCGCCAAGACAGACCGGGCGATGGGCGTTGCAATTAGACAAATGGACGGGAATCTTTCACGGTTGATTCGCAATTTGCGCCAAGAAATTTTGGATGCATTAGCGCAAGTCGAAGTAAATATCGACTATCCGGAGTACGATGATGTAGAGGAAATGACCCAGCGAATGCTACTGGAGAAAACAGAGCTAGTTCGCGCTTCCGTCGAGCAACTTTTACAAACAGCAAGCCAAGGGAAAATTCTACGTGAAGGCCTTGCAACAGCCATTATCGGTCGACCAAATGTCGGGAAATCATCCTTGCTTAACCAACTAATTCAAGAAGAAAAAGCGATTGTCACAGATATTGCTGGGACGACACGAGATATTATAGAAGAATACGTCAATGTTCGCGGCGTACCACTACGTTTAATTGATACGGCCGGAATTCGCGAAACAGAAGACATTGTGGAAAAAATTGGTGTAGAACGTTCAAGAAAAGCCTTGGCGGATGCAGATTTTATCCTGCTAGTATTAAATCAAAACGAAGAGCTGACAGTGGAAGATGAAGCGTTATTTGAAGCAGCCGCGGGTCATAATTATGTCGTTGTTTTAAATAAAACAGATTTGGAAACAAAGCTTGATATAAATAGAGTGCGTGAACTTGCTGGAGAAAACCCGATTGTTTCCACTTCTCTAGTAAACGATGAAGGTTTAGAGGCTTTGGAAGAAGCGATTAAAGCACTATTTTTTGCTGGGGACATTGATGCCGGTGATGCCACGTATGTTTCAAACGTTCGACACATTGCGCTCCTTCATCAAGCACTTGAAGCTTTAAATGGCGTTACAACAGGGATTCAGCTCGGCATGCCAGTGGATATTGTCCAGATTGATATGACTCGTGCATGGGATTTACTAGGTGAAATTACTGGTGATTCTGTCCAGGATGAATTACTCGATCAGTTGTTCAATCAATTTTGCCTTGGAAAATGATTTTTTAGGAGATGTTTTTATAAAATGCAAACCTATGATGCAGGAACTTTTGACGTCATCGTTGTTGGTGCAGGCCATGCGGGAGTAGAAGCAGGTCTTGCCAGTGGTCGAATGGGCGCCAAAACGCTGATGTTAACGATAAATTTAGATATGGTCGCTTTTATGCCATGTAATCCTTCTGTTGGAGGCCCAGCAAAAGGAGTAGTTGTGCGCGAAATTGATGCACTTGGCGGAGAAATGGGCCGTAATACAGACAAAACTTACATTCAAATGCGGATGCTAAATACAGGTAAAGGTCCCGCTGTTCGCGCATTACGTGCCCAAGCAGACAAATGGGATTACCAACACGAAATGAAACACACGATTGAAAAAGAAGAAAATATCACTTTGCGCCAAGGTCTTGTTGACCGTTTAGTGATTGAAGATGGCGTGTGTAAAGGCGTTATTACAAACAGTGGCGCAATTTACTACGCGAAAACAGTCGTTATTACTACCGGAACTTTCTCACGTGGCGAAATTATTGTCGGTGAACTGCGCTATTCAAGCGGTCCGAACAACCAACAACCATCTGTGAAACTTTCAGAGCACTTGGAAGAACTAGGTTTTGAACTGCGCCGCTTTAAAACAGGAACACCACCGCGCGTAAAATCAAGTACGATTGACTATTCAAAAACAGAAGAACAACCGGGTGACGATCATCCGCGCGCATTTAGTTTTGATACAGTAGAAATGATGCTAGAACAATTACCGTGTTGGTTAACTTATACAAACGAAACAACTCACGAAATAATCCAAGCGAACTTACACCGTTCACCAATGTTTACAGCAACGAAAAAAGGCACTGGCGCAAGATATTGCCCATCCATTGAAGATAAAATTGTTCGTTTCAGCGACAAACCAAGACACCAAATCTTCCTTGAACCAGAAGGGAAAAATACCGAAGAAGTATATGTCCAAGGTCTTTCCACCAGTTTGCCAGAAGAAGTGCAACGCGAAATGCTAAGAACTATTCCGGGACTTGAAAATGTTGAAATGATGCGTGTTGGCTACGCTATCGAATATGACGCAGTAATGCCAGACCAACTGTGGCCATCACTTGAAACTAAATTAGTTGAAGGACTTTTCACAGCCGGCCAAATTAATGGTACAAGTGGTTACGAAGAAGCAGCCGGACAAGGCTTAATGGCAGGAATCAACGCAGCACGCAAAGTTTTTGAAAAAGAACCAGTTATCCTCGGTCGCGATCAAGCTTATATCGGCGTTTTAATTGACGATTTAGTAACAAAAGGAACCGAAGAACCATATCGTTTACTTACATCTCGCGCCGAATACCGTTTACTATTACGTCATGATAATGCAGATTTACGTTTAACAGAAATCGGTCACGAAATCGGCTTAATTAGCGACGAACGTTATGAACGCTTTTTAGCAAAACAAAGAGCGATTGAAGCAGAAAAAGAAAGACTACAAAAAACACGCATTAAACCAACTGCTGAAGTTCAAGCAATGTTAAAAGAAATCGGCTCAGGTGAACTAAAAGACGGAATTCTAGCAGCAGATTTACTTCGTCGCCCAGAAATAACTTACGACAAAATCGCCCAAATTGTTTCACGTGAAACATTTGTCACCGACGAAATCGCTGAACAAGTAGAAATTCAAATTAAATACGAAGGCTACATCCAAAAATCAAACCTTCAAGTAGAAAAAATGAAACGCATGGAAGACAAAAAAATCCCAGAAAACATCGATTATGATGCAATCAGCGGCCTCGCAACAGAAGCCCTAGAAAAATTAAAGAAAATCGAACCCCTTTCCATCGCCCAAGCTAGCCGTATCAGCGGGGTAAACCCAGCCGATATATCTATATTGCTAGTTTACATCGAGCAAGGGAAGATAGCGAAAATAAGTAAATAAGAACACGGATTACTATAATAACTGAAACCACATGTTCACGGAAACTTCAAACTTACCGTTTAAGTTGAAAGTTTCCGTTGAATAATGTGGTTTTTTCTTGTTTTTAATTAAGGTAGAATGGGATTGCATAGAAGAAGGCATACTGCAGAGGTGAATGTGTGAAAAAGAGAGGGATAATACTATTTGGAATTGCAATAATGATTATTTTTGGCTTAGGGGTAAAATTTTATATGGATGAAGAGAAATTAAATAAAGAAATGGAGAAAGTAGTCTATAGTGATGAAGCGAAACAAGTATTCGAAAAGAGGCTGATAAACTTGGATGCAAAAGCATTCACGAAAGAAGGTATAATTCAATCATATGAAATTAATAAAGAAAGTATAGAGAGAAATCCAATGGGAGGAATAAATGTTACTTTAATTATAAATAAGGATTTAGAGTGGAATGTTACCTATACTTTAGGAAAACAGAACGGCAAATTAGAGGGTGGAGGTGCTAGTATCTCTAAGGAGCTTACAAAGAAATTAGGACTTAAAGGGAGTTAAGATAGTCCAGCCAATACTAACTAAGAAATTAAACAAATGTTAAAAGACTGAAAAAAAAGAAAGTGAAAATTTCTAACATGTGATAAAATAGACCTACAAAATAAAAAGCATACAGCAGAGGTGAAGAGTTGAAAAAAAGATGGATAATAGCACTAGCAATTACAGTAATAACCATTTTTGGTTTAGGGGTGAAATTCTATATGGACGAAGAGAAATTAAATAAAGAAATGATGAATGTAGTTTATAGTGATGAAGCGAAACAAGTATTTGAAAAAAGGCTGACAAACTTGGATGCAAAAGCATTCACAGAAGAAGGAAAAATACAGTCTTATGAAATCGATAAGAACAGTATCGAGCGTAATCCTATGGGAGGGATAAATGTTACATTAATTATAAATAAGGATTCAAAACTAGATATAACATATACCCTGGATAATTTTGATGGCAAGCTAAATGGAGGTGGAGCGAGTTTGTCTGAAAATCTTTCCAAATTATTGGGGAGATGGAGGGAAAATAAATGAATCAAGTCATTACAGATGAAGACAGAGTCAGACTGGCAAAAAAAGAGTATGATCCATTGAAGATTAAGAAAGAAGTGATTATCTCTGTCTCTGATGAAAAAGAAAAAACCATCGGAATCGTATCCCAAAAAATCAACAACAAATCAACCGGGGAACAATCCTACATCATCACAGACAAATACACGCCACCCACAGCCTCCATCAGCGAAAGAAACAAAGTAAAAGAACTAACAATCCTTTACAAAGGTTCTACCGCACCGGCTAATGGAAACTTTAATGTTCCAAAACATCCAGATTATAAAGATGTGAGGAAGGATTGGTTAAGTAATGATATTCCAACTGCAATCCAAATCACAAATGGCGGAGGATCCACAGTAACACCCCAACTAAAAACCTCCGCAGAAACCTTAAAACAAACCATGAAACTCTACCCAAACGCCCAAATCTATGTATACGGCCATTCTCTAGGATCCATGAACGCCCAGTACGCTATCGCAGACTTAGATAAAAAAGACATCAAACGCATCAGCGGCGGTTTCTTCTACCAAGGTCCGAATATCTACTCCAACCTAACGCCAAAACAACAAGATACCGTAAAAGCAATAAACGCTTTAGATAGATTATTTAATTTTATTGATAGGAAGGATTATGTGGCAATTGGTTATGGTACTGGAGACCCGACAATTGGTCATTTAATAGAGGTTGAGTCGAAAAAAGCTGGTTTGGTTGAGCAGCATATGTGGGGTGGTTATCAGTTTGACAAAGAAGGAAACATTCTAACAAATAAAGAAGGCAGCCTTCAACTAGCCAAATACGCAACAGCTCAACAATTAGCAGCAATCAACATTATGCGAACCAGTTTTACAAAAAGCGGTGGTGGCCTATCCTCATCCGAAGAAATATTCTTGGATGCAGCGGAAGCACTAGCAATTACGCAAGGGATGAAACAAACGATTCAAGGCGAAATTAGAGCTTTAAAAGATGTTTTTGATAAAGAAATCGAGAATGCTGAAAAGTTGTGGCGGGATACGCTTTCAGATGCAAGGGATATCGGCTCCAATCTATATGAGTCAGAAATACTCGCCGCACTTGCTTGGGGCGGGGCGACTGAGCCGAAAATTGTGATAGACACAGTGCAAGATTGCGAAAAATCCTTAGTCGAAGCAACCAAGATAGAGCAAGAATATGATAAATTACTAGAACAAATCAACGAAGCGATAAAAAGCCAGCTAAAAACCGACCAAGAATTAGCCAAACAGATAGGGAGCATGTATGGATAAACAAAGACAACTACTGCTAAAACTAGAAAATTTGGACGATGAGTTTAATAGAAAAAGACGTCAATTGGATGAAGCGATGGACGATGCATCCCAAGAAAAATGGCGGTTTCACCAAGAACTAGAAAACCTTTCTGAACAAATCAGGTACATCCATCAAAAAAGAGCTTACGAAACATCTGAAGACTTGCAAAAAGCCTACCATTTAATCAGTTCTATCCAAGAAGAAGGCGATTGGACAGTAAAAAACACACTAACAAAACTAGAAAATGAACACGAAGAGCATCAAGCACTTTATAAGAAACAAGCGAATTCTTATGAAGAAGAACTACATCAGCTAAAAAAGGATCGTGATCTATAACATGATAGATAAACTAAAAGCAGAATTATTAGAGTCACGCAGAAATCTAGAAAAAAATCTTATTGGGATGTTTGTGGCGAGTCAAACTCATGCAACATCAGAAAATCGCAAACGAATGTTAAAAATGATCAAGCAGGACAAAATAGCCGATATCGAAAGCAATTGTCAGGGTTACATAGATGGACTTTCTACTACAGCAAAAGGAAAATGGGTAAATCAAGCCAAAAAAAGTTTTAAAGAGAATGCCAACAAGTTTGATAATTGTTAAACGTAATACGAACTTGCTAAAAAGAACGAAAATACTTATACTTGAAAATAATGAGCTAAAATATACGGTACAAGCCTGTTTAAAAGTATAAACCAAACCCGTCTATCATCCTAAACACGGCAAAAATCGCGAAAATAAAGTGAGGAAAAAATATGAATCCAGAGCAATTCCAAATGGCGCTCGCTGAAAAAGGAATAGAACTAAGCGACGACCAAATGAAACAATTCCATGATTACTTCGAAATGTTAGTAGACTGGAATGAAAAAATGAATTTAACAGCTATTACCGACGAAAAAGAAGTGTATTTAAAGCACTTTTACGATTCTATTTCTGCCGCGTTTTATGTAGACTTTACTAAATTCGATACTATTTGTGATGTCGGGGCTGGCGCTGGTTTTCCAAGTCTCCCAATTAAAATCTGCTTCCCGCATCTAAAAGTAAGCATCGTAGACTCCTTGAAAAAACGCATGACTTTCCTTGACGCGCTAGCAGAAAAATTAGGCCTAACCGATGTGCATTTCTACCATGATCGCGCCGAAACATTTGGCCAAAACAAAGCGCACCGCGAAAAATACGACCTTGTAACCGCACGTGCCGTAGCAAGAATGAGCGTATTATCCGAACTGTGCATGCCACTTGTAAAAAAAGGCGGTTCATTCCTAGTAATGAAAGCAGCCCAAGCCGAACAAGAGCTGCAAACAGCCGAAAAAGCCATCAAACTATTCGGCGGAAAAGTCGAGGAACATTTCGCTTTCGCATTACCAGTAGAAGAAAGCGAACGAAACATCTACGTCATCACTAAAACAAAAGAAACCCCTAATAAATATCCGCGCAAACCCGGAACACCCAACAAATTACCAATCGAATAAGCTAACAAAGTCCTTTCAAACGAAAGGACTTTTTATTTTTAACAGCAACGTCATTTTTTAAAGCTAGTTTCCATAAGCAACCACACCCAAATATGAAAATCATTTTCATTTAATCGATATTGATAAAATCATTTTCTTATGATATAGTCTGTTTGAAAACGCATACTTTACACTGAAACACAGTATAGAGGAGGAGTATCAGTGGGTAATTCTGTTATGGAAAAAATCAAAGGCGGGTTAGTGGTTTCCTGCCAAGCTCTAGAAGACGAACCACTTCATAGTGCATTTATTATGTCGAAAATGGCTCTGGCCGCAGTTCAAGGTGGTGCTGTTGGTATCCGAGCAAATACCGCAAAAGATATTCGGGCAATTCAAAGCGAGGTGGACGTCCCAATTATCGGTATTTACAAAAAAGATTACGATGATTCCGACGTATTTATCACACCAACCTTAAAAGAAGTCAGAGAAATATGTGAAACGGGAGTAGAAATTGTTGCGATGGATGCAACAACGAGAAAAAGACCACATAACGAAGACCTCAAAGACATACTAAGCGCCATTCGAAAAGAGTTTCCAAACACGCTTTTCATGGCAGACACAGGCAGTATTGAAGACGTTTATTACGCTGATTCCCTTGGCTTTGACTTAATTGGCACGACACTTTACGGCTACACCGAGGAAACGGCGAATAAAAATATCAGCGACCACGATTTTTCCCATATGAAAGAAGTATTGAAAAGTACGAAGCGCCCAGTAATTGCAGAAGGGAAAATCGACTCGCCTAGTAAAGCACGACAAGTTCTTACGTTAGGTTGTTATGCCGTCGTTGTTGGCGGCGCAGTAACTCGGCCACAGGAAATAACCACCCGCTTTACAAATGAAATTAAAAAAATCTAAGAAGAAAGAGGTAAGTGACATGACAAAGCAAATCAAAGTTGGCGTAATTGGTGTTGGACAAATGGGGCAGTATCATGCAGAAATTTATCAAAAACTTCCGCAAGTTGAGTTAGTGGCAATTTGTGAGTATAACGATGAAAGACGCGCAGAAATGGCAGAAAAATTTCAGTGTAAAGCATATAAAGACTACCACGAACTTCTAGCAAATACTGAGATTGAAGCTGTGAGCATTGTTTTACCTGATAATATGCACCGTGATTGCGTGGAAGAAGCTGTAAAATACAAAAAACACATTTTACTCGAAAAACCACTTGCAAAAGAACTGGAAGACGGCAAAGCAATGTATGAACTTACAAAAGACTACGACAAAGTATTTACAGTTGGCTTTTTACTCAGATTTGATCCTCGTTTTAATATGATTAAACAGCGCCTCGATAACGGCGAATTGGGTGATATTATTCATCTTTATTGTCGTCGTAACAGCCCAATTACCGGACCAAAGCGTTACATAGGTGCTTCTGATTTAAGTATGCACGTAATGATTCACGATATTGATTATATTAACTGGTACATGGATAGCGAGCCAGTCAAAGTTATCGCCAAAAGCCGCAGTGTTTTACTTAAAGAATACGGCATGAATGACGTAATCTATGCCATTGTTACGTATGAAAATGGCGCAATTGCTTGTCTTGAAGCTTGCTGGGTGTTGCCAGAAAATTCGCCAACCATCATTGACGACAAACTAGAATTAGTCGGAACGAAAGGTGTGGCATATGTAGACTCTTGTGATCACGGCGTTCGCTTTGTTAGTGAAAAAGGGGTATCTTATCCGGATTCAAGACACTGGTATTACACAAATGGAGAAGTTTCCGGCGATTTAGCTGAGGAGGTAATGGCATTTATTAATAACGTTGCGAATAACACAAAATCAATCATTACACCAAAAGAAGCGTATGATTCCTTACGAGTAGTAGATGCGATTGAACGTTCCATTGCTGAAGGAAAAGAAGTATCACTATAAAATAGCGCCACACATATGATTGGAGGGGGAAATATGTCTATTCGGGTACATGTACAGAAGTTTGGGAGTAAGCTAAGTGGTATGGTCATTCCGAATTTGGGAGCTTTTATGGCTTGGGGGATTTTAACGGCGATTGGGGTCGCAACGGGCTCTGAAATGTTAAAAGGCTTTATTGCACCAATGCTTAATTACTTGTTACCACTGCTTATTGCTTTTGCTGGAGGTCGAGCGGTTCACGGTTACCGAGGAGGAGTTATTGGTACCGTTGCAACAATGGGAGCAATTATTAGTTCGGATATAACCATGTTTATCGGCGCAATGATAATGGGTCCGCTTGCTGCTTGGGTACTTAAAAAATTTGATGAACGTATTGATGGAAAAATTCCAGCTGGCTTTGAACTATTAGTTAATAACTTTTCGATTGGGATTATTGGAGCGGGATTAGCGCTATTTTCTTATGTGGCAATTGCTCCGATGGTTGAAACTGTAACAAAAGTATTAGCAAGTGGCGTGGATGTGTTAATTAACAATCATTTGCTCCCACTAACGGCTTTAATTATTGAGCCAGCTAAAGTCTTATTTTTAAACAATGCGATCGGTCAAGGTATTCTTAGTCCGCTAGCAACATTGCAACTCGCCGAAACAGGAAAATCGGTGCTTTACTTACTAGAATCAAATCCTGGACCAGGTCTTGGAATTTTACTCGGTTATATGTTCTTTGGAAAAGGAAACTCAAAAGCATCTTCCTACGGGGCAAGTGTTATTCACCTATTTGGTGGTATTCACGAAATTTACTTCCCGTTCGTTTTAATGAATCCAATTCTTATTTTACCGCTAATTCTTGGTGGTATGACAGGAACATTTATTTTAACAATGACAAATGCGGGACTTGTTGGTGTGGCCTCTCCTGGTAGTATTATCACAATCATGATGATGGCAGCACCCGGCGATCATATTAAAATCATTATCGCGGTGTTATGTGCGGCGCTTGTTACATTCATTACCGCCATACCATTTATTAAACGCATGGGGAACAAAGATTCAGAACTACAAGACGCGGCGAAGAAAATGGAAGGTCTTAAAGGCAAAAAAAGTAGCATTTCCTCTGTTTTCGAAGCTCCAGTAGATGATTTTAATTTTAAAAATGTTAAAAGAATCGCTTATGCTTGTGATGCTGGGCTTGGATCAAGTGCGATGGGCGCGACCGTGCTGCAGAAAAAAATCAAAAACGCTGGCTTAGACGATATTAAAGTGTTCCATATCGCCATCCACGAATTGCCGACCGAATGCGATGTGGTCGTGACGCATAAATCCCTTATCGACCGAGCCAAAGAAAAACAACCAGATGCGTATTATGTGGAAATAACGGATTACCTCGGCGCGCCAGAATACCAAGAACTAATAGATAAAATAGTTGCAGACCGAGAACAAAAGAATTAACTTATTTGTAAGCGCTTCTTTTTAGGAGCGCTTTGAATAGTAAAGTGGGTAGGAGGAAGATGATGTTAAAAGCAGTTGTGATGGATTTTGATGGAATTGTTATTGATACAGAAGTAGTTTGGTACGAAATTTTTAAAGATTGGTTTAAAACAAAACAACATTATGATCTTTCTATTGAGGAATTTTTACAGTGCGTCGGATCTAATGTGGACGATTTATTCCGTGAATTAAATGAGACACAGCAAATGGATATTAATCGCCAAGCATTCGAAGCAGAAACACAAGCAACTTTCATTGAAAATAGTAAAAGCTTACCAGCCAAAGAAGGCGTGGAAAGTTTTATTCGTGAATTAAAAGAGCGCGGCTTAAAGTTAGCGCTTGCGACATCATCGCAGCGACCAAAACCGCTCTATCATTTGGAACGACTAGGTTTACTCGAATATTTTGATGCGATTATTACGGCGGAGGATGTTACACGAATTAAGCCAGAGCCGGATTTATTTTTAGAAGCGTTAAGAGCGCTTAATGTAAAACCCTCGGAGGCGCTTATCGTAGAAGACTCGCGCAATGGCCTTTTGGCGGGGAATAGTGCGGGTGTAAATGTTCTTGTCATCCCAAATGAAGTAACGAAACATAGCGATTTAACACCGAATTATATGGAACGAGAGTCGCTGGCGGATGTAGATTTAACAGAAATAATAGCTAAGTATAATAAATAAGGGGGCACGAGCATGTTATTAGACCGAGTAACTTTGGAAGATATTGAGGTAAATTTAAAGGCAAAAGATTGGCGTGAAGCCATCCAAACATCTGCGAGACTTCTACTAGAGCGAGGTGCCATCAAAGAAAGTTATATCGACGGAATGATTCAAAGTGTAGAAAATAATGGACCATATATAGTGATTGCCAAACATATCGCCCTAGCACATACGCGACCAGAATTTGGCGTCATTCGCGGCGGTTTAACCTTCGCAACACTTGCTGACGGCGTGGATTTTGGGAGTGAAATGTTCGACCCAGTGAAACTAATTATTACGCTCGCGGCAACAGATTCAGAAAGCCATTTAGAAGTATTGTCGGAGCTTGCTGAAGTACTCATGGACGAGGAAAAAGTAGCTCGTTTGATTGCAGCGAACTCAGAGCAGGCATTTTACGAGGAGTTAACAAAAGAAGGATAATAATTTCACTAAAGAGGTGAAGAAATGGAAAATTATCTTTGTGTTGATATTGGCGGAACTAGTATTAAATATGCCAAGTTTAACCAAGCAGGCAAGCGGATAGGTGAGCTTATGTCTTGTGCGACCCCTATAAGCGACGGAGCGAATCAAATCATGCCGGCGCTTATTCAGATTGTCGAACAGGAAAAAACGGGCATAGCGGGCGTCTGTGTTGCTTCAGCGGGTGTTGTAGATCCTCTGAACGGCAATATCATTTATGCGGGCTATACAATTCCCGAATACACAGGGACAGAAATAAAAGCAGAATTAGAGCACCGATTTAACCTTCCGTGCGCAGTAGAAAATGACGTAAACGCGGCCTGTCTTGGCGAGTTTTGGTTAGGCGGAGCACGGGGACGAACGAGCGTGCTCTGTTTGACAATTGGTACTGGTATCGGTGGAGCAATGCTTTTAAATGATGAACTAATAAATGGCTACTCTTTTACAGCGTGTGAAGTGGGTTATATGCAGCTTTCGCAAGGAAAATTCCAAGATGTGGCTTCAACCAAAGCATTAATTAAACAAGTTGCCTCGCGAAAAAATATCGAGGAAAATGCGTTAAATGGTCGTCAAATCATGGAATGGGCATATAGCGGAGATGCGGCTGTGCTGACCGAAATAGAGCAATGGATTGAGAATTTAGTCGAAGGTGTAGTAAACTTAATCTATATTTTCAACCCAGAAGTGATTGTGCTTGGTGGGGGATTAATGGAAGAAGAGTCATTTTTCAAACCTCGCCTAAAAAAAGCTATTTCAGCTAAATTAATCTCACCAATGTTCGATACAGCAGATCTTACTTTCGCAAAGCTGGGAAATGAAGCAGGGATGATTGGCGCGCTCTATCATTTCTTAAACCAGAAAGAGGCCAAAAAAGATGACGATTTTAAATGAAATTCAGCAAAATTACAATCGATTACCGAATAAAGAAAAGCAAATCGCGAAATATATTTTAGAAAAAAGTGATGAACTCAAGAATATTAATATTAAAGAGCTAGCTGAAGAAACCGGCACATCCATTTCGACGATAACGAGATTTTGTCGGCACGTGCGTTGTGATAGTTTTGTGGATTTGAAAATGCGGGTTAATACTGCAGCAACTATGGTTCCGTCACTTGGTTATGATGACCTTTTTGAAGAGGTTTATTCGTTTTACCATAAAGTGATTGATAATACGGTGAAGCTGATTGAACCAGCGAAGATTCGTGAAGTGGTGCAGTATATTCAAGAAGCCAAACGAGTCTATATTTGCGGCGTCGGAAGTTCGGGGCTCACAGCTGTTGAGATGTCACAGCGACTTATTCGGATGGGGTTAAATGTTATTAGTGTCAACGATCCGCATATGATGATTATCACCAGCTCAATCACAACAAAAGAAGATTTCGTTATTGGTATTTCCAATTCAGGTAATACTCCAGAGCTAGTCACCGCGCTAAAAATCGCTAAGAAAAACAAAAGTAAAGTAGCTACATTTACAAGTTTTGAAAATAGTGAAATGACCGAAATCAGCGACGTAACCATCCCGGTTTACAATACTTTATTCGTAAGTAAAAGATATTTTGCCAACAGCCAGTTTTCGATAATGTATGTGATGGACATTATTTCCATGATGCTACTACAAAATGAATCTTACCGAGAAAATATGGAAAAAACTATCAATACGGTAACGGACGAATTTCATTAAGATAAATTAGGAAAATAGATGGAACTGGGGAATTTTAGCAGCTCTGTCTATTTTTTCGCATTTAAACTGTAGAATAAGCGTGTTTTTCTCTGACATTTCTGCTAAAATAGTTTAAGAGACTTGCGGATAAGTAACATATTTAAAGAAGCGCCCAAGATTTTCCGGAAAGGAAGGACCCAGATGCCTTTTTCACGTTTATTTGGAAAAAAAGATAAGAATCAAATGGATGATATAGTAGAAGAAGGAGTACAACGCGTACTAGAACTTCCTATGGATAAGATTTTCCCGAACCAATTCCAACCACGGACAGTATTCGATCAAGATAAAATTGATGAGCTTGCTCGCACTATCCGAATTCACGGTGTTATTCAGCCGATTGTGGTTAGAGAAATGGAACCGGATTATTATGAAATTATTGCGGGAGAGCGCCGTTTTCGTGCTGTACTTTCTTTGAAATTGGAAAAAATCCCAGCAATTATTCAGAATTTAGATGATGAAGAAGTAGCTGCGATAGCGTTAATTGAAAACTTGCAACGTGAGGAATTAACGCCCATTGAAGAAGCAAAAGCATATCGGAGCTTACTAGACATGCAGGACGTGACACAAGAAGCCCTTGCGCAACGTGTCGGGAAAAGCCAGTCTGCCATCGCAAACAAAATGCGTCTTCTAAAACTACCAGAAACTATCCAAGAAGCCGTTCTTAACAAACAAATTTCAGAGCGCCATGCTCGTTCTTTATTAGCTTTAGAAACGGAAGAACAGCAAGTGAGCCTTTTACAAGAAATAGAAGAAAATCACTGGAACGTCAAACAAACCGAAGCAAGAATTCAAGAAATTTTAGGCGTGAAAAAACCAGTAGCTACTAAAAAAACCAAACCAAAACGCCAAGCTATTAGTCGTGACGTACGTATCGCCATGAACACGATTAAACAGTCGGTCACAATGGTTAAAGATAACGGAATGGACCTAGATTTCACCGAAGAAGAGACAGATGATTTTTATCAAATTACCATTCAAATTCCTAAAAAGAAATAAGAGGTGTAGCAGTGAGGTTTTTGAAGATAATTGGACACGCAGTTGGTGTCATTAGTTGTTTGATGGTACTTCCATCATTCGTAATAGCGATTACAAGTGCTATTATAAGTTTTAATCCACTATATATTACCTACTTTTTCACCAGCCCCTATGCCCGAGCAGTAGCCGTAGCAGAAGAGTCTGGTTGGGGAAGTGGCTTCAACATTCTATTAATTAATTACGGGGCATATCTCATCGCGTTTGGCTATACTTTCTTTGCGATAGTGAAGATTTACAGTTGGTACCAAATTGCGAAAGAAGCGAAAAAATAGTTACGAACCTTGCTTACTAGAGCAGGGTTTTTCTTTTTAAATTTAAAACAACTCGATTTGAGTGGAATGTAAACTTTCTTACGGTTTTACAAAAATTAGAGAAAATAAGTGCAATTTTGAGCAGAAAAAAGTACAATAGAATTAGGTAAAGTTGTAAAGGAGGGAGTGATTCACTCAACTCTGGGTGGAATCACGAAACGAATGGCAAAGATCATTTTTGTGAAAGACGAACAAAATGAGTTCCAAGCGTATGATTTCTTACAAAATTTAATTGTGGAAGAACCACTAATGGCCACTTTAGTATTTCAAGGCCTGTTACAACTAGAAACAGCAGAAACAAGAAAACTTAGCACTGGTAAGCAAATTCTCCCCGATGTCCATTTAATTATCGGTAAAAGTCAAGCTTACTCACTGCAAACAACTCGAGTGGAAACAACTGTAGACCAACCGATTCAAGAGATGAAAGCACATTTTAAAGATAAAAATTGTCGTTTAATTTACTTCACTGCATTTAGTGGAGATGAAACCTATTATTGCTTTGTTAAAGGCTATTTTAAAGATAAAAACCCGTTCACTGATCAAATGAGCGCTTACCGCGAAGAAGTAAAACGCGTATTCTTGCGTCGTATCGAAGCGGAAACAAGTATTGGTCATGCAGATTATCAATTCGAAACACTAAAAAATCAAGCTTTAGCAAATGAAGGCATTGCTCATTACTTAGATAGTTTTTCAGCAAGCCTTGGTAAATATATTTTCTCTAAACGAATGGAGAAGAAATGGTCGCAACTAGATTTAGCGCTTAAATCAGATTTATCTCCTGTTATTATTGGACGTTTAGAAGCAGGGGATCCAGATTTAACTCTTAGAATGTATCAAAAAGTCTGCACGGTTCTAGGTGTTAAGACAACATTCTCTGTAGATTGAAGATAGAAAAGTAATCAGCTTAGGTTGGTTGCTTTTTTTATTTTAAAATGTTTCACGTGAAACATTTCTAGGTTTTAAGAATATCATTTTCACCATTTTTAAGCTTTCAAAATACGAATTTCAATTTATTTTTACTTTTTGTAAGACTAAATGAAAATCTTTTGGTAGAATAGAAGATAAAAGAACCGGAAATCTCGGTACAAAATAAGGGTTGGTGAAAAAGATTGAGCAAAGTGATTGCACTAGCAAACCAAAAAGGTGGGGTTGGTAAAACGACATCATCCGTTAATTTAAGCTCTAGCCTAGCTTTTTTAGGTAAAAAAGTATTACTAGTAGATATTGACCCACAAGGAAATGCGTCAAGTGGTGTTGGTGTAAACAAAGGTGAAATCGAACACTGCATTTATGATGTATTGGTTGATGATGTGGCGATTCAAGATGTGTTACAAAAAACAGATTTAGATAATCTGAATGTTATCCCAGCTACAATTCAACTTGCAGGGGCTGAAGTAGAGCTAGTTCCAGCTATCTCACGTGAAATTAGATTGAAAAAAGCAATCGACTCAATTCGTGATGATTATGACTATGTAATTATTGATTGTCCGCCATCACTTGGGCTTTTGACTTTAAATGCTTTAACAGCCGCAGATTCTGTTTTAATTCCTGTTCAATGTGAGTATTACGCGTTAGAAGGTTTAAGCCAGTTACTAAATACAATAAGAATCGTCCAAAAGCATCTTAATGAAGATTTACAAATTGAAGGTGTTTTACTAACAATGCTTGATGCTAGAACAAATCTAGGTATTCAAGTAATAGAAGAAGTGAAAAAATACTTCCAAAACAAAGTGTTTAATACAATCATTCCACGTAATGTTCGTTTAAGTGAAGCACCTAGCCACGGAAAACCGATTTTGTTGTACGATGCAAAATCAAAAGGGGCAGAAGTTTATTTAGAATTAGCAAAGGAAGTGGTTGCACATGGCTAAAGGTCTAGGTAAAGGAATTAATGCGCTATTTAACAATGTCGATACGAATGAAGAAACAGTACAAAATATCGCTATCAAAGAAATTAAGCCAAATCCATATCAACCACGTAAAATTTTTGATACGAAAGCAATCAATGAATTACGTGATTCCATTAAAATCCACGGTGTTTTACAGCCAATTATTTTAAGAAATGCTGAAAAAGGATATGAAATTGTTGTAGGTGAACGTAGATTCCGTGCAGCAAAAGAAGCTAAACTAAAAGAAATCCCAGCAGTTGTACGTGATTTAACAGAAGAAGAGATGATGGAGCTTTCCGTCATTGAAAACTTACAACGTGAAGATTTATCTCCACTTGAAGAAGCTGAATCATATCAGTTCCTTATGAAAAAATTGGGCTTAACGCAAGCCAAATTAGCAGAACGCGTTGGGAAAAGTAGACCATATATTGCTAACTTTGTACGTCTTTTGACCTTGCCTGAAGAAGTTCAAGTAATGTTACGCGACGGCTCATTGTCAGCCGGACATGGCCGAGTGTTGCTAGGTTTGAAACTTAAGAAAAATATTATCCCAACAGCTAAAAAGGCTGCGACTCAAGGTTTAACAGTTCGCCAACTGGAAGATGTTGTGAACAACTTGAACGAAAATGTTTCACGTGAAACAATTAAGCCTGCCAGAGTGCCTATTTTTATTCGTGAAAGTGAAAGTCAATTACGTGATAAATTTGGTACGGCTGTCTCGATTAAACGTCGTGATAAAAAAGGTAAAATTGAAATTGAATTTTTATCAGATGATGATTTGGATCGTATTTTAGAGATTTTAGATATTCAGTTTGATGATGAATAGGTTGTGATGTTTATGGAAAAAAAGCATTTCGATTTAAATGATATAGTAGAAATGAAAAAGCCTCATCCTTGTGGTACCAATCGATTTAAGATTATTCGTATGGGTATGGATATTCGGATTAAGTGCGAAGGTTGCGGACATAGCGTCATGATTCCTCGACGTGAATTTGAACGAAAAGTAAAGAAAATTTTAGTTAAGGCTGAAGAGTAATAGAGAGCAGACGATTTATACAGTCGTCTGCTCTTTTTTTAAAGCCTTTTAGTTGAAGTTTAGTATTTTCTTCTTTAAAATATAAATAGTATCATTTAATAATTATTATAATTAAAATGATATAGTATTTTATTGGAGGTATTTACATATGACAGAGAGAAAAAATTTAACAACGAACCAAGGTACGCCAGTTGGCGATAACCAAAATTCGATGACCGCGGGACTTAAAGGACCAACTTTATTAGAAGATTATGTTCTAATTGAGAAATTAGCGCATTTTGATAGAGAACGTGTACCGGAGCGAGTTGTGCATGCTCGAGGTGCTGGGGCTCACGGGAAATTTGTTACTAAAAAAAGCATGAAAAAATATACTATCGCTAATTTTTTACAAGAAGAAGGGACAGAAACAGAGGTTTTTGCTCGTTTTTCAACGGTAATTCATGGTCAGCATTCACCAGAAACTTTGCGTGATCCGCGTGGATTCTCTGTTAAATTTTATACTGAAGAAGGAAATTATGACTTTGTCGGAAATAACTTGCCGGTATTCTTCATTCGTGATGCGATTAAGTTTCCGGATGTTATTCATTCTCTGAAACCTGATCCACGCACGAATATTCAAGATGGTAACCGCTACTGGGATTTCTTTAGCTTGAGTCCTGAAGCTACAACTATGATTATGTATTTATTTAGTGATGAAGGAACTCCGGCTTCTTATCGCGAAATCCGTGGCTCTAGTGTTCATGCGTTTAAATGGATTAATGAAGAGGGGAAAACGGTTTACGTGAAACTGCGCTGGGTACCAAAAGCAGGAATTGTGAACCTTTCCACCGAGCAGGCTGCGCAAATTCAAGCAAAAGAATTTAACCATGCGAGCCGTGATTTGTATGAAGCAATTGAAAATGGGGACTACCCTGAATGGGATTTATATGTGCAAGTGCTAGATCCGAAAGACTTAGACAGCTTTGATTTTAACCCATTAGATGCAACAAAAGATTGGTTCGAAGACGTTTTCCCATATGAACATGTAGGGACAATGACACTTAATCGTAATCCAGATAATATTTTTGCAGAGACTGAATCTGTTGGGTTTAATCCTGGAGTACTTGTTCGTGGAATGCTTCCTTCTGAGGACCGTTTACTTCAAGGGAGATTGTTCTCTTATTCCGATACTCAAAGACACCGCGTAGGTCCTAACTACTTGCAACTGCCAATTAACAGCCCGAAAGCACCTGTTGCCAACAACCAACGTGATGGCTATATGCCATTTAAACAACAAACGAGTTCAATTAATTACGAGCCAAATAGTTACGAGACTGAACCAAAAGAAAATCCAGCTTTTATTGAACAAGAACAAGAAATTCGTGGGGATATTTCTGGCCGACTTATTGCTGAAAAACCAAATAACTTTGGTCATGCAAAAGAAGTATGGGACCGCTATTCCGATGCTGAACGTGCGGCGCTTGTGAAAAATATTGTTGATGATTGGTCTGGCGTTCGCGATGATATTAAAATCCGCAATTTGCGAAACTTCTACCAAATAGAACCAGAATTCGCTAATCGAGTGGCTGATGGGACTGGTGTTAATCTTGAAGAACATGTAGCAGATTTAAAATAAGTAAGCTTAAAACGAAAATCCTTTTAGGGTTTTCGTTTTTTGGTGGGTGGCTTTTTATTTGAAAAACCTTTATAATATACGTTAGTGAAAAAATGTCTATTTGACGGGCATTTTCAAAATGAAGTTAATGAAAAGGAGTTTATATATAATGGCACTTACAGCTGGTATTGTCGGGCTTCCTAATGTTGGGAAATCGACACTTTTTAATGCAATCACAAAAGCAGGAGCAGAGGCTGCGAATTATCCGTTTGCAACGATTGACCCGAACGTAGGAATTGTTGAAGTTCCTGACCACAGATTAAACAAACTAACGGAACTTGTAAAACCGAAAAAAACCGTTCCAACTACTTTTGAATTTACAGACATAGCTGGAATTGTAAAAGGTGCTAGTAAAGGCGAAGGACTTGGAAACAAATTCTTATCTCATATTCGCCAAGTGGATGCAATTTGCCACGTAACTCGTTGTTTTGATGACGAAAACATCACCCACGTAGAAGGCCGAGTAGACCCTCTAGATGATATTTCTACTATTAACTTAGAACTTATCTTAGCGGATTTAGAAACAGTAGAGAAGCGTATTGGGCGTGTTGAGAAGCTTTCTAAACAAAAAGATAAAGATGCAGTTGCTGAATATAATGTTTTAGTTAAATTACGCGAGGCTTTCGAAAATGACAAGCCAGCTCGTGCAATTGAATTTAACGAAGAAGAAGAAAAAATCGTTCGTAACCTTTTCTTGCTTACAAGAAAGCCTGTTTTATATGTAGCTAACGTAAGTGAAGAAGACGTTTCTAGCCCGGACGATAACAAATATGTCCAACAAGTGCGTGAATTCGCTGCGAGTGAAAACTCCGAAGTTATCGTTGTTTGTGCTCGTGCTGAAGAAGAAATTGCTGAGTTAGAAGATGAAGACAAGCTTGAGTTTTTAGAAGCGCTTGGAATTGAAGAATCAGGCTTAGACCAATTGATTCGTTCCGCGTATACTTTACTTGGCTTAGCGACTTACTTCACAGCAGGTGTTCAAGAAGTTCGTGCTTGGACTTTCATCAAAGGAATGAAAGCTCCACAATGTGCCGGAATCATCCATACTGATTTCGAACGTGGATTCATTCGTGCTGAAGTTGTTGCCTATGATGCATTACTTGAATATGGTTCAGAACAGGCAGCAAAAGAAGCTGGTAAAGTACGCTTAGAAGGTAAAGAATACGAAATGAAAGATGGAGATGTCGTTCATTTCCGCTTTAACGTTTAATATGTTTCACGTGAAACAATCTTTTGATGAGCAGATGCGTCAAAAGATTGTTTTTTTATAGAAATAGTGCGATTCTTGTAATATTTTTCGCGAATTCTACAAGCTTTATAAACACCTAGAGTGATATAATAAAAGTATCTTAAAACAATAAAAGTTCGTTTAGGAGTGTATATGATGGCTAGTAGTTTTCTTGAGGAAGTAGATCGGTTAATAACTTTAAGTGGAATAACCTTTCATGCTAGTGGTACTGGAACACCTGAATTAATTAAAATTTACCAAGATGCTTTAGGGAACGAATTTCCAGAGACATATAAGCTTTTTTTAGAAAAATATGGGACGTTAACTTTTAATGGTGTATCTTTTTATGGTATCTCTAAACGAGGCTTGAGTGCAGCTTCCATACCAGACGTCAAATTTGCAACAGAGCAGGCGCGTACATTTGGGGATATAAATAAAGAGATGATTATGATAAAAAATTCAGGATATGGTTCGATTTTCTCGATAGACACTTCAATTATTGGGAGTGAGGGCGAGCCTGTAATAGTTGAAACTAACTTATCATTCAAAGACAATACAGAAAAGAAAGTTGTTGCTAATAGTTTTGGCGAATTTTTACTGGAAGAAATAGAACTATCTTTAACTGATTTGGGGTAAGAGTGTCAATTTGCGAATGAAACGGTAGGTTACTTTAGTGATGCTAAAATTAAGAACTAAATGTTTCATGTGAAACAATTACAGTATAAAGTTGCTTTGTCAAGAGTTTATTTACTTCTATAGAGCTCCTCGCGATAATTAATTCACAAAATATACAATTTGCCAAGAGCTTAATAATGCTATAATTAACTATAAATTTTTATTATAGGAGTGTTATTTTGATACAATTAATGGTTATAGCATTTTTAATTGTTCTTCTTGTCATTATGCCAAAGAATAACAAAGAGGAAAGAACAGCAGCGCATTTACTAATTGATAGATATGGTATTCAAGTTGCGAAGAAAAATAATCCAGTTCGTCAAATGGCTTTGCTGGAAATAGAATTAGGTATTTCTACATATAGACGTAGCCGTAAGAAGACTTTTGCTTTTATCGGTAGTTTCTTTGTAGTAGCATTTATTTTAGGCTATCTAACGTACTTTTTTGCAATAAACCAAAATTTCCCAGCTACAATCATTGTAGGTATTTTTTTAGTTCTGTTTTTAATTGCCGGAACAATAATAATGTTTGTAATAGCGATTCGCCAAGCATCTTCATTACGTACAGACGCTTGGGCTAAAATCCTAAATACAATCGATCCCCAGTTTCCAATTGAATTCCTTAACGAGAAGAAATGGCAAAAAGCCTTCCTTGCTCAAATGGAAAGCATGGATGGAGAATTAGCTTAATCAAAGAAGTATTAGACTTTTAGGAGTTTAATACTTTTTTTATTCCCCGGGAAATATAAAATATTTTTAAATTGGGATGACATTTAAAATAAAACCGGAACCGCTTCAAGTTAGAAACGGTTCCGGTTTTTTTAGCGAGAATTTCTAGTAGCTATTTTTATACAAAGCAAGGCAATTAGAAGTAATACTAGGCAGAATGCAGGAAATACAAGCATTGATCCCGAATGCAAAACGCCAATGAAGAAAGTACAAAGACTGACAATTACATAATAACCTAAGCTTAAAAAGGCACCAGCCGTACCTGCAACTTCTTGAAATTTTACTAGTGCTAGACTTAAACAATTTGGTAAAGCCATGCCGATTCCTGCCAAGATAATAGAGATGAATAGAATATAAAATACAACTTGGCTCGTTAGCGGGAAAATCGCGACCATACTAAGAGCAAGTGTGCCGATAAGGGCTAATAAAATTCCTTCTTTGATGATTTTATGAGGCGAGTTTTGCTTTAGGCGCCAGTTCGATAGCCCAGCACCTAATATAGTTGAAACGGCCACTGCGCAACCCATAAAGCCATACTGACTCTGATTAAAATGAAACCTCTCAATAAAAATAGTGGGAGCTTCAGAGTAGTAACTAAACAATATCCCATTAAAAATGCCAATTAGCACCCCAAAAGCAATTGTATAGCGGTCAAATATCATTTTTTTACCAATTACTGCCATTTTCTGTACACTAAAGGAGGTAGCGTTCGCTGTCTTTGTTTCTGGTAATCGTTTTAAGCTCCAGAACAGCAATACCATTCCCATAACTACTAAAAATAAAAATACCACGCGAAAGCCGTAATATTGTCCGATAAACCCACCAATTAATGGCCCGATTGCCGGTGAAAATGCCAAAGCGGCTGAGATTTTTGCAAATAAGTGGTGGCGTTCATTGCCGTGGTAGTTGTCGCGCAAAATCGTCTGTGTTGTAACAGAACCCGTACTTGCCCCAAATGCTTGAACAAATCGACCGATAAAAAGCATAGTAATATTATTTGAAAGAAAGCAAACTAAGCAACCAAGAATATAGATGAATATCCCATAATTCATTGCTTTACGTCGTCCTAAATAATCCGAACTAACACCCCAAAAGAACACGCCAACTGCGAAAGCAAGAAAGTAAATGCTCAAAGTCATCTGAGCCAGGTTTAACGATACCCCGTAGCCCTTAGCAATTTCGGTTAAAGAAGGTGTATAAATAGTTTCACTAATTTGCGGAAACCCTACAAGACAAACAAGTAATGCCAAATTGATTTTCTTTGTTTCGATGTTTTTTTCCATAAAAAACTCTCCTGAATAATTTATTTATCTGGGAAAAAAACATCCTTCACAGGGAAATGGTGGGACCATGATTTTTATTCGCTCATAAAAAAGCATGCAGTCACCCCTTTCTATTTTAAACGGAGATGGTTCCGTTTTTTCGTTAAAGTTTATTGTAGTATATATAGGCGGAAAGATAAAGGGGTAGTTGATAGTTTGGATAAATATGCATTGAAATTACCGGAATTTGAGTATTTATGTTAAAAATTTAAATTAAATACTTATGAAAATGCGCGTAAATCGAAATTTTTGTGACTAATTGGTTTTGCGATGATTAGAAAAATGAATAATGAGCTAATTCAAAGAAAATCTATTAAATTTTTGCTGCTTTTTACACAATTTGAGCAGGAATAATATTAAATTGTTTTGATTTAAGCTATTAATGATGAGAATAAGTCATTTCATTACCATTTTGGTTATACATTGTCTATTCATGATACATTAAAAGAATAGAATTAAGATAAGGATGATGTGATGAAAAAGTTTCTTTCCACTATTATTTTAGTAACACTTGTCATTGGTAATGTAATGTTTTTTAATTTTATTACTAATACCTTGTCGCGTGATTTTCTTTTTAAAGACCAGACAGAAGTGCAGTTTAAATATAAAGATGACTTTCAGGTTTTAGAAATTAATAATTCTATAGAGCAATTTTCAAAAGCTAAAAATATTAACATAGCGCAGTATACATTTTTAGATGAACGCGATTTGAATATTTATGCCTCTAATTCCCAGTGTTCCCCAAATATAAAGCTTAAAAAAGGAGATTATCCCGATAAAAACCGTTTTTTGGCGAATCGGGAAAGTGGCGATGAAAAACAATCGGGTGTGATTTATCATCCTTCTAAGTATTGGTCTTTAAAGGTTTATGACTTTGGACAGATTAAAAATGTGGGTCTAAGTGATACTTTTTATGTAAGTGGTTTAGATAACCAGGATACGTATCAGGCTTTTTTAAAGGAATTTGAACAGTACGGGGAAATAACTACGAAAAGTGTTGACGTGAGCTGGTGGAAATATATTAATATCCCGTTACTTATGACTTTGCTTTTGTGTTTTGTCATTTTATTTATTTTTACATATTACTATTTAAGATACTCCAAACAGCGGTTATTTGTTAATCGTATATGGGGGAATTCTAAGTTAGTTACATTAAAGTCTTTGTTCAATAAAACTATTAAATTTATATTGTTTAGTGAGTTAGTGATTTTGGTGGTTTTTGTTGGCATAGTTTTAGTAAGAGGGCTATCCGCATACTCAGTAGAAATAGTATGGAAGTTGCTTTTGTTTAATGTGCTTTTGTTGATTTTTATTCTGTTTCCGATGTATTTCTTTGGTTTACTTAGAATACAGAAAATCGATCAACCAAAATCTGACCAACATATGCAGTCGGCAAAACAACATTTGGCTATCAATTTAGTTATTAAATTTGCTCTGCTTTGTGTATTTATTGGTACGATTATAGCTTCCTATCAATCGCTGCAGATGTTAAATACAAGACTAGCTAATATGGACGTGTGGAATGATGCAAAGAACATTTTTAAAGTAAATGTAGGAGTTTTACCCGAGAATATTGAAGACGATTTAAAAGCTGATAGAAAATTAAACGATAAGTTAAATGCTTTTTATAAAGAAGGAACAGCTAAAAAAGAGATGTTTTTAATGTATTCGAAAAATTTTACGCGGGTTGAAAATGATACTTTTTTATATGAAACCTATTTGAATAAGATCTCTGAAATAAATTCGCCTGAAGGGAATAGCGTAGAGATTGATTTTAATTACTTAAAATTAAACCCGATTAAAAGTGCACAAGGGCAGAACGTAGAAAATGAAGCAATAATCAATGATAAAGTTTTGAATATTATAGTTCCTACGAGCAAGAAGGAATTCGAGAAAGACATAAAAAAAGCTTATCTTGATCACTTCTATTTTCAAAAGGTAGAGGTGGCTAATATGTATAATGAGGCTTTGAATCGTCCTGTTTTAGAGCTAAGTAAGGACGACTTAAGTATCAATATTATTTATGCTCAAAATAACCAAGACTATTTTTCCTATGATAGTAGTGCGGGGGATTTACGAACGGGGAACATCACAGATCCAATAGCGATTATCTATACAGGGAACATTGATTCATCTAGTATTGGCGCTCTTGTAACTTCTTCTGTATATTTTGTTGATAAAACGAAGGGTGATGCGTTTAATGCTATTTTGCCGCTTATTAATAATTCAAATGCAAGAGAAATTACCAATGTAACGAGTGTTTATCAAGAAGTATCAAGCGAATTAACTGCTTTAAAATGGCAAATATATCAGCAATCGATAGGTACGATTATTTTAGCGATAAGCTCCTATTCTTTTATGATATTGCTTGTATTATCATATTACCGGGAGAACTTATATAAACAACTTATTTACCATGTATTTGGATATTCGTTTTGGAAAAGTAGTAAATGGTTTATTATAAGTAATTTGGCCGTGTGTGCTTTTGCGGGAGTCATTACTTTCATCATTACTAAAGAACCAATTGCTTTATATTTTAGTGTAGTTATTCTCCTCATAGAGCTATGTGTTATTTACTTTTTAAAGGAAAAAGTAATTAATAAAGATTTTAAAGCCATACTAAAAGGTGAAAAATATGATTGAATTAGTTAATGTCAGTAAAAAGATACAAGATAAATTGATTTTGGAAAAAGTCTCTCTTTCTATTGGAGCTGGCGAATTTATTGCAGTCGTCGGCGAGAGTGGTAGTGGGAAGACAACGCTGCTAAATGTTATCGGACACCTAGATTCAAAAGATAGTGGGCAAGTTATTATTAACGAGATGGAATATCAGACGAAAAAAGAAGTTATGACTCTAAAAAAAGAGGTTTTAGGTTTTATATTCCAAAATTATCTATTGATGGAAAATGAAACAGTGTTAGAAAACTTATCTATTTCAGGTGGGGAAAATCGCAAGCTGATGATAGAGCATTTGGAAGAAGTAGGAATGGATGAGAGCTATTTAGCAAAAAAAGTATACCAATTAAGCGGGGGAGAAAAACAACGGATTGCTATTGTGCGCATTTTACTCAAACCATTTCAACTTTTACTTGCGGACGAACCAACTGGCAATTTAGATGATAAAAACAAACAAAAAATCATTGAATTATTTCTAGCCTTGAAAAAGCAAGGTAAGACTATCGTTTGTGTCACGCATGACCCGGAAATATCAGGAAAAGCAGATCGGGTCATTTATATTGAGAAGGGAGAAATAAGATGAAAATTATCGGTATTTCTTTAGTAAATAGCCTTTTAATACTCTTAGTGGTACTTATTCATAAAGTTTTCTTTAGAGTTTTATTGCTTGGATATGAAAACTTGTTTATCTATTGGGGCTCCTTTGTATTAATTTATTTTATTTTGAATTTAATTACGAATAGGCTGCTGTTATCTAGGGCTTAAATAACAAAAATCCCAGCTACTAAACTAGTAGCTGGGATTTTTTTATTCAAACAAGAAATCTAAAATCTTATCACCAATTTTTTTCTTCTCACCTTGATAAGGGAAGCAGTGCATGTGCATCGCTGGATTGAAGTTTAGCTCGATGATAGCGTGCTTATCGCGGTCAATTGTTTCACGTGGAACAATTATGTCTACGCCGCAAATTTTGGCGTCAAGGACTTGGGTGGCGCGAATAGCTATTTCTTTGAAGTAGTCATCCATTTCTTCGGTATAGTCAATGCTGTCGCCACCTGTGCTGACATTGGAGTTTTCGCGAAGGTAGATGATTTCTTCTGCTTTAGGAATACTATCCCAAGAAAGATTTTGCATGGATAGCATTAAAGTTTCTTCAGGGCCAGTACGGATTTTTTCAAGTGGTTTTAAATGGTCCGTTCCGCGCAATGGATCGGTGTTTTTTTCTTCAACCAGTTGGCGCACTGTATGGATTCCGTCGCCAGTTACGTTAGCTGGTACGCGTTTTAAAACAGCCTCAACTTTGTCGTTAATGACTAAGAAACGGAACTCGTCGCCAGGAATGAACTCCTCGATAATGACGGAGCTATCGTAACTGAATGCGATATTTAAAGCTTCTTGGTAATCTTCTAGCGTAAATTTGTTTTTGAAAATGCTGATACCCCAACCATAGTTGGTGGATTTTGGTTTAACGACGATTTGCTTATCTTTAAATAAAGAGAAAGCTTCAAGTGCAAGCGCTTGAACGCTAAAACTATCGCCAAATGGTACGCGAATGCCGTGCTCTGCTAGTACAAGCTTGGTGACAACTTTATTTTCCATCATTAACACAGATACATAGTTGTCTTTAGAAGTTTTGCTGGCTTGTTTCACATACTCCACATGGTCGCCTTTTTGGAAACGAAGGAAGTTTTCGGCCCGGTCTAATACGTCAACTTTGATGCCGCGCGCGATGGCGTCTTTCCAAATGATTTGTGTGGAAAGTTCCATGTCTTCTGCGCCAACGAGTTTATAAGCTAGCGCCGCTGTTTCTTCCATATAAATTTTTGCTTGGTTTAAATGGAATTCGACGTAACCTTCTTTAGCTGATTGTGCTTGTACTTGTGCAGCAATCGTTTTTTCAGGGTGTAGCAGGCGTTCTTTTTGTTTTTCAATGATTGCTTGGAAATGGTTGTCGTTAGGAATTAGACTTTGGATGAAGTCGCTCATTTTGTCTAATTCTAAAAGTCCTGCATCAGCAAGGGACATTTCCTCGTTATCACAGTTTTTAATTGCGGGCTGTGCAAGGCCGTTTAACGCGATATTATTTTCGTTTTCGTCGGCTAGTTGTTGGTTGTTCGCGCATAGCTCACGATCTTCCGAAAGCAAACCTTTAATTAAAAATAGGTGGATAAAAATAAGTTCATCTTTGGAAATTCCGTTTGGTTCAAGTGGATTTAAGTCAATCGAGCGAATTTCTAGATATTCCACACCATGCTTAGCTAAACTTTCAACAGTTTGATCAGTATGGGCATTTTTTAAACGGATTGGATTATAAAATTCGCGCATACTTTCGATTTTACCAGCTTCAATGTAGTTGGAAATACTCGAAATATAAGCGTCAAATGAATTGTAATCGACGAAAAGCGATTCTTTGTTTTTATAGCCGGCATTACTATTGCGAAGGGAAATCCCGCGATGAAGCGCTTTGCTACCATCGTTCAGTACTTCTTCGCTTTTTGTTTTTGTAAAATCAGCGAGATAAACTGGACTCGCGCCAGTTAAATAAATAAGCAACCAACGATTTTTCATGAAATATTTAGCTACTTTTAAATATAAGCGATTTTTAAAGTCGCGTTTAGATTCGTTAGGATGGCTGATTTCGGCATAAAGCCCGTCAATTAGCGCTTCAGGAAAAGAGAAATTATAGTGAATTCCGGATAATAATTGGATTTTCTTACCGTAGCCTTTAGCCAAGTGCTCGCGATATTTTCTATCAGGGCTGTCGGGCGTTTTGTATTCTGCGATGGGAATATCTTCTTCTGCTGGTAAAATTGGCGGATTGCTAGAAGGCCAAAGCAGTTCGTTTTCTGCGCGTAATGAAACGATATTATGAAGATTTTCAAGCCATTCATATACAGCGTCAATCGAGTCGGTCACTGGCGTAATCATTTCAATTTGGCTTTCCGAAAAATCGGTTTTAATATAGGGGTTATCTTCTTTTGGGCCAAAAATTGCTGGATGAGGCGTAAGAGCCAATTTTCCATCAGAAGTTACGCGTATATTCTCTTTTTCCAAACCAAAATGACCAGAAAATAAGTATTTCCGGAGAGCTTCGTTTTCTTTAAAAGAATCGAGCATCGTCATATCAAGTTTTATCATGTTTTCACCTCAGGGGTTTTAAATAAGTTCATATAGAGATATTTTACCGCAATATGTGAAATTAGTATAATAATTGATTTGTGATTTACAATAGTGCAGAAAATTTTAAAAAATGTAGAAAAAATACTACTGAACTTATATAATGAGTGCAAGAGGTGAAAAAATGGAGATTCGGAACTTAACTAAAAAGATGGAAGACAACTTGGTTTTGAAGGATATTTCATTTGGTTTGAAAGCAGGAGAGATAACAGCACTTATAGGAAGAAATGGTGTTGGGAAAACGACGCTTTTTTCCACAATGACGGGAATTTATTTGCCTGATGAGGGAGATGTTTTTTTAGACGGGAAAAGTATTTTTGAACATCCTGAAGTCAAGCAGCAGTTGTTTTTCTTGGAAGACAATATGAATCACTTTAATACATATAGTGTACAAACCGTCGTCAAGATTTATCGGAAAATTTATCCGACTTTTGATGAAACTTTTTTCAATGATTTAATGCGACAATTCGAATTACCAATGAAAGCGAAATTAATGTCTTTTTCGAAAGGACGAAAAGCTTTATTTTTCATTATTTTAGCTTTTTCTTTAGATGTTCGTTATTTATTACTAGATGAACCTATGGATGGGCTAGATATTATTATTAAAAAGCAAATTTTAGCGATTATAAAAGACACGGTGAAAAAGCGCGAAATGAGCGTGGTAATTGCTTCTCACCGTTTGGATGAACTAGAAGCTATTGCCAATCGGGTCATTGTTTTAAAAGGGGCTCATTTGGAGCTTGATTATTATTTAGATGACATGCGAAATGATGCAGTGAAAATCCAAGTAGCTTTTAAAACAAAGAAAATACCTGATTTCGTAAAAAACAATGCGCAATTATTATATCGAAATGGGAGAATTTACACGCTTTTAGTTACAAAAAATGCCAGTGAATTTGTTCGGAAATTGCGATTAGAGGAACCAGTTTTATTTGAAGAAATGGCTATTTCTATAGAGGATATTTTTACGGTTCATTTAGCGAATGACAAGATTGATTATTACGAGATTTAAAGACATATAAATGAGGATGAAGCGAATAATGTTTAATCGAGGGTTATGGTATCGAGAGTGGCGTAATATGAGATGGATGCTTCTAGGCGTAGCGATATTGTTTTTTCTGGGGATTGCTTTAGGGCTCGTTTCAGATGCAGAACGGTGGCAAAGTCAAAAGGATTATTACGAATCTAGTGACTTTATAAAACAACAAAAAGAAAACCCGGAATTTAAAACTTCTGATGAAGAAATGAAAACGAGTTTGACAGTAGCTTATTTAGCTATTCCGATGTATACAAATTTTGTTCAAAAAGAATATGTTGAGTACATGCCTTTTATGTTTTATTTTCAAGTAGAGATGTTTTTCACTTTAATTAAAGCAAGTGTATTTATTCTTGGGGTGTTAGCGGTTATCTTTGAGCGATATACTCGGGCAAATCGATTTACGACATCTTTGCCATATAAGCGGACACATATTATTGGCGTTAAAATGATTATGGGGATAGCTACGATTACGCTTAGTTATCTTGTGTCTATTGGAATTGGTTTAACTTACTTTTTCAGGCATATACCAACAGAGTATATACAGTTAGAAATGGCGAAATTTTGGACAGATATTGTGGGTGGGTTATTTACTTATATTCTTATCTTTTTAGTCGCTATTTTAATTGGACTACTAATTGGATCGCCTATTGCAGCTGCTGTGGTGGCGTTTGGTGTAATGTTACTACCAAATGTGTTGAATCCAACTTTGGATAATCTATATAAATATATTTGGCCACACGGAGGAGAAGATGGTATGACTAATCTCCTTAGATTTGAGGACTATGTGAACGTCTTTTCTCCATTTTCTTTTGAATCGGCCTCGCTCGGAGCGGTTATTTTTAGCGGGGTGTTAAGCGTTTGTATGGTCCTTGCTATTTTAGTTCTATACAAAAAACAACATATCGAGCGTAATGGTTATTTATTTGCTTTTTCTTGGGTGAAATGGCCGTTTCTTATCTTGTTCTCACTGTTTATTGGTATGGCAACAGCTAATCTAGCGGTGGCTGATACAGAATTAAGTTTTATTGGTTATCTTTCGTGGGGAATCGGGGCGACGATTGCCAGTTTTGTTTTAGCACTTTACATTTTGAACAAAATGCGCGGACTTTTCCAAATGTCTAAAACGAATTAAAAAAATAGCTTTTTTATAGTAGGTAAGTCCGGTATAATAGAGGGTAGAATAAGTGAGGGAGGATTTAGCATTGACCACAGAAATGAATAAACCGCCAGTAGCTGATTTAAAGGCTAGTTTAACAAAGCGGAATTTGCAATACGTAATGGAAGTTGAAAAGCATTTGCGAGGAACTCATTACGATGAAGAGCAACAAGAAATCATTATTTACGAAATGTGTGAAAAGATTTTAGCCGAACAGAAAAAAGGCATAACAGCGCGAAAATTATTTAATTTAACACCAACAGAATATGTTGTTTCTTTAGATGTAAAAGCTGCACCAGTTGAGCAAAATACAGACAAATGGTGGCTTGTACTTGACGGCGGACTCCTTGTACTTGGAGCGATGATGCTGATTTCTGGAATTAGTGCTTATTTCCAAAAAAATGCACAAACTTTAGGAATTATTGTCTTAGTAATCACTGCTGTTGTCGGTGGTTTTGCAATGCTTATCTTACGTAAATACGCATCTAATATGCGTGCAGGCCAAAAAGGTGGAACGATAAAATACTTACTAGTAGCAGTTGGAGTCATTGCGGTATGGATGTTTGTAATGACAATTGTTCAAGTGACAATTCCTCCAAATATCAATGTAGCGTTAAGTCCGATTGTTAACACAGTTGGTGGTGCAATTATTATTGCCCTACGTTTCTATGTGAAGAAAAAGAAAAATATTCCATCCTTATAAGAAGATGGACACGGACAGGTGACCTAAATTGCATATTGCGAGGTGGTCACCTGTTTTTATTTCCCGGGAAATACTGATACAGATGAGGTGAATAAATTTATGTTTTCGTATGAAGTGATTAGGCAATTTACAGAGACAGAACACCATTTATACCGTTACATAATGGACAATCGGGACAAAGTTATGTTTATGAGAGTGCGCGAACTTTCGGAAGTAACGCATGTTTCGCCAGCTTCCATCGTTCGTTTTACTAGAAAATTGGGCTGTGAGGGCTTCTCGGAATTTAAAGTGAAGCTAAAACAAGAAGCGACACGCGAGGTAAAGAAAAAAACAGCAGATACAGTGGAAGTTTTAGAGGAATTCTTTGAACGGACAATGAATCGAGATTACGATCATGTACTAGACGCGGCGGCGGAAATTATTAATGAAGCCGATTTAGTCGTTTTTTTCGGAATCGGAACCTCAGGAATTTTAGCAGAATATGGCAGTCGTTTTTTCTCCAATATGAAGAAGCGAACTTTTTATATTAAAGATCCATTTTATCCTAACCCGGGAGAGCAATTTAAAAATAAAGCAGTGATGATTATATTATCTGTGTCTGGTGAGACGGACCAGGTTCTTGAACAGGCGCAAAATATGCAGCAATATGGCAGTCGGATTATTAGTATCACCAATACAAGCCATAATACGCTTGCCGAGCTATCTGATGTCAATATCCCGTATTACGTCACGCAAGAAATGGTTGATAAGACGAATATTACGACGCAAATTCCGGTGTTGTTTTTACTAGAAGCGATGGCGAAGAAAAATTATAATCAAGAACAGCTAGAATAATAAAAAGCGTGTAGATTTTGTCGTCTACACGCTTTTTTATTAGCTTATTTTCTTGTATACGTGAACAAACTCAGTGACAACTTCTCTTAATGTTTCTGTTGTGATGAGTAAGTCTTCTGCATGAATTAGCAATAACTGAATTTCCACTTTTTCACCGGAAGCTTCTTTTTGGATTAGCTTATGATGCTCGTGGTGACCGTTTGCGAGAGTTTCGCTGCCTTCTTGTAGTTTTGCTTCCGCTTCCTCGAAATTGCCTTCACGAGCCGCACGAAGCCCTTCTAAGTAACTGCTTCTCGCAGAACCAACTTGACTAATCATGCCAAAAATTACTGTCTCCATTTCATTCATGTCTATTTTCCTCCTGTAAAAAGTGATACACTGCGCCGAGTAGGCCAGCTTGGTTTTTATGTGTTGCTGTTTCGATAATCGTGTCACGCAGCCCAAAGCTCGCCATATGATGCTTTAGTTCCGTGATAAAAGTAGGGCGACTTGTAATTCCGCCACCAATAAAGATATGCGTTGGATCGAACAGGTAAATTAAATTATAAAGTCCCGTACAAATTCCGGTATAAAACTCATTAATAAGTCGTTCTGAGATAGGATCATGCGCATCATAATTTGCAAAAATCTCTTCTCCAGTAATTTCTTTCAACGGTCGTCCGGTTAGCTGGGCATATTGTCTGCGAAGAACGAGCATAGTAGTAGTTTCATTTAATGTATATTTTCCAGGACGAAAAGCACCTGGGCGTTCACTAAACATATAACCAAATTCACCAGCCCGGAAACGACCACCACGAACTAATGCGCCATTAGAAAAAATACCGCCACCAATCCCAGTTCCGATAGTTAAACAAAGAAAATCATCCAAATCTTGTCCTTTTCCAAGCCATTTTTCGGCGAGTAGGGCGCAGTTGGCGTCATTTTCGATGGCAACAGGAAGACCGGTTTCCGCTTCAAGCCATTCTTTCAAATTAAAGTTATCAAATCTGCGGATAGCGCCGCCCATTGTGATGAGTCCGGTTTTTGGGTTGACGTAGCCGGGTGCGCTAACGGCAATCCCTGTCACGTCCGTATTTTCAGCAAGAAACAGCTTCATTTCTGCTAAAATCTGGTCACCATCACTAGCGATTATTTCGGCTGATTTTGTTAATATAATTTCACCATGCGGCAAAACGACCCCCATTTTAAGGGCCGTTCCACCAATATCAAATGCTGCAATTTTCATTTTGTCACATCCTATTGTTCCGTTGAGGCTGTTGCATTTTTATCCATTGCAGCATCACTCGCGGCAATTTTGTTAGATACAAGTACGAATGGTAGATAAATGACTGTTGCGACGGCTAGACAGAGTAAGCCGACCAGAAGCGCGAGCCAGTTTCCTCCTGTACCAAGGAATGGAATCAGTGGTCCTGGAGTTGTCCAAGGCACTTGATAGGCGACAGGTGGAATAAGTTTTGTTGAGATAAAGAAGTAACCAATTAATGTATTGATTGCTGGTGTAATGATGAAAGGAATAACCATAATTGGGTTTAATACGATTGGTAAACCGAAAATAACAGGTTCATTGATGTTGAAAATCCCTGGTGCAAGAGAAAGTTTCGCAATATCGCGGTAGTCTGCACGACGAGAAGCAATGAAGATGGCGATTAATAAACCTAATGTCATACCAGATCCACCATAGTTTGCAAATCCGTCATTTAAACCAGCCCATGTTGCAGGGTATGGAGCGCCCCAAGCAGAGCCGTGTTGTGCTACGTAAGATAAGTTATCTAAGTTTGGTTCAGTGAAGATGGTGTCACGAATAGCCGCAACTGTGTTAGGTCCGTGAATACCAAGAACCCAAAGTAAGTTAGAAACAAGTCCAATGATAATTACAGAGAATACGTTAGTTCCCATGTCTTTAAGTGGCGCTTGAATAACTGTGTAAACAAGGTCATTTAAACCTTCAGGAGCGATTAATGTGATTAAGTAGTTAATTACAGAGAAAAGAATCGTGATGATAATAACTGGAATTAATACTTTAAAAGAACGAGCAACTGCTGGTGGTACTTGGTCAGGCATTTTAATCATTAAACGAGGGGATCTAGCTAGACGACTAAATACTTCCCCAGTAATAATCGCTACGATAATAGCAACGAAAAGCCCTTGTGCACCTAAGAATTTGATTGTCATGTAAGATGCGTTATCAACAACTGTATAAGGCGTATAGACGATAAAGAATGCACCTATCGAGGTAAGCCCACAGAGCAAATCATCCTGTTTAAAGAAGATGGCGAGATTCCGTGCGACTAAGAATACAATCAGAATCGCCATAATATTGGTAGAACCTTGCATTACCGGCGAAAATACAGCCTGTGCATCGGCTAAATTAGGGAAGATTTTCCCTAGGAATAAAATTTTTGCAATAAAGCCATCTGGTGATAACACTGCAAAGTTAATCAAAGTGATAATTGAACCGGCCATAATTAATGGGAAAACTAAAATAAATGCATCACGAATTGCTGCAATATGGCGTTGTGAGTTCAATTTATTCGCTACTGGTACTAAAACACGTTCCATGCCGTGTTCGAATTTTGACATTATACTCATTTTAAAACCTCCCTATTTTTAAATGAAAATTCCTTACCCAATCTCCGCGAAAGCTTTTTCAAGAACGGCTTTCCCATTTAACATACCATAATCTTTCATATCAATTACAATAACCGGAATACGTCCCTGTACGAGTTCGTCTACTTGCGGTTTTTGGTAACGGACTTGAGGTCCAAGCATAACAATATCCATTTTATCTACCACGCTGCTAGCTTCTGATACTGGCAATGCTTCAATTTCAATTTCTTCCCCAATAGAGGTTGCGTGCGCTTTCATTTTAGTTACGAGTAAACTTGTCGACATTCCGGCCGCACATACAAGTAATATTTTTTTCATTAAAATTTCCCTCCCAAAATGGTTGAAGCAGAGAGAGAACAAGGCTTATTTGCCCTGTTCTTCTACTAAATTAGCTCCGTTTGCTTCGATTGTCTTTTTATACCAGTAAAAACTGTCTTTTTTATAGCGTTTCAATTCTTTTTCATCGTTTTCGTCGCGGTCAACATATACGAAACCGTAACGTTTTTGGTAGCCGTTTAGCCAGCTTAGTAAATCTGTGAAGCTCCAAGTGCAGTAACCTAGCATTTCTACACCGTCAGTGATTGCTTCTTGGATTGCTAGAGCATGGGCGCGAATGTATTCAATCCGGTACTCATCATGGATTTTGTGGTCTTCCGTCAAGCTATCATACTCACCAAGACCATTTTCTGTAATCATGATTGGTAATTTATAGCGGTTAGTAATTCTACGTAAGCCAATGCGCAAGCCAGTTGGATCAATGTCCCAGTCCCAATTCGTTTTTTCTAAGTATGGATTATTGGTGTTTTTGTATAACCCCGGTACACCAGTTTCCTCGGAAGTGCCTTTTTCACCAGTTGTATTCATTTTCCCAGAACCAACGCCGTCTTTCCCATTAAATGCATGAGTCATTGAGCGGTAATAGTTAACTCCCATGAAATCAGGTTTCCCTTTTTTCAGAAGTTCGGTATCGCCTGGTAAGATTTCCGGTGCAAGACCGTGCTCTTCCAGCCAGTTCCAAGTAGCGGTAGGATATTCACCCCATGTGTAAACATCCATCCAGAAATGGGCATTGAATTCTTCGGAGTTTTCAGAAGCTAACACGTTCGCGGGGTTGGCATCGATGGAGTAACTTGGTCCGTAAGCAAAACTTGGTCCAATTTTTCCAGAAATACCTAACTCGCGGAATTTAGCAATTGCAGAAGCATTCGCCAAGTTCGCATTGTGATTTGCCGCAAACATACGCTTGTCGTCAGAAACGCCAGGTGGGTGATACGCTAATTTATAACCGTGTGAGATAAATACGTTTTGTTCATTAAGTGTTACCCAGTATTTAACTCGGCCGTTAAAGCGTTCAAATAGAAGGGCGGAGTAGTTAGTGAAATCTTCAATAACTTGGCGCGACTCCCATCCACCATATTCGTCTTGCAGCCCTTGCGGAATATCCCAGTGGTAAAGTGTAACGACTGGCTCAATTCCATAAGAAAGAAGTTCATCAATCAAATTATCATAGAATTTTAGTCCAGCTTCATTAACTTCCCCGTTACCATGCGGAATAACGCGACTCCATGCGACAGAGAAACGATATGCTTTTAGGCCCTGTTCAGCCATTAGCGCGACATCTTCTTTATAACGATGATAATTATCCACCGCTACGTCTCCGTTTGTTTCTTTGAATGTTGTTCCAGGAATACGAACAAATTCATCCCATACAGATGGTCCTTTGCCATCTTCATCCCAGGCACCTTCTACTTGGTACGCTGCAGAAGCTGATCCCCATAGAAAATCTTTTGGGAAAGGTTTCAACTTATTATGTTCCATTATGGCACCTCCAAAAATTATGTGCGATTAGTCTGTTTTTTGTTTTGCTTGCCTTATTAATGTAAACGGTTTCGACTGATTGGTAAATAGATTTTGATGCTTTGGGTTCGTGTTTCATATCAATGGTATAAGTTTCTGAGTTGAAACGCTGTGTTTCGTGCATGTGATTGGGAGAACAATTGACATTTGAGGCAGCATCCCTTATTCTATATGTATTAATGAAAAGAGGTGAGATGACATGTTTCTTTTGAATGCGCGAACTAGTATAGCTAAATTTTTGTATATTGTCCGTGCAATTTTTTCCGGTATTGCAGTTACATTGGTGAAGTCTGCCCAAAAAACTGTATAACTAGAAAAAATGAGAGAAGCATGGAGTCACGCAATCGGTTTGTATAGTGCTAAATTAGTATTATACTTATAATTGGCGTCGGGCGCTTGTCTGACGCTTTTTTGTTGTCTGAAAAAATGTTTCACGTGAAACATTTTGCCATGCTTCCTTGGATAAATGGAGGATAAAATGACAATAGTTGCAATGAATGATGTAGTTAAAAGTTTTACCGGAGATATTATTTTAGAGAAAGTATCTCTTCAATTAGAGGAAGGCGAGCGTGTCGGTTTAATTGGTCGTAATGGCGAAGGGAAAAGTACTATTTTGAAGATTTTAAAAGGAACTGAGGGCGTTGATAGCGGGATTGTAACCAGCAAAAAGGGTGCGAAAATCGGGCTGTTAGAGCAATTATCCACGGTGGATCCTAATATAATAGTAGAACAATATTTACGAACTAGTTTTGGCGAGTTAGAGGATTTAGAAAAAGAATTACGAGCATTAGAAGAAGAAATGGCAACAAATTCAAGCGAAAAATTAATGAACCGCTACGGAGATAAAATGGCTTTGTTTGGTGAGCTCGGTGGATATGAAATGGATGCTAACTTGAGCAAAGTGGTCAACGGACTTGGTATTGGAGCATTACTGCCTCAAAAATGGGGCGATTTAAGTGGCGGTGAGAAAACAAAAGCAGCATTAGCCCATTTATTATTACAGAAAACGGACTTGTTACTTTTGGATGAGCCAACAAACCATTTGGATTTAATGGCAGTGGAATGGTTGACGACTTTTTTACAACATTATGCTGGAACTGTGTTGGTAGTTTCTCATGATCGCTACTTTTTAGATGAAGTAGTCCAGAAAATGGTAGAGCTCGAGAACCGCGAGTTAATCGTTTATCATACGAATTTTTCCGGATATTTAAAAGAACGGGAAGAACGACTATTACGCGAATTCCAAGACTATAAAGATCAACAAAAGAAAATCAAAAAAATGCAGCAAGCCATAAAAAGATTGCGCCAGTGGGCTATGCAAGCCAATCCGCCGAACGACGCCATGTTCCGCCGGGCAAAAAATATGGAACGAGCATTAGAACGGATGGAAAAAGTGAAGCGCCCTGTATTAACACAAAAACAAATGCAATTACAATTTGACGAAGCTAGCAGAAGTGGACAAGATGTAGTTGTGATGGAGAATTTAAATAAATCTTTTGGAGAAAAAGAAATTGTGCAGGGTGTTTCTTTACAAATTAGACAAGGCGAGCGAGTGGCGATTATTGGTGAAAATGGTGCCGGAAAATCCACTTTATTAAAAATAATAGAAGGAAAAGTGGAGCCGGATAACGGAATGGTGAAGGTCGGAGCAAGTGTGAAAATCGCCTCGCTGTCACAACAAATGGAAGAGTTGAATGAAGAAATGACAGTGCTTGAAGCGTTTCGAGATAAGGTGGCAGTGACAGAGGGAGAAGCAAGGCAAATGCTAGCTGGCTTCATGTTTTACGGGGAGATGGTTTTCCGAAAAGTGGCGAATATTAGCGGCGGCGAGCGAATGCGACTTAGATTAGCCCAATTTATTAATATGCCTGTGAATACACTTATTCTTGATGAACCGACCAACCACTTGGATATTGCGTCTCGTGAAGTGTTGGAAGAAGCAATCCGGACTTTTACCGGGACAATCATTACTGTGTCACATGATCGTTATTTTATTGATCAGCTCTGTTCTAAAGTAATTTGGCTCGAAAATAAGCAATTAACAGTGTATGAAGGTCACTACAGCTATGCCATTAGTAAACGAGGATAATCGCCTTGCTGGAAATCGCTCTCCAAATAAATTAGAATGAAGAAAAGAGGTGATGGTATGGATATAACAGTTGTAAAAGGCGATATTACAGAACAAAATGTGGACGTCATTGTGAACGCTGCTAATCCAGGACTCCTAGGTGGAGGCGGAGTGGATGGTGCTATCCATCAAGCAGCTGGTCCTGATTTATTAAAAGAATGCCAAGAGGTTATTAATCGCATTGGTTCTTGTCCAGCGGGTGAAGCAGTAATCACTTCTGCAGGTGATTTAAAAGCGCATTTTATCATTCATGCTGTGGGACCGATTTGGAAAGATGGTGAGCACCAAGAAGCTAACAAATTAGCATCTTGTTACTGGAAAGCATTGGATTTAGCGGCCGGAAAAGACTTAACTACGATTGCTTTTCCTAATATTTCTACCGGTGTATATGGTTTTCCTAAAAAACTAGCGGCAGAAGTAGCGCTTTATACCGTTCGCAAATGGGTAGAAGAAGAGTATGACTCAAGTATAAAAGAAGTACGCTTTGTTTGTTTTGACGAAGAAAATCTAACATTATACAACAAATTAATAAACAGTGAAGTCGTTTAAGATAACATTCTTAGACGGCTTTTTAAAATGTTTCACGTGAAACATTTTTTACTATATTTTCTGAATAAAACAACAACGGAAAACCTTCTTGACATAGCCCCTAGCTTCTTGTAACATCATATTCAATAACTAAAAATATACATTGGCTATTTCAGCATGATTATAGAAGACAAGTCGCATGATGTGGATATTTTCCACCATTTTTTCTTTATACAAATAAAGAGAAGATGATGCGTTTTTTCTATATAAAAAAAGCTAGTACCAATAAAAAAGGAGTGTTTGCGACCCATGTGGGAAACAAAATTTGCAAAAGAAGGCTTAACATTTGATGATGTTTTACTTGTTCCAGCGAAATCGGACGTATTACCAAATGATGTAGATTTAAGTGTAGAAATGGCTCCATCACTCAAATTAAATGTACCAATTTGGAGTGCCGGAATGGACACGATTACGGAAGCTAAAATGGCGATTGCAATTGCGCGCCAAGGCGGAATCGGTGTTGTTCATAAAAATATGAGTATTGAACAACAAGCAGAAGAAATCGAGAAAGTTAAACGCTCCGAAAGCGGCGTTATTATTGATCCATTTTATCTGACTCCAGACCACCAAGTTTTTGCTGCAGAGCATTTGATGGGTAAATATCGTATCTCAGGTGTTCCAATCGTCAATAACGAGAAGGAGCGCAAACTAGTTGGGATTTTAACCAACCGTGATTTACGTTTTATTTCAGACTACTCTACAGTAATTAAAGATGTTATGACCAAAGAAAACCTAGTGACAGCACCAGTTGGAACTACTTTAAAACAAGCTGAGCAGATTTTGCAAAAACACCGCATCGAGAAATTACCACTTGTTGACGAGGCGGGCATCCTAAAAGGTCTCATCACTATTAAAGATATTGAAAAAGTAATTGAATTCCCGAACTCTGCCAAAGACAAACATGGCAGACTCCTTGCAGCAGCTGCTGTTGGGATTACAAATGATACTTTTGTTCGTGTTGAAAAATTAATCGAAGCTGGTGTAGATGCGATTGTAATTGATACTGCGCACGGACATTCAGCAGGCGTTATTAATAAAATATCTGAAATCCGTCAAACTTTTAAAGATGTAGTAATTGTTGCCGGAAACGTTGCAACAGCTGAAGGAGCACGTGCTCTATTTGAAGTTGGCGTTGATATTGTTAAAGTTGGTATTGGTCCTGGTTCGATCTGTACGACACGTGTTGTTGCAGGGGTTGGGGTACCACAAATCACAGCTATTTATGATTGCGCGACTGTTGCACGCGAATTTGGTAAAACGATTATCGCTGATGGCGGTATTAAATACTCTGGCGACATCGTAAAAGCGTTGGCTGCTGGAGGAAATGCAGTTATGCTAGGAAGTATGCTCGCTGGAACAGATGAAAGCCCTGGTGAAACAGAAATTTTCCAAGGTCGTCAATTCAAAACTTATCGTGGTATGGGTAGTTTGGCAGCTATGGAGCACGGTTCTAAAGATCGTTATTTCCAAGCTGATGCAAAAAAACTTGTTCCTGAAGGTATCGAAGGGCGTGTTCCTTACAAAGGTTCCGTGGCAGATATTATCTTCCAATTAGTTGGCGGTATTCGTTCAGGCATGGGCTACACTGGCTCACCTGATTTAAGACATCTTCGTGAAGAGGCGGCGTTCGTTCGTATGACTGGTGCCGGACTACGCGAGAGTCACCCACATGATATTCAAATTACAAAAGAAGCACCGAACTATAGCATTTCTTAAGGTCGAAAAAGCAGAAATCTCTTCCAAAAGAGGTTTCTGCTTTTTAATTTCTTCTATAAAATAAGAAAACGCCCAGAAAAAACGAATTTCCTCAAAAAGCTTCAATTAAGTTCTTAAAACCGCTATACTGTTTCTATAGAGGAGGCGTGAAAAAAGATAATGATAGAACAAGCAAGAGCTATTTTACAGCAAAATTTTGGTTATCAAGACTTTCGAGATGGACAGATAGATGTTATATCGAAACTTTCAGCTGGTGAAGATACGCTCGCAATCATGCCAACTGGCGGCGGGAAGTCACTTTGTTACCAAATACCAGCACTTCTTTTTGACGGTTTAACCATTGTCGTTTCTCCGCTAATTTCACTTATGAAGGATCAAGTAGATGCGCTAGTCTCAGATGGCATTGCAGCTACTTTTATTAATAGTACACTTACTAATAGAGAAATAGATATTCGGTTAGATGCTGCATTTTCTGGAGAGCTAAAGATGCTTTATATTGCTCCAGAACGAATTGAAACGCCAGGTTTTCAGCGATTAATCGAGCAAGTGCCTATTGCGTTATTTGCAATTGATGAAGCGCACTGTATCTCTCAGTGGGGTCATGACTTTAGACCGAGTTATCTGAGTCTTTGCGATAGTTTAGACAAAATGACTCGGCGTCCGCTTGTTATCGCGCTTACTGCTACAGCAACTCAAGCTGTTTCAGACGATATTTGCCGTCTTTTAAAAATAAAACCAAATTCTGTTATCAAAACTGGATTTTCCAGAGATAATTTAGCATTTCAAGTAGTAAAAGGTCAGGATAAAGACAAGTATTTAATTGATTATTTAACGAAAAATTCGACGGAATCAGGTATTATTTATGCGTCTACACGAAAAGAAGTAGAGCGGATACACAGTTTCTTGCTTAAAAAAGGCGTGGAATCAGGTATGTATCACGGCGGAATGACTGATATAGCTCGAAAAGATTGGCAGGAGAAGTTTCTATATGATGATATTCGTGTAATTGTAGCAACGAATGCTTTTGGAATGGGCATTAACAAATCCAATGTGCGCTTTGTCATTCATTATAATATTCCCCGCAATATCGAGGCGTATTATCAAGAAGCAGGCAGGGCTGGTCGAGACGGCGTTCCAAGCGATTGTATTCTGCTCTTTTCTCCACAAGATAGTCGTATTCAACAGTTTTTAATTGAGCAATCCGAAATGGATGATGAACGTAAACAAAATGAATTCGCTAAGTTACGCCAAATGACGGGTTATGGTTATACAGAAATTTGTTTGCAGAAGTATATCGTTCAGTATTTTGGTGACGACGAGGAAAACTGCGGGAAGTGTAGCAATTGTCTGGATACGCGAGAGACGACAGACATTACAATTTTAGCGCAACAAGTTTTTTCATGTATAAAAAGAATGGGCGAACGTTTCGGAAAAGTATTAATTGCCAAGGTTCTAACGGGTTCTGCTGACCAAAAAGTGAAAGACTGGCGATTTGAAGAACTTAGCACCTATGGATTAATGAAAGATGCATCGCAAAAAGATGTATTGCAACTAATCGATTACCTTACAGCAGAAAAATATTTACAGCCTACAGATAGTCAATTTCCTTCGCTTAAACTTACTGATAGAGCGATATCTGTACTACGAGGCGAGCTAAAGGTAGAGCGTAAACAAGCAAAACGTGCCGAAAAAGTTAAAATGGATGTAACTAGTGATCTTTTCGAAAAATTACGAGAGGTCAGACGCGAACTAGCAGCGAAACACAAAGTACCGCCTTATATCATTTTTTCAGACGAAACCTTACGTGAAATGTGTGCGTATATGCCACAAACGGAAGATGCGCTGCTTGAAGTTAAAGGGATTGGTGCGATGAAACGTGATAAATATGGTGCTGAATTCTTGGCAGTATTGCAACAAGAGGCAGCAAAATAAGATAGAAGAGAGGGTTTGACAGATGACAAAAACACTAGTGCTGGCAGAGAAACCGTCTGTCGGTAAAGATATAGGCCGCGTGCTCGGGGCTAAACAAGGAAAAAATGGCTATTTAGAAGGCGGGAAATACGTAGTAACATGGGCGTTAGGACACTTAGTAACACTGGCCGATCCAGAACGCTACGACCCAAAATACAAGAATTGGAACATGGAAGACTTACCAATGCTTCCAGAAAAAATGAAACTAGAACCAATTAAACAAACAAGAAAGCAATATGAAACAGTTAAAAAATTGATGAACCGTACTGATATAACTACCATTGTTATTGCAACAGATGCAGGGCGAGAAGGAGAACTAGTAGCTCGCTGGATTATTGATTATGCGAAAATCAAAAAACCTTTAAAAAGATTATGGATTTCCTCTGTAACAGATAAGGCGATACGAGAAGGATTTGAACATTTAAAACCAGGAAATGCTTACGAAAACCTGTATCATTCTGCTGTGGCGCGCTCTGAGGCTGACTGGGTAGTGGGGATTAATGCTACACGCGCGTTAACAACCAAATACAATGCACAACTATCCTGTGGTCGCGTGCAAACACCCACGCTTGCAATGATTCAGCATCGTGAAGAAGAAATACGTAACTTTAAACCACGAGAATACTACAGAATTACCGCGTTAACAGAGCAAGAAAGTTTCACGTGGAACAATGGACAAACTTTTGATAAGGATTTAGCTGAAAAACTAGTAAAATCTTTACAAGGCGAAACGGCGTTAATTACAGATGTTGCTATGAAAGAAAAGAAAACTTTTTCACCCGGGCTATATGATTTAACCGAATTGCAACGTGATGCCAATAATAGATATGATTTTTCAGCGAAAGAAACGCTTAATATTATGCAAACCTTGTACGAACGGCATAAGGTATTAACTTATCCGCGAACTGATTCACGCTTTATTTCAACTGATATTGTCCCTACTCTAAAAGAGCGTTTAGAAGCTTGTGGTGTGGGTGAAAATGCTAAAGCTGCCCGCCAAATCAGTGGTAAACCAATTAAAGCAAATAAATCGTTTGTAGATAACAGCAAAGTAAGTGACCATCACGCCATTATTCCGACCGAGCAGCCCGTTTCACTCGGAGATTTAAGCGATAAAGAACGGAAAATTTATGATTTGGTAGTCAAACGTTTTTTAGCAGTACTTTCGGATCCATATATTTATGAAGAAACCTCTGTAAAAGCAAAAATCGGTCAAGAAGACTTCACTTTAAAAGGTAAGGTTGTTAAGTCCCTAGGCTGGAAAAGCATATACGGCGAGGCGCGTGAACCCGATCAACTGACTAAAATGAAAAAAGGCGACAAAATTCCTGTTAAGCGTGTAAATTTAGAAACAGGAAAAACAAAGCCGCCAGCAAGATTTAATGAAGCAACTTTACTGTCAGCAATGGAAAATCCGTCAAAATATATGGAAACAACGAGTAAAGCACTGGCCAAGACTCTTGGCGAAACAGGTGGTCTTGGAACAGTTGCTACACGAGCAGACATCATTGAAAAACTTTTCAATAGTTTTGCCTTAGAAAAACAAGGCAAGGAAATTCACATTACATCTAAAGGACGGCAATTACTCGAATTAGTTCCAGAAGATTTAAAATCCCCTGAACTAACGGCGCGATGGGAGCAAAAGCTATCCAAAATCGCAAAAGGAGAACTAGATTATCGTAAATTTACTGCGGAAATGCGGGATTATGCTAAAAAAGCAGTAACAGAAATAAAGCAAAACGATAAAAAATTCCGTCATGATAACATTACATCACAAAAATGCCCGGATTGCGGCAAGCCAATGCTAAAAGTGAAAGGTAAGCGCGGAACGATGCTCGTTTGTCAGGACCGTGAATGTGGTCATCGTGAATCAGTTTCAAGAACGACTAATGCGCGTTGTCCAAACTGCCATAAACGTATGGAAATGCGCGGCGAAGGGGATAAACAGATTTTTGTATGTGTTTGCGGACATCGTGAAAAGCTAACCGCCTTCCAAGAGCGCCGCAATAAACAGAAAAACAAAAATGTATCCAAAACAGATGTGGCCAAGTTTATGAAAAAACAAAACAAGCAAGATGATGAACCTTTTAACAACCCAATGGCCGAAGCATTAGCAAAATTAAAGCTAGATAAATAAGCGCAAACAAAGCGACCCACTCATATCGAGTGGGTCGCTTTGTTTGACATAGTCTGCTGTATACGAAACAATAAAATGGCAATCAATATTAAAAAGGAGATGTTTCACGTGAAACATAATCAATTAATAATAGAAACAGATATTCCAGCCAAAATGCGAGATGGGGTGACTCTCTACGCAGATATATATCGTCCAGCCGATGAAGGAAAGTACCCAGTTTTGCTTACAAGATTACCTTATAGCAAATCATATGGGCTCCATTTTCTCCGTCCTAATATTTTGGCAGAGCAAGGTTATATTGTGATAGTTCAAGATGTTCGTGGTAGATACACATCAGAAGGCGAATTTGTACCTTACATAGCAGAAGTAGATGATGGATATGACACAATTGAATGGGCAGCTAATTTGCCTTATTCTAATGGGGATGTCGGGATGTTCGGGTTGTCGTACTATGGTTATACGCAAATATTGGCTGCGATAAGCGGTAATGAGCATTTAAAAACTATTGCTCCAATTATGGCGCAAAATAGTATGACTGACGTGTTTAATGACCATGACGGTGCGCTCGAGCTTGGTATGTGGGAAACGTGGAATTTAGAATCAATGCTTCCAAACATGCTGACTCGCAAATACAGTACACGTGAAGAACAAGAACAAGCAGCAAATACATTAATGAAAAACTTAGATAATCTCGAATCATTATATAAATTTAAACCATACAAAGACTGGCCAGCAATTGGGCGGGAAGAAATGCCTTATTTTTCAGAGTTACTTAATTATGAACCAACCCACAATCACTGGCAAAAAATCGATGCGAAAAGCAATTACGATAAAATCAATGTTCCAGGGCTTCATGTAGCCGGTTGGTACGACTGCTTTTTAGATAAAACGATCGCTAATTTCCAAAATGGTCACAGCCGTAAGCTTGGAGATAAATTAGTCATCGGACCATGGACTCATGCCAATTTTGCACAAATGATTGGAGATAGAGACTTTGGCATAGCTGCTACTAAATGGGGCGAGGCAAGTATGCATGCAAGACATATAGAATGGTTTAATCACTGGCTGAAACAAGAGCCACTACCTGAAATGGCGGCAGTTAATTATTTTGTTATGGGCTTAAACGATTGGAAAACAGCTGAAACTTGGCCACCCGAAAATACAGCTATGACACCACTTTATTTTAAAACAGGCACAGTAAGCGCAGAATTCACTCCGCCAACCAAAGAGTCAAAAGCGAAATTCAGTTATGACCCGGAAAATCCGGTGCCTTCAAACGGCGGAGGAACTTTACACAAAGAGCTACATGCGGATGGTCCCAGAGATCAGCAACACCTAGAGTTGCGCAACGATATTCTTTGTTATTCAACTGCTCCACTTGAAGAGTCGCTAGAAATTACAGGACCAATCCAAGTAAAACTATGGGCGAAAACAGATGCGCCAAACACTGATTTCACCGCTAAATTAGTCGATGTTTTCCCGGATGGGACAGCCTTTAACCTAGCAGACGGCATTATCCGGGCTAACAAACAACACGGCGATAATGTGCAAAACAAAATTAATGAATATACAATTGATTTATGGGCAACAAGTAATCTTTTTGAAAAAGGGCACCAAATTCGCGTTGAAATTTCTTCAAGTAACTTCCCTAGATTCGATCCAAACCCAAATACGGGCAGTAGTTTTATTAATTCAACCGAAAGCCAAATCGCGAGCCAAACGATTTATCATAGTCCTGAATTTTCGTCACATATTCTTCTGCCAATCGTTCGCTAGAAAATTTGGTTTTTGGGCGAAAAGTTTTATATACGGCACTACTAAATCATGGTAAAATATGAAAGTATCCGTCAAAAAAATGAAACTTATTCAAAAAGGGAATTTTAAAATAGGTTTCTTGATTAAAATATAGATAAAATGAGTCAATAATTTGCTCAAATGAAGGAGAAGTTGCAGTGAAAAACATAATTAAAAAAACAGGGATCGTAATCATGGCAGCATCCCTTGCAGTAAGTGGCTTTTTAGTAAGTCCGAAAGCAGCACAAGCCGCGGAAGCACCAAATGTAAATGCAAACGCAGCAATCGCGATTGAAGAGAGTACTGGTAAAATTTTATATTCAAAAGATGCTGATAAGCTAATGGGAATTGCATCCATGACGAAAATGATGGATGAATACTTATTACTTGAAGCTATTGATAAAGGACAATTGAAATGGGACGATAAAGTAACTATTTCTGAATATGCCTACAAAGTTTCTCAAGACACTTCCTTATCGAATGTTCCACTTAGATTAGGTGAAGAGTATAGTGTTCAAGAATTATATGAAGCTATGGCGATTTATTCCGCGAATGGGGCTGCAATTGCCATTTCTGAAAAAATAGCGGGTTCTGAAAAAGAATTTGTTGATTTAATGAACAAAAAAGCAGAAGAATTAAAACTAGGCGATCACCAATTTGTTAACTCGACTGGACTTAACAATGAAGATTTAAAAGGTGGCCAGCAAGTGGGCGGTCCAACAGATGAGAACAAGATGACGGCTCGCGGGATGGCAAAGCTTGCGAAACACTTAATTGATGATTATCCTGATGTTCTTAAAACAGCTAGTACAACGAAAAAAGAATTCCGTAAAGGCACATCTGACCAAATTGACATGTCGAACTGGAACTGGTTACTACCAGGATTAATTTACGGTCGTAAAGGTGTCGATGGCTTGAAAACCGGAACTACTGATTACGCTGGAATGTGTTTGACTGCAACAGCTGTACAAGACGGCATGCGAGTTGTTACCGTGGTACTTCATGCTAACGGCGGTGGTAAAGGTGAACATACGAGTGCTCGTTTTGACGAAACAAACAAAATGCTAGATTATGCATTTAACAATTTCAAAGTAAAAGAAGTTCAAAAAGCAGGTTCGAAAGTGAAAAAACCAGCTAGTATTGCAGTAGATAAAGGAAAAGAAGACACAGTTGGACTCGTTACAAAAGACGCAGTAAAACTAGTGGTACCCAAGAACGACAACTCACCTAAGTTAAATACAAACGTAAAACTGGAAGAAAAAACCATAGAAGCACCAGTTAAAAAAGGTACAGAAGTCGGCAAAATGGAAGTATCTTTAAAAGATGGCGACAAGTTAGGATATATTGACGGAAAACAAACAGAAACAATTGACGTACTAACTGCCAGCGATGTCGAAAAGGCAAACTGGTTCATGCTCTCTACACAAGCAGTAGGTTCTTTCTTTAAAGGCATTGGAAGCTACGTTTCTAATGGTGTGCAAGGCTGGTTTAATTAACATAAAAAAATCGATTTCCTTAACTAGGAAATCGACTTTTTTTATTTGTTTGATAGTCTCTATAAAACCATAATAAGAAAAAAACAATACTAATAGTAAAAAATATAATTGGCACTATAATAAGCTTTGTGCCCAGTAAACTCTGATTGATGCTCCCATCCATAAAACCAGATTGAATCAATAACCCTCTTACGACCCCTAATACTTGGATGACAAAAAGTAAAATAAGACCAATAAAACCACTTCTAACAAAAAGATTAAAATTCATATGTATGTTCACCTCTGTTTTTATTTTTCTGTTCTAAATTACGTTAACATAAAATTACTGAGATGAAAATAAAAAAAGAAGTTCTCAATGTTTAACATTTGAGAACTTCCTTTTTTCTATTTATTTCAGACCATAAAAAGCGTCTATCTACTCAATAACAAACTGATTATGATAAAGCTCAGAATAAAATCCTTCCGCCTTCATCAGCTCATCATGATTACCCTGTTCAATCACTTCACCTTGATGTAGTACGACGATATGGTCGGCATCAAGGATAGTTTTTAAACGATGGGCAATGACGAAACTAGTTCTACCGGAGATAACGTTGTCCATAGCTTTTTGGATGCGGCTTTCGGTTACGGTATCTACATTACTTGTCGCTTCATCTAGAATTAGTAGAGAAGGGTTCGTAATAATAGTTCTCGCAATACTCATAAGCTGCTTTTGACCAACACTGAAAATATTGTTTTCATCACTGATTTCTGTTTCATAACCTTTTTCTAGGTTCATAATGAAGTCATGGATGTTAGCTTGTTTCGCAGCGTTAATCACTTCCTCGTCGCTTGCTTCCGGCTTACCGAAAACAATGTTATCGCGAATGGTTCCTGTAAATAGAACGGAATCTTGCAACACGATACCAACTTGTTTACGAAGAGAATCAAGGCGAATGTCGCGGATGTCGATATCATCAAAGAGAATCGCACCACCGTCGACATTATAGAAGCGGTTAAGAAGGTTCATAACAGTTGTCTTACCAGAACCAGTTGGTCCAACAAGCGCCACCATTTTACCTTTACTTACATCAATTGAAACGTCTTTTAGAACTGGTTTTTCAGGGTCATAAGCGAAATCAACATGATCTAGTTTAACACCTTTATTAATACCATCAATTGTTTGTAAGTTCTCGCGTTCAACTTCTTCTTCCTCTGCAAATACTTCACTAACACGACGCGCACCAGTGATTGCTAGTTGTAGCAAGCTGTACTGGGACGAAATTTGTGTTAGTGGCATATAGAATTGTTGTGAATATTGAACGAACATAACGATTAAACCAAGAGCGGCTGTGCGTTCAAGGTCGCCGTTTAGAGCTAACCATCCACCGAAGAAGATAACGATAGCTGTATTTAATAATGAAATACCTTGCATCATTGGAAAAAGTAAACCAGAGTAAACTTGACCTTTATAAGTTGCGTTTTTAACAACATTATTTTGTTTAACAAAGCCCTCAATAGTTTCTTCTTCTAAGCCATTTGTGATAATAATTTTTTGACCAGAAATTTTTTCGTCAATGTAGCCGTTCAAAACACCTAATTCATCTTGTTGAATATCAACGAATTTGCGGGCTTTTCGAATGATTATAGTCGCAATAATAATCGCAAATGGAGCAGATATTAAAGTAACAAAGGCTAGTTCCACATTTTGCTGGAACATCATGATGATGACACCAATCATTAATGCAATGTTTGATAGCACTTGAATCAATGCTTGGTTGAGTGTGTTAGAAATGTTATCCAAGTCACTAGTGAAGCGACTCAGCATTTCGCCATCATTGCGGCTGTCGAAGAAACGAATCGATAGTTTTTCCATCTTGCGGAAAAGCCCTATACGCATTCTGTTCGTCGATTTACCAGCTACCCCTGTCATAATGATACTTTGGATAAAAGTGGCAGCAGCGAGCAGCACGTAGCAGAGAATCAGCATCCAAATGATATGGATGAAGTCGCTCTTGTCATCAACACCTGTTTGTAGTAAACGAACAACATAATCACCAAGTTCTTGAACGGCGTTACCAATATATTGTGGCGCTTTTACTTGAAGGTATGTCGCAAAAACTACAGCAATTAAAATGACAAAAAGTTGAGGTTTATAACCCCGCAGATAGTGCCAGAAAAAGCGGCTAATTTGTTTAAACTCTTTCATTATGCGGTTACCTCCTTGCCTTTTTGAGTGTCGTAAATTTCACGGTAAGTTTCATTTTCTTTAAGAAGTTCTTTGTGGGAACCAACGCCAACGAGTTTACCTTGATCGAGCACGAGAATTTTATCTGCTTGAATAACAGAAGAGATTTTTTGTGCAATGATGAAAGTAGTAGTGTCGTCTAGCTCTTTATTAAGTGCTTCTTTGACTAATTTCTCGGATTTTGCATCAAGGGCACTTGTGCTGTCATCAAGAATTAGTACTTTCGGCGAACCGATAACTCCACGTGTAATGGATAGACGTTGTTTTTGTCCACCAGAGAAGTTATTACCGCGCTCAGAAACAGGAGCTTCATAAAGTTTTGCTTGTTTATCAATAAATTCTTTCGCTTGTGCTATTTTACTTGCATGTTCCATTTCATCGGTTGTCGCGTCTTTTTTACCATGACGTAAATTGTCTGCGATTGTTCCTGAGAAAAGGATTGCGCGTTGGAGCACGAAGGAAACGGTGCTACGAAGTGTTTTCTTATTGATGTCTTTTAGGTTAGTACCACCAATAATAACTTCACCTTCAGTTGGATCGTAAAGGCGTGGAATTAGCTGGGCAAGAGTCGATTTACCGGAACCTGTTGCGCCAACAATACCGACCATTTCACCAACATTCGCTTTAAAAGAAATATCTTTAAGAGCAGGTGTATCGTCACCATCATATTTGAAACTAACGTTACGGAACTCAACAGTACCTTCTAAATCTTGTTCTGGCGCATTTTCATTGTAAGTAATATCTGGTTCTGTTTCGAGAACTTCAGTAATACGTTTCAAGGAAATAAGCGCACGAGAGGCCATCATCATTAGCATACCGCCGATAATAATTGCCATCATGATTTGCATTAAGTAGTTCATGAATGATGCGATAGCCCCGATAACTTCTGGGTTTTCAGCAGCCATGTCACCTACAAAGAAAATAGAAACAACAATTGCTAAGTTAGAAACGAGCATAAATGCAGGAATCATGACAGAAAAAAGAGTTCCTACAATGATAGTGTGACGAGTTAGTTTGTCACTGACAGTTGTGAAACGTCCGATTTCGTTATCTTCTTGAACAAAAGATTTAACAACACGCATTCCGGCAAGGTTTTCTTTTGCGATAGAATTTACGCGGTCAATTAACTTCTGGATAATTGCAAAGTGTTTACCCATAGAGCCAAATGTGAAGACAACAATTAGCACAACGAGTACAACAAGCACAATAATTACCCACCATAATTCAGGTAGAGTAAACATCGCTAAAATAAAAGCTCCGATAAACATAATCGGAATTCTTGTTAGCGACTGTAGTGAAAGCATCACTAAATTTTGTACTTGGGTAATATCGTTTGTTTGTCGAACAACTAGATTACCTGTCGAAAGTTTTTCAATGTTACTAAATGAAAATGTTTGGATTTTACGGAAACTAGATTCACGAATATCTGCGCCGACACCTTGAGCGACTTTGGCAGAAAGAATCGTGTTTAGAATCCCAGCGATAAGGCCAACTGCGGCAATACCGATTAGAAGTGCGCCTATGGAAGAAATTTCATCCATATTATCTTTCATGATGGCGTCTAGGACTTGCTGAAGTAATTTTGGTTGCCATAGTTGTGAGATAACCATGACTACTACAAACAAAGTAGATAATGTTGCTTGTAGCTTGTAATTTTTAAGATGATGAAACAATACTTTCATGATTTTCCTCCCTTGGAAAACGGAAATAAAGACGTGCGAACACATATTCTAATATAGTTTGTGAAAATTTGCAAGTAATTTTTTCACTAATTCTAAATATGGCGAAAATATGGCAAATATACTGTCGAAAATCATTTTTTAATTGTGAAAAAACCTATTGATTATTGTTTGATTTCTACTTCTACAAATCCTCTTACACTATTTATTAACCACACAAAGTCAGCCTCGAAAAGGTCTTTTTTCATTAGTGTTTTTTCGGAAATTTTGTTTTTTGCTAATAAATCTGCTCTCATGGTACCTGGGAGAAGACCTGAACTCACTGGTGGTGTGAAAAAACAGCCTTTTATGCCTAGAACTATATTCCCGGTAGTAAATTCTGTTAGCTCGCCTCGCTCATTCCAAAGCAATGTCTCCTCGGTTTCAGTGCTTTTCATGTCTTCATAAACAGATCTATTAGTGGTTTTATGATAAAGGAATAAATCATCAGTTGAGACGGGACTTTTTGCCAGTTGCGCGGTTATTTGCTGATTTTGCGTACTTATTTCGGTTAGTTCTAAAAGGTGCGTGCCATTTGGATGGAGTAAAAATCTTAATTTATATGTTCCAGCTGGATTGTTTCGCGCTGTTTCCCGCCATAGTTCCACAATTTTTTCACCATTAAAAGGAAAACCAAAAAAATTTGCGCTTGTTTGAAGCCGTTTTAGATGAAAGTCTATCCGGGAGAGTACTCCTTTTTCAAGGCGTAAACATTCAATTAAAGAAAACTTGGTTGCTTTTTCTAAAATAGCTGATTTTGCATGAATCTCGGAAAATTCGCTTTCGGCATCAGAATCCCAAACAATACCGCCACCAACACCATAAGTTGCTTTATTATCTGCAATGGAAATCGTTCGAATTGGCACATTAAAAATCGCATTTCCATTAGGTTCTAGGAATCCAATCGCGCCACAGTATACGCCTCGAGGTGAATCTTCTAGCTCTGAAATAATTTCCATTGTCCGGGCTTTTGGGGCGCCAGTTATTGAACCACAAGGGAAAAGCGCCTCGAAAACTGCGGTTAAACTAGTATCAGGAGGTGTTTCTGCGGTAACAGTAGACGTCATTTGCCACACTGTGGGGTAAGGTTCTAAAGTCATTAATTTAGGCACTTTTACGCTACCAGGCACCGCAATCACCCCAAGGTCATTTCGTAGTAAATCAACAATCATCACATTTTCAGCACGATTTTTAGAATCATTTTTTAACCAATCATGTGCTTCTAAGTCAGCTTGTTCCGTACTTCCGCGGCGAATGGTGCCTTTCATTGGACGTGTCGTCAAGATGTTCTCCTTCCATTTAAAAAATAGCTCGGGTGAAGCGGAGATAATTTGAAATTCATCCGTTTCAATTAGCGCTGTATAGTTTGCTTTTCCAACTTGTTGCAGCGATTCAAAAGAAGCTTGGGCAGAAAACTCACTTGGTACCTCACTTTGGAGCCGAACAGTGTAGTTGATTTGGTATGTGTTTCCAGCAGCAATTTCCGCTTTAACCTGTGCTATTTTTTCCGCATAATCCGGGTAATCCGTATCCATTTTAAAAGAAAGTGGTGCAGTGTCTGAGTTTTCGGTAGGTGCAGTCGTGAAGTTGTCGTATACACCAAACCAGATAAGTGGCATGTTCTCGGCAGGATGTTTGGTTTTTAAATTACTACGAAAAGCAGGAGCGGCCTCATAACTAACAAAGCCAGCAACGTATTTTCCGGATTTTTGGGCTTCTTCGGCAGCTTTCATAATAGGAAGTACTTCCGATAAATCGCGCGCCACCAGTTCGCGAAGTGGATTTTCAAAAATCTTTACCGAACCTTCAAAATCAAAACGTAATAAACTCATTTGGCAGCTCTCCCCAGTCGTACAAAGTTTTCTAAAATTGCGTGTCCGTTTTCAGATAGGATTGCTTCAGGATGAAATTGGACACTATAAATCGCTTTTGTCAGATGCTCTAAACCCATTAAAACCCCATCATCTGTCACAGCGGTCACTTTCAAATCAGCTGGCACAGTATTTGGGTCGATAACTAAAGAATGATAGCGGGCAACTGAGAATCTCGAATTAAGTCCGGCAAATAATCCTTCACCGTGGTGCGTGATTATGCTAGTTTTTCCGTGAACAGGAACGTCCGCCTGAACCACTTTTGCCCCGAAAAAATGACCAATCATTTGATGGCCAAGGCAAATCCCGAGAATGGGAGCGTGAATTTTGTCTAGGAGAGCTAAACTTTCTGGAAAATCATCCGGAGAACCAGGTCCGGGCGAAAGAATAACCATTTCAGGTGCTAATTGGTCGAATGCTTGAAGCGAAAAATCTCTAGCAGAAACTACCCGCACATCTTCCTTAAGCTCTAAAAAATATTGGTATAAATTATATGTAAATGAGTCATTATGATCGATTAATAAAATCACTTCAAATCCCCCTAGTCAAAACGGTTATACTCTTTTATAGCAAATAGCTACGGAGATAACAAGCCTGAAATGTTTGAAGCCCGAAAACAAGTGGAAATGTACACTAAATAACCAAAGGAAGGTGTTTTAGATGGAAAATGAACTAGAAGATAAAATTCTCGCCATTTTAGAACAACATCAAGTTGGGGTATTAACCTCTGTACAAGGCGATTTTCCGCACGCTAGATATATGACGTTTCTTCATGATGGCTTAACACTTTATACACCATCTGGAAAAGAACTACCGAAAACAGAGGAAGTCCGTAGAAACCCGCACGTATGCGTTTTAATTGGCTATGATAGCCCCGGATCTGCCTTTTTAGAAATCAATGGTTTAGCATCACTGGAAGAAGATGAATCTATCAAAGAACGCATCTGGGAAAATATCTCTAAAGACTGGTTTCAAGGCGAAGATTCACCATCCTTTGTCGTTATAAAAATTGTTCCGGAACAAATTAGAATACTGAATTCTGATGATGACGGTCCAGACACGCTCGATTTAATTGGTTAAAGATTTGCTTGTAATTTAAGCAGATATGCGATAGAATAACTTTAAATTAATACGAAAAGCGAAGACAAGAAGTAGTAATGAGGTAGAATTTCTAAAGAGAGCCAGTGGTTGGTGCGAACTGGTGAAGTTTCCTTATGAATCCATCTTGGAGTGAGTGGTGGAAAGCATAGTTTTGCGAGTAAATCATTCCGGCTGGGTCCGTTAAACCTAAATGAAGCTGGGGATTTTTTTAAGTCCCAATAAGGGTGGCAACGCGGTTAACTCTCGTCCCTTTCCTGTTAATTCGGGAAAGTACGGGAGTTTTTTATATGGAAAAAAATAAAGGAGGAGTTAGCATGTTAGATGTTAAATTGTTACGTAATAATTTTGAAGAAGTAAAACAGAAGTTGCAAAATCGTGGGGAAGACTTGGGTGAATTTGAGAAATTTGGCGAGTTAGACAAACGTCGTCGTACACTGATTGTGGAAACAGAAGCGCTAAAAAGCCAGCGTAATGAAGTATCTCAAGAAATCGCTAAATTAAAACGCGAAAAACAAGATGCTGATGCTAAAATTGAAGAAATGCGTGTCGTTGGTGACCGTATTAAAACATTAGACATCGAATTAAGAGAAATTGACGAGAAGTTAGATACGATTTTAATGTCGATTCCAAATATTCCGCATGAGTCTACTCCGGTCGGTGAATCGGAAGACGATAACGTAGAAATCCGCAAATGGGGCGAAGTTCGCGAATTTGATTTTGAACCAAAAGCTCATTGGGACTTAGGAACTGACCTTGATATTCTTGATTTTGAAAATGCTGCAAAAGTAACTGGCAGCCGCTTCGTTTTTTATAAAAAATTAGGTGCAAGACTGGAACGAGCGCTAATTAACTTTATGATGGACTTGCATTCGAATGAACATGGCTATGAAGAAATGCTTCCACCGTACATGGTAAACCGCGCGAGCATGACAGGTACTGGACAATTGCCGAAATTTGAAGAAGATGCATTTTTAATTGAAGCGGAAGACTATTTCCTTATTCCAACAGCGGAAGTACCAGTAACAAATTACCACCGCGAAGATATTTTAAAAGCAGAAGATTTACCAAGAAAATATACAGCATTTAGCGCATGTTTCCGTTCTGAAGCGGGATCTGCGGGTCGTGATACGCGTGGCTTAATTCGTCAACATCAATTTAACAAAGTGGAATTAGTTCAATTTGTTAAACCGGAAGATTCCTACGCGGCGCTTGAAAAATTAACTGGAAACGCAGAAGAAGTATTACGTCGCCTAGAATTACCATATCGCGTACTAAGCATGTGTACTGCTGACTTAGGCTTCACTGCTGCTAAAAAATATGATTTAGAAGTTTGGATTCCAAGCTATGATTCTTACCGTGAGATTTCTTCTTGCAGTAACTTTGAAAGCTTCCAAGCAAGACGCGCCAACATTCGTTTCCGCCGTGAACCAGGAAGCAAACCAGAATACGTGCACACATTAAATGGTTCCGGGTTAGCGCTAGGTCGTACGGTCGCTGCTATATTGGAAAACTACCAAGAGGAAGATGGCTCTGTACGCATTCCGAAAGTACTACAAGGTTATATGGGCGGTATCGAAAAAATCGAATTACCAAAATAAAAAGGAAGAAGGAACTGTAATGGCGAACCTAAGCGAATTACCAAACATTGGCAAAGTACTGGAGCAGGACTTAATAAAAGCTGGGATAAAAACCCCAGCTGAGCTAAAAGATGTTGGAAGCAAAGCAGCCTTTTTACGTATTTGGGAAAAAGATTCAACTGTTTGTTTAAGTGAACTATGTGCGCTTGAAGGAGCCGTACAAGGCATCAGGTGGCATGATTTAGACGAAGCAAAGAAAATCGAACTCAAAAAGTTTCATCAATCCTTATAAAAAAACGACGATGCATATTCGCATCGTCGTTTTTTTATTTCCCGGGAAATAGTTATTTTAATTGTTGTTCCGCAAAAGAGGCGTAGAGCGGATGAGAAGCCACTAATTCGCTATGTGTGCCCCGACCAGTTATTTCCCCGTGTTCAATAAAGAGAATTTGATCGGCATTAACAATAGTGGAAAGGCGGTGAGCGATAACAAAAGTAGTGCGCCCCTCCATCAAGTTCGCTAAAGCTTGTTGAACTATTTGTTCGGATTGGCTATCTAAGCTTGCTGTCGCTTCGTCTAACATGAGAATATTCGGGTTGCGTAAGAAAGCTCGTGCAATTGCAATTCGCTGTCTTTGGCCTCCAGAGAGCTTCACGCCACGTTCGCCGACTTCGGTTGCCATTTTGTCAGGAAGTTCAGAAATAAAGCCGTCTGCATAAGCCAGTTTTGCTACATTCCAAAGCTCTTCTTCGTTAATTTCTCGATCCAGACCGTAACAAAGATTGTCGCGAATTGTGCCTGAAAGCATCGCACTTTCCTGTGAAACGTAACCGATTTGTGAGCGCCATGAGTTAATCGAAATCTCAGAAAGAGGAATATCACCTACTAAAATTTCTCCAGTTTTCGGTTGATAGAAACGCTCTAAAATCGCAAACAAGGTAGATTTACCGCCACCACTTGGACCAGCGAATGCGATAACTTCCCCTGGTTTTGTATCAAAAGAAACATCTTTTAAAATCGGTTCACCTTCATTGTAAGAGAAGGAAATATCAGTGGCGCGAATCGTTTTTCCGCTCACATCTACTTTTTTACCAGCATCGAAATCTTCTTCTGCTTCATTTAAAATATCTGCAATGCGTTCTGTCGCTCCCTTTGCTTTTTGAAGTTGCGCGAAGAACGTTGCAAAAGAGGTTACTGGGACGATAATTTGGAATAGATATAGCAAGAATGCGATTAATGTACCAGTAGTCATAGTCCCGGCTGAAACTCGAATCCCGCCGTAACCGATGATACCAACAATAACTCCCATTACAACAAAGAAAATTAAAGGTCCAAGTACGGCAACAACTTTCGCCTCTCGAATACCGAATCCGAATAGGCGATTGATTCCTTTATGACCAGCTTCTGTTTCACGTGTTTCCGCATTAGATGCCTTTACGAGCCTCGCTTCAGAAAGGGTTTGACTAATGGAACCAGTGAAGTCTGCTGTTTCATTTTGAAGACCTTTAGAGATTTTAAACATTTTCTGACCAAGCGGCGCAACGACTAGCGCTGTAATCGGAACAGCTATTAAGATAATTAGTGTCATTTTCCAGTCCATAAAGAATAGGATAATAATCGCACCAACCACAGAAATAATCCCTGTTACAAATTGCGGTAAATGATCGGCAATTAGTTCCTTGACTACGACTGTATCGTTCACCATGCGGCTCACCATTTCACCCGTTTTTGTATTATCAAAATAGGAAACTGGCAAGTGCACGATTTTTCGCCATAAACGTTCGCGGATGGTAGCTACAACTTTCTGCCCCATATAATTAAGCAAGAAAATCGAGAAACCGTTTGTTATAGCTTGCAAAATAAATGCAAGAACAATCAAAGCCACCATTTTTACATCTAACGAAGCTATCGAAAAGCCATCAATTAAGTTTTTTGTAAAAAGTGGGACTACAAGGCCAGCAACAGTAGTTACAACACTGGCGATTAAAGCGCAGAATATTATCCAATTTGCAGGCTTTGCACTAATAATTAACTGGAAAAAATTCCGCCAACTATATTTTTTCTGATCCATTTATTTCACCCTTCCTAATTTTCCCATCCATATAATGCTTACTTTTTAAGTATAATCAATTTACCAAATAATAAACCAGTCTAAAGTGGTAGTTATGGAATTATTTTCTCGATTTGAATATTTAAAGAAAAGTAACAAAAAATTCGAATTTATGTCAAAAGCTCACATTTATAAGTGATAAAAATTAAGAATTATAATAAACAATGTAATATAGTTATCTTAAATTGAGTTTTCAGCATTTTTTGAAAGCCTATGAACGAGATTTCCAATATAGTGTTTATGATATAATTACGAGTAGTTTTTTCAATATTATATAGCAAAGGAGAGAGTATGCTATTCTTAAAAGAGCTTGAATCCAATCTAACGGTTAGCAAATTAATGGAGCTGTGCTTTGAACATCCAAATTACAAAGACTACTGCTCGGTTATCAGCACGAAGAAGGGTGAGGTTCTAGAAAGTTTAAGTCCGACTGGGACAAAAGTATATTTTGTTCTAAGTGGCATATACGGGATGATTGTAGAAAAAGATGCAGAATTGGAAGAAGAAAACTGTAAAGAATGCATTGTTCGTTTCTTGCAAAAAGGAGATAGTTTTGGACTTTACCATTTGTTTTATGATGAATGGAGCCCGCATGTTTCGATGCAAAGTCTAGGTCATGGAGAGGTTATGGAAGTAGATAGTAATTTCTTATTTTCAGTGTTTGATAAGGAAGATGAGAACAACTTTTTCATGATTAAAGTAATGGCAGAAGAACTACGGGAAGCACATACTTTTGCAAAACTAAGCTTTTTAAAGAAAGAAGAACGAATTCGCAAAGCCATTCTCAAATGCGCTCAAACTCTAGGAACGTTTTCTGATAACGGGATATTGCTACCAAAAGAAGTCACGCAAGAAGTTCTTGCAAGATACACCAATACATCACGTGAATATGTGGCTCACACAGTCATGCATTTAATTAAAGAGGATATAATTAGAAATAGACCTAAGCCTCTACTAGTGATGGACAAAACTCGTTTATAACTTTGTTTCACGTGAAACTTTTTTAGAATGCTTCAATTGCATTCTTTTTTTTGTGGAAAAAAGCACTTCGAAAGCATTATTTTATCTTTTGCGTTATAATGGCTCTGTAATTGAAAGCGCTTGATAGAAAAGGAGGATGTTTCAATGAGATTTTTTATCGATACAGCGAACGTAGAAGAGATTAAAAAGGCGAATAGAATGGGTTTTATTGCTGGTGTCACAACGAACCCATCACTAGTTGCCAAAGAAGGCCGCGATTTTAATGAGGTTATTCAAGAAATCACATCCATTGTTGACGGACCGATTAGCGGTGAAGTAGTAAGTTTGAACGCGGAAGAGATGATTGAGGAAGGTCGAGTTATTGCTAAAATCCATCCAAATATGGTTGTTAAAATACCTATGACAGGTGAAGGTTTGGCAGCAGTAAAGGTTTTGACGGAAGAAGGGATTAAAACTAATGTCACGCTAGTCTTTTCTGCTACACAAGCATTACTGGCAGCGCGGGCAGGAGCGACATACGTATCCCCGTTTTTAGGTCGTTTAGATGATATTGGTGACGACGGACTGGTGCTCATTCGCGATATAGTAGAAATTTTTGAAACACATGGTATCCCGACAGAGATTATTTCAGCAAGCGTGCGCCACCCGATTCATGTAATTGAATGTGCCAAGGCGGGAGCAGATATTGCTACAGTGCCTTATAAAGTATTTGAACAAATGTTAAAACATCCTTTGACCGACAGCGGAATTGATAAGTTTCTTGCAGATTGGGAAGCTGCTAAAAAATAACGAGGAAGGTTTCTAACTATGAATCAAACATTTATCGTAAAAAAAGAACACATTAGCAAGTATCCAAATCCACTTTTTGTTAATAAAAATGAGTCTATTTGGGTGTTTGATGAAGATACAGAATACCCTGGCTGGATTTTTTGCAAAGTGAAGTCATCGGATAAAGAAGGCTGGGTTCCAAAACAAATTATTCAGTTAGGCAGTGACGGAAAGAGTGGGACCGTGACAGAAGATTATTCGGCGCGCGAATTAAATGTAAAACCTGGGGATAAATTAGAAAGCAATCGAGAGCTTAATGGCTGGGTTTGGTGCGTAACGGAAGATAATGAAGCTGGCTGGGTACCACGAGAAAATCTTGAATCCTAAATTGTTTCACGTGGAACATTTTAAGTAAATATAGCAAAAAAGCGAAGGGTTTAGTTTTACTTTCGCTTTTTTTGTGGAATAATTAAGGATAACGATAGAAGAATCTAGGTGAACTTATGGAAAATTGGAAGAAGAATTTGTATGTTGTTTGGGTGGGGTGTTTTCTTACCGGGACTGGATTAAATTTAATCATGCCATTTTTACCATTATATATTGAAGAACTCGGCGTACATAATCCCGACCAAGTAAGTTTATGGTCAGGTGTGGCACTGAGCTCAACATTTTTAGTATCAGCAATTATGTCGCCGGTTTGGGGCAAATTAGCGGATCAAAAAGGGCGGCGCATTATGCTTTTACGTGCTGCGCTTGGAATGGCGATAGCGATGATTTTGATGGGACTTGTCAGCAACGTTTACCAATTTGTAGGTTTACGTTTATTGATGGGGATATTTTCAGGATACATTTCCACGGCTAATGCGCTAATCGCCACACAAGTTCCGCGTCACCGCAGTGGATGGGCGCTCGGTGCTCTATCAACAGCAGCAGTATCAGGCGTATTAATCGGTCCATTAATTGGTGGAGCGCTATCTGACTCATTTGGCGTTAGACCAGTGTTTTACATTACAGGCGCTCTTTTATTAGGTAGTTTTTTCTTAACACTTTTCTTTGTTAAAGAGAAATTTACACCAGTAGAAAAAAAGGAAATGCGGTCAGGAAAGGAAGTTTTCTTATCATTAAAAAATCCTGGCTTAATTATTTCGTTGTTTATTACGACAATGATGATCCAAATTGCATCCAATTCCGTGAACCCTATTTTGACATTATATGTACGGGATTTAGCGGGAAATGCGCAAAACATTGCCTTTATTAGTGGGATGATTGCTTCAGTACCAGGGGTTGCAGCCTTGATTGCTGCACCACGACTTGGAAGGTGGGGCGACCGAATTGGTTCAGAGCGAATACTCCTAGGCGCGCTCATCGGGTCCATGTTGCTGCAAATACCAATGGCTTTCGCTCAAAATCCGATGCAACTTGGTATTTTGCGTTTCTTATTAGGTCTCACAGATGGTGCGTTACTTCCGGCAGTCCAATCACTACTAACTAAAAATACACCTCGCGAAATTTCCGGTCGAATTTTTGGTTATAATCAATCTTTTCAATATATCGGCAATGTCATCGGTCCGCTTGTCGGATCAAGCGTGGCGGCGCATTTTGGCTACGGAGATGTCTTCCTTGTAGTTGCTGGTTTTATTTTTATCAATGTACTAATCAGTTTTTATTTTAACCGAAAAATGCATAGAGAGAAGGGAAATCATGCCAACTGATCTAATAAAATTACCCGGAATAGGCAAGAAAATGGTATTAATGCTAAATGAAATTGGGATTGAAAAAGTTGCTGACTTAAGAGGAAAGAATCCGCTTGATTTATACGAAAACACTTGCGCTAAACGAGGCGAAAGAATGGATCCTTGTGTACTTTATACGTATCGCTGCGCAGTATATGTCGCAGAAACCGATGAAAACGAGCAACATGCAGATTTACGAAAATGGTGGAACTGGAAAGATAAACAGCATATAAATGAAAGGAATTTAAAAGATGAATAATTTGAAAGAAGCGATTAAACAAGCAGAACATATTGTTTTTCTAACGGGAGCGGGCGTTTCAGTGCCTTCAGGAATTCCGGATTATCGTTCGAAAAATGGTTTGTATGCGGGGATGAGTAGCCCGGAATATATGCTTAGCCATACGTGTCTTGTGCGGGAACCAGAGAAGTTTTATCAATTTGTCACAGAAAATATGTACTATCCAGATGCTGTCCCAAACACTATTCATCGTAAAATGGCTGAAATCGAAGCGGAGAAAAACGTCACTGTTATTACGCAAAATATTGATGGCCTTCATGAAAAAGCTGGCTCTAAGAAGGTAGTTAATTTTCATGGTAGTTTGTATCACTGCTATTGCCAAAAATGCGGAAGAAGTGTTTCAGCAAGCGACTATTTACAGTCAGACATCCATGCTGATTGTGGTGGGGTCGTTCGGCCAGATGTGGTGCTTTATGAAGAAGCGATTTCAGAAAGCGCGATAGACCAGTCACTTGCAGCTATTCGGGAAGCTGATTTAATCGTTATTGTTGGCACTTCTTTCCGCGTGAGTCCGTTTTGTAATTTAACGGACTATCGAAATAAAAAAGCGCGAATTTTTGCTGTGAATAAAGAACGAATTTCGCTTCCATATCCTTTTGAAATGATAGAAAATGATGCTGTGAAAGTTTTTGCGGAGATTTGAAACCTTGCAGTAATGGGGGTGGCGTGATAAAATTTTCTTAACCGGGAAATTGTCCGGAATATTTTGAGAAAATAAGGAGTGGAGAGTTCCATATGAACCCTGACCCCGAGAGTCAGCAGATTATCTTGCAGTTAATTCTTATTGTGGTGTTGACAATGCTCAACGCGTTCTTTGCCTCAGCAGAGATGGCCCTTGTATCACTGAACAAAAATCGGGTGAAAAACCAAGCAGAAACCGGTGACAAAAAAGCCGTAATGCTTGCTAAACTCGTAGATGATCCAAGTAAATTTTTAGCTACTATTCAAGTTGGGATTACGCTTGCTGGATTCTTTTCCAGTGCGTCAGCCGCGACTAGTATTGCGACTAGGCTTGAATCGGTTTTTGGCGGAAGCAGTTTTGCGAAAGAGTTATCCATTATCGTCGTAACTATTGTGCTATCTTATATCACGTTAGTTTTCGGTGAGCTTTATCCAAAACGTTTAGCACTCCAAAAATCAGAAAAAATTGCCCGTGTTTCTGTACGACCAATTATGGCAGTTGGTGTTGTGCTTCGTCCGTTCGTAAAATTCCTATCTTTTTCAACAGATATTCTTGTGAAATTAACGAGAATGGAGAAAAATACGGATAATGAAAAAATGACGCGAGAGGAAATGCAGCTACTGATTGAAACCGGTCGACGTGACGGCATTATTGAGGTAGAAGAATTACAAATGCTTCGTGGTGTATTTGAAATGGATAATAAATATGCGCGTGAAGTGATGGTACCACGGACAGATGCGTTTATGATTGATGCCGAAACAGAATCGGAAGAACTTTGTGACGCATTATTAAGTGAGAATTTTTCAAGAGTTCCCGTCTATACAGGCGACCAGGACTCGGTGCTAGGTATTCTGCATATGAAAGATTTTTTTGCGGAAGCGAGAAAGTCAGGCTTTGAAAACATTGATGTGAAATCGCTCGTTAAAAACGCGTATTTTGCCCAAGAGACGATGTTTATTGATGACTTACTTAAGAACATGCAAAGAACTAGAAATCAAATGGCAATTTTAATGGATGAATATGGTGGCGTAGCTGGTATTGTCACTGTAGAAGATTTATTAGAAGAAATTGTTGGCGAAATTGACGATGAAAATGATGTGTTTTCTGATGAAGTCAAAAAAATTGATGATAATACATTTATCGTTGAAGGCCGCATGCCACTAGATGATTTCAACAAAATGTTTCACGTGGAACTTCCAGCGCGTGGAGTTGATACTGTAGCTGGCTTTGTGCTTACTTTAACTGGGACAATTCCGGAAGAAGATGATAAAGTAGTAGTAGAATATGATACCCTTCGATTTACAGTAGAAGAAATGAATGATGCTAGACTGGTTTCGGTTCGTGTCGAAAAAGACATTCAAACAAGCGAACTCGAACAGCTGGCTTAATGATAAAAATAAAAGTGCGGTATGAGAAATCTGTCCGCGCTTTTTTCTTAGGAATGAGGTTTTTAAAATGCCAAATATTAAAGACATAGCCAAATTAGCGGGAGTTTCAGTGACGACAGTATCACGTGTGCTCAATAACCATCCGTATGTTGCGGAGGAAAAAAGAGCCCGCGTGCAAGCTGTTATTGATGAATTAGACTATTCTCCTAACCGTAGCGCCATGGACTTAGCGCGTGGTAAAACAAATACGGTTGGCGTGATTATACCTTATAATGATCATCCGTGGTTTGACAAAATTGTGAATGGTATTTTAGAAGCAGCTTTTAAAAATCGTTATTCGGTGACACTTTTCCCAACAGGATATGATCCGAAAGAAGAAGAAAAATATCTAATGCGCTTGAAAACAAAGCAAGTTGACGGGCTAATTATTACTTCGCGTGCCAATAATTGGGATGTGATTTTGCCATATCTTGCTTATGGTCCGATTATTGCGTGTGAATACGTGGAGTCCAAAGATGTATCTTGTTCCTATATTGACCGAGTAAAGGCCTACCGCGCGGGATTTCAATTTTTACAAGATGAAGGTTATAAAAAAGTGGCATTCACAGCAGGACGGGCCTCGCGGGAAAGCACAAGTACATATGGGAAAATTAACGCATATGAGCAGGTTTTTGGTCCAGTTGGTGAAAATCGTTTTTTAAGTGAGTGCTATACGTTAGAAGATGGTGTAAAAGCAGGAAAACACTTTTTTGCTGAAGGGAAAGACTGGCCTGATGCGATTTATGCGAATGGTGATGAGGTTGCAGCGGGTGTTATGTACCATGTGAAGGAGCTTGGGTTACGCGTGCCAGAAGACGTCGCTATTTTAGGGCAAGAAAATCTCCCAATTGGTAAGGCTCTTGAAATCACAACCCTTGATCATAACCTAAAAAAATTAGGAGAAAATGCTTTTTCGATTTTTGAACAAGGAAAATTACAACGAATTAAAGTGGAACATGAATTAATTAGAAGGAAAACGGTATAAAAGCTAGTCGCCGCTTCATTTTTAAAATATTTTTATGAAATTGCTTGACATGAAACCCATTTCATCATTTAAAACTAATATATAAGGTGATGAAGGAGGCGAATGGTATGAAATTAGATGGAGTATGCAAAATTAGTTCAGCCCTAGGAATGGAATATCAATTCGGAGAGTTTTACATCGATAGAGATTATCTTGTTTTTGACCAAAACTTCAGCTTAGGCATGAAAAAACGGCAAACTTTTCCAGTTGCGAAATTAGGACAGATTGCTTTAGTTCGAGAAGAAGAGGAAATCCTGCTCACTTTTAGCTGCGATAATATCGAATTTGAAATAAATGGGAATTCTCATGCTAATTTGCGCGAATTTCGGGATTTGCTTCAAAATAAAGGCACTAATAGCTCAGATATTCAAAAAGCTGAAAATAAGAAAAAAGCGAGATACACAACTCACCATTATCACAACTTCGCTAAATCTTGAAGGAGGAAATTATATGTATAAAGCAATAATTTTTGACGTAGATGGAACGATTCTAGACACGGAGAGAGCTGTTTTGCATTCTCTTCAAGCGGTTTTAGCCGAAGAAGGATTAAGTTATGAACTAGATGAATTACGATTTGTACTTGGAATTACTGGGGCAGCTGCGGTTGAACAGTTAAATATTTTGGATTCAGAGAAAGTATTGGACAAATGGATTGAACGTGAAGCAACTTTTATTGAAGAAGTAGAGGTTTTCGAAGGTATTCATAAAGTTCTGCATGCCATTCCAGAAAGCGGCGTAGTTACTTCGAAAAATGCGTTAGAAATGGAGAAAGGTTTCTATCCATTTGATATTCAGGATCATTTTCAAGCAATTGTTTGTGCGAGTGATACAGAAAACCATAAACCTCATCCAGATCCACTGCTGAAAGGGTTAGAAATTCTTGGAAGAGAGCCACATGAGGTGCTTTATGTCGGTGATTCTTCTTATGATATGAAATGTGCCCATGCGGCCGGAGCTCATTTTGGCTTAGCACTTTGGGGTGCAAAGACAACTGATGGCTTTGAAAAAGCAGAACTTGTCTTTGAAAAACCAGAAGATATTTTAGCGTATGTAAGTAAATAAGTAAAACCCGCCAACCTTGAATGAAGGCTAGCGGGTTTTTTCGTTATAAATTAGTGTAATGTTCATCGGATACGGGCTCTAACCAAGTAGTTCCCCCTAAATCCACATTTGTTGAAATGGCTAAGTGGACAAACCAGCTATCTTTCGTAGCGCCGTGCCAATGTTTCACGTCTTTCGGGATAGTTACCACGTCACCCTCTTTAAGTAACTGAGCGGGTTTTCCTTCCTCTTGATAGTAACCAGTTCCGCCTGTTACAAGTAGGATTTGCCCGCCGTCATGTTTATGCCAGTTATTCCTGGCTCCCGGTTCAAACGTAACATTCCCAATCGGACAATTGTAAACAGTATCTTCTGCGACAAGCATTTTTAAATAAGCATTACCGGTAAAGTAGTCATTAGTAATCCGTTCACCTTTATCAAAAATAACGCTGTTTTCGAGTGTAGTCATTATGAATTACTCCTTTCAACATTAAAAATCTTTTAGTTCTTTTTGAGCCGGAATGAGATGGGTATCGTAATTATCTATTTTGAAGTCAAGTCTATCAAGCGCTTCTTGCATAACATCAATGCGATTTTTCAACTCCATGCGTTGTTCTTTCAGCAATTCGGCGCGAGCTTCCAGCGTGTGTTCGCCTTCTCGGAAAAGTGCCAAGTAATCAATTAATGCTTCAATAGATAAACCAGCGCGGCGCATTTGACGACTAAACAAAATCCAGCGTATGTCTTCTGCGCCAAATTTACGAATCCCATTTTCATTACGATGTATAGGTGGAATTAAACCAATGCGTTCGTAGTAGCGAATTGTATCGGCAGAAACGCCACTTTTTTCACTAGCTTCTTTGATATTCATTGTTAAGTCTTCCGAAGCATCCACCACATAAAAGCTAATTTTATTTTTGGTCATAGCCATTCTCCTTTACTGATTTTCTATAATGATTGTATTTCTTGGAGTTAACTTTAAGTCAAGCGAAAAAGCAACCATGATCATTTATTCATGATTGCTATTATTTGTTTGAAGTGTAGACAGGTAAGCCAAGAGCAACCCGTCCATTTTGCGGAGTGATAAGTTTGTTTGTTCATAGAATTTGTCCAAACGATATTGAATTGTATTCCGGTGCATAAAAAGTTCTTTGGCAGTAAGGCTGATGTTTCCTTGGTTTTTAAATAACGTATGAATTAAAGGAATCCAAGTATCATCTTGATGGAAAAGGTTGTTGAGTTCACTCGTAATTAAACTTTCTTTCATTCTTAGCGCGATGACTTTTAAACTTTCGGAAGCGACGGTTTGGACAACTTCACGATTATTATGGTCAAAAATGGTACGTTCCTCTGCAAATAAACCGCGTAATTTAGCATTTAACGGGTGAAAGAGCCCCATGAAGAAAGTAGATTGAATATAAAAATCATTTTCAAGGGTACCGGCAACGGCAATAAGTTCTTCTTCCCCGAGCAGAGAACCGGTAGATTTTTCAATAATCACACCATAACTCGCCGAAAACATAATTAGTTCAGCATCCGGACTAAAGAAGCTGAGTAGCGCTTTTTGCCATTCTTGCAACATGCTTTTGGTGGTTGCGGTTTTAATATGAAACTGTGTTATCCGGTAAGTTTCTTTTTCACTCGTAATCGTGACAGCTTCATTTCCAAATAATAAATCGAACCAAAACTGAGTAGATTCTTTTGTAAATGTTGGTAAAGGTTCAGGAAATAACGTATGTAGTAACGCCGCTTCTTCTTCTGAAAGGTCACTTTTGGGGATAGTAAAATAATACGGTTCCTGGAAAAAAGAAAACGTATCTGTAGTTGATTTTATTGGGTTTTTTGAAACGACTATATTGGGATATCTATTTTTTAATATTTTAATCTGCACAGTGGATAGCACCCCTTCTCTACTCTTTATTTTTACAAAAGAAAGATAGGAAGTCAAATTATTGCCCGGGAAATAAAAAGGTTGCGCAGTCAACCAAATTACTGCTATACTATAATGGTTGACGCCGCAACTAATTATGTGGCGGATTTTTTTATGAGGAGTCGGATAAATGGCAGATAGACATGAAAGTTTAGCGAAAGCCATCGCAATTATTCATCGTTCAGAAAGCACTTTTAAAAATAAAAAGTTACTTGAAACTGGTCTTAATATAGGTCAATTGCGGTATTTATGGACGCTTTATAAAGAAGATGGTATTTCTCAAGAATCAATGGCAAAAAGGTTTATGGTGGATAAAGCCAGTGTGACAAGGCATATAAAGCGCCTTGAAGATCTTGGGATGATTCGCCGAGAAATGGATACAAGAGATAGACGTATTCAACGGATTTTCGTGACTGAAACAGGATTTAAAATGCGAGAATTAATTGAAGAAGTTACAGCTGAATGGTCTGCACTTTTAACGGCAGGGTTTAGCGAAGAAGAAAAAGATGACTTAATGCATTTGATAGGACGACTTTCTGATAATGCGATTATGGCAGTTGAAGGAGGAGAGGTCGAATGAAAGAACAGAGTAAACGATTAGGTGAAGATAGCATTCCATCACTCATGGCGCGTTTGTCGATTCCGGCATTTATCGGTATGTTTGTTATGGGAATGTATAATATTGTTGATACGATTTTCGTGTCATATGGCGTTGGTCCGTCAGGGGTTGCAGCACTTTCAATTGCTTTTCCCGTTCAAATGATACTGATGGCGATGGCGGCGATGTTTGGTATTGGTGGTGCTTCAATTATTTCCCGCTCGCTCGGTGCCGGTGAACAAAAACATGCGGATAAAGTATTCCATCAAGTTATCTGGTTAGTACTTATTTCCAGTATTTTTATTGCAATTGTAACCTTTATATTTTTAGATCCACTTATTACGCTTTTCGGAGCACCAGCGGATATTCATGATATTGCCAGTGATTTCTTATCGCTTATTTTACTAGGCGCAGTGTTCCAAACCTTTGCGATGGCGATGAATAATATCGTGCGTTCTGAAGGTAATGCGAAAACAGCGATGTTAACCATGATTATTTCCGCTATTTTAAATATGATTTTAAACCCGATTTTCATTATGGGATTCGGTATGGGCGTTCGTGGTTCTGCCCTTGCGACTGTTATTGCACAGGCAGTTGGCGCGATTTGGCTCTTGATTTACTTTTTATCAGGAAAAAGTACTTTATCTTTAAAAGGGTTCTCATTCCGAATGGATTTCCCGCTGATTCGCCGGATTATGGCAATCGGGTTCCCGTCATTTATTATGATGTCCGCAGGGAGTATCGTAACGGTTGCGGTAAACTGGATGCTTAATATTTATGGCGGAACAATGGCGATTGCGGTATACGGGATTGCCAACCGAATTGCTTCTTTCGTAATTATGCCGATCAATGGTGTAACACAAGGGATGCAACCAATCGTTGGCTTCAACTACGGATCGAGACAATTCGAACGTGTAATGAAAGCTGTCAAAGTATCAATGATAGCAGCAACTGTCATGTCACTAATTGCTTGGGGCTTGGTAGAAATTTTCCCAGGAATGCTCGTACGAATTTTCTCTAATGACCCAGAATTGATTGCACAAGGAACAAATGCTGTTAGATTTATGCTTCTAGCTGCCCCAACAATTGGTTTCCAAATTGTCTGCGGAGGGCTATATCAAGCGCTTGGTCGAGCACGGATTTCCTTTATCATTTCCTTAATGCGCCAAATCATCTGTTTAGTACCACTTTTACTTATTTTGCCGCAGTTCTTCGGTTTAGATGGTATTTGGTATGCTTTCCCATTAGCAGATTTAGGCGCGTTCACCGTCTGTCTTGTGATTATGAGCAAAACATGGCGCCGAATTTTTAAAAATCCTGAGATAGTTTAGAGAAAAACGAATTGGGTATTTTCTAACTAGCGTCTTAAAAATAAAGGAGCGATTTTTATGGCAAAAATGTACCCGTATTTGGCTTTTGAAAATGCAAAAGAGGCTTTAGGATATTATGAAGAAGTGTTCGGAGCAACGAATATTTCAAGGCTTCCAGTAAGTGAGGAACAAAGCGAAATGTTTGGTCTAGCAAAAGAAAACCTAGAGAACACAACAGTTCACGGTGGCTTTACCGTCCTTGGGGCAAATTTATTTTGTTCAGATTCATTCGGCAAAGAAGTAAAACCATCCAACCAAATCTCGATTATGCTCGATTCTAACAGTGAAGACCCTGTGGCTGTAGCAGATGCAGATGCTTTCTTTGAAAAAGTGAGCTCATCGGGAAGAGTAACTGTAACGTTACCTTTCGAAGAGCAATTTTGGGGCGGGAAAATGGGACAATTCGTCGACGAGTACGGCATCTCCTGGATGATTCATACACAACCTTATTCTAAATTATAAAAAACAAGTGGACCAGATATTAGTTATCTTGGTCCACTTTTTTATTTGGATTCACTTTTTTCATTAAGTAATGTTCGCCGATGCCAGGAATGACAAACGATTTACCAACTTTGCGGTAGCCATGTTTTTCATAAAAACCAACAGCGACAATCCGCGCATTGCACCAAATAATATCTGCGCCGTGCTTCCAAATTTCCGCTTCACCTTCTGCAAGTAATGCTGTGCCGAGGCCTTTCAAGCGCATCCGTCGTTCTGTTGCCACACCGCGAATTCGGTACTGAGCAGGATTATTAATAATGGCTGATTTTTCCGGATAAAAACTCGCAACTCCAAGTAAAACATCCTTTTCAAAAGCGCCTAAATGAAAAGTACCATCCATATCATCATTAGGGTAAATTGCGTTTTCTTCAGGATGTTCTGGGCGAAGAACCCGGTGCCTAATATCTTGCGTGTCTTTTGCTTTGATTTGCTTGATTTCCACGGCGCCCACCTCCACGTTATTTCTTTCTATTATAACCAATCTTTCTAAAATATCTATTCAAAAGTTAATTTTGTTTCATATGAATAACCGTGAACCAGCTCTTGATTAATCCAAGCCACCGTTTCTTGTAAAAGGTAATTTTCATTTTCTGGAGGCGTTTCTAAGTTTTGCGGCGTGACAAAAGCTTGCCGCTCACTTGATAATAAACGCCGTTCACCAAGTGCGCCAATAGAATGATCTAGTTCAATGAAAAGATAAGCCTGCCCGTCTAACATAAAAAAACCAGGAAACTGCTGATAGCTTTTCGAAAGACCGAGGCGACTCACAGTTTTCTGAACTTCTTGATGGAAATCTGGGTCGTTTAAAATATCCGCATGAACAGGTGTTAGAAGTGGCTCTGTAAGCAAAAGTCGGGCCGTTGTTAGAGGTTGTGTTGTTTCAGTTTCCCGTTTTAATAAACCTTGATAACGGTCAATAAGCCACTTTTTACGGGCAATGCGAGCTTCTTCATCCTTTAATTTTTGTTGATATTTAATAAGCAAATTGGGTAAGCTTTCCGATGTGTTTTTGTCGAGATATTGTTTGAGTTCTTGCAAGGAAAACCCCATATATTGCAACGCTTGAATGAGGTTGAGTTGTTCTTCTTGAGCCGTTTTGTAGTAGCGATACCCAGAAGTCGGATCGGTAAAAGCGGGGACCAAAAGCCCAATTTTATCATAATAGCGCAGTCGTTGAATGGAGAGTTGGCTTTTCTTTGCCATTTCCCCAATGGAAAAAAGCGGTTCCACATTTATCACCCTTTCGTCTTGACTCTATAGTTACTATACACTTTATCATAAAGGTAATTCAAAGCGAGAGGTGAAAAAAATGAAAATTATTGTGGAAAAAGATTACGAAAATATGAGTAAAACAACGATGCAACTGCTTTTAGGGAAAATGTATCAAGACAAGTTGGTTCATTTAGCCATCACAGCAGGCTCAACACCGAAGCGAATGTATGAACTGATGGTAGAAGAATTGAAGGATAAAGCGCCACTGAAGAATGTCAGCTATTATAATTTTGACGAAATTCCAATTGGAAACGAAAAATATGGCGTAACTATTGGTAATTTAAAAGCGATGTATTTTGATCCGGCGGGCATTCCAGAAGAACAAATTCACATGCTAGATACGAAAAACTATACAGACCATGAAGCACATTTGAAAGCAGTTGGTGGCTTGGATGCGATTTTAATCGGGATTGGTGAAGATGGTCACTTCTGCGGAAACTTACCTGGTGTAACCAAATTCGGCGATGAAACGCGACTTGTTTCCGTTCAATCACGCCCAGATATGTTCGATATTTTGCTAGGAGAAGTTGGCGGCGATGCAGAAAAAGTTCCAGAATACTACGTAACAATGGGACCAAAAAGCGTCATGCACGCAAAAGAAGTCATCCTATTCGCAAACGGCAAGAAAAAAGCAGCAATCATTAAAAAAGCACTACAAGGCCCAGTGACAGAAGACATTCCAAGCTCGATTTTCCAGTTACACCCTAATTTCACAGTGGTGCTGGACGAGGAAGCGGCGAGTGAGTTGAATATTTAAAAGAAAACCCAACCTTCTATTTAGGAAGGCTGGGTTTTTGATTATCCGTGCACACTAGCAAACTCCGCATCACGTAACTCAACGCGGCGAATTTTACCAGAATCAGTTTTCGGTAACGCTTCAACAAATTCAATCCGGCGCGGATACTTATACGGAGCCGTTTGTTCTTTCGTAAATGTTTGTAATTCATGCACAAGGTCTTCCGTGCCCTCGTACCCATCTTTTAAGACGATGAAAGCTTTTACGACTGTACCGCGGATTTCGTCAGGACTTGCGACAACAGCGACTTCTTTTACGGCTGGGTGATGTGTGAGCGCGTCCTCTACTTCGAACGGTCCAATCGTGTAGCCAGAGCTAATAATAATATCGTCATTTCGTCCTTGGAACCAGTAATAATTGTCTTCATCGCGGATAGCGCGGTCACCAGACACAAAATAATCACCACGAATCGCTTTTTGCAAACGTTCTGGTTCTTTATAATACTCTTTGAAAAGTGCTGGGAAGTCTCTGCGCATTGCGATGTCCCCAATTTCACCGACACCGACTGGAGTTCCTTCAGCATCAATAATTGCCATGTATTCTGGCATAATCGGTTTACCCATCGAACCAGGGCGGATTGGCGTATCAACCAGTGTCCCAATCAATAATGTACTTTCCGTTTGACCATAACCGTCGCGCACTTTAATATCAAAATTGTCTTGGAAAACTTGAATAACTTCGCGGTTTAAAGGTTCTCCTGCTGATACGGCGCTACGAAGGGCACTTAAATCATGTTCGCGTAAATTATTTACTTTAGCCATTAAGCGATATTCTGTTGGTGTACAGCATAGCACATTGATTTTTTCTTCTTCCAGTAAATGTAGTTGTTTTTCTGGAATGAAGCGACCGTTGTAAATGAAGCCAGTCGCACCTTTTCCAAGTACAGAAAGGAACGGAGACCAAACCCATTTTTGCCAACCAGGACCTGCTGTAGCCCAAACAATATCGTCCTCATGAATGTCCAACCAATGATCAGCTGCGATACGAATGTGCGCGTAACCCCAACCGTGAATATGTACAACACCTTTAGGATTACCAGTAGTTCCACTAGTAAATGCAAGTAGGCAAGCGTCATCTCGAGACGTTTCTACGCGTTCAAATTCAGTCGATGCAGTTTCCATTAGTGTTTCGTAGTGATCCCACCCGGATAATTTTTCGCCAACAATAATTTTTTTCGATACAGAAGGAATATTTTCGATTTTATCAAATTCAGCGGTCATTCCATTGTAAGAAACGATTGCTTTTACGTTAGCATGGCGGATGCGGTATTCTAAGTCATGTGCTTTAAGAAGTTCAGATGCCGGGATAATAATGGCACCAGCTTTCCACAAGCCCATGTATATGGCATAAGTTTCTAGTAGTCTAGGCGTCATAACAATGACATGGTCGCCTTTTTTCACGCCCGCATCTTTTACAACGTTAGCAAATTTGTTCGCTTGTTCCAGCAAGTGACGGTAACTCCAAGTTTTTGTTTCATTGTGTTCGTTTTTCCAAATTAAAGCAGTTTTTTCAGAACTAAATTTAGCAATCTCGTCGGTGATATTATAAAGTTCTGGAGCAATTAATTTCTCTGAATTCATAATGATTCTCCTTTGCAAGTAGATTGTATATTTTGATAATTTTGTTTTAGTACCTAGTATTAATATATGGTAATATAAATGCCTTATGAAAGCAACTAAAAGTATTCCTGTGAAAATTTGAGCAGATTATTCTTACATCTAATACAAGCTATGATAAAATGGCAGTGAGTGATTTTTGAGAAATGAGGTGCATAGATGGAACAAGATTTCTTTATGCAACAAGCGCTTGAGGAGGCGAAGAAGGCACGGGAAATTGGAGAGGTTCCAATTGGTGCAGTTGTTGTTTTAGATGGAGAAATTATTGGTCGCGCACATAATTTACGCGAAACTACCCAGAATGCTGTGACTCATGCGGAGTTACTTGCAATTGAAGATGCTTGTAAACACCAAAATTCTTGGCGTCTTAGCGGCGCAGAACTATATGTCACGCTAGAACCATGTCCGATGTGCAGTGGAGCAATTTTACTTTCGCGAATTGACAAAGTTTATTACGGAGCAAAAGATCCAAAAGCCGGAACAGCAGGTTCATTAATGAATTTATTGCAGGATGATCGATTTAACCATACGTGTAAAGTAGAAGCTGGATTATTAGAAGCCGAAAGCAGCGCGATGTTAAAAAGTTTCTTCCGGGAATTGCGAAAACGTAAAAAAAAGAATAGGTCTTAATACTCATTATACTAAATCATGCTTTTACGATTTCTATTGTGAAATAAAAAGCAATAAGTCTTATCAACATTTACAGCCACTTAATAATTGCGAAATTTATCACAATCTCTCAAAAATAAAATAACATCTAAAGTACTAAATAAATTTACCTTAAAATAGGATAAAATATACTCCAGATAGAACTCATTATAAAGTAAAAATCTTTCTTAACTAGTTCCTAAACCCGTGAAAAATAAGGATTACATATTATTTTATTATGCTTTGTGAATTACAGAGCAACTGGGCGCATCACTTTGGGCGGTTTTTCACAAGGTTTTTAAGAAAGAAGCAAAAAAGCAAGGGACTAAACAGCAATTTTAAGCATAAAAAGGAGGAGAAAAGGGTGGATAAACTATTTTTAGCCCGTTTTCAATTCGCATCAACAACGATTTTCCATTTTTTATTTGTACCACTTTCAATTGGACTTGTATTTATGGTTGCTCTTATGGAGACGTTGTATGTCGTGAAGGGGAAAGAAATTTACAAAAAAATGTCGAAGTTTTGGGGTCATATATTCCTTATTAACTTCGCGGTCGGTGTCGTAACCGGTATTATTCAAGAATTCCAGTTTGGGATGAACTGGTCGGATTACTCTAGATTTGTTGGGGACGTATTCGGAGCACCACTTGCTATCGAAGCGTTACTTGCATTCTTTATGGAATCTACGTTTATCGGACTTTGGATTTTTGGTTGGGACAAACTTGGCAAAAAGCTTCATTTAGCTTGTATTTGGCTTGTTTCAATCGGAACAATCATGTCTAGTTTCTGGATTTTAGCTGCAAACTCATTTATGCAACATCCGGTTGGTTTTGAATTTAAGAACGGCCGCGCAGAAATGAATGATTTCTTGCAACTTATTACTAATGGACAACTACTTGTGGAGTTCCCGCACGTTATTTTCGGGGCATTTGCCACTGGGGCCTTTTTCATTGCTGGTGTCAGTGCGTATAAGATGCTCAAAAAACAAGATGTCGCCTTCTTTAAACGATCATTCCAAATTGCAATGGTCATGGCGGTAATAGGTGGATTTGGTGTGGCTTTCAGTGGTCACTCGCAAGCACAATACTTAGTTAAAACTCAACCTATGAAAATGGCAGCAACAGAAGGGATATGGGAAGATACAGCTGACCCAGCTCCGTGGACGATGATTGCCAAAATTAATCCGGAAGAAAAGAAAAACGAATGGGAAGTCAATGTCCCATACGCGCTAAGTTTCTTATCTTACGGAACATTAACTGGTAGCGTGGAAGGTATGAACACGCTGCAAAAACAATATGAAGAAAAATATGGTGAAGGTGACTACATCCCACCAGTTAAAACAGCATTTTGGAGCTTCCGTATCATGGTTGGCGCAGGTATGTTAATGATTCTATTCGCGTTAATCGGTATCGTGCTTGCTTGGAAGAAAAAACTCGTTAATGCAAAATGGTATTTACGTTTCATGATTCCAATGATTGGCTTCCCGTTCCTAGCGAACTCCATGGGTTGGATTATGACAGAAATAGGGCGACAACCATGGGTAGTTTTCGGTTACATGAAAACCGCTGATGCCGTATCGCCAAACGTTTCATCAGGACAAATTTTGTTCTCGATAATTGCGTTCTCAACAATTTATACGATTTTAGCCATTCTATTGGTTTACTTATTTATACGTGAAATTAAAAAAGGACCAGACGGACACAAACCAGAAAAAGCAGAGATTTCCGTAGATCCATTTGATAAGGGGGATGAAAGCTTTGTCACTAAATGAGTTATGGTTTCTATTAATCGCCATCTTATTCATTGGATTCTTCTTCCTTGAAGGTTTTGACTTTGGTGTTGGGATGTCTACACGATTTATGGCTAGAAATGCACTGGAACGGCGCGTACTCGTTAATACGATTGGACCGTTCTGGGATGCAAATGAAGTATGGCTATTAACTGCAGGGGGCGCGATTTTCGCGGCTTTCCCAAACTGGTATGCAACAATGTTTAGTGGGTATTATATTCCACTAGTATTCTTATTACTTGCTTTAATTGGTCGCGGGGTTTCTTTTGAATTCCGTGGTCAAAAAGATTCACCGCTTTGGATAAAAACGTGGGATTGGGTTATTTTCTTCGGTAGTATTTTACCGCCATTCCTATTTGGTGTATTATTTGCTAGTTTGATTCAAGGTATGCCGATTAATAGTGATATGGATATGTATGCTGGTTTCTTTGATTACATTACCGTATTCTCCGTATGGGGTGGCGTGACGATTACGCTTATGTGCCTACTTCACGGGTTACTATTTATTACTTTACGTACAGAAGAAGATATTCAAGATCGTGCTCGTCGTATGGCGAAACGTGTTTGGTTTATTACTGTACCAGCTTTAGTAATTTTCGTTGTACTTGCTTACTTCAATACAGATATGTTCCAAGTTAGACCTGTACTTGTACCACTGATGATTGGAATTGTAGTCGTTATGTACGTGCTATCTGCCCTGTTTATTTGGAAAGATCGTGATATTTTAGCATTTACATTCGGCGGACTTGGAATTGTCTTCACGATTGCGACGATTTTCGTGTCACTATTCCCACGTGTAATGATCAGCTCTATCAACAGTGCGTTTGATTTAACTATAGAAAATGCAGCTTCCGGACAATATTCGCTAAGTGTGATGACGATAGTTGCCGTTACGCTATTGCCGTTTGTTCTTGGTTACCAAATTTGGAGCTACTATGTTTTCCGTAAGCGCGTTTCTAGTAAGGAGAAAATGACGTATTAATGGGAAAAGATTTAAGGAACTACAAAGGAATTAAAAAAATAATGGCGATTCTCGCAGTTTTCACGCTTGTTCAAGGTGCTGCGATTATCGTGATGGCGATAACTTTAGCTCGCGCGATTACTGACTTATTTCACGAGCATCCATTTCAATCAGTCACAATACAAATAGGTCTCTTCGCGGGGGCCTATTTCTTGCGTCACTTTTTGAACGTATGGAAAAAACAAATCGTTTATCGCTATGCTGCAAAACTTGCGAAGACAATGCGAGAAGAATTACTAGATAGTTTGTTCGCGCTTGGACCGCGTTTTGCACGAGCGGAAGGAACTGGGAAAGTTGTAACGATGGTAATGGAAGGTGTAGCTGACTTCCGGAATTATTTAGAACTGTTTCTACCTAAAATGATGAATATGGCTATTATTCCAGCGATGATTTGGGTTTATATTGCTTTTCAAGACTGGACTTCCGCTTTTATTTTGATGATTACTTTGCCAATTTTAATTGTATTTATGATTATTCTAGGATTAGCCGCGAAAAAACAAGCTGATTCGCAGTTTGAAACATATCGTGTGCTGTCCAATCACTTTGTAGATTCGTTAAAAGGTTTAGAGACTTTGAAATATCTAGGATTAAGTCATGACCATGAAGGGAAAATTGCTTCGGTTAGTTCGCGCTACCGGAAAGCTACGATGAAAACGTTACGTGTGGCATTTATGTCTTCATTTGCGCTAGATTTCTTTACAATGCTTTCAATTGCGCTTGTTGCCTTATTCTTAGGTCTTGGCCTTATTGACGGTAATATGAACTTGCCGATTGCGCTAAGTGTTTTAATCCTTGCGCCAGAATACTTTTTACCAGTGCGTGAAGTTGGCTCGGATTACCATGCCACACTTGACGGGCAGGAAGCGGGTCGAGTTATTCAAGGGATTATTGACCAAGCTAAAGCGGACAAGCCAGAAACGGACGCTTTACCGCTAACTCCATTTGCTGAAAATACCGAGTTCTCCTTTGAAAAAATTACTGTGAAGCACGGCGCGGATGATGCTGAATCGCTACATGAAGCAAGTTTTACTGTGAAAGGTTTTGAAAAAATTGGGATTATCGGTGCGACTGGTGCTGGGAAATCGACGTTAATTGATGTTTTAAGTGGCTTTTTGACACCAACTTCCGGAGATTTTCGCTGGAATGGAAAAACTGGTGCGGCGCTTGCTTCAACTGATTGGCAAACCCAAGTAACTTATATTCCGCAACATCCGTACCTTTTCCATGATACAATCGCTGGAAATATTCGCTTTTATCATCCTAATTCTACTGAAGAGGAAATGAAAAAAGCAGCCGAATCAGCTGGTTTAAATAAGCTTGTGGCCGGGCTTGAAGATGGCTATGAAACGCTTGTTGGGGAATCAGGGCGGATGCTTAGTGGCGGGCAAGAACAACGTGTTGCACTTGCTCGGGCTTTCTTAACGGATCGTCCAGTTGTACTAATGGATGAGCCAACAGCACACTTAGATATTGAAACAGAATACGAACTAAAAAAACCAATGCTAGACTTATTTGAAAATCGACTTGTCTTTTTCGCGACGCATCGCTTGCACTGGATGCTTGAAATGGACAGAATTGTCGTTTTAGATCACGGGGCTGTGGTCGAAACAGGAACGCACGAGGAACTACTGGCGCGTAAAGGGTTCTATTACAATTTAGTCAAAGCCCAATTGGAGGAAGTATGATGCGAAAAAGTAGCTGGATTATCCCATATATTAAAGAAAATCGCGGCTTGTTTTTACTTGTCATTTTCCTTGGAACACTGACTTTTGCCTCAGCTGGAGCGCTTATGTTTACATCGGGTCATTTGATTTCAAAATCGTCCCTGATGCCAGAGTCAATTATGGCTGTCTATATTTCAACCGTTGGAGTGCGCGCATTTGGTATTATGCGCTCGGTTTCACGCTATGTAGAACGCCTTTCGAGCCATTCGCTTGTGCTTCGAATTTTAGAAAAAATGCGTGTTCGACTGTATCGTTTACTTGAACCACAAGCTTTACTACTAAAATCGCGCTATAAAACTGGCGATATTCTAGGTTTGCTTGCTGGTGATATTGAACATTTGCAAAACTTCTATTTGACTACGATGCTACCGGCAATTGTTAGCCTTGTACTTTACGCAATCGTCGTTATTTCACTTGGAGCATTTTCAATTCCATTTGCGGCGCTTTTCGTACTTTTAATTGGATTACTCGTGCTTGTGTTACCATGGGTCTCCCTTTTATATGCTCGCGGTAAGAATGCTTATTTAAAACAAGGTCGAAACAGTTTGTATCAAAAATTTACTGACGCTGTTTTTGGTATTAGCGATTGGAAATTTAGCGGTCGTGAAAAAACATTTATTACGAATTATGAAAAAGACGAGGCGGATATGCTTCGAACTGAAAATAAACAGTTTCATTTTGTTAATTGGCGTGATTTCTTTAGCCAGTTAGTTGTTGGTTTTATGGTTATCGTGATGGTCTATTGGAGCACAGCTGAGTCTCGTGATGGCGCGTTTTCTGGAACAATGATTGCTGCTTTCGTTTTAGCTATAATGGCTCTTGCAGAAGCGTTTGTACCAGTTTCAAGCGCTATTAGTGATAAATCGCTCTACCAAGATTCGCTAGCCCGTCTAGACAAAATAGAAGACCCAGCGCTTCCAACCTTTGAAGAAGAAACGAAAGAAATTGCCCGTATTAATACTGAAAATGTAGTTTTAAAAGCAGAAAATTTATCTTTCGCTTACGATAAAAAGTCGCCTAAAATCTTAGACGGTTTTGACTTTACACTTGAACAAGGTGAAAAAGTGGCGATTATCGGTCGAAGTGGTACAGGGAAATCAACTTTTCTTAAATTGGTTCAAGGAGCTTTACTACCAACAGCTGGAAAAGTAACAATGAACGGTGTTGAGGTGGAGAATTTAAGACCGCAAATCCCTGAAATTACATCAATGTTAAATCAAAAAGCACATCTTTTCAGTACAACGGTTTTAAATAATATTCGCTTAGGAAATCAAGATGCCACCGATGAGGAAGTTTATGCGGCGGCAAAAAAAGTTCAGTTACATGATTTTATTATGAGTATGCCAGATGGCTACCATACACAAATGAGTGAGATGGGCGAGCGTTTTTCTGGCGGGGAACGTGGTCGGATTGCACTAGCTCGGATTTTACTTCAAAATACGCCGATTGTTATTTTAGATGAACCGACAGTAGGACTTGATCCCATTACAGAACGAGATTTGCTAGCAACTATTTTCGAAACATTAGCCGATAAATCACTCATTTGGGTAACGCATCATTTAGTAGGAGCAGAGAAAATGGACCGAGTATTATTTTTAGAAGAAGGAAAAACATTGATGGAAGGCCGCCACGCCAAATTAATGGCAGAGGAACCAAGATATAAACGGCTTTATCAATTAGATAGACCTATTGAATTATAGAAAAAAGCTTGCTAAGAAAAAACTTAGCAAGCTTTTTTTGTAGTACTTTCTTAACATTTGTAACAATATTGTAATTTAAAATTGACTTTTGACTCATTTCTGCTTATGATTAATATATGAAAAAACGAAAGGGGAATTTATTATGAAAAAATTCCACGGGCTGGTACTTATAGCTTTGTTAACTAGTCTTATCATTCCATTTTCATTGGCAGCAAGCGCTGAAACAAATGAAAATGGTAACAATGTAACTCCAACAGAAGATAAAATAACAGATACTACTAAAAATACAATCACTGAAGATCCTTCAAAAACACCTGAACCGCCAAAAGAAGCACCAAAGACTAAAACTACTGAACCACAAAAGGCTACTGAACCACAGAAGAATACTACACCAACAACTATCGACATTACCGATTCAGCTGAAGTTTATTCCTATGAACAAAACGATAAAATTGCGCTAAAAGATTTTACAGACACATTAACAACACATACAGGTACTAAATTAGTAAATTATCGCTTAGCAGAGAATTCTAAACTGAATACAGCAGAACCAGGTATCCATGTTATCACCTTACTTGGGGAAAATGAAGAAGGCAAAACTACAGCAGTCAAATTAAATTATTTAGTAAAAGAAAAAACAGCCCAATTAACTGTCACAGATATGAATTTTGATTTAGAAACAAAGATTTTTACTGGAAAAACGAAACCATTCGCAAGTGTCTACATTACTTCTCCCGTAGATGAAAATTTTGGCGAGGGAGTAACAAAAGCAGATAAAGATGGCAATTTTTACGCGCAGTGGGCTACAGTGCCGAAAAAGATTTTCGCTTATGCTTTCGATGAAGCGGGTAATTTCAGCGAAGAAGTAACCTATGAAGTTCCAACGAAAAAAGAAAATGACGTGGTTGTTAAAGCTCCGGCAAACGTGAAAAAAATCGAAACAACTAACGCAGTAAAAAGTGCGACAGCTAAACCAAGCACACCTAAAGCATCCAAAGAAGACTTACCTGCAACAGGGGATCAAGGCGTGGAATGGATTTTCGTTGTAGCAGGTGTTATAGTTATCCTTATAGCAATATTACTATTACGCAAACGAAAAAAATAAGCTAATTGTCATAGGGAATAACTCGAAAAAAAGGAGCGAATAATGAAGAAGTTATTAAGCGGTTTAATTATTGTTCTAATGGTTAGCCTCCTTGGTCACTCCTTTAACGCCGAAGCAGCAACGTATGAAAAAATCATTTACGACAAAGCAGTTAATTTAAAAGGGGTAGTCAATCAGTCGAAGCGAAACGATGGTATTACTAACAAAATATACAAGACAAGTAGTAGTGTAAAATATCTCGGTTCGGCAAAAAAGTATGATAAAAAGACACTCATTATTACTCGCGAAGGAAAAACAGCTAGAGCAAAATGGTATTATTGCAAGCTCGGAAATACGAATATTGGTTGGATTGACGCCCGAGCTTTCACGAATATCGGCAAACCAACTATCGCTGACACCGTTCCAGCACTTTGGAATAGTAAAAAAGCAATTATTACAACAAAACCAAAAAGCACTACAGCAACGACTTACTTTTTCCAGAAAAATAGTGCCGGCAATTGGTATGAAGTTCGCCATTTTACGAGTCATATTGGAAAATGGGGTTTTGATCCAAAGTTCTCTGAAAAAAGCTCAGGGACACCAGTTGGCGTTTACCGCACAGGCATTGCTTTTGGTCAAAAAGGAAATCCAGGTACGAAATTAACTTTTAAAGCAATTACTAATCGTAGTTATTGGATTTCTAATTCTAAAGATAAAGCTTATAATACCTGGCAGGAACGTTCTTCTTCTAGTTCTGCCGACGAAAAAATGAAAATCCCACAATACATTTACGGGATGGAAGTTAAATACAATGCTAAACGTATAAAGGGAAAGGGTTCTGCTGTGTTTTATCACGTAGACTCCCCGAAATATAATTATACTTTAGGTTGTGTAGCACAAAGCGCAGCAAACACAAAAGAAGTACTTAAATTTGCCGATAAAAACACATTAATAGTGCTAGGTGAAGAAAGCCGAATTAAAACATTTAATACGATAAACTAAGCTAGAGAATTTCTCTAGCTTTTTCTTTTGCAAAAATCCAAGTAGCCTAGCCCCAAAATTTATACTATTTGACGTATAATGAAAAGATACAAAGATATGAGGTGAAATGTTTTGACGAGCAAATCTTACATAATGGGCGTAGATATTGGGACTTCAAGTACAAAAGCAGTACTTTTCAATGAACGTGGTGAGGTCATTTGCCGGGAAGCTACGCATTATGAATTAGTAACGGATGAAACGGGGAAAGCGGAAGAGAGTCCTACTGAAATTTTTGAAGCAGTCATAACATCTATCCAAGGCGTAATGAAGGATATAGATAAAACAGAACTAAGAGGCATATCATTTAGTTCGGCGATGCATAGTTTAATTATGGTAGGAGCAGACGGAGAGCTTTTAACTGAATGTATCACTTGGGCGGACGGACGAAGCAGTGAGGCGCTTGAAAATATAAAAAGGGATAATTACTTGTTTCAACTATATGAAGCGACAGGGACGCCGATACATCCAATGAGCCCCTTTGCTAAAATTTGTTGGCTAAAAGAAGATGAACCACAATTATTCCATCGCGCGGAGAAATTTGTCGATATTAAATCTTACATTCTGAATCGTTTGTTTGGCGTCTGGGTGATGGATGAATCGTTAGCATCAGGAACCGGACTTTATAACATTTTAGAACATGACTGGGAATTTGAAGCAATGGAAATCATCAAATTAACCCCAGATTATTTGCCAAAAGTAGTTCCAGAAACCTACCAATTACATGGCGTGAAAAAAGAATACGCGGACTTAATGGGTATTCCGGAAAACTTGCCATTTATTGTAGGTGGAAGTGATGGAGCGCTTGCGAATATTGGTATTCAAGCAACAGGGCGAAATGATGTGACGATTACTGTAGGCACGAGCGGGGCAGTTCGGAAATTAACAAATGAATTTCAGGTGGACTCGCGTGGTCGGACATTTTGTTATGGTGCCGGGGATGGCTATTTTATCGCTGGTGGAGCCGTCAATAATGGCGGAAAAGTAGTGGAATGGGGATTACAGCAATTCGGATCTGAAGGTGAGATTATGAACCGCGATTTTGCAAGTTTCATTGCTCATATAGATGAAGTAGCTCCTGGCGCATCTGGATTGCTCTTTCAACCTTATTTACTTGGCGAGAGGGCTCCGTTTTGGACTAACGATATTCGCGGGGGCTTTGTTGGGCTCACGATTAATCATTCCAAAGCACATTTTATTCGCGCGATTTTAGAAGGAATTGCGTTTAATCTCGCGGAAGTCTATGAAGCAGTTTCGGCTCCGGATGATATTATTTATGTGACGGGTGGTATTTCTGGGCATGATGCTTGGTGTAGATTGCTGGCTGATATTTTAGACCGGGAAGTTCGCGTGCCACATACAATTGAAGGTTCTAGTTTAGGCGCTGCAATTATCGGAATGCGCTCGCTGGGAATTTTAAAAACGTTGAATCTGGAACAAACGCTTCCAATTAAAGCAGTCTATCATCCTAGTGAAAACACGAAGAAATATGCAGAATTACGCCCAATTTTCAAACAAGTAACAACACAATTAATGGCTAGCTACAGCATGCTAAATAGCTGGCAAAAGAAGTTTGATTATAACAGCTAATTTTTGTGTTTCATGATATAATCACTAAAAGAAAAGCGATAATGTGAAGTAAGGGGGAGAAGACTATGAATAAGAAAATAGTATGGATAGCTTTAACATTAGTAGGTATTTGCGTAGTTGGAACAATTATTGCAGCAATCATGAGTGTTTACTTACGTTAAAAAATATTTCCCCGTTTTCTACTTGCACTTTTTACACTAAAAAGGTACACTAGTAATTGAGCTCTTTTCAGAGTTTGCGCTAAATATCTTTTTATTTGGCACTTAATTATTGGTAGCAAATTTGTCGTGCTAGACGGGGAGGTAGCGGCGCCCTGTAACCCGCAATCCGCTCTAGCGGGGTTGAATTCCTCATTTGAGGCATCGTAATTGTTTGGTCTGCCCTTGACAAGTGGTGTTGAAGGTTGGGTCTTGCGCAATGGGAACCTGTGAACCATGTCAGGTCCGGAAGGAAGCAGCATTAATCAGTGCTTCTCATGTGCCGCGAGGTTGCCTGGCCCGAGCTAACTATCAAGGTAACGCAGGTGATTGCATGTCGATGTGAGGTGCGCGACACTAATTTTAAATATATTAAGGACTATTTTGCTTATCGCGAAATAGTCTTTTTTCTACAAAACAGCTACTAAACTTATAAAAGTAATGTATAATCCTCCATAAACTGGTACAATATAATTTAGTAAAGCAATTCATGACAAAGGATGAAAATAATGCAACAACTAAAATCTAAAAAGAAATGGCTGCCCGCTTTAATCATTGCAGTTTTAATAGGAATCCTTGTAATCTTAGCAATTATGTTTGGCTTTTTTCAGCGCCAAGAAGTATTCGATAAATACGACGTTGCTTACGAAATAGACGGCAAGTTATATGAGGTTTTTCCAATTAGTGCAACCGATATCGGGGTAGATAAAAAATCTAAAGACAAGCACCTCTACTTCCGTGTAAATAGTTATTACAATATCGATTATTTATTCCGTCTAGCGTATAAACAATATGAAATAAATGAACCTTCGACAAATAAATATTACTCAGGTTTGATTGACTACAGCGTGGCCGATAATGCTTACGTTACACAAAAAGATGTGTATATCACAAACAATGAATCTTATGCAACATATGACTTTTTTGATAAAAATGGCAAGAAAATCTATTCTTATAATCCTGAAGAAACCTCAAACGATGATTATATCGTCCGGATTAAACCTACCATTTTACAAGGTTACGAAAAAAGTGACATTGGTAGTTATGATGATTACTTAGATATTACAAGCTTGTTTAAAGACAAACTTGGTATGAATGTAAAAGTTCGAATTGATGAGGATAAAGAAATGGTCATCTTTTCTATTAACTAAAAAAAGAGCCCCGGTAGCGGGGGCTCTTTTTTGTTTGAAGTGGATTAATCGTCGTCTGTTTCACGTTCGGCTGGCTTTTTCTTTTGTTCTTCCACAGTTTTTGGTTCTTTTATATCATCTGGAAATACAATCGAAAAATGCTCTTTTTTCACAACTTTGCTATTTTTCGACTCTTCCGGCATATCACGTTTTACTGCCATATTTATCACCTCGAATTGTTGGTATTACTTAGCTTATGCTCATTATAACACAGAAAGAAGAATCTATGAATTAAGTGAAACTGTGTAATGTTAGCGCTTACTTACACAGTTTTTTAGGTATGTGTGTAATAGTGCTTCATCGGTATAAATGATAACGATTACAAGCGATAATCGTATATTTTCTTACTCTTAGATACTTGGCACGGAAATTGCAATAGATTAAAGTGAATCTAAATGTAAGCCTTATCATGAAGCGGAGAGGAGGACTCCCAAAATTTCACGAGGTCCTGCAAAGATTCCATCTGGTTTGTTTTAGCAGTAGAGATTGCTAAAACAACGTAAACAGATATAGTTGATAAACCTAAAGGGGAAGATACATAGAAATTATATTTTGTTTAAAGAGATGAGCAGTAAATAAAAAAGGTTAATGGGAGGATAAAATATGAATGGTTTGACAGCATTTTTAGAGAAATATTTTGTACCAGTAGCTGCTAAAATTGGTTCGCAAAAACATTTAGTGGCGCTACGTGATGCTTTTATTTCTACAATGCCAATTACAATGGCTGGGTCAATTGCAGTACTTTTAAATGCGTTTTTTAGGGATTTTCCAACTGACTGGGGATGGACAGGATTTGTGGAAGCAATGCAACCACTTATCGGGATTAATGGATATGTATACAATGGGACGTTAGCAATTGTTTCAATTATTTTTGCATTTTCACTAGGTTACAATTTATCAAAAGCGTATGAAGTAGATCGATTAGCTGGGGGGCTAGTGTCTCTTGCTGCTTTTGTTATGAACTTAACTGTTACTGTAAGCTTAGACGCAGTAAAAGCTGCTATTGCGGCTTCTAATGCTAATTTTGATGTCAATACTTTACCAAAAGAATTTGCTGGGATTTACGGGTTCTTTAATCTTAGTCAAGTAAATGGTACCGGATTGTTTACTGCAATGATTTTCGGTTTTATATCAACTATTATTTATGCGAAATTAATGCGCAGAAATATTATTATCAAAATGCCAGATTCTGTTCCACCGGCTGTAAGTAAAGCTTTCGCGGCAATCATTCCTGCGTTAGTTGCACTTTATGTTGTTGGTATTATTGACTGGGCATTCTTCAAAATCACTAATATGGACGTTATTACTTGGATTTCCAAAACAATTCAAGAACCGTTATTATCACTTTCGCAAGGGTACGGAGCTGTTTTACTAGTTACTTTCTTAGTACAACTACTATGGTTCTTCGGGATTCATGGTCCAAACGTACTTGCTCCGGTTCTAGAGTCACTTTGGGGTACAGCACAACTACAAAACATTAGTGCAGCACAAGAAGGCGCTAAATTACCATTCGAATGGGTACGTGGTTCTTTCGATGCGTACGTATGGATGGGTGGATCAGGCGGTACACTTGTACTAATTATCGCTTTACTAATGTTCTCGAAACGAGCGGATGCACGAACAGTTGCGAAATTGTCTCTTGCACCAGGTATATTTAATATTAACGAACCAATCATGTTTGGTTTACCGATCGTATTAAATACAATTTACTTAATACCTTTCATTATCGCACCAATGGTAATGGTAACAATCGCTTACTTTGCAACAACACTTGGCATTGTCGGCCCAGTTAAAATTGCAGTAGTTTGGGTAATGCCGCCACTTCTGAATTCCTTCTTAGCAACCGGGGGAGATTGGATGGCACCAGTAATTTCACTCATAAATATGGTCGTCGCGTTCTTGATTTGGGTACCATTTGTTATTACCGCAAATCGCGTTGGTGTACCGGAAGAAGAGATGAAAGCTTAGAAAATAATAAGTTTCTGGCTAGGTGCAGCTAATTGTGCCTAGCCAGTATATCATGTAGGAAATCCTGCGCCATTTTTATTCATTGCAAGAAGCGAAAGATAACGTTAAACTATAGAAAAGGAGGTTTTTTTAAATGATTATTCTTAATTGTCCAATGAAACGTGATTATATTACTGAATTACTTGAAACATACGATAAAGACGGTGTAACTTTTAAAAAAATTGCTGAACAAGGTATGAAACTTACTTTTGAAACAAATATTGAAGACGAAGAAAAAGCAGCAAAAATCGCCAAAGAAACAATAAAAGCAACTGAAATAGGCTCTGTACTCTATTTCCAAGTTAGTGTGGGTTGAAAATGAAAATTGTTAATGCACTATTTATTATTAGTATAGGTCTTATTATTATTATGTTTAGTCCTTCTTATGGAAAAGATGGGATGGCTAGTGTACCTCTTCTAGTTACAGGACTTGCGGTTGTTTTAATTGGCTGTGTATTCATCGTGCTAAAAATCCGTAAAGATAAGAAAGAAAAGAATTAGAAGGAGTCGATTGAAAAGTGAATGTCACACAGAAATTATATATTTCTCAAAAAGAATGCTTTGATACACTAGTTAGCTCAGCCATTTATGATGTGAAAAATGCCACTGGTAAAACGCTTCAGATGCGCAAGCTAGAAGGATATAAATACCAACGAACAATGTCTAACGGCGCACTTGCTACTACAAAAATTTTGAAAGTAACTCCTAATGAGTTATATCAATTTGAAACAAGCAGTCGAGTAAACACGCATACGACGACTTATACGATAAAGTCAACAAGCGAGACAACTTGCGAAGTGACTTATAACGAATTAATTGAAACGGAAAAAACAATGAATAAAATGAATAATATTATTGTTGGTTTTATGTTTGGCTTCTTCCGGAAAAAACGTGTGAAAAATTTGCTGAAATCAATTGAGCTTTCGGTTATTAATGAGAGTAAGAAAAAGCAGGAGAAATTGGCTGCTAAAAGTGAACAGTAAGGGTTTGGAATCGGGCTTTTTCGGGGGTCTGGTTCTTTTTTTGAGGGGTTTTGTTTTTTAGTTTTTGGTGGTGGTGGTTTTTGAAGCTAGCCCGACTCAGGACGTTTTGAAAGTTCTATTAAGGATTAAATCATCGCTGCGCTCAGATTTATATTGAAGAAGTAAATCAAAACAAACAACGTTTTGAAACTTCTTCAACAATACGTTATAATAAAACTACTAAAATGGTTTTAGGTGAAGGAGAGTGGCAGATGGCGTATCAGGCTTTGTATCGGGTTTTTCGGCCGCAGTCGTTTCAGGATGTTGTTGGACAGGAACATGTGACGAAAACGCTTAAAAATGCCATTGTGCAAAATAAAACTTCGCATGCTTATTTATTTTCTGGACCTCGGGGGACGGGGAAGACTAGTGCGGCGAAGATTTTTGCGAAGGCGATCAACTGTGAACACGGCCATGACGGGGAGCCTTGCAATGAATGTGAGATTTGTAAAGGTACGACGGACGGTTCTATACCAGATGTTCTTGAAATCGATGCTGCCAGTAATAACGGGGTTGAAGAAATTCGAGATATCCGGGAAAAAGTAAAATATGCGCCAACTGTGGCGAAATATAAAGTATATATTATCGATGAAGTGCATATGTTGTCGACGGGAGCGTTTAATGCGCTACTAAAAACGCTGGAAGAACCGCCGAAACATGTCATTTTTATTTTGGCAACAACAGAACCGCATAAGTTACCGCTAACGATTATTTCGCGGGTACAACGGTTTGATTTTAAACGAATCACGACACAAGATATTATTGGTCGTTTGAAATTTATTTTGGAAGAAGAAAAAATCCCTTATGACGAAAAAGCGTTGATGATTGTTGCGCGTGCGGCTGAAGGCGGGATGCGTGATGCGCTTAGCTTGCTCGATCAAGTTATTTCTTACGGATCAGAAGAAGTTACCGTGGAAGACGCGCTAGAAATAACGGGTTCGGTTGCTCAAAATCTCCTTACAAAACTAGTAAGTGCAGCGTTTGACGGCGATGCAGCAGAAGCGATTTCGACTTTAACAGCCTTACTTGCAGAAGGAAAAGACCCAGTTCGTTTAGTGGAAGACTTACTCGTATTCTTTAGAGATGTGCTGCTGTATCAAAAAGCGCCAAACCTTGAAGAAACGTTAGAACGGGCTTTGATAGATGATGATTTTGTTGCTTTGGCAAAACGAGCTGATTCACTAAAAGTCTATGAGTTTGTTAAAATTTTAAATACAGCTCAGCAACAAATGCGGTTCTCGAATCATCCGGGAATTTATGTAGAAGTGGCGCTTGTTCAGTTAACGCAGGCTGGGCAATCAGCGGTAAGTGGCGGAAATGTATCAGTGGATGCAGCTTCTGGAAGTGACTTTGGGGACTTAAAACGCCAAATGGAGCAAATGCAGCAAGAACTTCAAACATTAAAAAAACAAATTGCTAGTGGAGCAGTTGCCACCCAAGCTGAAAAACCAGCACAAAATCGTGGTGGATCTAAAAAAGCCATAAACAACGGCAAGCAATTTAAAGCACCTATTGGTAAAATTAACCATGTATTAGGTGAGGCTAAGAAAGAGAATTTACAGTTAATCCGTGGTTGTTGGGGCGAGCTTTTATCCATGTTGATGGCATCCCAGGCAGCACTTTTAAATGATGCAGAACCTGTAGCTGCATCTCAGGATACTTTTGTGTTAAAATTTAAGCATGAGATTCACTGTCAAATGGCGATGGATAATCCGAACTTTGTTGAAACGATTACGTCGAGTATTGCACGACTTACACAAGTAAATTATACTTTTATTGGAATCCCAGAAGATCAATGGGCTGAAGTAAGAGAAAATTTCCTTCATAGTCATGGTAGCGACGGTGATGCGGAGGAAGGTACAAATCCAGAAGCTAGAAAACCGGCGGAAGATCCTTTTGTTGCAGAAGCCGCAAAACTCGTTGGTGAAGATTTGCTTGAAATTAAAGATTAAAAAACAATAGAAGAAAGAGGAGATTATTCATGCGTGGAATGGGAAATATGCAAGGTATGATGAAACAAATGCAAAAAATGCAAAAGGAAATGGCGAAAGCTCAAGCTGATTTAGAAGCTCAAGAGTTCACTGGAACAGCTGGTGGCGGAATGGTTACAGTAAAAGCTACTGGTAAACGCGTCATTACTGATGTTGTTATAAACGAAGAAGTAGTTGATCCAGAAGACATCGAAATGCTACAAGATTTAGTACTTGCAGCAACAAATGATGTATTAAAACAAATTGAAGATACAACTTCACAAACAATGGGCAAATTCACACAAGGATTAAATCTCCCTGGAATGTAATATTGTTTGGTTTGAGACTCTTGGCTTAATTACAAGAGTCTCAACTATTTTTCAATAAAATGTTCCACGTGAAACATTGTGTATTTTGAAGGTGAGAGGAAGACGAGATATGCATTATCCTGAGCCGATAACGAAATTAATGGACAGTTTTATGAAATTACCGGGAATCGGACCCAAATCGGCAGCAAGACTGGCTTTTTACGTGCTAGATATGAAAGAAGACGATGTATTAGACTTTGCAAAAGCACTTGTGGATGCAAAGAGGAATTTAAGCTTTTGCTCTGTTTGTGGTCACATTACAGATAAAGATCCGTGCTATATTTGCTCGGACACATCCCGCGATCGCAGTGTTCTTTGCGTGGTGCAAGAATCTAAAGATGTTATCGCAATGGAAAAAATGCGCGATTTTCACGGGCTATATCACGTGCTTCACGGTACAATTTCGCCAATGGACGGAATTGGCCCAGAAGATATTAATATTCCTGATTTGCTTAAACGTTTGCAAGATGACACCATTGAAGAAGTTATTTTAGCAACCAACCCCAATGTTGAAGGGGAAGCCACTGCGATGTATATTTCGCGGTTGTTAAGACCTTCAGGCATAAAAGTAACAAGAATAGCTCATGGTCTGCCAGTAGGTGGAGATTTAGAATATGCGGATGAAGTCACGCTTTCTAAAGCCATGGAAGGACGAAGAGAAGTATAAACAGAGGTGATAAAATGGAGTCCAGAAGTAATAAGTTCGGTCGGAAGAAAAACAAGAAAATCGGAAAACTACACAAATCCTATGATGCTTATCTGATGGAATTGATTGAAGTCACGCAAGAAAAGTGGCATAAGCAGAAAGTTTTAATGCGAAAAAGTTTTGAGTACGATCCTAATTTAGAATATGAGGAGAAAAAGGCGGAAGCTCGCTATTTTTACCTCTTTAAAGAAGCTCGTGCACGTCAATTAAAGAAATAAAGAAAAAATCTACTAGACCATATTGGAATAGTAGATTTTTTTTATTAAATTTCAGAACGGACATACATTACATCTGGCGCATGGCTAACACGCTCACCATTATTTAAACGCTCGACTTGGCGCATATCTGCTTCTGTTAATTCAAAATCATAAATATCTGCGTTTTCTCTTATTCTTGAAGGCGTTTCTGATTTTGGAATGATTGAAATATTATTTTGCAAATGCCAACGAAGAACAATTTGGGCAGGAGATTTACCATGTTTTTTCGCTAAATCAATCAGAATTTGCTCTTGTAAAACGCCACCTCGGCCAAGCGGGCTCCAAGCTTGATGAACGATATGCAATTCCTCTAAATAACGATGTAACAGCTGATTTGGAAAGTGTGGATGTGTTTCCAGTTGATCGACTACTGGAAGAACGTTGGCACTTGTACGAAGCCGGTCTAAATGGTGCGCTTCAAAATTACTCACGCCAATCGCGCGAACAAGCCCTTCGTCATATAATTTTTCCACAGCTCGCCAAGTTTCGAAAAAAGTATCTTGTTTCGGCCAGTGGACTAAATATAAATCAACTTGGTCTAATTGTAGTTTTTTCTGAGATTTTTCAAAAGCACGGAGCGTTTCATCGTAACCTTGCTCCGTATTCCACATTTTTGTCGTTACAAAAAACTCGTCCCGTTTTAAGCCACTTGACGCAAAAAAGTCACCGAGTTCTTTTTCATTATGGTAAAATGAAGCCGTATCAAACAAGCGATAACCGACATCTACCGCAGTTTCTAGTGCAGTACGCATACGCTGTTCGTCCGTTAGTTTGTAGACCCCAAAACCATGTCTAGGCATTTCGATTCCGTTGTTCAGTCTGTATGTATCCGAGAAAGAAAGTGTCATTTAATTAACCTCCTGCTTTAGTTTACTAACTTAAGCATACCAGAAAATGGATAATTTCTGTAGAGTGAAGGGGTGGATTTGGAGGATTTTTTATAGATAATAAAAAAAGGCTGAAACTCAGCCTTTTTAATTCGTAATTAAACTATTTAATACGTGCGCAATTCCGTCTTCATTGTTGGATAAGGTGATGAAGTTGGCAGCTGCTTTTAATTCGGGGACGGCGTTACTCATAGCAATTCCTGTTCCGGCGTATTCGACCATGGTGATGTCGTTGTGGCCATCTCCAAAAGCAATGATATTTTCAGCGTGTATTCCCATTGGTGTTAAAACCGTATCGAGTGCTTTGGCTTTATCGATGCCTTGAGCTGTGAATTCAAAGTAGAAATCAGCTGTGAAGACACAATTAAGTGTATTTTTGAAAGGCGCCATCATTGCTTGATAATTTTCTTGCATATAAGCTGGATCGCCTGCCGTTAGTATTTTACTGAGACGGTAATCTAAAAATGCGGCTAAATCATCTTTCTCACAGAGTTTAAAATTTCCGCCACGGGATTCATACTGAATTATATTTATTACTTCGCCGCGGTAAGGGACGTAGCAGTCGTACACATCATTTGTATACATATAATCCTCTTTATCAATCATTACTTTTACTTCAAACTGTTTCATATGTTCCAAAACGGCTTTTCCTTCTGCAACCGTAAGCGCTTGGTTGAATAATTCTTCATTTGTCGCGCAATCAACTACTTTAGCGCCGTTGTATGAAACGAGCAAACCGTGGTGTTTATCCATTTCTAATTGTTCAGCATATGCGTGCATCCCAGTTGTTGGTCTGCCGGATGCGAGGATAAGTTTCACGCTATTTTGTTGCGCGGTGATGAGTGCTTTTTTTGTTTCGGGTGAAATTTTTTTGTCGTCGTTTAATAAAGTGCCATCAATATCTAAAATAATTGCTTGAGTTGTCATGTAGTTTAGCTCCTTTTTTCTTTATTGTATCATTAGAAAACAAGAAAAAGGCAGGAGCGTCGCATATTGAGAGCTTTTTTTCATTTTGATAGGAAATAGGTGCTTTTTTTGAAAAATCATTCCAATTCGCTGTTCATTTTTTGATAATTGGTTGTTTTATATTGAATGTTTTTTTCATAATCGTGATTAAAATAAACAGAATAAAGCGTGTCGAAAATACTTAGTAATGACTGCCGTGTTGAGAAGGAAGAGACTTTGTTGTAATGATTTTCGGCGGAGGCCATATAGATTTTATGAGTGGCAAATTCGACTAAAGGGTTTGCTTGCATGGAAGTAATTAAGATTATATCAACATCGTTTTCGGAGAGGATTTTGACTACTCTTTGAAGGGTTCGGCTTCGTCCGCCGTAGGAAACAACGATAGCAATATGATCTTTGTCACTATTTGCGGCGGACAAACTTTGAATATAATCTTCCTCAGGGACATTGACTAAAACACCGATTTCTTGCATTTGAAATTTGAAGTTTTGCGCGAAAAATAAATTAGCGGAAGCGGAGTAAACATCAATTGTTTTTGCCTTAATTAATTTTTCGCCAATCTTTACAAGTTCTTCCGGATCGGCGTTGTTTAATGTTTCGTCAATCGTTCCTTTGTAGATTTGGTTCAGATTGGTCATTATTTGATAAGGCGTATCTGATTCTAAAATAGGATAATCATAGTTTATTTCTTTTTCTTCGTTTGTTTCGCGAAGGCTAGAGGCGATTTCGATTTTTAGTTCGCCAATGCCGTTCAGCCCTAGCTTATTGATTAAGCGATAGATTGTTGCAGCAGAGACGAAAGCAGCTTGAGCTAGCTCTTTTGGCTTGAATTGAAGCGTTTTTTTCGGATTTGCCACAATGTAATTGGCAAGTTCTTTTTCACTATTAGTTAAATTAGTTAGTTCGCGTATTTTAATTAAAATATTCATCGTTTCAAATCCTAACTTTTTAGAATGGGAATTTATTTTAAGTAATTATACCATTAAATAAAAAAGTCCCTCTAGACAAAAAAGCATCTAAAGGGATTTTTTCAGTTATTTAATTTCGATTGTTTTAAGATTTGCTGCGATTACTTCCGGTTTTTCGTCCATTTGAATTTGAGCAGCAGTAGCATAAGCTCCCTCTAAAATGGGGGCATTAAAAAGAATAATTTCTTTTTCACTAATTTCTTCTACTGTTTCAATGTTCATTTTGGCGCTTCCAAGGTCATAAAAAGTGTAGACTTTGTCGGCTTCATTGCTTTCAATCGCTTCGTTTACTGTGTCGAAACTTGTGCCAATGCGACCATCTTCTGTTCCACCAGCATGCGTAATAGATACGTCAGGTGCGATTTCTTTAATGATATCATGGACACCTTTTGCAACATCTTTGGAGTGAGAAATAATGACAACACCATAAGGTTTAGCCATAATTCAGCTCACCTCCGTTTGAAGCATTGCGTGGAATAGGAGAGCAGAAGAGTAGGCGCCGGGATCGAGATGCCCGATAGACCGTTCACCTAGATAGCTGGCACGTCCTTTTGTTGCTTTTAAATCTTTTGTTTTTTGTAAAGCTGCTTCAACAACATCATCTGTTAAATCTTCCTGATGAAGGGCATTCACAACTGGTTCCCAAACATCAATCATTGTTTTCTCGCCAGCATGGGATTTACCGCGTTTTTCGATCCCTTCAAGTCCTGCTTCAATCACTTTGGTTAAGCCTTCTGAGTCAATTGTTTCTGAATCGACCGCTTTACTCATGTTTAAAAAGGCTGTTCCATAAAGTGGTCCAGATGCGCCGCCGACCTTGCTAACCATTGTCATCCCAGCGGTTTTAAATACATCTTTTAAATCTGCTGGCTCTTTTTCGGTAAAAGCTTTTTTGAGTTCGCTTAGTCCGCGAGCCATATTGATTCCGTGGTCTCCGTCGCCAATCGCTTGGTCGAGATCACTTAATAATTGTTTATTTTCTTGTACGCGTTCACCGAAATCATTTAACCAGCGTAACGCCCAATCTTTATCATAAGTCATTATTCATTCCTCCAAATCTTTTTACCAAGCAATTGTGTCTACTGGAAGTTTCAACATATCGACCCATTTTTCATCTTCTAATTTCAAAATGGTAAGGGATAATCCGGCCATTTCAAGTGAAGTCATATAATCGCCAACGAGTGTTTTTTCAACTTGAACACCGGCATTTTTTAGAAGTTCATGGACATCATTTGCGAAAACATATTGTTCCATTAGTGGTGTTGCGCCCATACCGTTTACAAGGACAACCACTTTATCACCAGCTAGGAGTTTGCTTTCACTACTAATGCGTTCATAAAGTTGTTTAGCAAGTCTTGCGGATGGCATAATTTTTTCACGCGTAAAGCCAGGTTCACCGTGGATACCAATGCCAAGCTCAATTTCGTCGTCGCCAAGCTCAAAACCAGGATGTCCAACCTCGGGAACTGTACACGGAGAAAGAGCAACCCCAAGCGTTTTAACAGAAGCAATAACTTTTTCGCCGAGTGCTTTTAGTTCTTCAAGGGATGCGCCTGCTTCTGCGGCTGCCCCGATAATTTTATGCACTAGAACCGTCCCAGCAACACCACGACGTCCAGTTGTAAAAGTACTGTCTTCAACAGCAATATCATCATCTACTACAATTTGTTCTACTTTAATATCATCGGCATCCGCTAAATCTGCCGCCATTTCAAAATTCATTACATCACCGGTATAATTTTTTACGATTAAAAGCACACCAGCGCCTTGATCTGCGGCTTTAATACCTTCATAAATTTGGTCTGGGGTTGGGGAAGTGAAAACATCGCCACATACAGCCGCAGAGAGCATTCCGCGACCCACATAACCAGCATGAGCCGGCTCGTGACCAGAACCTCCGCCGCTTACTAGCCCGACTTTTCCTGGACGTTTATCATTTCTTGCAATGACGCGAGTTCCTTCGACACGGTGAACAACATCTGCGTGCGATTTAACTAAACCTTCCACCATCTGTTCTACTACTTGATCTGTACCGTTAAGAATCTTCTTCATCTGACAAAAAACCTCCTTTAAAATTGTCCTCTTACCTCAATTTCCCTTTACTAGAAAGTCAAAACGTGGTTGCTGTCTTTATTATACAACTTATAAAATGAAAACGCTTTAAAACTGCAAGAATGTGTCATAAATCCAGCAAAATGGTACAATGAAGAAGAGAATTTGAAAAGGGGAATTGTTATGCGAGATCAATCTAAAATGCCTTTAGTGGAACGGTTAGATGCTCATGCTAAATCCTGCCCAATATCACTCCATGTTCCAGGACACAAAAGTGGAGCCATTTATCCAGCTGTATGGCAAAATTTATTAAAATGGGATGTAACAGAAATCACCGGGATGGACGACTTACATCACCCAGAAGACGTGATTTTGGAAGCAGAGGAGTTACTTTCTGAATGCTATGGAAGTAAAAAAAGCTATTTTCTAGTCAATGGGACAAGCGGAGGAAGCTTGGCGGTTATTATGGCGACGTTAAAGCGCGGGGAGAAAGTTTTAGTGCCAAGAGATGCACATAAATCAATCTTGCATGGCATCGAACTCGCCGGTGGAAAACCGATTTTCTTAACTCCGGCAACCAATAAAGAAGTCGGCGTCGCGAGTGGCGTGACAACCGAACTTCTGGAAGAAACCTTACATAATCACCCAGATATAAAACTATGTATTTTCACTTATCCGAGCTATTATGGAACGACTTTTAATTTAGAAAAATGTATTCGAATTGCGCATCAATATGGCGCGGTTGTGTTTGTCGATGAGGCGCACGGGGCACATTTTTTAACGAGCTCTGAGTTTCCAAAAAGTGCAGTGGAGCTTGGTGCGGATGTAGTTGTTCAGTCGGCGCATAAGACGCTACCGGCGCTAACGATGGGATCCTATTTACATGTCGTGAATGATTTACCGGTTTTTGAAAAACTAGCTTATTATCTGCAAGTATTTCAAACGAGTAGCCCATCTTATTTAATCATGGCGTCACTGGATGCGGCGCGGAAATATGCGGCAACTTACACAGCGGCAGACGTTGAAGCTTTTTGGAAAATGCGCGCCAGATGGATTAAATGGCTAACAAAAAATAAATTTGAAGTCATTTTGCCGGATGATCCGCTTAAAATCATCGTCCGTAAAACAGGCTACACGGGCTACGAATTGCAAGCGATTTTTGAAGAAAGTTCTTATTTCCCAGAGCTTGCCGACGAGTCACAAGTGTTACTGATTTTACCATTAATTAAAAAAGGGATTGATTTCACACCGATTAGTCGGATTCATTCTCCGTCGAAAAAAGAAATCGCGAAACAACCATATGAAATGTCAGCGCCTTTTGCGTCAGGTCTTGCGTTAACTTACGAAGAAATGCACGCCCGCGCGACCGAATTTGTGTCATTAGATGAAGCTACGACACGCGTTTCGGCTGAAACAATCTCGCTTTATCCGCCGGGAATCCCAGCTATTATCCGCGGAGAAAGTATCACAGAAAAACATATCCGCGAACTAAAAAGTATTCGCTCGCGGCACTACCAAGGCGGCGAAAAACTAGCCGAGAATTACATCCGTATATTCCGCTAATTTATGCTATAATCAAACAGAAAGCGACGCGAAAGGGAAAGGAAATTACGAAATGAAAGCAATTTTTATTACACTTGAAGGTCCAGATGGTTCTGGAAAAACAACTGTCGGCACCCTGTTAAACCAAAAAATGGAAGAAGCGGGCATTGATTTCATTAAAACCCGTGAACCAGGTGGCAGCCCGATTTCAGAAAAAGTAAGAAATATCGTCCTCGGAATTGGCAATGAAGAAATGGATCCAAAAACAGAAGTACTGCTTATTGCAGGCGCACGCCGTCAGCATGTTGTTGAAACAATTCGCCCAGCTTTAGCAGCAGGGAAAACAGTACTTTGTGACCGCTTTATGGATAGCTCTCTTGCGTACCAAGGAGCCGGACGTGACATGAATATGGAACAAGTTTTACAAGTGAATTTATATGCGATTGAAGATACAATCCCTGACCGGACCTATTATCTTGATGTACCCGCAGAAGTCGGCTTAGCTAGAATTGCTGCTAACAAAGGCCGCGAAGTTAATCGCTTAGACAAAGAGGACATTACTTACCACGAAAAAGTACAAAATGGTTATGAGAAAATTATCCAAATGTTTCCAGATCGTTTCATGCGAGTGGATGCAACGAAGACGCCAGAAGAGATTACTACTATTATTTTAGCAGATATTTTAAAGCAACTAACTTAACATTCCATGTGACTTAAGTACCAATCCATAAGTGCATATCGCTCTTTAAAATGCGGTTTATTTGCTATAATAGAAAAAAGATAGATTTTTAGGAAGGGTTGATTTCTTTGAAACTCATATTTGCAATAGTCCAAGATCAAGATAGCAACCGTTTGTCTGACGCACTAACAAAAGGCAATTTCGGTGCGACAAAATTAGCTACTACGGGTGGATTTTTAAAAGCAGGAAACACCACATTTATTATCGGAACAGAAGATGAACGTGTAGATGATGCACTAGCGATAATCAAGGAAAACTGTAAAGCACGCGAACAAATGATGACACCATCCGCTTCCTTAGGTGTGACGGTAGATACGTATGTGCCTTACCCAATCGAAGTACAAGTTGGCGGCGCGACAGTGTTTGTAATGCCAGTTGAGAGTTTCCATCATTTTTAAATTCTCACTAAGATAACAAATGAAAATCGAATAAAATGAATTGGATTAGGTTACTTGTTTCTAGAATTTTAGCAGAAATGAGTAGCCTAATTTTTTTGTATTAAAAAAGTTTACAAATCATCAAACTAGCATTATTATGGTTTATTTCATTTTTAAAAAGGTAAAAATATATAAAATTTATAGGTTTTTTATAAAATGTGAAATCATATGGTCAAGGAGGCGGAATCGGGATGAATTTGAAAAGATTGTATTTAAAAAGTTGGTTTGAAGAGGAGATTGTAAAAGACAAAGTAGTGTTTATAACCGAAAAGGAAACGAAAATTATTGAAAAAATCTTGAGTAACAATCCATTTTTAAAAGAAAAGAAGCATTATTTTATCGATGCTCTTGATTCAGAAGAGAATATCATCTGGCTAGGAAAAGCTGAATATATCATTTCAACTATAGAATTGCCTACATTCTTCATCAAAAAAGCGGGACAAACCTACATTCAAATTATCAACAAACCTGATTGGAACGCCAATTTCAAACGATTACTACTTCATGCAGATTACATTGTAAAAAAAGACGCTTTTGAAAACTTACCTGAAAACTTTAAAACACTTATACAAGGACAAGTTTTGTTATTAGAAAATGGTCGTCTTTTTGAAACAAAGGAAGCAGCTGCAGTGAAAAAAACGAAGAAGTTAATTGTCATGTACTGTGGAGGATTTAAAAATAATGGTATTACTTCTTCAGCGCTTAATTTGATGCGTAACCTAGACAAAGAAAAATATCAAATCGTAGTGATTGAAAAAGAAAAACTCGATTATTATGAAACTCTGAATTTTAATAAAATACCAAATCACGTGATTAAAGTCCAAATTCCCGGGGACATTAACATTGCACCTAATGAAGAAGAAGCGTTTTTAGATTTTCACTGTCACCCACTGGAGCATTTAATGAAAAACCGGCCCGTCAAATTTTTAACAGAAGAGATTAAAACGATTTATAAACGAGAACTTCATCGTGTGTTAGGTGATACTTCTATTGACATCGCTATTGATTTTGATGGTTATTTTAAATATTGGACGTTGCTACTTGCTTCTTCTAATAGTCCACAAAAAATAATTTACCAACATAATGAAATGATGCAAGAATATAGCAAAAAACTGGGAAAAGAGTACAAACATCGAGCTGATTTAAATATTATTTTCCCACTATATAATTATTTTGACGTAATTGTTTCCGTCTCTAAACAAACTGGGGAAGTGAATAAAGAGCATTTAAAACATATTATCCAAGACACTAGTAAAATGACGTATATTCACAATTTAATTGATTATGAATACATTCTCCGTTCTGCTAAAGAGGAAAGCGACATTGAAGTTTCACCAGATACATTTAACTTTGTAACAATGGGAAGATTGTCGCCAGAAAAAAACCATAAAGGATTAATCAAAGCATTTTATCAACTACAGAAAAAACAATCGGATACACAGCTTTTCATCATTGGGCTTGGCGAACTGGAAGAAGAATTAAAAAAATATGTTTTGGATTTAGGGTTAGAGGACAAAGTGCATCTTTTAGGTCAATTAGAAAATCCGTTCCCCATTATAGATGCGTGTGATGCTTTTGTATTATCTTCTATTCATGAAGGGCAGCCAATGGTACTACTTGAATGCCTAGTTTTACAAAAAAAGATTATTTCTACTAATATTCCAGGATGCTACAGCCTTTTAAAAGACGGGTATGGTTTGCTGGTAGAAAACACAACAGAAGAGCTGATGGAAGGAATGGAAAAAGTGATGCTTGGATACGATGATTTTAAAAAGTTTGATTATAAAGCATACAATAAAGAAGCTGGCCAAATGTTAGAATCTAAGCTAGAAAAAGAATGAAGTTGATTTAGTTGTAAGCGAATTTGCTATTGTTATTTTTCTAGAATATAAAAAAATAGGAAAGTAAAAAATGCCTTCGCTAGTTTCATTTGATGTGAATATAACGAAGGTGTTTTTCATGAATTCTTATTTATTATATCAATTGAAAAATGACTTTTTATTTTGCGAAGAAATGTTATAATATTTTTTTTGTTTTTATAAATTTGTTTTCAAATTAGATAAAAACCTTTTTTATCGAGCGGTTCTCTGGTTTAATATATGTGGGGGATGAAGGTGCATAAAAATTGACACAGACAGAAAGTAATTTTGAAGTACTGAATATGAGAAAAATAGAACTTAAAAAGAACGGGAAATGTTTAATTGACTCAAAAGATTGTATATTGGTGTTTTTCGATGGCAATCAACTTGGAATAAAAAAATTAGAGAAAAATACTAGATTAGAACAAAATGAATGCGCTTTTTTTAATAATTTTACCCAAATAATATTAGAAAATCATTCAGATAAAGAATTAAGGATTATAATTTGTAGTTTAGGTGTTCTGAAGAATGAGTGTGAAAACACAAGTAAGTTTAAATTGAATGAAGAGTTGGTTATTTTAGTTAACTTACTATTTTCAAAAGATTTATGTTTAGAAGAAGATACTCAAAAGAGTATGTTATCAATTATTACATCAAAAGTTCTAAAGAGTAAATACACTTCTTCATATTCAGATGTGATAAGAAAAACAATTGAATATTTAGAAAATAATGTGTGTGCAAATGTTAATTTAGACAAACTTAGTGAACTCTGTTTTTTAAGTAAAAGTCGTTTGTGTATTCTTTTTAAACAAGAAACTGGTAAAAGTATTATCACATATTTTACAACTTTGAAAATAAGTAAAGCCAAAGAATTAATAAATGATAATGAGAAAAATATTTCCGAAATATCAGAAATACTTGGTTTTAAAAATTTACAGTATTTTTCAAATGTTTTTAGGAAAAATACTGGCTTATGTCCTACAAAATACAGAAAGAAATTGTTTAAGATGTAAGGTAAACAGATTGAGGTGGACGGAAAGAAATTTGTACTAAGTTTATATAGGAGGTAGTGACGAAAGGATTGGATAAAATGTTACTAACTAAAAAGAAAAAAGATTCTATGGGGTTACTTAATGAAATTGATGTTACAACGTTAGATGAACAATTAGGTGGGAAAATGTCAAAAGCTTGGTGTAGATCAATGGTAGTTAGTTGTGTATATAATCTAGTTGATTTTAGTTCAAGCTCTGATGGGAAAAAGACTTGCGCATTATATAGAAAATACTGTTAATAAAAAAAATAAAAAAATAAAAAAATAAAAAAAGTACTACCTCCTATATAAACTTAGTACAACTGTAGATATTGAAAGGAGATGTAATTGATGGATGGAACTAACAAGAGGTTAGATGATAAATGGTTTGATATAAATTTTTTAGAAATGTATACAAGGTCATGCTTGAAAACATTTGGTTACTTTGATGAAATTTTAATTGTGAAAAAGAGAACAGAAATATTAAAAAATGTTTTAGAGAAGCAATATTTATCAACTAATGATTATGCAGAAGAATTTTTCCAATTAAATACGACGCTTGAATGTATAAAAGAATATATTAAACATAATTTAGTTATTGAAAAAGAACCTATATCAATATGTATTATGGTGAAAAATGAAGAGCGTTGTATCAAACGCTGTATAGATAGTATAGAGAAAATAGCGAAAGAAATTATAATTATTGACACTGGTTCAACCGACAATACGATTAGTATTATTGAGGAATACGCCAATGATAAAATCAAAGTTTTTTCCAAAGAATGGAGAAATGATTTTTCAGAGATTAGAAATTATGCAATTGAAAAGGCTTCTTCAGAATGGCTAGTATTTATTGATGCAGATGAATATTTAGATGAGGCAAGTATCTTGAATTTATTACCTACATTAAATATTTTCAACAACCATAAACTAAAAGATTCTATAGTGTTATGCCCAATGATAAATGAAGCAAATAATACGATACATTTTAGAACAGGGAAATTTTTTAGAAAAGATAGTGGTATTAAATTTTTTGGAACATGTCATGAAGAACCTAGAATAAAGGATATGCCTAATTCAACTTTGCTAATACCGATTAAAGTAGATTATTTACATGATGGTTATTTAGCTAAAGTTCAAAGTAATAAAGATAAAAAGACCCGGAACATTGAGTTGTTGGAGGGCATGGTTGAATTAGAACCTGATAACCCTAGATGGGCATATATGTTTGTGAGGGATGGTTTTGCTATTTTAGATAATGAATATATTGAAAAAACATGTTTGCGTTTTTTATTACTAGATAAAAATGTAAGAATTTGTGTGAATAATTTGCAAGATCATAAATTTACTTTGTCACTACTAACTATTTTGGGGAGGTTATATTTAAGAGAATGTGAATTTGAAAAATCCAATTTAATTATTCGCATTTTAGATGAGTTAATCCCAAATTCTCTGGACGGAAAGTTTTTAGCTTTTATGGAAAGGTTCTCAAAGTTGAAAATTGAAATTAATACTCTTCTAACTGAAGTAATTGAGTACAGAAGAAACCATGAAGTAGATGAAACGAGTTTGATCAATACTCAAGGTTATCATATCGACTATATCTTGAGCATGTTATTGTTTGAAACAGGGAATTACACTCAATCTAAAAAATATTTTGATTTTCTACAAGAAAACCATTTTCTTGAAGAATTATTCCAAGATTCTTCATATTCCATAATACTCAAGATGCTAGAGTCTGTGGAAGATTAAACCTTGGGCAGGTGAATTATGAGTAGAAAGAAAAGAAAACATATAATGCAAAATGGAGAATTTGATTGCGGTATCGCATGTGTGGAAAGTATGTTGTATTATTTGAATTGTCCTGTTGAAAAATCGTACTTAAAAAATGTTTTAAATTTCAACGAAAAAAGTATTGATTTAAGGGTTATTTATAATTTTTTTGAGAAAATAGGTGCCCAACCCAGTATCCAAGAATTTAAAGAAAAAAATGAAGGATTAACTGGTAAAGTCAAAAAAGATTTATTTCCTGCAATAGCTTTAATCGAAACAGGAGAGCTCATAGACCATTTTGTAATAATTTATGAAATGAACAGTAAAAACATAACTATATCTGATCCTGCAAGAACTAGGATTGAAACAAAAGAAACAAAAGAATTTTTAAAAAAGATATCTTATTTAATAATTTTAGCAGAAAAAGAAAACATAATAAGTAACTGGTCTCCCCCAGCTAATAGCGTATTTACAATTTCACCATTTATAAAAAAATATCGGAAAAATATTTTATTTATACTTATTCAGTCAATTATCGCAAGCATACTGGGTATTATTGGAACTTTTTATATGGGGATGATGATAGACATATACCAAGATTCGATTAGCAAAGCGACTTTTATTAATACTATAACCGTCCTCGCACTGGTTTTTCTTTTCATTGGATTTATACAAAATGCACTCAATAAAATAAAAAATAAAACTACTATTACTAATGCATTACGCTTAGAAAAAGATATAATATCAAATTATTTTAACCATATTTTTAGAATGAAACCTGATAACTTCCATTATAGAAAATCTGGGGATTTACTTTCTAGAATAGATGATATTGTATCTCTAATAAATATAGTTATTGAACTATTTGTAGGCATAATTATTAATGTCACAGTTTGTTTGTTTAGTTTAGTTGTATTATTTGTGCTTAATTATCAAATGAGTTTGTTTATTGTGGGCTGTAGTTTCTTAATTATTTTTGTAATACGAAGGTATTATTTGTTAATTTATGAGAGTAATTATGATTCTATGCAAGAGTATTCTGCATTTAATTCGGTGGTAATAGATAGCGTAGAATCAATGAATAGTATTAAAGCACTTTCAATTGAAAACTTGTTTTTTGAAAAAATTAGAAAACAATTAAATAGCTTCTTAAATATAACTTATAAACTCAACAATCTCGTTATTAACAATAGTTTTATTAATCAACTCATCGGTATTTTTGTGAATATTCTGGTTATAACTTTTGGTATAGTTTTAGTTTTTCAAAAAAATATGTCATTGGGTGAACTTTCTATTTTTGCGGCGCTATGTTCTTTTTATTTAACCAGTATTCAAAGTATTGCACTATCGCAAAATGAGTGGGAAAAAGTTCTTGTTTCTTACCATAGGATAAAAAGTATATTCGAGACGACTCAAATTGAATCAGATACGGAGGAACCTACAGAGATCATAGATGAGATTAAAAATATTGAATTAATTGATTTTAGCTTATATCAAAATGAAACCATATTATTGGAGAATATTAATTTAAAAATAAATTTCTCGCAAAATAATATACTAATCCAAGGGGATAGTGGTGTAGGAAAATCTTCTATGGTTCAGTGTTTCAATAAATTTAACGATTCTTACAAAGGCAAGTTATTAATAAATACAACAAACATTAAGAATATTAGTATTTTAGAAATCAGGAAAAAAATAATTTATATATCAAGTAATGAAAGTTTGATAAATGGAAGTATCTTAGAGAATCTTTCTTTGGATAAAACGGTTCGAAAAGTACGATTATATAAGGTATGTAAAGACTTTGGTTTATTAGATTTAATTTTATCATTCCCTAATGGATTTAATTATCCAATTATTTCTAATGGCGAGAATTTATCTTCTGGTCAAAGACAAAGAATTGCCATTGCTAGAGCTGTATTAAAACAACCACAAATAATCATTTTAGATGAAGGTCTATCTAATATTGATGAAGTGAGTCGGGAAGAAATACTAAAAAACTTGGAGAAATACGGGATAAAGTTAATCTATATTTCTCATCATCATATTGATTTGGAAAACACCGAAATATATAAATTTGAAAAGCAAACATTAACACATATGAAAATCTAATTCAGCACAAGGGATGAGGATAATGAAGGACTTAAAAGAAGAAGAGGTATTAAGTGTAATTAAAATAATATTATCAGAAAAAAATCAAAAAATAGACGTGATGAAAAACATTTTTATGCCTTTTAATCAAAATAAACTTGAAGAATATTTTCAACAGTTTTATATAAAGACATGTGTAGAAACATTTTCTTTTAATAAAATGAAATCCGATAAATTAAATATTCTTATTACCAAAGAAAATGAGATTATGATTATTAGTTCTTTTGATGAGAATTCTTTTATTACTGATAATCAAAAAGACAGAAAGCGAAGAAGTTGGAAGGAATACGAATTTAAAAGCATTTTAAATATTATAGATATACAAATTGATAATCTTAGTAAAGCAAAAAAAGTTTTTATATTTAAAGATTTGCATCAACAGATGAAACCAAATAGGTTGCTATTAATAAATATATGTATTTTAATGTTCGTTAGTTTTGCTTTAGTGATAGCGATGTCTTTTTATTTAGAAGTTATTTTTGACTTAGTACTTGTTAATTATTTATTTAGTTATCTATGGCCGATAACCTTCTTCTCATTATTTATAATGTTTTTACTGTATAGTCTGCAAATTTGTATAGAAAAATTAGTACAGAAGTATATTTCTAGAATAGTGTACAGGAGGAAGAATAAATTATTAGGCGAAATAAAAAGGAAAGTAAAAAATGAATTTTTACCACGTATAGTAATATTTTTAAATGATATACCTGTATATATATTTAGTATAACAATTAAGTGGCTTGCTAGTTTGCCATTACTATTTTTAGGGATTTTACTATTTAGATACGATACTAATATGTTTATACTATGTTTATTAATGGGGATATTAAATATTTTGATTGGAGTAGGTCTTTCTTCACGCACAAAGAATAAATATAAATCTCTTATTATTCAACGCGTTAGTTGTTTAAACAATGAAAAAGAGAATATTTTTAGTTTCAGCAAGGAGGAGAAAGTTAATCTTAACGGAAAAGGCTTTAATGAGATATTACTTCCAAATCCAATTTTTCGATTCTTTTTAGGCATTTCAACATTAGTGATATTTACTTATTTAATTAGAATGATACTTCTTGATATTATCTCAGTTGGAATCTTATTTATTTATTTGGCAATTGCCTTGTCTTTTTTGCTACCATTTATTCTATTTGGAAAACTCTATGTAGCTGGAAGTATTTATGAAGGTTATCTAGAAATTTATAATAGTTTATACAGATACGGTAAATATAAAGAAATTATTTTTTGGGATAACAAAAGAATTTCAAAGCTTCGTTTACAAAATGTAAAATTTCCCAATTATACTACTAGTACAATTACTAATATACAGTTTGATTTTGGAAAATCTGAATTAATAGCTATTGAAAGCAAGAACAGTAGTGGTAAAACTTATTTGTCGAACATTCTGACAAATAATATAAGAGTGCCGGCGTACACGGTTCTTTATGATGAAGTAGATGTGGAGAAATTAAGTGATAGTAAAGAATTTGATAAAAAGATAGTTTTGCTCAATTCTTGTGAGGAACTCAATTGTGATGCGACAATTTTAGACAATATAACTCAAGGAGAAAACTACTCAGAACAAGATATTTATGATGCTTGTCAGGAAGCTTGTATATTAAATTTTATTAATAATCTTCCTAATAAATTTCACACAGTAATTAATAGTGCTAATCAATTTTCAGCGACTGAGAAAAAACTTATACGACTTGCTTCGACTTTATTAAATGAAGCGGAAGTTATTGTGTTTGACAGTTTCTTTGATAATTTTGAACCTAATGATGAAAGAAATATTTTAGGGAATTTGAAGAAAGTTCCTGGAGTAAAGTTTATTCTAAGCAAGAAAACTATAAATGCTGATTTATTTGATAGCAAGTTTCTGTTGATAAACGGAACATTGCAAAAAAGTGAAGGAGTTAGTAATTTATGAAAAAATTCATTTTTATTTTATTGGGAATGGTTTGTATCTTTGCTATAGTTATTCTAATAATGTCTGACCAAGAAGAAAATTATTATCAAAGAGTAACTACTAGTGAGGCGAAAGAAATTCTTAATAAGAGTAGTAGTAAAGAATTGATATATTTTTATAAAAAGGGATGTGCAGCGTGCAATTCCTTTAAACCGATTTTAAATGCGAAGATTAAAGAAGACAATATAAATGTGTATGCAATAGATGTAGAAGCAAAAGAGAATGAAGGTGTATTCTTTGAAGAATATAATATTAATAGTACTCCAACATTGATAAAGTTTATTAATGGAAAGGCAGTTAGCCGACATGAAGGTGCGATGACAAAAAAAGAATTAGAAACATTTATAAGTAAATAGTTTAGTTTACTATTTGTTATAAATAAGAAAGGGCTGGATAAAAGATGAAAAAATTGATTTTTTCTGTAATATTACTATTAGCACTAACTTTAGGTGTAGTAGCATGGATAGAATATAATAATAAAAACGAAGTGAAGAAATTAGAGGCAAAAGTGGACAAATTAGCTAGTTCTTATCCAGATATTTATAACTATATTAATTCAATATCCTATGACAATTTAGATCTCTTTCTTAATACCAAAAAAGATAAAAATATATTAGTTTATGTAGGACGTCCTACTTGTGGAGATTGTACAGAGTTTGAACCTAAATTGATTCAACAAATTAAAGAAAATAAATTACAAGAGAAGATGGTTTATTTAAATGTTGCTAAAACGAGGGAAGATGAAGAAGAGTGGAACAATTTTAAAAATAAATATAATATTTTGTATACTCCTACTCTAGCTATATTTAGGAATGGAAAAGTTATAAAACAGTTAGGCTGGACGCCATCAAATGGGGTTGATATGAATGAAATAAATTTATTTTTGAAAAATACAAGTAATTTTGAAAATGTTAATTAAGTAAAGCTTAAAAAGCGTATTTCTATTTGGGAAATACGCTTTTTAATAATCAGTTCATATATATTCACTTAATCGTCAATTTCTGACCAACATGAATCATGTTGCTTGTTAATTTATTCCAAGCTTTAATATTATCTACAGTTGTTTTATATTGTCTTGAAATGGCCCAAAGTGAGTCGCCTTTTTTGACAGTGTATGTTTTTACTGCGGAGTTGCTTGGTTTATTTGTGCTTGGTTTGGCAGCGTTTGTGTTGTTTGTAGTTGTTCCAGCGCTAACTTTAAGCTTTTGTCCTGGATAAATGAAATCGGATTTCAGGTTGTTCCAAGATTTTAAGTTGGCGATTGTTACTTTATGGTTAGTCGCGATTCTCCAAAGCGAGTCACCTTTAGCAACCGTGTAAACTTTAGCGGTAGTGCTAGTGCTTGGTTTCGATGTGTTAGTATTTGTGCTTGGTTTTGATGTGTTCGTGTTGCTTGTAGTCGTACCAGCGCTAACTTTAAGTTTTTGTCCAGGGTAAATGAAATCGGATTTCAGGTTGTTCCAAGATTTTAGGTTAGCAATCGTTACTTTATGGTTGTTCGCGATTCTCCAAAGCGAGTCACCTTTTACAACTGTATAAATTTTAGCGTTGGAAGTGTTTGTATTTCCAGTGTTTCCGGTATTACCAGCATTACCAGTGCTTCCGGAATTTCCGCCAGTTGTTTTGCCGCTATCGTATTGTGTTAAATTATATCGGCTAATTAGGTCGTTTAATTTCGTTGCATAGGCTGTATCCGTTGCATAAGTTCCCGTTAAAGCTTTGGTTGCGTCTTTGTAGGACTTAGTATTACTTTTCCAAACTTTGGAGTAGTAATTTGAATTCCAGCTTGGGCCGTTACGAATAACTTTGGCATAGTCTTCAAGTGATTGATGGTAAGAAGGGTATTTTCTGAACTTAGCTGTGATTGTGTAGTAGTTTCCTTTACCGTCATCTTCTAATGTTTGTTTAGTGTATGATTGGCCGTTGTAAGCTCCTTTAATTCCAAATAGGTTATAGTTAGGAGCAGAGCCTAATTCACTTGTTCCATAAGCACTTTCTAAAATTGCTTGGGCGATCATGACAGATGCGTATAAGTCATTAGCTGCTGCGATTTGGGAAGAGGATGCTTGGATAGAATTAATAAAGCTTTGGATTGTAGCTCCTGAACGTAGCGCTGTTTTTTGTACTAAATTATAAGTCGCTGGAGTAGGAGAACTTGTTTTGTCATCTGGATTGCTGACTGTTATGGGTTCAGCTGGTGCTTTTTCAACTTGTTTTGCAACTGGTGCTTTTTCTGTAGGCGTAGTGGCTTGTTCTTTTGTTTCAGTTTGTTTTGTTTCGGTTTTATTTTCTACTGTTTTATCAGGTGTTGCTGTTTCAGTATTTGTGTTAGTTTCTGTTGAAGCAGTTGGATTTGCTGTTTTAGAAGATTCGTCTGCGGGTGCTGTTTCATCAGCGCTAACCATTACTTCAATTCCTGGAACAGTAACAGAGGTCGCTATGGCTGTAACTCCAGCAATTGTTGCCCCAGTTTTGAATTTGTTACTTTTTTTATTCTTCTTTTCTTCTTTCAAAGCTTCTAAAATACGTTCTTTTCTCGTTTTTTGCATGGTAAGTCACTTCCAATTCTTTTAAATATTCTACCTCCATTATTACACACTTCACATATCTTATGACTGTTATCGACAAATTGTAATTAAATTGTCAAAAAGGTCGGTATTTGTTATACTTAATATAAGCAAGTGCTTACTTAGTTGAACGGGGGTAAAATAATGATTACAAACGAATCCATCATGGATGCAACGCTTTGTATGATGGCAAAAAATGGCATAAAAGGCTCCACAACAAGACAATTAGCAGAAGCCGCTGGAATAAATGAAGCAACAATTTTTAAAAAATTTAAGAACAAAGATAATTTAATTCATATGACTCTTGAAGTGCAATTTGAAAGTATGAAAGCTGAAATCAATCAATTTTTTGATAAAGATTTTGAGAGTGCCAAAGTATTTTTACGTCAAGCAAGTCAGTTTATTTCGGATATTTATGAAAAATATCGTGATTTCATGGTAATTTCTGTTCGGGAAATGGGCAGTAAAGATATGGAATTTATTGATCCGTCAATTGTCGAATATCTATACGAGCGGGTTAATCAAAAAGTACAAGAAATGGTTCCAAGTAAGAACTCATCCCAAGAAGCAGATGCAATTTCTTTAATTTTAAATAGTGTTATTTTGCTAATCATGGTAGAGAAAGTGCGAGATGATATTTATAAACGCCCGCCAACGATTACGACAACTGCAGATGCCTTAGCAGATGTTTTGTTAAAATTATTGAAATAAATCACGAAAAGTTAAATAAAAGTTAAACATTTTACATTTTGTCTTGCGAGCATAGATTTTCTATGTTAAACTCGTAGACGATTAGAGCGATAATAAATATGTAGTTTTGCCTGTTAGGTGAGGCTCCTATGCAAACACAGGCCACTGCCCAAAAATGTCCAAAGACGCCAATGGGTAGAACAGGGATTGTCGGATTAAGGCTTTCCATAATGTGGCTAAGAGTAATTCTTTACGTTGTATAGTGCCAAAACTTTAGCGAGGGGAGTCTGTTTTAGTATGCGTATGAATTCAGAAGTCCTTGCCAAGGTTTTGGTAAGGACTTTTTTCATGTTTGTTATGAAAATAATTATCTGGAAATGAAAATCTTTTTTTCAGACAATTACGCTTAAGTAAAATTCGGAAGGAGATGAAGGCAATGGCCCACCATCAGGAAGATGAAGTAGAAGAACCGGACTCGTATTATAGTATTCAAGCTGCAAGAGTGACTAACCTTCATCTCTGGCGCACATAAACGTTATTCTCAGCTTGCCTAGAAAGAATTGGAGGCAAGGAAAATGAAAAAAACACACGTAAAAATGCAAGGTAACAATTTGCTCAAAGAATCACAAATGGATAGAAATAAGATTTTAGAAAAATTAGGTGTAATGGAAACAGGACTAACGAACGTAGATGTTACAGAAAGACTAGCCGAATTTGGTCCTAATCAAACAGTGGAAGAAAAGAAAGTATCGAATTTACGGTTATTTATTCGGGCGTTTAATGATCCTTTTATCTATATTTTAATCATGTTAATGGTGATTTCGTATTTAACAGATGATATGGAAGCTACAATAATTATGTCATTAATGATCTTAGCTAGTGGAATTCTTGGATTTGTTCAAACGAGTAGAGCAGAGCGGGCTAGCTACGCGTTAAAAAATATGGTGAAAAATAAAGTGAACGTTATTCGGAACGATGAAATGATTGTAGTAGCACAAGATGAAATCGTACCCGGAGATTTAATCGAAGTTTCAGCGGGGGATATTATTCCAGCAGATGCACGCGTTATTTCGGCGACAGATTTATTAATTAATCAGTCAGCACTTACAGGCGAATCAATTCCTTCTGAAAAATTTGTGGAAGACAAACGCGCCAATCCGGAGCTTTTTGAACGGGAAAACTTATTATTTATGGGGACAGATGTGTTAAGTGGGCACGGTAAGGCGGTTGTTTTACGAACAGGAAGCGCAACATTTTTCGGCTCATTGTCAATCGCAGCTACAGAACGTCGCGGCGACACTAGCTTTGATAAAGGCGTTAAGTCAATTTCGAAATTACTATTTTATTTTATGGTTGTAATGGTTCCGATTGTATTTATGATTAATGGTCTTATGAAAGGCGAGTGGTTAGAAGCATTTCTTTATGCGGTAGCGATTGCGGTTGGGCTCACACCTGAGATGCTACCGATGATCGTCAGCACGAACTTGGCAAAAGGCGCCATCAATATGTCGTCGAAAAAAGTAATTATGAAAGAGCTGAGTGCAATTCAAAATATCGGCGCGATGGATATTTTATGTACGGATAAAACAGGCACGCTCACAGAAGATAAACTAGAACTTGTAAAATACATTGATAGTGCTGGTGAAACTTCCGAAAGTGTTCTAAACATGGCTTATTTAAACAGCTACTTCCAAACGGGCTGGAAAAATGTATTAGATCATGCTGTTATTGCCAAATTGGATGAAAATACTGCATCAGGATGGACAAAAGTTGGTGAAATACCGTTTAATTTTGATCGGCGTCGTCTGAGTGTAGTAGTGGAAAATAATACAGAGACAAAGATGATTACAAAAGGCGCGGTAGAAGAAATGCTCACAGTATGCACTCATAAGGAATTTGGCGGCACTATTTCTACACTAACTGAATTAGAAAAGAATGAGCTTCAAGAAATGTGTGCAGAAATGAATCGCTCAGGAATTCGAGTAATTGCAGTAGCGTATAAAACTGGAAAAGCCGGCGAATCATTCACTAAAAAAGATGAAGAACAGATGATTATTGCAGGATTCCTAGGGTTCCGCGACCCAGTAAAAGCATCGACGAAAGAAGCAATTACACAGCTATTTAAGAACCAAATTAACGTGAAGGTTTTGACAGGAGATAACGAAATCGTTACGAAACGGATTTGTGAGGAAGTAGGTATACCAGCGAATGGATTTTTACTTGGCGGGGATATTGAAGACTTATCTGATGAAGAACTCACGCGCGAATTACGGAAATACCACATTTTTGCGAAATTAACACCAATGCAAAAATCGCGTATCATTGGTTTGCTAAAAAAAGCAGGACATACTGTTGGCTTCCTTGGAGACGGGATTAATGACGCGCCAGCACTTAGGAAAGCGGATGTTGGTATTTCTGTTGATACAGCGGCAGATATTACAAAAGACGCAAGCTCAGTAATTTTACTTGAGAAAAGTTTAACGGTATTAAATGATGCGGTTATGGAAGGGCGTAACGTATTTGGTAATATTTTAAAATACTTGAAAATGACAGCTAGTTCCAATTTTGGTAATGTGTTTAGTGTTTTAGTGGCAAGTGCATTTATTCCCTTTTTACCAATGCTATCTTTACATCTTTTACTACAAAACTTGCTGTATGATTTCTCACAATTAACGCTCCCTTGGGATAAAATGGATCGGTCGTTTTTGAAAAAGCCGCATCAATGGGAACAAAAAGGCATGTTGCGCTTTATTCTATGTATTGGGCCAGTAAGTTCGATTTTTGATATTGCGACGTTTCTAATTATGTGGTTTGTATTTAGTGCGAACACGGTAGCAGAGCAAGCTTTATTCCATAGTGGTTGGTTTGTTGTCGGCTTACTCACTCAAACTTTAGTTGTGCATATGATTCGGACAGAGAAAATACCTTTTATTCAAAGTCGGGCAGCTGCTCCGGTAATGATTGCGACACTTATTGTGATGGCATTAGGTATTGTGATTCCGTTTACCGGATTTGGTCACAGTATAGGTTTTGTGAGCTTACCAGGTAGTTATTTCCCTTGGTTAATCCTTATTCTTGTTGGTTATATGGCTACGATGCAACTAGTGAAAACTCTTTACATTCGGAAATTCCGGGAGTGGATTTAAATGCGTGCGGGCCGATTGCTCTTTGTAACGTATTTGCTTCTGGCAGTATGGAGTTTGCTACTTGTTTATAGCACGAGTTATGGGGTTGCAATCATGCGTTACAAAGTGAATCCTAGTTATTTCTTTAATAGACAGCTCCTCTTTTATGGTCTTGGTCTTTTGGGCTTGCTTATTTGCTCGCGTATAAATGTGAAATTATTTTATCAGCGGGTGACGTTGCGTATTCTTTCTTTGGGTCTTCTAGGTCTATTAGTTTTAGTGCTTGTAACGGGTAATGCGGCTAATAATGCTCAAAGATGGCTGTCTATTTTCGGAGTGACATTCCAGCCTACTGAAACTGTCAAATTGCTATTAATACTTGTGATTGCGACTGTTTTCTTGCGGAAAGGCTGCGGGGTGCGAGTACAACATTGGGTGCTAGGCTTTTTGTTTCTTACTATAGCATTAGTCTTCTTACAGCCGGATCTTGGCACGGCTTTAATTTTAGGTGTTATTGGGGTCGCTTTGTTTTTAACAAGCGGAGTCGGCCTCTCGCGCCTTGTCCGGGTATTTATCTGGGCTTTTGGACTGATAATTCTTGTAGCAACCTTGATTTACTTCTTTCATCCTGATTTTTTTAGCGCAGCAAAATTGGGCAGATTTGCTTTTTTGGATCCTTTTAACCTTGAAAACTTAGATGCTTCTTATCAACTTAGAAATGGCTACTATGCGATTGGAAGTGGTGGGGTATTTGGAACTGGATTAGGAGGTAGCATCCAGAAATTAGGCTATTTGCCGGAGCCACATACGGATTTTATTATGACGGTTATTGCGGAAGAACTTGGTGTTTTTGGTGTTATTTGGACGATTTTTTTATTAATGTTACTTAGTTTTACCGCACTTTATATTGCTGTTTGTAGTCATTTTATTTTCGATTCGATGGTTTGTATTGGAGTTGCCGCTTGGATTTCGGTGCAGATGTTTTTGAATCTTGGAGGAGTGAGCGGGATTATTCCGCTTACTGGAGTTCCGCTACCGTTTATTAGTTACGGGGGGAGTTCGGTTGTCATGCTTTCGTGCGCAGTTGGGTTTGTAATGGCTGCTGCAAGGCGGAACTTACTAGCTAAATCTAGAGAGGTCGTGTATTTATGAAGCGGGATATTCAATATAATCGAATTATTTTATCGGTGTTCTTATTGTCTTTAGTGAGTTGTGTAGCGATTTATTTTGCTCAGAAGACAAACCAGTATGATACCAATTTTTTAGGAATGCAGTTGGTGTTTTTGGTAATTGGGGCACTTACCTGTTTTGGTGTTTCGCGACTTCCGGTAGAGTTTTTGCGACATCATGCGATTTGGCTTTATGTCATTATGGTGATTACACTACTTGGAATACTCATCCCAAACCCTTTAGTCCAAAATATAAACGGAGCAACGCGGTGGTATCGCTTCGCTGGATTGTCCTTCCAACCATCTGAAGTTGTCAAATCGATTTTTATTTTTGTATTGGCACATTTTGCTGTAAAATATCAAGCGCAGAAATGGAAACAGTTAGGCATTTTAGCGGCGCTTACTGGAGTTGTTTTGCTATTAATTATGAAACAACCAGATCTTGGTACGACAATTGTTTACGGAGTTACAGCGCTTGCGATTATTTTGCTTGCTATAAAATCAACTAAATTAATGGTTGGCATTATAACTCTCATTTTAACGACAGTGACGGTTGGAATGTATGTAGTCGTTTATCATATTAGTTTACTGGAAAAAATCGGTTTTCATGCGTATCAATTTGCGCGAATCCAAACGTGGCTTGACCCTACTACTGACCCAGATGCGGTCTATCAACTTAATTTATCGATGAAGGCTGTTGGTTCGGGGATGATGACAGGTAGTTCTGGTACAAACGCTTATATTCCTGAAAGTCATACAGATATGATCTTTAGTACGATTGGTCATCAATTTGGCTTTGTTGGTGTCAGTTTGTTGTTAATTTTATTTATGCTACTTATTCATCAATTAATTATGGCAGCTCTTTTGATGAAGAATACTTTTTCTTCGCTAGTTTTAGCAGGTTTTGCTGTAAGTTTTGCATTTAATATTTTTGAGAATATTGGTATGACAGTCGGACTTATGCCGCTTACGGGGATTCCGCTTCCTTTTATTAGTTATGGTGGGAGCGCGGTGCTTGGTAATTTCATTGCAATAGGCGTAGTATTAGCGATTATTCGATCAGACGCCGATTTAGTAGAATAAAAAAACAGCTGTTTGAACTATCCTCTAAAAAAACATTAATTTTAGGGGTAGTCCAGACAATGTTGATGAAGGATTTTTTGCTTGGATAGAGAATACTATAATTATATGGTATAATCCTTGTGAAATAGAAAACAAACTCAGTAAGTGGAAATTAAATAATGGGAGGCAGAAGTATGTCTTGGATAACGCCGTACGTTCCAATTATAATAGAAGCTGTTTTAGTTATTGGTATTGTTTTTATAGGATTTAAGCTTTATAAAAAGTTTGGATTATCAAAGAAATAACATGAATAAAAAAGACCCCTAAAGTTAGTTCTGAAAATCTAATTCTAGGGATCTTTTTTCATATTATTAAATAAAAAGCCACATAAAAATAGAGTGGAAAAAATCCACTCTATTAATAGTTTAACTTTAGGGGGTCACTACATATATGACAACCCTGTTTTTATTTGTTCTTATAAAGGTCTACAATTTCTTTCGCTAAATCTTTGAAAGTGATTGCGTTCATTAAATGATCTTGTGCGTGAACGAGTAGAAGGGAAACTTCTGTTTTTTCGCCACGTGCTTCACCTTGTATAAGTTTTGTTTGAGAATGATGCGCTTCAAGTAGTGCTTGTTCTGCTTGGGCGATTTGTTCGTCTGCTTGAGCGAAATCCCCTTTTTTAGCGGAATCAATGGCTAACATAGCGTCACTTTTGGCATTACCACCGAACACGATCAAGCTCATAATAGTTTGCTCTAAATCCATCTGTAAACACGTCCTTAAAGTTTTGGTTTTTAAAAATTATTCAGCAGTAACGCCTTCAGCAGCAAGTGCTTCTCTTTCACGACGTAGCTCTTGGATTTGAGCGATTTTCGCGAATGGAAGGAAGATTAGGATAGATAGACCTAAGTTTACAGCTGCAAGTACGCCACCAGCGATACTTTGTGTTGCAAGTGCTCCACCGATAATTGGTGGTGTAGTCCAAGGAGTTACGATAGTACAAGCTGGTACCCAACCAATAGCTGTTGCAAAGTAAGCTACAGTTACAAGTACAAGTGGTGCCAAGATGTACGGAATGAACATAATTGGATTCAAGACGATTGGAAGACCAAACATCATTGGTTCGTTAATGTTGAAAAGACCTGGCGCTGCAGACAATTTAGAAACTGTCATGTACGCTTTGTGTTTACGAGCTACGATAAAGATAGCAATGATTAAACCGATAGTTGCCCCAGTTCCGCCTAAGTTAACGAAAGAGTCAAAGAAAGGTTTGTTAACGATGTAAGGAAGTTCTTTACCAGCTTTTAATGCGTCTTGGTTAGCAGTAATTGCTGGAATGTTGATTGTTTGCATGAACGGGTCGATAATATTCGCACCGTGTAAACCAAAGAACCAAAGGAAAGCAGAAACGAATGCCAAGAGTAATGCTGCTGGCAAGGAGTTTGCAAGACCCATGAACGGTTCTTGTACTAATTCATAGAAAGAAATTACTAAGTTAGTCACACCAGCTGCTTGGAAGAACGCAGTGATAAGACCAAAGATAGAAACAGTGATCATTGCAGGGAATAAAGCTGCGAATGAACGAGAAACTGCCGGTGGAACACCATCAGGCATTTTAATAATTAGTTTCGGGCTACCACTCAAGCGAGTGAAGATTTCAGTTGAAAGAATTGCAATAATAAGTGCTAGGAAAAGACCAGTTGATCCAAGACCACCAGTATTTGCAACGCCATCAGCACCTGGAGCAATTGCACCAATAGTGAAGAAAGTTGCTACAGAAACTACTGCGGAAGAAAGTGGATCTTTGTCATAAGATTTAGCTAAGTTGTAAGCTACTGTGAAAGCGATAAGTAATGCTAAGATAGCAAAAGTACCGTTCCAAACGTTTCCGCCAAATGCTTGCCAAGTTCCTTCACCAAATAAGTTATTCATGAATTTTTGGTAAGCTGGAATTGGGAAGTTGTTAATTAAAACGGCGAAAGACCCTAGAATCATAAGTGGCATAGTTGTAATGAAACCATCACGGATTGCTACTAAATGACGTTGTCCACCAATTTTGGCAGCGTAGGGAATGAAATATTTCTCCATAAATGCGATAAAACCATTCATTTTTTATTCTCCTTTTTTGAGGGATAAAGTAATAGCCGGGTTAAGACGAATACATAATTTCTAAAACATGGCGTTATTACTATACCTCTTTAGTTTTTTATAATTTTCAGCTAGCTAGCTGTAATTACCCTCTTTTTTACTTCATTAAATCTAATGCTTGTTCTAAAACTTTGTCGCCTTTCATCATTCCATAATCAACACTGTTAATAACAGCTAATGGAATACCTTTTGGCTCCAATTTTTTCTTCATGTTTCCTTCTAAGAAACGTACTTGTGGTCCAAGTAATAAAACATCAATTTCGTCTAAATGGTTAGCTGCTTCTGCTTCTGCAACGGCGAAGATTTTTGCTTCAAGGCCTTTTTCTGCAGCTGCTTTTTCCATTTTTGTAACTAGTAAGCTGGTAGACATACCTGCTGAACATACTAACATGATTGTTTTCATGATTATTTCCTCCTCTAGATAATTCTCTTAACACTTATTTATATATGCAAGTACCGTGCCAACTTTAAATGTGGCTATAAAAGGGTTTTCATTTTGTTTTTTGCTTACACATAGGCTTTTTTTGTGTGTAAATTTTACACACATAGAGATATTAACGGAATCTTTATGCGGAGCTTTAGAATCTTAACACTGTCTTTATGCATTTGTTGTTAGGATAAGGGGGTGGAAAGAGTACTTTGAAGGGGTGAACGGAAATGGGTGTTGTTCTAGTGATTGCTGGAATAATCGGTTTAGGGTTATTGGTATATTTATTTTATGTGTTATTTAGAGGTGAGAACTTATGAAGTATATCGTGATGCAAGATATGTTTTTTATTGTATTGTTATTAGTTTTAGCAGTACCTCTAGGAATTTATATGTATAAAGTAATGATTGGTGAAAAGGTGTTTTTATCAAGGGTACTTGAGCCAGTTGAACGATTTGGTTATCGGTTGATGGGTGTGAACGCGGCTGGGATGTCAGCGAAGCGTTATGCTGGATCTGTTCTTGCTTTTAGTGCGGTTGGTTTTATATTTGTGATGGCTGTGCTGATGTTACAAGGGTTTTTACCGCTTAATCCAGAAGGTATGAAGGGGCTTAGCTTTAGTCTTGCGTTTAATACGGCAGCGAGCTTTGTGTCGAATACGAACTGGCAAGCTTACTCTGGTGAGGCGGCTTTATCGTATTTTTCGCAGTCAATTGGCTTAACTGTACAGAATTTTGTTTCAGCGGCGACGGGGATTGCAGTGTTATTTGCGGTGATTCGTGGCTTTATATGGAAGAAACAGAAAACCGTGGGCAATTTTTGGCAAGATTTATTTAGGGTGACGCTTTATATTTTACTACCGCTTTCGCTTGTTTTGGCAATTCTTTTGGTGTCACAAGGCGTGGTGCAATCATTTGCTGATTATTCGGTGGTTGAATCGCTTGAAAATGGAGCGAAACAACTGATTCCGCTTGGTCCAGCTGCAAGTCAAATTGCGATTAAGCAACTGGGGACGAATGGTGGGGGCTTTTTCGGGGCAAATTCGGCGTTTCCTTTTGAAAATCCGTCGAGTTTTACTAATTTATTAGAGATGCTTGCGATTTTGCTTATTCCTGTGGCACTTGTTGTGATGTTTGGACGTGCGGTGAAGGACAGTAAACAAGGGCGTGCGATTATGACAGCGATGATGATTGTGTTTGTTGTTGGGGTAGTTGCGATTACGATTTCAGAACAATTCGCTGGTCCAAGTTATCAAGGTGTTACTACTTCTGGAAGTATGGAAGGTAAAGAGGTGCGTTTTGGTGTTGGAGGATCGTCGCTTTTTGCGGCTTCTACGACGGCTGCTTCAAACGGCGCTGTGAATGCGATGCACGATAGCTTGACTCCGCTCGGTGGGCTAGTTCCAATGTTCTTTATGCAGCTTGGTGAAGTTATTTTTGGCGGTGTTGGTAGCGGGCTTTATGGAATGATTGGCTTTATTATTTTGACGGTGTTTATCGCTGGGCTTTTGGTTGGGCGGACACCGGAATATTTAGGGAAGAAAATTGAACCATATGATATGAAAATGGTTTGTTTACTCATTTTAGTTCCACCGTTATTAACTTTATTTGGAACTGCGGTTGCGGTAATGATGCCGAGTGTGCAGGCTTCCGTTTCGGCGAGTGGGGCGCATGGTTTTTCTGAGGTGCTCTATGCTTTCACCTCTATGGGAAATAATAATGGTAGTGCTTTTGCTGGATTTGCGGCAGACACGACGTTTACAAATATGGTCGGCGCGGTAATGATGTTGCTAGCACGATTTATCCCGCTGATTGCGGCACTTTACTTGGCTCAAAATATGGCTGGAAAGAGTCCGGTTGCAGCAAGTAGTGGAACGTTATCGACGAAAAATGGCATGTTTATCGGTCTTTTAATTGGAGTAGTGGTGCTTGTTGGCGCACTTAGTTTCTTGCCGGCGCTTGCACTAGGACCGATTGCGGACTTCTTTACAACTTTCAAATGAGGTGAATGGAAATGATGGAAAATGGTATTTGGAAAGATGCGTTAATTCAGTCGATGAAAAAATTGTCTCCAAAACTACAAGTGAAAAATCCAGTGATGCTACTCGTATATGTTGGCGCGATTTTAGCAACAAGTCTTTATTTTCTTGGTTTTTTCGGAATTTCAGATGAGAAAGCTGGTTATACGCTCGCAATTGCGCTGATTTTATGGTTTACTGTTTTGTTTGCAAATTTTGCGGAGGCAATTGCAGAAGGGCGTGGCCGTGCTCAAGCAGACAGTTTAAAAATGGCTCGAAAAGACGTTTTAGCTCGGAAATTAAAAAATTTAGAAGATAAATCTGATGTTATAGAAGTAGCTTCGAATGATTTGAAAAAAGGGGATATAGTTTACGTGCTTGCGAATGAACAAATCCCGATGGACGGTGAAGTTATTGAAGGTGCGGCCTCTGTTGATGAAAGTGCGATAACGGGGGAATCCGCGCCGGTAATTCGCGAGTCTGGTGGCGATAGAAGCGCTGTTACAGGAGGAACTACCCTTGTTTCTGACTGGCTTGTTATTCGTGTGACGGCTGTTTCTGGGGAAAGTTTCTTAGATAAAATGATTGCGATGGTAGAAGGTGCTTCACGGAAAAAAACACCAAATGAGATTGCGCTACAAATTTTACTTGTGACACTGTCAATTATTTTCTTGGCAGTTTCAGCGACACTTTTACCATTTACCGAATTTGCGAGTAAACAAGCAGGGGCGGGATCGGCAATTTCGATTACAAATGTGATTGCTTTACTTGTTTGTTTAGCACCAACCACTATTGGCGCATTGCTTTCGTCCATTGGGATTGCTGGAATGAGCCGTTTAAATCAAGCGAATGTTTTAGCAATGAGCGGCCGGGCGATTGAGGCAGCTGGAGATGTGGATGTACTTTTACTTGATAAAACTGGAACGATTACGCTTGGAAACCGGAAAGCGAGCGAATTTTTACCGGTGGATGGGGTGACCGAACAAGAGTTAGCGGATGCGGCCCAACTATCCTCTATTGCGGATGAAACTGCAGAAGGTCGAAGCATTGTTGTATTAGCAAAAGAACGTTTCGATATTCGCGGACGAGATTTTGCGGAAATGCACGCAGAATTTGTACCTTTCACTGCAACGACACGAATGAGTGGAATCGATTATCAAGGAAACACAATTCGAAAAGGTGCGGCGGATGCAGTTCGTGCGTATGTCTCTGCAAATGGCGGTACGTACCCAAAAGAATGCGATACGATTGTAAGTAAAGTGGCTGGCGCTGGTGGAACGCCGCTTGTAGTAGTCCGAAATAACAAAGTACTAGGCGTTATTTATTTAAAAGACATCGTGAAAAATGGAGTGAAAGAACGTTTCCTTGATTTGCGAAAAATGGGTATTAAAACCATTATGATTACCGGTGATAACCCAATGACCGCAGCGGCAATTGCGGCAGAAGCTGGAGTGGATGATTTTCTAGCTGAAGCAACTCCAGAAGCAAAATTGGAATTAATTCGCGAATATCAACGAGAAGGGCATTTGGTTGCAATGACAGGAGATGGCACAAACGACGCACCAGCTCTTGCGCAAGCCGATGTTGCTGTGGCGATGAATACAGGAACGCAAGCTGCCAAAGAAGCGGGAAATATGGTGGACCTTGATTCTAGCCCAACTAAATTAATTGATATTGTTCGTATCGGAAAACAACTTTTAATGACTCGCGGAGCTTTGACTACATTTAGTGTTGCAAACGATTTGGCGAAATACTTTGCGATTATTCCTGTGCTATTTTACGGGATTTTCCCACAACTTGAAGCACTTAACTTGATGGATTTAACAAGTCCTACGAGTGCGATTTTGTCCGCGATTATTTATAACGCAGTGATTATTATTTTCTTAATTCCGTTATCTTTAAAAGGCGTGAAATATCGTGAAATGCCAGCTGGAAAATTATTAAGTCGCAATATGTTGATTTACGGTCTTGGTGGTTTAATTGCACCATTTATTGCGATTAAATTAATTGATATGCTGTTAACTGTTTTAGGAATCGTTTAAGAGGGGGAGAGAACATGAAAAGATTTATGCAAATTTGGAAGCCTGCAGTAGTGGGATTTCTACTTTTAACATTGGTATGTGGCGTGATTTATCCAGGGGTTGTCACAATTATTGCAGGTGCAGCTTTCCAGGACAAAGCAAATGGCAGTATAATAGAAGGAAAGTTAGCAGACGGGGAAACAGGAAAATATGGTTCCACCGAAATTGGCCAAACATTTACTCAGCCTGAATACTTAATCGGGCGAGCTGCGAGTGACGGGGCGGCGACTAATTTAAACCCAACTAGCGAAGAACAAAAACAATTAGTAGAAAAACGAATTACTTGGTGGCACAAACTAGATCCAGCTAACAACCGTGTTATTCCAATGGATCTTGTAACTGCATCAGCAAGTAGAGTAGATCCAGATATTTCAGAGGCAGCTGCGGCTTATCAAGTAGACCGAATTTCTAGGGAACGTGGAATTTCTACCAAAGTGGTTAAAGAAATCATTGCTGAAAACACAAGCAAGCGATTGTTAGGTTTTTGGGGTGAGCCGACCGTGAACGTATTACAAGTGAATGTGGCATTAGATAGTTTGAAAATGTAAGTAGTTGGAGGCGAGCATATGGAGACGAATCGTCCAAGTCCGGATGCGCTACTCGTGAATTTGCAAGAAGAAGCAGATTCATCAGTAGGTAAATTAAAAATATATTTTGGATTTGCAGCAGGTGTTGGGAAAACTTACGCCATGTTAAGTGACGCCAAAGATCAATTAGCAGCAGGTGTGGATGTCGTGGCGGGTTATATTGAACCTCATGCCCGTGAGGAAACTCTGAGAATGTTAGAAGGAATTCCGATTATCCCTCCTAAAGCAATCAATCATAAAAATATCGCGCTCAAAGAATTCGATTTGGACGAAGCGTTGAAACGAAAACCAGAACTTATTTTGGTAGACGAACTCGCACATACGAATGCATCAGGCGTACGCAATAAGAAACGTTTCCAAGATGTGGAAGAATTGCTTCAAGCGGGAATTGATGTGTATACGACTGTCAATGTACAACATATTGAAAGTTTAAATGATATTGTAGAAGGCATCACCAAAGTAGCTGTTCGCGAAACGATTCCTGACTATGTTTTTGATGAGGCGGACCGAGTTAAGTTAATTGATATTGAACCCGATGAACTTTTAAAACGACTAGAACAAGGCAAAATTTACCAACCAGCGCGCGCAAAAACAGCGATGCAGAACTTTTTCACTAGAGAAAATTTAAAACTCTTACGTGAAATTGCGATGCGAAAAGCGGCCGATCGAATTAGTCATGAATACGATCAAACAGGGATTTATCCAGAAAAACGGGCGAGTAGTAAATGGCTAGTCTGTATTGGATCGTCGCCTTCGTCTGCAAAACTCATTCGCTGGACAGCGCGCACTGCCGAGGCTTTCCGCGCACCGTGGACTGCCCTTTATATTGAAAATGAAGAAAATGATTACATGACTAAAACGGAGAAAAAATGTTTGCGGGAAACGATGGAACTCGCTGAACGACTTGGCGCGGAAATTGTTACCCTTGCCGGACACGACATTGCAGAAACAGTAGCTGAGTACGCCCGGTTGACTGGTGTGACAAATATCGTTGTCGGGAAATCGCGTCGCCGCATGGGTTTAAGGTCTTTATTTGAAGAGGATTTTGAGGATCGTCTCATTACGCACCTTGATAACGTCGATATGCATATTATTCCCTCAAGCCAACCGCAAACTAAAAAACGTCGAATGAAAATACGTTTTAAAAGCTTTCTATCCTGGCATGATATGGCGAAAATGATTTTACTGCTAGCATTGGCAACGGCGATTTGTGTCGGTTTAAGTGAATTCGGCATTGGTGATCAAAATGTTATTATGGTATATATTTTATCCGTGTTAATTATTTCTCGCGTAACAAGTGGCTATGTTTATGGCGTTATGGGTTCTATCATTGGCGTTATGTTATTTAATTTCTTTTTCACGACGCCACTTTATACGTTTAATACAATTCAAGCGGGCTATCCGGTGACGTTTGGAATTATGCTTTTAGTTGCTCTTATTACGAGTGCGCTAACTGTCCGAATTAAAACGCAAGCTAGCCTAGCCGTTGAGCGAGAACGTCGAACCGAAGTGCTTTATGAAATCAATAAGCGGCTATTAGTTACCCGCAATTTAAAAGGAATTATTGATTTAACCAACGAATATATTTTGCATTTATTTAGCCGCTCCGTTATTTTTTATTCTGCGGATCCTGCTAAAAGTAATAAAGGGATTTTCGTACAAGCAGAAGGAAAAGAAGATGCCAGTGCGCTTCTTAGTGCGGATGAAGAAGCTGTCGCGCATTGGGTATTTAAAAATAAAAAGCGGGCGGGTGCTGGGACGGATACGCTAATGGGGGCATTTGGTTATTATATGCCAGTGATGTCACAAGGAAAAGTGCTTGGTGTGATTGGCGTTTCTTGCTCCCCAGAAGATGGTCCACTTACACAAGATAATCGGATCTTTTTACGAATGATTAGCTCTCAAGTGGCACTAGCTCTAGAACGGCAATATTTATCCGAAGAACAACGCCAAATCGTCATCGAATCTGCAAAAGAAAAAATGAGAAGCAATTTACTTCGGGCGATTTCGCATGATTTAAGAACACCGCTCACTGGTATTGTTGGAGCAAGTTCTGCCTTACTTGAAAAAGAAACTGAGTTAGATAAAGAAACGGAACATAATTTAATTAAAGGTATTAAAGATGACTCTGGCTGGCTCATTCGGATGGTTGAGAATTTACTTTCTGTGACGAGAATTAGTGAAGGATTGGTGAGTTTGGAACGAGCTCCAGAAGCCGTAGAAGAAATTGTTGGTGAGGCTGTCGGTCGAATCAAAAAACGTTTCGCAGACCGAACAATCCATGTCAAAGTACCGCGCGACCTTCTTATGGTTCCGATGGATGGCACGTTAATTGAGCAAGTCCTTATTAATTTAATGGAAAATGCGTTGCGACATGGTGGATCTGATGCGGAAGTTTGGGTGAACGTGACGAAAACGAAGAAAAGTGCGATTTTTAGTGTGCGTGATAACGGAAAAGGCATTCCAGAAAATCGCTTGCCAGATTTATTTGATACTTTTGCTGTGGAAGCGAGAGAACGTTCGGATATGTCACGCGGATTAGGACTTGGTTTATCGATTTGTATGTCGATTATTCGAGCGCATGACGGGACTTTAGAAGCGAAAAACAACGAATATGGTGGGGCGACATTCTGGTTCACTTTGCCACTAGACGGAGGAGATGGAAAATGAACAGCAAACGACTTGTGCTAATTGTGGAAGATGAAGAAGGCATTAGCAATTTTATTTCAGCTGTTTTGACGGCGAGCGATTATGCGGTGATTAAAGCAGTGAACGGCAAAGAAGCGCTAGAACAGACGGCTAGCCATTCGCCGGATGTAGTGTTGCTTGACCTAGGTTTGCCAGATGTGGAAGGACTAGACGTGCTTCGGGATATTCGCGTTTGGTCAAAAGTGCCGATTATTGTCGTATCCGCGCGCGATCATGAACGAGAAAAAGTAACTGCACTTGACCTTGGCGCAGATGATTATATCACGAAACCATTCGGCACATCGGAACTACTGGCACGCATTCGAACTGCCCTTAGACACATTCAACCGAGCAGTAAAGAAGCGCCAAATGACCATATTATTCGCATTCAAGACCTGTATATTGATGACGACCGCCGACTTGTCAAAATGGGCGACATGGAAATTCACTTTACGCCGATTGAATATAAAATTTTGCTCCTATTAGCACGTCACGCTGGAAAAGTCCTCACGCATGACTTTATTATCCGAGAAATTTGGGGACCTTATTCAAGTGAAAATCAAGCACTTCGGGTCAATATGAGTAATATCAGGCGTAAAATCGAACAAAATCCTGCTGAACCTGCCTATATTTTGACAGAAGTAGGGGTTGGGTACCGGATGGCAGAAGAATAATAATATGTTATGATAAAAATAAACGCCAGGAGGAATTAACATGCATAAAACAATCCGTAGCGTAGACGTTTATTATGAAAAATATGGTGAAGGAATACCAATAATAATGATTCATGGCTTTGCACCTGATTCGCAGCTGATGATTGGTTGTATGGAGCCAGTCTTTGATAAGGAAAGTCCATTCTCGCGCATTTATTTGGATTTACCAGGAATGGGAAAAACCGAGAATTACGACTCAATTCAAAATGCTGACCATGTACTCACTCTTTTACTAGAATTTATTGAAGCTGTAATTCCGGGCGAGCAATTTGTACTCGCCGGAGAATCGTATGGTGGTTATTTAGCTCGCGGAATCGCAGCGAAAATGCCAGATAGAGTACTTGGAGTCTTACTTATTTGTCCAGTCATTTATCCTGAAAAGGAAAGAAGAACTTTACCCGAACAAAAAGTCATGTACCAAGATGATACGTTTGTACGGTCGCTATCCAAAGAAGACCGAGCGTACTTTTCAAAAAGTGGCGTTATTTTAACAGCAAGAAACTGGAATCGTTTCTTGGCGGAAGTGATGGCGGGAATGATTAATGCAGATGGAGAATTTTTAGACCGATTATCCGCGAATTATGCGCTTAGCTTTGATCCAGATGAAAAAACGCAATTCGATGTACCGGGATTATTCTTGTTTGGCCGTCAAGATGATCACGTGGGATACGCAGACGGGCTTACATTGCTTGAAAAATATCCACATGCTTCTTTTGCTATTCTTGACTTTGCGGGACATAATTTACAAATTGAACAACCAAAAATATTTACAACAATGGTAGAGGATTTCTTGTTCCGCGTGAAACCAGAATAAGTTAACCTTTGTGACCACCAACCATTTCAGAACGTTTTAATCCAGTCGCTCCATTTAGTAAACTGCTCGCATGCATAAGTGATTTAAAACCATAGCGAGTGCGAATTTTATCGACAGTTACTTCTAATTGCTCGTGATTTAATGTGCGGGTGGCATCTTCAAATAGATTGAGTTGCAGCCCGGTTTTTAAAGTGAGTTTACCACACGAAATCGCAATGGAGCGCACGGGTTCTCGTTCATCATAACGTCTGAATAGTTGCAGGAAATAAGGAATAAGAGCATGACTACTACTGGTAGAAGGGATTTTAGCTTGATGGCTGAATCCTTTTTTTATGCTGTATTTACTGTAGCCGATACTTAAATGAATAACCTCCGTATCCACATGGTTTTGGCGCAAACGCATTGCTACTTCCTCGACCATTTCGCGGATGACAATCTCTACTTCGGCCGGCACATGATAGTCTTTTTCAAGGATTTGGCTTTTTCCGTAGCTTTTACTAACAGGAACATATTTTTCGTTTAAAAGGCTGTAATCAATTCCGTGTGCGTGATAGTAAAGCTGTTCACCAACAACTCCCATTACGTTTTTTAATACTTGCGGCGGAGTTTGACTGAGTTGATACATATTGAAAATCCCCATTTTTTGTAGTCGAATGGCAGTCCTCCGACCAATCCCGCATACATCATCCAAATGTCTGATTTTCCAAATGGTCTCGGGAACATCTTCATAGCGCCATTCAGCGATGCCGTCATCCCGGTTTTTGGCCACATTATCGAGCGCGAGTTTGGCAAGAAGAGGGTTGTCGCCAATACCAACCGTGACATACAGCCGCAATTCCTCTAAAATATCACGCTGGATTTTGCGAACAATTTCTTCCGTGCTACCGAATAACAGGTGCGATCCGGTGATGTCTAAAAAACATTCATCAATACTATAAACATGAATAAACTCAGCGGGAACATAACGTCTGAAAATAGCTTGAATCATTGCGTTTACTTTTAAATATAGTTTCATTCGCGGTGGTGCGATAATAATGCGCTTATCCCAAGTCGGGAGTTCATACATTCTTGAGCCAGTTTTAATGTGGTGTTCTTGTTTCATTTTTGGCGTTGCAGCTAAAACAAGGCCACCAGCCCGGTCGGCGTTACTCATTACTACTAAATAAGCTTCAAGTGGATTCAGCCGACGTTTAACACACTCAACCGAGGCGAAAAAACGATTTAATATCGATGCACAAAATATCACGGCGCGGCGCACGGCTATAATCTTCTACTTGTACCATTTGTCGACACTCCTTTCTTCTACGTTTCGAATAGCAGAGAAGGAAAGCGGGACAGTGCCCTCAGAGTTTTTAATGTAAATGGTGTTGTTCTCCACGCCTGAAATACGACCAATAATATCATTTTCAGGAGCAGATTCTGGGTTTAATGGCTTTTTCTGGATAACAAGCGTAGACTGATGTGTCATCGCGCTAGCTAGCACGCTTTCGATAAATTCTGTAGTCATAGCTTCTTTCCATACTAAAGTTGGTTCAGCGTCTTGCATTGCTTCTGTATGCTCGCTTAATAAAAAACCGCCCCATTTCTTCATGCCGCGATCTTGATAGCTCATATGATGACACCTCCAATATTTTCAAATAATTAGCTGTTACTTAAATATATTATACGAACAAACGTTCTTGTTTACAATGTGTAAATATCCTCATTTATGCTAGCAAAACGGGAATAAATTACTATTTGTGAACTATTAATAAAGTGGACATAAAAAAAGACCAAGCCTATAAAATTAGACTTGGTCGTTATTATTATTTTAAGCGTGGCTATCTTCGTATGCTGTGATTTGCCCAACACGATTTGCGTGTCTGCCGCCTTCATACGCTGTTTCTAACCAAATTTTGACAATATCTTCTGCTAGTCCCGGACCTATGACTCTCGCTCCAAGTGCAAGGACATTTGTATCATTATGTTCGCGCGTTGCATGGGCGCTAAATGTATCGCCAACAAGTGCGCAACGAATACCTTTTACTTTATTGGCTGCGATACTCATACCAATACCTGTGCCACAAACTAAAATCCCGCGGTCGACTTCATTATTCACGACTTTTTCACTGACCGTAATTGCGAGCCCCGGGTAATCCACTGATTCTGGTGCTTCGGGTCCGAATTCTTCATAACTAATTCCAACGCTTTCAAGATAAGAAATAATACTTTTGCGTAACTCAATTCCGCCATGGTCTGAAGCAATGGCAACTTTACTAACTGTCATTTTTTCTCCTCCTGCCGTATAATCAATACCTTCATTATACATGAATTAGAGTTTTTCGACAGTCTTTCTGTTACGCCATGGTTTTGCATGAACAATAATTACGTCGCATGGTGCATGAGCGGCCGTATATTCAGAAACACTACCAAGAATAAATTGCTCTGTTGCTGAAAGTCCAGTTGCACCAACTAAAATTAAATCGGGTTCAAAATTTCGCGTTATTTTTTTATTAAAGGTAGTTTTTGGTGTACCAAAGTGAACAAAAGTTTCTACATGCGTGACACCAGCTTTTTCGGCCTCTTTTTTGTACATTTCAACTAATTCTTCTCCGTATGCTTTGGCTTTTTTTGCATAGGTTTGTTCATAATCAATTAGTGGTGCAATTCGGCGTACATCGGCAACAAAACCAATACCGAGAGTGGCACCATCCATTTTGGCAAATTGAACAGCTCGTCTTAGTGCGGCTTCCGCTTCGTTTGATCCATCAACACCAACAAGAATCCGTTTGTAAGCAGACATTTTGTATCACCCTCTCAAAAGTTTTCCTCTTATTTACTTAATACCCATAAATAAAAGAAAGAAGCATGATTGAAGATAAAAATTTGTGGTACTATGAGAAAAAGGAGGTTTCTTTATGGCAAAGCTAGAAACGTTTTATCCCATTGTAGCTACATCAAAGCGTGCTGGCTATAAAGAATATCTACCGAGTGTGCAGATGATAGAAATTTCCCGGGAAATAATTTAGTAGTTCCTGATTTATGTAATGCAACAAAATGTCGCATATATACAATGAAAAACGAACATGCTTTGTTAAAATAACAATATGGAGGGCTTACAATGATTAATGAATTTGCTTGGGTACGGGAGGAAATCAGTGGCCTTAAAGGAGTCCAGTATTCTTTTAAAGAAGAATGGGGAGCGGAGCGCTATCATGTTTTGGATCAGCTAATGGCAATGCGTGGAACGAATAAAGAAGGACAGCCCATTTTAACCTTGAAGTGCGATGCCGAAAAAAGTGAGCAACTTCGCGCAGAAAATCCAGCCATCGTTTCCGGTTATTACATGAATAAACGAGTTTGGATTTCTGTTTTATTGGAAGAAGAACGAGATAAAGACTTGATTCGCGCATTAATTCAGCATGCGTACTCAGAAGCGAAGAATAAGTTGCCAAAATATAAACAAGCGGAACTTTTTGACTAATTTAGTTAAGAAGTTCTTATTTCTGTTATAATGAAATTGATTGTGAAAAAGAAAACAAAAAGGGGATGAAAAGATGGACATTAATATGTTTATTCTATATTTCTTTATTTATTCTGTTTTAGGGTGGGCTTGGGAGGAAGTTTTTTGCTCGATTTCAGAGAAAAAGTTAGTGTATCGTGGTTTTCTTTATGGACCATATTGTCCCATTTACGGGTTTGGGGTAACGACTGTTTTAATGATGATTTTACCATTTCAAAACAATTTATGGGCTTTATTCATTTTTTCGATGATTATTTGTACAGTGATTGAATACATAACCGCAACGATTTTGGAAGCAATGTTCCATACAACGTGGTGGGATTATCATAATTGGCCGCTCAATGTAAAAGGTCGAATTTGCTTGCCGATTTCGATTTTTTGGGGATTTGCTTGTATTATCGTTGTACGCTTCTTGCATCCACTTGTCACCGAATTCGCGGACTGGGTTTTAAGCTGGGGAGGCTGGATTATTCCTGCTCTCATCGTGGTTCTTATGCTTATTGATACGATAAAATCTGTCACAAGTATGCTATCATTCCAAAAAGCACTTGCCGAATTTAATGAAAAACTAACTGCCCAAGCAAATGAACTAAAAGCAAGCGTAAAAGAACGGGCGAAAGAATTTGAAGAAGGACTTTTGAAAAAACAAGAAAATGTCGATATGAAAATTGCTGAAATGGAAGCAAAAAGAAAACAAGACAAAGAACTTGCTGCTAGTATGCGTAAACTTAAATTTAATGAGCGAAGAATGCTAAAATCTTTCCCTAAAATGAAATTGAAACGCGCAGCACCATTTAAAAACTTCAATAAAAGTATTCTCAGAGTCGATAAACAAAAAAGAAAATAAAGCTATGGATTATGACGCAAATGGTAAAATTTATCATTTGCGTCTTTTTTTGTGCTATTTTTTACGAAACGTATAGAAAGAATAGACCATCTTTTGTATGATTAAGAAGAAAGAGCTCCTCGCAAAACTCCATTACTTGATTCTCATTTTTGTTTCAAAGCAGATTTCGCACGTCATAAAAAAGTTTGCCAAATAGATGATAGGGCAAGCTTTGAAGGCAATAATTAATCATTTATAAATAGCGGGCTTGTTAAAAAAGTCACAAGTAAAGCCCAATGATGTACATTCTTTCCGCAAGTTATTGGGATGAAAGCGTGTACATTTTTATTAGAATTAGATTTATAATTAAAACGAACAGGAGGGAACGACATGTATTTGGATGAGAGAAGTAATTCACTTTTAAAAGAACTTTTACGACATCCTGACACATCGAGTACAAACTTACAAGCCAAATTCGGTTTAACTCGAAGACAAGTCGACTATAGTTTCCAAAAAATTAACAACTGGCTAGAAGAACAGACTTACCCGAAGATTCATCGTGCCGCAAATGGTCGATTTATCGTAGAACCTGACCTGTTTCAAATCATTGGTGAGGAAGATGGCGAAAAAACAGATTGGTACATCCCATCAGAAAAGGAACGCGCCAGTCTAATCATCCTCATGCTAACAACAGGAAGTGAAGAGTTATCCCTTAATCACTTTATAAGCGAGCTGGAGGTGAGCAAGAACACCGTATTACGAGACTTGAAGCTGGTACAAAAGACACTTGAAAAATTCAACCTCGAAGTTAAATATTCGCGGATGCGTGGCTATTTAATTGACGGGGATGAATGGAATCAGCGGACAGCACTCATTTATGCGGCAGAACACATCATAGAAAGTTTTGGCGGCGAAGAGTATTTACAGGATTTTATGCAAGTGGACGAAGCGAGAATTAAAGAGCTTCGGGAAAAATTGGAACAAGTCGAGCATCATCTGAATTTGCATTTTATTGACAATAAAATGCAAATACTGCCTTACATTTTAGAAGCTGTTTTTCGGCGGATGAAGAAGGGGCAAACAATTACGACATCTTTCCTGATTGACTACAATGAATTGTCAGATACTCGGGAATACGGAGCAGCAGAGATTTTTATTGAAGAAGAGCCGAATATGCCAGAAGCAGAGCGAATGTACATCACATTACAACTTTTAACTTCCAATGTACTTCCGAAACAATATTTGAAATCGGAGGAAACGCACAAGTTAAGGCTGGCACTGGAACAAGTTCTAAGTGAATTTGAGAAAAAGGCTTGTATTCAACTAGTAGACAAAGAATCGTTACTTGAAAAATTATTTGCACATATTAAACCTGCGTATTATCGGATTAAGTATCATCTTACAACAGATTACAGCATTTTAGACAAGATTGATCAAGAATTCCAAGCCGTGCATTACATCGTGAAAGAGTCGTTAGCACCATTAGAACGTTTTATTGGTAGCAAAGTTCCTGAAAATGAAAGTATATTTATTACCCTTTTCATTGGAGGACATTTAATCGAATCCACGGAGAAATTACAAACGAGACTAAAAGCAGTCGTGGTTTGTCCGAACGGATTGTCGATTTCGAGATTGATGGAAAAAACATTACGAAGCCTTTTCCCGGAAATATTTTTCTATCAAGCGATGTCGATTCGAGAATTTGAACAAACAAAGTTAGGCTATGACATTGTATTTTCCGCAGTGCCACTTTCGACCGATAAGAAATTTTTCCTAATTAATCAATTGATGGATGGAAAAGAGCGACTCGAGCTTAGGCGCCGGGTGATGCGGTCGGTTTACTTAGTGGATGAGGTGAATATCAGCGTCGATCAATTAATGAAAACTATTTCCAAATTTGCTGATATTAAAGATGCTGCCCGTCTTGAAAAAGTGCTAGCAGACTATTTAATGCCAGTTCCAGAAGAAAACACATCGAAACACGAAGGTAAAAGCTCACTCGCAGATTTGCTTGAAGTAACGCGAATCACACGCAAGAAATCAGTAAAAGACTGGCATGAAGCAATTTATCATGCGGCTTTACCGTTACTTTCCGCGGGAGTGGTTGAGCCAGCCTACGTGGATGAAATGAAACGGCAATATCCGGCACCGATTATGAACATCATTCTCCGTAATACGATAGCTATCCCTCATGCTGAAACGGAAAAAGGAGTAAATAGCCTCGGAATGAGCTTGCTTTATCTAGAAGAAGGCCTGCCCCTTGAAGGCGGTAAAGAGCTACATTTTATCGTTGTCATTGCAGCCGTAGATAAAAACGCTCACTTCACAGCTTTACTGCAATTGATGGAATTATCGGAGAACAAAAAAGAACTGAAAAAACTTGCGGATGCCAGAAACACAGAAGAAATGCACCAAATAATTAAAAACTTCACGGACTTGGAAACAAAAAAGACAATGTAGAGAAGTCAGAAAGAATTACAGGAGGATTTCGTAATGGATTTAGTACAATTTTTGAAAAAAGGAATGGTTTGGGTTCAATCGGATATCGAGAAACAAGAGGACCTATTCCAAATGGTCGCAGAAAGTGGAAAGTCTGAAGGGTATGTAACGGATGACTTTTTAACAAGACTAACAGACCGTGAACAAACCTTTCCAACGGGGCTAAAATTAGATGGATACGGCGTGGCATTACCGCACACGGATCCAGAATGCGTTACGGAACAATTTATCGCCGTAATCACTGTGAAAGATGGCATTCCATTTAAATTAATGGAAGATGCTGGTCAAACGGTTGAAGCGAATTTGATTTTCGTACTCGGACTAAATGAACCTCACAGCCAGCTCGCGGTACTTCAGCAATTGATGGGGACGATTCAGGATAAAGACAATGTAGCCGCATTACTCAGAGCGAAAGATGAAGACGAAGTAAAACAAATTTTAGAAACAATTACCGTTTAAAAAAACAGGAAAATTAGCCGCGGGAAATCGCAGCAATTAATTAGGAGGAATTTATCATGGGACAATTTAAAATTTTGGTAGCTTGTGGAGCAGGAATTGCAACATCAACAGTAGTAACGGACAGAGTAGAACGTTTGGTAAAAGAAAACAATGTGGATGCAGAGGTAAAACAAATTAAAATCTCAGAAGCAGCATCCATGCAAGACGGAGCAGATTTAATCGTATCAACAACTATTTTACCAACAACTTACAAAATCCCAGCTATTATTGCAACTTCTTATATCACTGGTATGGGTATGGAAGAATTAGACGAAGAAATACTTGCGCACCTTAAATAAAGGCTGCGCAAGGGAGTTTAACATTTATCATTAAACAGAGAAAAAAGGAGGAAATATTAAATGGATACACTTCTGTCAGGAGTACAGTATGTTTTAAACTTGGGGCCTACAGTTATTTTGCCTATTATGATTTTCTTTATTGCATTAATTTTCCGAGTACCAGCAAAGAAAGCGCTTCGTTCAGCGATTACGATTGGTATCGGGTTTGTAGGTATTAACCTTGTTATTAGTTTACTATCTAATAACTTAGGTCCGGCAGCGCAACAAATGGTTGAGCGTTTTGGACTGAATTTAACAATTATTGACGCAGGTTGGCCAGCAGCAGCCGCGGCTTCATGGGCTTCTCCAGTTGCAGCGATTTTAATTCCAATCTGTTTGGTAGTCAACTTAGCACTTATTTTCTTCAAAGTTACGAAAACACTCGATATTGATATTTGGAACTACTGGCACTTTATCGCAGCAGGTGCGACTGGTTATATCGTAACTGGTGGTAACTGGTGGTTCGCGATTCTTTGTGCGATCATCTATGAAGTTGCTGTTCTTTGGATGGCAGACAGAACACAACCTATGGTAGAAGAATTTTACGGCTTAAAAGGGATTTCCTTACCAACAGGTTCCACAGCAGCATTCGGTTTCATCGGTATTCCAGTTGGTTGGCTAATCGCTAAAATTCCTGGTATTAAAAACATCCACGTTGACCCAGAAACTATTCAAAAACGTTTCGGTATTTTCGGGGAACCAATGATGATGGGTCTTATTCTAGGTATTGCAATCGGTATTCTTGCAGGCTATGACGTTGGGGCAGTTGCACAACTTGGTATGTCCATGGGTGCGGTAATGTTCTTAATGCCTCGTATGGTTAAAATTTTAATGGAAGGTTTAATTCCAATTTCAGAATCCGCTCGTGATTTCATGAAATCTCGTTTCAAAGGCCGCGAACTTTATATCGGGCTTGATGCAGCACTTTCAATCGGTCACCCAGCGAATATTTCTACTGGTTTAATCCTTGTTCCAATCACTCTTTTCTTAGCTGTTATCATTCCTGGTAACAAAGTACTTCCTTTTGGTGACTTGGCAACTATTCCATTCTACGTATCATTCGTAGTAGCATCTCGTAAAGGTAACATTCTTCACTCTGTTTTAGCTGGAACTGTAGTTATTGCACTAGCGCTTCTTATGGCAACTGACTTCGGTCTTGTTCATACAGAAATGATGAAAGGTGTTTACGAATTCCCTAAAGGAGCAACACAAGTTAGTACACTTGATATGGGTGGTAACTTCTTTAACTGGGCTATTCTTAAATTCTCTCAAGCTTGGGCAGCTATTTTCTAAGTTTTGTCTTAATGATATAGAAGAGGTGATAGTAACATGAGAGCAGCTGTGTTATACGAGAATAATGTAATAAAAGCAGAACAAATTGATGAAGCGACTTGTGGGAAAGATCAAGTTCGTGTTGAAGTAAAAGCAGTCGGCATCTGTGGATCGGATATTCATAAAATGCAGACTCGCTGGAAATACCCACTGCCTGCTGTAATGGGACATGAATTCGCAGGTGTAGTTACAGAAATTGGTAGCGAAGTAACAAATGTAGCTATCGGTGACCGTGTTGCAGGGATTCCGCTTGAGCCTTGTATGGAATGTAATTATTGTAAAGCAGGAGACTTCGCACTATGCGACAACTACCGGATGGTGGGATCACATTTCCACGGCGGATTTGCTGAAAATGTCGTAATGAAAGCAGACAATGTCATTTCTATCGGTGACCTTGATTTTGAAGAAGGCGCAATGATTGAACCACTTGCTGTATCAATGCACGGGGTACTTGGTATTCAGCCGAGACTTGGCGATACGGTCATTGTCTTCGGGATTGGAACCATCGGAATCTTGGTTGTACAATGCTTACTTCTTGCAGGCGTGAAAGATATTATCGCCGTCGACATCAGTGATAAAAAGTTAGCAGATGCGCGGGAATTTGGTTGTAAATATACCATTAATCCTAAAAATGAAGACTTAAAAGAACGCGTTTTTGCTTATACAAATGGTCTTGGAGCTGATATCGCGCTCGAGTGTGCTGGTTCAAAAATAACGCAAGAACAATGCCTTCTTGTAACGAAGAAAAAAGGTAAAGTTGGTTACTTAGGAATCGCCTACGCAGATGTACTTTTACACGAAGAAGCTTTTGAAAATATTTTTAGACGTGAACTTACGCTTAAAGGTTTTTGGAATTCTTACTCAGCACCATTTCCAGGTGAGGAGTGGCGTACGTCGATTGAATTCGTAAAACAAGGTCGAATTAAGCTGAAACCACTAATTTCGCATCGTTATAAGCTAGAGGAAACGAAAGAAGCTTTTGATATGATTCTTTCCAGAGAGCATGATTATAACAAAGTGATGATATTGCCGCAGAAAGGTGACGATTAATTTGAAAGCAGTAGTAAAAACAAACCCCGGATATGATCAAATGGAGCTAAGAGATGTAGAAGAACCACAAGTCTATGGCGACAAAGTAAAAATCAAAGTAGCTTTTACTGGTATTTGCGGATCAGACATCCATACGTTTAAAGGTGAATACAAAAATCCAACAACTCCCGTTACACTGGGACATGAATTTTCTGGTGTTGTTGTAGAAGTTGGGCCAGATGTAACGAGTATCAAAGTGGGAGACCGTGTCACAAGTGAAACGACTTTTGAAACTTGTGGAGAATGTATTTATTGTAAGGAACGTGATTACAATTTATGTAGCAATCGTCGCGGCATTGGTACGCAAGCAAATGGTAGTTTTGCAGAATTTGTTTTATCTCGCGAGGAAAGTTGCCATGTGCTTGATGAACGGATTTCACTTGAAGCGGCAGCACTAACAGAACCGCTTGCATGTTGTGTGCATTCAGCGCTTGAAAAAACAACGATTCGTCCAGATGACACAGTACTTGTTTTCGGACCAGGTCCAATTGGTTTGTTACTAGCTCAAGTTGTGAAAGCGCAAGGGGCAACGGTGATTATGGCAGGAATTACCAAAGATAGCGACCGCTTACGTCTAGCAAAAGAACTTGGAATGGACCGGATTGTCGATACTTTAAAAGAAGACTTGGCTGAAGTTGTGCTCGGCATGACAGATGGTTACGGAGCGGAACGCGTATTTGATTGTTCCGGCGCAGTACCCGCAGTGAACCAAGGATTACCTCTAACGAAGAAAAAAGGCGATTTTATTCAAGTAGGACTTTTTGCAGAAAAGAAAAATGCGATTGACGAAGAATCCATTATCCAACGTGAAATTGCTTATATCGGTAGCCGTTCTCAAAAACCATCTTCATGGATTTTAGCGCTCGACTTACTTGCTAATGGCAAAATCAATACGGATAAAATGATTACTAAAGTATACGGTTTGGATGACTGGCGCGAGGCTTTCGAGGCAGTTATGGCAGGAAATGAAATTAAAGTATTAGTGAAATCTTAATAATGGAGGATGGGCTGTATGAAAAAACATCAAAAAAAGGATAACCGTGCAAACGAATCCAAAGCTTCTCGGGCTCAGATGTTTTACAGTAGTCATCCTTAGAAATGAGCCGAGAACATATTCGCGTATGTTCTCGGTTCCATTTCATTATAAGACGTTAAAAGAAAAAAATCTATTAATGAAGGTGAAATTAAATGAAATTAACAATTGGTTGCGACCACGGCGGACGTAGACTAAAAGATGCCATTGTGAAACATTTACGTGAAAAAGATATTGAAGTTGTTGATATTGGAACATATACAGACGAAAGTGTCGATTTTCCGTCTTATGCGGAAGAGGTCGCGAATCAAGTAGTAAGCGGACAAGCTGATCTTGGGATTTTGTGCTGTGGAACTGGAATTGGTATGAGTATTGCTGCGAATAAAGTTGATGGAATTCGTGCTGCGGTTGTTTCGGATACTTTTTCAGCGCGTGCCACTCGTGAACATAATAATAGCAATGTTCTCTGCCTAGGCGAACGTGTTATCGGCGAAGGATTAGCACTTTTACTTGTTGATACTTGGCTTGAGGCGTCTTTTGCAGGAGATCGTCATAAACGTCGCTTGGATAAAATTACTGAACTTGAAAGAAAGTGAGGATGAAAATGAGGAAAATAGCCGCTTCAATTATGTGTGCAGACCAACTACATTTAGGTGAAGAGCTCCGGCGCCTCGAATCTGCTGGTGTGGAACTACTACACTGCGATGTGATGGATGGTATATATGTGAATAATCTAGCACTAGGTCCAGAATATTTGGAAATAGTACGAAATAACACAGAAATCCCCTTAGACATACATTTGGCTACGATTACCCCACTTAAATATATTGACATGTACGCCACTGCGAAACCTGAATATATCTCGTTTCATGTGGAAGTAGCAGAAGATGTGTCAGAAGTAATCCAGAAAATCCGTTCTTACAATATTAAACCATCGATCGCGATAAATCCGGAAACCCCTATTGAAGCCATTTATCCGTATTTAGATGAGGTCGAAATGGTGTTAATGATGACGGTAAATCCAGGTTTTGCAGGGCAAAAATTCCAAACAGATGTATTACCAAAACTGCATGATTTAAAAGCAAAACTAGAAGGAAAATTGCATGCACCACTTATCGAAGTAGACGGCAATATTAATAAAGAAACAGTAGGCTTGATGCGAGATTGTCTACCAGATATTTATGTACTAGGCACATCCGCGTTATTTCATGATCGAGATAAAACGAGTTATGCAGAAAGACTAGTGCACATTTGGTCAGACGTAGAAAAACATGTGTAATAAAGCACAAACAATTTAAGGGAGATGACAGTTTTGAAAAAAACATTAGATAGACAAGCCGTGGACACGATTCGTTCGTTATCCATTGATATGATTGAGAAAGCAAACTCGGGACACCCAGGAATGCCGATGGGAGCAGCTCCAATGGCGTATATGCTATTTGCGAAACATTTAGTATTTAACCCAGCCAACCCAGAATGGTTTAACCGCGATCGCTTTGTTTTATCAGCAGGACACGGGTCCGCACTACTTTATAGTATGCTTCATTTATTTGGTTATGATGTGAAAATGGAGGACTTGAAACAGTTCCGTCAATTAGATAGTTTGACACCAGGACACCCTGAATTTGGATGGACTGCGGGAGTTGATGCAACGAGTGGCCCACTTGGACAAGGGATTGGTATGGCCGCTGGTATGGCGCTGGCAGAATCTCATTTAGCGGCTGAGTATAACCAACCAAATTATCCAATTGTCGACCATTATACGTATGCGATTTGTGGTGACGGGGACTTGATGGAAGGTGTGGCATCAGAAACAGCCTCACTTGCAGGGCATTTAGGACTTGGAAAATTAATCGTATTGTACGATTCCAATGATATTTGTTTAGATGGCGATTTAAGTGCAACGTTCAGTGAAAATGCAGCAGATCGTTTCCGTGCATACGGCTGGCAAGTTTTACGCGTAGAAGATGGCAATAATTTAGCGGCAATTCAAGAAAAAATTGTTCAAGCAAAATTAGAAACATCAAAACCAACGCTAATCGAAGTGAAAACAGTCATCGGTTACGGCGCGCCAACAAAAGCAGGAAGCTCTGCAAGTCACGGTGCTCCGCTCGGTGAAAAAGAAGCAAATGGTGCGAAAGAACATTATGAATGGGCAGAAGAACCTTTCACAGTACCAGCTGAAGTTCGTGATTATTTAAGAAATTACAAAGCACGCGGAGAAAAACTAGAAGGCGCTTGGAACACAATGCTCGCTAATTACAAAAAAGAATTCCCAGAACTTGCAAGTCAATTAGACCGCGTGTTAGCGGGAGAAGTAGCAGCTGATTGGAACGCCAATTTGCCAACTTTTGAAGCAGGCACAAATGTTGCAACACGCTCTGCTTCTGGAAAAATGATTAACGCAATTGCAGCCGAATTACCGGAACTTTTCGGGGGATCTGCTGACTTAGGTTGTTCGAACAAAACATTTATTGATGCGAGCCCAGCATACAGCATTCAAGACCCAGCTGGTAAAAATATCTGGTTCGGTGTGCGCGAATTTGCGATGGGAGCAATGTTAAACGGAATGGCGCTTCATAGCGGTTTACGAGTATTTGGCTCCACTTTCTTCGTCTTCTCAGACTATGTGCGTCCAGCAATGCGGATGGCTGCTTTAATGCAACTCCCAGTAACGTATGTATTCACGCATGACAGTATCGCTGTAGGTGAAGACGGCCCGACACATGAACCAATCGAACAACTAGCCTCGCTCCGTGCCATGCCAGGCCTAACAGTTATCCGCCCAGCCGATGCCAAAGAAACTCGCGCTGCTTGGGAAATTGCTGCAACCAACACGCATGGCCCAATCGCTCTTGTACTATCACGCCAAGACTTACCAGTACTTGAAAATGCACAAGAAGAAGTAGATGCAGGTGTAGATAAAGGTGCTTATATCGTAGCACCAGCAAATAGTTCCAAACCAGACGCTATCATTATCGCAACAGGATCCGAAGTGTCCCTTGCAATTGAAGCGAAAGCCGAACTTGCGAAAAAAGATATCGACGTTTCCGTTGTTAGTTTATCCAGCTGGGAACGCTTTAAAAAAACAACCGATGCTTATAAAGAAAGCATTTTACCAAAAGAAGTCACAGCGAGATTTGCGATTGAAGCTGGAGCAACATTCGGTTGGAAAGAATTTATTGGGTCAGAAGGCGATATGTTAGGAATCGATCACTTCGGCGCATCTGCCCCTGCGAAAGATTTGTTTAACGCTTATGGATTTACACCAGAAAATGTGGCGGATCGTGTCGAAGCTGTGATTGCGAAAGCCGGTGTGCGTGTATGACATTCGTAGCGCCATCTTTACTTGCAGCTGATTATATGAACATGGCAAACTCCATTAAAGAAGCAGAACAGGCCGGAGCTGACTACCTTCATATCGATGTCATGGATGGACATTTTGTGCCGAACCTGACGTTTGGAATTGATATGGTCGAACAAATTGGCAAAACGGCGACTATTCCACTTGATGTCCACTTAATGCTCTCAAACCCAGAAGACTACATTGAAAAATTTGCAGCAGCTGGGGCGCACATTATTTCCGTGCATATCGAAGCCGCACCGCACATCCACCGCGTCATTCAACAAATTAAAGCAGCGGGATGTAAAGCTGGAGTCGTGCTTAATCCGGGAACTCCGGCGAGCGTGCTGGATGCTATTTTGGGCGACGTAGATTTAGTTTTACAAATGACAGTAAATCCTGGATTTGGCGGACAATCATTCATTGATTCAACGATTGAAAACATGCGCTATCTGGATAATTGGCGCCGAGAAAATAACGGCAGCTATGTGATCGAAGTAGACGGTGGCGTAAATGCCGAAACCGCAGAAAAATGTAAACGAGCCGGCGTAGACGTTCTTGTAGCAGGTTCATACTTTTTTGGAGCAGACGATAAAGTAGTATGCGTTCAAGGCTTGAAAAAATAAAACATGAAAAAACTAGGTTGCCTAAAAAGCGTCTAGTTTTTTTCTATTATATAGAAGTTATTTTTTAATTGATACATCCCCCGCACTAGCTTATACTTAAATAAATACGACAACGAAAAGGAAGAGATATATGACACAACTAGCATTTCGAAACGGGACAGAACAGGACACGAAGTTAATTCTTCGTTTTATTACCGAACTTGCAATTCATGAAGGCATTGAAAAAGATGTAGTAGCAACCGAATCCGGCCTACACAAAGCCCTTTTTCAAGAAAAGTCAGCCGAAGTAATTATCGCTGAATACCAAGGTGAGCCAGTTGGTTTCGCACTCTTTTTCCATAATTTTTCCACATTACTTGGCAAAAAAGGCTTATACTTAGAAGACCTTTACATCATTCCAGAAATGCGCGGAAAAGGCTTTGGGACACAATTTTTCAGCTATTTATCCAAAATTGCCCTAGCACGTGATTGCGGTAGATTTGAGTGGTGGTGCCTAAATGAAAACAAATCAGGCATGGATTTTTACGAAAAAATTGGCGCAGAAAAAATGTCAGAATGGACCGTACATAGGCTCTCTAAAGCCGAAATGGAAAAACTAAGCAACCTATGAAAGGATGAGATTTAAATGAAATGGGATAAACTATTAAATGACAAACGCCGCCGCGAATCCGGTGTCACTCGCTCGAAAAACACCGATGTACGTAGCGCTTTTGAAAATGACTTTCAACGTATCGTCATGAGCGCATCATTTCGCCGTTTACAAGATAAAACCCAAGTATTCCCACTAGAAAAAAGCGATTTTGTTCGTACACGACTAACCCATTCAATGGAAGTAAGTACGATCGCAAAATCAATGGGAAACATGGTTACACACACGATTCAAGAAGAAAAATTAGACCAAGATTTTACAAAAGATCATGCGGACAAAATCCCGGAAATCCTTGCTTGTGCAGGACTTTTACACGATATGGGGAATCCGCCGTTCGGTCATTTTGGCGAAGAAAGTATCCGTGAGTGGTTCCGCGACAATTTAGCAACCATCACTTACAAAAATAAAAGCCTAGCAGAAATCTTAACACCGCAAATGAAAGAAGACTTTTACTACTTTGAAGGTAATGCGCAAGTGCTCCGCGTAGTTTCCAAACTGCATTATCTTTTCGACCAATACGGCTTAAACCTAACATTTGCCACTTTAAACGCGGTCATCAAATACCCAGTTTCTTCCTTAAAAGTAAATAAAAAACAAATCAAAAGCAAAAAACTAGGCTATTTTTACGCGGATGAATCACTTTTTAATGAAATAACAACAGCAACAGAAGCGCTTGATAACCGTCATCCGCTAACCTACTTACTTGAAGTAGCAGACGACATCGCGTACCTAAATGCCGACCTAGAAGACGGCGTGAAAAAAGGCATCGTCAACATCACGCAAATCTTAAAAGGTTTTGAAGAAGTAGAAGAGCATAATAAAGTAACTGCCGCGTGCTACAACGAACTCAAGAAAAAAAGCGAGCGCTACGAAGGACAAGAAGAAAGTTTCATCGTACAACAATGGCTAGCATCGAACGTCCGCGGCCAATTAATCAATCGCTCACTCGAAGTGTTTTACGAAAACTACGACGCAATCATGGCAGGCACATTCAACGATTCGCTCATTGATGCTTCAAGCGCCGAACAACTCGTACAAATTTTACAAAGCCTATCATTCACGTATATTTACCAAGATAAAGGTATCGTCGAATCGGAAATCGCCGGCAACGAAATCATCTCCAAACTCCTTGAAACGTTCATCCCAGCTGTCATTTACTACGATAGCGAAACCCCAGAACGCCAAACAGCCAAAGATAAACGCCTACTAACCTTGATTTCCGACAACTACCTAGGCTGCTACCGCAAAAACGCAGAAGGCGAAAGCGAAACAATGAAACTTTACCTGCGATTACTTCTCGTAACAGACTTCATTTGCGGCATGACCGACAGCTACGCGAAAGATTTATATCAACGTTTGAATGGACTAAGCTAATTAACTAAATTTCAAGTAACACCTTGACATCTAAACCTCAAGGTGTTACTATATTCAAGGTGCCTCTACTATAAACAGAGGTCTGAAAATAAAACAGCGTTGTAGGTCGAACTTACAGCCATTTTATTTTACCGAAAAAATGAACCACCTGGATGTGTGGAACTACTAAATAAGGAAGGAGGAATTTATCCCATGCCTACAATTAACCAATTAGTACGCAAACCTCGTCAATCTAAAATTAAAAAATCTACATCACCTGCTTTGAACAAGGGCCTAAACAGTTTTAAAAGAGAACTAACAGACGTTAACTCTCCGCAAAAACGTGGCGTATGTACTCGTGTTGGTACCATGACTCCTAAAAAACCTAACTCGGCGCTTCGTAAATATGCCCGTGTACGTTTGAGTAATGGTATTGAAGTAACAGCTTACATTCCTGGTATTGGTCACAACTTACAAGAACATAGTGTTGTTCTTATTCGTGGTGGACGTGTAAAAGATTTACCAGGGGTACGTTATCATATCGTTCGTGGAGCGCTTGATACAGCTGGTGTTGAAAATAGAGGACAAAGCCGTTCTAAATACGGTACGAAAAAACCTAAAAAATAATACTTATAAAATATGAAAGGAGGATATCCGATGCCTCGTAAAGGTCCTGTTGCTAAACGTGACGTGTTACCAGATCCGATTTATAATTCGAAACTAGTAACTCGTTTAATTAATAAAATGATGGTTGACGGAAAACGTGGAAAGTCTCAAGCTATCCTATATTCCGCATTCGATATCATTGCACAAGAAACTGGTAAAGATCCGATGGAAGTATTTGAACAAGCTATGAAGAACATTATGCCTCTTCTTGAAGTTAAAGCTCGCCGTGTAGGTGGTGCTAACTATCAAGTACCTATCGAAGTACGTGCTGACCGTCGTTCTACTCTTGGTCTTCGTTGGTTAGTAAATTATGCTCGCCTTCGTGGAGAGAAAACAATGGAAGTACGTGTTGCTCGCGAAATCATGGATGCTGCCAATAATACTGGTGCTTCTGTTAAGAAACGCGAAGATACACACAAAATGGCTGATGCTAACAGAGCGTTCGCTCACTATCGTTGGTAAAAAAATCACTAACAAATTCCAGGCGTATTGCCTGAAAAATTGTTTTATGGAAGGAGAAATACAACATGGCTAGAGAGTTCTCCTTAGAAAAGACTCGTAATATTGGTATCATGGCCCACATTGATGCGGGTAAAACTACCACTACTGAACGTATCCTTTTCTATACAGGGCGTATTCACAAAATTGGTGAAACCCATGAAGGTGCTTCTCAAATGGACTGGATGGAGCAAGAGCAAGAACGTGGTATTACTATCACTTCTGCTGCGACAACAGCTCAATGGAAAGGCTACCGAGTAAATATTATCGATACACCAGGACACGTAGACTTCACAGTTGAAGTTGAACGTTCGCTTCGTGTACTTGATGGTGCTGTTGCGGTTCTAGATGCACAATCTGGTGTAGAACCACAAACAGAAACAGTTTGGCGTCAAGCTACTACTTACGGGGTTCCTCGTGTAGTATTCGTCAACAAAATGGACAAAATCGGCGCAGACTTCCTATATTCTGTAGGTACTTTGCATGAACGTTTGGCTGCCAACGCGCACCCAATCCAACTCCCAATCGGGGCCGAAGATACATTTGAAGGTATCATTGACTTAATCGAAATGAACGCGTTGTATTACGAAGATGATTTAGGAAATGACCCTCATATTAAAGAAATTCCAGCTGATCTGAAAGACTTAGCAGACGAATACCGCGGTAAATTAGTGGAAGCAGTTGCTGAACTTGACGAAGAGCTAATGATGAAATACCTAGAAGGCGAAGAAATTACAAAAGAAGAACTTAAAGCTGGTATCCGTAAAGGAACACTTAACGTTGAGTTCTATCCTGTAGTTTGTGGTACAGCATTCAAAAACAAAGGTGTTCAACCAATGTTAGATGCAGTACTTGATTACCTTCCAGCACCAACAGATGTTCCAGCTATTAACGGCGTATTGCCTGATGGAGAAGAAGCTGCTCGTCACGCTGATGATTCAGAACCATTCTCTTCCCTAGCATTCAAAGTTATGACTGACCCTTATGTTGGACGCTTAACTTTCTTCCGTGTTTATTCTGGTACTTTGAATTCCGGTTCATATGTACAAAACTCGACTAAAGGTAAACGTGAACGTGTTGGACGTATCCTTCAAATGCACGCTAATCACCGTGAAGAGATTTCGATCGTATACGCTGGTGACATCGCTGCTGCCGTAGGACTTAAAGATACAACTACTGGGGACACTTTATGTGATGAAAAAGAACAAATTATCTTAGAATCCATGGAATTCCCAGAACCAGTTATCCAAGTCGCTATCGAACCTAAATCGAAAGCTGACCAAGATAAAATGGGGCAAGCTCTTGCGAAACTAGCGGAAGAAGATCCAACTTTCCGTGCTGAAACTGACCAAGAAACTGGCCAAACTCTTATCTCCGGTATGGGTGAACTTCACCTTGACATCCTTGTTGACCGTATGAAACGTGAATTCCGCGTTGAAGCTAACGTTGGTGATCCACAAGTTTCTTATCGTGAAACATTCCGTAAATCTGCTCAAGTTGAAGGTAAATTCGTACGTCAATCCGGTGGACGTGGACAATATGGTCACGTTTGGATTGAATTCGGACCAAACGAAGAAGGTAAAGGATTTGAATTTGAAAATGCAATCGTTGGTGGGGTTGTTCCACGTGAATACATCCCAGCTGTACAAGCAGGTCTTGAAGGCGCACTAGATAATGGTGTACTTGCAGGCTACCCACTGATTGACATCAAAGCAAAACTTTACGACGGATCTTACCATGACGTCGATTCCAATGAAATGGCCTTCAAAGTGGCTGCTTCAATGGCATTACGTAATGCTGCTAAGAAATGTGATCCTGTAATCCTTGAGCCTATGATGGCTGTAGAGGTTGTTATCCCAGAAGAATACCTTGGTGATATCATGGGTAACATTACTTCCCGTCGTGGTCGTGTAGATGGTATGGAAGCTCGCGGTAACGCTCAAGTTGTTCGCGCATTTGTACCACTTGCAAACATGTTTGGTTATGCAACTCACCTTCGTTCAGGTACGCAAGGTCGTGGTGTATACACTATGCAATTTGACCACTATGAAGAAGTTCCTAAATCTATTGCTGAAGAAATCATTAAAGCTAATGGTGGAAACAACAAAGAAGATTAATTGATTTTTTTCGCAACATCAAGTATAACTTTAGTTAGAAGTATTACTTAGTTTAAATTTAAGCTAAGTAAAAAATAATTATTGAATTATCGAGGAGGATATTTTAAAATGGCAAAAGAAAAATTTGACCGCTCTAAACCCCATGTTAACATTGGTACTATTGGACACGTTGACCATGGTAAAACTACTTTAACAGCTGCAATTACAACTGTACTTGCTAAAAAAGGCTTTGCTGATGCACAAGCTTATGATCAAATTGATGGTGCTCCAGAAGAAAGAGAACGTGGTATCACAATCTCTACTGCTCACGTTGAGTACCAAACTGACAACCGTCACTATGCACACGTTGACTGCCCAGGACATGCCGATTACGTTAAAAACATGATCACTGGTGCTGCACAAATGGACGGAGCTATCTTAGTAGTATCTGCTGCTGATGGCCCAATGCCACAAACTCGTGAACATATCTTACTTTCACGTCAAGTTGGTGTTCCATACATCGTTGTATTCATGAACAAATGTGACATGGTTGACGATGAAGAATTACTAGAATTAGTTGAAATGGAAATTCGTGATCTATTAACTGAATATGAATTCCCTGGCGATGACATTCCTGTAATCAAAGGTTCAGCTCTTAAAGCACTTCAAGGTGAAGCTGACTGGGAAGCTAAAATTGACGAGTTAATGGAAGCTGTAGATTCTTACATTCCAACTCCAGAACGTGATACTGACAAACCATTCATGATGCCAGTTGAGGATGTATTCTCAATCACTGGTCGTGGAACAGTTGCAACTGGACGTGTTGAACGTGGACAAGTTAAAGTTGGTGACGAAGTAGAAGTTATCGGTATTGAAGAAGAAAGCAAAAAAGTAGTAGTAACTGGAGTAGAAATGTTCCGTAAATTACTAGACTACGCTGAAGCTGGCGACAACATTGGCGCACTTCTACGTGGTGTTGCTCGTGAAGATATCCAACGTGGTCAAGTATTAGCTAAACCAGGTTCGATTACTCCACACACTAACTTCAAAGCTGAAACTTATGTTTTAACTAAAGAAGAAGGTGGACGTCACACTCCATTCTTCAACAACTACCGCCCACAATTCTATTTCCGTACTACTGACGTAACTGGTATTGTTACACTTCCAGAAGGTACTGAAATGGTAATGCCTGGTGATAACATTGAGCTTGCAGTTGAACTAATTGCACCAATCGCTATCGAAGACGGTACTAAATTCTCTATCCGTGAAGGCGGACGTACAGTAGGCGCTGGCGTTGTTTCTAACATCAGCAAATAATATCTGATACGATTCAAACCGACAAAGTCATTTGGCTTTGTCGGTTTTTTTGTGCATAAAATTGAAAAACTATGTATAAAGAATTGGGTTATATTTCAGAAAAATTAGTTATATACAAACTTTTCGAACTATGCTATATTTGTCACATACATAAATGACTTACAATAGGAGAGAGATAATGAAAAAGAAATTTAGTATTTTAAGATTGGCAGGCACGCTATTTTATCGGGAATGGTTTTTAATATGAGTCGATTTTTAAAAATAGAATTTAATAGAGTTTTTAAAAGTAAATCATTTCTTGCTGCTCTTGCACTTGGATTTCTTATCGTGCTGGTGCAACAAATAACTGTAGCACGCTATTATTCCTTGGCAGAAGAAAATGTATTTTTATATTTAACGGGTTATGATACAACTGGGCTTGGGACAAACCTATATTATTTATTGTTACCATGTTTAGTGGCTTTAGCTGGTGCGGATTTATTAGGTGAAGATCGGCGTAGTGGTTTAGATATATTTTCGCGAATAAGAGGAAATGATAAACAGTATTATTTTTCGAAGAGCATCGTTGCTTTTATTGCTGGAGGGGTAGTATTTTGTTTGCCTTTAATCATGGAACTTTGTGCATTAATGTTAGTGTATCCCTCTGCACCACTTGATTATTTCGTAGCAGAAGTACCGGTTACATATGGCGCGATGTTTTCGAATATATTTTATAACAGTCCGCTTACGTATCAGTTGATATTCCTTGTAATAGGCTTTGCTTACGGGGGATTATTTGCCTTAATTGGAGTTCTAGTGTCCTTTTTTAGTTCTAGTAAATATGTAGTTTTATTGAGTCCACTAGCTATTTATTATGGTGTGTGGATAGTGTTTTCTTTGATTGGTTATCCAGAGTTTAGTCCGTTTGGTTTCTTAACTCCAAAGCAAGGTTACCCCTTAAATTTCCATATTATTTGGATAGAATTTCTACTTCTTTTAGTAGTGATAATTATGGGTATTATTTGGAGTGTGAAAAATGAAAAATCATAATTTAGTCCGGTTGAATTTTGATTTTGAAAGAAGAAAATATTTACTGCTTTTATTGATATTTGTTTTTATAATTGTATTACGCTTGTTGTACACAAGAAATGTCGAGACAGATGTCCTTTACATTGTACAGAGTTCCGTATCAGTTGAAGTTCTATTTATAATTTTGAGCCCGTTCTGTTTATGGATGAATCAAATATTGTGTTTTCAACATAGGGAACTAGCTGTTGTTCGGATTAAGAACAAATATACACTTTGGAAAGTTAATATAACCGTCATTTTGTGGAATGCCTTTTTGCTTGCAGTATTAACTAATGCCTTAAATTATGCCAATAGTGTTATTGTAATGAATTCCCAAATAGTACAAATTTACATTTATTCTTTTATATTATTTGGTTTAGGTTTAGTTCTTGTAGGTGTTTTACAGAATATACTACTTGTTATTACAGGTAATAAGGCAATTGCTTTTTTTGTAGTATTTCTGGTATTTTTCTTTGATACTAGCACAATCAAATTGCAGCTAATTTCCAATCTGTTTATAGTGAATCCTAATGATCTTACTGATTTGTTGTCATTTGCCGGGCGAGTTTTCTGCTTGGTTGGTGGGATTATTGTTTTATTTTTAATAAGCTGGTTACTTACAGAGAAAAAAGATATGTTTCGAACCTCGAAAAAGAAGGTGCGTTAATATGTGGTTATTTTTTAAACGGGATATATTATGGTTCCTTCAAGGGAATAAATTGAAAATAATAGGCTTGGTAATGCTTCTGGTATTAGCAATTTTGATAAGTGTTGTTAATACGAAAAATGTATCGGGTACGATAGCAGATGTTTTTCTAGCCTTTTTAAAACAAGAAAATGGAGCAGAAAATCCGCTTACGAGTAGCTTAAATTGGATTATCATTCAAAGTGTGCCAGTTTTTCTATTTGGAAGTTACTTTTATAAGGAATTGTTTGCGCTAGAGGAGTTTATTACTATTCGCTTTAATAATAGGATACTCCCCTTTCTTTCCAAAATTTTACTAATCATTACGCTAATGTTGCTTTATTATTTAGTAATTATTGGATTAGTGGTGTTTATTAGTTTTCTTTTTGGCATTCGTTTGGATATAGAGCCGACTGTATTGTTCATAGGTTTAAATATGCCACTTTATGAAATTGGGGTGTACTTTTTTGTTGGTGGGCTAGCGCTTATCATGCTTCAATTGTTGCTTTCAATAATAATTAAGCCATTTTACGCTATTACGGTAGTGCTTGTCATTATTGTGACCAACTGCTTTATTACTAACTCTTGGATTATAGGAAGCGTTTCAAATGTTGCTGGGTTTACTGATGTAAATAATTGGCTGTTATTTAGTATTCAATTGGTATATATTATTTTGGCAATACTCATTGGCGGAAATATTTATCGAAAGACAGATTTATATAAACTAAACTAGGGAGAATATCGATGAATTATATAAAAGTTAACCATTTAACAAAAGTAATCAATAACCATACTATCTTAGACGATATTGATTTTGAATTAAAGCAAGGTGGAATTTATTCGTTCATAGGTCATAATGGCTCCGGGAAAACAATGTTATTTAGAGCTCTGTGCGGTTTTATTGCGCCAACAAGTGGTGAGGTTACAATTAATGGCGTAAGTATTAGTAAAACTAAATCTTTCCCAGAAAAGACCGGAATTATTATTGAAACGCCAGGTTTTTTAGCGAATTATACAGGTTATAAAAATTTGGAATACTTGGCTTCTATTAGAAATCAAATAGGTGAAAAGGAAATACTTGATGCATTAGAAAAAGTTGGGCTTTCTGGAAAAGAGGATTTAAAAGTAAAAAAATATTCACTTGGAATGAGACAACGCCTGGGTATTGCTCAAGCTATCATGGAGAATCCAGATTTATTAATATTTGATGAACCAACAAATTCACTAGATAAAGCTGGTAGTCAAAGTTTTATTGACTTGATTTTAGAGTTAAAAGAAAGAGGAAAAACGATTCTCTTGGCAAGTCATCACATTGCCGATATTGATGGCATATCAGATGAAATATTTGAAATGGAAGCAGGTCAGATAATAAATAGGAGAAAAGCATGAAAAAAATACTTGGCGGGATCTTAATTATTTTAGTAATAGGCCTGTTTGCTTGGCGTGTGTATGATGTAAACGCTAATTCTTTTTCATATGAAAATAAGACACATGCTGAACAGGAAAAATTTCAACTAGGAAGCGCAACAATCAGTGCTAGAAAAGCATTTGTTGTAAGTGATGCGGACTTAAAAAAATATGTGACAAACGATTATTTTAAACAGGAAAATAAGACTCTTTTGCTCGTTCAACTAGAATCTACAGAAAAAGATATAAGAATTTCTGATTTTCAGTTAGGGTATAAAGAATTTGTAACGTTGTCAGATACTTCGGCGTCTAGTTATGAATTCGAAGACGGGGTATATAAGCATTTGGTAGGTTTTAATATCCCTAAAGAATTACTAGCAACTAAAAAGACATTCACATTAGTTACTCCGAGTAAATATTGGAAGAACGGGGCAAGGGATGTTGTGAATATTAGTTTATAAAAAGTAATACGATTCAAACCGACAAAGTCATTTGGCTTTGTCGGTTTTTTTGCGCCTGAAATAAAAATTAACTTGAAAAATATCACATTTTCGCATAACCTTAAAGTAGACATATCTTTTTACCTTCTAGACCGAAATCAAGGAGGTAGGCCAAGTGGTACAATTTGATGCTAGAAATATGATGCTGCTCGAATCGCTCGTCGTGGCGAATGTATATCTTGCACCCGAGAAATTACAAGAAGAACTAGGCATTTCCAAACGAACACTACAATATGATGTTGAAAAAATTAATAAAGAATTAGACGATATAGGGCTCGATGGCATTCAATCCGTTCGTGGACAAGGTTATTATTTATTAGAAGATGAAAAATCGACAATTAAAGAAATCCTTGGAAATAGGGAAGCGAGCCACAAAGTCTTTTCAGCAAGTGAGCGTCGTATCCGTATTTTATTTTTTCTGCTTGTAACAGATGCGCGTGTAATTATTGATACAATTAATGCGTGCAATGAAGTTAGTCGTAACACTAGTTTACAGGATATTAAACAGTTAAAATTAGCGCTCAAACAGTTTAACTTAGAGCTCGCTTATGACCGGAAAAATGGGAATATGGTTCTTGGTGATGAACGTAGTATTCGTCAGTTTTTCATTCATTATTGTATGAATAACGAAGAAATAGCCACAGCAGACCAGTTACTCGATTTAATGAAAATAAATCCAATGATTAAAAATAAAGAACTTTTCCCACATTTAGATACAATTTTTGAAATATTAGCAGTGACAGAGAAAAAAATCGGTATTCGTTATACAGACGAGGTCATTGAACGAATCGGAATTATGATTTTCTTCTTTAAAGAACGAATGAAACGCGATTGTTATTTAAATGAGCACGAAGAACATGAAGTAGAATCTTTTAATATTGCTCAGGAAATTTACGAGCAATTACAGCAAAAAGAGCATTTTAAGATCAATCATGCGGAAATTACTTATTTAGGCAAACTTTTACTTGGCGCTAGTCGCTTGAATGATGATGCAGCTGTTGAAGGAAAGCTGGATATAATTGTTGAGAAAATTATTGCCGAATTTGAGCGCCTTGCTTGTGTGAATTTTGAAGACCATCGTAGTTTAAAAAAAGATTTATTGCTCCATTTACAACCAGCATATTATCGGCTTAAATTCCAAATTGAATGGATTAATCCGCTGCGAACAGATATTAAGCAAAGTTATAGTGACGTGTATGAGATTACAAAAAAATCATTAGAACCACTAGAAGATTTACTCGGTGAAAAAATCCCCGAAGATGAGATAGCGTACGTAACGATTTTGTTCGGCGGTTATCTTTCTCGCAAAAACAATACTTTAGTTGAACGGAAGAAACTTTTAATTGTTTGCTCGAAAGGGGTAGGAACGTCGCGGATGATTGAGCGGCAACTTGCACAATTACTCGGTGAACGTGTTGAAATATTAGAACCAATTTCCATCCGTGAATTTGAAAAAGGGTTATACGCGCCAGACTTTATTGTGTCGACTTTGCCAATTATGGAACCGAAAGCACCAGTTTTCATCGTTAGTCCGATTTTGACTGAGGCGCAGAAGCAACAACTGATGAAGGCGATTGCCCCGCACGTTTTGCAAAAGGATTCGGATGCGCGCATGTTGTCTTCTGTGCTTGATGTAGTGGATCAATATGCCAAAGTGGAAGACCGCGAAAAATTGGCGGCCAAGCTGAAGTCGGTATTGTTCCAAGTGCAATCGGACAGCCAACTTGAAAAATCGCCAACACTTGAAGAACTGTTGCCAAAAGAACGAATTATTTTTAAAGATAGTGTGGCGGATTGGCATGAAGCTATCCGAGTTGCGTCAAAACCACTACAACAAGAAGGTTATATATCGGGAAACTATCAACAAGCTATGATTGAAAACATTGAAAAGCTAGGGCCATACATCGTTATTGCACCAGGGATAGCACTGCCACATGCTTCGGTCGATGACGGCGCATACCGAGTCGGAATGAGCTTACTGCGCTTAAATCAGCCAGTATCATTTTCAAGTAAAGCGAAAGATCAAGTGAAGTTAATTATTGTGCTCGCTTCCATTGACTCCTATACACATATTAATGCGCTAAGCCAGCTTACTAATTTAATTATGAAACATCACTTACTTGAGCAGATTGAACAAGCTGAATCAGCAGCGGAAATTGCCGCAATGTTAACAATAAAATAAGCGATAAAGCCAGTGAGGCAGTAAGATGCCGCGCTGGCTTTTTTGTACGCTCGCTAACAACGAAATGTAACAGTCTATTCTTTGCACTTTCGAAAAGAAAGGAATTGGGCTTTTTTAAACAGAGAGGCTACAGCTATAATAAGAGTGTAAGTTATTGATAGCGCTATCAATTAGTTAGAAGGGATGAAGAGATATGTCTTTTTTGGATAAAGAGCTTGTGAATCTGCACGGATCAGCTAAAAATGCTGATGAAGCTATCATGCAAGCAGGAGAATTATTAGTAAATGCAGGTTATGTGAGCGAACAGTACGTAGAAAAAATGGTGGAATCTTATCACGAAAATGGTGCGTACTTTGTTATTGCACCTCAAATAGCAATTCCTCATGCAAGGCCAACTGATGGTGTTGAAAACTCTGCAGTATCGCTTGTCGTACTAAAAGAAGGCGTGAATTTCGGACACGCCGCAAATGATCCCGTACGATTAGTATTCGGACTTGCAGCAACTTCAAGTGAGGCACATTTAAAAGTCATTCAAAAAATTGTCTCCTTGCTTAGTAACAGCGATAACATTGAAAAAATGATTCATTCAGAAGATTATCAAGCAATTGGAGAATTAGTGGAGGGATAACGATGAAAATTTTAGCAGTGTGTGGACTTGGTCAAGGAACAAGCCTAATTTTAAGAATGAATGTAGAAACAGTTTTACGCGACATGGGAGTAGATGCAGACGTAGAGCATATTGATGTATCAGCTGCGCGTTCGATGAATGTGGATATTATTGTAACAAGTCAAGAATTGGCGGAAACACTTGGAACAGATACAAGCGCCAAAGTAGTCATCGTCAACAACTATTTTGACAATGCAGAAATTAAAACGGCATTATCTGAAGCAATCAATAGTTAAATAAGACAAAAAAAGGTGGGAAAAAAATGGAGATTATTACGTGGATTGCCAATAACTTTTTTGGAACCCCAGCCATACTTTTAGGTTTTATCGTACTTCTCGGGTTACTTTTACAGAAGAAAAATTTAAGCCAAGTTATTAGCGGAACGTTCAAAGCAATTATTGGATTCTTAATTATTAACGCTGGTGCGGCTGTTATTACTGGTTCCCTTGGAATTTTTGAACCAATGTGGAAAGAAGTATTCGGACTTGAAACACCGCCACTTGCAGGGTTTTTAGGACAAGAAGCCTTTAATGCTAAATTTGGTAGTGCAGTAACGCTTGCGATGACTCTTGGATTTTTAGTCAACGTATTATTAGCAAGATTTACACCATTTAAGTATATTTATTTAACTGGTCATATGATGTTCTGGACAACAACGATTTTTGCTGGGATTACTGTTCAAGCTGTCGGTGGAGATATTCCATTCTGGGGCCTTGTACTCTTCTTAGCGGTAATCATGGGTCTTTACTGGACATTACAACCAGCGATTACACAACCATTCCTACGTAAAATTACTGGAAATGATAACGTTGCATTAGGGCACACTTCTTCCAGTGTAGCGATTCTATCGGCTTTACTAGGAAAAGTATTTGGAAATAAGAAAAATGATGCAGAACATATCAATTTACCGAAAAAATTAGAGTTCCTACGTGACTCTAACGTTATTACAGCTCTTACAATGGGAATTCTGTTCGTAGTTGGTGCGGTGATTCTGATGGTGAAGAAAACTCCGGGAGCAGAAAAATTAATCGCAGAAGCTGGAAATCAAAGCTTTATCGTATACTCCATCGTTCAGTCCTTTACGTTTGCAGCTGGTATCGCCATCGTTCTTGTAGGTGTGCGGATGTTTATCGGTGAAATCGTACCGGCCTTCAATGGTATTGCAACAAAACTTGTACCGGGTGCGAAACCTGCACTGGATGCGCCAATCGTTTATCCATATGCACCAAACTCCGTAATTATCGGTTTCGTGGGTGCATTCATTGGAGCGATTATCTGGTTAGTAGTACTTGGAAATACAGTTGGCTACGTGTTTGTGCCAACAATGATTGTTCTCTTCTTCCACGGGGCAGTTGCTGGTGTATTCGGTAACTCAACTGGTGGGGTGAGAGGCGCCTTGATAGGTGGATTCTTAACGGCTACGGTTGTTGCTTGGGGACAATATATTATGGTTACCTTCTTTATCAATACGACTGTTCCAGATACAGCAATGTGGGCAGCCGACTCAGATATGTTTATCCTCGGACCAATTGTCAGCATGTTAGCGAAGTTATTCTTTTAAGTAAAATCTAAACCTCTTCCTTGTCTAGCATTCAAGAGGAAGAGGTTTTTTGAAAGGAAGTTTTAAAAAATGAGTTTTATTCGTACTTTTTATGGAGATATTGCCCCTGAACAACTGGGATTTACTTATTCACACGAGCATATCGTTTGTGTACCGGCTTACTGGCAAGAGCGAGATGCCGATGATTTACTTTTGGATGATAAAGAAAAATCGCAGCTTGATGTACAAGATTTCGCGGATTTAGGAGGCAAAACAATTGTCGATGCAACCGCGGTTGATTACGGCAGACGCGTGCTCGATGTGGCGCAAATTTCCAAAGAAACAGGCATCCAAATCGTTGGAACAGCTGGCTTTAACAAAAGTTTTTTATGGGACGGAAAAATTAAACCAGAACTGAAGCCGATCATAGGCGATTTTGAAACATATTATGAATGGATTGAAAACACTTCTATAGACAAACTAACGGAATTCGTTGTAAATGAAGTCGAAAATGGGCTTGAAGGAACGCCGTATAAGGCCGGTCAGGTGAAATTTGGAACTGGCTACAATATGATTACACCTTTAGAAGAAAAGACGATACGCGCGGTTGCAAGAGCACATCATGAGACAAAAGCACCAATACATTCTCACACAGAAGCGGGAACGATGGCTTTAGAGCAAATTGAGATTTTAAAACAAGAAAATATCCCGTTAGAATACCTCTCTATTGGGCATATGGACCGCAACCTAGATCCGTATTATCACAAACAAGTTGCCAAAACAGGTGCATTCATGTCGTTTGATGGCATCGCAAAAATCAAATACGCACCAGAAAGCGCTCGGATTGCAGCGATTCTTTATCTAGTTTCGGAAGGCTTTGAAGATCAAATTTTGGTCAGTGGTGATACAGCGCGCAAAACTTATTATAAACATTACGGCCACGGACCAGGACTTGAATATATTGCCAAAAAATGGGTGCCACGCTTTATTGACGAAGCTAACGAAAAAGGCTTTGACGGAGAAAAATTAGTTAAAAAATTCTTCGTGGATAACCCGGCAAGATGTTTTACTTTTAAAAAATAGGAGGCGAAATCTGTGTTATATGCAGATGAAAATTCTTTTGATATTGGCGCAAAAATCACGAAAACAAAACCAGTCCTTTTGCCAATAGGAGCAGTTGAAGCCCACGGACCGCATTTGCCGCTAGGGACAGACAATATTTTAGCGTCAGAATATTCAGTGAAAATAGCGGCGGAAACAGATGGATTTGTGCTTCCCGTATTACCCTATGGCCAAGTTTGGAGTTTGCAAGATTTCCCGGGAAGTTTAACGCTATCAAATGAAACGGTAACGAAAGTAGTTGTAGAAATCGGTGAAAGTCTATATAAACAAGGATTTCGCCTGTTTGTCCCAGTGAGCGGACATCTTGGAAATATGGCGGCGCTAAAAGATGCAGCGCGCGAACTATATGCCAAATTTCCGGATATGATTATCTTGCACATTTTTTACCCAAATATCCAAAAACTTGCAATGGACGTGCGCGAAGGAAAAGCAAACCATCATACCTATATTCATGCTTGTGAAATCGAAACATCCCTCATGCTTTACTTATCACCGGAAAATGCGGATATGAGTCGTGCCATTGATGACCCGCCAATTTTACCAATCGATGCGGATTTCACACCAACACCGTGGCAAAACTTCACCAAGACAGCAGTTTTAGGAGAAGCAACTTTGGCAACAGCAGAAAAAGGCGAATACTTGATCGAAAAAACGTTAAAAACATGTGTGGAGTTGATAAAGCTTGAACAAGAAAAAATTCGAAAATCTACCGAAATGGAATAATTTTGCGCTATTTAATTTTTTAGCGAAAGATAAAGAAAATAGCTTGGAAGTCATGGAAGCATCACGCGGTTTTGCAGTACCAGGAATCGTGGCGACAAACTATGAAACACCAGAAGAAGCTGCAAATGTGGTGAAAGAACTACAAACAACAGCTGAGGTCATCAGTGTTGGTCTTGGTGGTGGCGGCGACTGGCACAATTGGCGGGATGTTCTTCATATCGCGCGCCTCGTACCGAATAGTCATATTAACCAACCAATCGAAACAGCGGGATTAACAAATGACTTGCTCCCAGAAACATACACCAATGCACTCGTTCGACCAACCGGAAAAGTCGGGATTGTCAAACTATCTTCCGGCGACGAAATTACCGCTGAAGAAGCTGTCGATTATTGTCTATCCGCAAATATTCCTTCAATCAAATTTATGAGCATCGAAGGAACAAAGTATTTAGACGAACTTGTTTATTTAACAAAAGTTGCAGCGGAAAAAGGGATATACGGCATTGAGCCAGCAGGAGGGATTGGCGCCGAGAATATCCTTGAAATAACAACCGCCATCAAGACGACCGGCATTCCGTTTTTCATGCCACATATCTTTGGAAAAACAATTGATAAAGCTACAGGTCGCACTAAACCAGAAGAAATCGAGAAAATTTTTGCAGCTTTGGAGGGGAAATAAATGATTAATAACTATATCGATATTACGATTCGCTTATTAGAAAATATTCTTGATAATGAAGCTGATTATGTAAAAGAAGCAGGAGCGAAGGTAGCCGAGTCCATCGAAAACGACGGTGTGATTCATTTATTTGGCTGCGGTCACTCGCATATTTTAACAGAAGAAGTATTTTACCGAGCTGGTGGACTTGCTGCGATTCATCCGATTTTACACGAACCACTTATGCTTCACGAAGGTGCTGCGGCGTCATCCGTACTGGAGCGAAAAAATGATTATGCGAAAACGTTTATGGCAGAGGAAGATATTCGCTCGGGTGATGTGATGATTGTATTATCCACATCTGGCCGCAATCCTGTCCCAATAGATGTTGCTGAAATTGCCCGTGAAAAAGGCGCATTTGTCATCGTTATTACTTCATTACAATATTCAGCTAGCCAAAAATCACGCCACACATCTGGTAAACGCTTATCCGATACAGGTGACATTGTAATTGATAACGGCGCTGTTAAAGGAGATGCAGTATTAAAATCAGCTAACTTTGACATAGCATTCGCGCCGACTTCCACGGTAACTGGCGCTGTCATCTTGCAGTCCATTTTTGCCGAAGCGATTGAAAAAATGGTGAACGATAACTTCACACCACCAGTATTTATAAGTGGTAATGTCGAAAATGCCGATGAGCACAACCAAGCACTTGTTGATAAATACAATGAACGAATTCCGCTACTTGGAATGAATTTATAATAGAGAAAAGTCTAGGCGCTGACCTAGACTTTTTTTGCTATATTTAGTTTATACGCTATAATTAAACTATTATAAAAGGAGAAGGAGTGCGGCCGATGGATTCAGCATATGTATTTGATAGCGAACAAGCAACGAAATTATTAATGAAGAACTACGAGTTAGTAAAAACAAGTGGCGTTAGTTTTATTGATAAGCGGATTCGATTTTTGATTGCTCGTCTTTTTGCGGGAAATAATGAAATCGTTCAACCAGAAAAATTCTATGAAATAAATAAAGAATTTAAACGACAACTAGGTATGTTTACAGCGTTAAATGGTAATGTTCGCGCATCGCTTGTTGGCTTACTGATGGCAAGTGATAACGCGAAACGGGATAGTGTTCGTCAAGTGATTTCCAATTACAACACACTCATCGAAGCCGGCTTTAAACGCACAGAATACACCTATTTCGCCGCTTACCTATTACTAGAATCAGAAAATCCAACACTAACAGCAAAAAAAGCCAAAACCATTCATCAACTTTTCAAAAAAGACCACCCATTTTTAACCAAAAGTGAGGACGTAACAACAGCTGTTTTCTTAGCTAATCTCAAAGAAGAGAATGTAGAAAAATTAGCTGAAGTCACAGAATACTATTTCCAAGAATTTGCCGCAAAAGGGTTCCGAAAAAATGATAGCTTGCAGTTTTTAGCTACAACAGGAACACTTTTATATGGTGAAAAAGACAGCAAATTTATTAGAAGAGTAGATAATGTGGTAGAAGAATTACGTCAAAAAGGTGTGAAAATCAAGCCATTACATTACTCAAGTATCGGAATTTTAGCATTTGTGATGGATGGGCGCAAAATTGACTCTGGCTTGGTGAACTTAATTGATGACTTGCAAAATCAACCGGGTCTGCGGTTTGGTTGCGAGTTTGTAACAGCACTGGCAATCAGTCTTTATACAGAAAAACAATCGGGCCAAATGAGCAAAGAACAATTAGAAGGATTAATGGTTAATGTGCATATCTTAATTGCGATGGAACAAGCAGCCGCAATGAGTGCAGCCGCAGCAGCAAGTGCGGCCGCGGCATCAAGTTAATAAAAAACCTGGAAGCAGAATAAGTATGCTTCCAGGTTTTTTATTATTTTAAGGACTAACATAATAATCATTACTTTGTTTTGGAGGAACAGAACTACTTAAAACATAATCTTTTAAAAATGAATTAGGAGCACCGTCCCATAAATCCATTCCAGCAGATTTAGGTGGAGCGATGCCTGCAAAGAAAGCCATGTTATTTAAAGCCATGGTATCGGCCATTTTTTCTTTATCAGTTTGACTATAGTTTTTATAAGATTCACTCGTCATTAAGTCCATCATAGCTTTATCATAACCACTATTATAAAAAGTCTCATAATCGTATGCATCAAAGTTAAGCAGATTTTTGTCTGATGTTCCAGTTTCTTTTGCCCAAGCTTCTATGTCTAATTTTTGAGATTGGTAGGTGAATGTTTTGTTTTTTGCGCTATAGGTAAGGTTCCCGTATTTATGTGGATAGACGGAAAGAGCATTTGTTACAATATCAGTAATTTCTTTGCCGTCTGAACTTTTGGCAGATCGAATGTTTTGGGTGTGGATATGCCCACTCAAAGAAAAATTCATATTGCCAGCTGTCAGAGCATCGATTACTTGTTGATTGTAATTGATTGTGTAACCCTTTTGAATAACATCATTATGATCAGTTAAATTGTGGTGCATAACTGGAACAATCGTCACGCCATTTTTTTTCGCTAAGGCGCTACATTCTTTAATCCAATCTAACGTGCCAGCTGTTAAACCGCCTTCTGTCGTTGGGGAGCCTTGCTGCATATTGGTTTTATAAATAGCTGTATCAAGCATGAGAAGCCAAACCTTGGATGAAGGTGCTGCTAAATAGCTTAGCGAAAAATCATCTTCAGAAATAGCATCTTCGTAGCCAAAATGATTATAAATTTTGCTAAAATCTGCTGGTGATACTGTATCGGTCGGTAGTTGTTTGTCTTTCTCGAATTTTCGAGCCCATGGATTATTTATATCGTGATTACCGGGAACAACGAATACTTGGGTGCCTGTTTTTTCTACTTGCGCTAGTTTTTTAGCTAATTCTTCATGGCTAGTTTTTTCGCCATTATTAGTCAAATCACCGCTAATAATTAAAACGTCAGCCTTTTTAGTCTCAACATCTGCTAAGAAAGCATTGGTTATTTCATCGCTATATGCCAATTGCTTTCCATCACCAGCGGCTAGATATTTTTGGAATGCCTGCCCGCCATCAGTGAGTGATGGCGCAAAATAATGAACATCGGTCGTTTCAATTATTGATAAATCACGGTCTTTTTCAATCGGAGCAGTAATTTTTTTCGTTTCTTCACTTGCAGAACTACAGGCAACTAAGGAAAAAGATAAAAGAATAGGTGTCACTATTTTAAAAAATCGAATCACGTTAAATCACGCTTTCATGTTTGTATTTTCACAAATTGAGGTAAAATTTAGAACAAAACTCGGTAAGCAAAGAGCAATGTTCTAAATGTATTAAATATCTCTATCTAATATGCTTTTCGTCAAGCGGTACATATCATCACGATACGCGCCAGCTGGTAGTTTTTTAATTTCACGAAGGGCTTTATTCGTATATTTACTTGCAAGTTTGAATGCCTGTTCGACACCCTTATATTTAGAAATAAGTGCTAAAACTTGTTCAGAAGCATCATCAGTCATATCTAGTTTTTGAGAAAGAAGCGGCTCAAATTCAGCCAAGTGACCTTTCATTGCATAAATTAGCGGTAGCGAATAAATACCTTGTTTCATATCATTTAAAACAGGTTTACCAAGACCTTCATCAGTACTTGTATAATCCAAGACGTCATCAATAATTTGGAAAGCCATACCAAGATAATGGCCGATATTATAACATTTCGCTACAGTCATGCGTGGTGCTTTACTGCCCGTTGCACCAGAGTAACAACTAAGAGCAAATAGTTGAGCTGTTTTGCCAGAAATACGCGATAAATATTCGCGAACTGTTACATCCATTTTATAACTTGTGCGCATTTGATCCAGTTCACCCATTAAGATTTTTTCGATATTTTTACTGTTAAATTCGATATTTTCAACGGAAGAAGCATGTGCGGAAAGAATCTTAAAACAAATACAGAATAAATAATCCCCTGTATAAACGGCATAATTACGACCATATTTTGAATGGATAGTAGGGATGCCGCGACGTAATGGTGAATCATCAACGACATCATCATGAATCAACGTCGCCATATGGAGCACTTCAAGAGCAGCTGCGATAGAAACCGCGCGTTCTTTATCAAACTCAGGTCCAGCTTGAGCAGATAATAGCGCAAAAGCAGGGCGGAGTAATTTTCCACCAGCATGAATTAAATCTTTCACGTTTTTCTCTACATGTTTATCGCGAATTTGAATGTTGCTTTCAATTGTTTGTAATACTTCTTGTAAATCTTTGGAAAGTGCAGGATAATCATCCCACATAGCATGAAGTTGCATATTGAACTCCTTTTTTTAAAATTATTTTTGTGCTGCTTGACTTTGTTTAGCATCAGCGAACATCCGCAAAGTTTGGACATTTTTCAGCAAGTAGTTTGCCGCAATCCCAACCGCGATTCCAGAAAGAATACCGATAAAAGATAATACAGGTAAATAGAGCATAACCGACCAAGTCCCCGCAATCCAACTGGCAATAACGAGTTGTCCGACGTTATGTAAAATCCCACCGGTAACACTAACGCCAATGATGCTCACACGTTTCGGTCCAAGTTGTTGTACAAGCCACATCCCAAGAAAACTCAAGATAGCTCCCGCCGCACTATACATAAATGTTGAAATAGTCCCACCAAGCAAAGTGGACAACACCAATCTAATGCAGATAATCATAAATGTATCTTTTGCCGATAACGTATAGAGCGAAATACAAGTAATAATATTAGCAAGACCGAGTTTCGCTCCAGGAGCAAACGCAAATGGAAATGGAATGGCTCTCTCAAGTAAACTAATAACAACAGCTTGTGCAGCCAGTAGCGCTATATATACTAATCGTCTGTTTTTTGTCATAAAAACACTTTCCTATCTATTAGAGGATAAGGTCAGGAAGAGATAATTGGATCATCTGCATCACCTGAACTCCCGTCACTCGCTTTTACTTCAATCACTAACTTATGTGGAAGACAAACGACTGTATCACCTTGTTTATCAATTGCCCCAGTTCGAACGCAAACCTGATCGTTGCAATTAGCTTTACTGATTCGAATTTCTTCCCCCGAAACCTCAATCGTGTTAGTATGTCCATCTGGCTGTTTCACATCAAAGCTTTCAGTCCCTTTATGCCCAGTAAGCGTAACGGTTTTATATTCCTTACTATCAACCGAAATAACCGCAACAAGCTCTTTTTTTCCATTAGCTGGAGCAGGTTCATTCGCTTTTACATATGAAAAAATAGCAATCGGCAAAAAGGAAAGTATGCAAAGAGATAAAATAATTATAATATCCCAGCGTTTCACCATATAAAAGTACTTTTTCACCGCATTGCCTCCTTTCCAAATGTCATGTACAAATCCTATTTTAAAGGATAACGCCTAAATATAATAGGAAAAAGTTCATAAAAATAAACAAATAATAAAAACGGAAGCACCTCCTATGCCAAAACTGGCTTTTGGATGCACTCCCGATTTTTAATTTAAAATTTTAACTAGCTAATTTACTTGTCTCTGTAAACGGACCTCGGCTTACCGTACCACCAGTGACCAAGATGTTTTTGGAACCAAGGAACAGCCCAATAATCAAGACCAAATGTACGTCCAGCGCCATTTAGAAGTGCGATAGAAGCTGGTAACGCCCAGAATTTGTCCCAACCAAGCATAGCGCTTAGAGTGAACATTACTAGGAATCCAGCACTTCCGATACTTACAAGCCAAGTGAATAGACCAACTACCATAGCAAGACCAATTGCAAGTTCAACAAAAGGTACAACTTTTTGCATTACTAGAGCAACGTCAAGGTTTGGCATAAGAAGTTTCATAATCCATTCAAACCAACCAGGCATATGGCTAAGAATTGGTGTAGTTACGTTTGTCGCAGCGGCACCAGCAGCATCACCGGCAGCTTGACTAGCGCCAGATGTTGCAGCAGTTTGTAACCATTCAAAAGGCATTTTTGAACTAGTTGCTGTTAACCAAGAATCAGAACCAATACCATTAAATAGAGGTTTTAAGTTAGTAATACTTACTTTATCCCATGTAGTTTCACCGTAGATTTTAGAAAGAGCTTCGTCAATCCAGAACCAACCTAGATATACACGTAAAGGAAGAACCCAAAGTACGTTACCGTAACGAGAAGTCCAACCACGGAAGATATTACGGTGATCTTTAATGTGGAAGAATTCGTGCATAATATATTGCCACATGTAATAACCACTGCGAATACCGAAGAAGTAATAAAGGTTAACCATATGTTTCATTAAAATAGCGAACCAACCAGATAGATGCATGCCACCAAGGTGAGCAACACCGTATTTAGCCCCGATAGATACCATGACACCATGATATTTACCTTGGAATGGTTCTTTTTCGCCAGTACCACTCATTTCAACGATGATGCTTTTCGCTGCAGTTAATGCAGTTTGTTCAGCACCTTCAACGATTTGTGGAGTTGGCTTGCCATCTTCATCTTCAAAGTAAGCAAGGTCACCAACAACATACACGTCTTTAAGACCTTCTGCTTCCATATATTGATTTACTTTCAAACGTCCTGCACGAGCAGATTCCATGCCATAATCCTTTGTATCAGAGTTAGCACGAACACCAGCAGTCCAAATTAATGTACTTGTTGGAAGCTCTTCGCCAGATTTAAGAACGATGCTTTCAGGTTTAACTTCAACAATTGCAGCGTTTTTCATGATTTCAATACCTTTTTTAACCATGTAACGTTCTGCTTTGTCAGCGTCTCTTCTTTCAAGCATGTTTAGGATTGTTGGAGCAGCTTCTACTACAACTAGTTTAATTTCAGATGCGTCAATTTTGTTATCTTTAGCTAGACGATCTTTCCATTCTAAAAGTTCCCCAACCATTTCGATACCAGTAAATCCAGATCCACAAACAACGAATGTTAACATTGCTTTACGTTTTTCAACGTCTTGTTCGCGAGATGCTTTAGTTACTGTTTCTTCAATATGATTGCGTAATTTAACAGAATCTTCCCAAGACCAAAGTGTAAAGCCGTTTTCGCCAACACCAGGAGTCCCGAAATCATTAGGTTCGCCGCCCATACCAAGTACTAGGTAATCGAACGGATAGCTTCCGTGTTCTGTTGTTACAACTTTCTTATCGTGATCTACATGTGTCACGTTGTCAGTTACAAGATTAACTTTTGTTCTATTAAACAAACGACGTAAATCATATTGAATTGCAGTTGGTTCAACACGACCACCAGCAACCTCATGAAGTTCAGTCATCATTGTGTGGTACGAATGACGATCGATTAATGTAATGTTGACGTCTTTGTCTTTCTTGTATTTCTTAGCTAATTTCTTAGCAGCGTGTACACCTGCATATCCTGCCCCAATTAAAACGATATTCTTTTCAGGCATATGCTTCCTCAACTCCTTGTAAGTTTATTCACAAAAATAAAATGAGTCCAAAATTCCCCACAGTATTATTATAACCTATCATAGTTTAACAGAAACCTCCTACTAATGTCTAGATAGTAAAGAACAATTCTAATCTAAAACCCGAAAAATAGGACTTTATACAAAATTTGTATATTTGAGCAGGCTAAAAGTCCTTGTTTTATCTAGGTTGTTAGACATTTTTGTATGCTATTTTGCTAGAAAATGATGGTTTTACCCAAGTTTTATGTATCAATAGTCATTATTTTGAAAATTAGATGAATTATGTCTTTAGAATTACAGTAGACAAAAGCGCACGCTGATGGTATCATTTGTATTGTAAAAGTGATATCGCTTTCGCAGACTATCCGTTTGTGTTCACGTTATCACAAACAAGGTTTTAATAAAACAAAAGGTGGGAGCAAATATGAAATTGAAAAAAGTAGCAATGGGTATTACCGTAGTAATGGCTTCAAGTTTATTACTAGTAGGTTGCGGTAGTAGCGACGACAGCAGCAAAGATAAGAAGAGCACAGACACAAAACAAACAGAAACAAAGAAAACAGCTAAAACAGATGGTACTATGACTGATGGTACTTACAAATTAGAAGAAAAGAATTTCGACGACAAAGGCTGGAAAGGTTTCATGTCAATCGAAGTTAAAGATGGTAAAATCACTAAAGCTAACTACGATTACAAAAACAAAGACGGCAAACTTAAATCTGAAGATGCAGACTACGAAAAAGCAATGAAAGACAAAGTAGGAACTGGTCCTCAAGAATACTTGAAACAATTAAGCGATTCCCTTGTTAAAGGACAATCTGCATCATCTGTAGAAGTAGTTTCAGGAGCAACTCATTCCTCTGACGCTTTCATCAACTACGCAAACCAATTAATTCAAGCAGCTCAAAAAGCTGATACAACTACAATTTCCATCAACAACCTAGCTAAAATGGAAGATGGAACTTATAAATTAGAAGAACAAAACTACGCACATGGTTACCGTGTAGTATTCAGCATGGACGTTAAAGATGGCAAAATCACTAAATCTGATTACAACTATGTTGACAAAGACGGTAAACTTAAATCAGACGACGCTGACTATGAGAAAAACATGAAAGCTAAATCTGGTACTGGTCCAAAAGAATACATCCCAGCACTTAATAAATCTCTAGTAGAGAAACAAGATGTTGCTGCAGTAGACACAGTTTCTGGTGCTACTAACTCTTCTAACCAATTCAAAATCTACGCAGCTCAACTTCAAAATGCTGCACAAAATGGTAACACTGACACTATCAAAGTGTACAACCTAGTAGAAGCTGAATAATTAGTACAATGAAAAGCACAAAGCGGCTGGCCCTAATTCTGGGGCTAGCCGATTTTTTTATCGCAAAACAGAGGAATTAAGCCTTTTTACTGTAGATTTATTCCTTTTTTTACGCTATAGTTATTCAAGTAAAGATCACGGATTAGAAAGGTGAAAAAGCTAATGAAGAAATGGAAAATAATACTTTCAGTTATCGTATTGGCACTTGTTGTGTCGGCATGCGGAAATTCTAATAACGATTCAAAAAAAGAACCAAGTGATTCTAAAACACTTTTGGAACAGCCTTACTCTAAAACTGATTTCCTAATGGGAACAGTAGTCACACTTAAAATCTATGACAAAGGCAAAGAAGACGTTCTAGACAAAGGTTTCGATCGCATTAAAGATTTAGCAGCTAAAATTACTACAAGCGATGCAGAAAAAACATCGGAAGTTGACAAAATAAACGAACAAGCTGGAAAAAAACCAGTAAAAGTTTCTAAAGATGTCTACTATTTAATCCAAGAAGGACTGAAATACTCGGAAAACTCTGGTGGTAGCTTTGACATTACCATTGGACCACTTACTTCTTTATGGCATATCGGTTTTTCTGATGCGCGCAAACCTTCGCAAGCAGAAATCGATGCAGTTTTACCATTAATTAATTATAAAGACGTAAAAATGAACGACGAAGACCAAACTGTCTACTTGGAAAAAGAAGGCATGGAGCTTGATTTAGGAGCAATTGCAAAAGGGTTCATCACTGACGAAACATTAAAAGTGTTCAAAGATAACAAAGTAACTACTTCCATAATTGATTTGGGCGGAAATATTTATGTTCAAGGGAAAAATCCTAATGGCAATAAATGGAATGTTGGAATACAAGATCCGTTTTCTCCGCGTGGTAGTGTGATTGGGAAGCTTCCAGAATCTGATATGTCGATTGTAACTTCGGGCATTTATGAACGTTATCTAGAAGTGGATGGAAAAACATATCATCACATTTTAGACCCAAAAACAGGGTACCCGTTTGATAATGATATTGCTGGCGTGTCTATCGTATCTAAAAAATCTATTGATGGCGATGGCTTGTCAACAGCTACTTTCTCCAAAGGAATTAAAGGCGGAATGGATTACATTGAGCAGTTTAAAGGTGTAGACGCTATCTTTATTAGTAAAGAGAAAAAAGTATACGAAACATCCGGCCTAAAAGGGCAATTTGAATTAACAGATAAAAATTTCCAAATGGACACTTTGAAAAAATAAACCATTATATATAGAAGAAAGTGAGCAGACTTCTAACCGAGGTCTGCTCATAATAAGGTAGAGAGGGGTTAAAAAGGGGTTATGTCAATATCATCATTCCTGAAGTTGGTTGAAATCCAGACGAAGATAGCTAGCGTATTTCCGTTTATGTTAGGGACGCTATTTGTTGTGTATCAATATGATATGTTTAAGCCTATTAATACGTTGATATTTTTTGGCTCTATGCTAATTTTTGATTTAACAACTACCGCAATTAATAATTATATGGATTACCGTAAAGCCACAGATAATCATGACTACGACTACAGGACAACAAGCAACGTTATCGGGCAACAACAAATTCCAGAACGAACAGTTATTATTACTATTTTTCTGATGTTTTTCATTGCAACTGGTTTAGGTGTTTGGCTTGTTTTCCGCACTGATTTGCTAGTGCTATTAATTGGATTTGTATGTTTCTGTATTGGTATTTTGTATACATTTGGTCCTGTGCCACTTTCGCGTATGCCGCTTGGAGAGATTTTTTCAGGGGTTACGATGGGATTCGGGATTTTCTTCTTAGCTGTTTATGTAAATGCGTACGATGCCGGAATTGCGAATTTACTTTGGCAAGGAGAAATGGTAACCATCCAGTTCAATCTAATAGAAATCATCCGGATAGGTGTGGTATCCTTACCATGTATTTTCACGATAGCGAATATTATGCTAGCCAATAATTTGTGCGATTTAGATGAAGATATTAGAAATCATCGTTATACACTTCCTTATTATATAGGTAGAAAAATGGGCGTTCTTCTTTTTAATGCACTGTACTATGCGTCGTTTTTAGCAGTGGTTGTTTCGGTATTTATTCATTTCTTGCACCCAATCATGCTAGTGTCGGTACTGGCTGTTTATCCGGTCTATCGTAATTTAGTTAAATTTAATAAAGAGCAAGTGAAATCAAAAACATTTGTTATTGGTATACGCAATTTTGTGCTGATTAATGCGACTTTAACAATCTTAATGGCGGTTAGCGTTGTAATTCAACAATTGACGTGAGTGAAGGGGGCTTCTTTGAATGATAGAAAAACTGATATTAGGTCGTTTTGTTCCAGGGGAGTCCTTAATTCACGGACTTGATGCGAGAACGAAATTGCTAGCTGGGTTTTATTACATTGGAATTTTATTTCTAGCGAATAATTGGTGGACATATGCTTTAATGGTCTTGTTCACGCTAATGATTGTTCAAATGACGGGGATAAAGTTGAAAGTTTTCATAAAGGGAGTTAAACCACTTATTTGGTTAATCTTATTCACCGTTGTGATGCAAATTTTGTTCGCAAGTGGTGGAACGATTTATTTCGACTGGGGTCCTTTTACAATTTCGTCTTTCGGTCTTTTGAATGGTGTTTTTGTGTTTTTACGCTTTGTATTAATTATTATTATGTCGACAGTCATTACTTTAACAACTACCCCGATGAACTTAACAGATGCAATTGCGTATATCCTTCGTCCTTTTGCAGTGCTCAAAGTACCTGTTAACGACATCGCCTTAATGATCTCCGTTGCGCTACGTTTTATTCCGACACTTATGGGTGAAACGGATAAAATTATGAAAGCTCAGCGCGCACGTGGAGTTGATTTTGGTGAAGGAAACTTATTCGAACAAATGAAAGTGGTTGTTCCGATTTTTATCCCGCTTTTCGTTAGTTCCTTTAACCGGGCCGAAGAGCTAGCCGACGCAATGGAAGCTAGAGGTTATCAGGGCGGGGAAGGACGAACTCGTTTTCGGATACTTCACTGGCACTTTGGCGATCTTGTTGCGCTAGGTGTCATGTTGCTTCTAACAGCTGGACTTATATTGCTTCGTACTTCTTAAAAACATTCGAATCATCGGATGTTTTTTTTATTTTATTTAAAAACCAAAGAATACTGCTATGAAGCGTTTTTCGTCAGATAATAAACCGAGATTCTTCTATATAATAGCTTCTATGAAAATAACTTAAAACTTTTTTCAAAAAGCGGTTGATTACTACCCCTAACCCGTGTATAATAGATAAAGTGCAAATGGACAGGCATTGGTCTGCCCTTTTGGCAACGAGCACCCCGGTATTGCCGGGAATGCCCATGTGATGAAGTGAAAGGTTGCTGACACACCCGGCCGCTTTGCCATGGCGGATGTTCAGGTAATTTTCACGGAGAATGTCTACTTTGAAAGTAGGCGAAAAGGAGGGAAAGTAATGGCAAAACAAAAAATTCGTATTCGTTTAAAAGCGTATGATCACCGTATTTTGGATCAATCAGCAGAAAAGATCGTAGAAACAGCGAAACGCTCAGGTGCTTCCGTATCTGGTCCGATTCCACTTCCAACAGAGAAGTCTATCTACACAGTCTTGCGTGCGGTCCACAAATATAAAGATTCTCGTGAGCAATTCGAAATGCGTACACACAAACGTTTAATCGACATCGTTAATCCAACACCACAAACAGTTGATAGCTTGATGCGTTTAGACTTGCCAAGCGGTGTGGACATCGAAATAAAACTATAATAAGAATATATTAAATTAACAGGAGGTGTGACTCATGACCAAAGGAATCTTAGGTAGAAAAGTAGGGATGACACAAGTTTTCACTGAAAACGGCGAACTTATTCCAGTAACAGTAATCGAAGCAGCACAAAACGTGGTACTTCAAAAGAAAACTGTTGAAACTGACGGCTATGAAGCTGTACAAATCGGTTTCGAAGATAAGAGAGCAAAATTGTCAAACAAACCCGAACAAGGTCATGTAGCAAAAGCCGATACTACTCCTAAGCGCTTCATTCGCGAATTCCGCGATGTAAACTTAGACGAGTATGAGATTGGTGCAGAAGTAAAAGTAGACGTATTCGCAGAAGGTGACATCATCGACGCGACAGGCGTATCGAAAGGTAAAGGATTCCAAGGTGTTATTAAACGCCACGGACAATCACGCGGCCCTATGGCCCACGGTTCCCGTTACCATCGTCGCCCAGGTTCAATGGGTCCAGTAGCACCTAACCGTGTTTTCAAAAATAAACTACTTCCAGGTCGTATGGGTGGAGAACAAATCACTATCCAAAACCTAGAAATCGTTAAAGTAGACGTTGAAAAGAACGTTCTTTTAGTAAAAGGTAACGTTCCAGGCGCTAAAAAAGCATTAGTTCAAATTAAAACTGCTACTAAAGCAAAATAATTCATTTGGAAAGGAGGACTAACGAATGCCAAAATTAAGCTTACTTAAACAAGATGGAACAAACGCTGGCGAAATTACTTTAAACGACACTGTTTTCGGTATCGAACCAAATGAAAAAGTTGTTGTTGACGTAATTTTGAGCCAACGTGCATCCCTACGTCAAGGGACTCATAAAGTAAAAAATCGTTCAGAAGTACGTGGTGGCGGACGTAAACCATGGCGTCAAAAAGGTACAGGTCGTGCCCGTCAAGGTTCAATCCGTTCCCCACAATGGCGCGGCGGTGGTGTCGTATTCGGCCCAACACCTCGTTCATATGCTTACAAATTACCTAAGAAAGTTCGTCGTTTAGCGATTAAATCGATTCTTTCTTCTAAAGTAAATGAAGAAAAATTAGTTGTACTTGAAGGTTTGACTTTCGATGCACCTAAAACAAAAGAATTTGCGGCTTTTCTTAAAAATATCTCTGTAGATACTAAGGCACTAATCGTAGTTGCTGGTGAAAGTGAAAATGTAGAATTATCTGCACGCAACTTACAAGGCATTACAGTTATTCCAGCTGAAAGTATCTCAGTACTAGAAGTTGCTAAACATGATAAGTTAATTATCACTAAAGCAGCTGTCGAAAAAGTAGAGGAGGTGCTCGCATAATGGATGCACGCGACATCATTAAGCGCCCAGTTGTAACTGAAGAATCTACAAGCATTCTCGACGATAAGAAATATACATTTGAAGTAGATACTCGCGCAACTAAAACGCAAGTAAAATACGCAATTGAAGAAATTTTCGACGTGAAAGTTGCTAAAGTAAACGTAATGAATTACAAAGGCAAACTTAAACGTATGGGCCGTTATGCAGGTTACACTAACAAACGTCGTAAAGCGATTGTTACTGTTACAGCTGACAGCAAAGAAATTCAATTCTTTGAAGTATAATTCGACTAACTTTAAATAATTCTAACGAGGAGGGGAAACAATGGCGATCAAAAAGTATAAACCTACCACTAACGGGCGCCGGCATATGACAAGTTCAGATTTCGCTGAGATTACTACAAGTACTCCAGAAAAATCTTTACTACGTCCTCTTAAAAAGAAAGCCGGACGCAATAACCAAGGTAAGTTAACTGTTCGTCATCACGGCGGTGGCCATAAACGCCAATACCGCGTGATTGATTTCAAACGTAACAAAGATGGTATTCCTGGACGCGTTGCAACGATCGAGTACGATCCAAACCGTTCTGCTAATATTGCTCTAATCAACTATGCTGATGGAGAAAAACGCTACATCATCGCAGCGAAAGGCCTTGAAGTAGGTCAAACAATTTATTCAGGAGCAGAAGCTGACATCAAAGTCGGTAATGCACTAGAATTAAAAGATATTCCAGTGGGTACTGTTATCCACAATATCGAAATGAAACCTGGTAAAGGTGGACAATTAGTACGTTCTGCTGGAACAAGTGCTCAAGTACTTGGTAAAGAAGGCAAATACGTATTAATCCGCTTAAACTCCGGTGAAGTTCGCATGATCCTTGCTACTTGCCGTGCTACAATCGGTCAAGTTGGTAACGAACAACACGAACTTATCAACATCGGTAAAGCAGGTCGTTCACGTTGGATGGGTAAACGCCCAACTGTTCGTGGATCTGTAATGAACCCGAACGATCACCCACACGGTGGTGGTGAAGGTAAAGCTCCAATCGGTCGTAAATCGCCAATGTCTCCATGGGGTAAACCAACTCTTGGATACAAAACACGTAAGAAAAACAACAACTCCGATAAATTTATCGTACGTCGTCGTAAGAAAAAATAATCGGATTAATAGATTGAATAAAATTGGTAGCAGGATAGCGAGGACAAGCGTTCTCAGCTTCCTGACTATGCGAAGGGAGGTTCCGTCATGGGTCGTAGTTTGAAAAAAGGACCTTTTGTTGATGACCACTTGATGAAGAAAGTGGAAGCAGCAGCAGAAAGCGAAAAGAAACAAGTAATTAAAACTTGGTCTCGTCGCTCCACGATTTTCCCAACTTTTGTTGGACAAACAATCGCAGTATATGATGGACGTAAACACGTTCCTGTTTATGTTCAAGAAGATATGGTAGGACACAAACTGGGCGAATTCGCACCAACTCGTACGTACCGCGGTCATGCGGGCGACGATAAAAAAACTAAACGCTAATTTGAGAGGAGGATATCCTAATGGCAAGTGAAGTTACAAGCGCAAAAGCCGTTGCCAAAACGGTTCGTATTGCTCCTCGCAAAGCTAGAATCGTCATTGATTTAATTCGAGGCAAGCAAGTTGGCGAAGCAATTGCAATCTTGAAGTATACTCCAAGATCAGCTTCCCCAATTATTGAAAAAGTATTAAAATCCGCTATTGCTAACGCAGAGCATAACTATGATTTAGACATTAACAACCTTGTAGTAGAGGAAGCATTTGTTGACGAAGGTCCAACACTTAAACGTTTCCGTCCACGTGCACAAGGTCGTGCAAGTGCAATCAACAAACGTACTAGCCACATTACAGTTGTGGTATCTGAAGTGAAGGAGGGATAATTCGTGGGTCAAAAAGTACATCCAATAGGTATGCGTATCGGTGTCATCCGTGATTGGGACTCCAAATGGTACGCGGAAAAAGATTATGCGGACTTCTTACATGAAGATTTACGCATCCGTGATTATGTTGCAAAACGTTTATCTGACGCTTCTGTTTCTCGCGTAGAAATCGAACGTGCAGCTAACCGTGTGAATATCACTATTCATACTGCTAAACCTGGTATGGTTATCGGTAAAGGTGGTTCTGAAGTTGAAGCATTACGCAAAAACTTAAACGAACTTACTCAAAAACGTGTTCATATCAATATCGTAGAAATCAAACGCGCTGACCTAGACGCAAAATTGGTTGCTGAAAACATCGCTCGTCAATTGGAAGGTCGTGTATCTTTCCGTCGTGCGCAAAAACAAGCTATCCAACGTACTATGCGTGCTGGAGCAAAAGGTATCAAAACTCAAGTATCTGGTCGTCTTGGCGGAGCGGATATCGCTCGTGCTGAACACTATAGCGAAGGAACAGTACCTCTTCATACATTGCGTGCCGACATCGACTACGCATGGGAAGAAGCTGACACAACTTATGGTAAACTAGGCGTTAAAGTCTGGATCTACCGTGGTGAAGTCCTTCCTACGAAGAAAAACAATGTGGAAGGAGGAAAATAATAATGTTAGTTCCTAAACGTGTAAAATACCGTCGTGAATTCCGCGGAAACATGCGTGGACGCGCGAAAGGCGGAACTGAAGTTGCATTTGGTGAATATGGTCTTCAAGCAGTTGAAGCTTCTTGGATTACAAACCGTCAAATCGAAGCAGCTCGTATCGCAATGACTCGTTACATGAAACGTGGCGGTAAAGTTTGGATTAAAATTTTCCCTCATAAATCTTACACTTCTAAACCAATCGGGGTTCGGATGGGTAAAGGTAAAGGTGCTCCGGAAGGTTGGGTAAGCCCAGTCAAACGCGGCAAAATTATGTTTGAAATCGCAGGTGTTCCTGAAGATGTAGCGCGTGAAGCATTACGTCTAGCAGCACACAAACTGCCGGTCAAAACTAAGATCGTTAAACGTGAAGAAATTGGTGGTGAAGCAAATGAAAGCTAATGATATCCGTGATTTATCCACTACCGAAATCCAAGATCAAGAAAAAGCTTTGAAAGAAGAGCTCTTCAACCTGCGCTTTCAATTAGCTACTGGTCAATTAGAAAACACCGCACGTATTCGTGAGGTTCGTAAAGCAATTGCCCGTATGAAAACAATCGTTCGAGAAAGAGAACTTGCTTAAAAAAGAATCGTAAGGAGGTTTTAATACATGGCTGACCGTAACCAACGTAAAGTTTATACTGGTCGTGTTGTATCCGATAAAATGGATAAAACAATTACCGTGGTTGTTGAAACGTACAAGAAACATGGTTTGTACGGTAAACGCGTGAAGTATTCTAAAAAATTCAAAGCGCATGATGAAAATAACATTGCAAAAACTGGCGATGTAGTTCGTATTTCCGAAACTCGTCCATTGTCTGCAACTAAACATTTCCGTTTATTAGAAGTTGTAGAAGAAGCAGTAATTATCTAAATCAAAAGTTAAAAATAGATTGTGAAAAGTTGCCGAGTGCAATTTTTCCGACCCGTTATTCTGGAAGGAGGGTGTCCTAATGATTCAACAAGAAAGTCGTATGAAAGTGGCTGATAACTCTGGCGCACGTGAAGTGTTAACTATTAAAGTGCTAGGTGGATCAGGACGCAAAACTGCTAACATTGGTGATGTTGTCGTGTGTACCGTTAAACAAGCAACACCAGGCGGCGTTGTCAAAAAAGGTGAAGTTGTTAAAGCAGTAATCGTTCGTACTAAGAGTGGAGCACGTCGTCAAGACGGTTCTTACATCAAGTTTGATGAAAATGCATGTGTCATTATCCGTGACGATAAAAGTCCTCGTGGAACACGTATTTTTGGACCTGTTGCTCGCGAACTTCGTGAAAACAACTTTATGAAGATCGTTTCTTTAGCTCCAGAAGTTCTTTAAAAATTAAGTTCCAAGAAATCAAGGAGGTGCTATACCAATGCATGTCAAAAAAGGTGATAAAGTAAAAGTTATTACTGGTAAAGATAAAGGCAAATCCGGCAAAGTGCTCGCAGCATTTCCGAAAAAGGACCGCGTACTTATCGAAGGAATCAATATGGTTAAAAAACATACTAAACCTTCCAACATCAACCCGCAAGGCGGAATCTTGAATGTTGAAGCACCAATCCATGTTTCAAACGTAATGCTAATTGACCCTAAAACTGGCGAACCTACTCGTGTAGGCTACGAAGTTAAAGGTGATAAAAAAGTACGCGTAGCAAAAAAATCCGGTGAAGTAATAGATAAATAATAGTCGTAGGAAGGAGGGAATATTACATGAATCGCCTTAAAGATCAATATCTTAAGGAAATTGTTCCTGCTTTAATGAGCAAATTCAATTATGACTCCGTAATGGAGGTTCCAAAAATAGATAAAATCGTAATCAACACTGGTGTTGGTGACGCTACAGCAAATGCGAAAGTGTTAGACAGTGCAGTGGAGGAGTTAGCTCTTATCACTGGTCAAAAACCTGTTATCACAAAAGCAAAAAATTCTATCGCTGGTTTCCGTCTTCGTGAAGGAATGCCAATCGGTGCTAAAGTAACATTGCGTGGTGAACGCATGTATGATTTCTTAGATAAATTAGTTACTGTTTCACTTCCACGTGTTCGTGATTTCCGTGGCGTATCGAAAAAAGCTTTCGATGGTCGTGGTAACTATACGTTGGGTGTTAGAGAGCAACTTATTTTCCCTGAAATTGATTACGATCAAGTATCAAAAGTACGCGGTATGGACGTAGTAATCGTTACAACTGCCAAAAGTGATGAAGAATCTCATGAGTTACTTACTCAACTAGGGATGCCATTTCAAAAGTAATCAAAACTAATTTAGTAGGGAGGCGAAAACGTGGCTAAGAAATCCATGATCGCGAAGCAAAAACGTACACCAAAATACGCTGTTCAAGCATATACTCGTTGTGAACGTTGTGGTCGTCCACATTCCGTTATTCGCAAATTTAAATTATGCCGTATTTGTTTCCGTGAACTTGCCTATAAAGGTCAAATTCCCGGCGTGAAAAAAGCAAGCTGGTAAGAAAGAGTTTAAGGAAGGAGGGTATTATACATGGTGATGACAGATCCAATTGCAGATTTTCTAACTCGCATTCGTAATGCAAACATGGTTAAACATGATAAATTAGAACTGCCTGCATCCAAAATCAAAAAAGAAATTGCTGAAATATTGAAGCGTGAAGGTTTTATCCGTGACGTTGAATATATTGAAGATGACAATGCTGGAACAATCCGTGTTTTCTTAAAATATGGAGCGACTGGCGAACGTGTAATCACTGGTTTGAAACGTATCAGTAAGCCAGGTTTACGTGTATATGCAAAATCAACTGAGGTGCCTAAAGTACTTAACGGTCTAGGTATCGCAATCGTGTCTACTTCCCAAGGCGTTTTAACCGACAAAGAAGCCCGTGCTAAACAAGTCGGCGGAGAAGTACTAGCATACGTTTGGTAAGAAAAAGTAAACCATAAGGAGGTGCAATAAATGTCCCGTATAGGTAAAAAAACTATTGTGATTCCTGCAGGTGTAACAGTTACACTTAATGGATCAACAGCAACAGTTAAAGGTCCTAAAGGTGAACTTGTAAAAGAGTTCAACCCAGAAATTACTATTAATATTGAAGGCAACGAAATTAACGTTTCTCGCCCGACTGATAATAAAAACCACCGTGCACTTCATGGTACAACTCGTGCTATTCTTAATAACATGGTTGTCGGAGTTTCCGAGGGTTATGAAAAGAAATTAGAACTTATCGGTGTTGGTTACCGTGCGCAAAAACAAGGAGACAAACTTGTTCTTAACGTAGGGTACTCTCATCCAGTAGAGTTTGTTGCTCCTAAAGGCGTAGAAATTGAAGTTCCTGCAAACACTCAAGTGATTGTTAAAGGATACAACAAAGAACACGTTGGCGAGTTAGCTGCAAACATTCGTGCCGTACGTCCACCAGAGCCATATAAAGGTAAAGGTATTCGTTACGAAGGCGAACATGTACGCCGTAAAGAAGGTAAAACTGGTAAATAATGCCGCTTAATTAGGCAAATGAGAGAAGAGGTGAGTCGTGTGATTACCAAAATCGACAAAAATAAAGTACGTAAAAAAAGACATGCTCGTGTTCGTTCTAAGATTTCTGGAACTGAAAGTCGTCCACGTTTAAACGTATTCCGTTCAAACAAAAACATTTATGCTCAAGTTATTGATGATGTAAATGGTGTGACACTTGCAAGTGCGTCTAATTTAGATAAAGATTTCGGTTCTGCTGAATCCAAAGTTGATGCAGCAAGCAAAGTTGGCGAACTAGTTGCTAAACGTGCTTCCGAAAAAGGTATTACTTCTGTCACTTTTGACCGTGGAGGATACTTATATCATGGCCGCGTAAAAGCTCTTGCTGAAGCAGCTCGCGAAAATGGACTAGAATTTTAATAAGAAGGAGGGACATATTACATGCCTGAGCAAATTGATGGAAACAAATTAGATTTAGAAGAACGCGTTGTTACAATCAACCGTGTTGCTAAAGTAGTTAAAGGTGGACGTCGTTTCCGTTTCACAGCACTTGTTGTTGTTGGAGACAAAAATGGTCATGTTGGTTTCGGTACTGGTAAAGCACAAGAAGTTCCAGATGCAATCCGCAAAGCTGTTGAGGATGCTAAAAAGAACATGGTGTTTGTACCAACTGTAGACACAACTATTCCACACACTGTAGTCGGACATTTTGGTGGCGGAGAAATTCTTCTTAAACCAGCTAGTGCCGGTTCTGGTGTAACTGCTGGTGGTCCCGTTCGTGCGGTCCTAGAACTTGCTGGTGTTGCTGATGTATCTTCCAAATCGCTTGGATCTAATACACCAATTAACATGGTACGTGCTACAATCGACGGAATTAAACAACTTAAAAACGCTGAAGATGTTGCGAAACTTCGTGGCAAAACAGTAGAAGAATTGTTAGGATAAGGAGGGAATTATCATTATGGCGAAGTTAGAAATTACTCTAAAACGTAGCTTAATCGGACGCCCTCAACCACAACGCAAAACTGTTCAAGCATTAGGTCTTGGTAAAACAAATTCTGTAGTGGTTAAAGAAGATAATCCTGCAATTCGTGGGATGATCACTAAAGTAAGTCATTTAGTGGACGTCAAAGAAGTTTAAGCTTAATATAATAATATGTAATTGATAGAATTTGTTAAATAGGAGGAGGTGCTTGACATGAAACTACATGAACTTAAACCTTCAGAAGGTTCTCGTAAAGAACGTAATCGTGTTGGTCGTGGAACAGGCTCTGGTAACGGCAAAACTTCTGGACGCGGTCATAAAGGACAAAAAGCTCGTTCCGGTGGTGGCGTACGCCTAGGTTTTGAAGGTGGACAACTTCCACTTTTCCGTCGTATTCCAAAACGTGGATTCACAAATATCAACCGTAAAGAATTTGCTATCGTTAACTTAGATGTTTTAAACCGCTTTGAAGATGGTACAGAAGTAACACCAGAACTTTTAATCGAAACTGGAATTATTCGTAACGAAAAATCCGGGATTAAGATTTTATCTGATGGAAATATCGAGAAAAAACTTACTGTGAAAGCGAACAAATTCTCTGCAGCTGCAAAAGAAGCTATTGAAGCAGCCGGCGGAAAAACTGAGGTGATCTAATGTTTCAAACGTTAGCGAACTTCTTCAAAGTAGCAGACATCCGTAAAAAAATACTATTTACATTAGCTATGCTAGTTATTTTCCGTATTGGTACATTCGTGCCAGTACCGGGAGTTAACGCAGCTGCTTTACAATCTAGTATGGATGGCGGTATTTTGGGGTTCTTAAACACATTTAATGGTGGGGCTTTAAAAAACTTCTCAATTTTTGCCATGGGTGTAATGCCTTACATTACATCTTCCATTATTGTTCAGTTACTTCAAATGGATGTTGTTCCCAAGTTAACTGAATGGTCTAAGCAAGGGGAAATGGGTCGTAAAAAACTCAATCAACTTACTAGATACATGACGATTGGACTTGGTTTAATCGAAGCATTCGGTATGGCATACGGGTTTAACCGCATGTCATCTGCTGGTTTGGTTATCGAACCATCCATCGGTAGATATGTGATTATTGCAATCGTATTAACTACCGGTACAATGTTCTTAATGTGGTTAGGGGAACAAATCACTGTTAAAGGCGTTGGTAATGGTGTTTCCATCATTATCTTTGCAGGTATTGTTGCTCGTATTCCTGATGGAGTGCGTCAATTATATGTTTCGCAAATTGAAAACGCTGGTGATCAACTGTTCTTACACATTTTAACGTTAGCAGGTGTGGGAGTTGCGATTCTAGCTATTGTTGTAGCTGTTATCTTCTTCCAACAAGCACTTCGTAAAATTCCAATTCAATACTCTAAACGTGTAGCAGGAGCAAAACAATCGGGCGCGCAAGCAACTCATTTGCCATTAAAACTTAACTCTGCCGGAGTTATCCCAGTTATCTTTGCAAGTGCATTTATTATTACACCGCAAACAATTCTTACTTTCTTTGATCAAAGTAACGACATTGTAAAAGTATTGAAAGACGTGTTTGATTACACAAAACCAATTGGTATGATTTTATATGTTGCACTAATTGTTGCTTTCACTTATTTCTATGCTTTCATTCAAGTGAACCCTGAGAAAGTTGCGGACAACTTGAAAAAGCAAGGTGGGTATATTCCTAGTAAACGTCCTGGTCGGGAAACACAAGCTTATCTTACATCGGTACTTTATCGATTAACATTTGTTGGTGCAATTTTCCTTTCAGCGGTTGCTATACTTCCAACTATCGGTACTACTGTGTTTAGTTTACCGCAGTCACTTGCCGTTGGTGGTACAAGCCTACTAATTGTTATCGGGGTAGCATTAGATACTACGAAACAACTCGAAGGACAACTTGTAAAAAGGAACTATCGGGGATTTATCAAATAACACGCGGTTCTTGTTAGGATTTCCTAGCAGGAGCTAGCGCGTAATAAGGGGCGAAACAGTTGAAATTAGTATTAATGGGACTGCCCGGCGCCGGAAAAGGCACACAAGCGGAACAGATTGTTGAGAAATACAACATTCCTCATATTTCCACTGGAGATATGTTCCGAGCAGCTATGAAAAATAATACGGAATTAGGAAAGAAAGCTAAATCCTTTATGGACAATGGCGACCTTGTTCCTGATGAAGTAACAAATGGTATCGTTCGTGAACGTTTGGCCGAAGATGATGCTAAGAATGGTTTCTTGCTTGATGGTTTTCCGCGTACAGTGGAACAAGCAGAAGAGCTAGAAAATATTCTAAGTGATTTAGGGACAGAACTTGATGCTGTCATTAACATTGAAGTTGATAAAGATGTTTTAATGAAACGTCTTACAGGTCGTTGGATTTGTCGGACTTGCGGTAAAACTTACCATGAAATCTATAACCCACCGAAAGTTCCTGGGAAATGTGATTTAGATGGTGGAGAACTTTACCAACGCGAAGATGACAAAAAAGAAACTGTTGAAAATCGACTAAATGTCAATATGAAACAGACCAAGCCGCTTCTTGATTTTTACTCTGAAAAAGGTAAACTTCATAGCATAAACGGCGAGCAAGATATTAATGACGTTTTTGTAGATGTGGAAAAAATTCTTGCTTCTTTTTGAGGGGTAAGCTGTGCTGAAATCACTGTCAAAATCAATGCGTGCAAATTGGTTTGATTTGTAGTATAATGGATAATTGGCAGTGGGATTAAAGGCATCTAAGCAAATCATGATGAACGAGAGAACCGTTTGAAGATCATCCGAATGACGTATATGTTCTACCCTGATCTGTTCAGCCGCAATACTTTTGCGAGTGACAGTTCTTCTGGTTTTTACGGATTTCACTTTTACAGGTTGTCTGCAAAGCTGGCGAAATGTGTTGCCTTTTAATGAAGTGCATCCATTTTTGCATGTTTTACGTTTTTTTCATGTAAGAGAAATAGTTACACTGAAAGGATTAGGCCTGCATCAGGAACAAATCCAAGAATACAAGAAGGAGGTAGCAAACATATGGCAAAGGAAGATGTTATTGAAGTAGAAGGCGTTGTGCAAGAAACTCTACCAAACGCGATGTTCAATGTTGAACTCGAAAATGGTCATAAAGTACTGGCAACTGTTTCTGGTAAAATCCGCATGCATTACATTCGTATTTTACCTGGAGATAAAGTGACAGTAGAGCTTTCTCCATACGACCTGACACGCGGAAGAATTACTTATCGTTTTAAATAATTTGCACTCCGAAATTGAATTTATATACCGGTCTGGTTTATCCAGCTTAGAAATTATCGGTTTATAGAGACATTTTCTCTAATAAACAAGGAGGTATATCTATATGAAAGTAAGACCATCAGTGAAACCTATGTGCGAAAAATGTAAAGTTATTCGTCGTAAAGGTAAAGTAATGGTAATTTGTGAAAATCCAAAACATAAACAAAAACAAGGATAAGAGGAGGTGCTTAAGTAAATGGCACGTATTGCAGGTGTGGACGTTCCACGTGAAAAACGTATTGTTATTTCCCTGACTTACATTTATGGTATCGGTAAACAAACAGCTAAAGAAGTTCTTGCTGAAGCTGGTGTTTCTGAAGATACTCGTACTCGTGATTTAACTGAAGAAGAGCTAGGTAAAATCCGTGAAATCTTAGACCGCATTAAAGTTGAAGGTGACCTTCGTCGTGAAGTAAACTTAAACATTAAACGTCTAATCGAAATCGGTTCTTACCGTGGCATGCGTCACCGTCGTGGACTTCCAGTTCGCGGACAAAATACAAAAAATAATGCCCGTACTCGTAAAGGCCCGTCCAAAACAGTAGCAGGTAAAAAGAAATAATAGTAAAGGAGGTAGTTAGTGAATGGCTCGTAAAACAAATACTCGTAAACGTCGTGTGAAAAAGAATATCGAATCTGGTATTGCACACATTCGTTCTACATTTAATAATACGATCGTAATGATTACTGACACACATGGTAATGCTTTAGCTTGGTCAAGTGCAGGTTCTCTAGGATTTAAAGGTTCTCGTAAATCTACTCCTTTCGCAGCGCAAATGGCAGCTGAAAGTGCAGCAAAATCAGCACAAGAACATGGTTTAAAAACATTAGAAGTAACTGTTAAAGGTCCTGGTTCAGGTCGTGAAGCGGCTATCCGTGCACTACAAGCAGCTGGTCTTGAAGTAACAGCTATTAAAGATGTAACTCCAGTTCCACATAACGGATGTCGTCCTCCAAAACGTCGTCGCGTATAAGTGGTCGTTTTCTTTTGCCAATAGTAGATTTTTACTGTCTTAACTATCAAGGCAGAGAGTTTGACATAAAGACTGATATTCTAGACGTTTTGAAGGAGGGTAAATTTGAATGATCGAAATTGAAAAGCCAAAAATCGAGACGATTGAGATCAGCGATGATGCCAAGTATGGAAAGTTTGTTGTAGAGCCACTTGAGCGTGGATATGGTACAACTTTGGGTAACTCCTTACGTCGTATTCTATTATCTTCTCTTCCAGGTGCAGCAGTAACCTCTATCCAAATTGATGGAGCTTTACATGAGTTTTCTGTAATTGAAGGTGTAGTAGAAGATGTAACAACCATGATTTTAAATATTAAAAAACTTGCGCTAAAAATCTATTCTGATGAAGAAAAAACATTAGAAATCGATATGCAAGGTCCTGGTGTAGTAACTGCAGCTGACATTAATTATGACAGCGACGTTGAGATTTTAAATCCCGACTTACACATTGCTACATTAAGTGATAATGCTAAATTTCATGTGCGTTTAAATGCGACTCGTGGTCGTGGTTACACACCTGCTGATCAAAATAAACGCGAAAATATGCCAATTGGTGTACTTCCAGTCGATTCAATCTTTTCACCGGTTATCCGTGTGAACTATCAAGTGGAAAATACACGTGTTGGACAATCAACTAATTATGATAAGCTTACGTTTGATGTGTTAACTGACGGAAGTATCAGCCCAGAAGAAGCAGTTTCACTTGGAGCTAAAATTCTTTCTGAGCACTTAAGTATCTTCGTTAATTTAACAGATGAAGCACAAAAAGCTGAAATTATGATTGAAAAAGAAGAAAGCCATAAAGAGAAAGTGCTTGAAATGACTATTGAAGAATTAGACTTGTCTGTTCGTTCATATAATTGTTTGAAACGCGCTGGAATCAACACAGTACAGGAACTTGCTGACAAATCCGAAGACGATATGATGAAAGTCCGTAACTTGGGCCGTAAATCGCTTGAGGAAGTTAAAGTAAAACTGGCTGACCTTGGCTTATCTCTAAGAAACGAAAACTGATAAAGGAGGCAATTCCATGGGTTACAGAAAATTAGGTCGTACAAGCTCACAACGTAAAGCGTTACTACGTGATCTTGCAACGGATTTAATCGTACATGAACGTATTGAAACAACAGAAGCTCGCGCTAAAGAGATTCGTAAAGTTGTTGAAAAACTAATCACTTCTGGGAAAAAAGGAGACTTGCACGCTCGTCGTCAAGCAGCTGCTTTCATCCGTCATGAAGTTGTAGAAGTAGTACAAGTAGATGCTAAAGGTAAAGATGGTTCTACTGTGAAGAAAAACCGTCCTGTATACGCTCTACAAAAACTATTTGATGATGTTGCTCCACGTTACGCGGAACGTCAAGGTGGTTACACTCGTATCTTGAAAAAAGGTCCACGTCGCGGTGACGGCGCACCAATGGTTATTATTGAATTAGTTTAATAATAAAACGTTTAAAGCAAGTGGAGTGTCATGATATGGAGACTTCGTGTTTCCTTGTCTAGCTCTGTGTTTCCTAGTCTATTTAACCATAGGCTAGGAGGCAGGCTTTTTTTGTTTGACCTGCTTTACGAACATGTTTCGTCTGTGGGTCAAACTTGAAAAGCTATATTTTTTCGCTTGCCTTTTATTCTGAAAGCATCTATAGTAAACCTCAAAGATTTGTTTCGAGGGGGAACTAGGTATGCAATCAGTCACTAACTCGCAAATAGCTCAAAATCGGTTATACAATTCAGGTCTATTACAAAATAAATTTTCTAGCGCACCGGATGCTTCTCGTGCGTTATTTGGCATTCAATCACAGTATCAACAGTTTGGTGAAATTAGTTTGTTTAACCGGGTGCCTGATCTCACAAAAGAAAAACTTCAATATGATTATGATCAAAAAGATTTAATTAAAATATGGGGTCAAAGGATGACTGTGCATATGTATACGCCTTCTGACTGGTTTTTTGTGCATGATGTTTATTCGGATAAGAATAATTGGTTAAAAAAGCACGCTGACTCTCTTGGGCATGATTTAGACTTACTGCTGGAGGATATGGAGCAACTTCTTTTAAGCGAAGAGAAAATACCGAAAGAAGCATTTGCTGAATTATTAGGACAGCACGCTAAAGAACTTATGCTATGGGGTGGTGTTTTTATTCAAGGATCGCTTGATGGCACGCTCTTTTGTGTACCGGAATCACCTAAAACAAGATTTTATAGTCATAGAAACTGGATTAGTGCAGAAAAACAAGCTAATTGGCTAGAAACTGGTCATAATGAAGGTGGACTTGAGGTAATGATTGACCGTTACTTTAGCGCTTACGGTCCAGCTACAATTCGAGATTTCAAACATTGGACAGGCCTGCGGAAGTATGAATTCCAACAAACACTTGAGGCGGCTCTTGAAAATTATTTTAGTTACTTAGGTGAGGATGGTCAGGTTTACTATAGCAAAACAGAAATTCAAACTGACTTAGAACAACAACGGCCGCTTTTACTAGGAAAATTCGATCCACTTTTTGTTAGCTACGGGAAAAAAGACTGGTTAGCTGATGCAACTGAAACAAGTTTGATTTGGCGTCCAGCTGGGCAAATTGAGGCTGTTTTAATTATAAATGGCTTATTTTACGGAACTTGGAGATATAAGATAACAGGGGATAACGTAACGTTCACCTTCTTTCTTACTAAAAAAATGACGAAGAAAAACCAAAAATTTGTTGAAACGGAAGCAAGAAAATTAGCGAGATTTCTTCATAAAAAATACCAAGGAAGTTTTTTTGAACAAATTTAAAAGAAGCCCGTTCGCGATAACTTTTACGAACGGGCTTCTTTTTATAGGAAAGGCATCTCTGGGAAACTACTTAATGGAAGCTTGATACTTGTTGTGACGCTTGCTTTGTTTAGCCTGCAAACTTCAAAATCAGCTTGTAAAGATAATAAAAATATTGCATCTTCTAGCGTTATTTTATCTGATTCCATTAGTACGTTTAACATGTTTTGTAATGCTTTTTTTGTTGCTTTTTCGGTAGTGAGTTCAGAGCCGAGGCAGATTAGGTTGTTTTTATGGATAATAATCGGTGTTGGGGCTGTTTTGTTTTTGAGTAATTGTAGCCGTAATGTTACTTCTGCAGGGACTTCCGCGCTGGTTGAAGTTGTTTTTCCAAAACCTGTAGTTGCTCTTATATCAGCTACATGGAGCATTGCCCCGAATTTTTCTACTGGTAAAAATATTGTAGCGCCTTCTGTTATATCGGGAGAGTCAAGTGTCCCGCCGTGTTTAGTAGGCATATGAAATGGTTTTGTTTGATAAATGGATTCGGTTTTTAATAGACCAATTGTTTTTTGTAATTGTACGTGGATTTCATCGGAATAAATAATCTTATTCTGTTTGATTTTATAGCGGCGGATACAATTATTTGGTAGTAAATCATCTGTTACACCGATAGTAGGTCCGTTTAATAAAACGACATCTTTACTTGTGAGGGTGATTTTTTCAATGGTTACTGCGAGTAAGTCCCCTGGGCGCGCTTCTTCAATACAGATTGGACCTGTGGTGGGCGAAAACTGCTTCCAATCTATTTCCCCGTAGTGAAGCTGTTCTTTGTTGATTTGGCCATTGAAGTGATCTTTTATTTTTATTGTCACAACGGAGCCATCTTTGACTGTAAGCACAGGTTTTGCTGATTCATCCATCTTATGAATCGAACGTTCTGAAGTTACAAAGTTTTTCATCTCATCCCTTCTCTCTATTCTGTTAGTGTTGACGGGTGAATTATAGCAAAACGAGAAGATGTAAGTAAATGGATATTCTGTGAACAAATTAATTAAAATGTGCTATAAATATCTAATTTATTCCATTTTTTCAATCGTGACATCGGGAAGCGTTTGAATAAAGTGAAATAGTTCATATTCGTCGTTCTTATTCTTGGTTTTTACAACGATATTGACCCGGATAAATAGACTTTTTCCGACCAATTCTTTTTCACTAGAGTACGAAATTATTTGTTGTTTATTTTGCTGGATTTTGTCAGTGATTTTTACTAAATTTTCTTGTTTATCAGTGGAATAAATAAGTGAAGTTGTATGGAGCGAAACGGATTTAAAGATGATACTGAGAAATTCTAAACCAATGAGTGTGAGTAATGTCGCGGCAATTCCAACCCAATACATACCAGCACCAACAGCGAGACCAATCCCTGCTGTAGCCCAAAGTCCTGCCGCTGTCGTTAATCCACGAACAAATTTCTTTTGAATAATAATCGTACCAGCGCCAATAAAGCCAATACCACTTACCACTTGGGCAGCGACACGACTAGGGTCAAATGATACAGTTTGCATAGTGGCGATTTCGGAAAAACCGTACTGAGAAACAATCATAATTAAAGCACTACCAAGTGAAACGAGAAAATGTGTCCGGAATCCGGCTTTTTTTGCCCGAATTTCTCGGTCAAGTCCAATAACTGCTCCAAGGAGACCAGCAACAACAAGGCGTAAAATAAAATCTGCTAACATAGCTATCACATCCTTAACGTTAATATATTCCCGTTAGCTAAAAAGCAAAACAATCAAAAAGGAAATTTTGCGCCAGATGGATGTTTATACTATAATAAACAATGAATGGTCAAAAAGTGAGGTGTTAGGCGTGGCAGAAAGTTTTGTAAGATTAGAGCACGTTTTTTATAAATATGAGGATACGGAAAAATATGCAGTCAAAGATGTATCAATTTCTGCTCAAAAAGGGGAATGGGTCGCGCTAGTTGGTCATAATGGTTCAGGTAAATCCACTATTGCGAAATTACTAAACGGCTTACTTTTTCCGGAAGATGGCTTAATTAAAATCGGACACTTTGTTTTGTCTGAAAAAAATATATGGGAAATTAGACGACAAGTGGGAATGGTTTTTCAAAATCCAGATAACCAATTTGTCGGTGCAACTGTACAGGATGATGTTGCGTTTGGGCTAGAGAATCACGGAGTCCCACATGATACGATGGTGGAGCGAGTGGAATCGGCGCTTAATGAGGTTGGTATGCAAAGCTACGCGCTACATGAACCCGCTAGACTTTCTGGTGGTCAAAAGCAACGTGTCGCTATTGCGGGTGTTTTGGCGCTTCAACCAGATGTGATTATTTTGGACGAAGCAACTTCCATGCTTGATCCAAGAGGGCGCGCCGAAGTAATGGAGACTATTCGGATTATGCGCGAACAAGAGGATATTACCGTTGTTTCTATTACGCATGATTTGGATGAAGTGCTTTTTGCGGACCGGGTCATTGTTATGAATAATGGAGAAATACACAGTGAAGGCACGCCAAAAGAAATTTTCGAGCAAGCAGATGCAATGCGAGCAATTGGCTTAGGCGTTCCATTTATTATTGAATTACAAGAAAAATTAGTTGCAGGTGGCTTTGAAACAGGGAGTACCGTGCTATCGGAAGGAGCATTACTAGATCAATTATGGAAATTAAACTCGAACAACTAGGTTATTGTTATCAAAAAAATAGCCCTTTTGAAAAGAGAGCATTGCTTGATGTAAATGTTTCCTTTGATTCTGGTAGCTATTCTGCAATTATTGGTCATACTGGCTCTGGGAAATCAACATTGCTACAACATCTTAACGCGCTTTTGATGCCAACTGAAGGTAAAATCACGGTTGGTGATAGAGAAATTGTCGCGGGAGTTAAACAAAAGAAACTACGCGATTTACGCAAAAAAGTTGGGATTGTTTTCCAATTCCCGGAAGCACAACTTTTTGAAGAAACGGTCGAGAAGGATATTTGCTTTGGGCCAATGAATTTTGGCGTTTCTGAGGAAGATGCGAAACTTCGGGCTAAAAAAGTAATTTATGAAGTAGGGCTGACAGAAGAAATTTTGTCACGTTCCCCGTTTGAACTTTCTGGTGGACAAATGCGCCGGGTAGCAATTGCTGGAGTTTTAGCGATGGATCCAGAAGTACTTGTGTTAGATGAGCCAACTGCAGGACTAGACCCTCATGGCCGCGAAGAAATTATGGAGATGTTCTATAACCTTCATAAAGAAAAAGGACTAACGACAGTCCTTGTCACACATAGTATGGAAGATGCTGCACGTTACGCTGAAAAGATTGTTTTAATGAAAGCTGGAACGGTTCTGAAAATTGGATCGCCGCGGGAAATTTTTGCGAAGCCAGATGAACTTGTGGATCTTGGCTTATCTGTTCCGGATGTGGTGAGATTCCAAGGGCTTTTTGAGCGCAAGTTTAATGTTAAATTAACAAAAACTTGTTTAACAATTGCTGAATTAACAGCTGAAATGGCGCCTTACTTAGCGAAGGGCGGGGCTTAATTATGATGGATAAAATGATTCTCGGGCGTTATATCCCGGGAAACTCTTGGTTACATCGAATTGACCCACGTGCGAAAATCACTGCTGTTATGGCGTTTATCGCGATTGTCTTTTTAGCGAACAATTGGCTGACTTATGCGCTTATGTTCGCGTATGTTTTGTATTTAGTCCTAACCTCGAAAGTGCCATTTTTATTTTTTATTAAAGGGTTACAACCGATTTTTTGGCTTATTTTAATTACTTTATTGCTGCAAGTCTTTTTTACAAAAGGCGGGACAGTTTTAGTTGATTTAGGACTTTTACAAATAACAACACTCGGACTGGCGAACGGGGCGATGATGTTTTGTCGTTTTGTTCTCATTATTTTTATGACGACGCTACTAACATTAACAACAAGCCCGATTGAGCTGACAGATGGTCTTGAGAAAATTTTGGCGCCGTTTCGATTGGTACATTTACCAGTGCATGAACTGGCTTTAATGCTTAGTATTTCCTTGCGATTTATTCCAACATTGATGGATGAAACGGAGAAAATTTTAAAAGCGCAAAAAGCTCGTGGCGTTGAATTTACGAGTGGAAAATGGAGTGACCGGATCAAGGCGATTATTCCGCTACTCGTGCCACTTTTTATTAGTGCGTTTAAACGTGCGGAAGATTTAGCGATTGCAATGGAAGCCCGCGGTTATCGTGGTGGTAAAGGGAGAACGAGATTTCGTTTGTTACACTGGCGATTCGCGGATACATTCTTGTTAATTTCTTTAGCGGTGTTAAGTGGATTATTATTTTGGTTGCGGAGTTGAAATGGATGACACGATATAAAGCAATAATTTCTTATGACGGAAGTGGTTTTTTCGGATACCAAGTGCAGCCGAATACGCGGACGGTCCAAGCGGAAATTGAAAAAGCGCTTGAAAAAATGCATAAAGGTAAGAGCGTTCGGATTACAGCTTCAGGAAGAACAGATACCGGCGTTCATGCGAAAGGACAGGTAATCCATTTTGATTCGGAACTGGATATTACAGCAGAAAAATTCCAAAAAGCTTTGCAAGTGATGACGCCGTTTGATATTAGTTTTTTAACGGTTGAGGAGGCCCCGGCCGATTTTCACGCTAGATTTGGCACGGTTGGAAAAGAATATCGTTATGTTATAAAACGGACGAAAATTTTTGATCCTTTTAGTCGAAACTTTGCGCTACATTATCCATATGAATTAGATATTGCAAAAATGAAGCAAGCAAGCGAACGCCTAATTGGCGAACATGACTTTACTAGTTTTTGTTCGGCTAGAACGGAGCGGGATTCTAAAGTGCGGACGCTTTATAGTATCGACTTTTATGAAGAGGATGCCGAGACATTAGTGATTGCGTTTCAAGGGAATGGCTTTTTGTATAATATGGTGCGGATTTTGACAGGGACATTGCTTGATGCAGGTCAAGGCCGGATTTCTCCAGATGATATTACGAAGGCCTTATTAGCGCATGATCGCCAAAAATTAATTAGTAAAACTGCGCCGCCACAAGGGTTGTATTTATGGCGAGTTGATTATGAATAAAAATTGGATGTTTTTTTACAGAACGCATTGACTTTTTACTCTAAAAACTGTATTATGGACTATGGTATTGTTTGCCCCACAATAAGCCCCGGAAGGTTGTTGTGTTTAAACAATAAAAATATAGAATAGCATTTCGGGAATTAGGAACAGTTTTCGGGAGCTAATTTGTTTCAATTTATTTAGGAGGGTAATTCATGCGTACAACTTATATGGCGAAACCCGGCGAAGTAGAACGTAAATGGTACGTTATCGACGCTACTGGTGTTTCTTTAGGACGTTTATCCAGTGAAGTTGCTTCAATTCTTCGCGGAAAAAACAAACCACAATTTACTCCACATATCGACACTGGAGACTTTGTAATCATCATCAACGCTGGTAAGATTGGTCTTACTGGTAAAAAAGCTACTGACAAAATTTACTACCGTCACTCTCAATATCCAGGCGGTTTGAAATCTCGTACTGCAGGTGAAATGCGTACAAACAATCCTGAGAAATTATTAGAACTATCTATCAAAGGTATGCTTCCAAAAAATTCTCTTGGACGTCAATTATTCAAAAAATTACACGTATATGGTGGATCTGAGCACGAACATGCAGCTCAAAAACCAGAAGTATACGAATTACGCGGTTAATTAATAAAGGAGGAATACTAAGTGGCTCAAGTACAATATTACGGAACTGGTCGTCGTAAAAGCTCTGTAGCTCGCGTACGTTTAGTACCAGGCGACGGCAAAATCGTTATTAACAATAGAGACTGGGAAGATTACATCCCATTTGCAGCTCTTCGTGAAGTTATCAAACAACCTTTAGTAGCTACAGAAACTTTAGGTAACTATGATGTACTAGTAAACGTTCACGGTGGTGGTTACACTGGTCAAGCCGGTGCTATCCGTCATGGTGTAGCTCGTGCACTATTACAAGTGGCTCCTGAGTACCGCCCAGCACTTAAATCTGCTGGCCTACTTACTCGTGACCCACGTATGAAAGAACGTAAAAAATACGGACTTAAAGGCGCGCGTCGTGCACCTCAGTTCTCAAAACGTTAATCAAATCGTTTCAAAGCACCAGCTTTTGCTGGTGCTTTTTTTGTTTGCTTAAATATACGAGAAAAGTAAAAAGGAACCATGCAGAAACACGATTCTAAAAAAATTTGGTTTGAATGTTTTATTGTGATTATTATAACAAATTTATCGAAATATGCTATAATAATTTAAGGTTCATAATAGTTAGATAAATAGATGGATGAAGTGATTACTAGTATAAATGGTATATCTTAATATACATAGAAATAAGGGATTGTTGCAATTTTCAGTTCTTAAAAAAGTGTACAAAAAAAGCGCCGAAACAGCGCTACTTAATTAAAAGTTGATAACGGACAAAGCCTTATTTTAACTTGCTATGTTATTTTGAATACTAACAATACATACATTGTACCAAATTATAAAAAGAATGCAACTAAAAATTATTGAAGGGATGAAAAAAATGAAAAAACCGTACACGATTGGACTAGACATAGGAACAAACTCGGTTGGATGGGCAGTGTTAACAGATCAATATGATTTAGTGAAGAGGAAAATGAAAATTGCTGGAGACTCTGAGAAAAAACAGATAAAGAAAAATTTCTGGGGAGTTAGACTATTTGATGAGGGTCAAACGGCAGCTGATAGAAGAATGACTAGGACAGCTAGAAGGAGAATAGAGAGAAGACGCAATCGTATTTCATATTTACAAGGGATATTTGCGGAAGAAATGTCTAAGGTGGATGCAAATTTCTTTTGTAGATTAAGTGATAGCTTTTACGTTGATAACGAAAAAAGAAATAGTCGTCATCCTTTTTTTGCGACTATAGAGGAAGAAGTAGAATACCATAAAAACTACCCGACTATTTATCATTTGAGAGAAGAACTCGTTAATTCTTCAGAAAAAGCTGATTTAAGAGTAGTTTATTTAGCTTTAGCTCATATTATAAAATATCGAGGGAACTTTTTAATTGAGGGAGCATTAGATACCCAAAATACTTCTATTGATGGAATATATAAGCAATTTATACAAACATATAATCAAGTATTTGCAAGTGGCATTGAAGATGGTTCGCTAAAAAAATTGGAAGATAATAAGGACGTAGCTAAAATTCTCGTTGAAAAAGTTACGCGAAAAGAAAAACTTGAGAGAATTTTAAAATTATACCCTGGTGAAAAATCTACAGGAATGTTTGCTCAGTTTATCAGCTTGATTGTAGGCAGTAAAGGGAATTTTCAAAAGCCTTTTGATCTTATTGAGAAATCGGATATTGAATGTGCGAAAGATAGCTATGAAGAAGATTTAGAGTCTTTGTTAGCGCTAATTGGAGATGAATATGCGGAACTTTTTGTTGCAGCGAAAAATGCATATAGTGCTGTGGTGTTATCTAGTATTATCACAGTGGCTGAGGCTGAAACAAACGCGAAGTTATCCGCAAGTATGATTGAACGTTTTGATACACATGAAGAAGATTTAGGGGAATTGAAAGCATTTATCAAGCTTCATCTTCCTAAACACTATGAAGAAATATTTAGTAATACCGAAAAACATGGTTACGCAGGTTATATAGACGGTAAAACAAAGCAGGTAGACTTCTATAAATACATGAAAACAACATTAGAGAACATTGAAGGCGCCGATTATTTTATTGCTAAAATAGAAAAAGAAAACTTTTTACGAAAACAACGAACCTTTGATAATGGGGCTATCCCGCATCAATTACATTTAGAAGAATTAGAAGCCATTTTGCACCAGCAAGCAAAATATTATCCTTTTTTAAAAGAAAACTATGATAAAATCAAAAGTTTAGTAACTTTTAGAATTCCATATTTTGTTGGTCCATTAGCTAACGGACAGAGCGAATTCGCATGGTTAACAAGAAAAGCTGATGGTGAGATTAGACCGTGGAATATAGAAGAGAAAGTGGATTTCGGTAAGTCAGCGGTCGATTTCATTGAAAAGATGACCAATAAAGATACATATTTACCTAAAGAAAATGTATTGCCTAAACACAGTCTCTGTTATCAAAAATATTTGGTTTATAATGAGTTAACCAAAGTTAGATACATTAATGACCAAGGGAAGACTAGCTATTTTTCTGGGCAGGAAAAAGAACAGATTTTTAATGACTTATTTAAGCAAAAGCGTAAAGTTAAAAAGAAGGATTTAGAGCTGTTCTTACGCAATATGAGCCATGTTGAAAGTCCAACTATTGAAGGCCTGGAAGACTCGTTTAATTCAAGTTATTCTACCTACCATGATTTACTCAAGGTGGGGATAAAACAAGAAATCCTTGATAACCCAGTAAATACAGAAATGCTAGAAAATATAGTCAAAATTTTAACTGTGTTTGAAGATAAACGTATGATTAAAGAGCAGTTACAGCAATTTTCTGATGTTTTAGATGGGGTTGTTTTGAAAAAATTAGAACGACGACATTATACAGGATGGGGAAGGTTATCAGCTAAGTTATTAATGGGAATTCGTGATAAGCAATCTCACTTAACTATTTTAGATTATTTGATGAATGATGATGGACTTAATCGTAATCTGATGCAACTTATAAATGACAGTAATTTATCATTTAAATCAATAATTGAAAAAGAACAGGTAACTACAGCAGATAAAGATATTCAAAGTATTGTGGCAGACCTTGCTGGTAGCCCGGCTATAAAAAAAGGTATTCTACAAAGCTTGAAAATTATCGATGAACTTGTTAGGATAATGGGCTACCCACCTCAAACTATTGTTGTAGAAATGGCAAGAGAAAATCAAACAACAGGAAAAGGAAAAAATAATTCTAGACCACGTTATAAATCATTAGAAAAAGCGATTAAAGAATTTGGTAGTCAAATTCTAAAAGAGCATCCGACTGATAATCAAGAATTAAGAAATAATAGATTGTATTTGTATTATTTACAGAATGGGAAGGATATGTATACTGGACAAGACCTAGATATTCATAATCTTTCTAACTATGATATTGATCATATTGTGCCACAGAGTTTTATAACAGATAACTCCATTGATAATCTTGTGTTAACGAGTTCGGCTGGGAATCGGGAAAAAGGGGATGATGTTCCACCACTAGAGATCGTTCGAAAGAGAAAAGTATTCTGGGAGAAGTTATACCAAGGGAATTTGATGAGTAAACGTAAATTTGATTATTTAACTAAAGCTGAACGTGGTGGTCTTACAGAAGCGGATAAAGCGAGATTTATTCATCGGCAATTAGTGGAAACTCGTCAAATAACGAAGAATGTAGCTAATATTTTACATCAACGTTTTAATTATGAAAAAGACGATCATGGGAATACTATGAAGCAAGTTCGAATTGTAACATTAAAATCTGCACTGGTTAGCCAATTCCGTAAGCAATTTCAATTGTACAAGGTGCGTGATGTTAATGATTATCACCACGCCCATGATGCTTACTTAAATGGGGTAGTCGCGAATACGTTATTAAAAGTATATCCTCAATTAGAGCCAGAATTTGTTTACGGAGATTACCATCAATTTGATTGGTTTAAAGCGAATAAAGCCACGGCGAAAAAACAATTCTATACAAACATCATGTTATTCTTTGCGCAAAAAGATCGAATAATAGATGAAAACGGTGAAATTCTTTGGGATAAAAAATATTTAGATACTGTCAAAAAAGTCATGAGTTATCGACAAATGAATATTGTTAAGAAAACAGAAATTCAAAAAGGAGAATTTTCAAAAGCTACAATTAAGCCCAAAGGAAATTCCAGTAAATTAATTCCTAGAAAAACTAATTGGGATCCGATGAAATATGGTGGTCTTGATAGCCCTAATATGGCATATGCAGTTATCATCGAACATGTGAAGGGGAAAAAGAAGACAGTTATTGAGAAAAAACTAATTCAGATTAACATTATGGAGCGTGCTACATTCGAAAAAGATGAGCAAGCATTCTTAAAAGGAAAAGGGTATCGTCAATCTAAGGTACTCATGAAAATACCGAAGTACACTTTATATGAATGTGAGAACGGGCGTCGTAGAATGTTAGGTAGTGCGAATGAAGCTCATAAAGGTAATCAAATGGTCTTGCCGAAGCATTTAATTACCTTGCTCTATCACGCAGGAAAATGCGAAGCTAGTGATGGGAAAAGTTTAGCTTACATTGAAACGCATAGAGATGAATTTGGAGAGTTATTAACACATATATCAGAATTTGCGAATAGATATACATTAGCCGATGCTTATCTAAAAAAAGTTAATTTGCTTTTTGAAGAAAATAAAGAATGCGACATTAAAGTTGTTGCGCAGTCTTTCGTTAGTTTAATTGAGCTCAATGCTTATGGTGCTCCCCATGAGTTTAAATTTTTTGAAACTAAATTTAAACGTAAAAGGTATAAGAATCTTAAAGAACTATTAAGCTCCACCATAATTTACCAATCAATCACTGGACTATATGAATCACGAAAAAGGCTGGATGACTAAATGGGATGGCGGACAGTTGTTGTAAATTCTCATTCGAAACTATCGTATAAAAACCACCATCTTGTTTTTAAATCTGCCTATCAACAGGAAATGATTCATCTATCAGAAATTGATGTACTTATATTAGAGACAACAGATATTACTTTGACTACGATGTTAATTAACTGCTTAGTAGCTGAAAATATTTTGATTCTTTTTTGTGATGATAAGCGACTGCCTATTGGAAAGGTACTTCCTTTTTATGGGCGGCATGACAGTAGTTTGCAATTATCGAAGCAATTGGAATGGGAGTTTGAGTCGAAGGCAACTGTATGGACTGAAATTATTTCTCAAAAGATCTTAAATCAGAGTACGTTTTTATCTATGTTGAATTGCGATGAGAAGGCCGATTCATTGATAAAGCTACATGAAACTTTAGAGACATTTGATCCGACCAATCGTGAAGGACACGCAGCTAGAATATATTTTAATCAACTTTTTGGAAATGATTTTACGAGGGAACAGGAAAATGACATTAATAGCGGATTGAATTATGGTTATACATTATTGCTAAGTGTTTTTGCGAGAGAATTGGTGAAATCAGGATGTATGACGCAATTAGGTTTAAAACATTCTAATCAATTTAACGATTTCAATTTTGCCAGTGATTTAATGGAACCTTTTAGACCACTAGTGGATCAAATCGTGTATGAAAAACGCAACGAGGATTTTCAAGTAATCAAACGCTCATTATTCGAAATGTTCATCAAGCAGTTTGACTATAATAACCAGCATATGTTTTTAACCAATATTGCAAGTGATTATACTAAGAAGATAGTAAAGGTCTTAAATGAAGAAAGGGAAGGAGTTCCTGAATTTAGGATATGAGTTATCGATATATGAGAATGTTATTAATGTTTGATATGCCGACAGATACCGCAAAAGAAAGAAAAGCCTATCGTCAATTCCGACGCTTTATATTAAGTGAAGGCTTTATTATGCATCAATATTCCGTTTATAGTAAAATTTTATTAAATGGAACAGCTAGTAAAGCTATGCTAGCTCGCTTGAAACAGCAAAATCCTAAAAAAGGGTTGATTACTTTATTAACTGTGACGGAAAAACAATTTGCGCGCATGGTATATTTAAGTGGAGAACAGAATAAAAGTGTAGGTAATTCGGATTCGAGACTTATTTTCTTGGGAGATGATATGGATGAATTTTAATTTCAAACTGCTTGACGAGCCTATAATTATTAAAGATTCGACCATATTTGCAATAGAAGATGTGCGTGTTTTTGCCAATGTTACTAAGTGGTTGTATCAATACGACGAAACAGAAGAATTAACGATTTTTGGTGCGAAACAACAGCCTTTAAAAAGTAGCGAACTAATGTTGATTACAGATGTATTGGGACACGATATTAATTCTCTGGCAACTTTAAAACTGATTTATGCTGATTTAGAACAGCAACTTAATGAAAAGCCGGAAGTAAAATCAATGATTGATAAGCTGACTGCGACGATTAGCGAGTTGATTGGTTATGAGCTTCTGGAACATGAACTGGATTTAGAGGAAGATGAAATTACAGTTATTGAATTATTCAAAGCTTTGGGTATCAAGATAGAGACAAAAAGTGATACCGTTTTTGAAAAATTAATTGAAATAGTACAAGTCTATAAATACTTATCAAAGAAAAAATTGTTGGTTTTTATTAATGTATGTGCCTATTTAACAGAAGATGAGTTACTAGAGCTAAGGCGCTATGTCTCGTTAAACCAAGTAAAAGTTTTATTTGTTGAACCTCGAAAAGTAGAAGGGTTTTCGCAGGTTATCCTAGATTCAGATTATTTTTTACAAGTTGAAAAAGGAATGTAGAGTTCAAATGATCTTTGAAAACTAAATAGATTTTATGTGAACCATAAAATAAGCATTCAAAATTGAAATCTTGCTATGGATAAGTGGCGCGATTACGAAATCTAGGAGAATAAAAAATTCTACGAGGTTTTAGAGCTATGTTATTTTGAATGCTAACAAAACTCCAAATTATTCATTTCCCACTCCTCCTAAGTTTTAGAGCTATGTTATTTTGAATGCTAACAAAACTGCTGTAGCAACGGTATATGTTCACAGTGAGTTTTAGAGCTATGTTATTTTGAATGCTAACAAAACCCTCACCAACGATTAGCACATTGTCAGTTCGTTTTAGAGCTATGTTATTTTGAATGCTAACAAAACACGTTACCAGAAGGTTTTTATCCCACGTCGGTTTTAGAGCTATGTTATTTTGAATGCTAACAAAACTGCATTGAATTCTAGCAAACTCGTCCAGTCGTTTTAGAGCTATGTTATTTTGAATGCTAACAAAACTTAAGTCCGTCTGGGATGCAGAAAAACAGGGTTTTAGAGCTATGTTATTTTGAATGCTAACAAAACCAAACAGTTACGTGAAATAGTCAAAGACAAGTTTTAGAGCTATGTTATTTTGAATGCTAACAAAACAATCTTCGTCAAACTCATTCGCGGCATGGTGTTTTAGAGCTATGTTATTTTGAATGCTAACAAAACCTTTGACTCGACACTTCAATACCATATTCTGTTTTAGAGCTATGTTATTTTGAATGCTAACAAAACTTCACCATCCAGATGAATACTACAGCCATAGTTTTAGAGCTATGTTATTTTGAATGCTAACAAAACAGAGCTTCGCGGCTCTCTTTTTTAGAAAGAGTTTTAGAGCTATGTTATTTTGAATGCTAACAAAACGTAATAATCGTAGGAACGAAGGGGTCGATGGTTTTAGAGCTATGTTATTTTGAATGCTAACAAAACTTCAGTGAATCTACTTATCAAGCTGGCACCGTTTTAGAGCTATGTTATTTTGAATGCTAACAAAACCAAAAATTCGTGGCGCATGCGTGTTACTGTGTTTTAGAGCTATGTTATTTTGAATGCTAACAAAACTTACGCCAGCGTTAATAAGTAATCAGATAAAGTTTTAGAGCTGTGTTATTTTGAATGCTAACAAAACACAAGTGGAAACATTAGTATCTATGCAATAGTTTTAGAGCTATGCTATTTCGAATACTAAAAACCACATCTCTCAATCTACTCCAGCTAGAAAAAGTTACACCATTATGAAAGAGAGGCCCCAACACATGACACAATACCACTACCTCGCCTCAAAAGTAGCATTAAAAAATAAGACAAATTATATATATCAAAACGACTTAGACTTCCTGAGCTTGAATTTTGAAGAAAATATTGATGAGCGTACAAATGAAAAATTTTCCTACTCCAAATATTTTAACCCAACCTGTAATTTCCAAGTCGCTATAAGTGAAGGGAAATTGCCGTTAAAAGGCGAAGAGCAAAATAATGATTATGAATCTAAAAGTTTAAAAATACTACACGATTACATTATAAAAGTTAGTAAAGAAAGCGATACTCTTGAACTATACACTTCATGGAACGGCGAAGAAAATTTACCTTTGACGAATAAAACAGAATTAGCCATAGAAAATTTAACACCAGAAAAGTTGATTTTAAGAGACAGAGAACTATTAATAATTAAAAATAAGACTTTTACATATATCACTTAAAATAAAAAGGAGCCTCCATTCATGAAAAAAACCTCAATCATTTTTATTTTATGTATAACCTTACTACTGACAGCATGTTCCACCACCGAAAAACAAACAAAAATAGAATATACAGAAGCAACAGGTATAATAGAGCAAGTAGAAACAAATGCAATTTTAATTAACAATTTCAAAGAGAAAAATGATAAGGATAATCCAGAATCCGCAATACGTTTTGGCATCGCAGACAAATATTACGACAAAAACGGAAACAAAATAAAACTAACCGAACTAAACAAAAACGACAATGTCAAAATTATTTTAACCAAGGATTACCCAATCCAAGAAACCTCACCGGGACAAATAGACCCCAAATACATTCAAAAAATTATCCTGCTAAACAAATAAAACTCTCTCATCTGCAGAGAGTTTTTTCTTTCCCTAAAAAATAAACCTATAACCCTTGCCTTGGTGTGAACTCCAGGGTTTATAATTCAATATGTAAAGACGAAGTGAGGTGATCGATGATGAATATCAAACAAGCGGCCGAGATGTTTGGGCTTACGGTCGATACATTGCGTTACTATGAGCGGGTTGGGGTTATTCCACCTGTCCATCGTAATGAAAGTGGCTACAGAGACTATAAGACAAGCGACTTGAACTGGGTTTATCTTGTGAAGAGTTTGCGGAATGCGGGGTTGTCAGTGGAATCTTTAATTGAGTTTGCGACACTTGCCCAACTAAGAGAAACAGAGAATGTCGAAGCTGCTCAAAAACAAGTTTTAATTGACCAACTAAAAGAATTAGACGAAAAACTAGCTGAGATGAAACAAGTTAGAGATTTACTTGTATACAAAATCGATACGTACGATAGTCACATTGCCCAGTTTAAAACAGGGGAACTAACTGCAGATAATGTAGAAAAATTATGGGAACGGGACAAACTTTAAAGATAAGAGGAGGATTTTTAAATGAAAACAGTGAAATTAAATAATGGTGTAGAAGTACCTATTCTTGGTTTTGGAACGTACCAAATTACTGATGCTGGTGAAGCGGAACAAGCAGTCAAAGAGGCGATTGCTGCTGGGTATCGTCATATTGATACTGCGCAAAGTTATATGAATGAAGAAGCGGTAGGGCGCGGGATATCCGCATCTGGTGTGGATCGCAAAGAGTTATTTATCACAACAAAGATTTGGGTGGAAAATGTTAGTTATAAAGGAGTCATGAGTTCATTTGATCGCTCATTAAAACGTCTTGGGCTAGACTATATTGACTTATTACTAATTCACCAACCATATAATGATGTGTACGGCGCTTGGATGGCGATGGAAGAACTACAAGCTCAAGGTAAAATTAAAGCTATTGGTGTATCGAATTTTGGTGTAGACCGAGTAGTTGACTTAGCTGCCTTCAATGATATAACACCTCAAGTTAATCAAATCGAAATCAACCCTTTCCAACAACAATCAAAGAATATTGAAGCTTTACGAAAAGAAGGCGTGGCTGTTGAAGCGTGGGCTCCTTTTGCGGAAGGGAAAAATGATATTTTCACCAATCTGATTTTGACTAAAATTGCCGAAAAATACGGGAAATCAGTAGCACAAGTGATTTTACGTTGGTTAATAGAACAGGATATTATTGTTTTAGCTAAGTCTGTAAAACCTGAACGAATGGCGCAAAATTTAGCTGTATTTGATTTTGAACTGTCCGAAGAAGATAAGAGTGCGATTGCGACTTTAAATCAGGGCGAAAGTCAATTTTTCTCTCATGCAGATCCAGAAATGGTTAAATGGATGGCGAGCCGCAAAATGAATATTTAATACATGAAAAGAGACCCTAGCATTTATCTGGGGTCTCTTTGTTATTAACTTTGAATATCTGTTGCTTTAATCCAACCGAGGGAGTTATTATTTTCTTTAATATGCACCCACTGTTCGTCTTGAATCGTCGCTTCTTTATCTACTATCAGCAATTTACCATAATAGAAACCGACTGCTTTTGTTTCAGCGCTCGTTGCTTCGACTGGTTTGTTGTAAAGCATTGCTGCGGGATTTTTTAAATAGGAGACTTGAGTTATTGGTTTTTCAGCTTCAGGAGTATAAATGATATTTACATCTTTTTCACTAACCCAACCAACTACTTCGCCGTCTATTTTAAATTCGTACCATAGCGTGTTTCCGACTTTGGCGCGTGTAACTAATTCTAGTTTTGCAGTGTCATAGTCACTAAGCGGGGCAAGTTTCTCCGCATTTTTTGTATTAAAAGGGGCGCTCCAGACATTATCTGTTGCCGACATACTTACAGTCGCGTAGCCATCAAAGCTACTTTGTTCCGTGATACGATCATATAAGCGGTCGTTCAATTTGTCTGAGCGAACCCAGCCGATTACTTTACTACTTTCGGAAAGACGGAACCATGCATAACCATCACGTGTTATTTTCTTATCAGCGTGAAGTGCTTTTCGGTCATATTTTGCAATTGTACCATTGTCAAACTGCTGTTCCGGATTAGGTAAGCGATAAATATGAGCATTTAAGTCATCTACATATTTTGTTGTATCAACATTTTCGTCGTTATTTTGATGATAACTCAAAGTAAGCGCCGAGCTATTTACCCAACCAATGTCTTTATTGTTTTCACGTAAAAAATACCACAAACCTTTTTCTGTTTTCGCTTCCCAAGAAATTTCTAAATTGCGATTTGTATAGTTCTCTAATGTTCCGACTTCCTCAGAATTAGTAGTATTAAATGGTGCAGACCAAATCGTTTCTTGTTCTTTATTTGCATTGACTGTACCTATAGCAGCGATTTTATTTTGGTATTCAATTTTATCATAAACAACATCGTATTGATCCAGATTATAACGTTCAATAATAGCGACTAATTTAGAAACATAATCGGGTGCGGTAGCGTAACCGCCATCTTTTATCGCTTGCAAGGCTTTACGATAATCAGTTTCACCTACAGCACCTTGATAGCGTGCATTTTGCGTAATTAAGTTTGTATGGTCTTCAATTGATTCTTTCCAGCTAGGATAAACGCGGAAATCAGCCGTAGTTGCCCCAGATGCTTCCATCGTCCCCATAGAAACAGATTTACCTTCATACTGACCTTTAATACCAAATAAGTTATTAGAATTCTTGCTTAAACCACTTTTACCCCAGTTAGATTCTAAAATAGCTTGGGCAAGAGTTACACTAGTCAAAAGCTTGCCATCTCGGTAACCGTCTTCTGCAGCAGGTAAAATCTCATCGATAAATGCTTGTTGCGAAGAAGTTAATGAATTTTGAGCAACTCTTGAATTTCCCGTTTCTGCTCCAACATTTAAAGAAACTACTAAAAATGCCACAATGAGCAAGATAATCCCTGGTTTTATAAACTTTCTCTCCAAAATCGAACGCACTCCTTTTTACTATATCTGCGCTTATTTTAGCAATAAATAAAGAAATAGTTCTATTACAGTTCGATGACGAAACAAAGACAAAATGCTGAAGTGACTGGTATATATAGCTTTAACGTCAATTGCCAAAATGTGTAAAATTTGTGAAATTATTTATAGAGTGAAGCACATAAATATTGAATATGTGAAAAAAAGAAGGAGCCATGCTATAATATTCAGTATGTCAGCGCATTCATTTATGGAGGTTTGTAACTATGTTAAACGAACAACAAATTACTAGATTATTATATCGACTGCAAGATCCTGTTTTGGAAGCTAGTTTGGAAGAAACAGAAGGTATTTTAGAAGTGCAGGTCCTTGGAGAAAGCGCAAATATTAAAATTGCCTTAGCGGATCCAGCGATAGAAACAGATCATTTTGTTCATAATATAGAAGAACTTCTAACGCAATTCGGTGTAAATGAAATCAATATTGAACTTGAATACTTGCCGGCTGCAGTAATTGACCGCATTTTTCAAGCAAGAGATAACATCCTTTCAGAAACTAGCCAAACTAAATTTTTAGCAATAGCAAGTGGCAAGGGAGGCGTTGGGAAATCGACTGTCGCAGCAAACCTAGCGATAGCCTTAGCTCAACAGGGTAAAAAAGTAGGCTTGCTTGATGCAGATATATATGGTTTCAGTATCCCAGTATTACTAGGAACAACAGAATCCCCGCGTAAAGAAAATGGACAAATTATCCCTGTAGAAACAAACGGTATCCAAATGATCTCGATGGATTTCTTTGTAGAGTCTGGCGAACCAGTTATTTGGCGTGGCCCGATGCTAGGAAAAATGATAAAGATGTTTTTAGAAGAAGTGAGATGGGGAAAATTAGATTACTTGCTAATTGACTTGCCACCTGGAACTGGGGATGTCGCTCTAGATATTCACACCTTAATTCCAAAATGCAATGAAATTATCGTTACAACGCCACATTTCGCAGCGGCATCAGTTGCATCACGTGCGGGATATATGGCTTCGAAAAATAACCATAACATTATTGGCGTAATTGAAAATATGTCCTACCTAAAACTTGAAGATGGACAAATCTTAAAAATATTTGGACAAGGTGGCGGAGAAAAAGTTGCAGCTGACCTAGAAACACAACTTTTAATTCAATTACCAATCGAACAACCAGATTTCAATGGAAATGGCTATACATCAGCTATCTATGGCGAGTCTAGTGAGGCAGGAAAAGCCTATAAAACTCTAGCAGAGAAAATAATTCCATATTTATTATAAAAACTTTGTAAAAAGTATTGACGAAAGGCAAAAATATTGGTATATTTATAAACGTTGCTGATACGGACAAACGCTTTAGCAGCAAAAGAAACTGACCTTTGAAAACTGAACAAAAAAGAAGACGAAAAGCAATGAGACGCAAAGTCTCACTGGTAATCGCAGGGCAGAAAACAGAAAGCTGTTTTCAACAAAAACAAACTAGTAATTTAATTGCTAGCGAAGTCAATTTGACGCAAGGAATCTTATTCACGGTGTTGAATAAGTATT
>NZ_JBZWZP010000004.1:0-223457 GCF_058683955.1 Listeria sp. MAN/IMW/UF464
GATTCCTTGCGTCAAATTGACTTCGCTAGCAATTAAATTACTAGTTTGTTTTTGTTGAAAACAGCTTTCTGTTTTCTGCCCTGCGATTACCAGTGAGACTTTACGTCTCATTGCTTTTCGTCTTCTTTTTTGTTCAGTTTTCAAAGGTCAGTTTCTTTTGCTGCTAAAGCGTTTGTCCGTATCAGCAACGTTTATAAATATACCAAGATTTTTGCCTTTCGTCAATACTTTTTACAAAGTTTTTTAAATAAAGATGAAAAAAGATTAATTTAGTGTATAAATTGATGTTAGGACAATGTTTTTTAGTCAAAACTAAAAGGCTTTAAGTTGTATAAATTTGCATTCCTTTTTCTTCAAATTGTTCTTTCAAGACTGGATCTATTTCTTTTCCAGTGATGATAGAAGATATTTCATCTAGGGCTGCGTATTTGTACAGGGAGATCCGACCGAACTTGGTGTGATCTGTTACTAGGATGACTTCATCGGCTGAGTGGAGCATTTGTTGCTTAGCTGGGATTAAGTATTCGTCGTAGTGCATTAATCCCTTATCAATATCAAGTGCTGGTGTGGTTACGAAGGCTTTATGTACGTGAATACTCTGTAAGGTTCCGCTCGTTATCATACCGTTAAGAATGAATGTTTCCGGATAAATGACTCCACCTGTCACGATTACTTTGGACGGGGAAAAGCGCATTATGGAAGCTACGTTAATATCATTTGTTATTACGGTTAATTTGGAGCGGTCTTTTAATGCTGTTGCGATATGGCCGGTCGTTGTTCCTGCGTCTAGGATAATTGTATCCCCGTCTTTAACCATTGTTGCTGCTAATGTGGCGATGCGTTGTTTTTCTTCATAGCGCACTTCACTACGTTTTTTCCAGTTAGGTTCAGAAACTACTTTTTCTTCTATCATAACTCCGCCATGGGTTCTTTTTAGTTTTTTGTCTTTTTCAAGTGATGTTAAATCGCGGCGAATGGTTGCTTCGTGAACTTCAAAATGTTTAGCTAGTTCGCTAACGGTTGCTATTTTTCGGCTTTTGACATATTGGACAATGGCGCGTTTTCGTTCGATAGATAGCACTTCTTCCCCTCCTTTTGTTTAACTATATGGTAACTCCAATGGAAGAAAATCGCAAACAAACAAAAAAACCTTGGAGCGGATTGGCCCCAAGGTTTGGAAATGAAAATTAATCGTTTAAGCGTTTTTCTAGTTCTGCTTTTTTGTCTTCGAAGCCTGGTTTGCCAAGTAATGCGAACATGTTGGCTTTATATGCTTCTACTCCTGGTTGGTCAAATGGATTTACGCCATTTAGGTAACCACTGATTGCTACAGCTTTTTCAAAGAAGTATACTAGGTAGCCGAAAGTATAGGCATCTAGTTCTGGTACTTCTACAACAAAGTTTGGAACTTCGCCGTCTGTATGTGCTAAAAGAGTTCCTTCGAATGCTTTTGTATTAACGAAATCAACTGTTTCGCCAGCAAGGTAATTTAAGCCATCTAAATCTACTTCTTCTTTATTGATAGTTAAATTGTGGCGTGGTTTGTCCACTTTGATAACTGTTTCAAAAAGGTTACGACGGCCGTCTTGGATATATTGACCGATAGAATGCAAATCTGTAGAGAAGTTAGCGCTCGATGGGTAAATTCCTTTTTTGTCTTTACCTTCACTTTCGCCGAATAATTGTTTCCACCATTCGTTGAAATATTGTAAACCTGGTTCGTAGCTGATTAGAAGTTCAGTTACTTTTCCTTTACGATAAAGAACATTACGAGCTGCTGCATATTGGTAAGCAATGTTATTTTTAAGCTCTGGTTTGTCGAAATCTTTGCTTGCTGTTGCTGCTCCGTTCATAAGCGCATCAATATCTACGCCACTCACTGCGATTGGAAGTAAACCTACTGCAGTTAAAACAGAGAAACGTCCACCAACGTCATCTGGAACTACAAATGTTTCGTAGCCTTCGTTGTCAGCTAATGTTTTTAGCGCGCCTTTTGCTTTATCAGTTGTAGCATAAATGCGTTTTTTCGCGCCTTCTTCGCCGTATTTTTTGATTAGAAGTTCTTTGAAAACACGGAAAGCGATTGCTGGCTCTGTAGTTGTTCCGGATTTAGAAATAACGTTAACAGAGAAGTCGCGGTCGCCAACTACTTCGATTAAGTCATGTAAGTAAGAGGAACTAATGCTATTTCCTGCAAAGAATACTTGAGGTGTTTTACGAGCACCTTTTTCAAGTACGTTATAGAAGGAATGATTTAAAGTTTCGATTGCAGCACGTGCCCCGAGGTAAGAACCACCGATACCGATAACGATTAATACGTCAGAATCGCTGTGGATTTTTTCTGTTGCTTTTTTGATACGAGCAAATTCTTCTTTGTCGTAATCTGTTGGTAAGTTAATCCAACCAAGCGCGTCACTACCAGCACCTGTACCATTATGTAATGAATCATGAGCTGCTTTTACTGCTGGTTCAAGATAATCAAGTTCGCGTTCTTCAAAAAAACGGAGCGCTTTGGAATAATCAAATTTAATATGTGTCATTGTTTTCCCTCCAAATTTTAAAAAAGTTTCTTTATTAACTTTATATCAATCAATGCTTTTTAGCAAGGATAGACCTTGTGAAATTTAAGCCTTTTTGAAAAATTAGGTATAGTTTTCATATAAGACTCCCTCGCTTCTGACTAGTTCATTTAAAGATAATTGGTCTATAGGTAATAGATCGTCAGCAAGTGGAATTGGTATCCATTTTACTCGGAAGACATTGTCGTCGTTTGAAAAAGTCGCCATCTCACCAACTGGTTTTGCTCGAAAAACAAATGTACAAACGTGTTCCCATGTAGCACGGCGCTCTTTGCAATGTAAAATTGACTCTATTTCTATATCAATATTTGTTTGTTCTTTTACTTTACTTGCGAGTGCTTCTTCCATCGTTTGGTCTGTTTCGACATGTCCTCCTGGAAAAGTCCAAGCTAAATTGCGGTTTCTAACTATTAATATCTCATCTTTCTTCTCGTTGTATACAAATGCTTGCACATGAATAGATCTTTTCACGTAAATCCCCCTTTTTGACTATTTTATACAATTGAATAAATTGAAAATTACTACTAACTATTCCCTTTTTCTAAAATTTTAGTCAATTAAATTTATCAGCCTAGCATTTTATCCCGAAAAGGGCATTATACCAAGCTGATGGAGATTTTTATTTATCTGCTTTTTTAATCCATTCTTCTAATTTATCTCGTAATGTGTTGAAACCTTCATCATTTTCACCAGATGATACGGTTTTTTTCTTAGCTGGTTGTTCTTTTGGTGCTTCTTCAGTCGCTCTAATAGAAAGACTGATTTTGTTTTTTTCTTCATCAATGTCGAGTATTTTTACTTTTACCTCTTGGCCAACTTCTAGAAAATCATGGATATCTTTTACAAAACCATGTGTTATTTCTGAAATATGAACTAAGCCTTGTGTAGAATTATCTAATGCTACAAATGCACCGTAGCTTTGAATTCCGGCAATTTTCCCAGAAACTACTTCTCCCACCTTGAATGTACTCATCCTCATTCCACCTACTTTCAACCTTACAATATTTTATAAATTATAACACTTAGGCGAAACTTTAACAATTATTCTAAATCCTTGTATGGTAAGCTTTAAAGGTGAAATTTATGCTATAATTGAGTCGAATTAAAGAGAAGGAGCGTGACATAATTGAGTCAATTTGATGAAGTCATTCCGCGGATTGGAACTAATTCAGAAAAGTGGGATGGGGCAGAAGAATTATTTGGCAGAAAAGATATTATTCCAATGTGGGTAGCTGACATGGATTTCCGTGCGCCGCAGCCAGTACTCGATGCATTCCAGCGTCAAATCGATCACGGGATTTTTGGTTATTCAACAAAATCAGCGGCACTTGTCGAAGCTGTTATTGATTGGAACAAAGAGCAACACCAATTTGAAATTGATCCGAGCACTTTGTTTTTCAACGGGGCTGTTGTTCCAACTATTTCGCTAGCAATTCGTTCGTTAACAAGTGAAGGTGACGCTGTTCTAATGGTTTCGCCGATTTATCCGCCATTTTTCAACGTAACCAAAGCTACAGAACGAAAAGTAGTTATGTCCCCGCTCATATATGAAAACCACCAATATCGAATGGATTTTAATGATTTGGAAAAACGGATGAAAGAAGAAAATGTAAAATTATTCCTTCTATGTAATCCGCAAAACCCTGGTGGTCGTTGTTTCACGAAAGAAGAACTAGTGGAACTTGCTAATCTGTGTGAAAAATACCAAATTCCGATTGTTTCAGATGAAATTCACGCTGATTTAGTGATGAAAAATCATAAACATGTACCAATGATGGTTGCTGCGCCATTTTATAAAGATCAAATTATCACTTTGATGGCTGCTACAAAAACATTTAATTTAGCTGCTATTAAAGCTTCCTACTATATTATTACGAATAAAGACTACCAAGCAAAATTCGCCGCGGAGCAAAAATATGCTACAACTAATGGGCTTAATGTTTTTGGGATTGTTGGTACTGAAGCTGCCTACCGGGATGGCGCTGCTTGGTTAAACGAACTAAAAGAATATATTTATCGTAATTATGAATATGTAAAGGATGCAATCGAAAAAGAAGTACCAGAAGTTGGCGTAACGGACTTAGAGGCAACTTACTTGATGTGGCTTGATTGCCGCGCGCTTCCTAAAGATGAGAAAACGATTTATACTGATTTAATCGAAGCCGGCGTTGGTGTTCAGATGGGTTCTGGATTTGGTCATTCCGGTAAAGGTTTTGTCCGTCTCAATATTGCTTGTCCAAAAGAAACTTTAGAAAAAGGTGTAAAACTTCTGATTCAAGGCTTAAAAAAATAGCTTATTCTGGGAAACTAAGTAGCAAATACTTAGTTTCTTTTTTTAGGAAATTGAATATAGCTTTGGTATACTATTCTTTGGAAAGTGAAATAGTGTTCATTTTCCGTTTACATAAATTTAAAGGAGTTGGTATAACCGATGTTTTTAGGGCTTCGTGAATTAGTTTATTCTAAGTTGCGCTATATTTTAGTAACAGGCATCATGGTCTTAATTATGTTACTATCACTTATTTTATCTGGGCTGGCAAACGGGCTTGCTTATGATAATGCTTCATCTGTAGCAGATAACGGGGTTCCATATTATGTTCTCAGCAAAGACGCCCAAGACAAATTATCTAGATCTCAGTTCCCAGAATCCAAACTCGCTGACGTGAAAAAAGATGCGAACGTGAAGGATGCTGCGGTTCTCGGACAATCTATGCAAACGTTAAAACGGGAAAGTGACGATAAAAAGTTTAGTGTAGCACTTTTCGGTATTCAACCAGATAGCTTTCTCGCTCCAAAAATTTCTGATGGAGCTAACATACAAGTAACAAAACCTGACGAAATCGTCGTCGATTCTTCCTTGAAATCAGACGGAATCAAAATTGGCGATGTTTTAATGGATGATATTTTAAATAGAGAATTAACGGTTGTCGGCTTTACAGAAAATCAAAAGTATAGCCATGCTCCCGTTGTTTATATTAATATCGCAACTTGGCAAGAGATTAACCCTGTTTTATATCACCAAAAAATCCCACAAACAAGTACTATTGCGATTAAAACAGACAACCCTGATAAAGGTGTAACACTCTCGGATAAAGATTTAACGACAATCGATCACAAAGAGTTTTTAAATCAAATTCCAGGTTATTCCGCGGAACAAATGACGCTTAACATGATGATTTTCTTCCTAATCATTATTGGCGGATTTATTTTAACAGCATTCTTCTATGTAATGACGCTCCAAAAAACAACGCAATTTGGTATTTTGAAAGCACTTGGAACGAAAACTAGTTACTTAGTGAAGAGCATTATTACTCAAGTGGTGATTATTTCGATTATTAGTATTTTAATTAGTGTCGGTGTAACATTGCTGCTTCCAAGTATTATGCCAGCAGCTATGCCGTTTAGATTGAGTCCAATGACGATTGCGCTTTATAGTGGCTTATTCTTCTTAGTTGCTCTATTTGGTGCTCTTTTATCACTTAGACGAATTGCTAAAGTAGATGCATTAGATGCTATTCGAGGAGGTGATGAATAATGGAAACTCTATTATCTTTTGAAAATGTATACAAAGATTACCCGTCTGGCCCTTCAATTATTCATGCACTGAAGGAAACCAATTTCGAAGCGAAAAAAGGAGAATTAATCGCCATCGTTGGTCCAAGTGGTTCTGGCAAAAGTACGCTACTTTCTCTTGCCGGAGCGCTATTAACACCAACTGGCGGAACGATTTCCATAAACGGCAAGTCAGTCGGAAACTTATCTTCTAAAGAACAAACAGCTCTTCGTTTAGAAGAAATTGGCTTTATTTTCCAAGCTGCTCACTTAGTTCCTTATTTACACGTAAAAGATCAAATCAGCTTTATTGGAAAAATGGCAGGAAAAAGCGCGGCGGAACTTGAAAAAGATACTGCTTCACTTCTAAGCCAACTTGGAATTAGCGATCGCGCAAATTTCTATCCAAAAGATCTATCTGGTGGGCAAAAGCAACGTGTCGCTATTGCGCGAGCACTTATCAACCAACCTTCCGTTATTTTAGCCGATGAACCAACTGCGAGCCTTGATACAGAAAGAAGTCGTGAAGTTGTCGAGCTTATCCGGAATGAAGTTGTGCAAACGAGCCGAACAGCAATCATGGTTACACACGATGAACGTATGTTAGATTTAGTGAACCATGTGTATCGTATGGAAGACGGAATACTTACCCAAGAAAGCTAAAAAACCTGCGTGGCTTAACTGCCACACAGGTTTTTTTACTGTTTATTTTTGGAACCCATCAATTAAATCTAATGCTTGACCGAGTACTTTTTCACCGTTCATTGTACCATAAGCTGCCATGTCGATAACATCTACTGGAATTTTCCCATCAGCTAGTTCATCAACTGTTTTTTTCTGATAACGTACTTGTGGTCCTAAAAGTACTACATCTGCATCATCAATTAAGTTACTTACTTCAGCAATGGAGTATGCTTCGATTTCGCATGTTTCTCCACGATCTTCAGCTGCTTTACGCATTTTTGTTACTAAAAGGCTTGTTGACATCCCTGCCGCACATACTAAAACAATATTTTTCATCGTAATCTTTCCTTTCAGATTAAGGCTGCTTTTTTTGTACACTCTTATTATAACTACCTTTAGCTTTTTAAACAAGTAAACTACTGGTGCCAAGATAAAATTATTAAAAATGCGAAAAAACATTGCGATTTCACGTAAAAAGAGCGATAATAGACAATAACTTTATCCGAAAGCTCAGAAAATTTCGCATCATCCAAATACAACAGTTTCGGGAGATAAAAATTCAGATCAGGAGTGTGTTGCATGAAAGTAATTAAATTTGGCGGAAGCTCTTTAGCATCAGGGATTCAATTAAATAAGGTTTTCCAACTTGTAGCGGAGGATTCTGAACGAAAGATCGTCGTTGTTTCTGCACCTGGAAAGCGTTTCAAGGACGATACAAAAGTGACCGATTTACTTATTGATTGTGCGGCAAAAGCACTTCTAGGCGAAGATACGAGTGAACTATTTGAAGCCGTCATTGCGAGATATGCTGGCATTGCCCTTGATACAGGAATGGATGACGCGATTATCACACAAATTCGCGCCGACTTACAAAAGACTATTTCGTCTGATAAAAGCGATCCTGATAAATTTTTAGATCGAATGAAGGCTAGTGGAGAAGACAATAATGCGAAATTAATCGCTGCTTATTTTAAATTCAAAGGCTTAAACGCCAACTATGTTAATCCAAAAGATGCTGGATTATTTGTGACGGATGAACATGCTAGTGCCCAAGTTCTTCCTGAGTCTTATGACCGTTTATTTGCGCTTCGAGAGCGAGAAGGCATTATTGTTTTTCCAGGATTTTTCGGTTATACGAAAGACGGTGAAATCAGTACATTTTCTCGAAGTGGCTCTGATATTACTGGAGCGATTGTCGCAAACGGGGCTCAAGCTGAGTTATACGAGAACTTTACTGATGTTGATGCAGTGTATGCGGTCAATCCCGCTATTGTGAAAAATCCGAAGAAAGTTCTTGAACTGACTTACCGGGAAATGCGCGAACTTTCTTATGCAGGCTTTTCTGTTTTTCATGATGAAGCGCTGATTCCGGCGTTCCATGCGGGTATTCCTGTGCATATTAAAAATACGAACAATCCTGATTCTTGTGGTACGCGTGTCGTTCATGAACGCGAAAACAATAATGGTCCTGTCGTTGGTATTGCTAGTGATGATGGCTTTTGCAGTATTTATATTAGTAAATATTTGATGAACCGGGAAATTGGCTTCGGACGGAAAGTGCTGCAAATTCTGGAAGATGCTGGGTTGAACTATGAACATATGCCGTCTGGGATTGATGATTTAACGATTATTATTCGTGAAAATCAGTTTGGTGAGGATACAGAGCGGACGATTATGACGCGGTTAAAAGAAGAATTAAATGCCGACCAAGTAATTATGCAACATGGTATCTCCCTGATTATGGTCGTTGGTGAAGCTATGCGCCATAATGTTGGAATAACCTCGCGTGCTTCGAAAGCTTTATCCGACGCGAAAGTGAATATTGAAATGATTAATCAAGGTTCTTCTGAGGTAAGTATTATGTTTGGTGTGAAGGAAGAACAGGAAAATACGGCCGTTCGCGCACTATACAATGAATTCTTTTCAGAAGTCTTAGTCTAAAAAAAACAAGTTTTTCATCCTGATCGATGAGAAACTTGTTTTTTGTTATTTATTTGCTTCTTCTAATTGGTGGTCTTTGGCGATTATATCAATAATATAATCATAAGTACTAACGCGGTAATGCTTAAAATCTTGAACGCTATAATCATTTCTAATTTTCACTCGTTCATGAATTAAATTAGACTGCTCGATTATTTCAAAATTGCTCTGACTTGTTAACCAACTCGTACTCCATTTGCTTTTTTCGTAGGTGTCGAGTTCGGTGGATGAGTGGAATATTAATCCAGAGAAAATTAAATTCAGTTGACTGCTTCTATTTTCGAAGTCAATTTCAAGCAAAAGCGTAAGGACATTACCATTTTGTTGTAGACCATTTAACCAAATCTTGTCTCTCCCATAAATTATTTGTTGGTTCATTTTTATAGGTTTAGATTGCTCTATTATTTTGTCCACCTTCTCCATATGATATTCAAATTCTTGTATAAAAGATACCACACCACTCCTATAAAAACAAAGTTCTCCTTAGTAATCATATGTATCAACATTCAAACAAGAGTATAATGAGAGTATTATTTTATAAGTTAGGAAGTGAACTATTTGAGAGATTCGAATTATTTTGAATTAAGATCTATACTTCATGAAAATGAAAAAGAAAATACTGTTCATTTTAGTTTAGGTAAACTCGCTGAAGCTTGGTATTACTCCAAGAAAAATGCTAAAAAAAAGCTACAAAAATATGAAGAAAACAATTTAATAAAGTATATTCCTGGAAATGGCAGAGGTAATTTATCAACTATTATTTTCCATAATGATTTTTATTCAGAAGTTCACGAGGTATTAACTAATTGCATTGAAAATAAAGACATTAAGTTTGCACTTCAACTTTCTCAATTGTCCATACCTCAAGAATGGTTTACTCCTTTCTTAGAGGAAATACACGCCCTTTTTAATCATGGCAGTGAGAATGGAAATAATGTTCTTAGGTTTGTAATTAACAGAAAAATCGAGGTATTAGACCCTAATTTAGTTTCTTTGCACTTTGAAGCTTCCTTAATCAAGCAAATCAGCAATACGTTAGTTGACTACAATGAAGAAGAAAATACATTCACCTCTTCCGTCGCAATTGATTGGTCTCATACTGAGGATTTCACAAAATGGACTTTTAATATTAGAAGAAACATCTTTTTCCATAATGAGAAAAAAGTAACTGGCAGCGATGTTCTTTTTACATTTAAGGAAGCTGCGAAAAGTAGTACCGGTAAATGGCTACTCTCTAATTTAGAAAAAGCTTACTCGGAATCTGAAAATATTGTTCACTTTATCTTTAGGAAACCAGAGCCATCATTTTTAAAGTTGGTAACTCATTATTCGCTTGTAATCAGACCTGCGAATTCAAATAGCAAAAAGCTTATTGGGTGCGGTCCTTTTATGCTTGTGGAAAGTAAGAATAATTATGTTTACTTAAAAAGTTTTTCAAAGTATTTCAAAGAGCATCCATTAATTGATGGAGTAGAATTCTGGCTGATAAATTCAAATTTCAAAAAATGGTTAGTTATTCCCCAAGAAAAATACATTCAGCTCAATAATGATGGAGTTAACCCTATTGAAGTAGCTCGGTCCGGAGCAGCTTATTTAATTTTCAACAAAAATAAACAAAATCCTCCAGATGTACTTCTATTAAATTATTTAAAATTAATCTTTAATGCAGCTGATTTTGTATCTGAATTATATCAAGGTAGTATCTCAGCGGCTAACAGTTATTTTTATGAACTCTCGAAATCACTGGAAACCGTACAAAATAAACCATTAATAACTACTTTCGATGTCTCAAGCTACATAGATAAACCTTTAAATTTAGCAGTTTTCAACCATCCTAGACTCATTCAAGAAGCGTTATGGTTTAAAGAACGTGCGGCGATGTTTAAACTAAAAATAGAAATAATAACATATTCATTTGACGATGATTTTTTCAAAGAAAAGATTTTAGTTGATGCGGATATAGCCTTAGCTACTGATGTGCCCGTTACTGATGTTGAATTAGGTTATCTCGATTTTTTATTAAATAAAACTTTACTCTTTCAGCGATTAATCAATACAGAGCAAACCGCTACTATAGTTTCGCTCACGGAAGAATATAGAGCAGCTGTCTCCTTTGAACAAAAAACAACCTTAATCAATCAAATTGAAGATTATATAAAGCGGGAAAATATACTTATATATCTTTATCATCCTTTAAAGCACTATAATATTCACACTTTCATCAATGGAGTTGAATTTGATAGTAATGGCAATATTGCTTTAGGTAAATTGTGGTGGTGAATACAAAAAGAGCACTTTCATAGAAAGTGCTCTTCATTCATTATTTAATATTAATTTTCTCAATCACAACGTCATTAACTGGTTTGTCTTGCATGCCAGTTGGTAGGTTGGCGATTTCGTCTACTACGTCCATGCCTTCGATTACGTGACCGAAAACAGTGTGGCGGCCGTCTAACCATGGTGTTCCGCCTTGTTTGTAAGCTTCGATAATTTCTACTGGGAAGCCAGCTTGTTCCATTTGACCAAGCATGTCAGCAGGCATATCTGGTTTTTGAACGATGAAGAATTGGCTGCCGTTTGTGTTTGGACCAGCGTTTGCCATTGATAGAGCTCCGCGTAAGTTGAAAGCTTCTGTAGAGAATTCATCTTCAAAAGATTCGCCCCAAATACTTTCGCCACCAGTACCGCGGCCGTCTGGGTCGCCACCTTGGATCATGAATTCAGGAATAACACGGTGGAAAATAAGACCATCATAGTAGCCGTTTTTGGAATGTGTAACAAAGTTTTCTACTGTTTTTGGTGCAATTTCAGGGAACAATTTGATACGGATAGTTCCTCGGTTTGTAATCATTTCTGCTTCGATTTCATTAGGTGCCACTTCTTTTGATAATTGTGGGTATGTCATATTGTAAAAACTCCTTCTTTTGTTTAAATTTATTGTTTACTAACGTAGCCAAATAATAAGCAAATTAACAACGACAGCAATCAGATACAGTACTAGTATAACAGCTGAAACCCAAATAACAATTTTTTTAACCAAAAATGCACATCCTTCACTTTATTTTTCATTCACTATCTTTTATTCTATAATGAAAAGGACAGTTTTAACAATAATACGAATAGAGATGATTCTTTTATGACAACTCGAACACGGAATTTATACATCTTAATGCTGGCCAACCTGCTGATGTCAGCCAGTATGACAATGATTATGCCCTTTTTATCTCTTTACATTGAAACCTTTGGCGATTATAGCAATGCCTACGTCCAAAGGTGGGCCGGTTATATTTTTGGCGTGACATTTTTAGTTGCCTTTATCTTTTCGCCGATTTGGGGTCGTATTGGTGATAAGCACGGTTATAAAGGGATTTTGATTCTGACTTCGGTTGGTTTATCAGTTTGTATTTTTTTGATGGGATTTGCGCATTCTGTCACTTATTTACTGATATTGCGGATTTTCATGGGGGTTGTAACTGGCTTTATTGGCGTTAGTAATGCCTTTATTGCAAGGCAAACTCCTCGTAATGAAGCTGGTAAGATTCTTGGTACGCTGCAACTTGGCGGGGTTACTGGGATGCTTTTTGGGCCACTTATTGGTGGTGCGATGGCGGATTTATTTGGTTTTAAAGACACTTTTACCATTACTGGGATTGCGATGATGGTAGCAGCCTTACTTGTCGCTTTTGGTGTCAAAGAAATTCGGACAGAAGAACAAAAAGAAGCTGCCAAAGTAGTGTATTCTCGTCGTGCGGTGTTAAAACAAATTTTTACGCTACGAGTACTTTTTACTGTGATGGTTATTACTGCTCTTATTCAAATAGCGAATTTTAGTGTGCAACCGCTTCTCGCACTGTATGTTGGAGATATGACGAAATCAGATAATATTGCGTTTTTATCGGGATTAGCGTTTTCTGCGACGGGATTTGGGAACTTGGTGATGACGCGAAAATGGGGACAGCTTGGCGATAAATATGGGTATGAGAAAATTTTAAATATCCTACTGATTATGGCGGCGGTTTTCGTTATTCCACAAGCATTCGCGACAAATCTGTGGGTGTTTATCTTCTTCCGCTTTTTATTCGGTATTGCAATTGGTGGAATGGTTCCTTGTACGACAGCCTATATTCGGCTTGCGGCGCCTGGAGTTATGCAAGGAGAAATGCTTGGATATAACCAGAGCGCTCGCTTCTTAGGAAATGTTATCGGACCTATTCTTGGTGGAACGCTTGCTGGCTTTACTGGGATTCCAAGTGTTTTCTTATTTATGAGTTTTATGTTTCTTGTCGCGTTTTTCATTTTACTTTACGCCCTTCATTCTGACCGAAAACGGCAAGTTAATGTTGATTAATCTTTGCAAACCTAAGTTTTTTCTTAGGTTTGTTTTTTTGTTCTTCCTATTTAATTGTTTTTTAACATTGCGTAAATTGATTTATAAAGTTAAGTTTCCTGCCTTTTTTTCAGATAAAAAAGTATGTTATAATAAAAAATATAAAAAGTACGGCGTTTATTTGGGTACTTCGTGAATAGTAAGGTTGTTGAAATTTGATGAGTTAGCGCAATTTTTTAAAATGTTAGTTAGAGCTATGTTTCATTAAATGTAAGTACTTGCTTAAAAAATAATGATTTCCTGTTCTTATTTTCACATTTCCAGGATGAGTTTCCGTATAAAAATTCTTCGAGGAGGAGCCGATATTGTCATTTCTTCATCTAGCAATTGTTCTGCCATTTATTGTGGCACTGCTAATCCCACTTTTTTACCGGTGGACTAAACAAGTTCATACTGGCTGGTTAGTACTTCCGATTCCAGTGATTTTGTTTATTTACTTCTTAACATTTATTCCCAAAACGATGGACGGGGCAACGATTGTTTCAATGCCTTGGATTCCGCAACTTGGGATTAATTTTACAGTAGTAGTAGATGGGCTAAGTTTACTGTTTGCGCTACTTATTACTGGAATTGGTTCACTCGTTACATTTTACTCTATTTATTATTTAGGGAAAAAGAAAGAACGACTTAGCAATTTCTATACATTTTTATTTATTTTTATGACGGCAATGCTTGGGGTTGTCCTAAGTGATAACTTGATTGTCCTCTATCTTTTCTGGGAATTAACTTCGATTAGTTCGTTCTTATTGATTGGGTACTGGTATCATCGTGAGCGTTCAAGGTACGGTGCTCGTAAATCGATGATGATTACAGTCTTCGGTGGACTAATGATGCTCGGTGGATTTATTTTGCTTCATATTATGAGCGATTCTTACTCCATTCGCGAGATTATTAGTAACGCGGACGTGATTAGTAATAATAGTTTATTCATTCCCGCGATGATTCTTGTATTGCTCGGGGCATTTACGAAATCGGCACAAGTACCATTTCATATTTGGCTACCTGACGCAATGGAAGCACCTACTCCGGTTAGTGCCTACCTCCACTCTGCTACGATGGTCAAAGCAGGGATTTATATTGTAGCTCGCTTTACGCCTCTATTCGCAAGTTCGGGTGTCTGGTTTTGGACGGTATCACTCGTTGGGATTACGACGCTTTTCTGGGGTTCACTTAATGCCACAAAGAAAAACGATTTAAAAGCGATTTTGGCTTACTCAACAATTAGTCAACTTGGACTTATTATGTCACTTCTTGGTGTTGGAGCGGCCTCGCTTCATTTTGACACGCTAAGTGATGATATTTATGTGATGGCGATTGTAGCGGCTGTCTTCCATCTGTTTAATCATGCGACATTTAAAGGAAGCTTGTTTATGATGGTTGGGATTGTCGATCACGAAACCGGCACGCGGGATATTAGACGACTTGGCGGATTGATGCGAATTATGCCTATTACAGCAACGATTGCATTTATTGGAACATTTGCGATGGCTGGTATTCCACCATTTAACGGGTTTCTAAGTAAAGAAATGTTTTTTGAAAGCATGGTAAATATTACGCAATTGCAATTGTTTGACGCAAGTACTTGGGGCGTTCTGCTTCCTGTTGTTGCTTGGGTTGCTAGCGTATTTACGTTTGTTTATAGCATGATTATCTTCTTCAAAACATTTACTGGAAAACTGAAGCCATACTTACTTCCTAAAAAGCCACATGAAGCTCCGTTTGGACTACTGTTGCCACCAATTATTTTATCAATTTTTGTGGTAGGGATTGGGCTTTTCCCTAATTTAATTGCAGAGCCGATTTTGGAACCTGCTGTAAGAGCGATTGTTCCAGGGCTTGCTACTGATTTTTCGATTCATATTGGCTTATGGCACGGATTTACGCCAGCCTTATTGATGACTTTCGGGGTTGTTGCTGTTGGTATTGGCTTGTTCCTTACACATAAATACTGGAAACCTTGGATTACTACTCGGGTTCCAAAAGCACTTCGAATTGGGAAAACGTATGATAATGGGATGTATTATTTAGAACAAGGTTCGTATCGGATGACGATGTTTATTATGACTGGTTGGTTACGAACTTACTTAAATTATATGTTATCGGCCTTTATTTTAATGATGGCTTCGGTCATGATTTTCACGAATGCGCTTGATTTCAACTTTTCGAGTATGACAAAAGTAACGGTGGTTGATTTTGTTTTAGCGGCTGTTATTTTAGTGACTTTGGTTGGGATTGTCTTTTCCAAGTCGCGTATTACTTCGATTATTTTACTTGGAGCGATGGGTTATACAATTAGTATTTTCTTTGTTATTTCAAGAGCTCCTGACCTTGCTTTGACACAGCTTATTATTGAAACTATTTCCGTTGTGCTTTATCTACTTGTGTTCTATCACCTTCCTCAGTTTAGTAATATTGAGGAAAAGCCGAAATGGTTTTCAATGAAGACGATATTGAGTATCGGGGTTGGTGTGATTATTACACTGGTTTCCCTTTCAGCGTATAATACGACTTTTTATGACTCAATTTCGAAATACTATGTCGATAATGCTTACGTGGAAGCGGCGGGACGAAATATTGTTAATGTTATCTTGGTTGATTTCCGTGGTTTTGATACGATGTTCGAAACCGCTGTTCTGTCAATTGCCGCGATTGGTATTTACGCGATGATTAAATTACGACTGACGAAACGAGGTGAGAATGATGAAAACGAATGACGTTCTACTGAGAAATGTAACAAAAGTTGTTGCTTTCATTATTTTCTTATTCTCGCTTCACCTCTTCTTCGCAGGGCATTATAATCCAGGTGGCGGATTTGTGGCCGGGCTTACAACAGCTGGCGCAATTACGTTAACATTACTTGCTTATGATACAAAAACAGTCGCTAGTATGCTTAATATCAATACGATTATGCTCACTGGTGTCGGTCTTGTTTTTGCTCTAGGTACAGGAATGATTGGGATTTTCACGGGTGACCCTTTCTTAACACATAAGTTTGGTCATGTTGATTTGCCCATTTTAGGAGATACTGCGTTACACACGGCGACTTTGTTTGACCTTGGCGTTTACTTAGTTGTTGTCGGTGTAACACTTACGATAATTCAAACGATTGGGGAGAGTGACTGATGGAACTATTAATGTCTATATTAATCGGCTTGATTTTTGCAGCTGCTGTCTACTTAATTCTCTCTAAAAGTTTGTTACGAATTATCATTGGAACAGCTGTCCTAAGTCATGGCGTCAATTTACTTGTACTAACGATGGGTGGACTGAAAAAAGGTCGCGTACCGATTCTTGGTACACCGGGATCCGGAACATATAATGATCCCCTTCCACAAGCACTTATTTTGACTGCGATTGTTATAAGCTTTGGTGTAACTGCCTTTTTCCTTGTTCTTGCTTATAGAGCGTATCAGGAGCTTGATAGCGAGAGTGTATCCAAGACGAGAGGACATGAAGCCGATGATGAATAATATAATTTTAATGCCGATATTGATTCCTTTCCTTGGAGCAATTACGTTAATGCTACTGCCAAAACGGGTCATCGTTCAACGAGTTTTCGCCCTGATATTTAGTGGCATTCTGGTTGTGGCGACACTTGGACTCGTGTTTTACATTCGAGAAAATGGTATCACAACTGTGAATATTGGTAACTGGGCTGCTCCTTTTGGGATTACGATGGTTGGCGATATGCTTGCGATTTTGCTTACGGCAACGACTAGTATTATCCTTTTCTGCGTGATACTTTATTCCTTTTACACGATTGGGAAACCGCGTGAGAAATTTCTTTATTACCCAGCGATTCTCTTTATGATTGTTGGGGTGAATGGTTCGTTTTTAACTGGTGATATTTTCAATATGTTTGTGTTCTTTGAAGTTATGTTGATGGCATCTTATGTACTTCTTGTCATTGGTGGGACCCAAGTTCAACTGAAAGCAACGATTAAATATTTACTGATAAATGTGGTTGGTTCTGGATTTTTCGTTGTAGCGATTGCGCTGCTTTATTCGATGATTGGAACACTCAACATGGCAGATATTTCACAAAAAATTACGGACTTAAATGGTGCGAATACTGGAATGATAAGCGTTGTCGCAGTTTTATTCTTGTTTGTATTCGGACTAAAAGCAGGACTCTTCCCGCTTTATTTCTGGCTTCCGGGATCTTACTTTGCTCCACCAATCCCAGTTCTCGCTTTATTTGGCGGGCTTCTGACAAAGGTTGGGGTTTACGCAATTATTCGAACGTATACACTATTTTTCAGTTCACTAACTGACTTTGTTGTTCCGCTACTTGGAATACTCGCGATTGTGACGATTATCCTTGGCGTTATAGGGGCAATTAGTTATTATGATATGAAAACAATTGTGATTTACAATATTATGATTGCGATTGGCGTAATACTATTTAGTGTTTCGATTATGACACGCGAATCGATGACTGGTGCCGTATTTTACTTGATTCACGATATGATAATCAAAGCCGCACTCTTCCTCATTGTTGGGATTGTGATGGCGATTACTGGTTACTCTAGCGTGAAAAAATTCAGTGGCTTAATGAGCGTGAAGCCGTCACTTGGTTGGATTTTCTTTATTGCCACATTAGGCCTTTCAGGGATTCCACCTCTTAGCGGATTTATCGGAAAACTTTTGATAGTCGAAGGAGCTTTCTCAGCTGGTCAAATTGTTGGCGGGATACTCATTTTATTATCAAGTTTATTCGTCCTTATGTCTTTAATCAAAGTCTTTACAAGAGGTTTTTGGGGCGAGAAAAAAGGCGTATTCAATCTACAAATTCCGTATAAAAAAATGCTCGTACCTGTAGTTATTCTACTTGCGATTTCTATTGGTTATGGCGTGTTTAGTAACGCAATCTATCCGTTTATTGAACAGGCGGTTGACCCACTTGTTGACCCTTCTGTTTATATCGATGCGGTGATAAAGGAGTGATAAAAGATGGCTTTTCAACTTATTCTTAATATAATACTTGCTTGTTTGTGGATGTTTCTTGAGTCATCATTTAGTTTTGCGACATTTATCATTGGCTTTATTATCGGGATATTTTTGCTTTTATTTATGCGACGCTTTCTTGGGTCAAGATTTTACCTTTTCCGGTTATTTGCCCTCGTTAAACTAGTTTTCCGTTTCTTGCATGATTTAATAGTTTCGACGGTTCATGTAAGTCGAATTGTTTTGAAGAAAGATATGAACATTCGTCCAGGGATTTTCAGATACGATACAACACTTGAAACTGACTGGGAAGTAACTATGCTCGCGTTATTAATTACATTAACTCCTGGTACACTTTCGATTGATATTTCGGATGATTATAAAGCAATCTATGTTCATTCACTGCACGTTCCGAATATCGAAGAAGAAATTGCGACGATTCGTAAATCTTATGAAGGTGCGATTATGGAGGTGTTCCACGGATGATTATTCAAATAGCTTTATCCATTGGTTTACTTCTTTATTCGATTTCTACCTTCTTATATCTTTACCGTATTTTAAAAGGACCAACTACTTCTGATAAAGTCGTGGCGCTTGATTCTATTGGCATGAATTTAGTGGCAATTGTTGCCCTCCTTTCAATGTTTTATGACACCCATGCCTTTTTAGATGTTATATTACTTATTGCGCTCCTTGCCTTTATTGGGACGGTTTCCTTTGCTAAATTTATTGAGAAAGGGAAGGTGATTGACCGTGAACGTGATAATTGAGATTATTATTTCTATTATGATTTTAATTGGTGGCTTGCTTAGTATTCTGGCGGCAATTGGTGTTATCAGACTACCGGATGTTTATACAAGAACACATGCTGCTGGGATTAGTAATACATTTGGCGTTAGCTTGCTTCTTTTTGCAACGGTTGGTTATTTTTTCCACTCAGGTGAAGGCTTTAATGCGCGAGTGCTTCTGGCAGTGCTGTTTATTTTCTTAACGACTCCAGTAGCCTCCCACCTTATTAACCGGGCCGCTTATGATACTGGTGTGCCGCTAGCAATTCGAATTCGTGACCAATTGCGTTCGGTGAAAAAAGACGACATCAAGAAGAAGAAAAGCCTTATTATTCGCCAAGAACAAATTGAAAAAGCACGACAAGAACGAGAAGAATTGGAAGAACGAATGGAATGGGAACGACGCGAAGAAAAAATCGATGAGCGTGAAGATCAAGAAGAGCAAGAACGCGAACGCGAGGAACAAACGATTGAGGAACAGTCGGATGATTCCGAGCATGAAATCATCGAACAAGATGAAAGTGAAACTGATTCAGACGAAGATGAATCAGAGAAATAAAATAAGCATGGCGAGAGTTCATCAATTGACCTCTGCCATGCTTTTTATTTTCGTTTCTTTTTAACTGCTATAGTACATCTGCTAATACAAATTAGTTTTTCCGTTTCGTCAGTGATTTTAATTTCCCAGACTTGGGTACTTCTGCCAAGGTGGATTGCTTCCGCGGTTGCTGTCACTAATCCTTCTTGTTTTGAAGCGAGGTGGTTGGCGTTAATTTCTAAACCAAAGACGATTTCATCAGGTTCAATTGATTTCGCAGCACCAATACTCGCAGCATGTTCTGCCAAAACAACAGAAACTCCGCCATGCAAATAGCCAAATGGTTGATGAACTTTTTCTGTTACTTCTAACTGAACGACTGCTTTTCCTTTTTCTACTGAAACAATTTCAATGCCAATAGTTTCTTGGAGTCCCATATGTTCCCTTCTTTCCGAATTTGATTTATACTTTATTATATAAGAGTTAGAAGAAAAATTCTAGAAAAGGTTTTTAATAAGCTCATTGTGGTAAAATAAGAATAGACTTTTTGACAGGAGAGATTTGATGTCGATATTTACGAATACACCATTAATTGCATCTATTATTGCGATAGTGTTTGCTCAAGTGGTAAAAGTGCCGATTCATATATTAGTTTACCGGAAGTTTAACCTCGGACTAATGTTTTCCACTGGAGGTATGCCTAGCTCTCACTCGGCTGCGGTTACTGCACTTATGACAACACTCGCAATTGAATACGGACTAGATTCACCTTATTTCGCGATTGCTGTTGTATTTGGTATTATCGTGATGTTCGATGCGACTGGCGTTAGAAGACAAGCCGGTGAACAAGCAGTTGTTTTAAACAAATTAGTAACGGATTTTCAAGACTTCGTGGAGCATGCAAAAGGGCTTGCGGCACCTGAACAAGAAGAAAAAACGAAGCATTTAAAAGAATTACTCGGGCATAAACCCATGGAAGTTTTCTTTGGGGCTTTGACCGGGATTGCGATTGGATTTATTTTAGAAATATTTATGTAAATAAAAAGCTGACTCATTGTAGTCAGCTTTTTTTCATGAGCAATCCCAGTTATACATAATGTTAGAAAAGTCTCGATTGATTAAATCTTGTTTATTAATGAAGAAGTTCGCAACACCGCAGTCGCCCCACATAATCGCCATTCTGTTATCGTCAAAATCTTCGGAAGCTAATTGGAATAAAAGCGTGTCGTGATGGGGATTTTCTGCATACATACGCGGATCTTCTTGCGTGAAGAACGGATACCCGCCGAGCTGGCTGCCTTCGTTAGCTAGGTTGTATAACTGATCAGCTTTATCTTCCTCGTCAGCGAAAATTTGATCAGCTAATTCATAAAAATTATTACCAAATTCATTTTCAAAATCAAAGCTATCTTGTAGCAAAATTTGATCCGATACTTGACCAGTCATTTTAAATTCTCCATTCACAACTGGATAAAAATCTGTTTTCGCTACATCTGCAAAAAACGCATCTTGTTCTTCTTTGGACAGGCTCTCGCTCCCTAAGTCATCAAAGAAAAACACCCGAAAACCTTCCTGGCTCGTAGGATTTTCAAAATTAAGCCCGTATAAATCATCTTGATAATCTACATAAAAAGCGAGCAAGCCAAATTCTGGATAATTTTCCATTTGCGGCATTTCTGAAAAATTGATTTGTGCCAAAAGAGAAAGCGGCTTCCCTTCTTCCGTTACAGGATAACCTTGTTCTTTAGGCAAATAACCGCGTCCACCAGCTTTACTTTGAAGTAATGATAGCGTGCCCGCTTCTTTAAAATGTATTTCGATGCGCTCTTTTTCTGTTTCCAAAAAGCGTTCGGCCCATTCACTTGGAAGTATATCAAAAAGTTGTTCCATGACTTACCTTCTTTCTTTTTTTCTAATTATACCATGAAAAAAGCGCCATATCTGGCAAAAGCAGATACAGCGCTTCTTGACTTTTTATTTATAGAATTTGAATTTACCTTTACTTGCCAAGACGCCTGAACCACCAATTAGTAATAGCGCACGGTCATCAATAACTTTTTTCATAACGGAAGCTGGATAGCCTTTTAGGTTTTTGCCGAAAACAACACCGATTGCGTCGTTATCACCTAGTGAGCAAACTGTTCCTTTTTCATGATAAACAAAGTCTTGTAGATCTGTTTCGCCTTTAACTAATTTAGCTAAGTTCACTGCAGCCACATCTGCTTGTTGCATTGCAATTTGAGCAGTTGGCGGGAATGGACGGTCGTTTGCAGGGTTGATGATTAGTGAGCAGTCACCAACAATTAAAATTTCTTCATTACCAGGAACGGTTAAATTGTTGTTTACTTTCACACGACCACGACCTGCTTCAAAACCAGACGCTTCAATAACACTGTTACCACGAACTCCGGCTGCCCAAATAATTGTCGCTGCTTTAATTTCGCGTACTTCTGTTTCACTTTCAGCATATTTAACGCCGTCAGCTGTAGCTTCTTTGACTGGTTTACCAACATGGAATTCTACGCCGCGATCTTCTAGTACACCAACACCATAATCAACGAGTTTCGCATCAAATTGTGGTAATACTTTTGGAGCTGCTTCCATACAATAAATGCGCACTTTTTCGCGAGGCACATCGTACTCTTTCACTAGTTCTGGAATGCGATTAGTTAATTCCCCAAGAAACTCAATTCCAGTAAAGCCAGCGCCACCAACGATAATTGTTAATAATTCATCGCGTGGATCTGTTTTCCATTTAGCAAATTGCGCTTCAATGTGCGCACGGATTTTTTTAACGGATTCTACACTTGTAATAGTGAAGGCATATTCTTTCAAACCACTGATTCCAAATGTTTCTGCTTCTGACCCAAGTCCAATTAATAAATAGTCATAGCTGATATCGCCATTTGCATCTAGTGTGACTGTTTTTTCGTCTTTATTAATTTTTACTACAGTATCTTGGATAAATGTAGTTTTCGTATTGTTTACGACTTTATCAAGTGGATACATTAGTTTTTCTGGCTCAATTGTTCCAGCTGCTGCTTCATGTAACCAAGTCGTTTCGTGGTGGTAGTCATTCTTATTCACTAGAACGATTTCGGCATCCAAGTTTCTTTGTTGTAACTTACGTAAAGTTTTTAGTCCCCCGTATCCTGCTCCGAGAATGACAATTTTTGGTTTACTCATCTGTTATCACATCTACTTTCCCTTATATTTTTCTTCACAAAAAAAATTGCATTAAGAATTTCTTACTGCACCTATGTAGATTGCGCTAAAAATCTACTGCAACCAGTGAAAAAAGCGGAACTGGTAAGTACCAATTATATTCCCTCTTTCACAGCTTACAAACTATATCATAGACTTTTTAACTTGCATTTTCAAGGAAGGGAACTCAAGGGTTTATGCTTCTTAGCGGTAAGTTTAGAGTGGTATATGATTTTTTTCACAATAAACCTCTGAGATGACTTGGTTTTCGTAAAAATCTTTTATTTGAGTGGCAATTGGTCTAGTTCATTTTTCCGAATTTTTTAATACCACAATCCCGTAAACATTCTTTTTCAAAAATATATGCTAAAATATGCTTATTGCAACTTTAGCTATTTCATAGGGAAATTAGGAACTAGGGGGTGATGTATTTTGGATGAAAAAACAAAAATTTATGATATCACGATCATTGGTGGCGGACCGGTTGGGCTATTTGCTGCTTTTTATGCCGGAATGCGCAATGCGAGTGTGAAAATAATAGAAAGTTTACCGCAATTAGGTGGACAACTTTCAACGCTTTATCCTGAGAAGTATATTTATGACATTCCAGGCTATCCTTCTGTTCGCGCACAGGAACTCGTTAATAATTTAATACAACAAATGAAACCATTTGATCCGACGGTTGCGCTTGAAGAAGCAGTTCAAAGCGTTGAAAAGCAAGTCGATGGCACATTTGAAATCATCACGAAGAAAGATACACATTATAGTAAAGCAATCATTATTACTGCTGGTAACGGCGCATTTGAACCGAGACGTTTAGATCTTCCGGAAGCTGAACAATATGAAGGAAAAAATATTCATTATTTCATTAATGATCTTAGTCGTTTTTCCGGTCGTCGCGTTGCTGTTTGTGGCGGCGGAGATTCTGCGGTTGACTGGGCGCTAATGCTTGAAAAAGTGGCAAGCTCTGTTTCAATCGTTCATAGACGTAACGCTTTTCGCGCGCACGAACATAGCGTTAACAATTTAGAAAAGTCATCCATTGCGATTAAAACTCCATTCATTCCAACAGAAGTTCTTGGTAATGGTGATAAATTAACGCACATTACGCTTCAAGAAGTCAAAGGTGATACTACAGAAACGTTGGAGATTGACGATTTCATTATTAACTACGGTTTCGTTTCCTCGCTCGGACCTATTAAAAATTGGGGCTTAGAGCTAGAACGTAATTCAATCATCGTCAATTCCAAAATGGAAACAAATATCCCAGGGATTTACTGTGCTGGTGACATTTGTACTTATGATGGTAAAGTAAAACTAATTGCGACAGGATTTGGTGAAGCGCCGACTGCCGTAAATAACGCAATGAATTTCATTGATCCAAAAACCCGAGTGCAACCAATGCATTCCACATCTTTATTTGAATAACAGCAAAAACCACGAGGTAACTTGTGGTTTTATTTTTTACTCACCGGGAAAAGTTCTTTGTAGATATTTTTTAGGAGGAGATTAGCAATGAATGTACTCGTAATTGGCGCAAATGGCAAAATCGGTCGTCTTTTAGTAGAAAAACTCGCAATGGAAAAAGGCTTTTTCGTCCGAGCAATGGTTAGAAAAGCAGAACAAGTAAGTGAACTTGAAAAACTTGGCGCAAAACCAATAATTGCCGATTTAAAAAAAGATTTCCACTATGCCTATGATGAAATTGAAGCGGTTATTTTTACAGCTGGCTCAGGTGGTCATACGCCTGCATCAGAAACAATTAATATTGACCAAAATGGCGCCATTAAAGCAATCGAAACTGCCAAAGAAAAAGGTGTACGTCGTTTTATCATTGTTAGCTCTTACGGCGCAGATGACCCAGAAAGCGGTCCTGAATCTCTCGTCCACTATTTAAAAGCAAAAAAAGCCGCCGATGACGAACTCAAACGAAGCGGTCTAGATTACACCATTGTGCGACCAGTCGGCCTTTCAGACGATCCGGCTACAGGTAAAATCTCAGAAGTCTCAGGAAAACCTAAAACAAACATTCCTCGCGCAGATGTTGCAAACTTTATTAGTGAGGCTTTAACTGAGAAATCCAGCTACTATAAAACCTATACTATCGAAAGCGGCGAAACACCAATCAGCCAATTTTTTGATTAATAAAAAGCGATGAGCCAGATTACGCGCTCATCGCTTTTTTCTATATTAAAACGGATTTTCTTCCAAAAATGTATATATATTCGCAACCAATTCCTCCGCTGTTTCTCCGCGAACCACTTCTCCGTCCACTAGAGCAAACAAACTTGTCGCGCATAAATCACAATATGTCAGACAATCATATTCAATCACGTCTAAACTATCATCCGCATCTAATTTCGCAAACGCCACATCTGCCCCGCTCGCCAAATTATTAACGCAAAATTCCACAATCGGATTCATTTCCACTTGCCTCCTAGACTGTTACATCGTTGCCAAGTAACCACGGTCGGTCATTACTTGATAAATATCTTTCAACCGAGGATTGCCTTCCGCGATAATTTCACCGTCAACCACAATGACTGGATACATATAATCTTCATCAACAATCTTATTCGCCATATCTGCTAAAGCCGCTTCATTTGGCGGATTAAAAATATCTACATATTCCACTACAAAAGGCTGTCCAGAAAACTTCCGACCAATCGCAGCTCGAAGCCATTCCTCTGTTTCTTTCGAGGACGGTGCTCCGACACAACTCGCACAAATAGTCGTTGAACCATATACATATAATTTCGCTTCATTTACCATCATGCTTCACCTCACTATCATTGTACAAAAACCTACCCCAAAAAGCGACTAAGCTGTCTCATTTAGCATAACTATTAAACTTTATGAATTTTTATAAAGATATGAATTGACACAAATTTCTAGATATATTATAATATTTCCAATACATTGCAAATCTTTAAAGCAGTAGTGTATTAGCATGATAAACCATCTCCAGGTTGTACCCGTGATTTCACGGTCAACATATAAGTAACACTCCCTTTAACAATTGGGCGCGCAACCCAATTGTCTTTCAACCTTACCAGTTGAAAGAGCACGTTCCTTTCTGAGCCTTAGGAACGTGTTTTTGTTTGGATCGTTCGAAGCAAAGCGAGTTACGAGCCAAATATGCATGCGAGCAAAGCGAGCATGTAATCCTTCCAGTAAAGTGCGCCCTCCACACAAAAACTTCCCTCCCATCAAAATCCATCCACCATCAATCTAAAACCCTCCATCCCATTCGGCCCGTTCGAAGCAAAGCGAATTACGGCCAAATATGCATACGAGCAAAGCAAGCATGTAATCCTTCCAGTAAAGTGCGCCCTCCACACAAAAAGCCCCACCCATCAAAATCTATCCACCATCAACCTGCCCCCCCCATCCCATTCCACCATTCAAAGCAAACCAAATCACCCCCCAATAAAAAACTAACCATTCAATATTTTTAGAAAAATTTAAAACCTAACAACTAATTTATATGTTATATATATCCAAAAACCCTCCTCCCACACCAACCAACAAGCGAAACCCTTTCTCCCACCTACATCCCCGCCCTAAAAAACAAATATGTCCAATTAATGAAGCTCACTCTACTTTCAATAAATTTCTTTTAGAAAACCCATGATTTATGAAGAGCCCTCATGGTATTATAACTTTGCTTTGAAGTGTATTCGATTGAAACCACTAGATTCTCGACTAATTTTGTTGCTGAAATAGTCAGTTTTAACGAATAACTAATTACGAATACATTCCAAAAAACAAGGAGGAAATTAGACATATGCAAAAAGCAATCAAAATAATATTAGCTTTATTTTTAATCACAACCGTATTTTTACCTTTTAGTAATGTACGGGGAGCATCAACTGATGTAGTAAATATCCCAGATCCGTATTTAAAAGAAGGTCTTAAAACCATCGTAGGTAATCCGTTATTAGACGAATTGACTGAAGCACACCTTGAGACGATTAGTACAGCGGATATTTCCTATATGTTCGGTTCATCTGGATATGCTGTCACTGGATTAGTTAGAGATTTAACTGGACTCGAAAAAGCGGTCAATATGACCAAACTATATTTTTCAAACCAAACAGAAATCACTAATTTAAATCAGATTAAGAATTTACCTAAGCTGAAAAAAATCGTTGGTATTACTACTGGATTAAATGATATTAAAGCTCTTGGCGAAATGCCAGCGCTCGAAGAAGTAGAACTAGGCGGGGATTATATTACTGATTTCACTCCCTTACTTGAAAAAGAAAACTTAAAATCATTTTCTTATAATTCGTATGCTTGGTTAGATCCAGCATATCACCAAATCGATAATGAAGAATTTACAAAATTTGCAAACCTTAAATCACTCGAAACTTTAGATGTAACTTGGAATAATATTTCTGATTTAGCAGCATTAACTGCAGATGATCATATTACACACTTAAATCTAAGTTACAACAAGTTCACTAATGTAGCTCCAATTGCTACGATGAAAAAACTTAAAGTCCTTTATTTAAACAATAACAACCTAACTTCCATTGATTCTTTAAATACACTTAGAGGATTATCTATTGCTTACGCTGATAATAATAGCATTACTGACTTAAGTAAGTTAAAAGACTTTTTTGAAGGCATGGCAGTCGTTGGTGATTATAAAGGTTTACAAGTTAACAACCAAACTATCACACTTCCAACTATTAATATTAAAGAAGGGGCAACAGCTATTTCAAACAACCCTACTTTAGATATTGATGGAGAAAAAATGCCAGTTTCTAGCATTTCTGACGCTGGAACAGTATCGGCTGATAATAAAACAGTCTCTTTCTCAAACTTACCAATTGGAACTAAGACTGTGACTTACAACGCGACATTCACAGCTACTTCTGCTAAAGGAGTACCACTTAGTTACTCCATTAAAGTATCACAACCAATAAAGGTATCTGAAAAAACCAATTCAGCTGTAAACGTATTTTATAAAGATGAAAATGGCGTTGAATTAGCTCCAAGTGAAACAATTTCTGGTAAATCCGGAGAAAATTACCAAACAACAGAAAAAACAATTACTAACTACAAACTAAAAGAAATCGAAGGCCAAGCTTCCGGACAATTTGGCGACAGTGATACAACAGTCACTTATGTTTACGAAAAAGCAGATGGCGCTCCTGTTACCGTTAAATACGTTGATGGTGATGGCAACGAACTTGCTACTTCCGACACACTGAATGGCAAAATCGACGCTCCTTATCAATCAACAGCCAAAAGCATCACAGGCTGGGCAGTTAAAACCACTCCTGCCAATGCTAATGGCGTATTTACAAATGCTAACCAAACTGTCACTTATGTTTATGAAAAAGCAGACGGCGCTCCCGTTACCGTTAAATATGTCGATGGTGATGGCAACGAACTTGCTACTTCCGACACACTGAACGGCAAACTCGACGCTCCTTATCAATCAACAGCCAAAAGCATCACAGGCTGGGCAGTTAAAACTACACCTGCCAACGCTAATGGCGTATTTACAAATGCTAACCAAACTGTCACTTATGTTTACGAAAAAGCAGACGGCTCTCCTGTTACCGTTAAATATGTCGATGAAGACGGCAACGAGCTTGCTACTTCCGACACACTGAACGGCAAAATTGACGCACCTTATCAATCTACAGCCAAAAGCATCACAGGCTGGGCAGTTAAAACTACACCTGCAAACGCTAATGGCGTATTCACAAACGCTAACCAAACTGTCACTTATATTTACGAAAAAGCAAGCGGCGCTCCCGTTACCGTTAAATACGTCGATGAAGACGGCAACGAATTAGCTACTCCTGACACGCTGAACGGCAAAATCGATGCTCCTTACCAATCGACAGCCAAAAGTCTTTCTGGTTGGGCAGTTAAAACTACGCCTGCCAACGCTACAGGAGTATTCACAGACACTAACCAAACTGTCACTTATGTTTACGAAAGAGTAGATGGCGCTCCTGTTACCGTTAAGTACGTCGATGGCGATGGCAATGAACTTGCTACTCCAGACACACTGAACGGCAAAATTGACGCTCCTTACCAATCGACAGCCAAAAGCATCACAGGTTGGACAGTTAAAACTACTCCAGCCAACGCTACAGGAGTATTCACAGACACTAACCAAACTGTCACTTACGTTTACGAAAAAGCAGATGGCGCTCCCGTCACTGTTAAATACGTCGATGGTGATGGCAACGAACTCGCTACTCCTGACACACTGAACGGTAAGCTAGATACTTCTTACGCGGCAACAGCTAAAAACTTGAGCGGTTGGAAGTTAACAGTTACACCAGCCAATGCCACAGGTGTATTTACAACAGATGCTCAAACAGTCACCTTTGTATATGCTAAACAAGAAGATGATCCTAAAAAAGAAGATAAAACACCAAGTAATACACAACCAGATAAAGACAAAACAACTATTAAAATCAATGAAAACAAACCAAAAGCAAGCAAACCAACCACAATCAAAAAACAAACAAAATTACCGAAAACCGGCGATAATCAACAAGAAAGTATATTGTTCGGATTAATTGGTACATGTTTCGTTCTCTTAGGAATTTACTCAATTTCTAAGAAAAACAGCTAAAACAAACAACTAAAACTCTCTTATCCAGCTGATAAGAGAGTTTTTATTTGGAAATTACTCCAAAGTACACTACTTTCCACCTTGGAAAAATCCAATTTAATTTCTTTAATTTTTTCCGTATCCTGTTATAATAGAGAATATGATAGTGCCTCGCGAAAGGAGAACTATATCCTATGGAAGAAATTAGTTATGCCGAAGTTGATAAAGCTTTAAAAAAGTTCCGACCGTTTTTAGTTCGTGATGGCGGGGACTATGAGCTTGTGGAAGTGACCCCAGACGGCATTGTAAAAATCAAATTACTTGGTGCATGCGAAACTTGTCCAAGTTCTGATATGACTTTAAAAATGGGAATCGAATTGACTTTAGCAGAGAAAATTATCGGATTTAAAGAAGTCGTTCAAGTATTTTAAGAACTACTATTTTAGCGACCAAAATAAGCGGTCGCTATTTTTGTATAAATATGTTTAGAAATCCTGTAAACGTCTATCATACAATATACATACAGTTAGAAGGAGGTAAGGACAATGGTAGAAAAACAAAGCGCCCTAGAAGCTAAAGCTCGGAGTTGGCTGATTGAACGTGGCGTAGAAATAGATGACATCGCAGAATTGGTATTATTTTTACAACAAAAGTATCATCCCGGATTAGAATTAGAAATATGCCGTCAAAATGTAGAGCACGTGCTTCGTAAACGCGAAGTTCAAAATGCTGTTTTAACGGGCATCCAGCTTGATGTCATGGCCGAAAAAGGTGAACTCGTCCAACCGCTACAAAACATTATTAGCGCTGATGAGGGGCTTTATGGCGTAGATGAGATATTAGCACTTTCTATTGTTAACGTATATGGTTCGATTGGTTTTACAAATTATGGTTATATCGATAAAGTAAAACCTGGTATTTTGGCAAAACTAAACGAACATGATGGCATTGCTGTTCACACGTTTCTGGATGATATTGTGGGAGCTATCGCAGCGGCTGCAGCAAGTCGTCTTGCCCATAGTTACCATGATGATATTGTTAATTAAACAAAAACCAGTAAAACTAGAGGTCATTCCTCCGTTTTTACTGGTTTTTCTTTGCCACGTTTTACTTCCACTTGCCTGATTGAGTTTTTATTCATCGAACGAACGATAAACCGATAACCTTCATGTTCAATCTCGTCCCCTGTTTCTAAGTCAAAGCGTTCGAGCAGCATCCAACCTGATAGCGTATGGACACCCGGACTTTCAATCGGAACGCCAATTGCTTCCTCTACTTCCAAAAGCGGCTCAGATCCCTCTATAATGAAATGATTTAATGCCACCTTACGTATTCCTTTAGGTCCTTTTGCTTCTTCCATATCGCCGACAATCACTTCCATGACATCTTCAAGAGTCACAATACCTGAAGTCCCGCCATATTCGTCTGTTAAAACGACAAATGGTTCGCTTTCTTGTTGCATTTTTACGAGTAATTCTTCTAAAACCATCCCTTCAAACACTTCTAAAACTGGCGATATAAAGGGTTTGATTGATTGTTCTACAATGGCTTCATCTTTTCCAAGACCGGCCATGACTGCACTGACACGTAACATGCCAATAATATGATCTTTGTCTTCATCTTCTGTTACTGGAAAAATATGATATGTATGCTCGGAAGTTAGTTTAAGCAAATCTCGCACTGTCGCTGTTTGGTCAATGGCAATCATCGACATCCGCGGAATCATGACTTCTTTTGCCGGCACATCCCCAAGCTTGAAAATATTTTTCATATAACGAAATTCTTGTGGATTTAAAAGACCTTGCCGGTAGCTATCTTCAAAAATAATTTTGAGCTCAGTCGGTGTCATTTGATCCGCATCATCAGTACGTTTCACACCGAACATCCGCGTAATTAAATTTGCCGAGTTATTTAAAAGCCAATTGAGCGGAAAAGTTAGGCGATACCAATAAACTAGCGGGCGCGCGATGAATAATGCTACTTTTTCGGTACTTTGAATGGTGAATGTTTTCGGGGCTAGTTCCCCAAGTACCACATTTAAAAAGGTAATTAAAATGAACGATACAAAAATCGAAATCGGTTTTTCCAGTGATTCGGGTAGTGGCAGCATTAAAAAAAGTGGTTCTAGCCAACCGCGCATTGTTGCTTCACCGACCCACCCCATCGCAAGTGCTGCGAGTGTGTTTCCTAGCTGACAAGCAGCCAAATAATCATTCATATTGGAAGTTACTTTTTTAACGTATTTCGCTCGTGGGTTATCTGAGGCAAGTAGTTGTAGGACAGTAGGTTTTCGAATTGCAACAATGGCAAATTCACTCGCTACAAAAAAAGCAGTCGCTGCAATTAAAAATACGACAAAAAAATCATTAAATACGTCCATTCCCAGTCCTCCTTATCCCCATTCTATACCCTTTTTCATCGTTTAAACCACAAGTCAGCAACTGCCTCACCATCGATAATTTCGCCCGTTTTCTCAAACCCATATTTCGCATAAAATTTCTCTGCCACATGGTTATCTGGTTCGTAAGACAAGCGTAGTCTTGCAGGTTTTTCTGGCAAATTTTTCACCATTTCGATGATTTGCTCCAAAGCATCCCCGCCGTAGCCTTTACCTTGGTGCTCTTTTCCAGTCATAAAACGTACTAGCCAAAATTCGCCGTCATCCGTATCCATTCCGTACATTGCATATCCAACTGGCATATTGTCAGCATAAATGACAATAGAATGATACGTTTCTTCAAAACTTGCTTCGATAATCGAGTACCAATTTTCTGCTACAAATGTTTTCTGGTGAGGATGGACTTGTAATTTAGCCGTTTCATGAAAATTATCTTTCGTTAGCTTTTGTATTGAGACCATTTTTCTAACCTCCTAATTATTAAAAAAAGAGCAGAAAAAATCCGCTCTTCTAGTTAAATTTCCAATCAGTTAGCTTCGTTACAGCATATGTTGGCTGAATCTCTTTGGTTGTTAGTGCCTCTTTTGAAGTGAAACCAGTATGAACGATTAAAGTATCCATACCGTAGTTGATTCCCGCCATAATATCTGTTTCGTAGTTATCGCCAACCATAATTGCTTCGTCTTTTTGAACACCGAGTTTTGCGAGTGCTTGCTCCATAATAATTGATTCCGGTTTTCCGATAAAAACAGGCATCGTTTCTGTCGCGACAGAAACAACCGATGTAATCGAACCATTTCCCGGAAGCAAACCGCGTTCAGTTGGGATTGCCGCATCGCCATTTGTGGAGATAAACATTGCGCCACCTCGAACCGCAAGAGCTGCCTTAGCAAATTTTTCGTAATCTACTTCTCGGTCAAGTCCAACAACAACAAAAGCTGGGTTACTAGAAGTTATTTCAAATCCATTATCAGTTAGTTCTTGTTTTATTCCACGTTCACCGATAACATAAACCGATTTCTCACGTTTTTGTTCAAGCATAAATTGCACAGTTGCTTGCGAAGTTGTAAAAACATCATTCGCTTCCGCTTGAATGCCCATGCCAGTTAAATGTTCGGCTACTTGATCTGGTGTCTTTGTAGAATTATTAGTTACAAATAAATACGGAATTCCCGCACGTTTTAAATTTTCGATAAAAATGATTGCCTCGGGAATAACTTCTGCTCCGCGATACATTGTGCCGTCTAAATCAATTAAATACGCTTTATAATTCTTCAATTCCAAATTACCTCATTTACTATTTTACTTTTTTAATAACAAAATAAGCACAGCCAAAGTTGCAGTATTCGTAAATATATTCTTTTAACGTGCTAATCTTGTTGTCGTATGCGGCTTTACGGTTGTCGTCTTCAAAGAAACCTTTCAGTCTAAGTTGATCGTAACCCCAGTCGCCTACTATATAATCATATCGCCCAAGAATATCGCTAAATCGTTCATTCAATTTTTCCTCGTCAAAAGCATCGCGATAATTGGTGATAATTTCGTAGTTTAAATCTTGAATCGTAATCGTCACGTGTCTTCCTCCTGTCCGTACATTTTTTTGAGTTTCCATTTTAAAATATCTCGGAGTAATTCTGGTGTATATACTTCTTTTCGTTTAATTTGCTTCACTATCGGGAAAAATGGCGCGAATACAAACGTATCATGCGTCGCAATCCGGTATTCCCGCGTTTTATCAATCGGTTTATTATCAAAAAGTGCCACTTGATTTTCCGAGTCAAAACTAGCTCTGTCCATCAAAACGGTACCAAAATACTCGCCTCGGAAACCAAAACCTCGAAGCGGAATATCTTGCAGTTCTGCTTTCTTTCGGTAGATTCCGTCAATAAGTATTTCAAGTTCCTCACCAGACATCGTTAAAGCAATCGCATTTAACGGGTGCGGTAACATTTGGTGAATATCAAAATCCGTCACAATCCCTGCTTCAAAATCCGTCATAAAAATGCCCGCGTTCATCACAAACGTTTCCGAACCAGTCCATTCACAAACAGCCTCATTCAAAATGTGCGCAATTTCCGAGTCATCAAACCAATTATGCGCTAACTTCCCGGGAATCGCAACTACTTTTTCAGATAATTCATCTCGTCCTTTATCAAAGAAAGCTTGAATTTCTGCCGTTTCATTTGGAGGAATCGGAAGTTTTTCGGTTGCAAAAGTTACTGCTTTTTTAGAGATAATCTGATTATTTTCATCTAGCTCAATAGTAACTTTCCCTACATGCTCGCCCCATCTTCCGGCAGCAGCCAGTAATGCATTTCCTTCTATTTTTCCATTTTCAAGTAAATGATGGGTATGCCCACCTAATATAATATCAATTTCTGGTAATTCTAAAGCAATTCTTTCGTCTGTCGGCAAACCGAGATGACTCAGTAAAATAACTACAGCTGTGTCCGCGTCCAAGCCAGCAATTTGCTTCTTAATCGCGCTAATTGGTTCTTCTACTCCCCAGCCCATCTCTTCGTAGTACTCTCTAAATGGCGCCGTCGCACCGATAATAGCAATTTTTACTTGTTCTATTTCTTTATACACAATCGATTTCACCCAGTCCGGCTGCTCGGTGCACTCTTTATCCGTGTAAAAATTACAGCAAACTACCGGGAAAGCCGCGTGCTCGTATAAATTATCCAAGTCTTCATGTGCCAAAGTCGTTCCTTCATTATTGCCAAAAGTTACTGCGTCATATGGAAGCTGATTAAGTAAGTCCGTATTCGCAAGTCCATTTGTCCCTTCAGTAAGCGGATGAACCCGGTCTAAAAAATCGCCAATATCAAAAAAGAGCGCCGCCTTATTTTCTTTATCTGCAGCTGTTCTTTTCTCTTTTAAGAAATTAAAAATACGAGGCCAATGCTCCAAGTGACTATGAACATCATTTGTATGCCATAAAGTTAAATGTTTCATCAATCCACCTCACTCCTCACATATAACTATTGTAGCTCAAAATAGCTTTTTTTACACGCAGTAGGACCGTTTGAATCGTTCAACCTTCATTTTATGTTATGATAGGATATATTGTTTTAAAGGGAAGTGATTTTTTTGGATATTACGCAAACAGTCGAAATTCTTCTAATCTCTGTTTTTGCAGGGGTTGTTGGCTCTTTGCTTGGGCTTGGTGGCGGAATTATCGTGACGCCTGCCTTGACTCTTATTTTCGGGATTGATATTCAGTATGCGATTGGTGCGAGTATTATTTCCGTTATCGCAACAAGTAGTGGTTCTGCCATCGCTTATATCAAAGACGGCATCACCAATCTTCGTGTCGGTATGTTTCTCGAAATTGCCACAACAATCGGTGCAATAACCGGGGCTTTCGTCAGTGGACTGCTCTCGGCTACAGCCCTCTACATCATCTTCGGACTTTTACTTCTATATTCTGCTTTCAACATGATTAAAAAGGTCGGTTCAGAATTTCCTACCAATGTGAAACCAGACCCACTCGCAACAAAATTAAACTTACATGATTCTTATTACGATAAATCTTTACGGCAAACAGTTGACTACCAAGTGGCAAATGTTCCTGCTGGTTTTGGTGTAATGTACGGCGCAGGTATCGCTAGTGGCTTACTTGGAATCGGTAGTGGCGCATTTAAAGTAATGGCACTTGATGTCTTTATGAAAATGCCGCTAAAAGTAAGTAGCGCAACGAGTAATTTAATGATGGGTGTAACCGCGGCTGCCAGTGCAACTGTGTATCTTTTCCAAGGTGACATCCAGCCCGCGATTGCAGCTCCTGTTGCGATTGGGGTACTTGTCGGCGCAACACTTGGAACGCGCATCATGCAACGTTTAAAAAGCAAAGTTATTCGGATTATTTTTATTCCCGTCATTTTATATGTTGCCTTCCAAATGATTTTAGAAGGATTGGGGTGGATTTAGATGGCAGAGAAAAAAGAAGAAATGTACCGCGTGGAGCTAATTGTTAGCGCACTGCTACGAATCGGTGTTGTCCTTAGTGCGATCATTATCGTTTTTGGCCTCGTTATGCTATTTATCACCGGCGAAAGTGGCTATCCTGGGGAAACTTATCCGACTTCGCTTACGGCGATTTTCAGCGGGCTAGGGACGCTTAAACCATACGCAATTATGATGTTTGGTCTGTTTTGCTTGATTTTAACGCCCGTCCTTCGTGTCGTTGTATCATTGTTTACTTTTTTGAAGGAAAAAGATTACTTATATGTTGGCGTAACTGGGATTGTACTTATTATTTTAGTTATTAGCTTTTTAATTGGAATTAAGGCATAAAAAAGATGGCGCTACTCACGCGCCATCTTTTTTATTCTGAAAACAAATCCATTTGCATCGGAGCTAAACCTTGAAACTCAACTTGGAGCGCCTTTTGTAAATGTTTCGCATTATCAGCTGCATCCCCGCCGCTGTTATTATTAAATATCACGACAACTTCTTTGGACAATTTTTGTAAATGTTCCACATATTTGGTCCACTCGTTAATTTCTTCCTCATTATAACGATAAAGCGTGCGAACCTCGCGCCATTCCGGACTACTCGCTTTCATCCAACCATACTGATTCCGACCATGCAGTCTTACTAGCGTCATCTCACTATTTGTCTCACGAAGCACAATTGGCACACTTCCAGATCCAACTTGTGGTTCATCAACAACCGTATGAATAAAACCTAATTCGCGCAGTAAATCTAACGTCTTTTCTGTATTTTGTTCGCTATACCATGAGTTATTACGAAATTCAATTGCTACAGGCAAATCACCCATTTTCGAAGCGATATATCTTAAATAAGTCACATTTTCTTTCGTACAATTAAAATACGGTGGAAATTGATATAAAATTGCCTGTAGTTTTCCCGTTTCACTTATCGGCGCAATCATATCCATATAAGCCGTATACATCGCATTTTCGCTATCAAAATACTGCGACCATTCCTTATGTTTTGTCATCGCCGAAAAAGCCTTTATCACAAAACGAAAATCATCCGGAGTTTGCGCCGCCCAGTTTGCCGTTGTTCGCGGAGAAGGAATCGCATAAAAACTCGTATCGACTTCTACCACAGGAAAATGTGCCGCATAATCAGCCAACGTTAATTTTTTTGATTGTAATAAAGAATCATGATCACTCCATCCAGTTAACCCGATTGTAATCATCAACCGCCACCCTCTCTATCGTTTTTGATTTATGTTTATTATAACGCAAAAAGGAGGGAGAATCTTTTAATTTGGTTGTTGCTTTACCTTGGATATTTTATGTCTTATACTTTAATTAAAAAAAAGGAGAAAACAGATGAAAAGACTTATTATAATGACTTCAGTTTTTTTCGGAACGATATTAATCGGTTCAGCCTTTACTGGCAGGAAACCTTTTGATGGATTAAGTATATCTTTAATAGGTGGATTATCTATTTTTATACTATCTTATTTTATTGCTGGCTTTTTAAGTCGAAAAAAAACAGCTAAAATTAAATGTAAATAAAAACCCCCTTCAACCACAAAGCTGCAGTTGAAGGGGATTTTTTTGTTATATTAACCAATCGAGCCTTCCATTTCAAACTTAATCAAACGGTTCATCTCAACGGCATATTCCATTGGTAATTCTTTCGTAAATGGTTCAATGAAGCCCATAACGATCATTTCTGTCGCTTCTTCTTCGCTTAAACCACGGCTCATTAGGTAGAAAAGTTGTTCCTCGGATACTTTGGAAACTTTGGCTTCGTGTTCTAATGAGATGTTGCTGTTTAGGATTTCGTTGTACGGGATTGTGTCCGATGTGGACAGGTTATCCATAATGAGCGTATCACATTCGATATTGGAACGTGCTCCGTCTGCATTACGGCCAAAATGAACAATTCCGCGGTACGTTACGTTTCCGCCTTGTTTCGAAATCGACTTCGATACAATCGTAGAGGACGTATTAGGCGCATAGTGCATCATTTTCGCTCCCGCGTCTTGACGTTGCCCTTTACCGGCAATCGCGATAGAAAGGGTCGTTCCGCGCGCTCCTTCGCCACGTAAATGTACAGCTGGGTATTTCATTGTTAATTTCGAACCAATGTTACCATCAATCCATTCCATTGTCGCATTTTCTTCACAGAAAGTACGTTTTGTTACTAGGTTATAAACGTTATTTGCCCAGTTTTGGATGGTTGTGTAACGGCAGTAAGCGCCTGGTTTTACAATGATTTCCACCACAGCTGAGTGAAGGGAATTTGTTGTATAAACGGGAGCAGTACAGCCTTCTACGTAGTTTACGCTGGCATTTTCGTCGACGATAATTAGTGTCCGTTCAAATTGCCCCATGTTTTCCGAGTTAATGCGGAAATAGGCTTGAAGCGGCGTATCTACTTTGATACCTGGTGGTACGTAGATGAATGAGCCACCTGACCAAACAGCCGAGTTTAATGCTGCGAATTTGTTGTCGCTTGGTGGAATTACTTTTGCGAAGTATTCTTTGAAAATATCTTCGTTTTCTTTTAACGCGGAATCTGTATCTTTGAAGACAATCCCTAAATCTTCTAGGTCTTGCTTCATATTGTGATAAACTACTTCGGATTCATACTGCGCAGATGCACCAGCCAAATATTTTTGTTCGGCTTCAGGAATACCTAATTTATCAAAAGTACGTTTAATTTCTTCAGGAACTTCATCCCAAGAGCGCACTGTTTGTTCAGACGGTTTCACGTAGTAAGTGATGTCTTCAAACTTAAGTTCTGACAGGTCGCCACCCCAAGTCGGCATTGGCATTTTATAAAATTGCTCTAAAGACTTCAAACGGAATTCTAACATCCATTCTGGTTCTTCTTTAATATTCGAAATTTCTCTTACTACTTTTTCTGTTAATCCGCGTTCTGTACGGAACACAGAGGTATCTTTGTCATGGAATCCATATTGGTATTCGCCAATTTCTGGAATTTCAGTCATGTCGTATCCTCCTTTTCGCTACTTATTTTGTTCCTTCTTTTTCAAAAATCGCTCTCTCCATTGCTTTCCAAGAAAGGGTTGCGCATTTGATTCTTGCTGGGAATTTCGCAACCCCTGCAAGTGCCTCAACGTCGCCGTATTCATCAATCGTTTCGTGGTCGTGACCTTGCACCATTTCTGAAAATTCACGGGACATTTTTAATGCTTCTTTCTCGGTTTTCCCAATAATGCTTTGCGTCATCATCGAAGCAGAGGCCATCGAAATCGAACAGCCGCTACCAGTGAATTTTGCCGCAACGATTGTATCACCGTCCATTTTTAAATGAAGATGAATTTGATCACCGCATGTTGGGTTGTTGAGGTCGATTGTTACATCGCTATCTGGGAGCTCTCCATTATTGCGCGGATTTTTATAGTGATCCATAATGACTTGTCTATAAAGCTGATCTAATTTCCGGCTTGTCATAATCCAAAATACTCCTTTGTTAACTTGAGGCCATCTATAAGCGCATCAATTTCTTCTTTTGTATTATAAATATAAAAGCTTGCGCGAGCTGTAGAAGAGACATCTAGCCATTTCATCAACGGTTGTGCACAGTGATGACCAGCTCGAATCGCAATCCCGTCTTCGTCCAAAATAGTCGCAATATCATGTGGGTGAGCGCCTTCTAAATTGAAAGTCACTAAGCCACAACGTTTACTCGCATCTTTTGGTCCGTAAATGGTAATGCCTTCGATTTTGCTCATTTCTTCTATCGCGTAGCTGGCTAATGCTTGTTCATGTGCGTGAATATTTGCGAGTCCGACTTCTGCCAAGTAATCAATCGCCGCACCTAGCGCAATCGCTCCGCCAATAATCGGTGTTCCGGCTTCAAATTTCCACGGCAGTTCTTTCCACGTCGAATCGTATAATTCAACAAAATCAATCATTTCTCCGCCAAATTCGGTAGGTTCCATCGCATCAAGCAATTCACGTTTGCCATACAAGGCGCCAATGCCAGTAGGAGCCATCATTTTGTGCCCTGAAAAAGCATAAAAGTCAGCATCTAAATCTACTACATTTACTTCCATATGAGGCACAGCTTGCGCACCATCAACGAGAATGACTGCTCCAAATTGATGAGCAATTGCTGCGATTTCTTTAATTGGCGTGATAGTTCCGAGTACATTAGAAACATGAGCTAATGCAACGATTTTCGTTTTTTTGCCAATCGTTTTTTTGGCTTGTTCAACAGAAATCGTGCCATCTTCTTCTAGTTCGATATATTTCAAAACCGCGCCTTTGCGTTTAGCTAGCTGTTGCCATGGAATCAAATTAGAATGGTGCTCTAGATAAGAAATAACAATCTCATCGCCCGCTTCAATATTTGCTTCCGCGTAACTATCAACAACTAAATTAATCGCTGAAGTAGTACCTCTTGTGAAAATAATTTCTGCTACTTCACGCGCATGAATAAACTTGGCTACTTTACCTCGAGCTGATTCATAAGCATCCGTCGCTCTTGCTGCAAGTGTATGCACACCGCGGTGAACGTTCGCATTATCAAACTCATAGTAATGTGTTAAAGCTTCAATAACTTGTTTTGGCTTTTGTGAAGTGGCAGCATTATCTAAATAAGCTAGCGGTTTTTCATTTATTTCTTGAGCTAAAATTGGAAAATCCGCCCGAATTTTTTGGATATCAATCATTTAGCGCACTTTCCCTTCGATTACTTCACGAAGCATCGTTTTTACACTTTCGATTGGTAACTGACGAACAACAGGATCCAAGAAGCCATGAATAACTAATCTTTCTGCTTCCTTTTGAGAAATCCCACGGCTCATCAAATAGAATAATTGTAGTGGATCAACGCGTCCAACAGAAGCCGCATGTCCTGCTACTACGTCATTTTCATCAATTAATAAAATTGGGTTCGCATCACCGCGCGCTTCAGGACTAAGCATAAGTACACGTGATTCTTGTTGTGCATCTGACTTAGAAGCGCCATGTTTAATGTGACCAATTCCGTTGAAAATAGTTGTCGCTCTTTCTTTCATAACACCATGGGATAAAATTGTACCATTAGAAGCTTTTCCGTAATGTGTCACGCGAGTTGTCACGTTTTGCGTTTGCTTCCCGCGTCCAACTGTCACAGTTTTCACATCAGCAGAAGATCCGTCACCCATTAGGTTCGTTACGTTCTCGTTGATAGTATCGCCATCATTCATCAGACCAAGTGCCCATTCAATTTGGCTGTCTGTTCCAATGTGTCCACGACGGTTCACATATGTCGTAACGCCACTTGCAAGATTGTCTACACCACCAAAAGTAATACGCGCATTTTTCTCAGCGATTACTTCTTCAACAATGCTAACAATCCCTTTAGGTGCGTTATCTACCGTTACGTAGTTTTCCACATAAGTGACTGCGCTATTGTCATCCGCCACAAGCAACACATGGTTAACAAGTGGAGATTCTGCTTTTTCTTGTACAAAAACAGCTTGAATTGGCGCTTTCACTTCAACATTTTTAGGAACGTAAAGGAAAATCCCGCCGTTCACTAGTGCCGCATGAAAAGCAGTCAGTTTATGTTCATCCACTTGAACTGCATCTGTCATGAAGTATTTTTTCACAAGTTCAGGATGATTTTTCACAGCCGAAATAATATCTGTAAAAATAACGCCTTGGTCAACTAGTTCTTGTTGCAACTGAAGTCTCGCAGGTCTTTCATCCATTTGAACGTAAAAATTGGCTTCTTTATTATCTAAATCAACTAAATTCGCTACTTTTTCCGGTAAAGTTTCATTCGTTACGCCTTCTTTAAAAGGTATAAACGTCTCAAACTTTGTGAAATTCCAGCGAGTAATTTTTGTTTTATCCACAAAAGGCAAGTCCAGTTCCCCGTAGGCTTTAAAAGCATTGCGACGGATGTCTAAAAACCAATCCGGTTCATTCGCATTACTTGAAAAAGCGTGGATAAAATCATCTTTAATTGTCATATTTTCTGCCATGATTTTAACCTCACTTCCTTATTGTTGGTCTACTGCTTCTTCTTCCTCAAGTTCAATACCAAGTTCTTGTTTAATCCAGTCATAACCTTCAGCTTCTAAACGTTTAGCAAGCTCAGGTCCGCCTTCTTTAACTACTTTACCTTGCATCATTACGTGCACAAAATCTGGTGTAATGTAGTTAAGTAAACGTTGATAATGGGTAATGATTAAGCAGCCGAAACCTTCGCCGCGCATTTCATTTACACCTTTAGAGACAACTTTAAGTGCATCAATATCAAGACCAGAGTCAATTTCATCTAAAATCGCTAATTTTGGCTCAATCATTAATAATTGCAAGATTTCATTACGTTTTTTCTCTCCGCCTGAAAATCCTTCATTTAAATAACGTTCTGCCATTTCTTCGTCCATATCTAAAATGTCCATTTTGGCATCTAATTTACGGATGAATTGCATTACTGGAATTTCGTCGCCTTCTTCGCGTCGGCTATTGATAGCTGCACGAATGAACTCAGCGTTTGTTACACCACTAATTTCACTTGGATATTGCATCGCTAAGAAAAGGCCAGCACGAGCGCGTTCATCTACTTCCATCTCAAGTACATCTTCTCCGTCAAGCGTGATTGATCCTTGTGTTACTTCATATTTCGGGTGCCCCATAATTGCTGAGGACAACGTAGATTTACCTGTTCCGTTTGGTCCCATGATAGCATGGATTTCGCCAGTTGAAATTTCAAGGTTAACGCCCTTCAAAATTTCTTTTCCTTCTATTTCAACATGTAAATCTTGAATCTTTAAAGTTGCCATAAAAAAGTCCTCCCTAGTGTAAAATTTGCATAATCCTAGTTTAGTATAATTCTAATCTGATTACAACTATAAAAACCAGCACTCTTCGCATTCTCCCCTTCATTCTACTATTAATAGCCGTTTTTTACCAGTTTTCGTGCATTATCACTATTTCCATTTTATTTGAGAATCCATGACATAAAAGGAAGAGCGCTCTATATCAATAGAAGAAAGGTTCTTTTTTACTATAAAAAAGGATTGTATATCTTATTTAGATATGGTATTGTTGTAACGTAACAAATTTGCAACATAATAACTTATTTGTAATAAACGATTATTTATTGAAGGAGAATTTAAAATATGAAGAAAGCAATAATGGCTCTGACCATCTTTGTATTGCTTTTAGCCACATTATCCGGGTGCAGCTCCCCTAAGTCCGACTTCACATCTACTTTAAAGAAAACAGCTGAAAATAAACAATTTACAACGAACGTCACATTCCAAGTAAACAACCTATCTGATAACTACATTAAAAAACTTGGCTCTGATATTGACTTAAATCAACTTAAAAAATCTAACATTCAATATAAAATTTCTGTAGATAGTGATTCTTCCTCTTCCTATAGCGCCTATTCGCTTCACTGGAAAGGCAAAGAACCACTTGATTTAACTCTACATGCGCTCCAAAACAGTGAGGACGGGAAAGCTTATATCCCTGTAGCTGATATTTATGACGCAGCAGACAGTTTTTCAAGCCTACTATCCGATTCAGCAGCTCAGATTTTCAACAAAGTACTCGCGCAAAATAAAGACTTAGAATCTAAATATCTCAACGTATTCGAAACATTCCAAAACTTCTCCAATCAAACAATTGATTCAGAAACCGTTGATCGTCAAGCGGAAGAATTGAAAAAAATTGAAGAAGCCAGTGGTATCGCAATTTACAGCTATTTAAATAACTTAGATGACAAACATTTCACTTCCAAAGATAATGGAGATATTGTTTTAAACCTATCCAAAAACGAAATAAAAGATTTAGTCAATGACGTCTTTACAGCACTTGATAATGACGGAAACATCATCACACTTCTTTCAGAAATTGATGGTAGCTCGCAAAAAGAAGCTCAAAAAAAATGGAATTCCGGTGAAAAAAGTGTTCGTTCTTCACTAAAAAACCTTACTTCCAATAAAAATCAAACACTCGATTTCAAATTAACGTTAACACCAGATAGTAAGAAAGGTTTCAGTAAAGCCGTTATTACTACAAACTTTGAAGATAGCAAAACAAAAGATTTAATCAACTTAACAACAACCGTCGATATGCTTGATTATGAAAAAGTTCCTCCAATGCCAGAAGGTAAAGACATTGTTTCTAAAAAAGAACTTGATAAAGCCATTTCTGATGGACTGAAACTATATTTAAGTAGTGCTAATTAAAAAAAATCCTTTTACCAAATCGGTAAAAGGATTTTTTTGTTTACTTATCGACTGGAACAACTGCTCCGTCCCATTCTTTCGTAATGTAATCTTGAATTTCTTTTGAATGTAACACTTTAACTAGTTCTTTAATGTTTTTGTCGTCTTTTTTCTTGTCCGTAGTTACAACAATATTAGCGTAAGGAGAATCTTTGCTTTCGATTGCAATAGCATCTTTAGAAGGATTTAAGCCTTGGTCTACAACAAAGTTTGAGTTAATAGCGACAACATCGCCTTCTTCATTATTATATGCAGTCATCAAGTAAGCTGGGTCAAAATCATATTTGAATTTCAAGTTTTTCGGATTGTCTTTAATGTCGTCAAATGTTGCATCTTGTGGTTTCACGCCATCTTTAAGTGTTAAAAGTCCATTGTCTACAAAAATCCCAATAACACGCGGCCAGTCAGATTTTGAGTTAGAAAGTAAAACTTGCGCGCCGTCTTTTAAATCTTTAATATCTTTTACTTTTTTAGAATAAATGCCCATTGGTTCGATGTGAATAGCACCGACATCAGCAAATTTGTAACCTTTTTCTTTTTCTTCTAATTCAAGATATGGTTTATGTTGGAAGTAGTTAGCATCTAAATCGCCTTCTTCTAGGGCTTTATTAGGCATAACGTAGTCTGTATATTTAACAATTTTCAAGTCAATCCCTTTATCTTTTAAGATAGGTTTTGCTTGTTCTAAGATTTGAGCATGGGGTGTATTTGACGCACCCACTACCAATTTATTATCGTCTTTACTAGATGAAGCTTTATCTGAGGAGCCACCGCAAGCTGTAAGTACTAAAACTAAACTTAATGTGAAAATTAAACCAAGAACCTTTTTCATGAAATTCTCTCCTTTTTTGCGGGGATTCCGCGTTTTTTTATATAAATTTCTTCATATACATTGATTAGCGTTTATCGGTTCGTTTTGTTAGGAAGTCGCCGATAAATTGGAAAATAAAGACGATAATTAAAATAATAATTGTCGCAAGTACCGTTACATCAGGTTGTCCACGTTGGAATCCTTCAAGATAAGCTGTATTTCCAAGCCCACCTGCACCAATGACGCCGGCCATCGCTGTGAATCCAACAAGTGAAATTGCTGTCACTGTAATACCAGAAATAATCGCTGGTAAGGCTTCTGGGATGAGCACTTTACCAATAATAGTAAACATATTCGCACCCATGGATTTAGCGGCTTCAATAACGCCTTTGTCTACTTCGCGAAAAGCAATTTCTACCATCCGACCATAGAACGGAGCTGCTGAGATAATTAAAGCTGGAAGTGCTGCTTTCGGTCCAATTACGGTTCCGACTAACGATTTTGTCATCGGTAAAAGTAACACGATTAAAATAATAAAAGGAATGGAACGGAACACATTAACAAGGATTGCTGTTATCCAGTATAAAATGCGCGCTCCGGCATGTTTTTTATTATTGGTTAAAAATAGTAATAATCCTAGCACGATTCCTAGCAAAAAAACTGCAAATAATGAAGTAAGTGTCATATATAGCGTTTCTTGTGTGGCAACCCACATCATTTGAAAATCAACATTTGGAAATAACTCTTGTAATTTCGTCATCGTTCTAACACTTCCGTTTCTACTTTAAGTTGACGTAGCTGTGTTAGACTGGCATCTATCGCTTCTTCTGTGCCTAAAACTTGGACATACAATGTTCCGTATGCACCGTTTTGCGTTTGAGTTAAGTTCCCATGAAGGACATTTAGCATAACATCATTTTCTTTTGCTACTTGAGAGATAACTGGTTGAGTTGCATTTTCACTCATGAAGAGTAGTTTAACGATTTTACCTTCTGCGTAATTATCGAGTAATAGATGGATTAGTTCTTCCGTTTCGTCTGAATCAGTTACTTGGCGGACGAAACGCTGCGTTACTTTTTCTTTAGGATGGCGGAACACATCTAGTACGTCACCGAGTTCAGCAACTTTCCCGTTTTCCATGACTGCCACGCGATTACAGATTTTCCGAATAACGTGCATTTCGTGGGTGATAACGATGATAGTTAGGTTGAGGCGTTTATTTATGTCTAGCAATAATTCTAGAACTTCATCGGTCGTTTGTGGATCTAGTGCGGATGTAGCCTCATCACAAAGCAATACTTTAGGATTATTGGCGAGCGCTCTTGCAATACCTACGCGCTGTTTTTGCCCACCACTTAGTTCAGCTGGATAGGCGTTTTCTTTTCCTTCTAAGCCAACGAGTCGGATTAGTTCATTGACCCGAAAACGTCTTTTTTCACCGCGAACACCAGCAATTTCTAATGGAAACGCGATATTCTCTGCAACAGTTCTAGACCATAATAAATTAAAATGTTGAAATATCATTCCGATTTGTTGGCGCGCTTTTCTTAATTTACTACCACGAATTTGGCTAATTAGTAGGTTATCTACTTCAACAGACCCTTCTGTTGGTAGTTCTAATCCATTGAACATTCGGATTAGTGTACTTTTACCAGCCCCTGAATAACCAACTACTCCGAAAATCTCACCTTGTTCAATTTCTAAATCGACATGGTCGACAGCGAGAACTTTGTTATTTCTGGACGTATATTCTTTTACGACGTTCTGTAACGTAATCATCTCTATCACCTTTTCTACATTCTGATATACAAAAAAGCCTTCCTGCTAATGAGCAGAAAGGCAGCATTTTTTCAAATGGGCTAACTTCCTTCTCATCTTTCAGAACAAATCGTTGTTCTGCATGACTTAGCACCTTAAACACATAATGAATTATTGTTTAGGTTGCTGGGTTTCACAGGGCATTTCCCTCCACCACTCTGGATAAGATTTCTACATATTATTATATCACTTCATTTGTGACTATAGTGACGTTTCTTGTTTTTTCATATTACCTTTTCCGTCACACTTTGTCAATAACTTTTTTATTTATACGCATCTATTTGTAATTTACTTCACTAATAATACTATTTTCTCCCGAATCTTCCTGGCTAGCTAACTGAGAGGCTATTTTAATCTGAGCTCTATTTTGATATTTAAGTTCGCTACTATTGACTTGAATTATGTACATAAATACCGCAATGACCGTGATACAAGCAACAACAATTAAAACAATATGTTTTTTCATTTTTCTCTCCTCCGTGATTTATATTCTACTGAAAGAACATAAATCACAAGGAAAGAAACATTTAAGAATTTTTAAAGATTAAATGAGCGGCAATTTGACGATAAAACTTGTTTTGCGATGTTTGCTTTCTGCGGTAACAATTCCGCCGTGTTTTTCAACGATAGACTTAGCGATTGCAAGGCCTAAGCCAGTACCCGTTGTTGTCCGATTTTTATCTACTTTGTAAAAACGTTCAAATAGATAAGGTAAATCAACGGTTGGAATCTCTTCACCATAGTTAGTGACCCGCACAACAGCCATATTATCTTCTTTTTTCGCGCTTACATCAATTTGTTTATTTCCTTCTCCGTATCTAAGCGCATTGGAAAATAAATTCTCAAACAAACGCATAATTTGGTTACCATCGCCACCAATGATGAGTTTATTGGCATCAAAATGTTCGATTATCTGCATATTTCGTTCTGCAGCTCGTCCGTCATATTCTGCTACTAATTGTCTGAGTAATTCAATGATGTCTAGTTCATCTTTTTTTAATTGGTAATCAACACTATCAAGCCTAGTATAAGAGAATAAATCATCAATCAGTTTATGCAGATGACGCGCTTTTCCGTAAACAAGTTCCGTATAATAACGCAGCTCAATCTCATCACGATAACGATCCTCATGAATATAACTTAAATATCCTAAAATCGACGTTAAAGGCGTCCGCAAATCATGTGAGACATTCGTAATTAAGTCATTCCTAGCTTGCTGCGCCTGTTCTTCCTTTTTCATTAATTTATTTTGTCGTTCACGCATATTTTCAATGTTTCGCTCAAGTTCTTGAATTTCCGGGACAAAACTTTCTGTATCAACCGGCTTTCCATCATTTAAAGCAAAATTAATCGTTCGTAGTTGTTTTTTTAATATCCGCTGACGCATCAATCGATAAAAGAATGCAAAGAATAAACAAGCAATCAAAAAGATAATTAAAAACTTCAGCGATAACATCCAAAACGACTGCATTATCCGAGTATATTTATTCGGCCCAAAAAGTTGAACCATAGATTGCGTCACTTCACGTAAAAACAAAGAATCATCACGAATAGAAATACTCCACAAATAAATAGTTTGGACAGTAATCAAAGCAAAAACCCAAGACACTATTGCAAAAAAAGTCGCCTGCCAAACATTCATCACATGGCTAATTTTCGTAAACAACACTTCCAGCCTAGATTTCAATTTTGTACCCTACTCCCCATATTGTCTTAATCACATTTTCTCCGCCCATAGCATCTCTCAATTTATCGCGCAAGTTGCTAATATGGACCATGACCGTTTTACTCGCTCCGAGTGCTTTCTCCTGCCAAATTTTCTCAAAAATATATTCTGAACTGAAAACACGACCTGGTTCACTCGCTAGTAAAAATAAAATATCAAATTCTGAAGTAGTTAGATGAAGTTCTTTTTCTCCAACAGTTACAACATGAAGCCCGCGATCAACTACAATTGGCCCAATAATGACCTTATCTTGACTAACTGGCTCTGCTTGACTCATTTGTTGCATACGTCTTAAAATCGCTTTAACGCGAACAGAGAGCTCTAAAGGATTAAACGGTTTGACCATATAATCATCCGCTCCAGTTAATAGTCCCATAATTTTATCATTATCTTCTGCCTTTGCACTAAGCATTAAAATTGGCGTTAAAATACCATTTTTCCGCATTAATCGGCATACTTCAAGGCCATTCATTTCTGGCATCATTATATCTAAAATCACTAATGTTGGCTGCTTTTCTTGCACTAAACGCCATACTTCCGCACCATCATAAGCTTGATAAATTGTGTATCCTTCATTTTGTAAATATAATTTTACTAAATCAACAATTTCTTTATCATCATCGGCAATCAAAATAGATGTTGTCATACTCATTGTCCTTTCCATTCTTATTTCTACCTATTGTAACACTTTAGAAACAAATCGAATAGAAAGAGCTGATTTTTAATTTCTAGTTAGCACTCGCTCTTCTTCAGGTTCTAAGTGAATCAAAACTTCTGCTTTCGCGTAGAAATTCATAATCTCTGCTTCAATTTCATCACAAAGCGAATGAGCACTTTCAATTGTCATCGTGGAAGATACTACTAAATGAAAATCAATATATTCTTCCGCTCCTGCTCGCCTAGAGCGAAAATCATGAAATTCAATAAATTTATTTTTATGCGCTAAAATAATCTTTTTAATCGCCTCTTCTTCATTATCTGAAAGACGTTTATCCATTAATGGTGGAAAAGATTCTTTTAAAAGCTTAAATGCTTCGTACATAATATAAAATGCCGTTAAAATAGCGATAACTGGGTCTAACCACAACCAGCCAGTTATGTATACTAAAAATAAACTAAGCGCAATACCAAGCGATGTGAAAACATCTGTATATAAATGTAGCGCATTGGATTTCATTGCAACTGAATTGGCTTTAATTGCCGCTCTTTTAATAATTCGTGACACAATAATATTAACAATCGCCCCAAAAAGCATGACAGCAATACCGAGCGCTGGAAATCTAATTTCATGCGGATTTAAAAGTTTATTAACAGATTCAACAATAATCCAAATACCCGCTACAAAAATCAATAAAGTTTCAATAGTCCCCGCGATATTTTCCGCTTTCCCGTGCCCATATGGATGGTCCTCGTCTGCAGGCTGATTCGAAATTCGAATAGAAAAGAAAGTAATGACTGATGCAAATAAATCCATTGAAGAGTGAATTCCTTCTGAAATCACAGCTACCGATCCCGTGAAAAAGCCGACAATTAATTTAAGTACGACGATAACAAAATTACTACACACCGATAAAATAGTAAGGTTAGAATTGTTCATAGAAAAGCCTCCGATATGTTTATGTTTCACTAAAAATCTCTCTTTATAAAACACTATTTTAACAACTCGAATTATCTTACCACGAGTAGCCAAATTGTGTCTATAGCAATGTTTTTAGCTAAATGCAGTTCTATATCAGAAACGAAACTTTTTTGCGCACGGGCAAAAATTAACACAGAAAAAATCCCTGTATCACTCACTATACAGGAATTCAAAAATAGCTGTTGCATCATGTAATTTATACGTTAAATCCTTTGGTTCGCCGTTCTTAAATTTCACTAACGCGGGGACTGACGTGATTTCCAAGCTTTGAGCAATATCTGGCACATAGTTCAAGTCTACTTTTGCGACGTTGCTATGAATACTGTCTGCTTCTAAAACCACGTCTACTAAGCGGCTTGCTATCTGACAGCTGCCACACATTGGTGTAAAAAAGAAAACGACAAAATCCGCGCCATCGTTTTGCGCCTCACTAAAAGTCTCTTTTTCCCAAGTTTCCAGAAAAAACGCCTCCTATCAAAAAAAGCCAGCTTCGGTTATCCCAAGCCGGCTTCTAATAAATTAATCTAATCCTTTTTCGTAATCATCACTTGATAAAAGAGCAGTTACATCCGCTTCTTCTACTTCAGTAAGTTTTAAAATCCAACCAGTGTCATACGGGTTGCTATTAATTAGTTCTGGCTCATCTTCTAATGTTTCATTAACAGCAACTACTTTACCAGTTACTGGCGCATAAAAATCAGATACTGTTTTAACGGATTCAATGCTACCGATTGAATCACCTTTTGTTACGGTATCGCCAACTTCTGGCAATTCAACAAATACAATATCCCCTAATTGATCTTGGGCAAAGTCAGTAATCCCAATAATATAACTACCGTCTTCTGCTTTCACCCATTCATGTTCTTCTGTGTACAATAAGTCTTTTGGTAAACTCATTTTAAAACTCCTCCTTTTACTTGCAATTATCTATATTGACTATTTCCAAGTTGCTTCAAATTCTTCTTCTTTGAAACCAAGCGTTACTTCTTTACCGTTAGTTGTAAGTGGGCGTTTGATTAACATGCCATCTGAAGCAAGCAAATTATAAGCCTCTTCCGGTGAAAGTGTATCAAGCTTATCTTTTAGTCCAAGTTCGCGGTATTTAATACCACTTGTATTAAAGAAACGACGGATTGGAAGCCCGCTAGCTTCATGCCATTTTTGTAATTCTTCGGCAGTTGGGGTTTCAGTCTTAATGTCTACTTCGTTAAAATCAACATGCTCATTTTCAAGCCATGCTTTTGCTTTCTTGCAGGTGCTACATTTTGGATACCAATAAAAATTAATCATTTTGCCTCTCCCTCCGATTGCATTCTATTACTATCATAGTGCATTTTTTCTTAAAGTACAAATAGCAACCCTTAGAAAAAAACAGAGATTTTGAAAGCGTATTCATATCAGTTCAAAAAAAATACAAAAGCCACTTCGACTTCTGTATTTTTCTTTTAAGATGCGTGATTTTCTTCTTTTACTTCAAACATCGATTTCTTAAAGTTAAACCTTATCCCGAGAACGAGCCCGACTGCCATCATATTCCCGAGCAGAGCACTACCACCGTAACTAATAAACGGAAGCGGAATACCTGTGATTGGTAATAAACCAATATTCATGCCAACATTTTCTAGCACGTGGAACATTAACATCATTACAACACCCGTACAGATATATGAATAAAATGGAACGCCCACATCAAGCGCCACTCGAATAATTTGATAAATTAGTAAGAAATAAATCGCCAGTAGAATACTCGCTCCAATAAAGCCATAGTCTCCAGCTACAATCGTAAAGATAAAGTCATTATGATTTTCAGGAATTGCGATGGCATCATATCCCGCCCCGTTTCCAGAAATCTGACCAGAACCAATTGCCGTCATCGCTCGCAGCACTTGATAGCCCCCGCCTTGAGGGTCATTTTCCGGATTTATCCAAGTCGTAATCCGGTCAAATTGATATGGTTTAAAACCAAGACTCGTTAGCCAATTCTGATGATAAATAACCATCCAAATAAGCGTAGTACCGATTGCTGCTATCGAGCCAAAAAGCGGTACGATAATTTTCCAAGTAATACCTGAAATAAGAATCATCCCCGACATAATGGCGATAAATACAAGTGCTGTCCCTAAATCGGGTTGTAGCATAATTAAAATAAGTGGCATTAATGTAAATAAGCCGATTTTCAGCAGTAACCAAGCGTCATAACTAAAGCGATGAACCTTATACGTTCTATTATGATCCCAGATTACTTTTGCCAATACGATAATTAATATTACTTTTACAACCTCAGAAGGCTGAATATTACCTAAAAATGGAATAACTATCCAACTCTTCGCTCCTTTTACTTCTTTCCCAAAAAGTAAAACAAACACGAGTAAAAACAGACCTAACCCATAAAAGTAATAAGCCCATCTCGTGAGTCGATCATAATCCAATTGCATCACGACAATAATTGCAAATGTCGAAACCACAAACCACATAGCTTGTTTTACAACAAAGTTTGCATCATATTGATTATTTGTTAATTGCGCACTATAAATGGACACCAAACTGATTATCATAAGTAACATCATTGATAAAACAATCCCGTAATCAATGCGTCCAGCTAGTTTATTTTGTTGATTCATTATTTAATTACTCCTTACTGGTTGGTTTGTGTATACTAACGCTTTCTCCCAAACAGTTTAAAAAAGAAAATCATACGCGATTCCCTTTTCCTAAGTTAACTTCTGGGGCATTATATCTCGCAGATAACACGAGTCCAAGTGCCATAAATGCGCCAAGAAGAGAGCTTCCCCCATAACTGACAAAAAGAAGTGGAATACCGGTAATTGGAAGAAGACCAATTGTCATCCCGATATTTTCTAAAACGTGAAATAAAATCATCGAGCAAACACCCGTACAAATATACGAATAAAAAGGAATGCCAATGTCTAATGCCACTCGAATAATTTGGTAAATCAGTAAAAAGTATAACATAATAAGTACGCAGCCACCAATAAAACCGAAATTCCCACCAATAATAGAAAAAATAAAATCATTGTGGTTTTCTGGAATAGCGATTGCCTGGTTGCCAATACCATTTCCTTGTAACTGACCAGAACCAATCGCCTGCATTGAACGGAGCAGTTGCATACCGTCCCCAAGCGGATCTTCCTCAGGTCTAAGCCAAGAAGTAATTCGTTTAAATTGATATGGTTTAAATCCTAGTTTTTGTAAAAAATCTTGATTGTACATAACTAAATAAATTAACGTCCCGCCTAGTAAAGCGACCGAACTAAATACTGGCACTAAGATTTTCCATGTAACACCACTAATAAAAATCATTCCGATGATAATAGCAATAAACACTAAAATTGTACCTAGGTCTGGCTGAAGTCTAACTAACCCAAGTGGAATAATAGAAACGATGCCTATTTTAAGCAATAATTGTATATCTAATTTTACCGTGTGCAGTTGATATTTTTTGTTATGGTCCCAAATTACTTTAGCAAGCGCGAGAATTAAGAAGCTCTTCATTAACTCTGAAGGTTGCAAACTTCCAAGTGAGCCAATACTAATCCAGCTTTTAGAACCTTTACGCTCATCGCCGACAATTAATACAAGCACTAGAAGTAAATTCCCAATACCATACAAGTAATATGCCGCCCATTGAAGCCGATCATAATCGAAAAAAAGTACAATAACAACGACTATTCCAGTAGAAATAACAATCCAAATAGACTGCTGCAGTAAGAAATTATTTGTGTACTGGTCATTAACAAGTCCTGCGACATAAATAGCCATTAAACCAATAGTACAAAGCAACATCATCAAGAATATAATCGCGTAGTCAACTCGAACTGCCTTTTTTCTATTTCTAGCCATTGCTTTCCGTCCTTTATGTTTAGATTTAAATGTAAAAAAGCTGCTATTCTTAAAAAGAGCAACAGCCTTCATCTATTATAATAAAGTTTACCTTGGATAGGAAGCTTTTTCACCAAATTCTAATCTTCTTTCTGTTTTCTTTAATATTCAAATCTAGTCGAAGCAAGCGGATGAATGTGCTGTTTTCCATCTTTTTCAGTAATATCTGCTGTAATATGAAAGACATTTCGCAAAAGCTCCGTTGTAAAAACTTCTTGAGGCGTACCATTTTTGACTAATCCACCATTTTCGCAAACAAAAACATAATCACTGTAGATTGCAGCTTGATTTAAATCATGTAACACTAACACAATCGTTAAATTATATTCTTTATTTAAATGAACTAACAAATCTAAAAGCTCAAGTTGATGGGCAATATCTAGATATGTCGTTGGTTCATCAAGTAGTAAAATAGGTGTTTTTTGCGCAAGAGCCATTGCAAGCCACGCACGTTGACGTTCACCACCCGATAACGAGTGAAGTGGTCGATACGCCAGATTTTCTAAGTTACACACTTTAATTGCCCACTGAATAACCGCCTCATCATCTTCTTGTAAAGTAGAAAGCCAACTTCTGTGCGGCAAACGTCCATAAGCCACCAAGTCATGCACCATAACATCAACTAAACCTTCAGGGGCTTGAGATAACATCGTCATTTTCTTCGCTAAATCTTTAGAAGGAATATCCTTAATATTTTTTTCATCAAGCAAAACTTCTCCACTATCAGGTGTCAAAAGGCGCATCATCAAACGAAGCATAGTTGATTTACCTGAACCATTTGGACCGATAAGTGTCGTGATTTTACCTTCTGGAATGCGTGCGCTCACGTCTTTCATTTCAAAATCTCTTTTACGTGAGAAAGAAATATTTTTTAGTTCTAATGCAGGTTTCATGAAGCAACCCTCCCTCTTTGAAGTAGGAATAAGAAGAATGGTGCGCCAATCATCGCAAGCAAAATCCCAACCGGAAGCTCAATCGACCCAAACCAACTTCTAGCCGCCGTATCAGCAAAACCAACTAATAGTGCGCCACCTAAGGTAGATAATGGCAATAAATATTTGTAGTCATTGCCGATAATCAAACGGAAAATATGTGGCACAACCAGCCCAACAAAGCCAATTAATCCAGCTACACTCACTGCGACCCCACTTAAAAATGCCGCTAACATGATAATGAAAAAACGATGTCGTTCGACGGAAAAACCAAGTAATTTTGCAGCATCGTCCCCAAGTAGCAACACATTGGAAGAGCGAATAGCAAAACCACTTAAAACAAAACCAACCAACATATAAGGCCAAATCATATCCAAGTGATACCAACTTTTCCCAGAAAGCGTTCCTGTCATCCAAGAAATAACACTTTGAACCCGGTTACTATAAAGCACCATAACTCCAGAAGTCATTGCGCCAATAAAAGCATTAATAGCAACACCAGATAAAATGACACGTAATGGAGAAACGCCACGATCCCACGCTAATAAATAAATTAAAATTGCCGTACCAAAAGCTCCTAAAAATGCGCCAATTGGAACAAAAGAAGCCAAAGCAGGAAATGCTAACGTCATTAAAATTGCTACAAATCCGCCGCCCGCTGAAACCCCGATTACACCTGGGTCAGCTAATGGATTTCGCATTACGCCTTGGAGCAAGCAACCTGCTATTGCAAGTGCAGCGCCTACTAAGAAGGCAATCAATAGTCGTGGCAAACGCAAATTCCATATCAATTGATTCGCAAGGTCACTCCCGCCGCCAGTCAAAGTTTGCCAAGCGTCACTATATGTAACTTTCACGGACCCAGTAGTCAGCCCGTAGAAAAAAGCTAAAATAAGTAAAACGATTACTACAATAAAAGTTATCCGTCTACGTTTTCGCCGCGGATCATGCGCCTTCACAGTTGTCATTAGTTAGCCACCTTATTTATTTCATCTGTCATATAATCCAATGCTTGATCAATTTTCATTCCGGGATTTGTTCCGAAAAGTTCTGCTGGAAGTACGACAATATGATCATTTTTAACGGCGCTTGTTGAATTCCAAGCTTCATTTTGTTTCATTTCTTTTTTAAAGGCTGTTTCTGTTTCTTTTTCATCTCCGCCGTGAATCATTAAGAAAATCACTTCTGGATCAGCAGCAACAATTTTTTCAACGTTCATCGAAGCATATTGCGGAAAGTTTTCCACACCTTTAAAATCTTTCGCCACGTTTTCTCCACCAGCGATTTCTAAAACATTTCCGCTTAACGAGGATGGTAACGCCGCGTAGTTACTTCCTGGAGCCCCAAGTACTAGTAAAGCGCGTACTTTTTTACCTTGCTGTTTTTGCTTCACTTCTGCTACTTTTTTGTCAATATTTGCCTCTAGTTCTTCTGCTTTTGTTTCTTTACCTAAAAGCTTGCCAAGAACGGCTGTCTGTTTTTTTATTTCATCGATTGAATTCGCCCCAGTTAGCACAACTTTCGGTCCTACGCCTTCCATTGCAGGCACGTCTTTTAAGTTTTGTTCTGAACTTGCTACAATAGCATCAGCCCCAAGAGAAGCAATTTTCTCTAAGTTTAAATCATGCGTATTGCCCACTTCTGTTGCTTTTTTTGCGCCATCTGGAACACCACTCGCATCTGTTGTTTGACGACCAACGACTGTCCCACCAAGCGCATAAATAATGTTCATATCTGCATTTGTAAGTGCGATGATTCGTTCTGGTTTTTTATCAAAAGAAACATCACGACCAGCCATATCCGTTACCGTTAAGGCTGCTTGCGATTTATTTTCTGTTTTTACTTTTTCGTTATTCGTATCAGTTGCAGTATCATTTCCACACGAAGCAAGGAGTAGTGCGGCTGTTATACTTAACGTCAATATAGTTATTTTCTTCATAATTCCCCTCCACAATACTGTCCTTTTCATTTTACTAAATTATACCACGATATTCAAAAAGTCGGACCCCTAATTGAGAATTATTTTCATCTATATCCAATTAGTCGATATTTTCACGTTAATACTTTATAATTAAATCAAGGAGGCGATGAAAAATGACTGATAATCTTTTTCCTAATCTAGCGCATGAAAATTGCAAAGAACCGATGCCCCCAGTCACAACAGAACAATTCAAAGAAGCAGCCATTCTAGAAAAGAATCGCAAGCTTGAAGAAATTTTGAACATCGTGGATAAAAAGAAACCTAGTATAAAAAAATAACGAGGACCTGTTCGCGCAGGTTCTTTCTTTAAACTTTAATTCCGAGTTAACTCATAAGATAAGTTATATTTATTTTATTTCACTAAAAAATCATGTATACTAGAAAAAAAGATAGGTCAGGAGGCCCTTACATTGGCTATTTTAGAACTAAATTTCAAATCAGAATGTTTAGCCATGCAAACAAGTGTAACGGTGATTTTACCCGAAACAGAAACACTTTACCATGGTTCAATTCCTAAATATAAAACATTATATATTCTGCACGGCTTGTCTAACAACCACACTACTTATGTGCGCAATACAAATATTGAACGTTACGCTACCGAAAAAGGACTCGCTGTCATCATGCCCGCAGCAGACCATAGTTTCTATTCTAATATGGTTCACGGTCGCGATTTTTTCCAATTTGTCAGTACTGAACTTCCTCACGTGATGAAAAACTGGTTCCCACTTTCGGACAAAAAAGAAGATACTTTCATAGCTGGGCATTCTATGGGTGGTTACGGTGCGTTCAAAGTTGCACTTACTTTCCCAGAAAAATTCCAAGCCGCTGCAAGCATGTCTGGTGTCATGGATATTAATTATATCATTAAAGAAGATTGCTTCGAAAATTTCAGCACACGTGCCATCACTGGAGAAATGACTAGCCAAACTGGTACGGAAAATGACTTATTTCATTTATTAGAAACTAATCTAACGAACAACGTGGAGTTACCAGCTCTTTTCCAAAATTGTGGTACAGAAGATTTTCTTTATGAAGACAATCTTCGTTTCCGTGATTTTGCGCTTGCCAAAAACGCTCCACTAGAATACCGCGAAGGTCCTGGTGATCATGATTGGGATTTTTGGGATAAAAGCTTAAAAGAAATTATCGACTGGCTTCCACTTTAATAAAAAGAAGACTTGGACTCGCATCCAAGTCTTCTTTTTTAATGCGTAAATCCGTATGAATCGTTTCGTTCCTTATCATGATACAGCACTCTAGCATGTTCTAAATTATGGAGTGCATCCGCGAAATCAGCTGCAAATTCTTCCGCCACATTATAACCTAAGTCCGCCCGGCAAACAAACCGCTGAATAATCGTATCACTTAAATCAGCCGGCAGCGGATAAGCCGGAACTTGCCAGCCTTTCATAAGAAGCTGGTCCGCAAGATCATAGAGCGTCCACTCAACATCAAGGCCATCTTTCAACTTATAACAAACAATCGGCAAATTAGAGCCATCATTAATAATTTCAAAGTAGCCACTTTTTTCTACCGTTTTTGAGAGATATAGTGCTGTTTTCTTTGTTTTTTCGTGAATTTCTCGATAGCCTTCAAAACCATAACGCAAGAAATTATAATATTGACCAATAATTTGACTAGCACTACGCGAAAAATTAATCGCCATGGTTGGCATTGAACCACCTAAATAACTCACTTCAAAAATAAGCTCTTTTGGTAAATATTCTTTATCTTTCCATAAAATCCAACCAACACCCGGATAAACTAAGCCATATTTATGACCAGAAGTATTGATTGAAACCACATTTTTAAGCCTAAAATCCCACGCTAATTCTGGATTTACAAATGGAGTAAACATTGCGCCACTTGCCCCGTCAATATGAATCACTAATTGATGCTCGTTTGCTTCATTATAAGCTTCTACTTTTTCATCTAATAAAGCAATATCATCGAATTTCCCTGTGTAAGTAATACCTAAAATCCCAACGATACCAATCGTATACTCATCCACTAACTCAAATACCTTCTCAACATCAAGGCTTAGATGCTCTTTATCCATTGGAACGACACGCATATCAACATCCCAGTACACACAAAATTTTTCCCAACACACTTGGTAGCCTGATGAAATAATTAAATTTGGCCGTTTCGCTTGAATATCTAGACCACGTTTTTCAGCATTATTACGCCAACGAAATTTCATTGCCAAGCCGCCAAGCATACACGCTTCCGAAGAACCAACAGTGGAAGTGCCTAGATAAGACATTTCTTTTGGCGCATTCCATAAATCCGCTAAAATATTAACGCAGCGATTTTCTAGTTCTGCTGTTTGTGGATACTCAGATTTGTCGATAGCATTTTTTTCCAGTGTTTCTGCCATCAATATTTCGGCTTCTTTTTCCATATATGTCTGACAAAAAGTCGCCAAGTTCTGTCTCGCATTTCCTTCATCCATCAGCTGATCTTTCACTAATTGATAAGCAATGCGCGGTTCCATTGGTTCCTTTTTTAATACGTATTTCGGGATGCTAGTACTTTCTTCTTCAGATCCAAAGAGCGGGATTTGATAACTTTCATGTTTTCGCTTGTCGTTTTCACTATAAAGCATCTTTTTTCCTCCTTTAAAATAACTGATCATCTCTTTCACCAATACCCATTAAAGCAAATAGGCAAACCGTTCAATTTTTCACAAGAATTTGTTATACTACGGTGGTACGTAAAAGGAGGTTTGCTATGTTTGATTTAATTTTCCCGTTTTTATTAATTATTATTGGCATTTTTTACAGAGTTAATCCACCCAAAAATAAAAATGGCCGCTTTAGTTACCGGACGAATGCTTCTTTAAAAAACGACGCCAACTGGAAAAAGGCTCATCGATTGCTTGGAATTTACTGGATAATCATTGGCGTGTGTATTCTAGTTTTTTCACTGATACTTGCATTTATTCCAATGTATGCCATGATTCGCAGCTCCATTTTATTAACTACTAGTGTTTTCGCAGTGTTATTTTCGGTCATATTAGTAGAGAAAAAATTACAATAAAAAAAGCACCGCGATAAGCGGCACTTTTCTGTAATCCATTACATATAAGTCCAAAAAAATTATTCTTCTTCTTTTGCTATTGTGTTTCTTTCAGTAACGCGGTAAATATGAATTGCGAGGTAAACACGTTCGTCTCTTGTTAATTCCGTATGATGCGTATTAATCAGATATGCATCAATTTTTTTCGTACAATTAAAAGCTTCTGGATACTTAATTTGCACTTGTTCATATAAAAAGTCATCGCCGGAATCGACAATTTCTTTTCGAAGTAAACGTTGTGCGAAATACTGTAAATGAGTAATAAAACGTGTATAGTTCAGTGAAGTTTCATCTAAAACCATACCATAATGATACGTGACAATGCTTAAAATATCTTGAACAATTTGGGTCATTGCTACTGTCATGTGCATTTGTTGTCCGTCTTGTCTCGCATTTACAATGTGGAGAGCAATAAAACCAGCTTCATCTTCGTCTAGCCTAATTCCTACTTCTTTCTCAATAAAATCAAGGGCCTTCATTCCAACTAAATACTCTGCGTGATAAAATCGTTTTATTTCCCACAATAGTGCATTTTTCAAGTTAATACCTTGATTATAACGTGATACTGCAAAATTAATATGATCTGTGAGAGTTAAATAGATATTATCGCTTAAGTCTGTTTCAAGTGTTTCTTGCGCGTACTGGACAACATCATCCGCGATACGTAAATGTTTCAGCGGAATCTCACTAAGTAATTCTGAAAGCTTTTCTGAAAGTTCGTGTGTTTCCATTACAAATGTTTTTTCAATCTTGGATACCTCCACCTCATCTCCAAGTTTCTTTTGAAAAGCAAGACCACGGCCCATCACTACAGACTCCTTGCCACTTTTACCCTCGGCGATTACGACATTGTTATTCAGTATTTTTTTGATAATCATGCATTTTCACCTCTTTCAAAAGAAAAAAACCCAAACTAATTCCAACGCTATTAATATCAAAATAGCACTTGAATTAATCTAGGTTTTGCCTGCCTCAGCAGTAACAATCCTATTCTTTTCTCTAACATTATAGTACAAAAAGAAACCGATTACAAGGGGTATTTTTGATATTCAATTTTGGATTACTTTATATCTTCCCTACTTTAACATAACTTATTCATTGACAGGAAGTTTTCTGCATGCTATTTTTGGCTGGAGGTGATAAATTATGGCAACACGCTCGGAACAAATTTTTATTAATTTGCCTGTAAAAGATTTACAAGCAACCGTCGCTTTTTTCACAGAACTTGGCTACGAATTTAATCCTCAATTCACAGACGAAAATGCTACCCAAATGCTCATCGGAGAAAATATTTTCGCCATGCTCTTGAAAGAAGATTTCTTCCAGACTTTCCATAAAGAAGGCATCGCTGACACAACAAAAGCACGCGAAGTCCTCATCACCATCACCCAAGATAGCCGCCAAGCCGTTGACACACTGGTCGATCATGCGCTAAAAATTGGCGCAAAACCAGCAGGCGAAACACAAGACTACGATTTCATGTATAGCAGAAGTTATCTTGACTTAGACAACCATCTCTGGGAAATCGCTTATTTAGACGAATCCGCTTTAAAATAAAAAAAGAACCGCTGGAATTCATTTGATTCCAGCGGCTTTTTTAAATTTCCGTATTTTCTTCATAGCCCATTCATAGTGGCTCGTTGTGCTTGAAATAAAAATAGCACCAAGCGACGTTGTATTCGTCCACTTATAATATTTTTTAGTAAACAGTTCTTCATCCGAGTGTTCCGCGATAATTTCCATTTCCGCATGATGCGTTTTATTTAGTAATTCCATCGCCTTCTCTAAATCCGTTTCCTGGTACTTTTGCCAAATAACCAAATTCAGTTCTGGCGTGGTCCTCCAAGTATAACCTTCCGCCGGCATAAAAGGTTTATCGCCCCTCATCCCAATTTGGTACCAATCAAGCGCCATATTGTGCCATTCATGCAAATGCACTACAACGTCACGAATATTCTTATCCCTGTCCTCAAATGGAAACGCAAGCTGCTGTTTTTCTTTTGGAATAGAGTCAATTAAATCCAATAGCTTTTGATAACTTTCCGCACTTTGTTGAAGCAATTCTTCTTTATTTTTTGGTCTCGCCATGAAATATTACTCCTTTCTAACAAATATGTAAGTTTAAAAATCCATTTCGTTGCCTTTTGCGAGGGTTTGTCCCGCTCTTTTCTTATACAATAAGTGTAATAACTCAGCAAAGGATGATTGACTTGAAAAAAATCGTTATACTTATTATAAGCGTACTATTACTTGGTGGAATTATCGGTGGCGTATATTACTTTAAAAACGCCAACAAAATAGGTGCAGATGCTTCCTATGTTAAAATTACAAAAGATCCCACAAAAAGTAATGAAATAAGCTTCAACAATAATTATACTCTTCCTGCATACGACGAAAATGGTAAAGAGACAGAAGTTACTTTTTCTGCAGATAAAGAATTACGTAAAGGTGCTTATTTAAAACTTTATATTAAAGAAGACAAAGGCGTAACTTCATTTGAAGAAGTGCCTGAAAAAGAAGTCCCAGCTAAAGCAGCTGAAAAACTTAAATAATGACAGAATCTCCTCCTTGTGAGGGGATTTTTTTAAATAGAAATATAAACTTCTATTTTTCCATTCGTATGATACCATTCAAAATCTGTTTTATAAGCGCGCTGTAATTCACTATCCCTCGCCCAGATTTCTTGCCAAACTTCCGCCACGCCTTTATGACTCGTATTATCTACAGTAAACACGAGATATTCTCCAGCTTCAATTACTGTACTTTTTTCTTCATCCCAGTCGCTAGTCCCTACTAATAAATCATATTCACCCGTAAAATCACTCGCATAATTACTATACACCGCAAAAATATCTCCGGCTGGCTTTTCAACCATGACTTCACCCCAAAGTTCTGCAATTGGACTAAAATCACTATTACTTGTACGTATTTGCTTTCCATTAATCACTCTATTTTCTTGTAACTTCATTGTTTGTCGCCTCCTCTAACATCATTATAGCGATCAAAACTTGACAACTATCTGTCAAGAATTCAAATTAAAATAAAGTTTTTCCACTTCGGACTTATATTCTTTTTGTAGCGAATCCGGTTCTAAAATCTTCACCGCACTTCCAAACATCAATAAAAACGGGATAATATTCCGCTCAGAATCATATTGAAACGTTACACGAACCAAATCTAACTCCATTTGCATTTCTTCTAACAAAAAGTAATCCAGTAATTTTCCAAGCTGATTTTTCGGAAACTCTAACACAATTTTTTCTGTTACTTCAGCTTGTTTTTGGTCTTCTTCTATTTTCATACTAGTTTTACTCGTTTCTTTCAAAGACGTTATTCTTGTTAATTTAAAGTGGCGAATGGCTGCTCTTTTGTGACAGTATGCTTCTAAATACCAACTGCCATCCATTAAGTTTAATTTTTGAGGTGAAATTTCTCGGTTTGTTTCTGTTCCGTCCATCGCAATATATGTTATATCTAGCTGTTTTTTCATTGTAAAAGCTTTTTGAATATAGGCGATTTTTCGTTTTACTTCAGCCTCAATTTGTTTGCGATGTTGTGTCGCTGAATCAAAGAAAATATAATTGCTAGTTGGTTTTTCTGTTTGTAATAAAGTGATTTTTTCTCGTAAAGTTTCTTGGCTATCATTCAACATAAATTCCGAACGTGCCTCTAAAGCTTCAAGCAAAATCCGCTTCTCTTCCTCCGAAAAAGTAAACGTCGCTAATTTATATGTATCAAGCATCGTAAATCCGCCATTTTTCCCCGGTAAAGCAACGACTGGAAATCCCGCATAAAGGAGCGTATCCATATCGCGGTAAATCGTTCGTGTGCTTACCTCGAATTTTTCAGCGAGCTCACTTGCTAGTACTTTTCGCTCTAAAATCATGACTAATATTGCTAAAATCCGCTCTAGTTTCATCCCAAAACCTCCAGCCCTTTTAGCCTTATTATAGCATGTATTATCGGTCAAAAACCCATGCATATGTGATGGATAAAACTTCGCGCATCATTCCTTTGTACTTGGCAGGTGTCCGAGATTTTGCTGGAAGACCGGTTGCATTTATCCCCTGACGTTTTGCTAGCATTAGCGCCCTATACATATGATAGTCACTTGTCACAATCACTGTTTTTCCTAAATCAAATTTTTCATTGCTATATTTAATATTTTCTTCCGTTCTTTTGGATTTAGTTTCCTTTTTAATCCGATTTCTCGCAATGCCTTCATTAACCAAATATTCTTCCATAACCGCAGCTTCCGTCGTGCTTTCATCAGCACCTTGCCCACCACTAACAATCACCTTTGCCTTTGGATATTCATTCAAATAAGCCACTGCCGTATCCAATCTTTCCTCTAAAACTAACGACGGGGTAGCCGGATCCCCATTAATTTTCGCACCTAAAATAAGTACCGTATTTACGTTTTCATCAGGTTTGGCCCACGTCCCGCTAAACATAAATGCCGCTACAATCAAGACATATATAAATCCAATTACAATTAAAATAACGAAAAATTTCTTAAAGCGTAGCATCTTATTTCTCCTCTCCTTACTTCTTTTTTTAGTTTAGCAAATGATTCTTAATAAAAGAGAAAGAAATACTCAAGTTAATGGAAAATAAAAAAAGGTCCTATGTTCTTAAATGGCTTAATAACACCATTAAAGAACATAGGACTTTCTTTACGCGTTTCAAAATATGGAGATGGTGGGAGTCGAACCCACGTCCAGAAATATCGGCACTTGAATATCTACGAGCGTAGTCACCGTATTAGCATTTCGCATAAACATCAGCCCGGTAACAGGCTTCCATTCAGCTAGTCTGATTAAGCTCTTCTATTTAACCTCAGACGGAGATTAACTAGTGTAGCCCACTTAGAGTGAGACCCTTACCGTAGCACATGGGCGATGCACGGAGGATCAGCTATGCTACTGCTTATTAGGCAGCGAAAGCTAGGTTTTGTTTTTCTTTGCCAGTTATTATTGGCTTTGACGTTGATAACGAGGACGATCCCCCCGACTCGCAACTCAAGCTCGAACTATCCCTGTCGAATCCGTAACATCCCCAGAGTTAAAGTCTAACATTAGATATTATACAGGAAAAAACGAGCCTTTACAAACAGAAAAAACTTGTGACACAGCCAAATGTACAACTATTATTTAGCATGCCACAAGTTTTCAATTAATTGATAGTTAATTTCAGTGAGTATTTCATAACTTCGCCTTCTTCAATATAGGGCTCTATTCCATTAAAATCAATACCAATCGTGTACTCGCCTTTATCAAGATTACTTGTAGGAACAATAATTTGCGCCTTGTCCTCATCATAATTTACTTTAAATGAATCAAACACTTTATCATCATCTGAATTTCGAATCCACACTTCTTGAACACCATTAATATCCTTTAAATCATACAGTTGTGTATAAATTGGTAGTGTGATATATGCATCTTCCCCATAAGCAACCGTTTGATCTGGTAAAGTTCCAATTTGGCCTAGTACAGTTATTTTATCAACAATAGTAGGTGGTAGTATGTTTAAATAATTATAGCTCAAATCCATACTTACCAAACTATCCAAATGAGTGAAATCTGTCATTTCTGTTGTGAATTGATTCGACTCAAAGTTTACTTCCTGTAAATTTTTCAAGTTTGTAAAATCAGGTACATCTTCTGAAGCAAGGCCACATTCATTTAGCAACAACGTTTCTAGTTTAGGAATATTAGAAAAGTCAGGCAAGCCCCCCACAATAGTTCTACTACCAAAATTAAGGTACTTTAATTCTGGATAATTTTGATAATCTGGTACGGTAATATTTTCAGGTGGTATTTCACTTGTTATACTTACTTCTGCTCTTAAAGTATCTAATAGGGGTAAAGTCGGTAAATCCGGAAATTTAGTGAACTTTGTTTGGGTAGGATAAATCATAATATTATTTACATTGCTAAAATAAGCATTTCCTAGCATTTCTAAAGTTTCATCTGTTAAGTAATTTGTAAAATAGCCCAATCCTAATGATGTCGCTGCATTTATATCATCTTGCGTAATGACGTCTGTAACATCACTTTTGTGCAAGTTTTCTACCATATCTTCTGCTAAGTTTTCATTTGGAAAAACATCAATTATTCTGGCTGGCAATGGATATACCTCTGTCACACTAGCATTTGCATCCATTGCATTCAAGCTAACAACTCCAATAATAATCAAACTAAATACTATAAATAGTCTTTTCATCTTTTCTCCTCCTTAAAGAAAAGAGCGGGATAAATCACCCCGCTCTATCTAATTATTTGGCAGATGGCATAACTCTAACATTATCAATATGAATACTTGTTCCGCCTTTAGAGTCCATCACAAAACTTGTATTAATATTTCCTGTTGTTACTTTGACATTCTTAATAGAAACATAGTGCCAAACATTATCTGCTACTAAATCAATAGTCTGACCTTCACTGCTATCGTAGTTATTAACTGTCATTTGTGCTTTTGCAGTATCATCTTTACTTACTTTAACCCAAGCTTCCACATCGTAATTCGCATTATTAGTTGGAACTGCGATTTGTTGCGCTAGTGTTTGCTGGTAAGCTCCTGGTAGGTAGAAATAAGCGCTCTGACTTCCAAAAGCTGGTGATTCTGGAGGATTGACACCTGAACCACTATCAACGCCATATGCCTTATCCTGACCGTCTGGATGAGACTCTACCCAATTAGTAGTTGCAGCAGGGTCACGTTCAAAACCGCCGTTATCAAGTAGATTTACTTCTGATTGAACGGGACTGTTAATCGGATCCGCTGAGACAAGGATTCTATCAATATTGATATTTCCTGTAGTTTCACCGTCCATTAAGAAAGTGATTTTATTTGTACCCGCTTTTAAATTCACAGCTTTTTCTGTATCAGTCCAAATATTCCAGTTTTCCCCTTCTGAAGGGAAAGTTACGCGAGAATTATAAGTACCATTTGTGTACAAATCAAGCGTTTGCGGCATCCCACTTCCATTTGCAGTTCGGGTATTTAGCACATATTCCCCGTCTGCTGGCACATCCACTTCAAACTTGATTTCATCTCCTGCTGCTCCAAAGCCACCAACAAAGCCTTCTCCACTATAGAACCAATGATCATTTGCCACTTTTAAAGTTCCAGATAGAGCTGCTTCTTCCGCTTCTACTTTTGCTACAGTTGGAGTGAAACCGATATTTACTTTGTCTAATGCGACTTGATCTGCTTTGTCGCCTGTGTCTGTAACCACTTTATAAGAGATACTATTTTTCCCTGCTGCAAGTGGTAAGTTTTCCGCTTGAACAGTCCAATCTGCTGCTGGTTTTAAAGTTGTTTGTTTTACATATTCTCCATTTACAAAAATACTTAATGATTGGTTATCTTCGGAAGCATTTTTGTATGTTAAATCGACATTATAATCGCCAGCATCTTTTACATTTGCATAAATTGTTGTTCCAGAGCCATCTGAATCATATCCATCTACATAGGTTTGTTCAGTTACAGGTTTCTCGGCAACTGTATTTGCAAAACTAGAACCTTTTTCCATTTCATATGTTCCAGTTTGTTCCACGCTTTTAGAACCGGTTGCTGTGATGACTGTATCTGTGTCTCCTTGAGCTGGTACTTTCACATAAGTTACTGCACCATAAATATCGCTAGAAACAGCATAACCACTTCCATCTGCATTTTCGAGTGCAGATAAATCATCGTATAATTTGCTATCAGTGCCATTAACTTGGACACTTTCAGCAGCATTTCCGTGTAGTTTTACAATGTAATTTTCTGTGTCAGCTTTGTAACTTCCTTCTTTCGCGCCAACTGTGAAAGTAGTAGTATCTGCTGTTTTCGATGTTGTCATTTTTTGTTTCAAATAAACTTCTTTTTCATAATCAAAAGATTTTCCATCGTCATCATAATGTGTAAATGAAGTATCTTTTTCAGAAGCAAATGTGTCTAAATAAACGGTTTTAACTGCGGATTCACCAACATAGTTTTGCGGCTGTTGCATTGGTATAATTGCGCCTTGTTTAACGAACATCGGAACATCCGTCCAGTCTTCGTCATTTACTTCATAATTGATAGTTTGGTTCCCTTCGTAGATATCACCACGATTATAGTCTATCCAAGTTCCCGCTGGTAAATAGATTTCACGCGAACCAGTACCCTCTTCTAAAATAGGAGCTGCAAGGATAGCATCACCAAACATCCATTCATTTGTTAGGTTAACTACATTTTCATCTGTTGGATTATCAAAAGTAAGTGGTTGAACAAGTCCTACTCCAGATTCATAAGCTTGTCTTTCATAGGCATACATGTATGGAATCATTGAATAGCGCCAAGTCATACTACTTTTCGCCACTTCTTCTGCAGTCCCGCCGTAATACCAAGGTTGACGTTGTTGATTATCATTACCATGTGTTCTAAATACTGGTACAAGAGAGCTAAACTCCATCCAACGACTATAAAGTTCTGGATCTGGATTTAATACTTGTCCAGAATTGGCATTAAAACCACCTGTGTCCATGCCCCATTTCGTTTGTCCTAAATTGATAGTAGACAACATCGTACTTGGTTGTTCTTGCATTCCATTTGCCCAGTCAATTACTTCGCCTTTTTTCCACTGGACGCCGATATCGCCTGACCAAATGGATGTTGAATAGCGCTGAGCTCCTGGATAATATGTTCTTCCAGTCTGCCAAACACGTTCATTTGTGTAATCACGTTGACCTTCATACATTGCTTGAGACGTGAAACCTGTTGTGAAATTACCAAACCAATAATCCGCTCCATTGGAGGATACTTTGTCAGTTTCATCATTCCACCAACCGACGATACCTTTATCCAGCGCATCTTCAGAATGAGACCACCACCAATTACGTTCATCCGGATTATACGGATCGATACTTCTAACAGTAACTGGGAACGCGTAATCTTCATACGCTTCTTGGCCTGGATACCAGTAACCATTTGCCTCAGCATCTTTACCTTGTTGCGTTTCCGTTCCATCTTGTAGATTAGTTACCACACGAGGTTTAGTAATACCAATCATTTTTACACCTAGTGCATCCATATCATTTTTTAAAGTAGTGTCTTTTGCGGATGGGAAATTAGTTGTATTCCAAGCAAATTCACCGTAATCCCCTCCATAAACAGGATCTCCGTAAAATTTCCAATCGTAGTCAAAAGCAAAAGAATCAATCGGAATTCCCTTAGCACGATACGTATCAATATTTTTACGGAATTCATCTTCATTTGTTCCCCATTCGAAATTGGAGAAACCAAGAGACCATTTTGGCATCATAGGAGTGTGACCAGTTACATCAGCGTAAGAGGACATGATTTCTTCAGGTTCCCCTGACATCAAGTACATTTCTACATTTTCTTTTTCGTAACGACGGCCTTCAACAACCGTATCCCCGTAATAGAATTCTAGCTTTTCTTCGTCTGAAACAGAATAAGGATAACCCCCGTCACTATCTACTAAAAGACCATAACCTGCAGTAGACCACATAAACGGGCCACCAGCATTACCTTGTTGACCTGCTTGAGCTGTCTTTCCGCTATTTGCAGCTGTATTATCTCGCTCCATCCCAAGGTCTCCGTCGCTAAAACTAATACCATAAGCCCCATAAACATGGTCAGCTGCACCGCGTTTAAATCTCACACCACCATCGAAAATCCCACCATCAGCCGACTCAGATAATAAAGTTTTTCCCTCTTTATCTTTAAAAGTCATTCGCGCTGGTTCTTTAGAAATTTCAAGTGTGCATTCGTCCGTTGAAATAACCATAGGATCGGATTCTAAATCAATCTTAGCCCCAATTGCTGTAAAAGTTGCATTAGGATCAATCATCGGTGTCGACTCACTATTTTCGATATTTCGCGGTCGTAAATTAACTTTAAGCAGATTATTGGCAAGTGGTGAAATTTCTAAGTAGTCATCTTCTGCTTCATCCCCGTTATCGATTTTCAGCGTGATAACATTGTCTGTTACAGTTGCCTCTAAAACATTTCCAAGTCCTTCTTCTGCACTTAGCTTCGCATATTCTTCTTTACTAAGCTGTTTTGCAGTTTCTCCATTCGCTTGTTGTTTCACTTCTTTTTTCTCTGTTTCTTCTGCGTTAACTTCCACTTCTAATGGTTGCGTTATCCCTAAGTTCAACCAAACAAGCGGCACAACAGCCATACTGACACAAACTTGTTTCATCCCTTTTTTCATCATCTCGCTCCTTTTCATTCAGTAATTGTTACAGGAAAATCATACCACCCTAAATATTCTGATCCATTGTAATTTAGTGAGATTTCTAACAAATGTTCACCAGGCTCTAATCCTGCTGTTTCAATAGTGTACATGTAAGAACCCGTATAGGATGGATACACTGGTTTATAAAGAAATTCACCGTTATCATTAATTATCATCTCGTTCCCAGGAGCTGGTGCGATAAAATCTAGCGCTTGATAAATAAACGGCACAAAAACATCTAAATTTTCGCCTTGTTTAATTGTCCTTGGAGGATAGGTAGCTGTCTGTCCATCAAATGAACGATTCCTAATTTGCCCAGTTAGAAAAATATCTTCTGGAATTGAAATTAAATGATTATCACGAAGAAGTAATGTATCTAAATTAGGCATATTCATCCAAATGTCTTTCGCTATATATCCAGAAAGCTCTGCTTGCTCCATGTTAATGCTAACTAATTCTTCCATCCCAATGAACTCAGGAATATTAATTCCGAAATTATTTTTACTAAAATCTACTGTCGTTAAATTAGGATATTTTGCGTTTGGAAATTGAGTAATGTTTGCATCAGATGCTTTTATAGTTTCTAAAGCAGGAAGACTCTCCGATAAGTCAGGCATCTCGCCAATATTATTACTCCAAATAGCTAATTCTGTTGCGTTTGTAAAAACTTCATTATTCAATACATTCAAATCTTCCCCAGTTAAATTTAACCCTGGAAATGGTAGGATTGTGATTGTATCTAAATCTTCTTGCGTGATAATATCATTTACAGAATCTTTATCCAATTCTTCAGCAATCGCCTCAGCAATTGCTTCAACTGGAAATGCCTCAATGATTGGAGCTGGCAAAGGAACTGTATCCGCTTGCACTTTTATTGTTGGCGAAAGTAAAATACAACAACTTACAATGAACAACAATCCAATTATCTTTTTCATCTCTTACTCCTTTCAAAGTACCACCCTCTTCACCTCGAAAAGGGTGGCAATGTGTTTATTTTTTAATTACAACATGATCAAAGTTAATTCCCGCTGTATCGCCTGCTTCAAAATCAAAGACGACTTGGTTAATACCATCTTGCAAGGTTACTGGCACTTCCACTACGTCCCAAGTATCCCAGTCAGCCGTTTTCGGTAAAGCAATTTGTTGTTTGTTGCCATTTACATAAACCGTTCTTGTAGCATCTTCCACACCCGCGCTATAACGCACTTCCATCGTATAATCGGATGCGCCATCAACTGCATCAATATCAAACTCAACTGCTTCTTTTTCTTCATCAAATCCAGCTACAAAACCAGTTCCAGTGTAGCCAGCATGGTCACTTGCAGTTGATACATTTGTTAAATGCCCGAATTCCGCTTCATAAGGTGCATGATTTACACCATTTAAAACGATAGCTTGAGTAGTATCTGTTGCTGCAGTTTTGATGTAAGTTAAGTTTTGTACAGTGTCATAGTAATAAGCGCTCGTTGCTTCATTAAAGGCATCTAGTGTGTCTGCTTTAGCTACCTCAGTTCCTGCAACTGTTACACTTGTTGGCTCTGTACTGAAAACTTGCATCGTTGTTTCATCTGCCATTGCCGGAAGATTAACCGTAACTTTTTCATTGGCAAAATCTTCAGAAACGCTAATATCACGCATCTCGCCACCATTTACATCATCATAGAAACTGTACTCGCTGTTTCCTGATGGGTAAACTCGGAACGTTAAATTATCATATGCTTTTAAATCGTTTCCTACATTTTGTCCTAGTTGGTAACCATCTGTCATATTCATTGGAATAATCGCTCCAGCTTTTGCAAATACAGGTAACGTATCAACATCTGCATAGTAAGAAATTGTTTCGCCACCTGGATGGATACCGCCGTTCCAAATATCTATCCATTCGCCTTCTGGTAAATAAACTTCTTTTTCTGTTTGGCCTTCTTGTACAATTGGTGCTACAAGTAAATCATCGCCAAACATATATTGTTCATCTAAATTACGCGTATTAATATCTTCTGGATAATCCATAGCCATTTGACGCATCATAGATTTCCCATTATCAGCAGTATCTTTTGCCGCTGTATAAATATAAGGAAGTAAATTCATACGTGTATATAAATATTTTTGGAATGTTGGTAAAATCGTTTCGTCGCCAGTTCTAGCTACTGCATTCCACGGTGAGCGTTCTTCACTTGGCGATGGATCTGATTTTTCCGAGTGGAACTGCATAATCGGTGCAAAAGCCGCCATTGCTGTTGCGCGTTTATAAAGTTCTGCTGTTGGATAATTTCCTGTGAATCCTGCCATATCCCATGCCCAGTAAGAAACGCCTGATGTTGATGCACTAAGACCTGCTTTTACGGATGCTTGGAAAGAATCAAATGTAGAAGTTTGATCTCCAGACCAGTAAATGCCCGATTTTTGTGCCCCTGAAGTTCCAGAACGGCTAAAGGAAACTGCCTCTGGATTTATACTTTTTGCAAAATCGAAATAGCTGGAAACATAATCTGTTGGATAACGGTTTCTCATTTCTTGCCCTTTTTCCCCGTTAGAAAAAGTTGTATCACGGCCCCAAACCATTTCTCCACCATCTGTCTTGAATCCATCAATTCCGACATCTGTTAGTAAATATTCACGTTGAGATGTCCACCAATTTACCGCATCTTTATTTGTGAAATCTAGTAAAATCCCGTTACCAAACCACTGAGATGCTGGAACTCGGTAAGGCGCCCCTGTTCCATCGTCCGCACTGTACCCTTGACTTATCATGTAGTCTTCATCATTATCTCTTTGTTCATACACTGTATTATCATCTTTTAATACAGGAACTTGCCATAATACAATGTTCATTCCTGCATCATGTACGCTGTCTACCATTGCTTTTGGATTTGTCCATTTCCCGTTAAATGTAAAATCATCATAGGCAAAAGGTTCACCATTTTTCTTCGCAGTATATGTCGCGTCGTTCCAAATGTAGTAAGTTTCTTCATCACTCCATTGTTCTAATACAAATCCCGTTGCTGGAATTTCATTTTCTTTTGCATTAGAAAGTGCTGTACTTACATCAGATTCTCTATCCCATTCATTTGCTGACATCCAAAGTCCGAATGCCCATTTTGGTAATAATGTAGTTTTTCCAGTAATATCTGTGTAGTTATTTACAATATCATTTTGATCTTTTCCGCTGATGACATAATAATCAAGCATATTCGTCATATCGCCATCATTATCTAAAATAAAGCTATATTTATCTTCTACTTTTGAAGCCATTTGGAATTGTGAATGAAAATCAGAATTCACAAACATACCATATTTATTTGCACTTACAAAAAACGGTACTGCTAAATAAGTTCGTTCAGTTTGTGCTTGGTCTTGGTACTCATTATAAACATAGGTTTCAACATCTTTGCCTCGTTGATTAATAGTATCGTAACGTTCACCAAAACCATAGAACGCCTCATCACTTGGCGTCATAAAATTATTTTGATACTGATTGATAACATTTTTGCCATCTGTCAACCAACCTAAGCTGTTGGCAGTTGTATATTCACTTGTAAGTAGAGTTCCATCTGCTTGGTACACTTCCATGCGGTAAGGAGACTTTTGGATTTCTACTCGCAAATCGTCAGTTGTAACTGTTACTTTATCTGCACCATCATCTACTGTGTAACCAGTTTTTCCAGCATGTCCAGTTTCTTTACCGGTTGGTGATAGTTCCATACGAAGTGTATCTAAATCCTCAAACGAAAGATATAATTTTGGAGTGAATTCACCTGCAGTAGCTGTCATATTTAATGTAATAGAATCTCCATTATCTACAACGCTGCTGACATCTTGCACATACTCCCAGTCCGTCACGTAAAATGTAAACGGACCACTTTCATATTCAGTTCCTCCGTCAGTAGAACCTTTTGTTGTATAAGTAATTTCATCGCCTTTTTCAAATTTTCCTAAATCTGCTTTCCAGTAAGTATTGTTCCCGCTATTATAATCATAAGCTGCTGTAACATTTTCTTGTGCTACCCCGTTTTTAGTCCATTCTACCCAAACATTTTGTCCATCTTCAATTGGCCAGGTAGTAATATTTAATGTCACGTCTTCACCAGCTTTTGGATCTCTAGGAGAACGTTCTGTTGGTTGGACAGTATATAGATCATCATCCCCATATGGCGAGTGATATTCCCCATCCATCGCGAAAACGTTTGTCCCAAATCCACTTAAACAACTAAATATTAGTATGGTCAAAATGAAAATTAAACTAGATTTTCTTCCCTTTTGCTTCATCTCTCTTTCCTCCCTTAATGTATATTTTTACTAAAAACATATTACTTTTGATTTATTATTTCGCAAAATTATTAATTTTTGCATATCTATGATTGTAGAAATAATCACATAATGTTATAATTCTTTCACAGATACACTAAAAAAGTTCAAATTACTAATAATCCTACAAAAAAACGCAACTATGCCAGACCATTCTTCATGGAAAAACAATAATTGCGTTCATCAGAAGACCTTGCTTAAAAAACTTTAAAACAACCAGTTAATACTTTTGAACAAAGTTAACATGTCTTCTCCCTCCTTTTTCATCTATACAAAAATACTAACTCACAAATCTTACATAAAATTAAAAAGCATCAAATTTGAACAAATGGAGCTGAGTTTTATGCAAAATATTGGTGATACATTAAAATTTATTCGGAAAAGTAAAAACTTAACACAACAAGAGGCCTGTACAAATGCTCTCAGTCGTTCTAACTATCAAAAAATCGAGAATAATAAAATCATGCCTAGTATGGACCGTTTTATTCAAATCTTACTTAATTTCAATATGACGTTAGAAGAATTTGAATTTATAAAACGAGACTTTACACCTTCTCCAAAAGAAAATATCCTTTATCTATACTCCAAGATTATTACCTCCTCAGAAACAGATATGATACTTAATGTTATTTCCAAATGCGACGACTACTTAGAAACCCACAACGATATTTTTATCTCTGACATTAAAGCCTCACTTGAAGGCATTTTACTAGCTGAAAAAGAACATAATTTTAAACTTGCTCGAAAGAAAGTAACCTACATTTGGGACAGGCTTTCGGAAGCTGATGAATTATTTTGGAATGACATATTAATATTAAGAAATATTTTCTTTATTTTTGAAAATGAAACTGCTCAACATATTGTAAATCGTCTTATTTCTCAACTTAAAAAATATCGTTACTTATATCCAACACTTTCGATTGAGATTTCTCTTCATGTTAATCGTGCTACTTATTTAATTTTGGACGAAAAATATGAACTAGCTTTGCACTACATTGAATTATCTATTAAAATCGCTAAGCATAACCATTATTACTTACAATTTTGCATGGCTGTTGCGAAAAAAGGAATTGTTCTGTATAAGCTAGGTGAAAAACAAAAAGGTAAACACTTTATGCAACGAGCGCTCAGAGTGGCTAAAGTGCTTGAAGAAGAACGTATTTTAAGCGGGATTAAAAATGAAATCGATTATTTTCTTCATGATGAGATGCATAACCTCTCTTTGAATGAATTTACAAAAATAGACATATAAAAAAAGCCTAAATCTAGCTTCTTCAACTGTTGTTGAATGACTAGATTCAGGCTTTTATTGTTGGCGCTCTTTAAAGGCGCGTTCAATATCACGTTTTGCTTCTTTTTGTTTTAAGTCTTGGCGTTTATCGTATTTCTTTTTACCTCGAGCTACACCGATAAGTACTTTTGCGTAGCCATCTTTAATATACATTTTTAGTGGAACAATCGAATAACCGGACTCTTTCGTTTCTCCAATTAAACGGCTGATTTGCTTCTTATGTAAGAGCAACTTGCGCGTTCTTAGTGGATCATGATTGTAGCGGTTCCCTTGTTCATATGGACTAATGTGCATATTGTGTAAGAAAATTTCCCCTTTGTCGATACGTGCATAGGAATCTTTTAAGTTTACCCGTGCGTTTCTGACGGATTTGATTTCAGTACCTTGCAGGACAATGCCAGCCTCAAAAGTTTCTTCAATTGCGTAATCGTGGCGCGCTTTTTTATTTTGCGCGACTAGTTTACCATCACCTTTTGGCATAACTCCCCATCCTTTCTAGCGACGTTTTTTCTTCTTCGGGCTTTCTTTTGCTACACCTTGATAAAAAGGTTTTTTCTTCTTTTTCTTTTTAGGTTTTGTATACCATTCGTCTTCTTTACGTTCTGATTTTGGTTTCACGTCTTCTGATTTACCAGTTCTACGTTTGTTACGACCTTTTTTTTGGTTACTCTTAAAGTTTCTAGTTTTATCAATCGGTTTTTCACGTTGACGTTTTTGTTTATCGCTCACCGGACCTGGTTTGCCTTCACTACGAAGAGCAAAATCGATTTCACGAGCATCTACGTCGACTTTAGTTACTTCTACTTCCACTTCATCACCAATACGATAAATTTGGCCTGTTCTTTCGCCAATCATCGCTAATTGATTTTGGTGGAATTTAAAGTAATCGCCTTTCATTGCGCTCACATGGACTAAACCTTCAATTGTGGTCGGAAGTTCGATAAATAAACCAAAATTGGTTACAGAGCTAATAATTCCGATGAATCGTTCGCCCACTTTATCGACCATGAACTCAGTTTTCTTCAGTTCGTCAGTTTCACGTTCAGCTTCTACTGCACGTCGCTCCATTTTCGAGCTGTGTTCAGCAATCTCAGGAAGCTCCTCAGCGCGTTTTTCTAAAGTTTCCGGACGAACATCCCCGTTTATTAAATACTCTCTAATAAGCCTATGAACGATTAAATCCGGATAACGACGAATTGGCGACGTGAAATGTGTATAAAAATCAGTAGACAAGCCAAAGTGTCCCGCGCTTACTGTATCATACTTCGCTTGTTGCATCGAACGTAGCATTACAGTTGAAACAACCATCTCTTCTGGTTTACCTTTTACTTCTTCTAGTACTTGTTGTAAGGCTGCTGGGTGAATATCATTGGCAGTTCCTTTGACAATCAAGCCAAAATTAGTAATAAATTCAAAGAAACGTGCTAATTTATCTTCTTTTGGATCTTCATGAATACGATAAATAAATGGTACATCCATCCAGTGGAAATGTTCTGCAACTGTTTCGTTCGCAGCAAGCATAAATTCTTCAATCAAATGCTCTCCCGCTGAACGTTCGCGCATCACGACTGCTTCTGGATGACCTTCTTCATCAACAACTACACGTGCTTCTTTGAAATCAAAATCAATCGCACCACGTTTTTCACGTTTGCGGCGAAGGATTTCAGCTAAATGTTGCATCGCTTCAAGCATTGGAACGATTGGCGCATATTTTTCACGCAACGCTTCGTCTTTTTCAACTAAAATATCATTAACGTCTGTATAAGTCATTCGTTCCGTTGTTTTAATAATACTTTCAAAAATTTCATGATTAACCACGTGGCCCTCTTGGTCAATTTCCATTTCACAACTCATTGTAAAACGGTCTACTTGTGGGTTAAGTGAGCAAATGCCATTCGAAAGTTTATGTGGCAACATTGGAATTACTCGGTCGACCAAATAAACACTTGTTCCGCGGTCTTGCGCTTCTTTATCAAGTGGCGAGCCTTCTGTTACATAATGCGTTACGTCTGCAATATGAACGCCTAGCTTCCAGTTGCCATTTGGTAATTGTTTGACAGTAACTGCATCATCCAAGTCTTTGGCGTCTGCCCCGTCAATTGTAATTATCATTTGGTCACGAAGATCACGACGATTGCCAATATCTGAATCATCAACCACGTCAGGTGCTTTACTTACTTGCTCCATGACTTCTTCCGGAAAAGCAATCGAAATTCCATGTTTATGAATAATCGATAAAATATCTACTCCCGGATCATTACGGTGGCCGATAATTGACTTAACAACACCTCGAGCCCTAGCATGTCCAGTTGCATATTCAGTTAATTCCACGATAACTTTATGACCATCTACCGGTTTTAAGCCATCCTCTAAATCAATTTCTACTTCACCGAAAAGACGTTTATCATCTGGCATCACAATTGGAGTACCAGCTAAGTCTTCCATATAAGTTCCGACGATTTGTGTTGTCTTCCGTTCGACAATTTTCTTAATCGTACCTTCTGCCAAATTATCGCCTTTACGTTTCGTGATCGTCGCAAAAACTAAATCACCGTTCATTGCATCTTTAACTTCATTTGGCGGGATAAAAATATCGTCCATTTCTTTCTCTTCTGGGAGAACAAAGCCAAAACCTCGTTCATGTGCACGAAATGTTCCTTTTACTAAGTCCATTTTTTCTGGTAATGCATACCGATTCTTCCTTGAGCGGACAATAGTTCCGGAATCTTCCAGTTTTACTAAAGCTTTCACCATTAATTTAAAGTCATCCGCATTGTTTAAAGCTATTTCTATTTCTAAATCTTCTAGCGCAAATGTTTTATCAGGCGCTGAAGTTAATAGATTCATAATTTTTTCTTCCATTTGTTTTTGTTCCACTTCTGTCCCTCCTCTCTCTGTTTTAAAAATTGTTTATTCTTGCCAATCTAAGCTATCTAAAAATGTTAAAATTGATTGGTTTACGTCTTTTCTTTCTTTGTCTAATGTGATGACATGACCAGATTCTTTAAACCAGTGTAACTCTTTCTTTGTTGATTCTACTGTATCATAAATCAGCTGTGCCCCGCTCACATCAACCATATCGTCTTTTTCACCTTGAACGACCATGATTGGTGCATAAATCATATCTATTTCAGACACGACGCCATTAATTTCATCTTTTAGTTTAGCGATAGTATTCATTGGCGCGTCTTTATAGGCGACCATTTCTGCATCGATTTGTTCAGGCGTTTTACCTTCTAATTTTTTATAATTACGCACATAATCTAAAAAGCCTTGAATTATTGGTGATGAGCTGTCCATTCTTGTTGGAGTACTCATGGCTATAATTCCCTTTAACGGCCTAGAAAAACCTAATTTTAGTGAAAAAAGTCCACCGAGCGAAAGTCCCGCTACAGCAATTTCCGTGTAACCGAGTGATTTTAGGTGATCATAGGCTTTAAGAACATCTTCCCACCAGTCGTTTGGTCCTGTTTTTAGTAGTAGGTCTGGTGATACGCCGTGGCCTCTGTATTGAGGCGCATAGCAAGTGTAATTGTTTTCTTGTAAAAACCTACCTAATATTCTTACATCCGCTGAGCTACCTGTGAAACCGTGTAAGAGTAACACTGCTCTTTTGCCTTTTTCGAATAGGAATGGTTGTGGTGGTGTTATTTTCATAGTAAATATCGCTCCTTGGTTCTTTTTGGAGGTTTGGTTGGTCTGAGGTGGGTGTTGTTTTTGTTGGAGTTTTAGGGGATTTGTTGTACTTAAAAATTTGTGCTCCCCTTTTTGTGTTGTTCGTCCACTTTTTTATGGAAAACAATACTCCACCTTGTTACGCCTTGTATTGGAGTTCTAGGGGATTTGTTGAACTTAAAAATTTGTGCTCCCGTTTTTGTGTTGTTCGTCCACTTTTTTAATGGAAACAACGCTCCACTTCGTTACGCCTTGTATTGTAGTTCTAGGGAAGCGGACTACGCTTCTGGAGAACTACAATAATAAAAAACCACCTAAATTTTCATTCAGGTGGTTAACATCTCGTTACTGTACAAAATATGCCAGTGCAATTAGTATTGCGAAGAAAACAATGGATAGAACGATGGTTGTACGATGTAGAATAAGTTCTAGTCCTCTTGCTTTTTGCTTACCGAATAATTGCTCAGCTCCACCAGAGATGGCACCGGATAGCCCAGCACTTTTACCTGGTTGAAGTATGATAACTGTAATTAACAGTACTGATACGATGATGAGTAAGACCGTTAAAACTGTACTCATTGTTCTTTCCTCCTAAAACCGCCCAATTTGACTAAGGTTAATTTTACCATATTTGGTATTGTACGTAAAGGTTTGTTTCTATACAATAGTTAAACAACTTTTTCCTCAAGCCAAACTAGATCGTCTAAGAAGTAAATCAAGTCTTCTTCTAAAATATCTTTTTCACAGTCGTTCACAATATCGTGACCTGAACCTGCGTAGAAGCATAGTTGTTTATCATTTGTATGAATGTGTTTGAAGATATAATTGGCGTTATCTGCGTCGATTTCTTCGTCTTGGCAGCCTTGACCAATCATCGTTGGCACATGAATCTTTTCAATATCACGCGCAACATTTTTGTAGAAAGTAGCACGTGCTTCCGTCATTACGTCTATTTCAGGAAGGTAGTTTTTTAACATATCATCTGCTTCTTGTTCTACTATACCTTGTTTCTTTAATTGTTTAGTTAAATAGTTTTCGATTGGGATATAGCGCATTTTACGGTTTACATTGGCGCATAAAGGAACAATCGCTTTTGGTGAAAACGATTCTGCCATTTTAAGCGCAAAAACACCGCCCATTGCCACACCGACAATTGCAATTTCATTATATCCGTCTTTTTCAAGTTGACGATATCCAGCCACCGCATCTTCATACCACATTTCCGGTGTTGTTTTCAAGAAAATAGCGGGTTCATCCCCGTGACCTCTGAAGTTTGGTGCATGTACTGTGTATCCATTTTCTGCTAGAGTTTCTCCAAGTTCTCTTACGTCTTCTGTAGTCCCTGCAAAGCCATGCAAGAGCAAAACAGCACGATTTCCCGCTTTTAACGTAAAGCTACGATCCGCACTCATTTTTACGCAATCCTCCTAATATCATCACTTTTATAATCCACTCTATTGTAGCCCATCTGAACTAAATAAGCTACCTTTTGAGTTCTGACCAATAGACCAATATTAACGCTATCCAAGGAACTTGTCAAACACTTTTTTCTCGACCCTCAAACACGTTGGTAACAAAGGGTTTCAAGGCGATTCTATTTGTGAATTTCCGCGCTTAAATTGGAAAAGAAAGTATGAATTAATTGTAACAATTGTTTTGGTTTTTGCCTAGGTAAATAATGAAGCCCATTTCTAACAATAACCATTTCGCCGTGTTGAACAGAATGTACCATTTTCTTCGTATCTTTAGAAGAAATCAAATCGTATTCACCAACAACTGCCAAAAGTGGTGCGCTTATTTTCTTTAAATCCGCTTCTGACATATGTGGATGATAGATGGTTAAAGCAAGTTGCTGTTTCATACGTTCAAAAAAACGGCTAAACGGAGCTAAGAGAACTGTAGCTCCATAAGCAATGCGGCAAAACAAATCTGGTAAAAAGCGGATTTGGTTTACATGGTAATTTGTGCCAATAACGACAGAGGCGATTTGACGTTTTGGTTGCATTTTGCCCATTACTAGAGCAACAATACCACCGTCGCTATAACCAACGACTTTATATTTATCAATTTTCAAAAAATCGAGTAATGAAAGCATATCGAGAGCCATTATTTCAAAATCAAGCGGCATATTTCCTGCGTCACTTCTACCGTGTGCGCGACTATCTACAGCGATTACTTGATGATTAAGTGCTAAGTCATCAATAATTCGCTTTAAGGAACGATGATTTTGACCATTTCCGTGAATAAGAAGAATTGGTTCGCCAGTCCCGTAAATTTGATAAAACAAGTTAATTCCATTGATTTTTGTTATCATAAAGCATTTCTCCTTGCTCAAGACTTCTAATACTCTTATTTTACATCTGATTATACTTGATTTCATATAAAAATGCTTCTAATATATTAAAATACGCCTGATTCTAATCAAGCTAGAATCAGGCGCACTATTTATTTCATAAGTCTACGATGGTATTGTTGTTGCGGTACGTCTGCATCAATAATTTTCTTTGGTACAGAGCGCTTTTCGGCTAAGGGGTGGCTTTTTTCATGCACCACAGCGTCTTTGATTTTCGGAGTTTCGAGCACTTTTGAGGCCTGACTATTTTTTACTTTCATCAGCATTACCTCCTCTTCCAAATCATTACCCCTCTATCTATTTTTAAAACAGAAAAAACTCCGCGAAAATGTTACTTTTCGCGGAGTTTAGCGTTTTATTCAATCAACTTATTTTTTTAAGTTGTAGAAAGTGTCGTTACCATGATATTCAGCAAGATCAGCCAAATTGTCTTCGATGCGGAGTAATTGGTTATATTTTGCAACACGGTCAGTACGAGTAGGCGCACCAGTTTTGATTTGACCAGCGTTTGTAGCTACTGCAATGTCAGCGATTGTGGAATCTTCTGTTTCACCAGAACGGTGAGAGATAACTGCAGTGTAGCCAGCGCGTTTAGCCATTTCAATTGCATCCAATGTTTCAGTCAAAGTACCGATTTGGTTAACTTTGATTAGGATGGAGTTAGCGATACCTTTTTCGATACCTTCTTTAAGTTTAGTTGTGTTAGTTACAAATAGATCGTCACCTACTAATTGAACGCGGTCACCAATACGTTCTGTAAGTAATTTGAATCCGTCCCAGTCGTTTTCGTCTAGGCCATCTTCAATAGAGATGATTGGGTATTTAGTAATCATTTCTTCATACCAAGTTACCATTTCTTCAGAAGTACGAGTTACGCCTTCACCTTTAAGTTCATATTTACCAGTTTCGCGGTTATAGAACTCACTTGATGCAGCATCCATCGCAAGTTTAACTTCTTCGCCAGGTTTGTAACCAGCATCTTTAATTGCTTGCATGATTGTTTCAAGAGCTTCTTCGTTGGATTTAAGGTTTGGAGCGAATCCACCTTCATCACCAACACCAGTGTTTAAGCCTTTACCTTTAAGTACAGCTTTAAGTGCGTGTAGGATTTCAGCACCCATACGTAGAGCTTCTTTAAAGTTTGGAGCTCCAACTGGCATTACCATAAATTCTTGAACGTCGACATTATTATCAGCATGTTCTCCGCCGTTAAGGATGTTCATCATTGGAACTGGAAGAACTTTACCGTTCACTCCGCCAAGATATTCATATAAATGTACGCCTAGTTCGTCAGCAGCAGCACGAGCAGCAGCTAAAGAAACACCAAGAATAGCGTTAGCACCTAATTTACCTTTGTTAGGTGTACCATCAAGTTCGATCATTGCTTTGTCAATTCCGATTTGGTCAGTTACGTCAAAACCGATAATTTTGTCAGCAATAATGTCGTTTACGTTTTCAACAGCTTTTAAAACACCTTTTCCAAGGTAACGAGCTTTGTCGCCGTCGCGTAATTCTACAGCTTCGTATTCACCAGTTGAAGCACCACTTGGAACTAATGCACGACCAAACGCGCCAGCTTCAGTATAAACTTCAACCTCAACAGTTGGGTTACCGCGGGAATCTAAGACTTCGCGAGCATAAACTTCAGTAATAATAGACATTTATAATTCTCTCCTTTGTTGGGATTAATTGAATGAAATGAACAAGAATTCACTTCAAATCAAAGACCCATCCGTTTTTAAATTCGTATTTATTGTAGCTCTGTTTGCAAAAAAACTAAAGTAATAACTAAAATTATTTTTGAATTAAACTTTCACCTGTCATTTCGGCAGGTTTTTTAACGCCAAGTAAATCAAGCATAGTTGGCGCAACGTCAGCCAGACGACCACCTTCACGAAGCGTTACACCTTTTTTCGTTACAATTACTGGAACTGGAACGGTAGTGTGCGCAGTGTGCGGTTTTCCTTCTGGAGTAGACATTGTTTCAGAGTTACCATGGTCAGCAAAGATAATAGCTGAGCCACCTTTTTCTAAAATAAGATCTACTACACGACCAAGATTTTCATCTACTGCTTCGATTGCCTTAATCGTTGGCTCAAGCATACCTGAGTGTCCAACCATGTCTGGATTTGCGAAGTTTAAGATGATCGCATCGTGTTTGTCGTTTTTAATGTCTTCAACAAGTGCATCTGTTACTTCATATGCGCTCATTTCAGGTTTTAAATCGTATGTTTCTACTTTTGGCGAATTGATTAGAATCCGGTTTTCACCAGGGAATTCTTCATTTCGTCCACCATTCATAAAGAATGTTACGTGTGGATATTTTTCTGTTTCAGCGATACGCAGTTGCGACAAACCTTCATTAGAAAGTACTTCGCCGATAACATTTTTCATTTCAATTGGCTCAAAAGCAACTTCAGCATCAATGCTTGGGTTGTAAAGAGTCATTGTAACGAATTTGATGTTTTTAGGGTGATCTGCCCCACGGTCGAAATGATCCCATTCTTTATCAGTGAATGCATTAGAAAGTTGAATCGCACGGTCAGGACGGAAATTGAAGAAAATAACTGCATCGTTGTCTTTAACTGTTGCAACAGGTTTGCCACCTTTAGTAATGATAGCAGGAACAACGAATTCATCATTTTTGTCATTAGCATAAGAAGCTTTGACAAGTTCGATTGGATCTTCAAATTTTTCACCTTCAGCGCTTACGATTGCTTTGTATGCTTTTTCAACACGTTCCCAGCGTTTATCACGATCCATCGCGTAGAAACGTCCAGAAACAGTAGCAATTGCACCATAGTTTAAGTCACTAATAGCTTTTTCTAGTGTTTCTAAATATTCTAGTGAAGATTGTGGAGCCACGTCACGTCCATCAAGGAATGCATGGATATAAACGTTTTTCACGCCTTTATCTTTTGCAGTTTCTAAAAGTGCAACGAGGTGATTAATATGACTATGCACGCCGCCGTCTGATAGTAAACCGAAAAGATGTAAGTCCGAGTTGTTTTCTTTTGTATGAGTGAAAGCATTGTTTAGGGCTTTGTTCTCTTGGAATTCGCCTTCTTCAATAGCTTTGTCAATACGAGTTAAGCTTTGGTAGACAATACGTCCAGCTCCGATGTTTGTATGGCCAACTTCAGAGTTACCCATTTGACCTTCTGGAAGACCAACATCAAGGCCGGCAGCTTTAAGTTCCCCGTGAGGAAAATTAGCCCAATAACGGTCGAAATTTGGTTTGTTTGCTTGAGCTACAGCATTACCTACTGTTTCTGCACGTTTACCAAAACCATCGAGGATAATAATTGCTACAGGTGATTTACTCATTTTATTTTACTGCCTCCAATAATGCTAAGAACGATGCTGGTTCTAAGCTTGCTCCACCTACAAGAGCGCCGTCAATGTCGGACTCTGCAAGATAATCAGCAATGTTTTCAGGTTTTACGCTACCGCCGTATTGAATACGAACTGCGTCTGCTGCTTTTTGAGATACAGCGTCAGCAACTTCTGCACGAATAACTGCACAAGTTTCATTAGCATCAGCACTTGTGGAAGATTTCCCAGTACCGATTGCCCAAATTGGTTCATAAGCAATAACGGATTTGATTACTTGTTCTTCAGTTAATCCAGCAAGAGCTGCACGGATTTGACCACGTACCCAAGTATCTGTTTGACCAGCTTCACGTTGGTCTAATGTTTCACCACAGCAAATGATTGGTGTCATGCCGTGTTTGAAGATTGCGTGTGCTTTTTTGTTAATATCTTCATCTGTTTCGTGGAAGTACTCACGACGTTCAGAGTGTCCGATAATAACATAAGAAACACCTAAGTCAGCAAGTGCAAACGGGCTAATTTCGCCAGTGAAAGCACCTTCGTCTTCAAAATAACAGTTTTGTGCAGCTACGCGAAGATTAGTTCCTTCAGTAAGACGAACTAATTCTTGTAAAAATAGAGCCGGTGCAGCAACTACTGATTCAACAGCATCGCTTGATGGCACGTTATTTTTTACGTCTTCTGCAAATTGTCCTGCTTTTGCAGCAGTTTTATTCATTTTCCAGTTACCAGCAATAATTGGTTTACGCATTTGGATAAACATCCTCTCGATATTAAAAATTATTTTTGGTTCAGCTTATTTGTCGCTAATAGAAGCAACTCCAGGAAGCTCTTTACCTTCAAGATATTCTAATGATGCACCGCCACCAGTGGAAATATGTGTGAATTTGTCAGCAAAACCTAAGTCCATAGCTGCTGCTGCAGAATCCCCACCACCGATGATTGTTGTTGCATCAGTTAAGTTTGCAATAGCTTCACAAACGCCAATTGTACCTTTAGCGAAGTTGCTAAGTTCGAATACGCCCATTGGACCATTCCATACAACTGTTTTAGCGCCTTGAAGTTCTTTTGTGAATAAGTCAATTGTAGCTTGACCAATATCTAGTCCCATTTCATCAGCTGGAATGCTATCTGCACTCACTGTATGGAAAGGAGCATCGTTACTGAATTCTTTAGATACAACTGCATCAACAGGTAATACTAATTTATCGCCAGCTTTTTCAAGTAAGCCTTTAGCAAGTTCAACTTTATCTGCTTCTAAAAGAGATTTACCAATTTCTTGACCTTGAGCTGCCATGAAAGTGAAAGTCATTCCGCCACCGACAAGTACTTTGTCTGCTTTTGTAAGTAAGTTTTCGATAACACCGATTTTGTCAGAAACTTTTGCGCCACCTAGGATTGCTACTAGTGGGCGTGCTGGATTATCAACTACACCGCCGATGAATTTAATTTCTTTTTCCATCAAAAATCCGGCCGCTGATTCTAAGTTAGAAGCGATTCCAACGTTAGACGCGTGCGCACGGTGAGCAGTACCGAAAGCGTCATTTACGAAAACGTCGCCAAGGCTAGCCCAGTATTTTCCAAGTTCTGGATCATTTTTGCTTTCTTTTTTACCATCAATATCTTCAAAACGTGTATTTTCAAAAAGAAGTACTTCACCGTCTTTTAACTCATCAACTGCTTTTTCAAGTTCTGGACCACGAGTAGTAGGAACGAATTTCACTTCTTTTCCAAGTAATTCGCTTAAACGAGCGGCTACTGGACGAAGAGATTTCCCTTCTTTATCTTCTTCTGTTTTTACTTTTCCAAGGTGAGAAAATAGAATTGCTTTACCGTTTTGTTCTAAGATGTATTTAATTGTTGGAAGTGCAGCTACAATACGGTTGTCGTTAGTGATTTTGCCGTCTTTCATTGGCACGTTAAAGTCGACACGAACTAAAACTTTTTTGTTTTTTAAATCTAAATCAGTTACAACTTTTTTAGCCATTTAGAGTTCCTCCATTAATTTTAAAGGATTGGGGTCGCCCCCGTTATTTCAGAAAATAAGCGGAAACAATAGTGTCTCCGCTTATTCTTGTTATTGCTGATGTGACTAGCACTTCAGTAAAATTAATCTGCTAATTATTTAGCGATTTTTGCAAAGTATTCTAAAGTACGAACTAATTGAGCAGTGTAGCTCATTTCGTTATCGTACCAAGCTACAGTTTTAACTAATTGTTGATCGCCAACTGTAAGAACTTTTGTTTGAGTTTCGTCAAATAATGAACCGAAAGTCATACCTTTGATGTCAGAAGAAACAACTTGGTCACTAGTGTAACCGAATGTTTCTGGATCAGAAGCTGCTTCCATAGCTGCATTTACTTCATCAACAGTAACTTTTTTGTCAAGAACTGTTACTAACTCAGTAAGGGAACCAGTTGGAACTGGAACACGTTGAGCAGCTCCGTCTAATTTACCTTTAAGTGTTGGTAATACTTCACCGATAGCTTTAGCAGCACCAGTTGTATTAGGGATAATATTTTCGGCAGCAGCACGTGCACGACGGAAGTCACCTTTTGGATGTGGAGCATCTAATGTATTTTGGTCACCAGTGTAAGCGTGAATTGTAGTCATTAGACCTTCAACAACACCAAATTTGTCTTCTAAAACTTTAGCCATAGGAGCTAAACAGTTAGTAGTACAGCTTGCGCCAGAGATAACTGTTTCAGTTCCGTCTAATGTTTCATGGTTTACATTGTAAACGATTGTTTTCATGTCGCCAGTTGCTGGAGCGGAGATAACAACTTTTTTAGCGCCAGCTTTAATGTGTAATTCAGCTTTGTCTTGTGCTGTGAAGAAACCAGTACATTCTAGAACGATGTCTACTCCTAGGTCACCCCATGGAAGTTCTTCTGGGTTACGGTTAGCTAATACTTTAACTTCTTTACCGTTTACGTTGAAGAAACCATCATGTACTTCTACTTCACCGTCGAAACGGCCTTGAGTTGTATCATATTTTAACAGGTGAGCTAACATTTTAGCGTCTGTTAAGTCGTTGATTGCAACAACTTCAATTCCTTCCACATTTTGAATACGACGGAATGCTAGACGTCCGATACGTCCAAAACCATTAATACCAACTTTAACTGTCATAAGTCAATTTCCTCCTTGAAAATAGTGTTTTTTTTATTTCAAAAGGGTATTACTCCCTTTTAAAAGCGATTTTGCTGCTCCTTCATCCGTGATTAAAATCGTATTTTTTGGAGCGCTTTTCATATACGACTTGATTGCTTTGGCTTTTGATGTACCGCCTGCAACAGCGATAATGTGCGGGATTTGCGCTAAGTCTTCGAACTGAAGACCGAATGTAGGAACCTTATGTACAACCTCGCCTTGTTCATCAAAATAATAACCAAATGCTTCACCAACAGCTTTACGACGGATGATTTTTTCAAGTACATCTTCGCCGGTATGTCTGCGTTTCGCCATCGCGAGCGCATCACCTATGCCTAAAATAATAGCATTTGCGGATTGTACTAATCGTAAGCCTTCTTGAATTGCCGGCTCTTTCAGTAAAGAACGATAGGCTTCTTCGCCAAGTTGTTCTGGTACATAGAGAACACGGTGTTTTGTGTTTGTCTTTGTTGCCATCTTATCACAAATTGTATTCGCTTGATTGTCAAGGTCTTCACCAATACCTCCACGACCGGGAACGAAAAGTAGTTCTCTGCCTTTTGCGAAATCAGTTGTCATCATTTCGGCAACAGTTGCCATTGTAGAGCCGCCCATAACTGCGACGATGTTTCTTTTCTCCGTGAGAGCCATGTCTAATTGTTCTACAGCCACACGTCCCATTTCTTCGCGGACCCATGGAGTATCATCGCTATCACCTTGCACTACCAAGCATTTTTTGATTTGCAATTTTTTCGCTAATTGTTCTTCCATTGAATGTAACCCTGAAAGCTGGTTCATGACATTTTCTAAATCACGAAAAACTACCAAACCTTCTTTTGTAACGGTCATTCCGGAAGAAGCAATTTCTACTAAACCTTGTGCTTTCAAAAATTCTACTTCGCCGCGCAGGACTCGTTCACTCATGCCTAACATTCCGGCGAGTGTTCGTCTTCCTACTGGTTCAGAAAAATATATCGAGCGTAGGATTTGATAGCGTTTTTGCATAATCATTAAAACGTCGGGCAATAACTTTTTCTGAATGTTAATTAAGTCTGACATTTTTAATTGCTCCTCATCTTTGGACGCTTTACGACCCACTTAGTCATCTGGCGTCCCGTTAGAACTAAAAAAAGTAGAGATAGAGGTTTTTACAACTTTCAAGACTATTAAACTAGCTACTTCAGCTTGTTAACAAAGTGTCTCTCAATGTGATTTTTACCCCTTCTCTTTCTGCTTACGCTGGTGAATCTTTTTTTAATGTTCTTTAACTACCCTACGTTCCCTATTCTAACAGTCTTGGCACAAATCTTCAAGTGTTAAGTGGGACATTTATGAAATATTCACCTGAAATTTACAATTAAGTTTTAAAATGTAAACTTCTAACTAGGCTATACTAGTTGTTTTCCACGTCTATTAAAAATGAAACATGCTCTTGCTGATTTTTTTATTTTAAAAAGACATTTTTTGTCCCACAGCCTAGTTGTGAGGCAAAAAATGTCTTTTAAAATCTTTTTCTTTTGGAAGATGATGGAATATTTAACTCCAAGCGATATTTAGCGATAGCTCTTCTTGAAACTTGAATTTCTTTTTCTGCGAGCATATCAACTATTTTTTGATCTGAAAGTGGTTTTAGTTTATCTTCTGCTGCTACGAATTCTTGTACTAGTTTTTTAATCGTTGTACTGGAGATGTCGCCAACATTTTCGTTTTCCGAAGATTTTTTCTGTAAACCAGATGCAAAAAAGCGTTTTAGTTCGTACACGCCGGTATTTGTTTCCATATATTTGCCATTTACCGCACGACTTACAGTAGACTCATGCACCCCAAGTTCTTCTGCCACTTCTTTTAAAGTTAGGGGTTGTAAATGGGCTGAATTGTCGAGAAAATAGGCTTTTTGGTGACTTACGATTGCCTCACCAACTCTTTGTAATGTGTTTTCCCGTTGTTCAATTCCTTTTTTTATCCAATCAAATTCACCCGCTTTTTCACGGAGAAATTGGGCCACGTCTTTTTCTTCTGTTGCTCGCATTGTTTCATAATAAGCCTCTTGGAACCTGACTTGTGGTAGAAATTGTTTTGCTAAAGAAACGGTAAATTCATTTCCATGTTGGAGTAAAATTAAATCTGGTACTACATACTGGACACGTTCTGACTCAAACTCAGAGCCAGGTTTAGGATTTAATGTTTGGATGTAATCGGAAACTTCTTGAATATCTTGCAAGCTTACATCCATTTCTGAGGCGATTTTCTTCCATTTTTTCTCCGCGAATTCCGTGAAGAATTTTTGGATGACATCGTAAGCAATATATGGAGCATCAGGCGAACGTTCGATTTGTAGTAAAATACATTCTCTCGCATCCCTCGCTCCCACCCCAGCAGGTTCCATCCCTTGTAAAATTTCAAGTCCTTCTAAAACACTGGAATCGTCCATCAGAAGTGCTGCACTGACGTCTTTTAAATCTATTTGTAAATAACCATTGTCATTTAAACTTTCTATTAAATATAAAACAATAATTTTTTGGGTTTGCGTTACATCCATTAAATGCAACTGTTCTTTTAGCGCATCGGCCAACGTCAGCTTGTTATCGGCTATTTGTTCTAACCAATCTGTATCATCAGAGCTTCCAGAGCTTTTACGGCTACTATAGGAAAAATCTGTTGCAAAATCCGAGCCTGGAATCACTTCTATTAATGGGTTCTCGAGTGCTTTATCTTCTAAAAATGCCACTAAATCAGCTGTCGCAAATTGAAGCATAGCAATAGACTGTGACAATTGTTGCGTCATATTTAATTTCAGCGATTGTTTTTGTTGTTGCTTTTGGACGAAATTAGATTCTAAACGCACATTAAAACCTCCATTAAAAATCAGTCTGATACTACTACCAAACTGGATTATATTCCATTTCTAGTCTTCATTATAACATGCCATTTTTCAAAATACAGCACATTATATTTGAAAAAAGTCCAAGCACGAGTTAGAGTGCTTGGACTTTTTTTATTTTGGTAAATGGTTTAAGAAATTGCGAGATGCAAATCCTTCTACTTCTTCTTTCGTATAGTGTTTCTCTAATGTTTGGAGGAAGCTTTGGTACTTACCGACATGTTCCAGTCCTTTGACATGATTTGGGATACCATCAAAATCCGAGCCAAAACCAATATTTTTCAATCCACCAAGTTCACAAATATGATCAATATGGCGAATAACATCTTCCATATCAGCCACACCGGAGTTCGTAGTAAATAGCGGGTGGAAAATAACATCAATCATTGCATCATGCTCTATCATCGCTTTAATTTGATCATCATCTAAGTTTCTTGGGTGAGAACAGATTGCTTTAGCGCTGGAGTGGCTGGCAATAACAAATTCAGCTTCATCTAAAGTTTCCCAAAAAGCTTTCACGCTCAAATGCGAAACATCTGTGAATACTTTTCTTTTATTTAAAAGCTGGATGATTTCTTTGCCAAAATGAGTTAAGCCTGCGCCGCGTTCTTCCATAATACCATCCGCTGCCAAGTTAGCATTATTCCAAGTTAAACCGACAGATAATACTCCACCATCAAGCAATTGTGTTAGTTTATCTATGTCACGTCCGATTGGTTCAATGCCTTCTAATGTTAACATTGCACCGATTTTATCTTCCGGCAGATTTTCTAATTCGCACCATTTCTTCACATGCTGAATCATTCCGCCTTTATGAAGAACGTGTTGTTTAAAAATATTAACTTGCTCAACTGCTTTCTTCCATTTATGTTCAACAGGAACCTCTTCGTCAAGAAAAATGGCGAATCCTTGTAATAACATTTTAGCTTCTATAAGCCGTTCAAAATTCACATCAAGTTCTTCTGCATCTTGGAAAGTGTATTTTCCTTTTCCAGCCTGTAACTTATAAAGCGCATCACAGTGGGTATCAATTACTCTCATTTTCTGTCGTTCCTCCTTTTAGATACATCTATTATATACCTTTCAGAGGAATAGACAAGAAGTTTATTTAGGACATTATTATTTTGTCATTTTATGTTGTTTACCTGGCCAAAATGCCCATTTTCCAAGGAGTACGGTAATTGATGGAACAAGGAATGGACGAACGATAAATGTGTCTAGTAATACACCAATCGCAGTAATTAAACCGAATTGTACTAATAGCTGGATTGGCAGCGTGGTTAAAACACAAAACGTTCCTGCTAATATTAAACCTGCGGAAGTGATAACTCCACCAGTTTGACCAACACCTTCTGTAATGGCTTTTCGAAGCGGCATTGTCTTGCTGTTTTTCCAAATACTAGAAATCATAAAGATATTGTAATCTTCTCCGAGTGCCACAATAAAGACAAAGGCATATAGTGGAATCAAGCCAGAAATAGCCTCTACTCCCATTGCATAATGGATAATGACCCAACCAAGTCCGAGTGCTCCAACGAATGAAAGTAGAACTGTTGCCACTAAGTAAAGCATTGCTGTAATCGAACGTAAATAACAAAGTAGTAAAATGGCAATTAAGGTAATCACGAGTGGGATAATCACTTTTTCATCATGCTGTGTCACTGCCCGGTCATCATATTGTGTTGCTGTTTGGCCGGCTATATAAACATCATTGCCTTTATCAGCAGCGGCGCGAACTTTTGGTACGACATCCATTGCTTCATTGCTATAAGGATTGTCTTTCAAAATAAGTGTGTATTTTTGGTATCCCTTGCTTCGTTCTGGCCCAGTAACCGAAGCTACTCCATCCACATTTTCAAGCGAACTTTTCATTGATTCTTTGGAATTAACAACCACTTCCATTGGTGCGAGCATACCCGCACCAAAATGATCACTAATTAGTGTGAAACCTTCTCGAGATGGCATGTCTTCTGGGAATGTCGAAAGTGTATCATACGTATATTTGACTTGAGTCGTGAAAATTCCACAGCCAATTAGGATGATTAAAGTAATAATCAAAATACGCACAGGATGTTTTGCAGACATTTCACCAATTTTATGCCAAAAACGGTTTTCTTTGTGGTGTTTCGGTGTTTTCCCTTTTTTCTTTGCACGGGCTTCTTCCATTTCTATTGTTCTTGGGATAAATGGCCAGAATGAAACACGACCAAATAAGCCAAGTAGCGCTGGTACAAGTGTTAACGAAGAAATCATCATAATGAAAATCGCCAAACTAAAAGGTACGGCAAAGTTATGGAACGAACCGTATTCGGCAGCTAAAAGTAGAAGTAACGCCGCCATAACAGTCAAGCCACTAAGCGCAATTGCCCCCGCTGTCCCACTAAAAGCTTCTTTAAATGCTTGGAAACGATTTTTTTCTGTGTGTAAATGGCTTCGGAATCTAGCAATCAAGAATAAACAGTAATCTGTTCCGGCACCAAATAGTAATACGGTCATTATCGAGAGTCCTTGTGAACCGTATGTGATAATCCCTTCTTTTGCGAGTAATCCAAGAATCGGCGTAATTACTAAATAAGCAAACCCTACTGCAATCAAAGGAATTAATGCCAAAATTGGCGAACGATAAATAACTAATAAAAAGACTAGAACAAGAAGAACCGTACCAATTAACAGTGAAACATCTGCGTCTTTAAATAATCCGCTCGCATCCACACTGATACCAGCTGGCCCAGTTGTCCGAGCAACTAGTGTGTCATCAGCTGACACTTTCTTCGCAAAAGGATCTTCGCCAATCGTTTCTTTAGCAGTTGTTTCGAGTTGTTTAAAGCTCTCAGCTAGTTGATCTGACGTCGCACTATCTTTCATAATAACGGTTTGAATAAAAGTGGTCCCATCTTTAGAAACTTGTTGTTTTAACGCAACTGGTGGCATTTTATCATATGGAACTGCCATTTTTTGGAAGTCAACTGGGTTTTTAGTTAATTCTTTGCTGTATTTTTGAATATTAGTTAAATCTGCTGTTGTTAAGCCAGTTGAACGATACCAAGTAACAAGTGCTGGCGTCCCGTCTGTCCCAGCAAATTTATCATCAATTAGTTTTTGAGCAACTACTGAAGGCTCTGAACTAGGTAAATCTTTCGCTGCATCGTCTTTGTAATCAGCAGCTTTTGGAAAGAAAAACTGTAAAATTATAATAGCGATAATCCATATACCTAGTGTTATAAATCGACCTTTCTTGCCACCTACAAAACTGGCTATTTTACTTAAAAATCCATCTTTCATTATAAATCCCCCTTTAGTTTGCTTATTTTTTCGTTTATCAAATGATAAGTGAAACGCCAAAAAAAGAAGCACGCTAAATTATACCTCTTTTTTACAAATACCAAACATCATTAAATTGATTAATTCATCGATTTGTTCTGTAGTCGTTTGTTTTTGCGCGAAACTACCTTTACCAGAAAACAGTGGGCTAATAGTTGACAAGCAGTATCGTGCGGCCGTTTCAGCACTGACACCTGCGCGCAACTCTCCTGCATTTTCTAAGCGCTCAAAAAATTGTTGAAACGGCATTAAATATGTTTGTTGCCATAACTTATATAGTAAAAACTGATTTTCCGGCTTCATTTCATTAAGAATATCGTGAATCATTAGTAAAATATTAGTCGGATGTTCTTCAATTAACATAATCAACATATCATGTAACTGTTCTTCTTTCGGCTTATTCAATTGTAAAATCGGATGCATTTCCACCTGAATATTCTGCGTCAGTTCACGAACTACTTCAATATAAAGTGATTCTTTATCTTCAAAATGATGATAAAGTGCTGGTTGGGTAATTTTGGCGATTTTAGCAATTTCTCTTGTTGACACTGCCCGGTAACCTTTTTCCATGAATAAATCCCGCGCTGTGTCGAGAATTTTTCTTCTTGTTATTCCTAGTTCTTCTGCCCGAGTTCGTTTCTTTTCCATCATTACCCCACCTTTCTCATTTGTTTGTAGTAAGTAGTTGTATATTTTTATCAATTAATTTTTGTAAAGTTTCTTTGTGCCATTTCCGTCCTAGAACTCGTTTACTTACAAGATATTTTCCTTCTTCTAGTTCGCCGTCCTCTGTTACCGCACGGATAAATAAACGGTACACCAATTTCTTTTTAACTAGCGCAATTTGTTGAATCGTTTTTGCATCTAAAAAGTGCATTTCTGCGTCACTTAATTTGAAAACAAATGTAAAAATCCCAGCTTCCGTAAAGGCTAAAATAAGCGAGTGGCGTCCTCGCATATGAGGTCCTGCATATAAAAAATCAATTGTTTGAACGTTCAAATGATTATCTTCGCTATATGTTCTTACTTCTTTTTCTAACCGTTCTTTCAAACTAGCAGCCAAAATAAGCGCCTCCCTTGCTGATTTATATTTTACCAGAAAATGCTGGGTTGAAGTAGACTAATTTTAGCAGAAAGTTAAATAAGGTATTTATCTCTTCTACTAAACATGGTAATATCAATCTTGGCATTTAAAAAGTTAGTATAAACGTTATTGCGATTATATAAATATTAAAAAGGAAGTTGGTAAGAGAATGGAAGAACAGCACGTCATTGAAACACGAAACGGGAGAACATCATTTTTCGATGGAGGTTTACTGCAATATATTGGTTGGACAATACTTGGCACTTTGGTGACGATTTGTACCATTGGGATTTGCTATCCATGGGCTTTATGCATGGTTTATGGTTGGAAAATTAATCATACTGTTATCGAAGGCAAACGTTTGAAATTCCAAGGATCAGCCTTTGGACTTTTTGGACATTGGATTAAATGGTTACTTCTAACTATTATTACTATCGGAATTTATGGTTTCTGGGTTTTTATTAAGTTAGAAGATTGGAAAGTAAAAAATACGATTTTTAAATAAAAAATAAAAACATCTTACAAATGAGCTTTCGCCAATTGTGAGATGTTTTTTTATGCCCTCGGAGGGAATCGAACCCCCATTTTAAGAACCGGAATCTTACGTGCTATCCGTTGCACCACGAGGGCTTTATGTACAAAGAAAATGTTTACCGTACGAATAATAATTATAGCGAAATTCGTATGTTTTTACAAGCTTTATTTTGAATGAAGAAGCCAGCGCATCCTGAGATTTGCTGGCTTCAATAGTTAATTTACCACTATCCAAATAGATGAACTATCTGGTTTTTCACCTCGTACCCACCATTTTGCTTGGTAGATTTTACCATTGTATGAAACTTTTTCTCCGCCATTATAGGCTTTTTGGGTGTTCCAAACTGGCAATTCGGTGCTGTTTGATTTCCATACATCGCTCGTATCTGGTGCGTTACCTTTAGTCCACCATTTCGCTGTGTAAGCTATCCCATTATAATAAATTTGGTCGCCTGCATTATAAATTCGATCAGCTTTCCAAGTATTCATTGGGTCTAGTGGTTTAGTTTTGGCTGTGATTTCGTTACTTACTAGTGAACGATTACCTGATGTATCAACTGCATATACTTTGTAGCTATAACTTGTATCACTTGCTAGCTTTGTATCTTCAAACATCGTGGAAGTCGTTGTTGCGATTTTCGTATTATTTCGATATAGTTCATAATTTTTCACTTCAACATTGTCCGTTGAGGCTTGCCAACAAAGTGCAATAGTAGTGTCTGTTTGTGCATGTGACATTAAACCTTTTGGTGCTGTTGGAGCTTCGTTATCAACAGCTGGTGCTTCTTTCGTTGTTAATTTAGCGCTATTACTAAGTGAAGATGTATTACCAGAAAAATCTTTTGCGCGCACTGTATACGTATAGGTTGTATTGTCTTTTACAGTTGTATCTTCGTATGCGGCAACTTGACTTTCCCCGATTACTTTTCCATCACGTAAAATTTCATATCCTTTAATTCCTACGTTATCCTTAGAAGCAGTCCATGTTAAACTTACTTTTTTAGCAGTGGTTGTTCCTGTTAAATTAGTCGGTTCAGTAGGTGCTTCATTGTCTAAAACTGGTTCAATATCAGAATTAATGATGTTTGCGTCGATAACTTGGTAAAATGCATTTCCAGTGTCCGCAATTGACCAAACACCTAAGATAACATAATAACCAGAACGATCATTTGGAATAGTTATTTCTTGTTTTGATAATCTATCTGGTACGCTACCATCAGCTGTAATTGTGGCTAACGGTTCAAAGTCTGCTCGTGTTAAAGGTTTATTTGGATCCCAACCTTTTTTGGTAATAAAATAATCCCAACTACTTGTTCTATGTGGCGCTGTTAAAGTCCATTCTACAGTTAATGGGCCTGATTCTACATCTACTTTTGCCCATCGATCTTGTGTTTGAGCATCTAACAGTGAGTATTTTCCTCCGCCTGCAATTTTGCCATCAACAGGGCCACTTGCTGGAAAACCTTTTGGTGCTTCTACGCTTTGTGGCTCGTACTGTGCTGCCCCAACTCCCGTATTAATCCCTTGATTAGCTAAATATACCCGACTCGCTGGTTTAGATATGTATCCGTGAGCAGAGGCATTTGTTTCGAAAAGCACGACAGATAATATTGCAACAACAAAAAACATTCCAATTTTTGAAAATTTATTCATGGTGCACCTTCCTTTCAGTATAGTTCATTATACCTTTTTGTTAATTTTTTTAAAAATAGTTTGCTCCAAACTTTATCATTTGACCTAATTTGACCATTCGTGTATGATATAAACAAAGCTAAATTAAAATATACAATTTAACAGGAGGAATCTTGATATGAACTTAATTCCAACAGTAATTGAACAAACTAGCCGCGGTGAACGCGCATACGACATTTATTCTCGTTTATTAAAAGACAGAATTATTATGTTAGGCTCTGCAATTGATGATAATGTTGCTAACTCAATTGTTTCCCAATTATTATTCTTAGATGCACAAGATCCTGAAAAAGATATTTTCTTATATATCAACTCTCCAGGAGGTAGTATTTCAGCTGGGATGGCAATTTACGACACAATGAATTTCGTTAAAGCTGACGTGCAAACTATCGGTATGGGGATGGCTGCTTCAATGGGCTCATTCTTACTAACAGCCGGTGCAAATGGTAAACGTTTCGCTTTACCAAATGCAGAAATCATGATTCACCAACCACTAGGCGGAGCTCAAGGTCAAGCAACTGAAATTGAAATTGCTGCTCGTCATATTCTAAAAATCAAAGAACGTATGAATACGATTATGGCTGAAAAAACTGGGCAACCTTATGAAGTAATCGCTCGCGATACCGATCGTGATAATTTCATGACTGCTCAAGAAGCAAAAGATTACGGTTTAATTGATGACATCATCGTTAACAAATCTGGCTTAAAAGGCTGATTAAATAAAAAAAGTGGGCTTGAAATTACAAGCCCACTTTTTTTGTTGCCTTATTTTAAACGTAAAGCAGAATGTTTTCTTCCATAGAATGTATAAACAATAATTCCAAGTACAAACCAAACACCAAACGCAATCCAAGTTGTTTTAGATAAATTAAGCATTAAGTATACACAAAGTAAAAACGAAAGTGCTGGTACCACTGGATAAAACGGTGTCTTAAAGCCTTTTTGATTAAGCTCAGGGTTGCGACGTAAGAAGAAAATTCCGACTGAAACCATCGCAAAAGCAAATAACGTGCCGATATTAATTAATTGTGCCAAATCTTCCATTGGTACTGTTGAGGCAATCAAGCCCATTACTGTCGCAAAAATCATCGTATTTCTAACTGGCGTATCGTTCTTGCTGATTTTTGAAAAAGATTTTGGTAGTAGTCCGTCACGTCCCATTGCAAACAATAATCTAGTTCCACCGTAAGACATAACAAGCACTACTGTTGTCATTCCAACAATTGCTCCAACTGAAAGCAAGCCTGCAATCCAGTTTTGATTAATCGCTTGAAGCGCAAAAGCAACTGGTGCACTAACTCCAACTAAATCAGTGTACGGAACAACGCCGGTTAGAACTGCTGATAATAAAATATAAAGCAACGTACACACTGCCAAGGAAGCGATAATCCCGATTGGCATATTTTTTTGCGGATTTTTCACTTCTTCCGCCGCACTAGATACGGCATCAAAACCAATGTAAGCAAAGAAAACGGTAGAAGCTCCCGTAATCACACCTTGCACTCCAAATGGTAAAAACGGCGTCCAATTATCTGGCTTCACATAGAATGCACCTACGATAATAAATAAAATAACAACTGCAATTTTTACTAACACCATTATATTATTTACTCTCGTAGATTCGCGAATACCAAAACTAAGTAAAATTCCAATAACCATAACTACTACAAAAGCGAGTAAATCAAAGTAAGTACCTGCGCTTGGGTTATAAGCGGAAGATATAGCTGTTGGAATGTGTAAATCAAAACCCGCTAGCAAGCTCTTCATATAAGATGACCAACCACTTGCAATCGCTGCTACCGCAAGCCCATATTCCAAAATAAGTGACCAGCCAAGAATCCACGCTACTCCTTCTCCAAATACGTGATAGCTGTATGTATAAGCGCTACCCGCGACTGGCAGTTTTGAAGCGAATTCCGAATAACAAAGAGCCGCCAAACAACAAGCAATGCCTGCAATAATAAATGAAATAATAATTCCTGGTCCCGCTATGACAGAAGCTACCTGTCCTGGAAGAATGAATATCCCACCCCCAACAACCGCTCCAACTCCAAGCATTGTTAAATCAAATGCGCCTAAAGTTTTGTTTAAATGATGTTTATCTGTCGCTGGGTTATGAAAACTCTTTTTTCTGAAAAAAGAATTAACTTTCGTCATAAAAATCCCTCCTACTTATATTCCAATTTTCAGTTAATTTATTTGTGTATTTTTAAACTAACTAGAAAACTATTATTCATACTACCACAAACACACTGAAAAATATACCACATATGTATAACTTTATTTAAAATGTAAAAATTTTTTTAGTGTTGTATTACTTGAAATTACATTTACATCCAATCAGTTTAAATAAAAAAGCTTGAAGACGACAAGTTGTGGTCTTCAAGCTTTATTAATTATTTCCAAGCTCGTGAATATTGTTTCGGTGCTTCGATTGTTTCACCTAACGTTTCAGCAGCCTCTTTAGCAAAATAAGGATTTCGTAATAATTCACGACCGACGATAATTAAATCTGCTCGTTCGTTGCATAAAATTTCTTCCGCTTGCTCGCCTCGTGTAATAAGCCCAAGTGCACCTGTTGCAATACCAGCCCCGCGACGAATTTCATCAGCGAACGGTACTTGATAACCCGGGAAAACTGGTGGTGCTACGTTGACTAAACCACCTGTACTTACATCAATTAATTCCACGCCATCTGCTTTCATCCATTTGGCAAAAGGAATATGGTCTTCTAATTGCAAACCGCCATGTGCATAATCAGTAGCGGAAACTCGAACAATAATCGGTCCATCCCATACTTCTTTTATTGCCTTAATAATATCGCTTAAAATTTTATAACGATTGCCAGCAGGTCCGCCGTAATTATCTTCGCGACGGTTTGAAATTGGGGAAAGGAACTGATGAATTAAATAACCGTGCGCTGCGTGAATCTCGATTACATCAAAGCCAGCTTCCTTAGCCCGGTAAGCCGCCCGTTTAAAATCAGCGACAACTTCTTTAATTGCTTCTTTCGTAAGTTCTACCGGTTTAGCAGATTTTTCGTCAAAAGGAATTGCAGAAGGAGCTACAATTTCGCCTGGTAAAACAGCTTTTCGACCAGCGTGTGCTAATTGAATACCTGCTTTTGCCCCGTGATAATGAAGTCCATCTACTAGACGTTTTAAAGCTGGTACTTGCTCGTCATTCCATAAGCCTAAATCAAATTCAGAAATTCTGCCTACTTCTTGAACCGCAGTAGCTTCTAATATTACAAGGCCGGTACCGCCAGCTGCTCTTGAAACGTAATGCGCAAAATGAAAGTCTGTTGCGATCCCGTCTTTATTTTCTACTGAATACATACACATTGGCGACATAACAATTCTGTTTTTTAGCGTTACATCTTTTAATTTATATTCTGAAAATAATTTTGACATTCTAATTCGCATCCTTTTCTTTTAATTAACTATTGCTAACTTTTAACCCTACTTGCGCTGGAGTTTCACCGCTTCTGAGTCGTTCTGCAATTTGATCCAGTTTGCGAAGACGATGGTTAATGCCTGATTTACTTACTTGACCAGTTGTTAGCATTTCACCCAACTCTTTTAAAGTAACATCTTCATTTGCAATCCGAAGCGCGGCAATTTCACGCAGTCGTTCTGGTAAAGCTTCAAGTCCAACTGTTGACTGGATATACTTAATATTATCAATTTGCCTAACAGCAGCGTTAATAGTTTTATTGAGATTCGCTGTTTCACAGTTAACTAACCTATTCACTGAATTCCGCATATCGCGCATAATCCGAACATCTTCAAAATGAAGAAGCGCACTAGTTGCACCAATAATACTTAAGAATTCCGTGATTTTTTCCGCTTCTTTCAAATAGGTAATAAAACCGTTTTTCCGTTCAAGGGTTCGCGCATTGAGGTCGAATTGATTCATTAAAGCGCAAATCGCCTCATTATGCTCCTCATAAACAGAAAAAATTTCTAGATGATACGATGAAGTTTCCGGGTTATTAACTGATCCACTTGCCAAAAAGGCTCCACGTAAATAAGCACGTTTGGCGCTCCTCTTCTTAACAAATCCCCTATCAATCGACTTCGTAAACGTCATTGGAGGTTCAAGAATTCGTAAATCTTCTAAAATCCCTCGCGTGCCAGACTTTAATCGCACAATATAGACATTATTTTTTTTAAGTTTCATTTTACGGCGTACTAGAAGTTCAATTGGCACTTCATACAAATCTTTTAGTAATTGGTACATTCGTCTAGCTATAGCTGCATTCTCTGTTTGGACATCCATTATAACTAATTGATTCGAAAACGAGATTGCGCCATTCATTCGAATAAAAGCTGCGAGTTCCACTTTTGCATCGCTATCACTTACGTCCATATGGGTTAATTCTTTCTTCGTTTCCGATGCAAATGACATGGCTTACTCACTCCTTTTCATTATTTTTATTAGGCAACATTGCTAAAAGCGCATCCGCCACCTTATCAGCTGCATGGCGCACAAGGCCATCTTCTGTAGAAAGAAAATCTTGATAAATAGCTTCTACTCCAAGTTTTTCCATTTCTTCCGCATTATGCTCCACTTGCGCCACATCTTCAGGAAATAGTAATTCTTTTGGAACAGTTGTAGTGTTAATTAATGTTTTATCGATAAAAGATTTACCAACATGTTCGTGGATGACTTTAATATGATCCGCATCTGAGAAAAAGTCCGTTTCCCCAATTTGCGTTAAAATGTTCGTAATGTATACTTTCTGGGCTTTACTTGCTGTAATTTCATCAGCTAATTCTTCTAATAATAAATTAGGTAAAATACTTGTATATAAGCTTCCAGGACCAATAACAATCAAATCTGCTTCTTTGACTGCTTCTACTGCTGTTGGATATGGTTTCACATTTTCTGGTTCTATAAATACTCGGTTAATATGTTTGCCTTGAAGTGGAATAAGCGACTCGCCGTGGACAATTGATCCATCTTCCATTTCTGCATTTAAAATAAGTGGTTGGTCGGTTGCTGGAATGACTTTACCACGAATTTTTAGTACGGTAGCAAGAACATTTATTGCATCAACGTAACTATCATTAAGTTGCGATAATGCCGTCAAAATCAAGTTGCCAATCACATGACCTGATAAATCCCCATCTACAGCAAAACGATATTGGAACAAGTCTACCACACGCGGATCAACATTAGATAAAGCAAGCATGACGTTACGAATATCTCCAGGAGGAAGAACGTCCATTTGTTCGCGAATTTTACCAGAACTACCGCCATCATCAGCAACTGTAACAATCGCTGTTAAATGAATCTTTTTTTTCTTAAGCCCTTTTAAAACGACTGGGAGACCTGTTCCGCCGCCTATAACGACTACTTTCGGCTTCGTTTCTTTGCTCATATTAGCGTTCCTTTCTACGTTTCATATCTCGGTGTGAAATCGTTGTTTCATATTTTTGCTGGATTGCTTTACCAACATATTCTGTTAGAGCAACAGAACGATGCTGTCCTCCCGTACATCCAATTGCAATCACAAGCTGTGTTTTTCCTTCTCGTTTGTAAAAAGGAAGAGTAAACATTAATAAATCAACTAATTTATCTAAAAAGGCCATTGTTTCCGGCCATTTCATCACGTACTCATAAACATCTTCATCAAGCCCTGTCAGTGGGCGCATCTTATCAATATAATGCGGATTTGGTAGGAAACGAACATCAAATACTAAATCTGCATCAATTGGAATACCATATTTAAAACCAAACGACATTAATTGAACATTGAAAACATCCTTGTCTTCTGTTTGAAATTCATTGTTAATTCGTTCTCTAAGTTCACGCGGCGCCATATTGGAAGTGTTAATTACTAACTGCGAGCGCCCTTTTAAATCACTAAGCAGTTCACGCTCAGCATTAATTCCGTCAAGCACAGAACCATTAGGCTCCAGTGGATGGTGGCGGCGAGTTTCTTTATAACGCGAAACAAGCACCTTATCATCAGCCTCTAAAAAGAGGATTTTCGTTGTTATAAAATTGGTATTATCTAGTTCATCTAGCGCTGGCTCAATGGAGTCGAAAAACTCACGACCACGAAGATCCATTACGAGCGCGATTTTATCCATCTTATCGCTTTCTTTCATTAACTCCCAGAATTTTGGAAGTAAACTTGGCGGTAAATTATCTACACAAAAATAACCGAGATCTTCTAAAGACTGCATTGCAACTGTTTTCCCTGCCCCAGACATCCCAGTAATAATTACTAATTTTAATTGTTTAGAAGCCATATACGCCTCATCCTTTCGCACAAATAATATCTACCTTTCATTTTAGCACACTTCCCACTAGAAAATCCCGGAAAAGTCTCTAAATAGAGTTTCCGGGATTTTTCTTTTTTAAGCTTCGATATATTGCATCAAATCAGCTTTTACTTTTTCAAGTTTTTGCGTGCTTTCTGCTTCATTTTCACCGCGAATGCTAAAATAGAATTTGATTTTCGGTTCGGTGCCTGATGGACGCAAGCAGAACCATGAACCATCTTCAAAATAACATTTAATTACATCTGCGGTCGGTAATTGAATCTCTTCAGTTTTACCTGTTTCAATCCAAGTAGTTTCGCTTCTTAAATAATCTTCCGCGCGCTCAATTCGGAAACCGCCCATGCTTGTAGGAAGTTGCTCTCTAAAGCCACTTGTAATTTCTTTAATGCGCTCTGATCCATCTTTTCCACTTAAAGTGAGCGAAACTAAATCTTCTTTATAATAACCAAATTCAGCATAAATTTGTTCTAACTCTTCTAGCAAAGTCCGCCCTTCCGTTTTGCTTACAAGCGCCACTTCAGAAATCGCGAGAACTGCCTGAATAGCATCTTTATCACGAGTAAACGACTTAACCATATAACCATTACTTTCTTCATAGCCAAATTCAAATGTATGCTTCCCTGTTTCCTCAAAATGCTTGATTTGTTCCGCGATAAACTTGAACCCTGTTAAAACTTCAATCATCTGTGCACCAAAGTGTTTCGCGATTTCCGTCCCAAGATTACTTGTGACAATTGATTTTAAAACAGCCGCATTTTCTGGTAGTTCATTTTGCGCTTTCTTTTGTTTTAACAAGTAATGTAAAATTATCGCACCAATTTGATTACCGGATAAAATCTCATATTCCCCGTCATTATTCCGTACTGCAACTCCTAAACGGTCAGCATCCGGATCAGTTCCTACTAATATATCGCCATCATGTTTTTTGCCATATTCAATTGCGAGCGAAAATGCTTCTTTATTTTCTGGATTAGGTGATTTTACAGTACCAAAATCAGGATCGTTCACAAATTGTTCCTCTACTTTAACGATATTCGTGAAGCCGACACTTTCAAGCGCAGGAACGCCTAAAATCCCACCTGTACCATGTAGTGGCGTGAAAACAATTTTCAAATCTTTACCACGTTCTTGCACCAACTCATTATTAACAATTACTTCTTTTAATTTTTCCAAATAAGGACGGTCCACTTTTTCGCTAATTATTTCAAGTAAACCTTTTTCAATTAATTCGTCTTGATCTGCTTCTTCTACAGAAAAAATATCTTCCACTGCACTTATGTAATCTATTACAGCACTTGCACCGGTTGGCGGCATTTGCCCACCGTCTTCTCCGTAAATTTTATAGCCATTATATTCTGGCGGATTATGACTTGCCGTAATTACTATCCCACCAAACGCATTTAAAAATCTCACTGCAAAAGAAAGTTCTGGTGTTGGTCTAAGCGCATCAAACACATAACTTTTAACACCATGGTGCCCTAAAACCGCCGCTGACTCAAAGGCAAATTCACGCGACATATGACGAGGATCGTAAGCAATAACAATTCCGCGTTTCTTAGCCTCTTCACCGTTTTCAGCTACAAATTGCGCTAAACCAAGTGACGCTTTTCGAATAGTATAGATATTCATCCGATTTGTTCCAGCTCCTAGAACACCACGCATCCCCGCCGTACCAAATTCCATATTACGATAAAAACTATCTTCTAATTCTTTTTCATTCTTTTCTATATCTACTAATTGTTTTTTTAGCGACTCATCTAATTCTTTATTTGTAATCCATTTTTGGTATTCCTCTTGCCAGTTCATTCCCGACACTCCTTCACATTATGCTACTTTCATTTTTATCATTCTTAGCTTTCAACCGCAAAACGAAAAGCTGTTTTCGATTTAAATGGTTGGTCTGGTCTTAATACGATATTACCGAACCCTTCATGATTAATCGCATCCACCAATCCTTGTGTTTCCATCGTGATACCCGCATATTTCGGTACTGGTTTGTTTTGAATAGAAAAGTTACCAGTTAGACTATTAGCTGTATAAATTAACACGGAGTCAGCTTCTGTTTCCATTTCTACTCGCCGCCCCGACTGCGTATCAAACAACACCGCATCAGGTCGCCCGTTTTCATGTTTTAGAATAAAGGCATGATCCAGTCCACCACCAACTAGTTTTATTTGTTGGTCTTGACTCCTAGTAATCTCAGCAATTTCACGACCCGCTCGCAAGTCAAAAATAGTATTTTCTGTCGGCGCGATGGCTCCAGTTGGCAAAGATTCATTATTTATTGGTAGAAACGCCTCACTACTTACCCAAAGTTGGTGCGCTAACACATCCGTACCAGCCTCGCCTGTTAAATTAAAATAAATATGATTGCTTGGATTATAAATAGTTGGTTTGTCCGTTTTTGCTTCATAGTGAATTAGCCATTCGTTCTTATTATTCAGTGTATAAGTCATTGTAGCATCAATATTTCCGGGATAGCCATTTTCGCCGTCTGCCATGTGATATGTAAACGTCATAATCACTTCATCTAATTTCTCTTCGACTGAAACATCCCAAAGCTTTTTACTAAAATTAAGCTTCCCTCCATGACGATGGTTAGCGCCTTCATTTTGCGTTAATTGAAACTTTTTACCGTCCAAAGAAAATTGACCTTTAGTGATACGCCCAGCCACCGGACCAAGCGTTGCACCAAAGTACGGCGAATATGCTAAATAATCCTCTAAATTCGAAAATCCTAGACTAATATTAGCAAATTCACCAAATTTATCTTTCGTTTCAATGGAAGTAACAATCGCGCCATAATTTAAAACGCTCATTTTCATCCCATGGTCATTTATTAACGTCCATTGCCATACATCATTTTCTTCCAACCGTCCAAAATGTTCTTTTAATACTTTGATATAAACCACATTCTTTCGTAGTTATTAATAGCCATTTGGATGTGACACGTGCCAGTTCCAAGCAGTAGCAATAATATCTTTTACATCCGTATACGTTGGTTGCCAGCCAAGGATTTCACGCGCTTTATCGCTAGAAGCAACAAGCGTCCCTGGGTCACCAGCCCGGCGCGGCACCACTTCAGCTGGAATTTCTTTACCAGTTACAATTCGAGCTGCTTCAAGCATTTCTTTCACTGAAAAGCCATTGCTGCTGCCGAGGTTGAAAATATTACTTTCTCCACCTTTTTTCAAATATTCAAGCGCGCGGATATGCGCATCAATTAAATCTTCTACTTGGACATAATCACGAATACATGTACCATCAGGTGTATTATAATCATCACCATAAATTGCTAATTTTTCTCGTTGACCAAGAGCAACTTGTAAAATAATCGGTACTAAGTGAGTTTCTGGTTTATGATCCTCACCAATTGATCCATCCGCTTTTGCACCAGCGACATTAAAATAACGTAACGCGACAAACTTCATTCCGTAAGCTTTATCGCACCATTTCATCATTTTTTCCATAATTAGCTTTGTCTCACCGTAAGTGCTTTCTGGACTTGTCGGCATATCTTCTGTGATTGGAACTCGCTCTGGTTCCCCGTATGTCGCAGCACTAGAAGAAAATACAATATGTTTAACACCAAATTGTTCCATAACTTCTAAAAGAACTTGCGTACCGTATACATTATTATTCAAATATTCTAAAGGAACTTCCATTGATTCACCAACAAGCGAACTCGCGGCGAAATGAATCACACTGTCAATAGATTCTTTTTCAAAAACAGTACTTAAAAAAGCTTTATCCCGGATATCACCTTCATAAAATTTTGCTTTTTTGTGAATAGATTCTTGATGGCCTGTTCCTAGATTATCTACCACAACTACCTCATAGCCACGATTAATCAGTTCATCTACTGCGTGAGAGCCAATATAACCCGCTCCGCCAAGTACGACAACGCTCATCATTTATCTCTCCTAACTAGTCTTTGTATTTCATTTTACACTACTCAGGTCAAGGTAGTCACGCAAAAAAATGGACCTAAGATAAATAATCTTTAGATCCATTTTTGTTTTTTTATTATTTAGCTGCTTCTGCTTCCAAAGCTTCTTTTAATTCTTCTACATATTTTTGCGCATTTTGTCCAGCAAGTCCACCATCACCTGTAGCTGTTACGATTTGGCGTAAGCTTTTCGCACGTACATCCCCCGCTGCAAAAATACCAGGAAGATTTGTACGCATTTCTTCGTCTGTCACAATATATCCTTCTTCATCAGTAATACCTAGACTTAAAAATGCTTTCGTAAGTGGTACAAGCCCAACATAGATGAAGACCCCATCTACTGGCATAATTGATTCAGAACCGTCAACAGTAGAAACTAGTTTGACGCTAGTAACTTTTTTGCCATCGCCAATAATTTCTTCTACCGTGTTATTCCAAATAAAATCAACTTTTTCATCTTTAAAAGCACGATCTTGTAGAATTTGTTGTGCACGTAATTTATCACGACGGTGTACAATTGTTACTTTATCTGCATAACGAGTCAAATAAGTTCCTTCTTCAACTGCCGAGTCACCGCCACCAACAACGACTAATTCGCGATTTTTAAAGAATGCTCCATCACAAACTGCACAGTAAGAAACGCCGCGTCCGCTAAGCTCTTCTTCACCAGCTGCGCCAAGTTTACGGTGTTCAGCTCCAGTTGCAATAATAATCGCACGGGCTTTATACGTTTTTGACCCTGCTGTTACAGTTTTAAATTCTTTGCCGTCAATAACTTCTTTAATATCACCATAAGCGTACTCAGCGCCGAATTGTTTCGCCCCGCTAAGCATCTTGTCGGATAAATCTGGCCCTAAAATACTGTCAAAGCCAGGGTAATTTTCTACCTCTGCTGTATTTACCATTTGTCCGCCTGGTACACCACGTTCAATCATTAATGTATCTAAATCTGCACGGGAAGTATATAAAGCCGCTGTCATTCCAGCAGGTCCCGCCCCAATAATAATCACATCATAAATTTTTTCTTCACTAGCCATCCTTTTGCCCTCCTCATTAATGTGTATACAATAGTTAGTCTAAATTAATCCTAATACGGAATAGCAAAAAGGTCTATTTATCTGCTCAGAACTTGTTCAATATCTCTTGCACACTTGCTACATTCAAATTCATCTACTGAAGCGAGTTTCATTTCAGGTAAAAATATTTTTGCAATCGCGCTAGCAACCGTTTCAATCTTATAGCGACCAAGAATTAGCTCTTTTCTATTTTCCATCAAGACTAATGAAAAAATTGTTTCGTATAAAGGAAGATTTTCTTCATTTAACAAAAGTCCATTTTCCCGTAAAATAGTCATTGCTTTCATAATTAAGTAGCAGTTCTGTTCTACGTTCCCGTCTGGAAAATAATCAAAATCGGTAAACATCAAGTGCTCCATATACGACCAACTACTCATATCAAGCAGTGGATGAAATAGGACAAATTCCGGTCGATTTCCCGAGACTGTCATCGCATAGACTCCAAGAAGATGCGTCATATCACTTTCCGCTTGAAGCATCTCTAAAACTAACCGAGTATCGTTGGTTAAATCTGCCTCTTGCTCCCAAGGAAATCTAGTATCTTCATATAAATCACACTCTAAAAAGGAATGCCAAAACATTTTCGCCTCTTCAACTTCATCTAAATAATATGCTGATTTTGCGCGATAATAATAGTATTTACTACGCTCCGTAACTTCCAAATCCGCCACTTGTTCAAGTAAATCATCAGCTTCTTCGTAGTCGCCCATCATCGCATGAATTAAGCCGATTTTTTCTTTATGATGCGAGAGAACTGGCAAAACATCCCGCAACTCCGAGTAAAGTGAGTCAGCTTCTTCCCGATTACCTTTATAAAAATGATAAATAAACAAGTCACATAAACCCAATAAATTCCCCGGGTTTCTTGCAATTAAATCACTTAATACCTTAACGCCTTCCTCTTCTTTTAATTGCTCAAAATAAAGTGCAGCTAGCTGATTATAGGCAGGCCAAAAGTTCGGTTTCTCATCAATCACTTTTTTCAAAATATCACATGCAGAAGCACTATCTTCTTCCGCTAAATAACGATTAATTTCTTTCTTATATGAATAAAATTCCTGTTCTAATTTAGAAAAACCATTTTCAATTGTTTCACCAAATGGCGTTTCTTCGAGTAATACTTCAATTAAATCTTTAGCTTCTTCGGCATAGTCTCCATCAGCTGCTATTTCTAAATAACGACTTGCATATTGAAGCGCCCTACGATAATCTTTCATATAAGCAAAATTATTGGCTATAAAATAATAGCAGTATTCCATATTACCAAGACGTTTTTCCATTATCTCTCTTAGTAATTGATTTGATTTATGAAATTGACCGATCTCCGTATAGCAAATTGCTAATTGACAAAGTATCACTGGCTCTCCAGGTTCAAGTTCTGACGCTCGTACTAGATAACGAATCGCTTCTTTAATTCTTTGCTCACGAAACGCCTCTACTCCACGCTCAAAATAAAATTGACCATTTGGATAAAATGGATAAATTTTTGCAGTTGTTTTTTTGTCTTTTTCCATTTTCCCACCTCCAACAATATCCTTATTCTTCTGAGTATAACATAGAATTTATTTCTTTGGGCAAGAAAAAAAGCTACTCTGATTTCACTCAAAAGCAGCTTTTTCTTTTATTACTAAAGGATTTCCATATGCAAAACTTTCTGGCGGAACATCCTTCGAAACGACTGCCCCAGCAGCAACAATCGCACCGTCTCCTATTTCGATTCCAGGAAGAATGGTTACATTTGCCCCAACCATCACATTCTTACCAATAACGACTTCTCCAACATGATACTCAGACAACAAATATTCATGAGTTAAAATTGTCGTATGATAGCCAATAATAGAATTTTCTCCAATCGTAATCTTCTCAGGAAAAAATAAATCCGGCATAACTTTATAGGCAATAGCAGTTTTCTTACCAATTTTCATTCCAAGACAAGCACGGTAAATATTACGTTTCCCGCCCATCCAAGGAAAAAAACGTCCAAATTCAACTACTACAGTATTCTTTACGACTTTCCAAAAAGAAATGGTTTTATAAACCTGGAAAAGCGTGTTGACTTTCTCATCCGGCGCCTTAAACCTATTCAGCCGTCTCAAAATTTATTCCTCGTCCCTTACAATAGCAAGCAGGTCACTCATTTTTTCTAACATAAAGTCTGGTTGGAACTGCGCCAAATGTTCTGGACCTTTAATCGCCCATGCTACTCCAGCAGTTAACGTTTCCGCATTTTTCCCAGCTTCAATGTCATGATAATTATCACCAATCATAATGGCTTCTTCCTTCGTTGCATTTAGCAGAGAAAGAGCCATCTCAATACCTTCTGGATCTGGTTTCGCATTAGATACTTGATCTAACCCAATCACCACTTGGAAAAATTTATCCAAGCCAGTCACTTTAAGACCTCGCATAATCGTATCGTACATTTTCGTCGATACAATTCCTAGTTTATAATCTTCTTCATACAAAGCTCGAATCGCTTCATACACTCCATCATACTCTAAAATTAAATCATCATGATGTTTCAAGTTATATTCCCGGTAAAACACACGCATTTCTTCCGCATGTGCTGGATTTATTTCCCGAAACGTTTCCATTAGCGAAGGACCGATAAACGGTAAAATATCTTCTCTTGTAAAAACACGGTCAGGTAAGAATTCTTGTAATGTTGCTTGGAAAGTTTTAATAATCAACTCATTCGTATTTATCAGTGTCCCATCTAAGTCAAATAACAATGTAGTAATTTTCCCAGTCATAATTTCTTCCTTTCTTATACAAACTCGAAAAGCTTCAACTTTTTATTTCTTTTTAGCTACTTTACCCAATTTATCTTCCATATAATACGGCGGATTCATTTTCACGCGACGATAAATAATTAAACCAATGGATAACACAATTAGCAGTAAAGATAAAACCTGTGAAACTCTAAAGTCGCCCCACATTAAACTATCTGTTCGCATTCCTTCGATAAAGAATCTTCCGAACGAGTACCAAATTACATAACTAAGAAAAAGTTCCCCGCTACGTATCTTGGTCCGACGAATAATTAATAACACGATAAAACCAAGAACATTCCATAAACTCTCATATAAGAATGTCGGCTGATAATAAGCACCATCTATGTACATCTGGTTGATAATAAATTCTGGCAAATGTAAGCCCTCAAGAAATGCTCGAGTCGTTTCCGCCCCATGAGCTTCTTGGTTCATAAAATTACCCCAACGACCAATAGCCTGAGCAATAATCAAACTAGGTGCAACAACATCCGCAAGTTTCCAAAACGAAATTTTCTTAATCCGCGAGAAAATGACTGCAGTTAGCACGGCACCAATTAACGCACCATAAATCGCGATTCCACCATGCCAAATCTTCACTATTTCGCCCAAATTATTCTTATAAAAATCCCACTCAAAAATAACATAATAAATGCGGGCACTAATAATCGAAATTGGAATCGCCCATATTAGTAGATCCACAATAATTTCTTTGTCCATTTTACGTTTATTTGCTTCACTAAGCGCAAGAAGTAACGCAATTACAACAGCTGAAGCGATAATAACTCCGTACCATTTTACGGAAATACTACCAATTTGAATCGCCACCGGATCAAGTGGCTGAACACCATTACCCATAATTCCCCTACTTTCAAAAAAAGACAACTCCGCAACCAAACAAGATTATCGTACTGTTTGTTTAGGCTGCGGAGAACTTTTCTCTATTTATTTAATCATTCATGCTACTATTATGACCTATTAAATTGTTTAGGTCTTGTGTAAATTGTTCTGCCGCATTGTAGCCCATATTTTTCAAACGGAAATTCATTGCTGCTACTTCTATAATAACAGATAAATTTCGCCCTGGACGAACAGGAACAGTAATTTTTGGAATGTCCATATCAAAGATTTTAGTCTTCTCTTGGTCCAACCCAACGCGATCATAATGCTTATCTGGGTCCCAGTTTTCAAGGTGCACAACGATAGTAATTTTTTTACTGGAACGTACAGCTCCTGCTCCAAATAAAGTCATTACATTAATAATTCCGAGGCCTCGAATCTCTAGTAAATGCTCGATAATTGCTGGCGATGAACCGATGAGCGTCATTTCATCTTCTTGACGAATTTCTACATTATCATCTGCTACGAGTCTATGTCCACGTTTTACAAGTTCGAGCGCTGTTTCACTCTTACCAACACCACTACTACCTGTAATTAAAACGCCAAGTCCGTAAATATCTACTAAAACACCATGCATTGAGATAACAGGTGCCAATCTGCTTTCTAAATAGTTCGTAATATAAACGGATAAACGCGTAGTCTTTAAGCGCGAACGAAGAACTGGAATATCTGCTTCTTTCGCTGCTGCTACTAATTCTTTCGGCACTTCTAAATTTCGAGAAATCACAAAAGCAGGCGTCCGTTTCGTACACATTTGCTTATATCTTTTAAGTCGTTCTTCCGGCTCCATACCTTCTGAAAAAGAAATTTCCGTCATTCCAAAAAGCTGCACACGGTCTTCTGGATAATACGAGAAAAATCCAGTAAGTTCCAAACCAGGCCGAGATAAATCACTTGTTAAAATTGGTCTTTCAAGTCCCGTTTCTGAACAAATTAGCTCTAAATTAAGTCGTTCCTTTAAATCCTTTACCGTAACCGATTTTGTCATGCAAGTACCTCCAAATGAATTATAAAAGTCCATTACTGTTCGCTACAAAATATTGTTTAGAAAGCTCCTTATCATTTTAGCACTTTAGAGAGAATCAAGCTACCTCTTTCTTCCCAAATGGCTCTACACAGCAAAACCAGCTACATTTAAAAAGCCGTTTGAAGCCTAAAAATGTAACTGGAATGTTTAATTTTCTTTATTACCCCATAAAACGGAATTAATAATCATGTTTGCAAAAGCCATAATTGCTGCAATAATCAACGCTGTACCAAAACCATCAATTTGGAAAGAATCTCCAATAAAGAAGGTAGTCATTTCAAGCATAATTGCATTAATCACAAAGGTGAAAAGCCCAAGTGTAAATATATTAATCGGTAAAGTTAAAAGGAGTAAAATAGGTCTAATTAGCATATTAAGAATTGCTAATATAAAACTCGCTAGTAGCGCCGTCGTGAATCCATCTACGTGGAAACTTGTAAAGAATCCAGATAATGCTACAAAAAGCACCGAGTTAATGATTACGCCTATAATCCAACGCATATTTTAGTTCACTCCCATTCTGATTCAGGTGTTGCTTTTGGCATAATAATCGCAGCTAGAATATACAGTAAAATCCCAGTACCTAAGAATAGAACTGCTCCAGCCCAAATTAAACGAATGATTGTTACTTCAATACCAAAGTATTCTGCAAGCCCACCACAAACACCAGCAAACATTTTTTGTGATGAAGATTTATATAACTTTCTCATTGTTTTCCCTTCCTTTCATTTTATTAAACGTTCTTTGTTTCGAGTTCAGAAACTTTGATAATTCCATTTCCTACTTTCGCTTGAAGTGTTGCCATACTTATCTCTTCTGCATTTTGAGTGAAAACAAAAGTTCTTTCTGCGTCATCCCAAATTTTTGCATTTTTTAAGTCGAAGTAAATTTTTTCTTTCTTCGTTCCGAGTGTTCCATCAACATTCCACGTTGGCGGGATTTGAATCCGAATATCGCCATTTGGTGCTTCTAAATCTGCAGCTGAGGAAGTTTCATTTTCGAGAATATATTCAACATCCCCTTGAGCCGCCTTAGCAATTGTTGTATGGAAATTACCTTGAAGAGCAATGTCTCCTTTAGCAGTAGACATATCTACATTTTCAACTGAGCTGCGTTTGAAGAAAATTTCGCCGTCTTTGGATTCCGTGCTGAGGAATTTACCACTAGCTCCTGAAGAACGAATATCGCCGTGACGTGTTTTGATAATAGCATCTTCTGCAGCTGTATCATCATATTTCAAATTACCATTAAGTAATTGAATTTTTACTTGTTCATATAAACGTTTTGGAATAGTAACAACTAAATCTGTTTTTAGTAATTCATTTTTTGATTCAAAAGTGAAACTATCTGGTGAAATGTCTAGCATTGTTTGGCTAAAGAAGTAATCCCAGAGTTTTTCTTCACTTAATTGACGAATGGAGCGTGCTTTTTCGTGTACAGCTAGTACGGCACGAATTTTCATTTGATCTTTGTCCCAAGAACGGATAATAACATCCCCAGTAGCTACTCTAATTGTAAAAGAGCGGAAAGTTGCATCGTCAAAATTGAATTCTCGCACTGGACGAGGACGAGCTTCTTTTCTTCTTGCTCCGTGATGGATTGGTTCTGGTCTAACTGGTTTTTGTCTGTTGTGATGACGGCTATTTCTCATCGCTTCTCGCACTTCCTGTCTCGCTTCATTCCGGTCAGCGTGGCGTCTTCTTTTTTCATCAACGCGGCGACGGTGCCGTTCAAGTACTTCCTCATTACTTGTGTCAGAAGAAGGAATCACAAACAAGGCAACGATGTAAGCAATAATCGCAATACCGGTTTTCATCGTAATAATCGTGATGATAATATAGATAAGGCGTAGAAGTGTGGCATCTATTCCTAGAAATTCGGCTAGTCCGCCAAAAACACCGCCGACTTTCCGGTCCACTCTTGATCTTCTTAATTTTTTATCCATGTTAGCTCTTCCTTTCTTATTTCTATGTAAAATCTAGCGCGCTTTCTCCGCGCTAGATTTCAATTAATTATTTTGCATCACGAATCTTAACGGAACCTGTAGTTGCTTCTGCTTCGATTTTTAGTGAAGAATCAGCTGCTGTTGGTAGTTTAGTAAATACAATTGATTTACTTACTGATTCAGTTTTTGATTGAAGTACTTCTGCATCTTTTAAGTCTAAATATAGTTTTCCAAGGTTTGTATGGAAGCGACCATCTACACCAATAGTTGTTGGTACGATTACTTCGATATTACCGGCACCAGTTTTAGCTTTTAAGAAAGTAGCTTCATTACCAGTTAGCTGATAATTAACGTTACCATTTTTAGTTTGCAAGTTTGTTGAGTAATAATTACCTTTTACTGCCACATTACCGTTAAATGTTTTAAGTGCTACATCACGGATTTCACCATTTTGGATACGAACATTCCCATTAATCGATTCAATTTCAGCTAAAGTAGCGTTTAGTGTACCAATGCTAACATTACCGTTTGTTGTTTTTACAAATAAATCGCGGCCTGATAATTCATCCATGTGGAAATTACCATTCAGCATTTTTACAGAAACATAATCATACTCACGACGAGGCAAGTACACAGTTAAGTTCGTAACGATTTGTTTCGATGTTGATTCAAAACGCAATGTTTCTTCATCTACACGTAAAGTTGTTTTATCAAAAAAGATTTTAAGTGCTTCATCTTCTGGATATTCTTTGAAAAGTTTAATCATCGCGTGAACTTTAATATCATTTGAGTCGGATGGTTTAAATTCAACATTACCATTAGCAATTTCAAATTCTAAAATTGAAAGCGTTGTGTCGTGGTAAATGAAATCACGTTCAATCTTAGTAGATGTAAGAAATGGAAACGGCATATCTTTTACTTGTTTAAATGCGCTGTTTAGGAAAGAACCGATTTTCTCACCAGCTTGTGATAAGTCATTGACCATATTGCGCATGGAGTCTTCACGGTCTTTAGAAGAATTTTCATTTCCTTCTTCTTGGTGCTCATGGTTTTCTGGAGTTGGTTCTGGGCGTCTCTTACGGCTTTTCGGAGCGGTGTAAGGATTTCCTTCATTGTTCCAACCTTTGCTATAATCATAAGTTGGTTCTTCTTCCGGTTCTTCAACACGTTCTTCTCTTGGTGCTGTAGAACGACGGATATTTTCTTTTGCTGCGGATTTACCTTCTTTTTTAGAAATATTTTCAAGTAGGGTAAGGGCCTCTTCAGTAGAAATGATACCTTGTTTCACTAATTCGAGAATACGTTTACGTTCATTTTCCATTTTCATTTCCTCCTAATTTTTCGGTTTAGCTATTTTAGGCTTGCTTCATGTGCAAGTAATCTATCTGTTTTATCTATGACTCTATTATGAAGGAAAAAATAATTTCTGTCATACAACCAGAGGATGATTATTTGTTTAGACTTTGGGTGGTTTGGTCTTCGGCACAAGAAAAAAATCCCGCTTATTAAAATATAAGCGGGATTTAGATTTATTTTTTCTTAGCTGTTGCAATACGTTCTTCTGTGCGTTCTTTGTCACGTTCTAAAATTGGTTTTAAGTATTTGCCTGTGTATGATTTTTTAGAACGAGCAATTTTTTCTGGTGTGCCAGTTGCGATAATTTGACCGCCGCCATCGCCACCTTCTGGACCTAAGTCAATCAAGTAGTCAGCTTGTTTAATAACATCTAAATTATGTTCAATAACAAGAACTGTATCGCCGTTTTCTTCTACAAGTCTTTGTAATACTTTTAGTAAACGGCCGATGTCATCTGCATGGAGTCCAGTGGTTGGTTCATCAAGGATATAGAATGATTTACCGTTGCTGCGTTTATGAAGTTCGGACGCTAGTTTCACACGTTGCGCCTCACCACCAGAAAGAGTTGTTGCAGGTTGACCGAGACGAATATAGCCCAGTCCCACATCGACAATGGTTTGCAGTTTGCGAGCAATTCTCGGTTGGTTAGTGAAATATTCTAACCCTTCTTCCACAGTCATTTCTAGCACTTCGGCAATGTTTTTCCCTTTGTAGCGAATATCCAAAGTTTCGCCATTATAGCGTTTACCATGACAAACTTCGCAAGGTACATAAACATCTGGTAAAAAGTGCATTTCGATTTTTATGATACCATCGCCCTTACATGCCTCGCAACGACCGCCTTTTACGTTGAAACTGAAACGGCCTTTTTTGTAACCACGGACTTTGGCTTCATTAGTACTCGCGAATAGATCACGAATATCATCAAACGCGCCAGTATATGTTGCTGGATTAGATCTTGGTGTTCTACCGATTGGAGATTGATCGATATTGATGATTTTTTCTAGGTTTTCGATTCCTTTTATTTCTTTATGTTCACCTGGTTTGGCGTGATTTCGATTAAGCTTTCTCGCTAGCGCTTTTCTTAGTACTTCATTGACTAGTGAGCTTTTTCCGGAACCGGATACCCCAGTCACACATGAAAAAGTAGCTAGTGGTATTTTGGCATTTACATTTTTTAAGTTGTTTGCTTTAGCTCCGACGATTTCTAATTCAAGTCCGTTTCCTTTTCTTCTTTTGGCAGGAACAGGAATGAATTTTTTGCCAGAAAGATAATCCCCGGTGATAGAGTTTTTGTTCTTCGCCACTTCTTCTGGCGTTCCGGCTGCAACAATTCGCCCGCCATGTTCTCCAGCACCTGGACCAATATCAATCAGATAATCTGCTGCCATCATTGTGTCTTCATCATGTTCCACGACAATAAGCGTATTTCCAATATCTCGCATACTTTGAAGTGTGTTGATCAATCGATCGTTATCACGCTGATGAAGTCCAATGGAAGGCTCATCAAGAATGTAAAGTACGCCAGTCAATCTCGAACCAATTTGGGTTGCTAGTCGAATTCGCTGTGCCTCTCCTCCTGATAAAGTTCCAGCAGCACGGCTCATTGTTAAATAATCAAGCCCAACATTTTTTAAGAACCCTAGTCTAGCTCGCACTTCTTTGAAAATTGGCGCCGCGATTTGCGTTTCTTTTTCTGAAAGCTCTAGGCTATCAAAGAAATCAAGAGCTTCATTGATGGAAAACTCGCTAATTTGCCCTATGTGATGATTGTTCACTTTGACAGAAAGTGTTTCTTCTTTAAGACGATATCCTTTACAAGATGGGCAAGGTAAATCCGTCATATACTGCGCCATTTGATCGCGAGTGAAATCTGAATTAGTTTCACGGTAACGACGTTCGATGTTTGGCAGAATTCCTTCAAACGGAATCCAAGTTTCTCGTGTCATACCAAAATCATTTTTGTATTCAAAGTAAAATTCTTTGTCTTTTGAACCATTTAAAACAATATCTAATGCTTCTTTCGAAAGTTCTTCTATCGGTGTATCCATATCAATTCCAAATTCTTTACAAGCAGAAGCTAGCATTTGTGGATAATATTGTGAACTAATCGGTCTCCACGGGACAATCGCGCCTTCATTTAATGTTAAGCTTCTGTCTGGAATAACCGTATCCACGTCTACTTCTAATTTTGTTCCAAGTCCATCACAAGTAGGACAAGCACCAAACGGGCTATTAAATGAAAACATTCTTGGCTCTAATTCACCAACCGAAAAACCACAATAAGGACATGCATAATGTTCGCTAAATAGTAATTCTTTATCACCCATAATGTCCACTACTGCGTATCCATCAGCCAGGCGTAGAGCAGCTTCAATAGAATCATATAGTCGAGTATTTATGCCTTCTTTAATGACAATACGATCGATTATAATTTCGATAGAATGTTTTTTGTTTTTTTCGATTTCGATTTCGTCGTTAATATCGTATATTTCTCCATCAACACGAATACGTACGTAGCCTTCTTTTTTAATTTCTTCAATTGTTTTCTTATGTGTTCCTTTTTTACCAGAAACTATAGGCGCCATAATTTGAATACGTGTTTTTTCTGGGTATTCGAGCACACGGTCTACCATTTGTTCGATTGTTTGCGAAGTGATTTCAATTCCGTGATTTGGACACACTGGATGCCCCACTCGCGCATAAAGTAAACGCAAGTAATCATGTATTTCTGTAACTGTCCCAACGGTAGATCGCGGATTACGGCTAGTAGTTTTCTGATCGATAGAAATAGCTGGGCTTAACCCTTCAATTAAATCTACATCCGGTTTATCCATTTGACCTAAAAATTGGCGAGCATAAGCAGACAAAGACTCTACATAACGTCTTTGTCCTTCTGCATAAATTGTATCAAAAGCTAGCGAAGATTTTCCTGAACCAGAAAGTCCGGTCATCACTACTAATTTATCTCTTGGAATCTCTACATCAATGTTTTTTAAATTATGGGCTCTTGCACCTTGAATGACTATTTTTTCTTTATCCAATTCCGCTTCATCCTTCCGCTTTTATTTCCAGTAAAGCATCACGAAGTTCAGCTGCACGTTCGAAATCAAGTGCTTTGGCTGCTTCTTTCATCTCGTGTTCCATACCTTCAATGAAAATATCTCGTTCTTTCTTAGACATTTTACTTAAATCATGTTGTTTTATTGCTTCTCGTTCATCTGCGGCAGAAGTTGCTGCGATAATGCCACGAATTTCTTTTCTAATTGTTTTTGGTGTGATGCCATGTTTTTCATTATATTCAATTTGGATTTTACGACGCCGTTCTGTTTCACTAATTGAATTGCGCATGGAATCTGTCATTTTATCTGCGTACATAATTACTCGTCCATTTTCATTACGGGCAGCTCGTCCCATCGTTTGGATTAAGGAACGTTCTGAACGTAAGAAACCTTCTTTATCGGCATCTAAAATTGCTACCAAGGACACCTCTGGTAAATCGATTCCTTCACGGAGTAAGTTAATCCCAACAATAACATCGTATACCCCTAATCGAAGGTCACGAATAATTTCAATTCGCTCTAATGTTTTTACCTCAGAATGTAAATATTGAACTTTTACGCCGGCTTCTTTTAGGTAATTCGTCAAATCCTCCGACATTTTTTTCGTTAAAGTAGTGATTAGAACTCGTTCGTTCTTCTCAACTCGATCATTGATTTCATCCATTAAATCATCTATCTGACCTTGGATAGGACGTATTTCGACAATTGGATCTAGTAGTCCGGTAGGTCGAATGATTTGTTCAATTACATCTGGATTCTTTTCTAATTCGTATGGGCCTGGGGTTGCAGAGATAAACATAATTTGATTAATATGCTTTTCAAATTCTTCTAATCGAAGTGGACGGTTATCAAGTGCGCTTGGCAACCTAAAACCATGATCGACTAGCATTTGCTTTCTGGCTTGGTCCCCGTTGAACATGCCACGAATTTGAGGCATCGTTACATGTGATTCATCAATAACTATTTGGAAATCATCTGGGAAATAATCTAGCAATGTATATGGAGTTACTCCCGCTGGACGTAGTGATAAATGTCTTGAATAGTTTTCAATACCTGAACAATAACCCATTTCTTCCATCATTTCTATATCGTAATTGGTTCTCTGTTCAAGACGCTGTGCTTCCAGTAGTTTATTTTCTGCTCTTAAGACTTTAAGGCGGTCTTCAAGTTCTGCTTTTATATTAACAATTGCTTTTTTCATAATATCTGGTCTAGTAACAAAGTGAGATGCTGGGAAAATAGAAACGTGCTCTCTGTCGCCTATGATTTCTCCAGTAAGGGCATCTACTTCTCTAATACGTTCAATTTCGTCGCCAAAAAATTCAATTCTCATACAGTGTTCATCTCTAGATGCCGGGAAAATTTCGACCACATCTCCGCGGACACGAAAACGACCGCGCTGGAAATCAATATCATTTCGGTCATACTGAATATCAACCAGCTTGCGTAACAATTGGTCTCGGCTAATCTCCATGCCTACCCGAAGCGAAACTAGCATTTCTCCGTATTCGACCGGCGAACCTAAACCATAAATACAAGATACACTGGCGATAATAATTACATCTCTACGTTCAAAAAGTGCTGCTGTAGCGGAGTGACGAAGCTTATCTATTTCGTCATTGATACTAGCGTCTTTTTCAATGTAGGTATCACTCTGCGGTACATAAGCTTCTGGCTGGTAATAATCATAGTAACTAACAAAGTATTCCACTGCATTATTCGGGAAAAACTCTTTGAATTCACTATATAATTGTCCCGCTAGCGTCTTATTATGTGCCATAACAAGAGTTGGTTTATTTACTTCTTGAATTACATTAGATACAGTAAAAGTTTTCCCTGTACCGGTTGCCCCAAGTAAGGTTTGGTGTTTTAAGCCTTTTTTTAATCCCGCAACTAATTGTTCTATTGCTCTAGGTTGGTCTCCTTGTGGGCTATACTTAGAAACTAACTCAAATTTATCCTTCAACTCGGATTCCCCCATTCCTTATCGGTCCGATTCTGGCATCTAAAAGCTTTAACTGTAAAATATCCAGCAAAGCAAAAAGCGGATTTTTCAGATCCGTTAATGTTTCTATTTTATCATAAATATTTTAATTAGCCTAGCAAAAACCGAACATATTTTCGTATTCATTTGAAAATAAAAAACGCAACCTGTTGATTACGCTTTTCTTTATTTTATCACTTTTAAAGTATTCTACCTATCTATTTGCTCTTTAAAAGTCACTGCCGCTTTTCTTTAAACGTCGTAACATGTATGTGGCTACGACAAAACCAATTGTCATCGAAAAGGCGTCTATCGTGATTAGCCAAAACGAACTTGTGTAACCCAATTTAGCAGAAGCGGATATCAAAACCACCATAAGCACTAAGGCGACATAACGGTTATACGTGATGCGCGCAAAGAGAATGACAAGCAGACAAGGGAAAATAAGTGCAGATATAATTTGATCCATCTTACTTCCCTCCCCAATTTTTTACTCCTCACGCAATGCTTTTGTCGTTATTTCTGTAGTAAGTTGTGGTAATTCCGTCTTTTCAATGCCTTTTTCAGCAAGCATATCTGGTAAAATTTCTTTTAAAAAATATTTTACACTGGCCATTTCTCGGTATTCATAAATAGTCGCAAGTGCTTCACTATAAATTTCAACAAAAATGTTTTCTGGATTACCTTTTTGAATCTCTCCAAAGGACTCATATAACAAGTCTACTTTATCAGATATAGCGAGAATTTTCCCTTCTAACGTACTGTCTTTCCCTTCTTTTAACAAGTGCCGATAAACAGGTTGGAAAGTTGCTGGTATTTCGCGGCTAATAAAATTTTTAGTCATGCTTTCTTCCACTTCAGAGAGCATTTCTCTTAGTTCTGTCGTTGCGTATTTTACAGGTGTTTTAATGTCACCAATAAAAAGCTCTGAATAGTCATGATTTAATGCTTTTTCATATAAAGCACGCCAATTAACCTCATTGCCCGCATCTTCTTCTACAGCTCCAAAAAACTGTGCAATAGAAGTAACCTTGTAAGAGTGTTCTGCAACCGAATGCTCTTGATATTTAAATTTTCCCGGACAACGATAAATGTTCTCTAAATCCGATAAACTTTGGAAATATTGATGAATTCCCATACTATCACTCCATTCTTCGTTTTATTCCTCTCTTTTTTGTTTTTTATTGGCAGGATTAGTATTTTCGATTTCGCGCATCATTAATGCTGCACAGTAACCAATTAGAGCGATCATTGCTGCGGAATAGGTTCTAAAATTATCTGTAGCAAAAATAAAAATAATTGCTGAAAACAGAAGTGTCGTTAATATTCCCCAACTAAAAAGTTTCGTACCTCGTGCTGTTCCTACTTTCATATGCGAATATATTCCTACATAACATACCAACTGAATAATAATAAATTGTGCAACCGACAAACCAATAACTGCCGCAAGATTGCTATTCCAAATAACTGCTAAAATAGAAATAATAACCATGACAACTATTCCCGCAATGACGATAAATTTTTGCACTGGCGATAATTTGCTCAAAATGTTTCCTCCAAATTTTTATTTGTTAACTACTTTATCATAATCTCTCATTATTTGGCATAAAAAACACCCATCATTCCTAAAAAGGTTTTCTGAGCGCTTGTTGTTAGTGATGGTGCACGTGGCGAATTGCTTGGGTCAGTAATTCTAATACGTGATTATCATCTTGCATATAATAAATTGTAGTGCCTTCACGTCTTGATTTCACAAGCCTTAAGTTTTTTAAAAAACGGAGCTGGTGTGAAACCGTTGTTTGATTAAAAGTCAGCGTTCGCGCAATTTCATTCACAGAGTATTCTCGCTCTTGAAGCAGGTTTAAAATTTGAACACGTGTCGGATCAGAAAGCGCCTTGAAAATTTGCGTTACACTAAAAAGCGTCTCTTCATCTAAAGTTTGTTTTGCGTTTTCCATCAGAATCACCTCATTCTTCATATATGGTCATATATTCATATGATACTTAAATAGGAATGATTCCGCAAGTTTAACTACCTCTTCATTCAAAAATGATTAAATATGAGCAAAAAAGTAATATTCTCTCTTAAAATGATACAATTTCTTTATAACAACGAAAGGAGTATTGGAGGATAGCTAAGGTTTTAAATATTTGAGAAGTTATTTAAACCGCCTAACACACACCAAAAAGAGCCCGATTAACCTGTGGAAAGGAAAATCGGGCTTTTTTTATCTATTTAAATCTTCAATTTCGCCACTCTTCAAGTAAACAATCCATTCACAAACATTCGTCACATAATCACCAATGCGCTCAATGTATTGAGAAACTAAAAGTAATTGCGATACGTCTTCAATGTGCTCTGGTTCTTCTTGCATAAAATTAATACATTTTTGATAAACGATTTTATGCAGTTTATCTACTTCATTGTCGCGTGCTGCTATTTCACGAGCAGCCTCATCATCTTCCGAAAGATATGCTTTTAAGACATCTTGCAGCATTGATTTTACAATTTCACCCATTTCTGGAATTTCAGGAATCGGCTTTAAAACTTTACTTTCGCCAATTAAAATAGCTGTTTTGGCAATACTTACTGCGTGATCACCAATACGTTCTAAATCTGAACTTGTTTTGAGCACGGTAACAATTTTCCGTAAATCCATACCAACTGGTTGTTGCAAAGCGATTAACTCAAAAGAGCGTTGTTCCAGTGAGAGCTCCATATTATTAATTGCCTTATCTTCTGCGACTACTTGTTTAGCAAGCTCCGTGTCACGATGTACGAGTGATTTTACTGCTTTAAAAATCGCTTCATTCGCAAGCATTCCCATTTCCATTAGATGTTGATGCAAGTCGTTTAACTGTTCTGTGAAAATTTTTCTGACTACCATAATAACACTCCTTTATCCAAATCTTCCTGAAATATAGTCTTCAGTTTCTTTTTCTGCTGGGTTGGTAAAAATACTTGTCGTATCCGCGAATTCCACGATGCGGCCATTAAGGAAAAAGGCTGTTTCATCCGAAATCCGGGATGCCTGTTGCATATTGTGCGTCACAATTACAATCGTATAGTCTTTCTTTAATTCTAAAATCAAATCTTCTACTTTCGCTGTCGAAATCGGATCTAGTGCAGAAGTCGGCTCATCCATCAAGATAACATCCGGTTTAACTGCAAGCACACGTGCGATACAAAGTCGTTGTTGTTGACCACCTGACATACCAATTGCCGAACGATCTAATCTATCATGAACTTCTTCCCAAAGAGCCGCCTGACGCAAACTTCTCTCAACAATCTCATCTAACACTTTTTTGTCTTTTATACCGTGCATCCGTGGACCATAAGCTACATTATCATAAATTGAAAACGGAAATGGATTGGCTTGTTGAAAGACCATACCCACTTTTTTTCGTAAATTAACCATATCAATTTTCGGATCTTGGACATTTTCTCCGCCAATATGGATTTCGCCAGTTGTTTTTACATTTGGAATTAAATCATTCATCCGATTAAGCGTCCTTAGAAAAGTAGATTTTCCACATCCCGACGGCCCAATTAATGCGGTAACTTGATTCTTTTTAATATTTAAAGCGATTTTTTGTAGTGCTTGTTTGGAACCATAAAATAAATCTACGTCTTTTGTTTCAATAATGTACTCTACTTTTTCAGCAGTTTCGGTTGTCATAAAAAAGCTCCTTTCTAGCCAAAGTTACCAGAAATATAGTCTTCGGTTTGTTTTTCTTGTGGATTCGTAAATAGTTCGGATGTTCCTGAGAATTCCACGACTTCTCCTAGATAAAAGAAAGAAGTATAGTCTGAAACCCGTGCTGCCTGTTGCATATTGTGCGTTACGATAATAATGGTATATTTATTTTTCAATTCATTGATTAAATCTTCAATTTTACTTGTGGAAATTGGGTCTAGGGCTGAAGCAGGTTCATCAAGTAGCAATACTTTAGGCTGCATTGCTACAGCTCTAGCGATACAAAGGCGTTGTTGCTGTCCACCGGAAAGTGATAGTGCACTTTTTCCTAAATCGTCTTTTACTTCGTCCCAAAGAGCGGCACGGCGCAAGCTTTTTTCAACTCGCTCCATGATTTCTTTTTTGTTTTTCATACCATGGCGTTTAAGTCCAAAAGCAACATTTTCATAGATGGATTTCGTGAATGGGTTAGGTTTTTGGAATACCATGCCTATTTCTTTACGAACATTGTATAAATCGACTTCTTTGCGGTTGATATTAATGCCGTCGTATAAAATTTGTCCTTCCATACGGCAACCGTCAATTTCATCATTCATTCGGTTTAATGCTCTTAAATAAGTCGATTTCCCGCAACCAGATGGTCCGATTAAAGCTGTAACTTTATTTTCAGGGAACGTTAAATCGACACCTTTAATTGCGTGATTATCTCCATAATATACGTGCAAATCCTCTGTCGCCATCGCAGCAGGAAGTGAGTGAGGATCTGGTGTAGTTTGTAAAATTGTATTAATTTCAGGTTTCTTCGTTAACATCATTTAAAATCTCCTTTTCCTGGCTTTTTAAGACGAGGTCATGCGTTTATAAACAAATTTTCCAAGCAGGCGAGCTAGGACGTTGAAAAGTAATACGGAAAGAATTAATACAGCAGATGCTCCGTCAGAAACAGCTTGCGCATCTGGCATAATTCCCTCACCATTAATTTTCCAAATATGAACAGCTAACGTTTCTGCTGGGCGGAAAATATTTAGTGGTGAAGCTGGATTGACCGGGTTCCAGTCAGTGAAATCAAGGATTGGTGTACTTTGTCCTGCTGTGAAAATTAACGCTGCTGCTTCACCAAATACCCGTCCTGCTGCTAAAATAACCCCGGTAATAATTGCTGGTAATGCCGCTGGAACAAGTACTCGCGTAATTGTTTCCCATCTGGATAAACCGAGAGCAAGTCCTGCCTCACGTTGCGTGTTTGGAATAGCATTAAGCGCCTCTTCGACAACACGAATTAATAGTGGTAAATTGAAAATCGTTAGTGTAAGCGCCCCGGAAATAACGGAGAAGCTCCACCCCATTTGAATAACAAAAACAAGGAAACCAAATAGCCCTACGACAATAGATGGAAGTGAGGAAAGCACTTCAATCGTTGTACGAATTAAATCTGTAATCCAATTTTTACGCGCATATTCTGCCATATAAATTCCCGCACCGAGCGAGATAGGAACAGAAATAATCATCGTGATAACGAGCATATAAAATGAGTTCCAGATTTCAGGACCGATTCCGCCGCCAGCTTGGAACGACTGTGGTGGGGTCGTCAAAAACTTCCAGCTAAGTTGCGGAACACCTTTTACTAAAATATAGCCGAGTAAACCAGCTAAGATAATGACAATTAATACAGCAATGGCATAGAAAACGCCTGTCGCGATTTTATCTTTTGTTTTTACATTCATTTGACTTTCCTCCTACGTCCGATGAAACGGATCACAATGATGAAAAATAGTGACATTGCGAGTAGCACCATTGCAAGTGACCAAAGGATATTATTATCAAGCGTACCCATAACCGTATTTCCCATTCCCATTGTTAAAATACTAGTTAACGTGGAAGCTGGTTCAAATAAGGATGTTGGAATAACAGCAGAGTTCCCAATAACCATTTGTACAGCAAGGGCTTCACCGAATGCACGAGCCATCCCAAATACAATCGCCGTCAAAATCCCTGAACGCGAACTACGAAGCACTACTTTCCAAATCGTTTGGAAACGTGTTGCTCCAAGTGCCAAAGAAGCTTCTCGGTAATGACGCGGAACTGATTTAATTGCATCTACGCTGAGTGAAGTAACAGTAGGCAAAATCATTACTGTTAAAACAACGGTCGCAGCTGCAATACCAAACCCACTTCCCGAAATATGGTCACGAATAAATGGAACGACAACGCTTAGTCCAATGAATCCATAAACAACAGATGGAATACCAACTAAAAGTTCCATAACTGGTTGCAAAATCTTCTTACCAAACTTAGGTGAAATTTCTACCATAAAAATGGCTGCACCGATTGCAAGTGGTCCTGCAATACAAGCGGCAAAAAGCGTTACTGCAAAAGAGCCAATAATCATTGGCAAAGCGCCAACTAATGGATTTCCATTTGCATCTTTTTGCGAAGGGTTCCAGTCTGTTCCAGTTATAAAATCAACAAAAGACACTTTATTGACAGTAAATGTTGCTAAACCTTTCGATATAACAAAAAACAAAATAGACGCTGCGGCAATAACCATGATAGAAATACAAATGAATGTAATAATTTTGCCTCTAGTTTCTAGATGCGCCTTTTTAGAAGTTTGTGTAAGCTTCTTTTCTTTTATCGCTTCCAAGTCACGTAAGCTCCTTTCTCCTCCCATGTTTACTCCTAACATGGGTATACGTCTATCCTGATATTACTAGGATAGACGCCCATTTCATTCTTTTTATTTTACGTCAGTTAGTTTACCAGATGCATCGCGTTCCACTTTCATGGATTTGATTGATTGGTAACCAAGTTGTGGTACGATATTGTTTTGTACTTCATCAGAAGTCATATATTTTAAGAAAGTTTTTGTTAGGCCTTTTGGTTCGCCATTTGTATACATATGTTCATAAGACCAGATTTTCCAATCGTTAGTTGCAACTTTTTCTTCTGTTGGTTCAACGCCGTCTAATGAAAGACCAACTACGGAAGCGTCAATGTAAGAGAATGCTAGGTAGCTGATTGCTCCTGGAGTTTCGCTTACGATTTTACGAACTGTACCGGATGAATCTTGTTCTTGTGCTTTAACTGGTGTTTTACCATCAAGTCCCCATTTTTCGAAAGTAGCACGTGTTCCGCTTCCTTCCGCACGGTTGATGATTGTAATTTTTTCGTCTTTACCGCCAACGTCTTTCCAGTTAGTTGTTTTACCAGTGAAAATGTCGATTAATTGTTGTTTAGTAATATTTTTAACGCCTACATCTTTGTTTACTACAGGTGCCATTCCAACAACTGCTACACGATGATCAACAAGTTTTGAAGCATCTACGCCGTCTTTTTCTTCAGCGAATACGTCCGAGTTACCAATTTCAACTGCACCTTGTTGTACTTGTGTTAAACCAGTTCCAGAACCGCCGCCTTGAACATTGATTTGAGCTTTAGGGTTAGTGTTTGTAAATTCTTTGGAAGCTGCTTCAACGAGTGGTTGAAGTGCAGTGGATCCGACTGCTGTTAATGAGCCAGAAACTTCTTTATCCCCTTTTGTTGATCCGTTTGCTTTATCTTTTGAACTGCTGTCACTTCCACATGCTGCGAAGACAAGCATTACTGCTGCTAACATTGCTACTATTCCCAAATACTTCTTTTTCATTATCTTATTCCCACCTTGTTTTTTTAATAGTTATTCCTTACAAGTATCACTATAACGCGTGAGATTTAAGGTGGTGTGTAGCTAATGTTAAGTAATTGTAAATTACCTCATTTTTTGTCGAAAATGTAAACTTTTTTATGAATATCTTTCAAATAAAAGGCAAACTGGTAAATTATTACACCAAATTTGTGTCTTTCGTAAATAAAATAAAAATATCCTGTCCGAAAGATTACATTCTTTCAAACAGGATATTTATTAGGCTTTTTTTGGTAAAGTGACGCGGAAGGTCGAGCCAACTTCTTCTTGGCTTTCTACTTCGATTCGTCCGCCACAGTTTTCAACTAAATGTTTGACGATGGAAAGTCCAAGTCCAGTGCCTCCTGAGTGTCTACTACGTGCTTTGTCCACTCGGTAGAATCGTTCAAATACGCGGTCAATATCTTTAGCAGGTATTCCAATTCCGTTATCGGTTACTTCTATTATAATCTCTGCTTCTTGATTAATTAATTTAACTTCGACTTTTCCATCTACTGGGGTGTAGTTTATCGCGTTAGAAAGTAAATTAATTAAAATCTGTTGCAATTTATCACGATCAGTTTCAATAATGATTGGCGGAATTGTTTTTTCTGGAACAGATACTTGGATATTTTTTTCGGTCGCCATTTCAAAAATAGTCCGGGAAGATTGTTCGATAACTTCATCTACATCTACTGGCTCAGTGTTTTCTGCCACAGGATTTTGTTCAATTCTAGAAAGTGCGAGAATATCCATTATCAATCGATGAAGTCGATCACTTTCTTCTTTGATAATCGTTAAGAATTTTTTGAGTAGCATTTCATCGTACATTGCGCCGTCTAGTAGTGTTTCCGCGAATCCTTTTAGTGCAGTTACTGGTGTTTTTAGTTCATGGGATACGTTTGTCACAAATTCAGAACGGACATTTTCCAGATGGCGGATTTGAGTAATATCATGTAATAGTAAGATAATCCCGGTAATTTCACCGTTTTCTGCTAAAATTGGCGAAACACTTGCATCTAAAATCATCTCCCGCGGGAAATAAAGAATGATTTCTTTTTGTTGCATCGTTTTTGTTTCAAAAGTTGCATCGATTAATTGACTAAGTGCGAAACTTTTAATTACTTCATAAAATGGTTTTCCAGTAATTTCAGTTTCTCCTAAAATTTGGTACATTGTTCGGTTGGTCATGATTACTTGTTTGTCGACATTGATAAGCATTACGCCGCTCACTAAGTTTTGAACAATAGCATTAAGTCGTTGTTCATTTTGCTTAATCTCGAACATCTGTGTTTCTAAACTTTCTGCTAACATATTAACGCTGACAGAAAGGTCTTGAAGTTCGCCGCTTACTTTACCGTGAATGCGGCTGTCGTATTTATGATTAGCCAAATCGGTCGAAACTTCAATAATTTCATTCACTGGTCTAGTAATTTTTCTGGCGATGAAAACACTGATGGCTGCGATAATGACTAGAGCAATACCGAAAATCAGAGCTAAATTGCCCCAAAGTTTAGCAACTGCTGCATCCACCGACTCAAGGGAAATTGAAATCCTTAAAACGCCGTCTGTCTTCCCTTGATGTTTAACGGGAACCGCAACGTAAAGCATACTATAACCAAGTGAATCACTTTCCCGAATTGAAATGCCAACATTCTTTCCTTTTTCAAGAATATCAGCTACTTCCGGGCGGTTCATATGATTGTTTAAGTTATCAGGATCTTTTTTAGTGTCAGCTACAACATCACCATCATTATCAATCACCGTAATACGAGCATCAATTTCATCACCAAGCGGATCAAGTGTTTTTTGAATCGTTCCTGCATCTTCATCCAAATTTAAATTCTCAATGTTAGTTGTTTGCAGTAAGATTTTCGCGTCATCTTCTAGCTGGTTTTCTTTCATCGTTAAATAAGTGGATTTCATTAATTCCCCAGAGAAAATACCTACAATAACCATCACAACGAAAAATAAGATAAAAAAAGATAACCCGATTTTCAGCCATAATTTTTTCATTATTTTACATTCTCCATTTTATAACCGAATCCACGTATTGTTTTAATGTATTTCGGTTGTTTAGTATCTAGTTCAATTTTATCGCGTAAATGGCTAACGTGAACATCTACAATCCGCGTTTCACCTACATAATCATAATTCCAAACCGTATCAAGCAATTGATCTCTCGAAAAAACTTTGCCGCGATGATTGGCTAGGAATAAGAGTAGCTCAAATTCTTTCGGCGTTAAATCTAATAAATCATCTTGCAAATATACTTCATAACTATCCGGTAAAATTTTCAAATCACCAATTAAAATAGTCGCTTCTGTATCTTCCGTTTTTTCTTCGGTAACTTCGGCCTTGCCTTCTGTCCGTCTTAAAATGGCTTTAATCCTTGCGACAACTTCTCTAGGGCTAAACGGCTTTGTCATATAATCGTCTGCACCTAACTCTAAACCAATGATCTTATCTAGTTCTTCATCTTTGGCAGTTAACATTAGTATTGGAACTCCAACTTTATCTTGGCGGAGTTTTTTCGTTACTTCAATTCCGTCCATTTCAGGAAGCATTAAATCAAGTACAATTAAATCTGGTTTTTCCGATAGAGCAAGTTCGTACCCAGTTCTACCATCTTCAGCTGTGACTACATCAAACCCAGCTTTTTCAATATTAAATTGCAACAAGGTAACAATAGAAGCCTCATCATCAACTACAAGAATTTTTACCAACTTACTTCCCATCCCTTCTTTATGTAACCCTTTTATCTAAAATATAGCATGAATTAACTATTTTCGGGTAGAAATGCATTTATATTAATCTTATCTTTACAAAAACTTAAAACACCAATGCTGCCACTGGTGTTTTAAAATCATCTCGGTTCAACTAATAATAAACCCAGTTCAAAAGATTCATTTTCATAAAGTGCTGTTTGTTCAAAACGTGGCTCACCAGCGTTATCAATTACTTTTAACTTGCAAAATGCGCGGTTTAAGTTAAGCGCCTCGTATAGTTCTTCACGATTGTGCACTTTTTGTCCGTTAACTTCTGTAATTTTTTCGCCTGCTTTTAAATTCAAACGGGTCGAAGGAGTGCTTTCACGGGCACCAAGAACTACAAGCCCATCAGGTTGCGGACCAAATTTTTTCGGTAGTAATTGTTCGGAGCGGTAATGACGATAGGAAATCCAAAATCGACCGATCACAGCGAACATAAACGCAAAAAGTGTTAGTACTGGCATTACGATTCCAATCAAACCAGCTACAGCAATAATCGTTGCTAATGTAGTTACTTGAACGGCAATTTTTTTACTAGCTTCTTCTGGCAATTGCGCTTGTACTTGCTGCTGGAAACCAATGAATAATGGCAAAATAATTAACGAATATGACTCGGACCCAATTGTAAACACAGGCCACCACTCAAAAATCTTCGTAAACACATCTCCAGGAATAAAAACAACAAGTGGTACAAACCATAATTTTCTTAACTGAAATGAACCGACTAACTTACCACGTTTACTTTTACGAAGAGATGGTGACGGATTTTTCGCGCTTGTGTATTGAATCAAGAAAGCTTCTACAAACAGCAAAATCGCCAGTAAAAATGTCATCGAAATCATAAAATTATCTATAAATATTGCATCATATGTAAACTCTAGATTGGTAAATGGTGACAAGTTAACATCGAAATAATAGCAGAAATAAAAGATTAAGCTGGTAATTCCAATAGTAAAAGCAGTAGAGCTAAGTCGGAACATCCCGACAATTAATAAGAAACAAGCTACGGCATTAAAAATCGCAATCCATTCAATCGTCACGCTAAATCCAATAAGGGTTGTAACAATGGATAGCACTAGACCAAACAACAAACTCACGCCAAAGAAATTCTTCAGTTCTAACCACGGTGAATAAATGCTAATACTAAACGATTTCCGTTCCCATTTCACTCGATTAAAACCAGCAATTATCACTAAAATAATTCCTACATACAATGCTGGTTGTAGAAGTAGTCTCCCTATTCCATTGAGTATTTCACTAAAAACATCCATTTTCTACACCAGCTCTCCCTTAAGTTACTTCTATAATATAGGCGATAAAAGTCGACTTACCGCTTCTTTAAATTTAATCCATAAAGATCGTTTTGCATATAATTCAGGTGTTAATTGGTACGATTTCAAAATATCTTCTAAAAATGCATCTTCTAATTTTTGAACCATTTTCTTTTCATAAATAAAAGCATTGACTTCAAAATTCAAGCGGAAACTCCTAAAGTCCATATTGGCAGTTCCTACAGAAGCAATTTCACCATCAACAACTAAGGTTTTTGCATGAATAAAACCATTATCATAAATGAAGATTTTAGCTCCTGTTTCCATAAGTTCACCGGCGTAATTAGTTGTTGCTCGGTAAACAAAAGCATGGTCAGGTTTATTCGGAATCATGACACGAACATCGACTCCTGAAAGTGCTGCAATTTTTATCGCCTCAAGCAAGCTCGCATCTGGAATAAAATATGGAGACTGCAAGTAAATCGTTTTTTTAGCAGCATTTATCATTTTAATATAACCATTCTTGATTTGTTGCCATTCGGAATCAGGACCACTAGACACAATTTGCATGCTTGTATGGCCTTTACCGTGAAATGTTGGAAAATATCTCGCTTTATAGTCAATTTTATGAGTAGATGATGCCGAATTCCAGTCCATGATAAATCGGGTTTGCATAGCATATACCGCTTTACCATGCACGCGTAAATGTGTATCGCGCCAATAACCAAATTTTTTCGAACGTCCAAGATATTCGTCACCAATATTAAAGCCACCAATATAACCAACATCTCCGTCAATAATCGCCAATTTTCGGTGATTACGATAATTTAAACGGAAATTAATTAATGGTAATTTAGATGGGAAAAATGGTCTTACTAAACCGCCATTTTTTTCGAAAGTACGGAAAAATGATTTTTTCGTCGTCCGTGAACCCATTGCATCATAAATAATTTTTACATTTAAACCTTCTGCTGCTTTTCTTTCAAGCACTCGCATCAAACGGTTTCCAAGCTCATCCGAATGAAAAATATAGTAGATGAGATGAATATGATCTTTTGCTTTTTCAATATCTGCTATTAAAGCATCAAATTTTTCGTGACCGTCAATAAAAAGCTCTACTTCATTATCTTGCGTCAAAATAGCTCCATCATTAACAAGCAATAAGTAAATTAAATCGCGATGTTTTTTTACATTTGGATCGCTAAATGGAAATTCTTTTTGACGTATCATTTCTATTTGATTTGCTGTTGACTCTTGTATCCCGATTTTTTCTTGTCCCTTCCAATCAAAAATCTTTTTCCCTGAAAGCTTTCTCCCAAAAATTAAATAGATAATGAATCCAAATATTGGAACAAAAGTTAAGACTAGTAACCAAGCCCAAGTGGCGGATGTATCGCGTCTTTCTAAGAAGACCGTCACTGCCGCAAAGAATACGTTTAAAATCAGCAAAATGACTAATAAATAAGCTAATAGTCCCATTGTGTTCCCCCTTTTCTTACACAAACTGATAGTAGTATCATATCATAAAAACCGTATTTAGCCTATTCCAGTTCGTTTTCACCTAAGAAAAACCATTGATTTATCATCAATGGTTTTCAAATTAAATATAAGGTGCTGGATCAACTGGAATACCATTTTTGTGAATCTCAAAATGAAGATGTTGTCCGGTTGATTGACCGGTGGATCCCATAATACCAATTGGTTGTCCTTGTGATACTTGTTGACCAGTTACTACTTTCAAGCTACCGGCACGCATATGAGCATATAATGTTTGGAAGCCATTACCATGATCAATTTTCACGACGTAACCATAACCTCCAAAGCCACTACCTGTTGCGCCAAATCCTGAAAATACGACTCTACCAGATGCCGCAGCGGATACTGTAATCGTACCTCCGCCCGCAATATCTTGACCTTTATGAGATTCATATTTTCCAGTAACTGGGTTAGTACGCTCACTAAATCCAGATGTTAACATTCCTGATGCTGGCTTGATAAACTGCCCGCCACCAGAACTTACTGTATCTGTTGCGCCAGTTCCTGCTGAAGATGTTACAGAGCTTGGTTGCTGCGCTGCGACAGTGGCATTTTTAGCCGCTGCTTCTTGCATGCGTTTTTCTTCAGCCGCTTTGATTGCAGCTTCTTGTTTTGCTTTTTCACCAGCAATATTAGAAGCAAGTTTCTTTTGTTCGTCTGAAAGAGCACCTTGTTCATTAGTTAAAAGTGTTTGTTCACTTTTCGTTAAGTCTTTTTTATTTGCAAGAGCCATCACTAAGTCATTCTTTTCTTGTTTTTGGCTTTCCATGTTGTTTCTTGATACTTCTAGCTCAACTGCTAGCACTTTTAAGTTTTCTAATTTTTTTTCTGAACTATTTTCTGCTACTTTTAGTTTATTTTGATCGTCTTTTTGATCTTGCATTATATTTTGGTCCGCTTTAACAATTGCAGATACAACTGTCACGCGGTCGATAAGTTCTTTAAAATCATCAGCTTCAAAAATCATGTCTAAGTATGATGTGGCAGTTCCTGTTGTTTGAATAGCTCTCGCTCGACTATCAAGCACTTTTTGACGGTCGCGAATATCATTGCGTAGCTTTTCAATTTCTTTCTTTAGTTTTTTCAGCTTTTCATTTTCAGAATCAACTTTATCTTCTTGTTCTTTCAACTTTTTATTCGTTTCATCAATGCTATTTAAAAGTGATTCTAATTCTTTAGCAGCGTCTTTTTCAGCGTTTTCTAAATGGTTTAATTCTGAGTTTTTTGTGTCTAGATTCTTATTTAGCTCTGATTTTTTTTGCTCTATTTCGCTTTGGCGTTTTTGCATGTCATTAATACTTTCCGCCTTAACACTTGTTAATGGTGCAGAAATAATCAAAAGGCTAAGTGCTGTTACTACCCCATATTTTTTAAGCATAATAAGCTCCTTTTCTATTATCTATTTGACTAGGAACTTCTTCATTCCCTTAACGTTCCATATAAAAAAGCACCTTTGTTTTTAAAACGACAAAGGTGCTTCTTAACTTTTCAATACTTATTAGAAGTTAGCTACGCGGCCATATCCTACAAGATATTTAGCCCAGTAACCGCTAGTGATGTTGTCATATTTAACACCGTTGTTTTGAGCGTTAATCATTTGACCACCACCAACATAAATTCCAACGTGAGCAATTCCGCCACCGTAGTTGAAGAACACTAAGTCACCTGGTTTTGCTTGGCTAGCACTAATTTTGGAAGCTGCTGCATATTGTCCGCCAGAAGTTCTTGGTAGAGAAACTCCTGCAGCGCGGAAAGCATAAGATGTAAATCCAGAACAGTCAAATGCGCTCGGGCCAGTTGCTCCAAGGCTATAAGGTTTTCCAAGTTGAGCTCTTGCTGCTGCGATCATTGCAGAATATCCACCACCTGATGGAGTTGCAGCGCTTGGTGCTTCACTATTGTTAGTTGATTCTACTTTGTTTGAAGTTTTGCTGTTAGATGAAGCATTAGTGTTTGTTGTTTGTTGTCCAACATTTGCATCAGTAGCTTCACGTAAAGCTGTTGCGCGAGCAGTTGCTTCTTTTGCTGCTTTATCACGTTCACTTACAAGACCAGCTTTTTCGTTTTCAGCACTTGCTTGATCAGCTGCTAATTGAGCAACGATTGCTTCTTTTTCAGCTTTTTGTGCTTCAATTTTATTTTGTTGTGCTTCGAATTCATGAATTGCAGTTGCTTGTTCTTCTTGTTTTTTCTTCACTGCAGTTTGTTTAGTTTTTAAAGCTTTTTCATCTTTTTGTTGATCTTCTAAAATAGATTTGTCAGAATCAACTAATTGGTTTACTGCAGAAACACGACCTACTAAGTCAGAAAGGTTTTCTGCATCTAAGATTACTTCAAGATAGGCATTAGAATTAGAAGTTTTTTGCATTGCACGAGCGCGTTCTTTTAAAACAGTTTCGCGTTCTTTAATACGTTCATTGATATCTTTAATATCTTGATTAAGTTGTTTAAGTTCTTTGCCTGTTTGGTCAAATTCTCCTTGTAAAGATTTCGCTTTTTCTTGAGCTTTCTCAAGATCTGCTACTAAACTAGAAAGATCTGATTGTAACCCTGTTTTTTTAGACTTAATGTCATTGATTTTTTTATCTTGATTTTGAATGTCTGTATTTACGTCTGCAAAAACATTTGTTGTAAAGGCTGGCGTCAAACTGATAACTGCTGCGAGTGAAATCGCAATAAACGTATTCTTTTTCAAAAAGTTTACCTCCTAAAAAGCTCCCTAAGCTTTTTCTTTTAAATTATTTTTATTTCAAGTTAAGTAATTTCTTCGTTAGACTTTCAAGAATCTACGGATAGAGATAACACTACCCCAAATTCCTATTAGAACTCCGATTGCAATAATCAAAGCACTGATTTGATAGGCGAACGGTGTTGGAGGCAGAAGTGATAGTGAACTTGTCACCAACTTCGGATTTACCAAGTTGTAAATATTAACATAGCCTATAAATGTTAATACAACCGGGACAATCGAACCAATTAACCCAAGCCATGCACCTTCTAAAACGAAAGGCCAGCGTATGAACCAGTTGGTCGCTCCTACTAATTTCATAATTTCTATTTCTCTACGACGGGAGAAAATCGCAATCTTAATTGTGTTTGATATTAAGAACATCGCTGTTAGTAATAATCCAATGCTTAGGATAATACCAGCATATCGTCCCCATTTTAAGGTATCAAACAATTTGTCGACTGTTTTCTCACCATATTCTACATTATCTACGTACTGTAATTTTTCTACTTTTTGAGCAATCGCCTTCGTTTGTGTTGGCTCTTTAGCCTCTACAACGAACACATCGTATAGTGGATTATCTTGTTTAAACAATTCGAAGTTTTTGCCGTACGCGCCAACTAATTTCTTCAACTCATCATCCTTGGAAGAAAAACTGACACTATCAACTCCATTAATCTTCTCAATGTTTTTCTCAAGTTCTTGCTGCTGTTTCTTGTCTGCGCTTAGAGAAATATGTACGTTAATTTGTACATTGTTTTCTACATCTGTTGCAAGCTTGTTCATGTTGATCAATATTGCAAAAAACACGCTGACTAAGATAAGTGTTACTGTTACTGCACTTGCTGCTGCAAAGGTCATCCAACCATTCCGGTAAAGGCTCTTAAAACTTTCTCTTATATGTCTTCCTACAGTCCTAAATTTCATAGCCATATTCTCCTTGCTGCTCATCTCGAACAATTCTTCCATTCTCGATAGCTACTACCCGGTGTTTCAATGTGTTAACAATTTCTTTGTTGTGGGTTGCCATTACAATGGTTGTTCCGCGATTGCTTATTTCTTCAAGGATATTCATGATTTCCCATGAAGTATCAGGATCTAGGTTACCGGTCGGCTCATCTGCTATTAATACTTTAGGCATATTGGCAATCGAGCGGGCAATGGATATCCGCTGCTGCTCACCACCGGAAAGTTCATCCGGCAACATTCTTACTTTATGCTTGAGGTTGACTAAATCTAGCACTTCCATAACACGTTCTTTAATTACGGTTGGCTCAGTTTCAACCACTTCCATCGCATAAGCAATGTTTTCATAAACAGTTTTGCTTTGAAGTAATTTGTAATCTTGGAATACCACGCCTACGTTTCTACGTAAATATGGGATTTCACGATTTTTCATATTAATCAAATCAAATTTGTCTACGATGATTTTGCCTTTCGTCGCTCGTTCTTCTCTGTAAATCATTTTAATAAAGGTTGATTTACCAGCACCACTCGGGCCTACTACATAAACAAATTCCCCTTCACCAATGTTAATATTGAGTCCATTAGCGGCAGTTATGCCATTGGGGTATTTCTTATAAACATCTTCCATTAATATCATTTTATCACCTTACTATGCCTTTCTACTGAGTTACATTTTAGGTAATGCATGGTAACCATGAAGATGAACTGTTTGTTGGCTCGAATTTAAACTCACAACATAAGCTTAATTATACCATGACAGTTTTTCATCTATAGGTTAATTGCATTACAATTATATTTCAGGGTATGACAATATCTCGATTATTGTAATAGGAAACACAATTTTTGATTTTAAATTCTTTTGAAAAGTTATCCGTGGTTCTTATTTTCTTAGACAAAATAAAAAAGCACCTGTGTTGGTCTTTTCTACTGCTAACATTGTAACTTGTTTTTACCCTAAATAACATTACAGGTAGATTAAAAAACATTACAGTTATCGCTACCGGAATAGACCAATTAGAACAAAACTGCTTCAAGTCTACTATTACGCTAAAGGTTCCTGTCATCAAATTGTTAAATAGGGAGGTAAAAAACTTGAAAAAGGCAACATTTCTCCCCTAAAAAGAGGAGAAAATGTTGCCTTTTATGACGTGAAACCTTCCCCCATTACTTCACTTGCGCTCATTACAACGACAAAAGCTTCTGGGTCAATTTCTTTTATTACTTCTTTTAGTCTAGAAAACTCACTTTGAGCAATAACACAAAGTAAGATTTGCTTGTCATCTTCAGTATAGCCACCCTTTGCTGAAAGGCGAGTAATACCACGATCAATTTTAAAGAGGATTGCTTGTCTGATAGCTTCTTGATTCTCTGAAATAATAAACACTGTTTTGGATTGATTAAGCCCAACTTGCACTAAATCAATTGTTTTACTAGTTGCAAAAAGACCAATAAGTGCATAAAGTCCAGATTCAATATCAAAAACAAACATTGCCGAGATAACTACAAAGCCATCAATTAAAGCTACACATATCCCCAATGTTAAATGAGAATATTTATGCAAAATTTGGGCAGCCACATCTGTACCACCAGTTGAGGCCTTGCCACGAAAAACAATTCCAAGTCCCATTCCTACTAGCACGCCCCCAAATAATGCAGCGACTAGCGGTTCATGCGTCCATGGTGCTAATCCTTGTGTTAAATACACAAAGAAAGGTAAAAGCATTGTACCAACAAAAGTTTTCAAACCAAATTGATACCCTAAGAAGAATAATCCAGCAAGAAATAAAGGGATATTAAAAGCCCACTGGATAAATGCTGGATTCCAACCAGTTAAATAGTTAATAATCGTACTTATCCCACTCACACCGCCAGAAGCAACATGATTAGGCAAGAGTAAAACATTGAAGGCTAGTGCAATTAAAGCAGCACCAATAATAACATATAAATACTCAATTAATTTAGAAACCATTGGGGATAAAGGTTGCTTTTTCCTTTTATTTGTCATCGTTCTTATCCAATCCTAGAACGCAAATATGCATTGATAAAGTCGTCTAAATCTCCATCCATTACCGCTTGAATATTACCGGTTTCGTAATTTGTACGATGGTCTTTCACCATGGAGTAAGGGTGGAAAACATACGAACGAATTTGGCTTCCCCAACCAATTTCTTTTTGCTCACCACGAATTTCTGCTAGCTCGCGTTCTTTTTCTTCTTGTTCTTTTTGATATAGTTTTGTTTTCAACATTTTCATTGCTTGTTCACGGTTTTTAAGCTGCGAACGTTCTGATTGGCACGTTACTACAATCCCGGATGGAATATGTGTCATCCGAACTGCTGAATCGGTTGTATTAATATGCTGTCCACCAGCACCAGTTGCACGATACGTATCAATTTTCAGATCTTCTGTACGTACTTCAATTTCAATATCGTCATCTAATTCTGGCATAACATCCACTGAAACAAAAGATGTATGACGTCTACCTGATGAATCGAATGGCGAGATACGAACTAAACGATGCACACCTTTTTCTGCTTTCAAATAGCCGTATGCATTGTGCCCTTTGATGAGTAATGTAACGCTTTTAATACCCGCTTCATCACCCGCTTGATAATCGAGCATTTCGACTTTAAAACCTTTTTTCTCAGACCAACGTTGATACATGCGTAATAACATTGAGCCCCAGTCTTGTGATTCTGTTCCACCAGCACCTGGATGCAATTCTAAAATAGCATTATTTTTATCATATGGATCACTTAACATTAACTTGAGTTCAAATTCACTTATCGTCGCCATATATGCTTTAATATCTTTTTCTAATTCTGCTTGTAAATCTTCATCCGCTTCTTCTTTTAGTAGTTCTAAACTGATTTCCATGCTTTCTTGTTCTTCTTCAAGCGCATGAAAAGCTTGATATGTTTCTTTGTATCCATTTGACTCATTAATTACTTTTTGAGCCGCTTGTTGGTCGTTCCAAAAATTCGGATCCAACATCTGGTCTTCTAACTCAGCGATTCGAACTTCCATGCTGTCTAAGTCAAAGAGACCCCCTAAAGTCTTTGATTTGCTGTGCTGTTTTTTCTAGTTCATTACGAATTTCTGCTAATTCCATTCTTAATTCCACCTTTTTTGAATTTACTTACAAACTTTCATAGCAAAAAGCGCCGTCTTGCAGGCGCTTTTTTAGTTGTTTCAATCTATGCTTCTTTACCATGACAATTTTTATATTTTTTGCCGCTACCACAAGGACAAGGATCATTACGTCCAATATGTTGGTCTTTACGAACGGGTTGGCGTTTCGCTTCTGGTTTTCCTTCAGCAGGATTGATTGCTTCACCTTTAGCTACTTGTTCGCGCTCAAGGTTTTGGCGAATTTCTGCTTTCATGATATAACGAGCCACGTCTTCATCAATGGATGATACCATTGCTTCAAACATCTCGAAACCTTCTGATTGATACTCACGAAGCGGATCAATTTGACCATAAGCACGTAGATGAATACCATCACGTAAATGATCCATTGCATCAATATGATCAACCCATTTCGTATCAACAACACGAAGCAATACTACTTTTTCAAACTCATTAAATTCTTCAGGAGGCAACAATGTTTCTTTTTCATCATATGCCGCTTTTATCTTGTCCAAAATAAGGTTTTGAATATCTTCACTTGTTCTGTTTTGTAAATCTTCTAGCGTAATTGTACCTTCTGGAAGTAAGTTAGCATCGACATAATCGATAATACCTTGTAAATTCCATGCTTCTTCTGGTTCATGGCTTGATGCATTACTAGAAACAATGAAATTCACTGTACGCTGAATCATTTGTTCAATGATTTCGCGAAGACTGTTTTCTGCATTAATTACTTCATAGCGTTGTTTATAAATAACTTCCCGTTGTTGGCGAAGTACATCATCATATTGTAAAACTTGTTTCCGTGAATCAAAGTTATTTCCTTCCACACGTCTTTGGGCTGATTCAACCGCACGACTCACCATTTTACTTTGGATTGCATCTTCAGCCATACCAAAACGTTCCATCATGCTCTTCATGTTATCAGAGCCAAAACGGCGCATCAGTTCATCTTCCATAGAAAGATAGAATTGTGTTACACCTGGATCCCCTTGACGACCAGAACGACCACGTAATTGGTTATCAATACGACGTGATTCATGGCGCTCTGTACCAATTACAGCTAGACCACCAGCATCAATAGTACCTTCACCAAGTTTAATATCCGTACCACGACCAGCCATATTGGTTGCGATTGTTACTGCACCGCGTTCACCAGCGTTTTTAATAATATCCGCTTCACGTTCATGTTGTTTGGCATTTAAGACATCGTGCTTAATTCCTTTGCGTTTTAATTTGCTCGAAATAAGCTCTGATGTTTCAATCGCAACAGTACCAACAAGAACAGGTTGTCCCTTTGCATGACGGTCAGCAATATCTTCTACTACTGCATTAAATTTCGCTTCAATCGTTGTAAAAATTAAATCTGGACGATCATCACGAATAATTACTTTGTTTGTTGGAATTTCAATAACACGCATATTATAAATATCGCGGAATTCTTCTTCTTCCGTTTTCGCAGTACCGGTCATACCAGCAAGTTTTTTGTACATACGGAAATAGTTTTGGAATGTAATAGTTGCCATTGTTTTAGATTCGTTTTGAATAGTAACGCCTTCTTTGGCTTCCAGTGCTTGGTGTAAGCCCTCACTGAAACGACGTCCTTTCATAATACGACCTGTAAATTGGTCAACAATGAGAACTTCATCATCTTGAACTACGTAATCTACATCTAAACTCATCGTGTAGTTTGCTTTAAGCGCTTGAGCAATATGATGTAAAATCACCGTATTTTCTAAATCAAAAAGGTTTTCTACATCAAAGTAGTTTTCCCCTTTTGTCATACCATCTTCGGTTAATTGGACAGATTTAGTTTTAATATCAACTGTATAATCTTCCTCTTCTGTCAAAGTTCGTACGAATGTATTAGCACGAACGTATAAGATAGTGGATTTTTCAGCTTCACCAGAAATGATTAAAGGTGTTCTAGCTTCATCGACCAAAATAGAATCGACTTCATCAATAACGGCAAACGCTAATGGACGTTGTACCATTTCTTCTTTGTAAACCACCATGTTGTCACGTAAGTAGTCAAATCCTAATTCATTATTTGTACTATACGTAATATCACATGCATAAGCTTCTCGTTTTTCTGTGCTAGATAAAGCATTTAAGTTAAGCCCTACAGAAAGACCTAGGAAATTATATAAAACACCCATTTCTTCTGCGTCACGGTGAGCCAAATATTCATTGACCGTAACTACATGTACACCTTCACCAGAAAGCGCATTTAAATAAACTGGTAACGTCGCTGTTAATGTTTTACCTTCACCAGTTTTCATTTCTGCAATATTACCTTCGTGAAGAACGATACCACCCATTAATTGAACTTTAAATGGATACAGTCCTAGAGCACGCTTAGCACCTTCTCTGGCAACAGCAAAAGCTTCTACCAATAAATCGTCTAGCGTTTCACCTTTTTGAACTCGTTCTTTAAACTCTACTGTTTTCTCGCGTAGAGCTTCATCTGAAAGAGCTGCAGTTTCGTCTGCTAAAGCGATAATTTCATCTGCTTTTCTCTCCAAATATTTAACATCTTTTTTTCCTGATTCAAAAATCTTTTTCAATAGTCCAGCCATTTAAATTCTCCTCTACTGTTTTCGCTGTCGTCGCGCAGTTTCATCTATGATAACTTTCAGGAATTATCTTCTCTTAAAATATACACACTAATTCTATCACTTATTAGATAAAATATACAACTGGTTATCTCTTTTTAACAAATAAAAATGCAAAAACGTCATAGATTCTTCATTCCTAATAAAAATGGGAGCCAAAATTTTGGCCCCCATGCTCATTATCTTTGTACTATTAATTAGTTTCAATTAATCCATATTTACCGTCTTTACGTGAATACACAATGTTAGTTCCATTCGTTTCAGCATCAGTATATACGTAGAAACTATGTCCTAGCAAGTTCATTTGTAAAACAGCTTCTTCACTGTCCATAGGTTTTAAAGAAAATTGTTTTGTTCTTACAATTTCAAGATCAAAATCTCCTTCATTTTCTTCTGGTGGTGTGCTGCCGTTAACATCCGAATATGCAAAATAATCTCTTTCTGCACCTTTATCACGGAATTTACGATTTACTTTTGTTTTATGTTTACGGATTTGACGCTCTAATTTATCCACAATCAAGTCGATGCTAGCATATAAATCTCCACTAGTTTCTTCTGCACGTAGCACAAGATTTGGGAGAGGAATGGTCACTTCAACCTTCGCATTTTTATCGGAATATACTTTTAAATTAACATGAACGTTAGCGTCTGGAGTTTCTGTAAAATATCGTTCTAGTTTATCGATTTTCTTTTCTACGTAATCTCGAATCGGTTCCGTTACTTCAATATTTTCACCACGAATGTTGTACTTAAGCATAGCAATTCCTCCTTTGAAATAAAACAAAATAACGATAAAGAAGAGTATTCTTCTTACCCTTAGTCTACGTGAAAACGATAGCTTTTGCAAACATTTGCACAAAGAGTAAAGAAGCGTTTATCTACTTATCTTTATTTAGTATTTTATTCCCTAAAAAGCCTTTCGCAAACCTCTTTCAGCGATAAATCTCAACTATCTAAATATGGTTAAGGAGCTTACCTTTTTCACCCCTGATTCTTTTAACGCTTGCGCCGCTAAGTTAAGAGTACTACCTGTAGTGTATATATCATCAAATAAAATTATTTCCTTTTCACTGCTTCCAATCTCTTCATCTACATAAAATACTTGCTCTGTTTCTAATCGTTCTCGCTTTGTTTTCTTAGATTGTTTTTCAGAGTGTTTTTTTGCTAAAAGTTCCTCATAGTGAAGATTAGATTGGTTCAATATTGCTGTTGTTTGATTAAATCCTCGCTCTAATTTGCGGACTTCACTTACCGGGATTGGGACAATAGTCGTTTTGTTCGCGGCGAAGTATTTTTTTAGTTCCTTTTGAAAAATAGCTCCGATGATATAATCACCTTGAAACTTAAATTTTTTCATATATTCTTTGGCAAAATCATTATATTGGTACAAAGATCGATTACTATCTAGAAAAAACTCTCTACCTTGACAATCTTTACAAAATTCATCAGATGATTCCCTGCTACACATATTACAAAGCGGTCCAGTTAATTTTTCAAAGCCCGCTACACAATCGGAACAACATAAAACTTCCTCACTAAGAAACCAACTAAGTTCCCAACTAGCTGATTGTTTAACAGGTTGTAAACAAAGTAAACAGTTAATCATCTAATAATCCTTCTTTAAAACCTAATTGATTCATTTTTTTAATATGCGTAATAGCCCGATTCATTTCTGTAGTCTTTCCATAATGAAAAAAACAAACATCTCCAGTTGGATGAGTTAATTTCCTTCCCGCACGCCCAGCTATTTGCACTAATGCAGCTTCTGTAAAAATCCTCCCCTCACTTCCAAAAACAGCTACTTGAACATCTTTAAAAGTGACCCCTCTTTCTAATATAGTTGTCGTAAGTAGTAGCTTGATTTTGCCTTCACGTAGCCACTCAACTTTTTCTTTGCGTAACTGATCTGCCGAATGAACGGTCACTGGGCGAGTAAAATCATAATTTACGAGCGCTTCAGCAAATTGATTCATTGCTTCAATTTCTGGAAAGAAGATTAATACTGGTTGATTTTTAAGTTCTGCTTTTTTTATCCAATTAATCAACTTAAGGGTTATTTTTCCTTGAGCTAAATTTTTCTTCCACGGACCAATCCAGCAAGTTCTAGGAACAGGTAGCTGCTTTCTATGGTAACGGGCAGGGATTTTTACAAAGTTCCGTTTACCGGTCGCGCATTCTTGTTGCCACTTTTTCTCTGGAGTTGCTGTGATTATAATTGTTGAACCTACTTTAGTTCTAGCCTTTCTAACTGCGTATTCTAAAAAAGGATCTTTTGCATATGGAAAAGCATCTACTTCATCTATAAAAATAACTTGAAATGTATCATAAAAACGGATTAATTGATGTGTTGTGGCAACCACAAATTGCTCACCTTGATATTTGTCTTTGGAATCTCCATACAAACAAACTATATCTACCTCTTTGAAAACAGCTTGCAAACGCGGATATAATTCTAAACATACATCAACCCTAGGAGAAGCTATACAAATTCTAAAACCTTGCTTTAATGCTAAATCCATTCCTTCAAACATCATTTCTGTTTTACCAGACCCAGCGACTGCCCATAAAAGCATATCAACTCTCTGCTTAATACTTGAAACAACTGCACTTGAAGCCTTTTTTTGTCCTGGTGATAAAGTTCCTTCCCAGCTCAAACAAGATTCTATTCTTTCCGGCAGAATGTCTGCTTTTTGATAGTATAACTTCTGACAGCTGTTCACCCGCCCCATAACAATACAGTTTCTGCAGTATAAACAATCCTCTCTCCCACAAGAGGCACAAGTCATTTTGCCGAATAAAAATGGATTTGTATTTCCACAACGAAAACAACGATTAGCTGAAATAGCAAGAATTTCCAGTAGTCCCTCAACTGTTTCGACTTCCTTCTTTAGATATAACCTTCCAGGAAAAATATCCATCACTTTTCACCTCTCCTAAGTTATACACTTTTTTAGATTTCTTTGCAGAAGTTAATTTCTTATTTTCCAGCCTCAATTTGACCATAAAATACTATTTTCGCTAAAGAAAAACAACCATTTTCAATAGGTGAAATTGGTGAAAATACAACTTTAGCCTAAATAAAAAAATCTCTAGCTAAAAAGCTAGAGATTCGATTATTTTATTGACCAGGTTAATCCCAGTGCGCCTTCACCTAAATGTGTGCCGATAACTGGGCCAAAATAGCTCAACTCGAACTCCACTTCTGGAAACTTGGATTCTAAATGTTTGCGCCATGTTTCTCCTTTTTCTGGATCATTTCCATGGATAACGTAGGCTTTTTCTGCATTTTTATTTTTGATAGCTACTTCAAGAATATCTTCAATCCGTTTTAATGCCTTTTTTTGAGTTCTAACTTTTTCAAAAAGAACAATTTGCTTATCATTAAAATGAAGGATTGGTTTAATTTGAAGCAAACTACCGACAAGCGCTTGTGCCCCGTTTAAGCGACCACCGCGTTGCAGGTTATTTAAATCATCTACCATAAAATATGCATCTTGCGCCTTTTTAATCTTATCTAATTCGGAAATAATTCGTTCTAAAGGTTCATTTGCTAAAGCCATTTCAGCCGCTTTAACAGCAAACATCCCTTGCGCCATACATGAAAGCTCTGAATCATAAGCAACTACATTCAAACCATCAATTAGTTCACCTGCAGAAGCTGCGTTTTGGAAAGTCCCGCTGATGCCACTGGATAGATGAATACTAATTACTGTATCAAAACCTTGTTCTTTTAGTTTCTCAAACAATTGAATAAATTCACCAGGGGCAGGTTGCGAAGAAGTTGGAAAATTTTCTGCTTCTTTTACTTTTTTGTAAAAATCAGCCGTAGAAAGTTCTTCTCCTTCACGATAAGATTTTCCATCAATTATTACGGAAAGTGGTACGACATTAATTCGTAGCTGCTCTTTCACTTCATCTGGCAAATAAGTGGTGCTGTCAGTAACCACTGCTATTTTTTCGTTCATATAGTCCCCCTGAAATTTCTTTAGCGAATATAAACCCAGCCGTGCTTAATTGCCGTTACCACCGCTTGAGTTCTATCATTCACTTTCATTTTTTGTAAAATACTGCTGACATGATTTTTCACTGTTTTTTCACTAATGAAAAGCGTTTCCCCAATTCCGCGGTTACTTTTTCCATCGGTAAGAAGCTGTAATACTTCACACTCTCTATGCGTTAAAATATGCAAAGGCATTTTTACTTCGGGTTGCTGGTAACCATAAACCCCTTGCGAAGTATTCGTGCTTGCTAAATGTCGATATTCGCGAATTAATTTAATCGCTACACGCGGATGAATATACGCGCCCCCATTATCTACTATTTTAACAGCTTCTACAAGTTCATGTGCATCCATTTCTTTTAATAAATAACCTACTGCTCCTGCTCTAAGTGCCTCTGTTACATACTCATCTGTATCGTGAATAGTCAATACGATAACTTTGATACTAGGGAATTGACGTACTAACATTTCTGTTGCGTCTAACCCATTAACAGTTGGCATATTAATATCCATTAAAACGATGTCTGGTTTATATTCGCGAACTTTTGCTACGATATTCTTACCATTTTCAGCTTCCGCTACGACTTCAAAAGAATCTTCCAACTCTAAAATTCGCTTGATACCTTCGCGAAACAACTGATGATCATCTACAATCATGATTTTGAGTGCCATAATGACTACTCCTCCTTCACTTATCTAATTTCACCAAGCCACTTTGCAATCGAAAACATCATCCTTTTTAAGTAGCAAAACGCTTAACCTTATAATCCCTGCCATAAAATTGGCAAATAAACTTTTCTCTTTTAAGTACTATTTACTCAAACTAACCTATTTTCATTACAAACTGTAGCTCAATTATACAGCAAAGTTTTAGAAAATTACTTCTATATGCCTATAAAATGCAATCGAAAACCAGTCTAAAGTAATAGTAGTTTTTATTATAACACGAATTTGCCACCACTTCACCCGCTGCACTTAGAAAAATATCTATACAATCGCTTTGCTTTCGGATAAAATAAAAGCAGACTGAATGTATCAACTTATGGAGGTTCCTTATGTTGGATCATTATTTAACCATTCGTAGCGATGGAAAACATGAAATAATAATTGAAAAATCTCGCTTTATTTGCCATATTAAGCGAATAAAAACAGAATCCGAAGCACAGACATTCATACAAACAATCAAAAAAGAGCACCGTGATGCTACTCATAATTGCTCTGCCTATATTATAGGAGAAAATGACCAATTTCAAAAAGCACATGACGATGGTGAACCAAGTGGAACAGCAGGGGTTCCTATGTTAGAAGTTTTAAAAAAGAAAGCTTTAAAAAATGTTGTTGTGGTTGTTACTCGCTATTTCGGAGGAACTAAGCTCGGCGCAGGGGGCCTTGTCCGTGCATATGGTGGTGCTGTCAGTGAAGCAATCCAAACTATCGGTATAGTCGAATGCAAATTAGCTACTATTATTGAGTGCTCTTTTGCCTATCCACTTTTAGGAAAAATAGAGAATGCACTTGAGCAGAAAAATTATCAAATCGTTCATAAAGAATTCACAGAAAAAGTCGTACTTCAAGTATTTGTTGATAATGAGGATCTTTCAACTTTTTCCACTTGGATAACAGAGGTTTCAAATGGCCAAGTTACTTATAAAGAAGGCCCACAAAAATATAGAGAAAAGGATGTTACTTAGAATGTCCACAAACATATTTTTACATTTACCCACCACTATTTCTACGGAACGAACTATTTTGAGAAAAACTTCTTTTGCAGATGCAACTACCTTATTTGATATTTGGTCTGACAATGACGTTGCTCAGTTTATGAATATCGAAAAATTTTCTACCATCCTTCAAGCGGAGGAAATGATTCAAGCCATCGAAAATGAACCAAATGCTTGTAGGTATACAATTTTTACTATGGATAATTCTTTAAAAGCAATCGGCTCACTGGGCATAAACGATATTAACAAAAACAACCAAACAATCGAGATCGGTTATGAATTAGCCAAAAGTCATTGGCGTCAAGGGCTTATGTTCGAGATTTTAACAACTTTTTTAAATACAACTAAAGCTCACCTCCCATACAAAACAATTACGGCCAAAGTGCTCCCGGAAAATACAGCTTCCATAAAACTACTTACTAAGCTTGGTTTTGAGCTCGTTTCAACGGGGCAAGAACTAGATTTACACTCCGGCAAAATTTGTGAAATTAGTAATTACCAATTAATACTCGAGTAGGCAAATATTACATTTTTGAAAGATATCATCTTTTTTGTATTTTTTTTCAATGAAATTCTGTATAATAACATCAAAGTTGAAAAATTAAAGAAACCGTAAATAACGCGTAACATTCTTTAGTTCAACAAATGATACAATAAAACTTAGAAAAGTGACTATAAGGAGAATTAATATATGAGTAAAGGCACTGATGATAGCCGAAGAAGCAGCAAGAAATACAAGCGTAGAAGAAAAATTTTATTCTGGATTCTAATTCCTGTGATGTGTTTAGTACTTGCAGGTGTCGGATACGGCACTTACCTTTTTAGCAAGACGAAACTCGCAGCAGACAACTCTTTCGATAACGTGAGGAACGGAAAAGCTTCCACACTTCGAACAAATGATGTTGAACCTATAAAAGATAGTTTTTCTATTTTAATTATTGGTGTTGATACGAGCGCTACAAGAGCAGCTAACGGAAACCCTCGTAGCGACTCACTTATCCTAGCTACATTTAATGTAAAAGATGCGCGCGTAGAAATGACAAGTATTCCCCGTGATTCTTACGTACACATTGAAGATTCTGCAAAACAGATTAATAAATACACGAAAATCAATGCAGCTCATGCATATGGTGGTCCAGAACTTACCATGAAAACAGTAGAAGAAGAATTCAAAATCCCAATCGACTACTATGTTCGATTTGACTTTGATGCTTTCCTCAAAATCATTGATGCATTAGATGGTATTGATGTAGACGTTCCAGTAAACTTTACTGAACAAGATTCAAAAGATAACCAAAACGCAATTACGCTTAAAAAAGGGCCGCAACATCTTAATGCTGAACAAGCCCTAGCCCTTGCACGTACAAGACATATTGATAGTGATATTGAACGTGGTAAACGACAACAACTTATTATTAAATCTATTGTTAGTGAAGCGACTTCTGTTTCTTCCGTTAGCAAATACTCTGACATTATTGAAGTAGTTGGCGATAACATGAAAACCAACTTAACTTTCAACCAAATGCTTTCAATTGCAAAATTCGGAATGTCTAATAAGATCGATGTTAAATCACTCAACCTTAAAGGCGATAGTAATCCAATGGACGGTATTTATTATTACAAACTGAATGAATCATCCGTTCAAAGCATCTCGAATGAATTTGCTAGTGAGTTAGGAATTAAACAACCATTCCCTGGCGCAGCACCTTATTCAGATGAAAGTTCCACTGCATCAAACTAACAAAAAGCCAACAACTAATAATTAGTTGTTGGCTTTTTTATTTGCGTTTTCGATGTATTTTTTGAAGTAAATTTAAGATTGGTCGGTAATCTTCGCCAATTAAACCGATAAATTCAACAATAATTTCAATACAAAAAATTAGTAATAAGAGTAATAGTAATGCTCCCCAAGTTGTAGAAAAAGAGAATACAAAACCAGTCATAGAGAATAGTAGCGCCATGCAGTAAATTAACAACACTGTTTGTTTTTCTGTAAAACCAAGTGCCATTAATCTATGATGGATGTGCGAGCGATCCGCAGACGATATAGGCATGCGCTCTTTCAACCGCCGTACGATAGCAAAAAATGTATCTGATAAAGGAACACCTAAAATAATAAGTGGCACTAACAAAGAAATAAAAGTTACGTTCTTAAAGCCCATAAGCGATAAAACAGCTATCATATAGCCTAAAAATAAAGCTCCGGTGTCTCCCATAAAAATACTTGCAGGTGGAAAGTTGTAAATTAAAAAGGCAGCAACCGATGCGGCAAGAATAAGTGCGACTGGAGCAACAAATGCATCTTTAAGAAGTAGAGCCATACCTGCAATTGTCATTAAAGCAATAATAGAAATCCCACCAGCAAGCCCATCTAACCCATCTATCAAATTAAGTGCATTGACTATGGCCACAATCCAAACAATAGATAATGGTATCGCAAAATATCCAAAGTCCAATTCCCCGTAGAAAGGAATATTAATAAAATTAATTGTTATTTCGCCCCAAACAGTGACACAAAGAGCAGCTAAAATCTGCCCTACCATTTTCCATTTAGGAGATAAATCAAATATATCATCAATAAACCCTGTTACAATAATAATTAGGGCACCAAAATAAATTGGAACAAACCCTGATTTATCGATTGGTACTAACAACATCCCCACTGAAAAACTTATAAAAATAGCTAATCCACCTAGTGTGGCTGTTGTTTTTGTATGTTTATGTCTTTCACGCGGCGTGTCAACCGCATTGATTCTGAATGCAAACTTTCTAATTATTGGCACCATGATAATACCAACAGCAAAGCTAATCAATATACTCCATATTAGCAATATTTTTTCAGCTCCATCCTTTATTTAGCAAAATTTCTTCTGTTGATTTAGTGTATTTTTTTAATACTTTTAAATCTAGCGTTACACCGATGCCTTCGTTCGTTGGCACTTTGAGTCTACCTTGATTTAATTCAAAAGCAGGTGTTACAATATCCTCCGCAAAGAAACGATTCGAGGCAGATATATCCCCTGGAAAAACAAACTCGTCTCTCGCTGCTAGTGCAATGTTATGAGCTCTGCCGACACCAGCTTCAAGCATTCCCCCACACCAAACTAGTATTTCATTTAGCGCGCAGTACTCTGCTATTTTAAGGGCAGATGACATACCTCCAACACGTGCCAGCTTCAAATTAATAGCCCGACAACTACCAAGGCTATGCGCTTGCTCTACGTCTTTTACGGATCTAATATTCTCATCTAAACAAATTCGTGTTTTTAATTGTTTTTGCAACCAAGCATGATCCACAAAATCTTTCGTTCCAAATGGCTGCTCAATCATTTCTAAATCATATTGATCTAGTTCTTTTAATAACAAGAAATCTTCTCTATTATACGCTGAATTCGCATCTGCCATCAAGCTTAGTTTTGGAAAATTTTTACGAACAGCTTCAACAAATTGAATATCTTTGTTTGGTGCGATTTTTAGTTTCACTCGTTCATAGCCCTGATCGACGTATTGATTAACTAATTGAAGTAAAGTTTCCACATTCTGTTGTAAACCAATACTGACTCCAACTCTGATAGATTCTTTAGTAGCCCCAATCATTTTAGCTAATGATCTTTTTTCCATTTTAGCAAAAGCATCCCAAACAGCGAGTTCAACAGCCGCCTTTGCCATCTCATTACCTTGAATCCAACTGAATAACTCCTGTATTTCTTCCGGCTTACCAAGCTTTCTTTGAGCGAGGAGAGGTAGTAGCTGCTCCTTAATAATTAGAATAGCAGAACTAAGTGTCTCTTCAGTGTAATCTGGTAACGGAAATGCTTCTAATTCACCATATCCGTGGATTCCTTCTTCATTTATTAATTCAATAATATAAAAATCTTTGCTTTTCAATTCGCCATAACTAGTTTTAAACGGCGCCAAAAGCGGTAGTTCAGCATGAATTAACCTTGCCTTCTGAAAATACATTCTACTCACCCTTTTTCAAACGTTTGCGCTCTTTTCGGATAACAAGCATAAATTGAGGTATTGCAAAAAAACGTCTCCATCTAGAAGGATTCGCTAGCAATCTGTATACCCATTCAAGTCTCAGCTTTATCCAAATTTTAGGCGCTCGCTTTACATTATCAGTTAATACATCAAAGCTCCCACCAACACCAATAAAAATACCTTTGGAAAAATTAGCCATCTGAGATAAAATCCATTTTTCTTGAGCAGGTGAACCTAGAGCAACAAAAATAACATCCGGTTCAGCAGCGATTATTTCTTTAGCAATCGCCTCACTCTCAAGCGCATCAAAATAACCATGATGAACACCACAAACAATTGCTTGCGGGTATTTTTCGTTCACTTTACTCTCCACGCCTTGACTAACTTCTGGTTTCGCCCCTAAAAAATAACAACGTAGCGGCTTTTCTAATAAACCAATCATTGTATCATAACCAGTAACTCGTTCTTTTAGCGGATTCCCAAGTTTTTCAGAAGCCATGATAATACCAATACCATCCGGAACAATATAATCAGCTTGACGTAAAATCCCCTCAAACTCTTTATCAGTCCGAGCATGCATTACAATTTCAGGATTAGCAGTTACAACAAAACGTCTTTCCCCATTTTGAGCAACATTATGTAATTCCTCAATAAATTCAGCTTGGGTTGTATTATAAAAAGGTATATTTAAAATTGAAATTTCCTGCTTTTTCATTTGAATCTCCTAAAAAACTTTATTATGTATAAGTTTATCATAAAAAAGAGCCTCTTCCTATTTTTAATCAAAAAAAGCTGCAAATAGCATATGCCATTTGCAGCTTTTCGATATGGAGTAGATTAATCTAAAATTTGTACTTTAACTTGTTTTACACCCCAGTTATTAACTTCTTGTACTGAGTTTAAATGTACATCAATTTTATTACCTTTAATTGCGCCACCAGTATCGGCTGCAATTGCTTCTCCGTATCCTTCAACATACACTTTTGAACCTAGAGGAATAACAGATGGATCAACTGCAATAACACGTGAATTATCGTTTAAATCGATTCCTGTTGCTGTCATATGGCTCATTCCTGGTTCAGCTTTACTATAAGCAGTTGCTGTAACTGTTAGCTCTTTTGAAACATTTCCTTGAGCTGACGAGGAGTTAGATGAGGAGTTATTTGACGATTCATTAGATGTTGTTGATTTTTGAGTTGTTTGTGTTGATTTTTCTTCTTTTGGTTGCTGTGCTGGTTGTTCTGTAGCATTACTTTCTGATTTGTTGCTTTCAGAAGGAGTGCTTTCACTAGCTTTAGCATTTTCACCTACAGACAATTTTTGACCAACTATGATTAAATCAGATGAAAGATTATTCCATTCCTTTAATTGGTTAACTGTCACACCGTTATCTAATGCAATATGTCCTAGTGTGTCACCAGCTACAACTGTATATTTCGTACCGTTACTAGTAGCAGCTTTTTTCTCGCCACTATTTACTTGTAACGTTTGGTTTGGAAAAATTAAGTTTGAGCTTAAGTTGTTATCTTCTTTCAATTGTTTTATAGAGATATTATTTTCATTTGAGATTTTCCAAAGTGAGTCACCGTCTTGAACTTTATACTCAGCCGCAAAAGCTTGAGTTGAACCAGATCCTGCAATAATTAAACCAGCCGCAATGGCTACTACTGTTTTCTTCATGTAATTAATTCCCTCCTTGATTACTTTCGAGAACAATCGTACCACATGAAACTTTAGACTTGGTTACTAAAAAATTAAGCATGTATGACAGGCGCCTGAATAGCCCCGAGAATCCTGCAATATTTGTAAATTACCATTATTGTCTGATTTTTATTGTTTACACCTTCAATTGGTTCTCAAATTCTTTCAACATAACTCGCCGTTATAGTTCACGCCTCTTTTATATCCCAATTAAATACTTCATAAAATAAACTATTTATATTTAAAAGATAGAATTGGAAAATTTTTCCATTACAAACAACTCCTAAAATCAACGCTTTTAATCGCTATTTCAACCAAATTTTTATAAATTATAAGTTAAATCTAGCTTTTTATAACAAAGTATTACATCATTCATCTTCTTCATGAGAGATATTAACTACATTTTCGCTTTTACCTCTACTTGATAGATACCTAATTTGGTGAACTAACACCTCAGTAATATAGACTTTCTGTTCCTCTTTATTCAAATATTGTCTAGATTGTAGTTCTCCGATTACACCTACTAATTGTCCTTTACTACAAAATTCAGCAGTTGCTTCTGCTCGCTTTCCCCAAATAACGCATTGAATAAAATCTGCATCATTGTCGACTCTCTTATTCTTTCCAAAACGATTTAAAGCTATTGTCAAATTCAAAACAGCCCTATCTTCTGTGGTCCATTTCAGTTCTGGCTCTTTTGTTAAACGTCCTACTAAAGTTACTTGATTAATCATATAATCGCCTCTTTCTTTTGGTGTAAAGCGATTATATTTGATAAAAATTTCTTTGTAAAATAGCTAAAGTTCCATTTTCATGGGGGTTAAAGAAACAAAAAAACCGTTTTCTGTTAGAAGAAAATAATACTTTTCTAGAGAGATAATGAATGCAAAACACTATTTTACTAAATTGCAACTTTTTTTAGCACATGCTATTCTGAGAACATCAAAAAAGCACCAAAATCCATTTTGGACTTCAGTGCTCATTATTTCTATTGTGGTAAATCTGATAAAGCGAACATAATTTCCGCTTCACAAACCAAATCGCCTTCTACTGTAGCCTTAACTTTGGCCTTGGCAATAGCGCCTCTCATTCGAGTGATTTCTGCTTCAAGTAAGAGTTGATCACCTGGCACAACTTGACGTTTAAAGCGACATCCATCAATTCCCGCAAACAAACCAATTTTGCCTTTATTAGCTTCACTTTGCATCATTGCAATCCCACTTGTTTGAGCAAGTGCTTCTACAATTAGGACACCCGGCATTACAGGATACTCCGGAAAATGGCCATTAAAGAATTCTTCATTAGCTGTTACATTCTTTATAGCAGTTACTTTTTTTCCTTCTTCAACAGAAATAACTCTATCCACTAATAAAAATGGATAACGATGAGGTAAAATTTCTTTGATTTTCTTAATATCTAACATATAAATCCCCCAAATTCAAATTTAGATACGACCACGTTTTTTATTTGTTAGTGATTCAAGCAAAATGCCAGTACCGAGAGCTACAACATCTAAAGGATTTTCAGTAATTAGAACCGGAACTTTTAATTGTTCAGACATTAATTCGTCTAAACCATGTAATAATGAACCGCCACCAGTCATAATAATTCCTCTATCAATAATATCTGCTGAAAGTTCTGGAGGTGTTTGCTCTAAAACTTGTCGAGCTGCTAAAACCATTAAGTTCAATGAATCATGAATAGCTTCTTCTACTTCAGAACTAGTAATGGAGATAGTCTTAGGTAAGCCACTTACTAAGTCTCTACCGCGAATCTCCATAGTTTCTTCTTTAGTACCTCGGGAAGCAGTTCCAATAGTTACTTTAATATTTTCAGCAGTTCTTTCACCAATAAGTACGTTATACTTTCTTTTAACATAATTTAAGATATCAGCGTCCCATTTATTGCCGGCCACTTTTACGGATTGGCTTGTTACGATGTCGCCCATAGATAATACGGCTACATCCGCAGTTCCACCACCGATGTCAATAATCATATTACCAGAAGGCTCAAAGATTTCCATGCCAGCACCAATAGCTGCAACTTTAGGTTCTTCTTCAAGAAACACTTGTTTTCCACCACTTTTTTCAGCAACTTCTCTAATTGCTTTTTGCTCAACAGAAGTAATATTCGTTGGGCAACAAATTAAAATGCGAGGACGCGAAAAAAAGGTTTTCAGGTTCAACTTTTGTATAAAGAAACGTAGCATTTCTTGAACAATATCAAAATCAGCAATAACCCCATCTTTCATAGGCTTGATTGCTGTAATATCCCCTGGAGTTCTACCAACCATATCTCTAGCTTCTGTTCCAACTGCTAGAACTTGTCCAGTCTTATTGTTTATAGCGACAACTGAAGGTTCATTAACAACGATTCCTCTTCCTTTAACATGAATTAATACATTAGCTGTACCTAAATCGATACCAACATCTTTTGCCATTTACATTTTAACTCCTTTCGTGGTGTACACCTAATTTTACATCTCATTCTGAATTATAGCATAATTTACGTTACGCTGAAATGTATATTTCATGACAACGTGGTTTTTTTCACGATAATAAAAAAAACCGTACCAAAAGATACGGTTTTAACAAATTTAATTTTAGAATAGAGAAGCTAAATTCGTTACATCGATTTTAGAATCATCTACACGTTCTACATCTGCACCAAGCGCTTGAAGTTTTCCGTGGAAATTATTATAGCCACGGTCTAAGTATTTAAGTTCCGTTACTTGTGTATAACCATCCGCAACAAGACCTGCAAGAATAAGTGCTGCTGCTGCACGTAAATCAGTCGCCGCAACTTCAGCTCCTTGTAGTTTTGCTGGACCGGAAATAATAACAGAATGTCCTTCAATTTTCATATCTGCATTCATTCGACGCATTTCTTCAACGTGCATGAAGCGATTTTCAAAAACAGTTTCTGTCATAATGCTTGTGCCTTCACTTAGCATTTGAATAACCATCATTTGTGATTGCATATCAGTTGGGAAACCAGGATGTGGCATTGTTTTAACATCCACTGCTTTCAATTTATCTGGTCCAATGACACGAATGCCATTTTCTTCTTCAATAATTTGAACGCCCATTTCCTCTAATTTAGCGATTAATGAACTAATATGTTCAGGAACTGCATCTTCAATTAAAACATTTCCTCCTGTAATCGCTGCAGCAATCATAAACGTACCAGCTTCAATACGGTCAGGAATAATAGAATGTTCAGTAGCAGTTAATTCTTTAACTCCTTCAATTCTAATTACTTCAGTTCCTGCTCCAATAACTCTGGCACCCATTTGGTTAAGGAAATTCGCTAAATCTACAATTTCAGGTTCGCGAGCAACATTCTCAATCACTGTTGTTCCTTCAGCTAATGTAGCAGCCATCATAATATTTTGAGTTGCTCCAACACTTGGGAAATCTAAGTATACTTTAGCCCCTACTAATTTTTCAGCAGTAGCTTCAATATAACCATTTTCGATTTTTACAATTGCGCCCATTGCTTCAAAGCCTTTTAAATGTAAATCTACTGGTCTTGAGCCGATTGCACATCCACCTGGCAAAGCTACACGAGCTGAACCAGTACGAGCTAATAGTGGTCCCATGACAACAATAGAAGCACGCATTTTTCGAACATACTCAAAAGGTGCATCAGAAGTGATTTCTCCTGTTGCATCAACTGTTACTTCATCATTTACAAAAGAAACATCAGCATTTAAATATTTAAGTACCTCATTAATTGTGAATACATCAGACAAATTTGGGACATTTTTTAATACGCTAGTACCTTTACTCGCAAGTAATGTAGCAGCTATTACCGGTAATACAGCATTTTTGGCACCTTCCATTTTTACAGAACCATTTAACTGTTTTCCACCGCGTACAATAATTTTTTCCAAAAAGAACCCCTCCGCGTTACTAATAACTAAATCATTTATCGAATTTTATTAATCGAAATTTAAAATTAAAACATATCTTAGTAATTCTACCACTTATCACCCTAAAATATCAACTGATTTTAACCTAATATTAAACTTGTTATAAGCTTATATTAAATTTTTACTACAATAGTACTTTTTCTAGCCAAAAAAATTAATTAACTGCTTAGATGCCGCTAAGTAGTCTAAGAAAAAGTTACTTAATGTATAACCGAGCACAATCGAAATAATCACAAATAGTAGTCTAGCTTGCGTTACATGATTTTTCTTAATGAATTTTTCGTAGTTGATTGCTTGCAAGGACCAAAAAGTAATAACGATAAATAGTAAATGTGAAATGATGATGACATATGGTGATTCCATAATAATATTATACATGTGTTCGCTCCTCATTTTTTGCTACTACTCATTTTAACAAATACAGGGAGGAAAAAACAGTTAATGCACTTATGGTTATATAAAAAAACTTCCTGGCTAAAAACCAGGAAGCTAAATTATTATTAATTGTGTTCTTTCGCGTGAATTCGGTTGATAGCTCTTTGTAGTGCTAGTTGAGCCATTACTTCATCCACTTTTTGTTCTTTTGCTCGGCTAAGTTCTTCTTCTGCACGTTGTTTTGCTTTTTCAGCGCGATCAATATCAATATCTTGTTCGCGTTCAGCAGTATCCGCGAGAATGTTAACTTCTTCACCGTTTACTTCCATAAAGCCACCATTTACAGCGACCCATTCCTCACCAGACTCAACTTTTAAACGAACAATGTCGATTTTAAGTGGAGCAACTAGTGGAACATGGCCAGGTAAAATACCGAGTTCACCTGCTTTTGTTCTAGCAATAACCATTTGAGCAACGCCTTCATAAACAGGGCCGTCTGGAGTAACAATACTAACATTTAATGAACCCATACGTATTTCCTCCTGTTTTTATCAGACTTCAACGCCCATATCTTTTGCTTTTTCAAGAACATCCTCAATGCGTCCAACTGAACGGAATGCATCTTCAGGAATATGGTCGTATTTTCCGGCTAATAAGTCTTTGAATCCTTTAACTGTTTCTTTAACAGGGACATAAGAACCTTTTTGGCCTGTAAATTGTTCTGCAACGTGGAAATTTTGAGATAAGAAGAATTGTACACGACGCGCACGAGAAACAGATTGTTTATCTTCATCAGATAACTCATCCATACCAAGGATAGCGATAATGTCTTGAAGTTCTTTATATCTTTGTAATAAACGTTGTACTTCCGTTGCTACTTCATAGTGTTCTTCCCCTACGATATCAGGAGAAAGAGCACGAGATGTAGAAGCAAGTGGATCTACCGCTGGATAAATACCTTGTTCTGTTAATTTACGTTCCAAGTTAGTTGTTGCATCTAAATGGGCGAAAGTTGTAGCCGGAGCCGGGTCAGTATAGTCATCGGCTGGCACATAAATCGCTTGGATAGAAGTAACGGATCCAACGTTAGTAGATGTAATACGTTCTTGTAATTGACCCATTTCAGTAGCTAGGGTTGGTTGGTAACCTACCGCAGATGGCATACGACCTAGTAAAGCCGAAACCTCTGAACCAGCTTGTGTGAAACGGAAAATGTTATCAATGAATAAAAGTACATCTTGGTGCTCTTCATCACGGAAATATTCAGCAATTGTTAAACCTGTTAAGGCTACACGCATACGCGCACCTGGTGGCTCGTTCATTTGACCGAATACCATCGCTGTTTTTTCAATAACACCAGAATCTTTCATTTCAAAGTAAAGGTCGTTCCCTTCACGAGTACGCTCTCCAACGCCTGCGAACACTGAAATACCACCGTGTTCTTGTGCGATATTATGGATAAGCTCTTGAATTAGAACGGTTTTACCTACACCGGCACCACCGAACAGTCCGATTTTACCACCTTTTAAGTATGGAGCTAGCAAGTCAACTACTTTAATTCCTGTTTCAAGAATTTCTGTTGTTGTTGCTAATTGATCGAAAGTTGGTGCTTCGCGGTGAATTTTATTACGTTTAATATCGCTTGGAAGTGGTTCGTCCAAATCGATGGTGTTTCCTAATACATTAAATACACGACCAAGAGTTACTGTACCAACTGGAACGGTAATTGGGCTCCCAGTATCAATAACTTCCATACCTCTTTGAACACCATCTGTTGATGCCATTGCGATTGTACGCACAACGTCATCACCTAATTGGATGGCTACTTCTAAAGTAAGTTGGCTAGTTGGTGCTTCTTCTGCATCAGATTTATATTCAATAACTAGGGCGTTGTAGATTTCAGGTAAGTTTCCACCTTCAAATTTAACGTCTACAACCGGACCCATAACTTGGATTACTTGTCCTTTAGACATGCAATTATTCCTCCTCACTTACCTTCCCATTTATTGGGACGTTACAAGAAACGCCGACTTCTATTCGAGCGCGGCTGCTCCTCCGACGATTTCGGTAATTTCTTGCGTGATCGCAGCTTGGCGAGCACGGTTATATTGTAGTGATAAGTCACTGATTAAATCGGATGCATTATCTGTCGCGCTTCTCATGGCAGTCATACGAGCAGCATGTTCAGCGGCTTTGGCATCCAGAAGTGCTCCGAAAATTAGGCTTTCCACATATTGCGGTAATAATACTTCCAGGATTTCTTGTTCGGAAGGCTCAAATTCGTAAGTAGTTAAATCTACATCCGTTTCTTTACCTTTTTCGTGAAATTCCGTCAGTGGCAATAGTTGCTCTTTTCTCAGTTCACTAGAAATAGAATTGATATGGTGATTATAATAAATGAAAACCTCGTCATAAACACCATCTTCAAACATTTGAACTGTGTTACTAGCAATATCTTTAATTTCCGCAAATATCGGGTGATCTGTAATACCTTGTACTTCTAAAACCACGTTCATTTGGCGCGCTTTGAAGAAGTCACGAGCAGATCTACCTACAGTGATTATTGCATATTCATCACTTGACGTATGCTTTTTATTAATTTCTTGAAATACTTCTTTGATTACGGAACTGTTGTAAGAACCTGCAAGTCCAGTATCAGAAGTAAGTACGATATAACCAGTACGGTGAACAGGTCTAGATACAAGCATTGGATGGTCGCTGCTGTTACCAGTGCTAGCAACATGTGTTACTACGTCTTTAATTTTAGAAACGTAAGGCTCATATGAACGAGCGTTTGATTCTGCACGACCTAGTTTTGCTGCTGATACCATTTGCATTGCTTTTGTAATTTGACTTGTTTTACGCGTAGAAGTTATTCGTTGTTTAATATCGATTAAAGATGCCAAAGATTTTCACCACCTTTGAATTTATTCCGAGTCTAAATTATTTTTCTTCAGAAGGAACAAATGTATTTTTAAATTCTTTTAATGCTGCTTCAAGTTTCGCTTCGTCAGGAAGTTTTTTCGTTGTACGAATTTCTTCCAAAAGCTCTGGGTGATTATGATCAAACCATGTATTCATTTCGGACTCAAAACGCAGAACATCATGAACTGGTACATCATCCAGATATTTATGAACAAGTGCATAAAGAATCAATACTTGTTTTTCAACTTTCAAAGGTTTGTGCAAATCTTGTTTTAGAACTTCTACTGTACGTTTACCACGTTCTAGTTTCGCACGAGTAGCTGCGTCTAAGTCAGAACCGAATTGTGAGAAAGATTCTAGCTCACGGTAAGCGGCAAGGTCTAGACGAAGTGTTCCGGCAACAGTTTTCATTGCTTTAATTTGCGCTGATCCACCTACACGGGATACAGAAAGTCCGGCGTTGATCGCTGGACGTACTCCGGAGAAGAATAAATCAGATTGCAAGAAGATTTGTCCGTCAGTAATTGAGATAACGTTTGTAGGAATATAAGCGGAAATGTCTCCGGCTTGTGTTTCTACGAATGGAAGAGCCGTAATGGATCCGCCACCTAAGCTATCATTTAATTTTGCAGCACGTTCAAGTAAACGGGAGTGTAAGTAGAAAACATCCCCTGGATAAGCTTCACGACCTGGAGGACGACGAAGTAATAGAGACAGCTCACGATAAGCAGCTGCTTGTTTGGATAAGTCATCATATACAACTAAAACGTGTTTACCGCTGTACATGAATTCTTCAGCCATAGCAACACCAGCATAAGGTGCCAAATAAAGAAGTGGCGCTGGTTGAGATGCTGCTGCAGTTACGACGATTGTGTAATCTAATGCGCCGTGATGACGTAATGTTTCTACGGCATTACGAACAGTAGATTCTTTTTGACCGATGGCAACATAAATACAAATCATGTCTTGGTCAGCTTGGTTTAGAATAGTATCAATTGCTACAGATGTTTTACCAGTTTGGCGGTCACCAATGATTAACTCACGTTGACCACGACCAATAGGAACAAGTGCATCAATTGCTTTAATACCTGTTTGTAATGGTTCGTTTACCGATTGACGTTGCATAACACCAGGTGCTACTGCTTCAATCGGACGAGTTCCAGTTGTTTCAATAGGTCCTAAACCATCAACTGGTTGACCTAATGAGTTAACTACACGCCCAATAAGCGCTTCGCCAACAGGAACTTCCATGATTTTACCGGTACGGCGAACTTCATCGCCTTCACGGATTTCAGTGTAAGGACCTAGAATAATGATACCAACATCATTTGTTTCTAAGTTTTGGGCCATACCCATTACACCATTTGAGAACTCTAACAATTCACCAGCCATTGCATTATCGAGTCCATGAGCACGCGCAATACCGTCACCAATGTAGGTAACCGTACCAACATCACTCACTTTTAGTTCAGATTGATAATTTTCAATCTGCTGTTTTATGATTGAGCTGATCTCTTCAGCCTTAATGCTCATTGATTTCACCCCTCGTTAAACGGAAACTAGGCTTTAATTTGCCGTTCCATGTCCTTTAATTTCGTTTTTAGACTGTCATCATATATACGGGTTCCAATAACCACTTTGACTCCACCAAGAAGGGATTTATCAATGTGATTTTGAATGTTTAATTTTGTTTTGTTCATTTTTGCAGCAAATACTCTCGAGAGCGCCGTAAGTTCTTGTTCAGAAAGCGGTACAACAGAATAAACATCTGCATCCGCAACTCCGCGCAAGTCGTTTACGCGTTTTTGGTAAACGTCCGCAATAACAGAAAGATAATCTTCTCTGCTACGGTCAATTAAAAGATAAATAAAATCTCTTAATGTCGGATTGATTTTTTCAAAAACAGCGCTGGCAAGATTTTTCTTTTGCTCGGTCGTGAAAGTAGGATTTTCAAGTAGTTTTACAAAATCTTTATTTGCATTTAATGCCGCTTTTAATTCAGTTAGTTCTTCTGAAAAAACGTCGACTAAATCTTTATCTTGAGCTACTTGAAAAAGCGCATTGGCATAGCGACCTGCAACTTCCAAATCTTTACTCATTTGTCATCCCCTAGCCTTTCGATATAATCTTGGATAAGGTTAGATTGTTCTTTTTCATCCAGATTTTTTTCGATGACTTTCGATGCAATAAGAACAGATAAGGAACCGACTTGTTCACGAAGAGCAGAAATAGCATCTTCTTTTTCACGTGCAATATCGGCTTTTGCTTCTTCTTTTATACGTTCTGATTCACGTCTAGCAGTTTTGACAATTTCTTCGCGTTCTTTTTCACCAAGCTGTTTTGCATTCTCAATCATTGTTTGAGATTCAACACGAGCTTGTTGTAAAACACTTTTTTGTTCGGCAAGTAGTTGTTCTGCTTGAGCACGGCTTTCTTCAGCCGCATCAATTTCAGAACCAATATGCTCTTCACGCTCTTTCATAACTCCCATAAGAGGTTTCCAAGCATAAATTCGGATTAAAACTAGCAAAATCGCGAAAGCAAAAAGTGTGAAGAATGCATCACCAAACGTAAATGCGGAACCAATTACTAAATGTGGTTGTAACACGCCAGTTTCACTCCTTTCTATACATTCGCTTGAATTATTCGTTCAAAACGAAAGAGATGAGGTTTTATTTCCTCAACTTCCTTCAAATTATTTATTAAGAACCATGAACGCAATAACTACAGCGATGATAGGAAGGGCCTCAACAAGACCGATACCAATGAACATGATTGTTTGTAGCATAGAACGCGCTTCTGGTTGACGCGCAACACCCTCGACAGTTTTTGATACGATAAGACCGTTACCAATACCCGCACCTAATGCACCTAATCCAACAGCAATAGCAGCTGCAATAACACCTAAAGACATATAATTATCCTCCTAATTTTTCTAAATATTATTTTTTATTACTTTTATAAATGACTTATTTGAAAGTTAGTTTAATGTTCGTCACTTACCTTATGCGACATGTAAACCATGGTCAGCATAGTGAAAATGTACGCTTGAATTGCCCCAATGAAAATTGAGAATCCTTGCCATAGTAACGCAGGAATTATTGCTAGCACACCTACAAATATGTTCATATGAGCAAGTTGTGTTGCAATGATGGTTAACAAAACTTCGCCGGCAAAAATATTACCGTAAAGACGTAAACCAAGCGTTAAAGTATTAGCAAATTCTTCTACTAATTTAAGTGGGAATAAAAATTTCATTGGACTAAAGTAAGTACCAACAAAATAGTGCTTGAAACCACGCATTTTAATACCATAGTAATGCGTTAAGCCAAGAACCATTATCGCAAGTGTTAATGTGACAATTGGATCCGCTGTAGGTGAACGCCACCATACTTCATCGTTAATCGCGATTTGAAATGGCAGTCCTAGCATATTAGCTACGAAAATAAACATTAGTAGCGTAATACCAAGCACATGGAATCTCCCACCGGTTTTCCAATCCATATTACTATTAATAATACCTCTGACAAAATCCATAACCCATTCAATGAAGTTCTGCTTTCCGGTAGGTCGGCGTTGCAGATTTCTGGTACAGATAATGGCTATTAGAAGAACGATGACACAAGTCACAGTAATCATCAAAATATTAGATAGATTAAAGTCGATCCCTAATAGGCTTATCGTTGGAAATTCCTCTTCCAATTAGGTTCACCCCTCTCTTTTTAAAAACTTTTTTCTGCGGTACATGGAATACACAAAAAAATCCAGAAAAATAATTGCATATGCAAGCCCAAGTCCGATTACCATGCTATAAACATGAAAATATTCCGGCAGTTGCGTCGCTATAATAGTAGCAAATAACACGCTCCCCATTCTAAATGGCATTCCCATACCATAAAAAGAACGATTTTCAGCCAAAGCTCTAGTCATTGATTGTGTACGCCTCATTAATAACCAGTAGTTAAACCAGCCGACGATTAAACCCAATTTAAGTCCCAAGAAAATATGTATGTAAGGGGTTAAAAACCATCCACAAAGACAAACAGCAATAAAAAGAACCATATACTTTTGATGACGATGATACATGCCAATTAGCGATTCTAACATTCGGGGCGCAATCCTTTCTTTTTCAAAAGATTTTTCTTTCCAGATGACCATTTTGAAATCTCAGGGAGTAAGTTTGGTTTGTGAAAACAAGCACATTTTCCCCAATTCATCCCAATCCCAAACACACATGAAAGCCTTATCAGCGTGTCAGTTCTTAGCATACAACAGCCAAAAGAGAAAAGTCAATACACTTTCACAAATTGTGCGTACATCTATTACTAATAGTACCACAATTGACCCTATCCATAAAAGAATAGCCCATTATTTCTGAGATTTTTTTGATTTCAAAATCTAGTCGTTTCTTAGATTGCCACGCCAGAATTATCTTTGTCCATTTAACAGCAACCAACACCTCCGTAATCGATGGAAAACTTGCCTCCTGTTCGTGTGATATTTCACAAAAAAGGCGACAAAAACTCTCTTTCGTACAAATAAAAAAACTTCTACCATTATTGGTAAAAGAATTCGATACGATTATTCGCAAATTTCGCGACCGAAAGTTCTTTTCCCAAGAAAAAGAACGGAAAAAACAGCCGGACTCACTTATCATGAGTTGCATTTTGATATAGAGTGCCCGTATAAATTCCAATTCAGTCAACGCGAAAACTAGCGTCGGCGGGATTGTAGTGAATACTGAGCGCAGTCTTCTATCCCTATGCTAAAAACAAGCTATTTTTTGGGCTCTTATATTAATAACATTGACCATCTTATCACATGTAACATAAAAGAACTAGTGAAAATCGAGCGTGTAACATATCTGTAACAATAAGGCGCTTTCATTCTAAAAAAAGAGGAAAACTAGACTTTTAACGCCTAGTTTTCCACTGTGTTTTACACGATAAAATCTTCTGGTCGCTTCGTTCCATTAAACTGACTTTTGATTGCTTCTAAAATTCTATTTGCAGCAAGTCCATCACCATATGGATTGGCCGCTTTCGCCATTTTATCATGGCTTTCTTTATTATCAAGTAATTCTAATGCTTCTTTTATGAGATTTTCTTTACTCGTCCCAATTAGTTTTAACGTGCCTGCTTCGATGCCTTCTGGGCGTTCTGTTGTGTCTCGTAAAACTAAAACAGGTACTCCCATGCCCGGCGCTTCTTCTTGTACGCCACCTGAATCAGTAAAAACAAGATAAGATTTGCGTAAGAAATTATGAAAGTCAATAGCATCCAGTGGTTCAATCAAATGAATGCGATCATGGCCACCTAAAATACTCATTGCTTTTTCCCTAACAGCTGGATTCAAATGCATCGGGTAAACAAGTTCCACGTCCTCACGACTCTCAACGATTTCGCGAACCGCTTCAAACATACCTTGCATAGGTTCTCCCAGATTTTCTCTCCGGTGAGCAGTCATCAGTATTAAGCGATTATCACCAAGATTCTCTAAAATAGGATGATGATAATCCTCTTGAACAGTTGTTTTAAGGGCATCAATGGCAGTATTTCCTGTTACAAAAATAGTAGCTGGATTTTTCCCTTCCGCAAGCAGGTTTTCTTTAGCTTGTTTCGTTGGAGAAAAATGCATATCCGCCATTACTCCAGTTAATTGACGATTCATTTCTTCTGGGAATGGTGAATATTTATTCCAAGTTCTAAGTCCCGCTTCGACATGTCCAAGCTTTTTTTGTTGATAAAAAGTAGCTAGTCCGGCGGCAAAACTTGTAGTCGTATCACCGTGAACTAGGACAATATCAGGATTTTCCTTAGCAATAACCTCATTAATTCCGTTCATTACGCGTGAAGTTATATCAGCTAAGGTTTGTCCTTTTTTCATTATATCTAAGTCAATATCAGGTTTTATATCAAAAATTTCTAAGACTTGATCCAACATTTCACGGTGTTGCGCGGTAATAACTACCGTTGACTCAAACGTTTCTGATTCTTTTTCTAATGCCAAAACGAGCGGCGCCATCTTGATTGCCTCTGGTCTTGTTCCAAAGATGCTCATTACTTTGATTTTAGCCAATTGCGAACCTCCTTATAAAAAAACTCCTCAGAAATAGCTCGACAAAAAATTTTCCAGTCTGCCAAAAAGCAGCACTGTTTATAATTCCTTATCTCACTAAACCGAGGAGATTGTTAATTATTTAGTTCCGAATAATCTATCGCCAGCATCTCCTAAGCCTGGACGGATATAACCATTTTCGTCTAGCTTCTCGTCTAAGCCAGCCACATAGATTTCTACATCAGGATGTGCTTCTTGAAGAGCTTTAACGCCTTCAGGAGCTGCTACTAGACACATGAATTTCATGTTGCGAGCGCCGCGTTTTTTCAAGCAATCGATAGCCATAATTGCGGATCCACCAGTTGCAAGCATTGGGTCTACAACGATGAAAAGACGTTCTTCCACATCAGAAGGTAGTTTTACAAAATATTCTACTGGTTCAAGTGTATCATGATCACGGTAAAGACCTACATGGCCTACTTTAGCAGCAGGGATAAGTTTTAAAATGCCATCTTGCATACCAAGACCAGCTCTTAAAATTGGCACTACACCTAATTTTTTACCTGTAAGTGTTTTTGCAGTTGTTGTTTGTAGTGGTGTTTCAACTTGGATGTCTTCAAGTTCCATATCACGTGTAATTTCGTACGCCATTAATGTAGCGACTTCATCTACAAGTTCGCGGAATGCTTTTGTTCCCGTATTTTTATCTCGAATAATTGTTAATTTGTGTTGTACTAAAGGGTGATTAATTACGTGTACGTTTGCCATCGATTAGTTCGCTCCTTTGATATTGAAAATTTCCTTCTCTTATTGTATCAGAACAAGACACAAGTGCAAGGATTAATTTGCTATACATGAAAAAAACCGGATTTCTCTAAAATTCAGAAAAAACCGGCTCACTTATTTTATAAACTTGGATAAAGCGGATATTCATTTGTTAAAGTAGCTACACGAGCTTTCACATCTGCTAAAACTTCTTCATTTTCTAAGTTGTGCAGCACTTCAGAAATAAGTACTCCCACTTTTTCAATAGCTACTTCATCGAAACCACGTGTTGTAACTGCCGCAACTCCTACACGGATACCGCTCGTTACAAATGGGCTTTCTGTTTCAAATGGAATGGTATTTTTATTCACGGTAATACCAACCTCATCTAATACTTTTTCAGCAGCTTTTCCTGTTAAGCCAAGTGGTTTTAAATCAATTAATAGTAAATGATTATCCGAACCGCCTGTTAAAACAGCAACATCATTAGCTTGAAGTGTTTCTGCTAATTTTTTAGAGTTGCGAATGATTTGTTCACAGTACGCAGTGAATTCAGGTTGTAATGCTTCACCAAATGCCACTGCTTTCGCTGCGATTACGTGCATTAATGGTCCACCTTGAATTCCTGGGAAAATCGATTTATTTAATTTTTGTTCCCATTCAGCTTTTGCTAAAATCATTCCGCCACGAGGTCCACGAAGGGTTTTATGAGTGGTTGTAGTTGTAAAATCAGCATAAGGAACTGGATTTTGATGTAAACCTGCTGCAACAAGACCAGCAATATGCGCCATATCAACCATTAAGTATGCGCCAACTTCATCAGCAATTTCACGGAATTTAGCAAAATCAATTTTACGTGGGTAAGCACTTGCACCTGCTACAATCATTTTTGGTTTATGTTTTAATGCTGCTTCACGAACGATTTCATAGTCAATTTCCTTCGTATCTTCACGAACGCCGTATTCAACAAAATTGTATAAAACACCACTAAAGTTCACTGGACTACCATGTGTTAAATGGCCACCATGTGAAAGGTTCATACCAAGCACTGTATCGCCCGGTTCAAGCACAGTATGATAAACTGCCATGTTCGCTTGAGCACCTGAGTGTGGTTGAACATTCGCATATTCAGCGCCAAATAATTTTTTCGCCCGGTCGCGTGCTAAATCTTCCACAATATCCACGAATTCACATCCGCCGTAGTAACGTTTTCCAGGGTAACCTTCTGCATATTTATTCGTTAATACAGAACCCATTGCTTCCATTACTTGCTCACTAACAAAATTCTCAGATGCGATTAATTCGATATTCGCGCGTTGTCTACCAAGTTCTAACTTAATTGCATCAAAAACTTCCTTATCTTGCTTTTGTAAATAGACCATCTGTGGACCCCATCCTTTTCTGATAAATTTTTCAAGTGAACTGTTATGTATTATCTTTAATAATTACTTAAATCGGGTAGAAAAGCAAGTATTTTGGAGCAAAAAAACGCAATTTCCGATAGTGAAGCGCTTCACTTATTGAAAACGTTCGGAAATTGCACTTTTTAGTTCGTAATAGGTAATTTCATATTGTTCAATTGGTCCTCCGTACGGGTCTGGAATATCGGTTCCATCTTCAGAAATCAATTGGATTTTGTTACTCGCGGCCGGAAAAATACTTTTTAGCTCAGCTTGGTGATTTTTGGTCATTACATAAATCTCGTCAGCCCAGTCAATATCAGCTTCTGTAATTTTCTTCGCGGTATGTTCCCCTGGTAAATTCATTTGCAGAAGTATCTCGCGGGAGTTTTCCGATATAGTGTCACCGTCTAATGCGCGAGTCCCTGCTGAACGAACTTCTAAATCAGGTCGCATATTTTGTAAAATTTTTTCGGCTAAAGGACTTCGACAAGTATTTCCCGTACAGACAAATAAAATATTCATTCGCTAATCCTCCTATTCCCAGCAGCTTTTTCTAATCGGTTCATAATCGCTGCTCCGAGTTCTGTTTCTGGATAGACTTCGGCAAAAATAATATCAACATCAGCATGGTCAAAAGCCCGTAAGCCTTTGTAAAGACTAGTAGCTATCTCACCCATTGCTTTAATGCTGCCGGTTGATTGAATGACCGCACTTGTAGCCAATTTGCTCGTCAATTCTTTTGTAGCTAAAATACCCAGTTTTTTCCCCGCGATTTCCACTTTATTAATTTCACTCTGCCAAAATTGGCTAGAACCTTCTACAAGATAAACTGGTGCTTTTGGCGCGTAATGAGTGTATTTCATGCCTGGCGCTTTTGGTTTTTCTGTTTCTGTCGTGCTATTGGTCGATAAATCAACTGTTCCGATAACTTGCTCGATTTGTTCTATAGTAATGCCACCTGGACGCAAAATAATGGGTACATCAAGTGAGCAATCTATCACGGTTGATTCTAAACCAACACCCGTAGGACCGCCGTCAATAATACCGGCAATTTCTCCGTCTAAATCTTCTATTACATGTTCGGCTGTGGTTGGGCTTGGTTTTCCGGAACGATTGGCGCTCGGGGCTGCTATAGGAATATTCGCTGTTGCTATTAATTCTAGGCTTACTGGATGTTCCGGCATGCGGACGCCCACTGTGGATAAGCCAGCAGAAACGTTAGCTGCTAGACTGTCTTTTTTTAAAGGGAGAATAACCGTTAGCGGACCTGGCCAAAATGCTTCCATTAGTTGGAGCGCTTTTGGGGGATAACTCGCGATAAATTGATCCATTTGTTCACGCTTAGCAATATGGACGATTAACGGGTTATCTGACGGACGCCCTTTTGCTGCGTATATTTTTTGAATGGCAGCTTGATTTGTCGCGTCTGCTCCCAGCCCATAAACAGTTTCGGTCGGAAAAGCCACACATTCTCCATTTTGAAGTAGTTCTGCTGCTTTTTGATAGATTAAATTATTTGATTGTTGCTTATTTATTTTCCAATGGATGGTTTGCATGATTTCCAGTCCCCTTTACATAACTTCTATTATATTTTAACGTTTTCTAAGCTATTTTTACAGTATTGTTTTTTATTTTGGAAAATGCTAAGTTTTGAACACGAGTTATCCCCAAACTGTGGATAATAACTTTGTCAATGGGGATAACTTCTTGTGAAATGTGGATAATTCTTAAAACTAAGTAAAAAAGCCATTTTCTTTATTAAGATTTGATTAAAATATTTTTTTGCACAACATTTTATCCACAGTTTTGTGGATAACTTTCATTAAAAAAAGACGTCCCTTTTACAGAAACGTCTTCATACCAGTATATTAGAGCATGTTACGTAACGATCTTTTGAATTAATATCTTTGTGGATAAGGACCGTTGCGTGTGGATAACTTTTTTCAAATAGTTGTTTTACTCGTTCACCTTGTGTATAACCTATCTCCACACCCACCCAAAAGGACGGATTCAGCACATATTTTAAGTTATCCACAAAACGTTCATAAATTGCTAGCCCATCATTTTCGGCAAATAAAGCAATCGATGGCTCATTTTTTAAGACATAATCCGACATTTCTGCTTTTTCGGCTTCAGAAATATATGGAGGATTAGCAACAATCATATCAAATCGCTCGTTATTTTGTTTGAAGGATTCGAGTAAATCAGTTTCTACAAAACGCACATCGGCATTTAGTAATAAAGAATTTTTTTTAGCAATCGCAAGTGCTGCGGCCGATATATCCGAAGCTGTCACTGTCATATCCGGAAATGCTTTTTTTAGCGCAATGGCAATAATCCCGCTTCCAGTACAAACATCAAGCAAACTCCTAAGCGGATGTTGTTTCAAAAAAGCTTCTGCTGTGGCTACAAGTTCCTCTGTTTCAGGTCGTGGAATTAGCACATCTTCTGTTACTAAAAAATCATATCCATAAAAAGGCGCTGTCTTCAAAATATATTGAACCGGTTCTCCCGCTAAATATCTTGCAAAGTCCTCTTGAAACTGTTTTTCGTGATTCGGTTCAAGTTCGCGGCTCATTTCCATCCAAAGTTCAGAACGCGTAAGTCCCATTCTCGTTTCTAGTAAAATTTCCGCTGCATTTTGATCCAATCCTTTTTCAAGAAGGATGGCTTCTGCATTTTTTAGCAATTGATTAATTTGCGTCATTTAAATGCTCCAATTTACTTGTTTGATCTTCTAGGATAAGCGCGTCAATGATTTCATCGAGTTTACCTTCCATAATTTGATCTAGTTTTTGGATAGTCAAGCCAATACGGTGATCGGTTACGCGGTTTTGCGGATAATTGTAAGTACGGATTCGCTCTGAACGGTCACCAGTTCCTACAGCCGATTTACGGTTTGCATCATATTCTTCGCGAGCTTCACGTTCAAATTTATCGTAAACACGTGCGCGCAATACTTTCATCGCTTTATCTTTGTTTTTTAACTGGGAACGTTCATCTTGCATCGAAACAACAATCCCGGTTGGAATATGGGTTAGTCGGACTGCTGACATCGTCGTATTGACACTTTGACCACCTGCACCAGTAGAAGCAAATGTATCTGTGCGAATATCTTTGTCGTGTAGCTCAATCTCCACTTCTTCCGCTTCTGGCAAAATGGCTACTGTCGCTGTGGAAGTATGAATTCGGCCACCAGATTCGGTTTCTGGAACACGTTGAACACGGTGAGCCCCATTTTCATATTTCATGCGAGAAAAAGCATCATTGCCGTTCATCATCGCAATAATTTCTTTGTAACCGCCAATACCAGTTGGGTTAGCGTCCATGATTTCGACTTTCCAACCACGAGATTCAGCGTACTTGCTATACATCCGGAATAAATCGCCTGCAAATAAAGCTGCTTCATCTCCACCAGCTGCCCCGCGAATTTCTAAAATAACGTTTTTATCATCGTTAGGATCTTTTGGAACGAGTAATAGTTTTAGGCGTTCTTCTAGTTCAGCTTTTTCTTTTTGAAGTTCCGCGAATTCTTCTTTTGCCATTTCTCGCATTTCATCGTCTAATTTTTCTCCTAGAAGTTCTCTTGTTTCATCAATTTGTTCATTCACGTTTTTGTATTCACGGTAGGTTTCGACTGTTGCTGTGATTCCTGACTGTTCTTTGGAAAGGTCGCGTAGTCGTTTTGGATCAGATACTACATCTGGATCGCTTAATAATTCATTTAATTCATCGTAACGGTCTTCCACCGCCTGTAATCGATCATACATTGTATTTCAACACCTCTTTACCTTATTTTATTGGTGGATTGGCATGGCATTTGCGACACACTGGATAATAGTGGTCATTTCCGCCAATCATAATTTGTTCGCCTGTATAAACTGGTTTTCCTTTGTCATCCACGCGTAGAACCATCGTTGCTTTTTTTGCACAAAACCAGCAAATTGTTTTCATTTCTTCTAATTTATCCGCGTATAGCAGCAGGTATTTCGAGCCTTCAAATAATTCATTTCTAAAATCATTTTTCAGACCGTAAGCAATTACTGGGATATTTAAGTCATCCACTATTTTTGCTAATTGAAAAACATGTTCTTTTTCTAGAAATTGGGATTCATCTAAAAGAACACAATTTGGTTTCGGTTTAATATTCGCTACGATTTCAAAAATATTTGTGTCACTAAAAATAGGGGTTGCTTCTCGTTTCAGTCCAATTCGACTTGAAATGAAACCTACTTGGTCTCTATCATCAATACCTGAAGTAAAGATAGCGACTGTTTTATTTTGTTCTTCATAATTATGTGCGACTTTTAGAATTTCAATGGTTTTCCCACTATTCATGGAACCATAACGGAAAAATAACTGTGCCATTAAGACCGCTCCCTTTAACTTTATAAACTCTTTTCCTATTTTATCATAGAGCCGTACAAATTGGGACATATAGTTTTGTCTTCATGAAAAAAGCTATGCCGCAAGTGGACATAGCTTGATTTTAACGAAAAACTTCTGCGCCGCTTCCTTCAACATCAAGAAGAAGAACGTCTGCATCAATTTCAAGTGTTTGTAAAGATGTTTGAAGCGTATCTGCAACGTCTCGCGGAGCAAATACTAAGACAGTTGGGCCAGCGCCACTTAAACAAGCAGCATAAGCACCATTGTTTTTAGCAACTTCTCGAATTTGTGTTAAATGTGGCACTAATTTACTACGGTATTTTTCATGCCATAAATCGCGTTCCATCATTTCTCCAGCAAGAGTCATATCATTGCGTAGTATAGCTGCAATCATAACGTTCGCAATACTACTTGCTTTGACCGCTTCTTTGAAAGGAAGTGTTTCAGGAAGAACGCCGCGACTTTCCGAAGTTAACAGTTCTGCTTTTGGAATAAAAGCAATTAAAGCACAATCGGGAAATAAATGACGTACGTAGAAATCTTCTCCGTCCAATTTTGCTCCAACTACCCAGTTTCCAAGAACAGCTGGCGCTACATTATCAGGATGACCTTCTATTTCAGCAGCTATCCGGACTTTTTCCTCTTTTGAAAGGTTAAGTTCAGCAAGTGTATTGGCTAATTCAATTCCCGCAACAACTGCTGCCGAACTACTACCAAGTCCACGAGCGGGCGGAATATCACATGTCATCACTAAATGGTGCGGCGTTAAATTCGGCGCTAGATTTAAGGCAGTTTCGATAATCACATTGGTTTCATCATGCGGAATCCCGCCGCCAATATTATGTTCGATATACCAAGAATCCGCTTTTTCGCCAATGTCTAAAGTAAGATATAACGTTAATGCTAAACCACACGAATCAAAACCAGGCCCAAGATTAGCCGTTGTTGCCGGGACACGAATACGCATTAAGCTTTCACTCCTGAACGTAAATGTGTACGCATTGCTTCAATATCATCTACATGGGAAATCGGAATTTCATGTACGCTCATTGCTGTATCTGGATCTTTTAAGCCATTTCCAGTAAAGACACAAACGACTTTTTCCCCTTGTTTAATTGTTCCATTCGCCACATGTTGAATAACTCCAGCTAGTGATGCAGCAGAGCCAGGCTCGATGAAGACACCATCTTGTGCTGCAATTTTTTTATAAGCATTAACAATTTCATCATCTGTTACAGAATGGATATATCCGCCAGATTCGTCGCGAGCTGCTTCTGCAAGCTCCCAACTAGCTGGATTTCCGATACGAATCGCTGTTGCAATTGTTTCCGGGTTATCAATCGGTTTCCCTTGGACAATTGCAGCCGCTCCTTCTGCTTCAAATCCATGCATCCGTGGAAGTCCAGAAGCTTTGGCCTCATTCCACTCTTTAAAACCTTTCCAGTATGCAGAAATATTTCCGGCGTTACCGACTGGAATTGCAAGAACATCTGGAGCAGAACCTAATTGCTCACAGATTTCGAATGCAGCTGTTTTTTGTCCTTCTAAACGATAAGGATTTACTGAGTTTACAAGCGTTACTGCTTCTGTTTCAGCAAGTTCACGAACAGATTTTAAAGCTTCATCAAAATTACCTTGAATCGAGATAATGTCAGCGCCATACATGACTGCTTGTGCTAATTTTCCTAAAGCAACTTTACCTTCTGGAATAACAATATATGCTTTTAATCCCGCACGTGTTGCATATGCCGCAGCCGCTGCTGAAGTATTCCCAGTCGATGCACAAATAACCGCTTCCGCACCTTCTTCTTTCGCTTTAGCCACAGCCATAACCATTCCGCGGTCTTTAAAAGAACCAGTTGGATTTAACCCTTCATATTTTCCATATAAAGTTACTCCAAGTTCTTTTGATAAGTTTGGTAATGGGATAAGTGGTGTGTTTCCTTCCGCAAGTGAGATCATTGGCGTTTTTTCAGTTACTGGTAGATATTCTTTATATTTTTCTAGTAAACCTTTATACATAATTAACCCTCCACAACGGAATATTTTGCGAGCATTTGCATTTCTGGCTCATTTTTCACTCTAGTAATAGCTTGTTCTAATTGCGCTTGACTTGTTGAGTGTGTGACGATAACAACTGTCGCTGTAAAATCATCATATGGTTGTTGTAAAATTTTATCAAAACCGACGCCTGCTTCTGCAAAAATTTGTGTTAACTTAAGGAAAGTTCCTGTTTTATCATCCATTGTTAGACGTAGATAATATTTTGAGAAAACTTGTTCTTTCGGCGTATGTTTCGTTTCGTGTTTATAACTATTGAAAGCATTGCCGTTTGTACCTAGACGGCTGTTTTTTGCGACGGTAATTAAATCACTAACAACACTGGTTGCTGTTGGTAATTCGCCAGCTCCGGGACCATAAAACATGGTTTCCCCAACGGCTGCACCTGTTACAAATACAGCATTATTTTCATAGTTAACGCCTGCAAGCGGATGTGCTTTTGGTAGTAACACTGGTCCGACATTTACATTAACTGTTCCATTTGTTTCTTCTGCTGTACCTACTAGTTTAATTTTATAGCCTAATTGATATGCCACTTCAATATCTTCTGGAGAAATTCCGCGGATACCACTAGTTTCTACATTATCTAAATTCACATTCATACCAAATGCAAGTCTTGTCATAATAACCATTTTTCTCGCTGCATCAATGCCGTCCACATCATTTGTTGGATCGGATTCTGCAAAACCTAATGCTTGGGCTTCTGCTAAAACTTCTTCATATGACTTTTTCTCTGTCGTCATTTTTGTTAGCATGAAATTGGTCGTCCCGTTGACGATTCCCATTACTTTTTGAATTTTATCAGCTGCAAGGCTATTTACGATTGTACGTAAAATTGGAATTCCACCTGCAACGCTTGCTTCATAAAACAAATCACAGTTATTAGCTTGTGCAACTGCCACCAATTCGTCGCCGTGTAGCGCAATCAAATCCTTATTCGCAGTTACAACATGCTTTCCAGCTTTCAAGGCCTGCAAAATGTATTCCCGCGCAGTTGTGATGCTGCCCATAACCTCGACAACAACAGCAATTTCTGGATCATCCAGTACATCAGACGGATTGGTGGTTAGTTCAAAACCTTTTGTTTCATAACGGCGATTTTTCTCTAAGTCACGAACTAGCACTTTCTTTACAGAAATATGATAGCCAGTTACTTGACTAATTTTTTCTTGATGCTCTTCTAAAATATGAATAACACCGCTACCTACCGTTCCAAATCCTAACACACCTACTTGTAACTTTGCTTCCACTTGAAAACCTCCTTATTATTGTTTAACAAAACAGAAAATTTAACTTTTTTATTACCTACTCATAAAAAAAGTAATTAGTGATATTATACGCAACTTCACAGGGAAAAGTAAACCCTTGAAGGAAAAGTTTTTATTTTTAGTAGTCTCACTCAGGAAATAATTCCATAAAAAAAACACACCCAGCAAAAGCTGAGTGCGCAAATTATTTCGTTCGTTACATACAGTCTTATTTGAGACCGTATTTTTTGTTGAAGCGGTCCACACGGCCGTCTGCAGTCGCATGTTTTTGTTTACCAGTATAGAACGGGTGCGAATCAGAAGAGATTTCGACACGAAGTAATGGATACTCGTTGCCATCTTCCCATTTAATTGTTTCGCTTGAGCTCTTAGTAGAACCTGACAAAAATTTGAAATCAGTACTAGTATCAACAAATACCACTGGACGGTACTCAGGATGAATTCCAGTTTTCATTTCTTTTCAACTCCTTCGCCCTGAATCATCTGAAACAGAGTAATTAAGTGCTTTTACACACAGTATAAATATTATAACAATGTTGAAGCAAACAAGCAAGATTATTTTTGCACTTTAAAGATTATCCATTTGCTAAACACATAGTTCAGTACAAGCACAATAATATTGGTCCAAATTTTCGCCCATAATTCGTCTACAGATAGATAACTGATTAAAAGAATCATGACTAAAATATCTATTATATAAGTTAAACACCGAAAACCAAAAAATGAACTCGCTTCACGAAGACGATCTTTCCAAGTAGGCGTATAACTTTCAAAAACAAATTTTTTATTAGAAAAGTAGGCAAAAAGTACAGACGCGATAAAAGCGATTGTGTTTGCAATACGATAATCCCAGTTCAAGATATACGTACATAACCAAAATGTCACGATATTAATAACTGTTGCAAAACCGCCCATAATTAAGTACATCAAAATACTATGTATCTGATCGGTATACCACGGTATTTTGTTTAATAATTGTCTTATTTTACTCATAAAATAACTTCTTTCTTAGTAAGGTATTTGGTTTATTTTTTAAACATTTCCTCTTGTAATAATTCATAAAACGCTTCATTGTTTTCGGTTTTTTTCAGGTATCTGACAAAGCGTTCTGAAATATCAAGTCCATCGCTTTGTTTTGGCATTGCCTTCCGAATTTTCCAAAGTTGTTCTAAGCGTTCTTTAGATAATAGCAATTCTTCTTTTCTTGTTCCAGAACGGCGCATATCGATGGCAGGAAAGACGCGGCGCTCAGCAAGTTGTCGGTCAAGATGTAATTCCATGTTACCAGTACCTTTGAATTCCTCGTAAATAACATCATCCATTCGTGAACCGGTATCAACTAGTGCTGTTGCAAGGATAGTCAAACTTCCGCCTTCCTCAATATTACGTGCTGCACCAAAGAAGCGTTTAGGACGATGGAAAGCAGCTGGATCAATACCACCAGAAAGTGTACGACCACTTGGCGGAATGACAAGGTTATAGGCTCTTGCTAATCGAGTAATACTATCCATTAAAATAACAACATCTCGTTTTTGTTCTACTAAACGCATCGCACGTTCCAGTACTAATTCTGCTACTTTAATATGATTTTCTGGAACTTCATCAAAGGTAGAGCTAACAACATCCGCTTTTACAGAGCGTTCAATATCAGTTACTTCTTCAGGTCGTTCATCTATTAGTAAAACGATCAGTTCAGACTCAGGATGATTAGTTGTAATCGCATTCGCAATTTCTTTTAATAAAACAGTCTTACCTGCTTTTGGTGGCGCTACAATCAGCCCACGTTGTCCAAAACCAATTGGCGAAATCAAATCAATTGTCCGCGTCGAAATTGGCATTTTTCCAGTTTCCAAATGAATTTGACGATCAGGATAAAGCGGAGTAAGTCCTGGAAAATGCACTCTTTCTTTGGCTACTTCCGGATTTTCACCGTTAACTGCTTCCACATGTAGCAAGCCAAAATAGCGTTCATTTTCTTTCGGAGGACGTACTTTTCCAGAAACCTTATCCCCAGTCCTTAATTCAAAACGTCTAATTTGAGAAGCCGAAATATAAATATCTTCCGAACTAGAAGAATAATTAATTGGCCGTAAAAAACCAAAACCTTCATTTGGAATAATCTCTAAAACGCCTTCCATAAAAAAGAAACCTTCTTTTTCGGCATTTGATTTTAGTAAAGCAAAAATAAGTTCTCTTTTTGTTAGTTTGCTATAATATGCGATTTTATGTTCTTTTGCCAAAGCGTAAATATCTTTTATTGTTAAACTTTCTAAGTATGCAATGGACAGTTTTGCCATATGTGTACCACCTTTTTGAGTTAATAATATTTTATAAGTTTTTAGGAATAAGTGGAAAATGAGGTGAAATCGAGGGAAGGCTGAAGCGAACTGATTCGCTCAGCCTCTCTTTTTTTATAATTTAGTTTCTGCTGCAGTGCTACGAGTGATATCAGCGCCAATTGCAGAAAGCTTTTCGATAATTTTACTATAACCGCGTTCTATATGTTCAACACCATGAATTTCTGTTGTTCCTTCCGCCAAAAGCCCCGCAATAACTAGAGCAGCTCCGGCACGTAAATCAGTTGCTGTAACTTTAGAACCTTGGAGTTTAACAGGCCCACTTACAACCGCCGATCGACCTTCTAACTTGAACTTCCCGCCCATTCGCTCAATCTCAGCTATATGCTTAAAACGGCTCGGGTAAATCGTGTCGGTAACAACGCTGCTACCTTCTGCACGGGTTAAAAGTGCGGTTAACGGTTGTTGCAAGTCAGTCGGAAAACCTGGATACGCATATGTTTTAATATCTACTTTTTTGATTTTTTCTACTTCCCCAACAAAAATAGCGTCTTCTTCAATATCCATCGGAATTCCCATCTCTGTCATTTTTGCGATAATTCCTTCTAAATGAGTTGGGATAACATTCTCAATTCGTACGCCTTTCCCCGATGCTGCGGCAAGTACCATAAAAGTTCCTGCTTCAATTCGGTCAGGGATAATTGTATGATGACAGCCATGAAGATGCTCCACACCAGTGATTCGAATAGTGTCTGTCCCAGCACCTTTAATAATCGCTCCCATATTGGAAAGAAGCGTTGCAACATCAATAATTTCTGGTTCTTTTGCAGCGTTCTCAATAATTGTTTTTCCTTTTGCGCGAACAGCTGCTAACATAATATTTATAGTCGCACCTACACTTACAACGTCTAAATAAATACGAGCTCCTTTTAATTCATCGGCCCGCAAATAAATAGCCCCTTGTTCATTCGTTACTTTTGCGCCTAATGCTTCAAAACCTTTAATGTGTTGATCAATTGGACGCGGACCTAAATAACAGCCACCTGGAAGCCCGATAACTGCTTTTTTAAACCGACCTAGCATTGCTCCCATTAAGTAATAAGACGCACGCAATTTCTTCACATTTCCTGTTGGAAGTGGCATAGAAATCATATCTGCTGGATCAATTACCGCTGTTTTATTATCATAACGGACACTGCCGCCAAGTTCTTCTAAAATATCATAAAGTGTATAAACATCTGAAATATCTGGTAAACCTTCTAAAACTACTTCAGATTCCGCTAAAATTGCAGCTGGAATCAAGGCAACTGCGCTATTTTTTGCACCGTCTACTTGCAAAGTTCCGGCTAATTTTTTGCCACCTTGTATAATCAATTTATTCGTCACAAATGTACCCTTCTTTCCTGAAGCATGTAATACTTTTTCATTATCCATTAAATTGTTTTACTTTGCAAGATTCTTTCTTCAAAAAAAGCCGGGAACAGTTCATTCCAAGCTTTTCATTACGACGAAATATTTTTTACGGGTGCTTTTGTTAATGCTTCTATATGAGGTTTGATTTTTTTAGAAGCTGTATCTTTAATTAATAAGGCTCCTGCCCCAAAAACAATGCAACTATAATAGGTAATAATTCGCCATAAAACGAGCGCCATCAATAGTTTTGCTGGTCCAAGCAACATACCAAACAACAACGTAAATGTATACTCAGCACCACCTGCGCCTCCAGGAGTTGGCATAACAGTAGCAAACATAATAATAAAGGCGTGATAAGTAATCGCCATATACAGCCCAATGCCAGTTACACCAATTGCTTGTAAAATGAAGAAAGGTATTGAGAAATATATCCATAATTGGAGCGTCGTATAAAAACAACAGCGCACAATTAATTTCCAATCTTTCCCAATCCGACTACTTTCTTCATGGAAAGTAATAATTTTTTCGTCTAGTGTATTTTTTAAATTCGCAACTTTTTCTTTTTTCATAAATAATCTAGTCGGAAGTAATAGCACATGTACTAATTTTGTGGTGAATTTCTGACTTCTACCGACTAAAATTAAGGCTACGATAACTACCACGTGGACGCCAAAACCAAGCAAAACAAGAAATTTAAGTTGCGTTACCCCTGTCATCAAGTAATGAATACCGAAAATCAAAATAACTAAAAAATTAAGTACAACCATCGCTTGATAAATAATAAATTTCACGAGTAAAACAGAACTTCCTCGTCCAGCATCCATGCCTTGTTTTGTTAACATTACGAGCTGTGCCGGTTGTCCACCCGTCGCCATCGGAGTAATCGTATTAAAAAATTGACCAATCATCGTTATCCGAAAAGAAGAAAAGAATCGTTGGTCTTTATTTGCAGGCTTTGAAGCGGTTTGTAAAACGACTGCTTCTAAAAACCAATAAATAAACATCGCCGCAAATGCTCCTAGAAGCCACCACGGATTGACTTTTAACATCGAAGCAAAGAATGTGGAAATATCTACGCCTTGAAATTGCCAAATAATGAAGCCGATACTAATCGCCAGTACAATAGCTATATTAAATAGATTCTTCTTCGCGCCTGCACTCATATGCTCACTCCTTCGTTAATAATCCTTGATAAAAGGCAAACCATATTTTTGCCAAACGATCTTCTGAATAATAGGTTGCGCCCTCTTTAGCGGCTTGCAACATTTCGTTATAATAATCAGTATCATGTTCTAAGCGTTCTATAGCCCGTATAAAACCAGGATTATCAACTTCTTTTACATAATAGCCAGTTAAAATTTCTTCATATAATTCTAAATTTCGAAGCAAAATAGGAACATCCGCGCTCATTGCTTCTAAAATCGCCATTGGAAACAGCTCATTATACGATGGCATAAAGAATAAATCCGCCATATTAATACAAGCATTCATTTCTGAACGATCGACAATGCCAATAAATTTCACATTTGCTGGCGGATTATCATAAATTTTCTTAAGTTCTTCATACCCCGAAGTAATCTTCCCAAAAGAAAATCCTCCCGCCCACACGAACTGGATATGCGGTAATTGTTTTGCCACTTCAATAAAGTCGAGTACACCTTTTCGATGTTGAACTTGCCCTATCCCAATTACGGTGAATTTATCAGCCGGAATTCCATATTTTTCACGAGCAAGCTTTTTTTCTGCCGTAGAAATTGGGAAAAAAGTTTTTTTCGAGACAAAATTAGGTATATAATGGATTTTTTCTTCCGGGATGTCATATGCAGTTAATTTTGGAATGAACGAGGGATTAACAACAACTATTTCATCCATTCGCTTATAAAAACTAATTAAATATTTATAAAACACAACGCGAGCAATCCAAGGTAATTTCAAACTACCTTCCATTGTTTCTGGCAAAAAGTGCACATAACCAACTCGGACTCCGCGTTTCTTCTTAAAAAAGGTCGAAAGAAAAAAACGGAAATCAACGGTATGATAATGCGTGATATCCGATTTCTCAAAACTATTAATCTTCATATCAATCTCATTTGTATATCTTTCTTCTAGTAAATTCACAAGTTCGCGATAAGCTGATGCTACACCTTGTCCTTTTACTTTTTCTGCTGAAGATAGCATTGTCAACTTAATCACGCCGCGATGACCTCTCTTTCCTTTGTACATGCGTAGAGGACGAAAGTGAAAATACTTGAGAAGCAATTTTACTTTTTATTAATGTCGGCTTTACTTTAATCGTGCCGTTTTGTCGCTTTACACGGTATATTTCGCGAACCTCATTGTATGTAGACTCAACATTGATGCCAAATTGTTCCGCGGAAATTGATTCTACTTTTACTCTTCCATTTGTAGCTACTAAAGTCGCCATTTCTTTATCAGAAAATATTTTAATTAATAGGCTTGCTAGTTCGTCATCTTTATCGAATAAAAAGGCTGTTTCTTTATCTGCTAAAAAGCCTTCAATACTTTCATCGCGTTTTGCAACAACTGGTAACGAGGCCGCCATTGCTTCTGCGTAAGTTAAACCTTGTGTTTCTGTCGTTGAAGCACTAACAAATAAATCACCTAATTGATAATATAAACTAATGTTTTCCCAGTCAACTGCCCCTGTGAAAATAACATGATTTTCTAATTGTTTGGTTTCTACTAATTTTTCTAAGTCTTTGCGTACCGGCCCGTCTCCAACAATCACTAGTTTTGCATTAGGTTTCGTTTCAAGGACTTCTGGCATCGCATTAATAATGGCATCGATATTTTTTTCATGAGCAATTCTTCCAAGCGAAAGAATTACAGAATCATCTTCTTCAATTCCAAGTGATTGTTTCAAATCCAGAATTCGCTGTTTTTCAACCGGAGCAAATGACGAAATATCTGTACCAGTTGGAACTGTATACATTAATTTATGAATGCCTTGCTCTTCTAAGTGATGTCTTACTTTTGCAGTTGGAGTGATTATGGCATCATAGCTATCACAAAAAGATTTTGTCATTTTGCCAACCATTGAAGGCGTTAAAATTTTACCTTTTGCGATATAGTGCAAGTAATCAACATACATTGTATGGTAGGTATGGATAGATGGAATATTATATTTTTTAGCAATTCGCTTACCCAAAAGACCTAATGAAAACTCTGTATGTGTGTGGATAATATCTAAATTTAAGCGACCTACTAGCTTAATAAACTTATTCATTCCTGCAATTGCTACGCGACGTTCCGGAAAAAAGACAAACGGTATACTAGGTAAACGAAACACACGTCCTTCTTCGCTTTCTCTATCAGCGTTAGGATCCGTCGTTGTAAAAATATATACAGTGTGCCCTTGTTTTCTTAGTTCGTTTTCCATAATCATTATCGATGTAGCTACACCGCTAATTTGCGGACTGTAGGTATCCGTAAAAATCCCTATATTCATTACTATCGCCTACTCTCTTCCTCGTTGGTTCATTCATCATTTAATATACTATTATAACATAACTATAGTAAGTCGTATCACATAACTAACTACATTATGGCTCATTTATCTAGATAAAACATGCGCCTGAAGCATGATTTTTAATCGGGAAATTACAAATCTTGATTTCTTTTGACCGAAAGCTATAGTTATCATACCATATTCATCTTGATAACGATAATTAATTTCCTTCTATAAGTACTTAAACTTTACATAAAAAATAACTGGCCAAATCAACAAGTGATTCTAACCAGTTATTTTTTATATCATCATAAAGTTCGTCTTACGCTTTACCGTTAGAACCAAACTCTTGAATTTTTTCTGTTACAGTTTTGATAATCGCGTCCACACCAGGGCCGATTACTTTACGTGGATCATAAACTTTGTCATCAGTAGCTAATTTTTCGCGAACAGCTGCAGTCCAAACGATTTGGCATTCAGTGTTAACGTTGATTTTGCTGTGACCAAGTTCAATTGCTTTTTTAATTTGGTGTTCAGGAATTCCAGAACCGCCGTGAAGTACAAGTGGAGCACCTGTAAGTTCGGAGATTTCTTTCATTTCGTCAAAACCAAGAACTGGTTCGCCGTGGTAAGGACCGTGAACAGAACCTAATGCTGCAGCAAGTGCATCAATGTTAGCTTCTTTAACAACACGTAAACATTCTTGTGGATCAGCATAGTTGATTCCACCAGTAACGCCGTCTTCATCTCCACCAACAGTTCCAATTTCAGCTTCTACAGATACACCTTTAGCATGCGCATAATCAACAACTTGTTTAGTCATTGCAATATTATCATCAATTGGGTGGTGAGAGCCGTCGATCATTACAGAAGAGAATCCTGCATCGATAGCTGCTTTACAAGAATCAAAGCTTGAACCATGGTCAAGGTGAATCGCAACAGGTACAGTGATTTTCAGGTCTTCTACAAGTCCTTCAGTCATTTTTACAACTGTTTTGAATCCTCCCATGTATTTAGCAGCTCCTTCAGAAACTCCTAAAATAACTGGTGATTTTTCTGCTTCTGCAGCTTTCAAAATAGCTTGAGTCCATTCAAGGTTGTTGATGTTGAATTGACCAACAGCATATTTTCCAGCTAATGCTTTTTTCAGCATGTCTGTCATGTTAACGATAGGCATAATACAATTTCCTCCCTCAGGAATTTAGGAAAACCATTTTTGATTTCCCCTAAGATTTGAATTTCCGCCGTGAAAAATAGTGGCAGCTATTTTCCCCTAACAAACTTATGATAACAGATTTGTGATGAATTTACCATAAAAACTAGAAAATTTTCTGGTGAAAACGCTTTAGCCTCTAAGACGGGCTGAAATTCTTTTTTCATCAGCAAATACTTCTAACGCTTCTGGAATCACCTCTAACGTATAAGGCGCTTTTCCACCATAAACCCCATCGTAACTTACATTTAAATCTGCGTCACTTTTAATAGTAACTTTATTTGTACGGGCATGAATAACATGAGGACTATTTAGATGTGTCCCTTTTTTTATAGAAGCAAATAATTGGAATAATTTTTTAGGAGAAACCTTCTTTAAAATTAAAAGCTCAAACATACCGCTATTTAATTGAGCTGGTGGACATAACGTTTCCATCCCGCCAACAGAATTGGTTTTATTTACGAAAAATAGTAATATCTCACCTTTAAAAGTTTCTTCATTGTAAGTTATTTCAACGTTAACAGGGGACAACTTAGGAAGAACGGTTAATCCACTAAAGAGATATGCAAGTCTGCCCCATTTAGACTTCATTGATTCTTTTACCGCATAAGTTATTTCCGTAATTCGTCCACCTGCTGCATTATTAATAAAAAATTCCGTCTCATTTGCTTTTCCAATATCTACTCGGATTGTTTCTTGCTTAGCTATTATTTGAAGCGCTTCTAGCGGATCTTTTGCAAAATTTAGTGCTCTTGCGTAATCGTTTGTTGTACCTACTGGCAAGATACCTAATTTTGGTCTTTTCTCTACTTGCATTAGTCCGTTAACAACTTCATTCACAGTTCCATCTCCACCTGCTGCAATCACTACTTCATACCCTGCTTCTGCTGCTTGTTTCGCGATTAAAGTTGTGCTTTTTAGCGCTGGTGTTGACGGGACTAAAGTTACTTCAAAATCCGCATTTGTTAAAATTTTTTCGGCATCTGGAAGTAATTTTCTGAATTTATTTTTCCCCGCTGCTGGGTTATATATAATCATCGCTTTCTTCTGCAAATTGCTGCTCCCTCTTTCCTTTAGATATTGTTTAGTTTCCTATTTTAAATGGGCGATGTCAACTTGTTTGACTGGATGTGGGAGCAAATTTTGCCAAAAACGATCTAAAAAATCCACATTATTCACGAAGTCCTAGTTTATTTAATATAAAAACGACTTATTTTCTGTCAAAATCAGAAAATAAGTCGCTAAAATAAATGCTTCTATTATTTTATTTATTATTAAGTGATGCGCCAACAAAATCTTTAAACAGGCTTTGTGGACGATTTGGACGGGAAATGAATTCTGGGTGATATTGACAAGCGACAAACCAAGGATGGTCAGCTAATTCAACTACTTCAACTAGGCGGCCATCTGGGCTCGTTGCAGACACAATCATGCCAGCTTCTTCCATTTGTTCTCTATATTCGTTATTAAACTCATAACGATGACGGTGACGCTCTTCTACAAGAGTTGTACCATAAGCAGCCTCAGCTTTAGTGCCTTGCTTAATACGTGCTGGATACAGTCCTAGACGAAGTGTTCCACCCATGTTTTCGATGTTCTTTTGTTCTGGTAATAAATCAATGATATTATGTTTTGTTTCAGGTTCGATTTCTGCTGAATGTGCTCCTTCAAGGCCAAGCACGTTACGAGCAAATTCGACTGTTGCTAGTTGCATACCTAAACAAATACCAAAATAAGGCACTTTATTTACGCGTGCATATTCGATAGCAGCAATTTTACCTTCGATGGCACGATCTCCAAAACCACCAGGAACTAAAATACCATCAACGTCTTTCATGATTTCAGCAACATTTTCTTTTGTTACTTTTTCGGAATCAATCCAGTCGATTTCGATTTCCGCATCGTGCTCATATCCTGCATGACGAAGTGCTTCTGCTACAGAAAGATAAGCATCTTGTAATGATACATATTTACCAACTAGACCGATACGAACTTTTTTGGATAGATTTTTCACGCGGTGTACTAAGTTTTTCCAATCAGTCATTTCAGCTTGCGGTGCTTCTAATTGCAAGTGTTCTAGGACAATATCATCCATTTTTTGTTTTTGTAAAGAAAGCGGTACGTTATAAAGTGTTTCTTCATCACGAGATTCAATAACCTCTGAAGCTTTAATATCACAAAATAGCGCAATCTTATCTTTCATTTCTTGAGAAACTGGTTGCTCTGTACGAACAACGATAATGTTTGGTTGAATTCCTAGACTGCGAAGTTCTTTAACGCTATGTTGAGTTGGTTTAGTTTTCATTTCACCAGCTGCTTTGATATAAGGAATTAAAGTTGTGTGGATGTAAAGTACGTTTTCCGCACCAACATCACTTTTAATTTGACGAATTGCTTCTAAGAATGGTAATGATTCGATGTCTCCAACAGTTCCACCAATTTCTGTGATAATAATATCTGAATTGGTCATGCGAGCTGCACGGAAAACACGATCTTTTAATTCGTTTGTAATGTGTGGAATAACTTGCACTGTTCCACCTAAGTAATCCCCGCGACGTTCTTTTTTAATAACTTCTGAGTAAACTTTCCCAGTTGTTACATTGCTGTATTTATTTAAGTTAATATCGATAAAACGTTCGTAATGGCCAAGGTCTAGGTCTGTTTCTGCGCCATCATCTGTCACATAAACTTCCCCGTGTTGGTATGGGCTCATTGTTCCTGGATCCACGTTGATGTATGGATCAAATTTTTGAATGGTAACACTAAGTCCACGATTTTTCAGCAAACGTCCGAGCGATGCTGCTGTGATTCCTTTTCCGATTGACGAAACTACGCCACCTGTAACGAAAATATACTTTGTCATGTTAAAAAAATCTACTCCTTCCTGAAATGAAAAACTTGCAGGGTCTGACGATTTTCCTGCTGGGGTGGGAAATTGCCAGATAAAACAATATTGTGATTATCTTGCTAGCGTACTAATCACAATTTCAAGTATTTTGTAAACCAAAATAAAAAACACTCCGCCTACTTTTTAAAAGTAAGGGAGCGCTGATTCTCATAAATATCCGTCCCTATAAAAGGGAGCCCAAATAAAATACTACTAATGATAGCGAGATAAGTCAAGCCTTTATTTTTTGAAACCGCCATCAACCCATTAAACACGTTAAAAAAAATCAGATAGACGCTTTCCATAAAAATGGATGTATCTATCTGATTAACATTTAGTTATTATTTATCTTCTGGGTCTTCTGTGTAATCCCCATCAGTATAATCATCTTCTACTGTAGCTAAATCGCCTTCGATACCGTCTGGCAAGTGGTCATCGTCATCTTCGTCTTCATCAAGTAAGACATCCGCAAGAGAGATTTCTTCTTCACCAAGTTCTTCCACGATTTCTTCATCATCGTAGTCCACGTCATCATCCAGGATTTCTTCATCTTCATCGTCATCATCATCTGATTTACGTTTTTTCTTCGGAGTTGTTTGCGTTTGAACTTCCTCATCAATTGCATCCATTGGATACCATGCACGAAGTCCCCACGTATTATTTCCTAGTGAAATGAAGTTACCATCAATATTCATATCTGTATAAAATTGAACAAGACGCTCCCTTATTTCTGCATCTTTCAAACCTAGGAACGCTTGAATCTCTTTCACTAATTCAGGGAAAAGAATGGTTTCTTTCCGCTGTTCCAAAATAAAATGTGCAACATCAATTAAAGATAGTTCACTACGTTCTTCTTGCGTTAAGTTCTTTAAATCCAAAACTGGCACGCCCTTTCTATCGTAATTCCAATTTATTTAGCTGTTATTTTTTCGTTCAGCCCAACTTCACTATTTTACATGTTATTTCTGGCAAGTACAACCTAAATTTTCTTAATTACATCAATTCTTCTTGACTATTTTATATCCGATGTAAAAGAATAGGATGGCCATTAAAAGAATTGGGATTGATCCAAGTTGAAAGTCGTAGAGAATATAGACTGCGACGCACAGAAACACGAAAAGCAGCGCCAAAATTATTAATCGCTTCATCATATGCTCTCCCCGTTTTTTTCAATTACCTATGTTTCTTTTAACTTTAGTACATTTTGGTTATGACGTCAACGAGTAACCTATATTTTTAGGATATCACATTTTTTCTGGTGCAGATACACCAAGAAGGGTCAAACCATTTCGAAGGGTAATTTGTGCTGTTTTAATCAGTGCTAGTCTCGCTTTTGTAACTTCTAGGTTATCCATATCGAGCACTTTATTACTATTATAAAAACGGTGGAATGCTGTCGCTAAATCATTTAAGTAGCGAACGATACGGTGTGGCGCTCTTTTTACTGCGGCTTCAGCAACAACATCTGCGAACTCACCTAATACTTTTAATAAGTCATATTCTGCCTCAGTTTCTAAAAGGCTCATATTAGCATCTTTTGAAACTTCCAAGCCTTGCTCTTTGCCAGAACGTAAAATACTAGAAATTCTCGCATGGGCATATTGTACATAATAAACAGGATTATCATTGGACGTTGATTTTGCTAAACTCATATCGAAGTTCATATGAGTATCAGAACTACGCATTGCAAAGAAATATCTCGTCGCATCCAGACCAACTTCTTCAATTAAGTCACGCATTGTAACAGATTTACCAGTACGTTTACTCATTTTAACTTGCACGCCATCTTCAAACAAGTGGACTAGCTGAATGATTTCTACTTCTAATTGATTCGGTGAGTAACCAAGCGCTTCAATCGCAGCACGCATCCGCGGAATATAACCGTGATGATCCGCTCCCCAAATATCAATTAATACGTCGAAACCACGCTCTAATTTATTTAAATGATAAGCAATGTCTGGTAAGAAATAAGTGTAGCTACCATCTGATTTGATTAAAACTCGATCTTTATCATCTTCAAAATCAGTTGTTCTTAACCAAGTAGCTCCATCTTGCTCATAAATATAGCCATTTTCGCGTAAACGTTCTAAGGCAGGTAATACTTTGTTTTCTTCATATAATGACGTTTCTGAAAACCACTCATCAAAAGAAACACGGAATTCTTCTAAGTCTGCCCGTAGTTTTCCTGTTTCAAATGCAAGTGCATCTACACGGAAAACGGAACGGCGCTCTTCTTCGCTAGCATTCACATATTTATCGCCGTATTTAGCGGCTAAATCTTTCCCAAGTGCGATAATATCTGAACCGCGGTAACCATCCTCTGGAAATTCAGATTCTAAGCCTAACGCTTCAAAATAGCGCGCTTCTGCTGAAAGAACTAAATTATTAATTTGATTCCCAGCATCATTAATATAATATTCTCTGGAAACATCAAATCCGGCCATTTTCATAATGTTTGCAAGAGAATCTCCAATTGCAGCTCCACGGGCATGTCCAAGGTGTAAGTCGCCAGTTGGGTTAGCGGAAACGAATTCAATTTGGAATTTTTCACCTTTACCAAAATCTGATTCTCCGTACTTCTTATCCTCAGTTAAGATGACTGGTACTAAATCGGTTAAATAAGCATTATCTAAATAAAAATTAATAAAACCAGGTCCAGCAATTTCTACTTCTTTAATTAATTTGCTGTCTTTTTTTAGCTCAGGAACGATACTTTCGGCAATTTGACGAGGCGCTTTCTTAGCAACTCTAGCAAGCTGCATCGCAATATTAGTCGAATAATCTCCATGCTTCTTGTCTTTTGGTACTTCGAGTAAAATTTCTGGTACTTCTGTTTCTTCTAAACCAACCGCTTGAACAACTGCTTGTTTGATATGTTCAATTAGTTTGATTTGGTTCTCTTGCATGACATTCATTCTGCGTCCTCCTCTATTTTCATTAAAACAGTATATGAGCCGATGTATTCGCCGTGACTAAGCAAATCATATTGAAATGCAACTTCACTAAGCACATCCGGCTTATTTTCATATAGTTCTTCCATTGATACTAGTTCTGATTCTAATTGTAATTTCCCCGCCCCTGAATCAACAGAAGCAGTACTTCTCCTATTATCTCGGAAAAAGTGCATTCTCATATTTACAGCACCGCTTCTCATTAAAAGCAGCTCGTTGTCAGCAATTTTAAGCACTGTTCGAATCGTTCCAGCTAATTGTTTTTCCTCATAATGCAGATAGCGATTCCCTTTATCGCGGTAGAAAACACCCGAAACAGACATATCGGATTTCTCTTCTGCATCCATCTGACGGATGACATTGGTGATATGAATAGTTACTTTTTTTCGTTCCATTTGATTGGCTGTCATATCGCTTATTTACCCCTTTCCGGTCAGAAGAATAGACGCATTATATTATAGTGAAAAATAGCATGAAAAGCAACAGGTTAAAATGCTGATAGTCCGAAAATCATCAATATTATATCAAAAACAAACGGAATAACAGTGTCGAAAATTGGTTGAATAGTAAAATTGGAAATTGGTGTTAAAGCTATAACTAAGAAAATAAGCATGCCGTAGCGTTCCACTGGCTCAAGTTTAGCTCTAGCTGACATCGGTAAGAATTCTACTAATATTTGGTAACCATCTAACGGTGGAATTGGAATTAAATTAAATACAAATAAAACAAGATTTAATTGCACAAAAATCATTAAAAACGTTTCCGTCACTGAACCGTAAGTGAAAAATGCATAGTTCAGAAAAAGAGCGTACAAACCAACACCAATCATTGCTAGTAGAAGGTTACTTACCGGACCAGCAAGAGTGACAAGAATACTACCAAGACGTCTTTTCTTTAATTTAAAACGATTGACTGGGGTTGGTTTCGCCCAACCGAATCCAGCAATTAAAATCATTAATAAGCCAAACAAATCAATATGTACAAGTGGATTTAGGGATAAACGACCTTGATTTTTTGCGGTATCATCCCCAAACGCTAGAGCTACTAACGCATGCGCCCATTCGTGAATCGTAAAGGCAATTAAAAGTGTAACTACAACATAAGGTATCATTTCAAGTGGATAAGCGAGAAAACTAGGCATAAGCGCCTCCTTTATCTTTTATAGAGTAATTTTTATGTGCTATAATGAAAAAAAACTTTTATCGAGGTGAGAAAATGCCATTTATTACCATTCAATTCTTAGAAGGTCGTAGTGATGACCAAAAGAAAGCTTTAGTCAGCGAAGTAACTGACGTAGTTTCTAAAAACCTAAAGGCGCCAAAAGAAAATATTCACGTAATTTTAGAAGAAATGAAAAAAACTGATTACGGTGTTGGCGGCGTAAGAAAATCTGATATTTAAGCATTACTAGAAGCAAGGTTTTAATCGCCTTGCTTCTTTTATTTTTCTTTTAATGAATGCGCATGAATTAATGAAATCATTCTTTCTGCTATCTCCGGCTCCACTCGTCCGCTTTCAATGAAGTCAAGCGGATAATATAGCTTGATGTCTGTTCGACGTTCCCGCCCGATTGCCTCAACAACTGGTGATTCAGTCGACAGTTCACGCAGTTCGCCATTTCCCATAAGCAGTTTTATAGGTTCTTTTCCACCACCAACGCCTGGAAGATAATAATCATACGGCAGGTCACTAGAGGAATCAACTACTAAATAGTACGAGGGATCGATATCAGCTTTTTCTAACAATCCTTTTAATTCAGCGTATAGTTCGGCATCTTCTTTCGGATTATAATTAAGATACCTGAGCAATCTTCTATTTAAAAAGCGGCTGCATAAATCGCTCAAAATCGGATCCGTTTCCTCTTGCCAAATCGAGAAATAATACATTAAAACAATATCATCAAGCACAATATAGTCTTTTAAACTCACTTCATTTACAAAAAACGGTAAAACTTGTATTGGAGGAACTTTAAAATCATAACCCGCGCAATACAACTTCTTCGCTCGTTCGAGGATTTTCCATAACAATACTTCCCCACTACGGCTCACTGGATGAAAATACACTTGCTGATACATTTGGTAACGACTCATAATATAATCTTCCACAGCATGCATTCCGGAGTACTTCACAATAACTCCATTACCATCAGGGCTAGGTCGAAGCACTCGTAAAATCCGTTCTAAATCAAACTTCCCATAACTAACCCCTGTATAATACGCATCCCGTAGTAAGTAGTCCATTCGGTCAGCGTCAATTTGGCTTGAAATCAACTTAACTAGCGTTTGATTAGGATAGTTTTTCTTAATAATCGAGGCCACCCTGAGCGGAAAATCATCGCTAACTCGTGAAAGCACTTCGCTAACTTCTGTATTGCCAATAATAATCGCTTGTGTATACTCCTCATGATCCGTGCCAAAAACCTTCTCAAACGCATGAGAAAACGGACCATGACCTAAATCGTGTAAAAGTGCGGCACATAAAGCAACCATTCGTTCTTCAGAATCTAATTGTGGTTCTTTTGCAAAAGTCACATCAATAATTTGCCGAACAATCTCATACACACCTAAAGAATGATTGAAACGACTATGTTCGGCTCCGTGGAACGTAAGCGAAGTCGTGCCTAATTGGTGTATTCGTCGCAACCGCTGAAATTCTTTTGTTGCAATTAAATCCCAAATTAACTTATCAGAAACATGTACGTAACCATGAACAGGATCTTTGAACACTTTTTCTTCAATTAACTTTTCCGTTAAATAACTCACGCTACCCTCTCCTTTTATGTAATTTAAGAAAGCACTTTATCATTTCGGGCAATTAAACGTTCATAGTAGGCTGGAAATAAATCGAGTTCTTCTGAAGTCAGAGTGCCTGATTCAAGTTTTCCTGCATAATGACGCAAACTATTAAATAATCGTACTAAACATCCATTAACAGTCATATTCTCTTTCATTAAATCTGACAATGTACCCATAACTTCTGGCTTTACGTCTGGAAAACTGTATTTGATTTGCTTATCTTTTCCGCTGATTGTATAGAAATCACGAATTAGTTCCGAGCGCGCGGCTTGATCGCCTTCAACAGCTAAATAAATTTGAACAGCGACGCCTTTAGCCATTCTGCGCTGTGAAATACCAGCAAATTTCTGCCCTTGAATGCTAAGATCATAACTTCCAGGACAATAAGAATTCACGATTTCTTTCGCTTCAATTACTTCATTACAATCTACAAACATATCTTTAATTAGGGTAAACATGGTTTCGTAACCTCGTTCAATCGCAATTCCACGTTCGGCATCTGGAAGTACCATTGACAAGTTAAGCACTCCTGAATCAAGCACAACCGCTAAACCACCGGAATTGCGCACAACGACTCGATAACCTTGTTCTTGCAAAAAAGCAATTCCTTTATCTATATCCGGTAACTTGGAATCTTGTATTCCAAGGGAAACTGTTTTTTCATGAACCCAGCCTCGAACAGTGGGCGGCACCATTCTTGCTCCAACTGAACGACATAACGTATCGTCAGTCGCAAAAGATTGAATAGCATCAAAAGCTGGATTGATTGTCGTGTTATCAATGAAACGCCATGCTTCTTGCTTTAGTAGTGTATTTTCAATGTCCATCTCTATGTCCTCCAAGAATTTCTTTTTGTTATTATAGCATATCCGTTCCGACTTTAGTTACAAACGGCTTAAAATAGCCATTTAATCGTTATTTTTGATTTTTCTGTACTTATTTTACTTTTTTACGTCTGATGTTGAAAACTAGGGCAGTAATGATTGATATAACAATAGATTTGGTAATTATATCTTTTTTCATTTTCATCGCCTCATTTCCTTTACCTTATTATAACAAACTTACCATACAAAAAAACCTAACTTCTGTAAAAGAAATTAGGTTCTGTCTATCTAAAAGCCTAGGGAGCTTATTTAGCAAAAGATTACCAGTCGTAACGGTCTTTATTGTCGCGTTGACTTGTATGTTTCGGGGAATTTCCCCACATGCGATAAAGTAAATATCCAATTCCACCTAATACAAGGACTGGGAATAAGAAGTGAAGTGTAATTCCAACAATATCAAGTACGATATTAAGTGCAATAAATCCTAAAATAACTGTAAAAAATATTTTCCAAAAACTATTCATTTTCAATTCCTCATTTCTAATTTTTATTTACTACTTGCAAGTGGAACACTGTTTATTTCCTTGGCTTGAACGAGTAGTTCGTTGTCTTGAACGACGATTTTATACTGTTTGTTCTTTTTAAGTTGTGTAGTTGACATGAAGTTAACTTTGTGACTGTTTCCTTGATTATCTAGACACGATTCGCGGAAAGAATACCCTTTGAACTTTGACTTGGTAACTTCTTTTCCATCGTTTTTGATTGTAACGTAATATGTATTTGCTGCTGATCCAACTGGTGCCGAAAATTCAATTACAACCATTGTTAATACAAAAATTGCAGCCAGTAAACCGAAAAGTCCCTTTTTCATTGTTTTTACCGTCCTTTTTTGTTGATAGGTTTATTATAGGGGAGATTCAAAAAAGGAACGAACGGCTCTAGGCTGAAAATTGGTACATCCTAAGTCTTATTTTCATTCGGGTACAAAAAAATGAGTCTAGTAAAGTTAACTAGACTCATTTTAAATTAATTTTTTTCAATCCATTTGTAGTTTTCTGATCCAATTGGATAGGTTGTATAGTTTTTAAGATTGCTTTTTTGCAAGTATGCTCGGCCGCCTTGATATAGCGGAATGAGTACGGCGTTATCTTTCAGCAAGATTTGTTCGGCTTCTAGTAGGGCTTGCCATCTTTTTTCCGGATTTGCTGAGAGTTTACCTTTCGCACCAAGGACTAGTTCATCGTATTTCGCGTCTGAGAAGCCTGTATGGTTTCCTGGGCTATTTGTAAGGAATAGGTTGAGATATGTTAGTGGGTCTTGATAATCGCCTCCCCAACCTCCTAGTAGTAGTTCAAAGTCTTGCGTAACGTCCGCTTGGAAACTAGCTTGGTTCGTAACATTTTTTAGTTTGATAGTTAGTCCAGGAAGGTTTTCTTCCAATTGATTTTGGATAAATTCTGTTTGTTTGCGTTGTAGAGATGTATCACCACTTGTTAAAGTCAGTGTTAATTCTGATTTCCCAATTTCTTTTAAGCCTTGTTTCCAAGCGCTTATTGCTTCTTGTTGATCAAATTTGAGTAAATCACCATTTTGTTTACGGAAATCTTCTTTTGTTTCTGGATCAAACATAATATCAGCAGGAACGTCGCCATTTAAAGCTTTAGAACCGTTAGCAAGAAGTGTGTTGACCATGCCTGTTTTATCAATAGCCATTGCTAGAGCTCGACGTAAATTCAAGTTGGCTAAATCCGTTTTCACGCCATCTTTACCTTGATTCATCTTCATATAGACAGAGCGTCCAGTTGCTTCTTTATGGAAATTTTTATCATCTTTATATTGTTTAACAAATTCGCCGTCAAGCTCTACTCGGTCTAATTTATTTGTGTTGTATAAATTTAAGGCCGCATTGGTATCTTTGACGACAGTTACATGGATTTTCTCTGTAGGAACATTCTTTTTATCCCAATAAGTTGGGTTTTTAACGTAATCCCAAGTCATATTTGTGCCATTCCAATTTTCTAGTTTGTAAGGACCATTTGAAATTAAAGTGTCGCTTTTTGTTCCATAACGATCACCTTGTTTTTCCACGAATGCTTGGTTTTGTGGGAAGAACGTGCCAGTCGTTAAGAGCTCTTTGAAAATTGGTACAGGATTTTCTAATTCGATTTGAAGTGTTTTGTCGTCTAGCGCTTTAATTCCAAGTTCATCCGGGGACATTTCACCTTTTAAAATTTGGGTTGCGTTTTTGACAATTTCTTCCATTTGCGGTCCGTATGCAGCTGCTGTTTTTGGATCAACTACTTTTTTCCAAGCATACTCAAAATCATGAGCCGTCACTGGGTCGCCGTTAGACCACTTCGCATCATCGCGAATTTTGAAAATAAGTGTTTTCCCGCCATCTTTTTCTTCAGGTTCACTGGCAGCTAGTGCTAGCGCAGGTTTCCCATTTTTATCTAATCGATATAATCCTTCAAAAATCTGATTGATTACTCGAAAACTTACGCTATTGTCTGCGAGTGTTGGACTTGCATTTGGAATTCCACTCGTTTCCATGATGTTAACAACTTTTGCTTTCTTTTCTGATGTTACTTTTTCACTTTCCCCTTTATCGCCAGACTGACATGCTGTAAGTACTAGTAAACATAACAAACTGAGTGCCACTACCATTTTTCTGGCTGTTTTATGCAAAATTTCTCCTCCTCTTTTTGTAAGCGCTTTTTGATTACGCAAAAAAATGACGGACTTCCTGCCAAATTCGCGCAGAACTTCCGCCACCATTATAAACCGAAACTGTATCAATTGTAAATATAAACTGTTATATTTTTATTTCTTATTAAGATAAACTCCAGAGCCAACAACAATAACACACATCGTCATTAACATTGCTAACATTAAGTAGCTGGGATCATTTCGCATGAACAAAGCTAGGATAAAACAGATTGTACCAGCTATATTAAGTGTAACAGTTGTAATTTTTCTAAGTAGGTTTCTTGACCATGCATCAATCTTTTTAAAACCAATCATCGTTAAAAATTTAAAGAGTTTTTTAGAGTATTGAATGTAAGCTGCGACAACAAACATAAATGCTCCTGCTGTCACTAGCGATAGTCTGCCAGTTGGGATATCATAACCTAGCGCATATACAATTATACTCATTTGAATAATCGTAAGTAACACGAGTAACAGTCTAAAACAGTATTCAAATTCTAATAAACTCTCTTGATTCACTTTTTCTTTCCCGTAGTATTCCGTTCCTGTAAACATAATCATTAAAAAGGGAATCAGTATTAAGCCGAGCCACTTTTGCATAAACATATCTGGGGAGAAGTCCGTACCGAAATGCACCGCCACTTCAGAAGGTAGTAGCGGATATAACACAGCAGAAATTCCTACTGTGAAAAGAATTATCATACTAGGAAATAAACCAACTTTCCTCATTCCCCTCACCTCTTCCAATATAATTACTGGCAGTAGGCGACAAGTTCCTCCCTTGTTTCGATAAGTTGAACTTTCTCGGTATTCGCTAATTGCTCTTTTGTTTCATCAAAACCTTGTTCAGATAATGCACGTGTCGCTGGTAAATAAACTAATACAGAAAAGCCTGCCCTACTTAACTGTATAACCGTAGTTTTCACACAAAAATCAAATGCTAAACCTCCAACAAGAACTAAATCCACCTGTTGTTCTCTTAAATATTCTAGTACACCTGTTGAAAGCTGTTCGACAATATCGTGATAACAAGCGCCGTACGGATGAATGACTGGCTCCATGCCTTTCCAAATAAAGTAATCATAATCCGTCACAACTGGCAATCCGTCTAATAATTCAAAACCTTTCGTACCGGGTTCGCAGTGTCTAACCCAAGTCCGGTCCGCATTTGGATATTCGAGTTCAGCCAGCATTTCGTCTTTGGAATCAACTACCCATACGGCATTATGCGGATGCGCGTCTTTACTACCAATTCGTAGAGTAGCAAGACTTGCCATAAAATTAAGCTCCGGCACAATTTTGTCACCGCCCGAAACTGGTAATTCGTCGGGACAAAGTGGTGTAAAGCCTTTTTGTGCATCAATATCAAAAGCTGCAATTTTCATTTACTTTTCCTCCAAATTTTTATAAGTAAGTTGAGCAAACTGTCCGAAACGAGTCACTTCTTCAAGTTCTAACGCATGTTCTTGATCTTCTTCAAATAACGGAATTCCTTTTCCTAAAATGATAGGCGCAATCGTAATTACAAACCGATCAATCGCCTTTTCTTTTAAAAATTGTTTCACTAACTGCGCGCCGCCGACAAGCCAGACTTTTTCACCATCGATGTTGTTTAGCCACGTATCTACTGTGCCAGCGACAAAATCAGCGTATTCGTCTTTTGTCCCTGCTTTTGTGTTAGAAAAAACGTAGACATCTTTTTTACTATATGGAAAAGTATCTGTAAGCGAGAAAATTTGTTGATACGTAGTTCGTCCCATTACGACTGTATCCACGTTATCAAAGAAGGCCTCATAACCTGCATCGCCTTCACTATCAACAGATTCTAGCCATTCTACGCTGCCGTTTTCATCCGCAATGTAGCCGTCCAAACTCACTGCGATATATAGCGCAACTTGTTTTTCACTCATAATCACTCAAATCCTTTCACTACTAATTTTCCAATCATTTTTCCGGATGAGATAATTTTGTGAGCTTCTTCTATCGTTTTTGCATTTACAGGAGATAAGACTTTATTTAATGTTGATGTTAAGTCTCCTTTATCTAGCATGCGCGCCGCTTCTGTAAGAATTTCATGCTGTTTGATTTTATCTTCTGTATTGTATTTCGAACGAGTAAACATAAATTCATAGCTGAAAGTAGCACTCTTGTCTTTTAAAAGAGACATCTTCACTGGTTCTGCAAGTTCCACAATCGAACAAATTTTTCCTTGTGGTCGAATTGCTTCTTGCATGTCATCCCAGTGAGCATTTGTATTATGCAAACACAAAATAAAGTCGACACCTTGTTCAAAACCAAGTTCTTTCAATTGTTTTGTTAAATTTTCTCGGTGATTAATGATGTGATTTGCACCGTGTTTCTTCGTCCATTCTATTGTTTCTTCACGTGATGCTGTAGCGATGACATTAAGTCCAATGTTTGCAGCTAGTTGAGTCGCAATCGAACCCACTCCACCAGCTCCATTAATAATTAAAATGGATTTTCCTTTATCGGCTTCAACAATTCCCATACGTTCAAAAAGAGCTTCCCATGCAGTAATAGTTGTCAGTGGCATCGCAGCGGCTTCTTCTAAACTTAAATGTTTGGGTTTTAAACCGACTAGCCGTTCATCAATTAATGTGAATTCGGCATATGCGCCAGGCCTTGTAACATCGCCAGCGAAATATACTTCTTGTCCTGTTTTAAATAAAGTCACTTCTGAACCAATCTCCACTACTTCACCAACTGCATCCCAACCTAAAATCCTTACTTCATCTCCGGTTAGTTTGGTTGCTTCGCGTTGTTTAGTGTCTACTGGATTGATGGAAATCGCTTTAATTTTTACTAATAAATCATGATTTTCTGGCACTGGTTGTTTAATTTCCATATCCACGAAATCAGTTGATGCCTTTGTTAATCCTACCACTTTCATTTGACAACACCTCTCGTTTCCTTTTCCCGAATTTCTTAAAATAATGCACATTTACATAAAAAAGCCTCCTCAATTTTATAGAGAAGGCTTTAAAAGTTATTTTTCGTCGAGTATTTCGCTATCTTTGAATTTCATTTTTGCATTACAAGCTGGGCATTTTATTTTTAATTTGCCGCCGTGTGAATGAGTATGGTCGCTATCTTCTTTTTTAGTAAGAAGCATTCTGCCAGCTTTTTTTAGTAGTGGGATAGCGATAATAACACCGATGATTGTGAACATTGCTAGAACCCCGATAAATACTAAGGTTACGGCAACTACAGCGATAAAAGTTTTTTTCAAAAAATGACCTAAATCAACTTGTTCTTCCATCTAAACCAACTCCTCTAATTGATATAGTAATCATATCATGAAGTTGTATTAATTGCAGTGATGATGGTGAGCATGACTTCCTTCTAATTGAATCGTACTATGTTCTAGCGAGAAGTTTTCTTGTAAATAATGCTCAATATCAATTAAAATTTTATCTCGGTCTGCGTCTTCAGCTACGGTTAAATGAGCTGTAAGAGCGTTAAAATCAGAAGTAATCGCCCATACATGTAAATCATGCACTTCAGTCACGCCATCTTGTTCTTGGAAGAAAGTTTTGATTTCTTCTGTATCAACATTCGCAGGTTTCCCTTCCATCAAAATATGGATAGCGTCTTTTAACACGCGCCAGCCACTAACTAAAATTAGCGCTGCAACGATAACACTAGCGATTGGGTCAGCGATATTCCAGCCGAAGAAAATAATGAGTAGTGCAGCAGTGATAGCACCAACAGATCCAAGCAAGTCACCTAGCACATGCAAGAAAGCACTACGCATGTTCAAGTTTTCGCTCGTATCACCTTTCATTAAAATCCAAGCAACTAAAATATTAATAAGCAATCCAATGACAGAAATAGTCATCATTCCTGCTCCAATTACTTGTGGTGGATCAAAGAAACGTCCAATTGCTTCATAGAAAATAAAAACAGAAATCCCAACGAGCGTCAATCCATTTAGAAATGCTGCTAAAATTTCAAAGCGTTTATAGCCATAGGTTTTATCAGAACTTGCTGCTTTTTCACCGAACTTAAATGCAGCCAAACTTAAACCTAATGCCACAGCATCAGAAAGCATATGTCCAGCATCAGAAAGCAGTGCCAAACTATTGGTCATAATTCCACCAATAACTTCAACTATCATAAAAGTAGCGATTAGGATAAAACTAATAAATAATGATTTTTTGTTGGCATTATGCGTATGGTTATGGTTGTGACCATGTGCATGATCGTGATTATGTGCCATATGATTACTTCCCCTCTGTAAAGACCTAATTTCTTTATATGCATATGTTAGCATATATACATTTTTAACGCAAGCTTTCTTCAAAGAAAAAACTTCCACTCTTGATTTAAGTGGAAGTTTCACACATATTTTATAAAATTTCTTCTTGCATAAATAAGCCTAATCCACCAATATCATGATGTTTTGCAATTTTATCAGCTTTTTCTAAAGCAAGCGGAATACCGTTTTCCATAGCTACGCCAATCTCTGCTAGTTCAATCATGCCAACATCATTTTCATTATCACCAAAAGCGATAGTTGAATTTAAATTAATGTAACCATTATCTGCTAGGTATGTAAGGCCTTTTGCTTTATCAATACCTTCATTCATAATATCAATTAAATTAGATGCAGAAGCTAGGACAGATAGCGGTAAACCTTGCAGAGCTGCTTTGATTTCTGCTCGTTTTTCTAAGTCAGACTCAATTACGAGAACTTTTAGCGGGAACTCACCTTCGCGGAGCACACTGAAAGGATCTGTTGTTAAAGTAATTGGAACCTGCTCGTTTTCTGGTAAAGTTTTATTTAGCTCATTGAAGAAAGCGATTTTGCCAGTATTTGTTGGTCCAATAATTCGTTCTGTTGTATAAATATGGTAGTTAACACCTAATGGTTCAAGCGTTTCTAATACAGTATGCACTAGGTCTAACTCAATATTACTTTTATATAAAATTTCTCCAGTCGTAAAATCACGTACTAATCCACCATTACAAGAAATAACAGGTGTTTTAATATTGAGTTCATGGATAAATGGCAAAATAGCTAAGTCTAGTCGACCTGTCGCAAGGAAAAGTTTTTTTCCGTCTGCTTGCCAATTTATTAAAACTTCTTTATTTAGGGGATGAATTTGATCTCCTTTTTTTACGAGTAATGTTCCGTCCATGTCTGTAATAACTGTATCAATCGCTACATTTGCCAATAGTTTTCGCACCTTTCTATAATTCCGTTAGTATGTATTTTGATTATAGACGAGTTTCACATGATTGTCACGTCGATTTTTGGTATAATAATTTGGAATGGAGGAAGATACTTAGTGAAGAAATATTTTATTACAATCATGATTTTGCTTTTTGGTACGCTAATTCTTGCTGCATGCCAAAATAGCGATGAGGCAGATAATTACGAGCCTCCTAAAGTAGATTTGAAAGATCAAATACCAATTATTTTAATTCATGGGAGCGGCGGTAATGCAAGTTCTCTTGATAAAATGGCAGACCAACTAATGAACGAATATAGAAGTTCTAATGAAGCATTGACTATGACTGTTAATTCAGAAGGAAAAATCAAGTTCGAAGGTAAGCTTACAAAAGATGCCAAACGCCCAATTATAAAATTCGGCTTCGAGCAAAATCAAGCAACCCCTGACGATTGGTCCAAATGGTTAAAAATCGCGATGGAAGATTTAAAATCACGATATGGCTTTACACAAATGGACGGTGTAGGGCATTCCAATGGAGGTTTGGCACTAACTTATTACGCGGAAGATTACGCGGGAGATAAAACCGTACCTACTTTGCGTAAGTTAGTAGCAATTGGTTCACCATTTAATGACTTAGACCCAAACGATAACGGAATGGATCTATCATTTAAAAAATTGCCAAATAGTACTCCTCAAATGGATTATTTTATTAAAAATCAAACAGAGGTAAGTCCTGATTTAGAAGTACTTGCAATTGCAGGTGAATTAAGCGAAGACAACCCAACAGACGGGATTGTCCCAACGATTAGTTCACTCGCAACCAGGCTCTTTATGCCAGGAAGTGCCAAAGCTTATATAGAAGATATTCAAGTTGGAGAAGACGCGGTTCACCAAACATTACACGAAACACCTAAGAGCATCGAGAAAACATATTGGTTTTTAGAAAAATTCAAAACAGATGAAACAGTTATCCAATTAGATTACAAATAGGAGGTATAGCAGTTGATACACATAGAAGCGAAAATCCAAGTGAAACCAGACTTTATAGAATCATTTTTAAAAGAAGTGGAGCTAGTCATCCAAAATTCGCTCTCAGAAGCCGGAAACCATGGCTATGAATTAGTTCGTTCTGTAAAAAACGCATCTACCTTCTATCTCTTAGAAAAATGGGCAGATGAAGCTGCTATTCAATTCCATAATTCAACAGAGCACTATAAACGATTTAAACGGGAAATTCCTGCATTTTTAGCATTCCCGACCGAAGTGGATGTACTCACTAAAATTTAAAAATGATTTTATCAAAAAAGATGGGCTCTATTTTCATAGAGGCCATCTTTTTTTGTAAGCGAAGCATTTTACAAGAATTAGAAACTTTCCAGGGGCACGAACACATTTGGTGCCAAACTAGTTTTCCCGACAATTCCCTACAGAGACTAATTTAACTAGTAAAAGAGAAAGAAAGCCGCATATGAACATCATGCTTCATACGCGGCTTTCAATTTTTATTTATGAGACATTTTTTTGAAAAAGCCAAACGTTCCAGCGATTAGTAATAATCCTATTAATAAATAAAGGATATTTTCTTGGTCGCCTGTTTTTGGTAATTCTTTACTTTGTTTTGTTTTCTTAACAGGGTCATTAGCTGGTTTTATCGTAGCAGTAATGTTTGTGTTCTCAGTTGCCGGTAAGATGTCATCCATTAGATCGTCTTGATGTGCTGGATCTGCTGGTTGAATCGGATTTACTGGGTTTACTGGGTTTATCGGATTTACCGGGTTTACTGGATTTACCGGGTCTACCGGAACTACTGGATTTTGGGTAAAGCGCGCATATAAGGCTAAATCATTAGCAGGCATTTTGTTTGTAGCAAAATCCCATTTATTACCACCTGTTTCGGCATCATACCAACCATCAAATGTATAACCAGCTTTTGTAAGTGCTGGCGGTTCTTGTAGTAATCCTTGGTAGTCAACTGTTTGTGTTGTAACTTCTTCACCATTAAGTGTGGCAGTATATGATTTAACGGTAAAACGGGCATATAGCGTAACGTCTTTTGCTGGCATTTTATTTGCTGCAAAGTCCCATTTGTTTCCACCTGTTTCCGCATCATACCAACCATCAAATGTGTGGCCTTCTTTTGTTGGCGCTGTCGGTTCTGTAAGCAGACTGTCGTAATCAACAGCTTGTGTCGTTGTTGTTCCGTCTTTATCAAATGTTGCTGTATAAGCATTTGTGCTAAAACGGGCATATAATGTAACGTTTTTCGCTGGCATTTTTTTCGCTGCAAAATCCCATTTGTTTCCGCCTGTTTCGGCATCATACCAACCATCAAATGTGTAGCCGTCTTTAGTCGGTGCTGTTGGTTCCGTAATCAGACTGTCGTAATCAACGGCTTGTGTCGTTGTTGTTCCGTCTTTATCAAATGTTGCTGTATAAGCATTTGTGCTAAAACGGGCATATAATGTGATGTTTTTCGCTGGCATTTTTTTTGCTGCAAAGTCCCATTTGTTTCCACCTGTTTCGGCATCATACCAGCCATCAAATGTGTAGCCGTCTTTTGTTGGCGCTGTTGGTTCTGTAATTAGACTGTCGTAATCAACAGCTTGTGTCGTTGTTGTTCCGTCTTTATCAAATGTTGCTGTATAAGCATTTGCACTAAAACGGGCATATAATGTGACGTTTTTCGCTGGCATTTTTTTCGCTGCGAAATCCCATTTGTTTCCACCTGTTTCGGCATCATACCAACCAGTAAATATATAACCGGCTTTTGTTGGCTCTGTCGGTGCTTGAATCAGGCTATCATAATTGACTGTTTGTGTCGTTGTCGTTCCGTCTTTGTCAAATGTTGCTGTATATGATTTGACTGTAAAACGAGCGTACAGTGTGACGTTCTTGGCAGGCATTTTTTTGGTTGCAAAATTCCATTTGTTTCCGCCTGTCTCCGCATCATACCAACCATCAAATGTGTAACCCTCTTTTGTTGGCGCTGTCGGTTCTGTCAGAAGACTATCATAATTAGCTGTTTGTGTCGTTGTCGTTCCGTCTTTATCAAATGTCGCTGTATAGGATTTGACTGTGAAACGAGCGTACAGTGTGATGTTCTTGGCAGGCATTTTGTCAGTTGCAAAATTCCATTTGTTTCCGTCCGTCTCCGCATCATACCAACCATCAAATGTGTAACCCTCTTTTGTTGGCGCTGTTGGTTCTGTCAAAAGACTATCATAATTAGCTGTTTGTGTCGTTGTTGTTCCTTCTTTGTCAAATGTTGTTGTATAAGATTTAGCGCTATAACGAGCATATAGTGTGATGTTGTTCCCCGGCATTTTATTCGTCGCGAAATTCCATTTGTTTCCGCCAGTTTGTGCGTCGTACCAACCTTCAAACGTATAACCATCTTTTGTCGGTTCAGTTGGTTCTGTTAGCGCTTCTTGATAATCGACTGTTTGCGTTGTCGTTGTTCCATCATTATTAAAAGTCGCAGTGTAATTATTCATTGTAAAACGGGCATATAAAGTTACTGGATTTGCAGGCATCTTATCTTGAGCAAAATTCCACTTTTTACCGCCTGTTTCTGCGTCATACCAACCATCAAATGTGTAACCAGCTTTCGTTGGCGTTGTTGGTTCTTCTGCAAGACCATCATAGTCCACTGTTTCTGTCGTTGTTACCCCGCCATTATCAAAGGTCATAGGATATGTTTTAGAAGCAAATTGAGCATATAATGTGATGTTTTTCCCCGGCATTAAATCGTTAGCAAAATCCCATTTTTTACCGCCTGTTTCTGCATCATACCACCCAATAAATGTATAACCATCTTTTACTGGTTTTGTAGGTTCATTAATTTTCTTTTGATAAACAACTGGTTGGGTAGCTGTTCTTTCTTCAGAGATTAATGTAGCTGTGTAGGTCTCTATTGTAAAGTATGCGTATAAAGTTACATCATGAGCCGGCATTTTATTATCCTGAAAATACCATCTTATTCCGTAACCATTTGGTTCTTCATACCATCCCCAAAACTTATACCCTTCAATAACTGGATTTGCTGGGGCAGATTTAATTACTTCGTCTGCTTCATATTCTCCCATTAAATTATCACGTTTAGGGGTTGATAATATCAATTTGTATTTTGTCGTCTCTGTTTCTGCCGCATTTACGTTGTTTCCATTATTTTCTGAAGCCCATATAGCAAATGGGTCTGCGTTTAATTGTAAAAGGATTACTCCTACTGCAATTAGTAAACATATTTTTCTTTTCATATGATCCTCCTCATCTAGGTTGCAAAATTAGATTTATAATTAATTTTATTTCATTGTTCATAATTAAATAGCACCTGTATTTTCGTTAAAGGCGTCCAATTATTTATTCACTTTAAGATTATATCTTGAAGGACGTTGTTAAAGAATACTAAAAACAGACTTATTGCTATGTTTTTTGTGACGGTTCAGTGACGAAATAAGCTATTTTTAAGCAAATAGTGCAAAATCGGTTATTTTCGTGTACTATTTCAAGACTTTTTGCTAGTACTCTTACATTTTATAGCCTGTTTCTAAGCTAGGATTTCTATAAATAACTAAAAAAATTTGGCCCCCACAAGAGGACCAAATTTTTATTCTGCTTTTAAATAGCCATCTTCAATTCGAATTACACGATCGACTAAATCTAACACTCGTTCGTCATGTGTAACCATGATGGCAGCTTTATTTTTCCGTTTTACTTCATCTGCAATCATTTGAACTACCTTGTGCCCGCGATTTGCATCTAAACTAGCTGTTGGTTCGTCTGCTAAAATAATATCGGGGTCGTTCATCAGCGCTCTAGCAATAGCAACACGTTGTTTTTCGCCGCCGGATAAGCTTTCTGGATAATTGTTTTGGCGCGCGGTTAAGCCTAATTCTTGAAGCAATTTATCTGCTCTTTCTTTCGCAGCGCTACCTTTTTCACCGGATAATTCCGCAATGACGAGTAGTTGGTCGCGAACATTTAGGTAAGGAATTAAGTTGGCACCTTGGAAAATAAAGCCAACTTTGTCGAGTCGCACCTTCGTTAATGCTTTTTCAGACATGTTATTTAATGTCGTTCCACCAATGGCAATTTCGCCTTCTGTCGGTGATAATAAAGCTCCTGCAATGGATAAAAATGTACTTTTCCCTGCGCCAGATGGGCCGACGATTGCAACAAATTCTCCTTGCGCTACTTCTAAAGAAACATTTTTCAATACTTCGATGACTTGCTCGCCATCTTGATAATTTTTAGAAATATTTTTCATCATTAAAGTCATTAGTTTGCCCTCCCAATTGCTTCTAACGCGTCCACTTTGGCTACACGATAGAGTGATAACATTGATCCGATGACTGCTACAACTAGGAATAATGCGGAACAACCGATTGCAAGTATTGGACTAAGTGTAAACGGCATGCTAGCTGGCAAAATTGCCGCCAGTCCAAATGTTAGGCCATTTCCAATCAATAAGCTGACGACTGATAAGAAAACAACTTGGGTAACGATGCTCCGACCTAAATAGGCTGTTCGTGCGCCAACTGCTTTTAAAATACCAAATTGATTGATTTTTTGAATCGTAATGACATAAAAGAAAGCAGCTAGAACAAATGCAGCGATAACGAATAAAAAGGCAATCATCATCAGTAGCGAACCTTGTTCTTCTGAATAACCCGGAATGCCTTGGAGTACTTCTTTACTTGAGGACAATTCCATCGAGCCGATTGATAGATTTTTAGCAGTATCCCGAGAGACATTTAGTGCTACAGCGTTATATTCTCCTTCTGCGGCTTGATTTGTTTGGTGAACTAATTTCCAAGCATCCCAATCAACGAAAATAACCGGGGAATGGCTAAATGTGTTATTTTTGGTGAAAGCAGTAATAGTGAACGTTTCTCCTGTTGCGCTGTCTTTGAGTTTGCTGCCTAATTTATAACCAGACTCTTTTAAAGAAATATCAGCTACAACTTCTTTTGTTTTCTCTGGCTCTGTTCCTTCTGAGATGGTCGGTTTCATAAAGCCCGTTTTATCTATACCGAAATAAGTAATGTCTGTTTTTTTGTCTTTATTGGGTGGTGTGATTGTTCCCATCTGTACACCTAAGTTGGTGCTTTCTGATTTTTTAAGTTGCTTTGCTACGCTTTCTGTTTCAGCTGCGGTTAAATTGGACCTCGTTAAGCGATTATCTGAGTCTTTTTGCAGTACATAATAAGTTGCTTTATTTGATGAAATCGCTGCTCCGTTATCATTTGCGAGTCCATTCGCTAGTCCTGTAACAAACAAAACGAGCCAAGCAATTAATACCATAATTAATCCGATTAAAATATAGCGTAGTTTTGAGTGTTTTAATTCTCTTAATGCCAAAAACATTCCGTTCAACTCCTTCTAAGATCATATACTTAGTTTAAAGAAGTTTTGTAAACGGAATGTGAATCGGATTTTACAAATTTAGTTTTTAGGTAGTCTAACAATAAATGTGGTGCCTTTTTCAGTATTACTTTCAACAGTGATTTCACCATGATGTAACGTAATTATTTTTTTGCAAATGGATAAGCCTAAGCCGCTTGAACCTTCTTCTCGGGTGCGACTTTGACTTGCTTTATAAAAACGGTCGAAAATCTTCGCCATATCTTCTTTGCTGATGCCAGCGCCACTATTCCAGACTTCAACAAAAACATTGGTCGTTTCTTCATAAAGGCGCACCTGAATATCCCCGCCCTGTGGTGTATATTTAATTGCATTGTTTAATAAATTAGACCAGACTTGATAAAGTAATTCGGCATCTCCAGAATAGTTTATATCAGCTAACTCTAGATTTATTGTTAGTTCTTTCTCTCGCCAACTCCATTCAGTCATTTGGATTAGTTGGCGCCACTGTTCTGCTAATTGCACTGGTTCTTTTTTCCGTAACTCAGATTCTTGGTCAAGTGAAGCAAGTGTAAGTAACTGTTTCGTTAAAGAAGAAAGGCGTGTCGTCTCCTCGGATAAAACAGTTAAATATTCTTTTTGTTCTTTTTCGGTTAGTGTTCCTGAACCTAAAAGTCTGGCGAAACCTTGCATCGATGTAAGTGGTGATTGTAGTTCATGAGAAACATTTGCGACAAATTCCTGACGGGCAGCTTCAGATTTTTCGAGTTCGCTCGCCATTTTGGCAAACGAGTCCGCCAGCTGACCAATCTCGTCTTTACGCCGGACTTCGAGCGCCACATCGTAATTTCCTCTCCGGATTTTTTTCGTAGCATTCGTAAGCTTCACAACTGGTTTCACTATGTATCGGCCACTAATAAGCACAAATAAGATACTAATAATAGATGTGAAAACAAGTATCATCGCGAAAAAGATTCTAAGTTCACCGAATTGCTGTTCCGGATCTTGACGTATAAAAAGCGCCAGTTGCTCCCCGTCCGCCTTAACTGGAACACCAATTGTATTCCTGACATCATTATCAAAAAATCCTGTGATAAAAATGCCCGTATCAAACGTATCAATCCCGTGATAAGTCTCGCCCGCTAACACTTGTTGAACTGTTTTGTTAGGTAAATCTTTTTTTCGAAACGCACCACCGAAATAACTCGATTGATCTTTGCCATCCGTCAGATACAGTTCATAGCCAAGTTCGCCTACATTTTCCAAGTAATCTTTTAGAGAAATCACCCCATTCGATTGATAAAATTGTTGGACTTCCTGCGCTATCTTAGCCGTTTTTTCATCATTAAAAGGTTTTAATTTTATCTGGTAATAAATGTTCGCAAAGAAAAAACCGAGCAGGCTACTGGAAAGAATGACAACTAGCATCGTCACAACTATTCGACTATATAATGACTTCATGTTGTTTCCTCCAATTTATAGCCAACACCGCGAACCGTGACAATCCGAATCCCGTCCTTTTCCTCATCAAAATGGTCGCGCAAACGTTTAATATGTACATCTACTGTTCGGTCACTGCCGTCGTAATCGCGTTGCCAAATCCGTTCAATTAATTCTTCCCGAGTAAAAATCCGACCGGGATAGCTCGCTAATTGATATAACAGTTCAAATTCTTTTACAGGAATCATCCGTTCTTGGTTGCCAATTTTTATGCCGTAACTTTTTTGGTCGATGGTGATATTTCCGATAGTAATTTTCGCTTCACTAGCCTGATTGGAACGTCTAAGTAAAGCCCGTATTCGAAAAATCAACTCCTCGGGTTCAAAGGGTTTAGTGACATAGTCATCCGTCCCCACTTCAAAACCGCGCGATTTATCCGCAAGTGCATCTTTGGCTGTCAGCATAATAACGGGGATATCAGGATAGCTTATGCGCAGTTTTTTGCATAGTTCAAAGCCATCCATGTTGGGCATCATCACATCAATCACTGCCAAATGAACCTGCTCCGTTTCCACTATCTTTTCTCCTTCTACGCCATCACTAGCTTCTAACACATGAAAACCTTCTGCCCGGAGATAGTGCCCTACAAGTTTAAGAATGTGCCGGTCATCATCTACTACTAAAATTTGTTTCATTTTCTCTATTCACCTTACCGTCCTATTTTACTGCATCATATCAAACTTAAGTGATTCGTTCAAATCCAGAATAGACATTTAACCTGTCCCCGCGGATGAAGCCAACTGTCGTAATGTTCAATTCTTCTGCCATATTAATCGCCAGTTCAGTAGGTGCAGAGCGAGATAAAATTATTCCGCATCCTAATTTAGCTGTCTTAACGAGGATTTCTGAGGAGATTCGCCCGCTAAAAATAATCGCTTTATCATCTGTAGCTGTCCCATCTTTTAAAGCGCGACCATATATTTTATCAAGTGCATTATGACGTCCAATGTCCATCCGGCTATAAATAATATCCGCCGAACTGCATAGCGCCGCATTATGAACCCCGCCTGTTTGGTGAAACGTTGCGGAATTTTGCTCAAATTTTTCCATTAGGCGGAAAATCCTGTCTGTTGTGAGTTTCAGATTTGAGTTTTGCTTCACGTTGACGAGTGAGGCATCTGACTGAAAGTAGAAATTTTCCCGCGACTTGCCGCAACATGAGGTAATATAACGTTTGCCGCGGTATTTGGCATTGAATTTGTTCACAAAGTTGGCGCTAACTTTGGCATGACCAGTCGCTTCAATAATATCCACAGAATCAATGTCGCCTGGTCCGCGAACAATGCCTTCCGATGTTAAAAAACCTACGACTAAATCTTCTAAATGCTCGGGCGTGCAAACGATGGTCACGAGTTCTTGGTCGTTAACATAGATAGTTAGCGGATACTCGGTCGCAACACTTGATTCAATTTCTTGAAAAGTGCCAGCTTCAAAACGGCGGATCTTTTGACGCGATACAATATCCATCAAAAACCACTCCTTTCTAAGCCGAAACAGCGATACTAGGAAGTCTCGCTGTTTCAGATGATTATTTTAATGTTTTCCCTACTTCTTTCAAAAAGGTCATGCCGTAACGGAGCGCGCGGTTAATATCTGGGTCTTTCAGCGCCTTCATAATCGCTAACATACCCATGATTTCGTCGTTTTTTGCACTTTCTTCTGCTTTTTTCGCTGCATCCTTTAAATTTGAAATCATTTCCTCGGTTTGCTCTGGTTTTGTATCGGTTAGCAGTTTACTTGAAATCATCATATTATTTATCGCATTTGTCATTGGTTCTTTACGCCATTCATTTAAAAATGTTTTCGTAATATCCCCCCGTGCCTTAATCGCGCTATTTAAAGCTTCTAGCGCTCCAGATTCTTGCAATAATTTTACCGTTTCTACTATTTCGATAAAACCAGAATCTTCTTCAGCAATGTCAGCTTTCATTTGCGCTAAACGTTCTTGCTCCAGTTCTTCTGGTGTCTTTTTTGTATCACGAATCGTTGAAATTGGTTCCGCCATCAATGATTCCTCCCTTTCCCCCCACATCCGCAGTTTCCACCACAGGCGCAGTTCACTTTAGAAATCGGTTGATAATCTTCTCTTGACCACTTGCGCTCCACCTCAGCCCCGTTTTGCGGGAATCTTTTACGGTTACGCGGATTGTGATCTGGGAGTGGATTTTTCCCAGTTTTTTCAAGTACAGTTAGATTTACTTTGGTTTGTTTGTATGCTGGTGTTTTTGTCCGAACGTCCCCAGCACTTGAAGTTAAAAGGTTTACCGCTGTTTCGCTACTCACTGAATGCATCGGTACATAGACTTCATTGCCTTTCATCCGCTCAGTAACAACCGCCCGAAGCTTGATGCGACCATACGGCGAACTTAAACGAACGAGCGAACCACTTTCAATATCGCGTTCTTTAGCTAATTCATGAGAAACCTCCACAAATACTTCCGGTAATTTATAATCCAAGCCTTTTGATTTATCCGTCAAATTACCCTCATGGAATTGTTCCAATAAACGGCCATTATTAAGCGTTAAATTAAATTCTTCCGGGAAAGTAATCGGCGCAATATATGGCAATGTCGAAAACTGTGCTTTGCCATCAGGGAAATTAAATCGTTCTTCATAAAGTAGCGGCATATCCTTCCCGTCCGCACTAACTGGCCACACAAGGCTATTAAACCCTTGCATCCGATCATAACGAACACCTGCAAAAAATGGTGCTAAACTTGCAATTTCGTCCATAATTTCACTCGGGTGGTTATAATTCCAGTCTGTTCTTCCGCATGCTCTTGCCACTTCTTGAATAATCCACCAATCTGGTTTAGAATCTCCAAGCGGCTCTAAAACTTCATAAAGTCGTTGTACACGGCGCTCTGTATTGGTAAATGTTCCTTCTTTTTCAAGTGATGGAGCAGCTGGGAAAACAACATCGGCAAATTGAGCCGTTTTTGATAGAAATACATCTTGAACAACAAAGAAATCAAGGCTCGAAAGGATTTCTTGCACGTGATTAGAGTTAGAGTCAACCCAAGCCATTTCCTCACCAATGACATACATAGAATGAAGTGTGCCTGCTTCAATTGCATCAAGCATCTCGTTATTTTTCAATCCTGGTTCTGGTGAAATTGACACCCCATAAGCTTCTTCAAAACGAGCGCGAACTTCATCATTTCCAAGTGGCTGAATTCCTGGTAAAACATTTGGTAATGAGCCCATATCACAAGCGCCTTGAACATTATTATGACCTCTAAGTGGATAAGCGCCCGCACCGTGTCTTCCGAAGTTTCCAGTTACAAGAAGCAAGTTAGCAATAGCTGACGATGTATGTGATCCCGCAATATTTTGCGTAACTCCCATTCCCCAACAAACCGCTGTCCCATCTGCTTCATGAATCATTTCCGCCACTAATTTGAGCGTTTCAACCGGTAGTCCCGTTTCTTTTTCCGCATATTCTAATGTAAATGGTTCTAAAAACTCTAGATAATCTGCCACATTACTAATTCGATTTTCCATAAAGACCCGATCATGCCAATTTTGGTCAATAATATATTTAGCGACAGCTGTTAACCAAACAAAGTCAGTTCCTTGTTTTGGATGAATAAATAAATCTGAGCGCTCCGCCATTTCGTGTTTCCGCAAATCTGAAACAATCAGTTTTTGACCGCGTGTTTTTTGTGCTCGTTTAATTCTGCTGGCAAGTACCGGATGGCCATCTGCTGGAGATGCGCCAACAATAATCACGAGTCCCGCACTTTCAATATCTTCTACAGTCCCTGAATCCGCGCCAATACCAACTGTACGAGTGAGTCCATCCGAAGCAGGCGCCTGACAATAACGCGAACAATTATCAATATTATTCGTCTCAAAGACTTGGCGCGCTAATTTTTGCATCAAATAATTTTCTTCGTTGGTCGTTTTCGAGGAGCTAATAAAACCAAGCGAATCATTTCCATATTTAGCTTGAATTTCACGTAGTTTGGTTGCAACTAGGTGAATAGCATCTTTCCAACTCGCTGGCACAAATTCATTTCCTTCGCGAATCAGTGGTGTCGTAATCCGTTTTTCACTATTAACAAAATCCCAACCAAATTTCCCTTTCACACACGTAGCAAATTTGTTCACAGGACCTTCCCCAGTTGGCTCGACTTTCAATATTTTGCGGTCTTTCGTCCATACTTCAAACGTACAACCAACCCCGCAAAATGTACAAACTGTTTTTGTTTTTTTCGTCCGAGTTTCCCGCATCGCCGCTTCCATTTCCGACACTGCAAAAACGGTTTGATAATTCGGCTCGACTTTTTTCACCATATCAATCATTGGTTCTAACATGTCTTCATCAAGTCCCGTCATAAAGCCAGCTTGACCAAGCATTGATTTTTCCATTAAAGCGTTACATGGGCATACTGTCGCACAAAGTCCGCACGAAACACAAGATGATAAATTCGCTGGACGATCATCATCCCAAATAACCCTCGGCTGACTTCTCTCCCAATCAATCGAAAGTGTCTCATTCACTTGAACTTGTTGACAAGCCTCCACACAGCGCCCGCAAAGAATACATTGATCCGGATCATAGCGATAAAATGGATGCGAAAAATCATTTAAGTAGCCCTTTTCCCGGTATGGGCGGTCTTGTTTTTCCACGCCAAGCAGTTCTGTTGTATTATGTACTTTGCAATTGCCATTATTATTATCACAAACCGTACAATACAGTAAATGATTTTCCAAAATCCGGTCCATTGCTTCTAACTGAGCATCTTTAGCTAGTTCTGAATTTGTTTTAATTTCCATCCCATCTGTAAGATTCGTGCTGCACGCCCGCATGAGCTCCCCGTCAACCTCACACATACACGTGTCACAAGATTGAATAGGACCGATTTGCTCACTATAACAAATATGCGGATGCTGTATTCCTTCTGCATTTAAATAGTCCAGTATTCGCGTTCCTTCCACCACATCCCGCGCCTCACCATTAATTCGCACTGATACTTTTGCGCCCATCACATTACCTCCTAAATAGAGAAAGCGTTTACAATTTTCGCTTATATTATAACAGTTCTTACTTAAAAATCACAGTAAAAAGACAGTTGATAATCGTTCTCAAATAGCACTACTATGCGATTTCCCTCACAAATCATGCTATATTCATTGACACTTATCCAACTTTTCTGTATTCTTTATAACAAAGCTATGATGAGAAAAGTACGACATCCGTTTTTTCAAAAAGAGAGTTCCCACTGCTGAAAAGGAACAAAAAACAATGTCCGAAAATGGCCTCTGAGCTTTGTCGCTGAAAATAAGTAAGCTACAACGGATTTGGCGTCCGTTATCAAACGCCCTAAGTATTTTACATAAATGCTTATTTGAGGTTTTCAGTGTAAGCTGAAAATAAATTAAGGTGGTACCGCGTGAAATTTTTCTCGCCCTTATTCCAAGAGTTTCTTGGACGAGGGCGAGTTTTTATTTTGCCCTAAATTGCCCGAAATGGAGGAGTTTAAAATGACAAAACAGCTACTTGTTTTACAATCTGATTTTGGTATTAGTGATGGTGCAGTTAGTGCTATGTATGGTGTGATTAATAGTGTTAGTAGTGATTTACAAATATACGATTTAACGCATCAAATTCCTCAATTTAATATTTGGGAAGCTTCTTATCGTCTTTTACAAACTGTTCCTTACTGGCCTGAAGCTACGATTTTTGTATCTATTGTCGACCCAGGTGTTGGTTCAAAACGTCGCAGTGTAGTTGTTTTAACAGAGGATGGTCATTATATTATTACACCAGACAACGGAACTTTAACACATATTGCCCATTACGGAACGATTAAAGCGGTTCGTCTGATTGATGAAGAGAAAAATCGCCTTCCAAGGTCAGGTGCTTCTCATACATTCCACGGTAGAGATATTTTTGCCTATACTGCGGCAAGACTTGCTGCTGGTGTGATTAGTTTTGAAGATATTGGTCCTGAAGCCACACCTGAATCCATTGTTTCGTTAAGCCTAAGTGACTCTTATTTAGAAGATGAACAGGCTTATGGAACAATTGATATAATCGACCGCCCATTTGGCAACCTTTGGACAAATATTCGTCGGACTGATTTCCTGCAACTTGGCGCAAAATACGGCGATTCCATCGAAGTTCTAATCAAACACCACGACCGCGTAGTTTATAAAAATTTCGTTACCTACAGCCGCTCATTCGCAGACTTACGCATTGGTGAAGCACTCATCTATGTAAACTCACTTGATAATCTTGGGCTCGGCATCAATCAAGGTTCTTTCGTAGACGCATATTCGGTAGGAACAGGCACCAGCTGGAAAGTTTCTCTTAAAAAAGTATAAAAAAACAGGGTCATTTATCCAAATTGGATGTTTGACCCTGTTTCGATATTATTTGGTGTATTCTTTGACGATTGGCTCTTGTTTTTTATTTTTAAGGAATAAACTTAAGATCATGCCTAAAGCCGCAAAGATTGCTGCAACCATAAACGCCGCACGCATTCCGTCCAGACTAGCATCTTGTGCTTTTTGAGCAAAACTAGCTGGATCAGTCGCCATAAGCGCTTTACCAGGCATATTATCTTTCGTCACATTCGTTAGCACAGTGATCAGTACCGCAGTCCCAATCGAACCAGCGATTTGACGAATTGTATTATTTACCGCTGAACCATGGTTAATTAAGTGGTTAGGAAGTGCATTCATCCCCGCAGTCGAAACTGGCATCATCGCCATCGAAATCCCGAAGAATCTCACGGCATAAAACACAACAATATACCAAAGCGGCGTATCCATTGTTAAAAACATAAATGGTATCGTACCGATAGTCAAAATTGTAACCCCGGTAATCGTTAACCATTTCGCTCCAATTTTATCAAAAATAATCCCTGTAATTGGACTCATTATACCCATAATAATCGCACCTGGAAGTAATAGTAGCCCAGATTGAAGCGCAGACTCCCCGCGAATCGTTTGAATATAAAGTGGTAATACAATCTCCGCACCAATCATTGCCATCGTTACAATTGAACCAAGAATAACAGACAATGAAAATACTGGATATTTAAACACATGCAGTTCAAGCATTGGATTTTCAATAACAAGTTGGCGCCACACAAATAACGCAATAACAACGACACCAATGATTAATGTCGTAATAACAGTCGCGTCTCCCCAGCCATCATTACCAGCTGAACTAAATCCGTAAAGCAATGCCCCAAAACCAATAGAAGACATCACGATGGAAAGAAAATCAATTTTTGTATCAGTTAACTTCACTACTTTTTTCATTCCAAAAAAGGCTAAAATAATATCAATAACCGCAATTGGAATTAAAATAATAAATAATACTCTCCAATCATATGAATCCACAATCCAACCTGATAACGTTGGACCAATCGCTGGAGCAAACGCAATAACAAGTCCCATCAGCCCCATCGCTGCCCCACGTTTTTCACGAGGGAAAATCAGCAAGAATATTGTTTGAAGTAAAGGCATCATAATACCCGCACCAGCCGCTTGAACAATACGACCAGTAAGTAAAATCGGGAATGAACCCGCCACAGACGAAATAATTGTACCAATTGTAAATACAGTCATCGCCGTAATAAATAACGTTTTTGAACTAATTTTTTCAATTAAAAGTGCTGTAATCGGAATCATAATCCCATTTGTCAGCAAGAAAGCTGTTGTTAACCATTGCCCTGTTGCTGCTGTAATATGCAAATCATCCATAATCATTGGAAGCGCCGTTGCTAGTAACGTCTGATTTAAAATCGCTACAAATGCCCCAATAATCATTGTTACTACTAATAAACTTCTACTATAAGATTTCCCATTAACATCAACGGGCCGTTCTACTGCTGTACTATTCAAAATTAATACCCCTTCCCATGTGGAAATTTCCAGATGAATAATAGAAGTATAATAAAAAAAGACCAACAAGTCAATAAAAAGTGACTAGTTAGTCTAAAATTTATAAAAGCCCGTTCACGCACGCTTCTAATTTATTCACTTCTTTGGTTAAAGTCGCCGGTACATGCTGTTTAAGATATAAAAGCGTTCCTTGAACCATGAAATCTCTCGGCGCCTCATTATTATTAATTTCACCAACAAGTGCATTCATCGATTCTTTATATTGCCACTTGTCCGAATCAGCAATATCCGCATTCTCAATCCCAACATTAAGCTCCTCAAGCGCTTCTCGTAGCTTAGCAAGACGCTTCTTACGGATCATCGTTTGATCTGGCACCAAATTCTCTGTATCAGCCTCAGTAAAAATAATTTCTCCGCTTTCCAATATATCTTTAACAAGCGCATCTAGCCTTCTCACAACATACGGAATGGCTCTTTCAATTAAACCTGAATCGACATTTTTACTACCGCTCGCAAAGACATACATCGCCGCCATCCCACTCAAGAGCATCGTAATATCGTTAATATAAGGCTCCGTTTCCTTTCCATAAACCTCTAAAAGCTGATTTTTAACCCATTCCATATTCTTAAGTCGGACATTCTGTAAGAACGCATTAAAGTCATCATCAATCATCGTTTGCGAAAAAGTAATATTCAATATCTCCCCATTTTCCGTATAAAAATGAATAATAATTTTCAAGCATTCCGTAAAATTATCTTTCTTCGTCCCATCTAGCGCCATCGTATATTCCAAACGCTGATGCAATACAGAATACTCCTGCTTAAAGATGACAATGGCCAGCTCCTCTTTCGAAGTAAAATAATTATAGAAAGTCCCCTTAGAAATCCCAGCCGCATCCACCATATCTTGTACAGAAGTCTTCAAGTACCCTTGCTTTTGAAACACCTCTTTAGCTGACTTAATAATCCGCTGCTTCTTCTCCTTCAAAAAAACACCCCATCCGTCCTTGTATTTATACCCCTAGTATAATCTATTTATACGACCTATTCAAGATATGTAATAAAGCCTCCATAAAAATAGACCCCAGTTTTATTCCCAGGGTCATAAGATATATATTTTTTTAGTTATAATCACTTAGAACTTCCTTATATATATCCTTATACGTATCTTTCATATCTATCGCTTCTTCCTTGTTTTCCTCATTTTCAAGGAACAGCTCACTTTCACTCAACTCAGCAACAGGATATTTACTTAACATAGCATTTGTAAGTACATAATTATCTCCAGATGTACTTTTCCTTATAAATAGCGTATATTCTTCGTCTTCTTTCATATTTTTATACCCATCAATCGTTAAATCGTATTCTTGTCCATCGATTTTAACATTTTCAACACTATCTTCTAATACCTTAATCGTTTTATTTTCTTCTAAGGTCTTCGTTTCATCTTTTTCTATATTATTTATAACTACTTCACTCATAGTATAAAATTCTGTAGGCACATTGCTATTTTTTGATTCTTTTGTAATAGATTTTTTTTCAGAGCGTTTCGTTACAGTAACAATAATAGGAGAACTTTCTTCTAGTTCTTCAATATTTTCTGCAAGATCCAGATACTTTCCATCACAAGAAACTATACTACTTTTTTGTTCAACTTTTTCGATTTCTTTTCCTACTATTTGTTTTTCATTTATATTTTTATCATTAGTACAGCCCATCAATCCAACTATGCTCAGTAATCCTATGATAACTATAATACTTTTCTTCATTTTTCAATCCTCCTTTTTATTTATATATTGCTTTAATACCGTTTAAATCATCCCTTTGTGGTTTTATTTTCTTTGTAAAACCAACATCTAGCATGATTGCATTCTTCGTTTTCACATGTCCTAAACCAAGGCCATGGCCAAATTCGTGAGCTATAGTTTCAGTCTTATCACCTACAGATAAAGATCTAAAAGCTTTAAAAGTAGTTATTTCATTTTTGGCTACTAACTTAGACCCTTTATATGCCCAAGTTTCGCAGACAGCAACAGTTGCCCCTCTGTCTATAGTTGAACTACTAATTATAAAGTGAGGGTTTGCATCTCGTCCCTTACTTACCGTATTTAAATATGGAGAAGCATTCCAAGATTTTGCTCCATTAATAATTATATTTTTATAACCCATCGCCGACCCATTAATATAAAATTTAAAATTCTTAGCATTTGATTTACTTAAAGAATAACCTAATTTAGTATAGGCATTTGCATTCGTTGGCATTAGAATCGTTGTCAATAGTACAATAAAAAGCAAAATTGTTACCGCAGTTTTTTTTCTCATGATGTTATCTCCTTTTTAAAATTTTCTTACACATATATAAGGTATCATAATAATGCGATGTATGACCGAAAACGAAAGAAAAGGGCTGTTTCTTGTAACGGACTACTAAAAAATAAAGAAAATTTTGTTTTATTTCCACACAAATTGACTTTTATAATTGTTTCATTGTTAAAATCCTACACGTATTAGCTTGTTATTCATATTTTATACAACCAATCTTTTAATTATGTCGAAAAATACATATTTCCCTCAATATAATAATAATAAATCCAAGAGAATTCGATACTTATTTAATTACTTAACATTTTCTATAAAAACAAATTGAATAATAATGCATATGTATACTCTGATAAGGTGTTTATCATTTTTAGACAAATAAAAAAAGCCTCGCATACTAGCGAAACATTCTAAGTACAAGTATATTATATTAAGCCACTTGTCGGATTTGAACCGACGACCCCTTCCTTACCATGGAAGTGCTCTACCAACTGAGCTAAAGCGGCAGCAAAGCCTTTCAAATAAAAAAATGGCTCCACAGGCAGGACTCGAACCTGCGACCGATCGGTTAACAGCCGATTGCTCTACCAACTGAGCTACTGTGGAATAATAAATTGCCCGGCAGCGACCTACTCTCGCAGGGGGAAGCCCCCAACTACCATTGGCGCAGAGAAGCTTAACTACCGTGTTCGGGATGGGAACGGGTGTGACCTTCTCGCCATAACTACCAGACAATATGC
>NZ_JBZWZP010000005.1:0-109608 GCF_058683955.1 Listeria sp. MAN/IMW/UF464
CCCGTTCCCATCCCGAACACGGTAGTTAAGCTTCTCTGCGCCAATGGTAGTTGGGGGCTTCCCCCTGCGAGAGTAGGTCGCTGCCGGGCAATAGTAAAAGTCCTAATTATTTAGGGCTTTTTTTGTTGAAGTGTTTCCTTTGTCAGCTATCTTATTGGATGTTATATTAGTAAAAGACCCTTAAATAGAATTTTTAATGGAGTTTTTTAGGTGGAGGGGTGTTTTTTAGTGGATAATGGTATATTTATAGTAGCTACAATCTTTGTTGTAAATATTTTGTATGTGACCATTTATACGGTAAGGTTGCTACTTACGATGAAAGGATATCGTTATTTAGCTGCACTTTCGAGTGTATTTGAGATGATTATTTATGTTGTTGCACTAAGTTTGGTATTAGATAATTTAAATAACATAGCGAATGTTTTAGCTTATGCAGTAGGTTTTGGTGTGGGTATTATTGTTGGAATGAAAATTGAAGAGCGAATTGCTTTAGGTTATATCACTGTAAATGTTATTACGAAAGAATATAATTTAGATTTGCCGAATCAAATTCGTGATTTAGGCTACGGGGTAACTAGCTGGCTTGCGAGTGGGCGTGATGGAGAGCGTATGATGCTTGAAATTTTGACTCAAAGAAAGAATGAACGAAAACTATATAAACAAATTATTGAAATTGATAATGGAGCATTTATTGTTTCATCTGAGCCAAAACAAATTCATGGCGGTTTTTGGATAAAACAAGTTAGAAAATAGGAAGAAGCTTACCAAGCATGGTAGCTTCTTTTTTTATTTATTTAGTGAAATGAGCTACATAATACCGCTAATAGTAATAAAAAACAGTAAAACACGAACGTTAATAAAACGTAACAATTAAATGTTCGATTTTTCGTTGACTTTTGTGATAGCTATTGTTAGAATGAAGGAGTCGAAAGAGATTATGAAATTAAGAAGGAGTTGATCACGTAATGCCTGCGGAAATTGGTGTCATTATGGGGAGTACCTCAGATTGGGATACAATGAAAAAAGCATGTGATGTATTGGATGAACTTGAAATTGCTTATGAAAAAAAAGTCGTTTCTGCTCATCGTACACCAGATTTAATGTTTCAATATGCAGAACAAGCGCGGGAACGTGGTTTGAAAATTATTATTGCGGGCGCTGGAGGAGCGGCGCATTTGCCAGGTATGGTTGCTGCTAAAACAACTTTGCCTGTTATTGGTGTGCCAATTAAGTCAAAAGCGTTAAGCGGAATGGATTCTCTATTATCCATTGTACAAATGCCTGGTGGTGTTCCTGTTGCTACTGTTGCAATCGGTGAAAGCGGAGCAGTCAATGCGGGTCTTTTAGCAGCGCAAATTTTATCTATTACAAACGATGCAATTACTAACAGATTACAAAAAAGACGTGCTACACTAGAAGAAACAGTTCTAGAAAGTAGTGATTCTCTTGGATAAAAAATTTTTACTGACAAATAGTACAATTGGTATCATCGGTGGTGGACAATTAGGACGTATGCTAGCGATAGCTGCAAAAGCAATGGGTTACCGAATTATTGTTTTAGATCCTACAGCAGATTGTCCAGCTGCTCAAGTAAGCGATGAACAAATCGTAGCTGATTATGATGACAAAGTAGCTTTACGTGAACTTTCGGAAAAAGCAGATGTTGTGACATATGAATTTGAAAACATTGACTACGATGCGCTTAAAATGACACAAAACTTAGTATCTGTCCCACAAGGATCGGAATTACTTTCGATTACGCAAGACAGAATTTTAGAAAAGGCGTATTTAGAATCTGCTAACATTAATATTGCGCCATATGCTGTAATTGTTGATAAAGAAGAAATCGAAAGTGAGATAAGAAGTATTGGTTATCCGGCTGTCTTAAAAACAGCGCAAGGCGGATATGATGGAAAGGGACAAGTTGTTATTCACAGTGCAAGTGATATTGAGGATGCAGCACAATTGTTGCGTTACGGTTCTTGTGTGTTAGAAGCCTGGATTCCTTTTGAAAAAGAGATTTCTGTCATTGTTGCTCGTAACTTAAATGGACAAGTGGAAACATTCCCAGTAGCTGAGAATGTTCATGTAAACAATATTTTGCATACGACTATTGCGCCGGCCAAAGTGGCAGCGGATGTCTATGAAGAAGCGGAAGAAATTGCCAAAAAATTAGCCGATGTACTTCAATTATGTGGTGTTTTAGCTGTAGAAATGTTTGTGACTAGTTCTGGGGCGATTTATGTAAATGAACTTGCTCCAAGACCTCATAATTCAGGACATTTTACGATAGAGGCTTGTTCGATTTCTCAGTTCACACAGCATATTCGTGCGATAGTTGGCTTGCCGCTAGTAAAACCTGAGCTATTGAAACCAGCGTTAATGGTCAATATTTTAGGACAACATGTGGATGCAGTGAATGAACAAATGATAGATTACCCACATTGGTTTGTGCATTATTATGGTAAAAAAGAAGCTAAAATCAATCGCAAAATGGGTCATATAACTATCTTGACTGATGAACCAAAAGCGGTATTGAGTGATATAGAAGAAACGCAAATTTGGAAGTAACTGGAGGAATTAAAAAGGATGTTAGAACGTTATACTCGTAAAGAAATGGGCAATATTTGGACAGAACAAAATCGTTATCAAGCTTGGTTAGAAGTAGAAATTTTGGCTTGTGAAGCGTGGGCAGAGCTTGGTGATATTCCAAAAGAAGATGTAAAGAAAATTCGTGCGAATGCTAAGTTTGATGTCGACCGTATTCATGAAATCGAATTAGAAACTAGACATGATGTAGTAGCATTTACTCGTTCGGTATCTGAGTCTCTTGGTGAGGAACGTAAATGGGTGCATTATGGCTTAACTTCAACAGATGTAGTAGATACAGCGAATTCTTACTTACTAAAACAAGCAAATGAAATTTTAAGAAAAGACTTGGAGAATTTCATTGCGATTATTGGCGAAAAAGCGAAAGAACATAAATATACAGTAACGATGGGTCGTACGCACGGTGTTCACGCGGAGCCAACAACTTTTGGTTTAAAACTTGCTCTATGGTACGAGGAAATGAAACGTAATTTAGAACGTTTTAACTTTGCTGCTGATGGTGTAGAGTTCGGAAAGATTTCTGGAGCTGTTGGGACTTATGCTAACATTGATCCTTTTGTGGAAGCATATGTTTGTGAAAAATTAGGAACTACTCCAGCGCCGATTTCAACGCAAACATTGCAACGTGATCGTCATGCAGAATATCTTGCAACGCTTGCTTTAATTGCCACTTCTGTCGAAAAATTTGCTGTTGAAGTACGTGCTTTACAAAAAAGTGAAGTACGCGAAGTAGAAGAATTCTTTGCAAAAGGGCAAAAAGGTTCATCCGCAATGCCGCATAAACGTAATCCAATTGGTTCTGAAAATGTAACTGGGCTAGCTCGCGTTATTCGTGGACATATGGTTACTGCTTATGAAAATGTACCACTTTGGCATGAACGTGATATTTCTCATAGTTCAGCGGAACGAATTATTTTACCAGATTCTACTATTTTATTAGATTATATTTTAAATCGTTTTGGTAATATTGTGAAAAACTTGACGGTATTCCCAGAAAATATGAAACGTAATATGGATAGAACTCTAGGATTAATTTATTCGCAACGTGTTCTACTTGCGCTGATTGATAAAGGCTTAGCTCGAGAAGCAGCCTATGATGTCGTACAACCAAGAGCAATGGAAGCTTGGGAAAAACAAGTACCATTCCGTGAATTAGTAGAACAAGATGCAACTATTACTGAAAATCTATCTGCAGAAGAAATTGCAGACTGCTTTGATTACAACTATCACCTGAAGAATGTCGACTTAATTTTTGATCGCTTAGGATTATAATTACGGACAGAATACAACCTAACCTCTTTGATATATGTTTTTTCAAAGAGGTTAAGTAATTTATAAGGAGATAAATTATCGTGACTAATGAACTGTTGTATGAAGGAAAAGCAAAACGACTTTTTAAAACAGATGAGGCTGGGGTCTTGCGTGTTGCATATAAGGATGATGCGACTGCTCTAAATGGTGTTCGAAAAGAATCTTTTACTGGTAAAGGCGAACTTAATAATCAGATTACATCACTTATTTTTTCTTATTTAGCAAAAGAAGGGATTTCGAGTCACTTTATTCGGGCGATTTCAGAAACGGAACAACTTGTTAAAGAAGTTTCGATTATTCCACTTGAAGTTGTTGTTCGTAATGTGACGGCTGGTAGTCTTGCGAAACGTCTTGGTAAAGAAGAAGGCGAGGAAATTCCAAATGCGATTGTGGAATTTTATTATAAAGATGATGCCTTAGATGATCCGTTTATTAATGATGATCATGTGCTTTATTTAGACATTGCGACAACAAATGAAATGGACGCGATTCGTCAGGCTGCTCGTTCGATTAATAAGGTGCTACAAGAATTATTCAATCAAATGAATATTACTCTCATTGATTTTAAATTAGAATTTGGTCGTGATGCAGCGGGAAATATTTTGCTGGCGGATGAAATTTCACCAGATACATGCAGACTATGGGATAAGGAAACAAATCAAAAGCTCGATAAGGATGTCTTTCGTCGGAATATTGGCAATTTAACAGATGTGTATACAGAAGTATTGAATAGATTAAAGCAAGTTCAAAACTAGGAGGCCACAAAATGTATAATGTCAAAGTTTATGTCACTTTAAAGAAAAGCGTATTAGATCCACAAGGGGTTGCAGTAAAAGACGCAGCGAAAAGCATGGGTTACGAAGAAGTAGAAGATGTCCGTATTGGTAAATTTATGGAACTTAAAGTAGCGAAGTCAGATAGAGATATTCATGAAGTGTTGAATGAAATGTGCGACAAACTGTTAACAAATCCGGTGATGGAAGATTACCGATATGAAATTGAGGAGGCTTAAACGATGAAATTTGCTGTCATTCAGTTCCCAGGTTCAAATTGTGACCTTGATATGCTACATGCGATTCGCGATTCTCTTGGTGAGGAGGCGGAATATGTTTGGCATGCGGAAACAAGTCTTGCAGGTTTTGATGCGGTATTACTTCCAGGTGGATTTTCTTATGGAGATTACTTGCGAACTGGTGCGATTGCGAAATTTTCAAGTATTATGCCAGAAGTTTTACGCTTTGCTGAAATGGGAAAACCAGTGCTTGGTGTGTGTAACGGATTTCAAATTTTAACAGAAATTGGTTTACTACCAGGAGCTTTAATTAGAAACAATAATTTGCATTTTATTTGTAAGACGGTGCCGCTTCGTGTGGCGAATGCCGATACAATGTTTACTGGACTTTATGAAGAAGACGAAATTATTCAAGTTCCAGTTGCTCACGGGGAAGGTAATTACTACTGTGATGATGAAACACTTTTAAAATTAAAAGACAATAATCAAATTGTGTTTACATATGATAGCGTGAACCCAAATGGAAGTCGTGCAGATATTGCTGGTATCGTTAATGAACGCGGGAATGTGCTTGGAATGATGCCACATCCTGAACGCGCGGTGGAAGATATTATTGGCGGCACTGATGGTTTAAGACTTTTCGAGTCCGTTGTAAAAGCTTGGAAGGAGGAACAAGTAAATGCCTAACATGGAGCCAACGACAAAAGAAATTAAAGAACAAAAGATTTATCAAGAAATGGGTTTAACGGATAGTGAATATGAGCTTGTTTGTTCCATTCTTGGACGCGAGCCTAATTATACTGAAACAGGTCTTTTCTCTGTTATGTGGTCGGAACATTGTAGCTATAAAAATTCTAAACCAGTACTTCGGAAATTTCCTACAGAAGGAAAACAAGTTTTGCAAGGACCGGGTGAAGGTGCTGGGATTGTTGATATTGGCGATGGTTTAGGTGTTGCTTTTAAAGTCGAAAGTCATAATCATCCATCATACGTGGAGCCGTACCAAGGAGCTGCAACTGGTGTCGGCGGAATTATTCGTGATGTTTTCTCGATGGGAGCTAGACCGATTGCAATGCTGAACTCGCTTCGTTTTGGTGAGCTAGATACTCCACATGCGAAGTACTTAGTTAGTGAAGTTGTTGCTGGGATTGCTGGATATGGTAATTCGATTGGGATTCCAACTGTTGGCGGCGAAATCCAATTTGATCCTTGTTACACAAAAAATCCATTAGTAAATGCGATGTGTGTTGGATTAATTGAAGCAAAAGATATTCAAAAAGGGCAAGCAAAAGGAATTGGCAACCCGGTGATGTATGTTGGCGCTAAAACTGGTCGTGACGGGATTCACGGTGCCACTTTTGCATCTGTAGAGTTTAGTGAAGAAGGCGAACAACAACGTTCTGCTGTACAAGTGGGCGATCCTTTTATGGAGAAATTGTTGCTTGAGGCTTGTTTAGATGTGATTCGTGATCATTCGGATATTTTAGTTGGGATTCAAGATATGGGAGCTGCTGGGCTTGTTAGCTCAAGTTCTGAAATGGCTTCAAAAGCGGGTGCTGGGCTAGAATTAATTATGGATGATGTGCCGCAACGTGAACTACATATGACGCCATACGAAATGTTACTTTCTGAATCTCAAGAACGGATGCTTCTATGTGTGAAAAAAGGTCATGTAGAAGAAATCCAAGCTTTATTTGAACGATATGGTTTAGAAGCAGTTGTGATTGGAAAAGTAACGGACGATAAAATGTATAAAATTATTCATCACGGTGAAGTGGTTGCGAACGTTCCTGTAGATGCGCTTGCAGAAGATGCGCCAGTTTATCATAAACCTTCGAAAGAACCAGCTCGTTATCAAGCTTTCCAAGAAGAGGATGCATTTGTGCCGGTGATTGATGATGTGGTTGGTGTGTGGAAAGAGTTACTTGCTCAGCCAACGATTGCTAGTAAGCGACATATTTATGAACAATATGATTATCAAGTGCGCACAGACACAGCAGTTGTGCCCGGATCAGATGCGGCAATTGTTCGTGTGCGTGGAACCGAGAAGGCGATTGCGATGACAACTGACTGTAACTCGCGCTATTTGTATCTTGACCCAGAAGTAGGCGGAGCGATAGCGGTTGCGGAAGCGGCGCGCAATATCGTTTGTTCTGGCGGAAAACCACTCGCGATTACAGATGGACTTAATTTTGGTAATCCTGAAAAACCTGAAATTTTTTGGGAAATTGAAAAAGCAGCTGATGGTATTAGTGCAGCTTGTCTAGAGCTTGATACACCAGTCATTTCGGGAAATGTTTCGCTTTATAATGAAACAGATGGTACAGGAATTTATCCAACGCCGGTGATTGGGATGGTTGGTTTAGTAGAGGATTTGGCACACATTACGACACAAGATTTTAAAAATAGTGGCGATGTGATTTTCTTAATTGGTGAAACAAAAGCTGAATATAGTGGCTCGGAATTACAGAAATTACAACAAGGGAAAATTAGCGGACGCGCGCCAGAATTAGATTTAGCGACAGAGAAAAAATACCAACAATTACTTCTAACCGCGATTCAGGAAGGATTAGTTGCTTCCAGTCATGATTTAGCAGAAGGCGGGTTTGGTGTTGCTCTTGCGGAAGCGACATTTAAAGCAGGGCTTGGTGCGGATGTAGAAGTACCATTTGAGTTGAATCAACTATTCAGTGAATCACAATCACGTTTCTTAGTATCTGTAAAACCAGAAAATGAAGCAGCTTTTGCTAAATTAATGGAACTGGAAAAAGTATATCGACTTGGTGTAGTAACGGCAGATGAAACGATTCGCGTGAAACATAAAGAAGAGCTAGTAACTGCGAGTACATCTGATTTACGATTTATTTGGGAAGGGGCTATTCCATGCTTGCTGAAGTAAAAGGACTTAATGAAGAATGTGGTATTTTTGGTATTTGGGATCATCCTAATGCAGCGGAAATCACTTACTATGGGTTGCATAGTTTACAACATCGCGGTCAAGAAGGTGCCGGAATTGTTTCAACAGACGGAGAAACGTTAAAAGGGCATCGGAATCTTGGGCTTTTAGCAGATGTATTTAAGCACGGTGAACTAGACGATTTAAAAGGTAAGGCAGCAATTGGCCACGTTCGCTATGCGACAGCTGGTCAAAAAAACTTAGGAAATGTACAACCATTTTTATTTCATTTTCACAGTTCTTCACTTGCACTTGCGCATAATGGGAATTTAGTGAATGCGAAGACTTTACGCCGCGAATTAGAAGAAGAAGGAGCTATCTTTCAAACAAGTTCGGACACGGAAGTATTAGCGCATTTAATTAAACGCAGCCATACTGGTGATTTTGTAGAAGATTTAAAAGTAGCTTTAAACAAGGTCAAAGGTGGCTTTGCATATATGCTGCTTACAGAAGATACAATGTACGCCGCGCTTGACCCAAATGGCTTTAGACCACTTTCGATTGGTCGAATTGGCGATTCTTATGTAGTTGCTTCTGAAACTTGTGCTTTTGAAACGGTTGGCGCTGAATTTGTCCGTGATGTGGAGCCAGGTGAACTGATTATTATTAATAATGACGGACTGCGGATTGAAAAATTTACGGAAAATGTGACGCATTCGATTTGTAGTATGGAATATATTTATTTTGCTCGTCCGGACTCTAATATAGCTGGAATTAATGTTCACTCAGCTAGAAAGCGTTCTGGGAAAAGACTTGCAAAAGAAGCATTTATTGATGCAGATGTAGTGACAGGTGTGCCGGATTCAAGTATTTCTGCGGCGATTGGCTATGCAGAAGAAGCTGGACTGCCGTACGAACTTGGTCTCATCAAAAATAGATATGTGGCAAGAACTTTTATTCAGCCATCTCAAGAACTTAGGGAACAAGGGGTTAGAATGAAGCTTTCTGCGGTGCGAGGAGTTGTGGAAGGTAAACGAGTTGTCATGATTGATGATTCCATCGTTCGTGGGACGACAAGTAAACGCATTGTCCAGCTTTTACGTGAAGCGGGCGCGGCGGAAGTTCATGTGAGAATCGCTTCTCCACCACTTGCTTATCCTTGTTTTTATGGAATTGATATTCAAACACGAAATGAATTGATTGCTTCTAATTATTCTGTTGATGAAATTTGCCGTATTATTGGCGCTGATTCTTTAGAATATTTGAGTGAAGAAGGTTTAGTAGATTCCATTGGCAGACCTTATCCGAACGAACCTTATGGGGGACTTTGTATGGCTTATTTTAACGGGGATTATCCGACCCCTTTATACGATTATGAAGCAGAATATTTAGCGAGCTTAGAAGCAGAAAAATAATGAGGAGTGACAAATCGAATGGCAGAGAATGCATATAGTAAAGCAGGCGTGGACGTAGATGCTGGCTATCAAGTAGTCGAGCGCATCAAAAAGCATGTAGCTAGAACAGAGCGGATGGGCGCAATGGGTGCCCTTGGTTCTTTTGGCGGAATGTTTGACTTAAGTGGTTTGGATTTAAAAGAACCCGTTCTGGTTTCTGGTACAGATGGTGTTGGAACAAAATTGCTTTTGGCTATTGAAGCAGATAAGCATGATACGATTGGGATTGACTGCGTGGCAATGTGCGTGAATGACATTTTAGCTCAAGGTGCCGAGCCATTATTTTTCTTAGATTATATCGCAACAGGGAAGACAGATCCTGTTAAAATGGAACAAATTGTTAAAGGGGTAGCTGATGGTTGTGAACAAGCTGGGGCGGCTTTAATTGGCGGGGAAACTGCTGAAATGCCCGATATGTACGGGGCAGATGATTATGATTTAGCAGGTTTTACTGTCGGAGCTGTCGAGAAAAAGAAACTGATTACAGAAGGTGCAGTCAAAGCCGGAGATACTCTCATTGGTATCCCGTCGAGCGGAATCCATAGTAATGGTTACTCACTAGTCCGAAAAATTTTCTTTAAAGACAATGACTTTAAGTTAAATGAAGCGTTCACGGAACTAGATGTGCCACTTGTGGAAGAGTTACTTAAGCCGACACGCATTTATGTGAAGCCAGTTTTAGAAGTTTTAAAAGCAGTGGATGTTCACGGTATTACTCATGTGACAGGTGGCGGATTTGTAGAGAATTTACCACGGATGTTAACAAATGATTTAGCTGTTAAAGTGGAGCTTGGTTCGTGGCCGGTTCTTCCAATTTTTGACTTAATGAAAAAATACGGTCAATTGAGCGAACTTGAAATGTATGAGATTTTCAATATGGGTATCGGAATGGTTTTGGCAGTTGCGAAAGAGGATGTCGAAAAAACATTAGAAGTACTCGTTCAAAACGGGGAAGCGGCCTATGTTATTGGAGAAGTAACAACGCGTTCTGATGATGCCGTTATTTTCGGAGGCGCAAAAGGATGAATATAGCTATTTTTGCTTCTGGTAATGGCTCGAATTTTCAAGCTTTAGTAGATGATGAGCTTATTAAGCCTCATGTGAAGCTACTTGTCTGTGATAAACCAAACGCCTATGTTGTAGAACGCGCAAACAAGCAAAATATTCCGGTTTTCCTGTTTGATGTGAAAAATTATCCGGATAAAGAGGCTTTTGAAACCGAAATTTTATTAGAACTGCGCGGTTTGGAAATTGATTTATTAGTGCTTGCGGGTTATATGCGCTTGATAGGGCCTACGTTACTTGCGGAATTCCCTGAGCAAATTGTTAACTTGCATCCGTCGTTATTACCTGCATTCAAAGGGAAAGATGCGATTGGTCAAGCTATCGAAGCGAAAGTATCAGAAACCGGTGTTACAGCTCATTTTGTGGATGCCGGGATGGATACAGGACCAATGATTGACCAGGTCAAAGTTGTGGTAGCTAAAACAGAAACAGCAGATAGTTTAGCTGAAAAAATTCATCAAGTAGAACATATTTTTTATCCAAAAGTGATTCGAGGATTAATTCAAAATGGAGGGAACGATTAATTATCATGAAAAGAGCGCTTATAAGTGTATCAGATAAAAACGGCATCGTGCCATTTGCAGAAAAATTAGTAGAACTTGGTGTAGAAATTATTTCAACTGGTGGGACAAAAGCAGCATTTGAACAAGCTGGCGTACCGGTTACGGGAATTGAAGCAGTTACCGAATTTCCAGAAATGCTTGATGGCCGAGTAAAAACGCTTCATCCAGCTATTCATGGTGGTTTGCTTGCAAGACGTGATACGGCGGAACATATGGAAGCAATTGCTGCACATGATATTAAGCCAATTGATTTAGTCATTGTTAATTTGTATCCTTTCCAAGAAACGATTCAAAAACCTGGTGTTACTTTAGAAGAAGCGATTGAAAATATTGATATTGGCGGACCTTCAATGTTACGCTCTGCTGCGAAAAATTATGCGGCGGTAACTGTTGTAGTTGATACAGCGGACTACGATACAGTACTTACAGAACTACAAGAACACGGTGCAACTACTTTTGAAACGCGCCAACGTCTTGCTGCTAAAGTATTTCGACACACAGCAGCTTATGATGCTTTAATTGCAGAGTACTTAACGGATGTTACCGGTGAAACTTTCCCAGAAAAAGTAACATTAACTTACAATCGAAAACAAGTTTTGCGTTACGGTGAAAATCCTCACCAAGATGCAGCTTTTTATACAGAACCACGTGCGGTTGAAAACTCGATTAGTGCTGCGAAACAGTTGCACGGTAAAGAGTTATCTTATAACAACATTCGCGATGCAGATGCGGCACTTAAAATTGCTAGTGAATTCAAAGAACCAGTGGCAGTTGCAGTAAAACACATGAATCCATGCGGAGTTGGCGTTGGTGAAACTATTGAAGAAGCTTATTTAAAAGCCTACGAAGCAGATGAAATATCTATTTTTGGTGGAATTGTTGCTTTAAATAAAGAAGTTGATGCGAAAACAGCAGAACATATGAGTAAAATTTTCTTAGAAATCATTATTGCACCAAGTTTTTCCGAAGAAGCTTTTGCGATTTTAGCGAAAAAGAAAAATATTCGTCTGTTAACTGTTCCATTTGCGGGTAACGTGGAAGGTTTTGAGAAAACTTCTGTTAACGGTGGACTTCTTATCCAAGCGAATGACGCTTTTGTAGAAGATACAACAAGTTATGAAGTAGTGACAGAAAAACAACCAACCAACTCAGAAATGAAAGCTTTACTTGCTCAGTGGAAAATTGTCAAACATGTCAAGTCAAACGCGATTGTTATTGGCTCAGATAAACAAACGCTTGGAATTGGCGCTGGTCAAATGAATCGAATCGGCTCAGCATTGATTGCGCTAGAACAAGCTGGTGAAAAAGCAAAAGGCGCTGTACTTGCCTCCGATGCCTTTTTCCCGATGGATGATACAGTTGAGGCTGCGGCAAAAGCAGGTATTACGGCGATTATTCAACCTGGTGGATCGATCAAAGATAAAGAATCAATTGCAATGGCTGATAAATATGGAATTTCCATGGTTCTAACTCATGTACGCCATTTCAAACATTAATCCTCATAAAAAGGACGTGTCATTAAATGAATTTATTAGTAGTTGGTAGCGGCGGTCGAGAACATGCTATTAGTAAAAAATTACTAGAATCAAACAATGTCGAAAAAGTATATTGCGCTCCCGGAAATGACGGAATGCGTTTAGATGATATTCAATTAGTTGCTATTTCCGAAACAGATAAAGTTGGTTTGATTGATTTTGCCAAGAAAGCAGACGTTTCCTTTGTCATCGTTGGACCTGAAGTACCTCTTTTAGAAGGGGTGGTAGATGCATTTGAAGAAGTGGGAATCAAAGCTTTCGGACCAAAAGCAAATGCAGCTTTAATTGAAGGTAGTAAAGACTTCGCCAAGCAATTTATGGAGAAATATGCCATTCCCACTGCTGCCTCAAGAACTTTCACTGATTATGCGGAGGCTAAAGCATATTTGGATGAACGCGGTGTACCAATCGTTATTAAAGCAGACGGATTAGCCGCTGGAAAAGGTGTCACAGTAGCTTTAGAGATGGAAGAAGCTGTCCTTGCGTTAAAAGATATGATGTTAGAAGAAAAATTCGGTGACGCATCTCTCAAAGTCGTTATTGAGGACTTCTTAGCTGGCGAAGAGTTTTCCTTGATGGCTTTTGTAAACGGGGAAGAAGTGTATCCAATGGCGATTGCACAAGATCATAAACGTGCTTATGAAGGCGATAAAGGACCTAATACTGGTGGAATGGGCGCTTATTCACCAGTACCACATATTTCAGAAGATGTAGTGAATGAAGCTATTGAAAAAATCCTTCGCCCCGCTGCAAAAGGAATGGTGCAAGAAGATCGCTACTTCCGCGGAATTCTTTATGCAGGTCTTATTTTAACGACAGATGGGCCAAAAGTAATTGAATTTAACGCGCGATTTGGTGATCCGGAAACACAAGTCGTATTGCCTCGTTTAGAAAGTGATTTTGCAGCACTTATAGCAGCTTTACTCAACAACGAAAAACCAGAAGTTCGCTTTAAAAAAGAAGGAATTACGCTCGGTGTCGTTTTAGCAAGTGCAGGTTACCCAGAACATTATGAAAAAGGAAATAAACTCACTGGCTTAAATGATATTAGAGAGGATGTCGCCATTTATCATGCGGGAACAAAACAAAACGAAAACGGGGAATTTGTCTCAAATGGCGGTCGCGTTTTATTACTAGCAAAAGAAGCTGAAACCATGAGTGATGCACGGACTTTACTGTATCCAGAAATGCAAAAATTAGATAATCCAAATTTCTTTTATCGAATGGATATTGGAACAAAGGCAGAATAATAAAAAGTACTATCTTTAAGCAAATTGCTTGGATAGTACTTTTTTTGTTTATTTCGTAAAGAGAAACGTTTGTGTTTTACGCGTTGGTACGTTAAAATATGAAAGTAGGATATATGAGATTATTTGGAGGTAAAGATATGCAAATAGAGAAGTTGCGTGGACAAGGATTGGATGAATTCTTCCAAGGGATTTTAACGCTCGAGAATTTAGAAGAATGTTATGCTTTTTTTGATGATGTTTGTACTGTGAACGAAATACAATCCATGGCTCAACGTTTCCAAGTAGCAAAAATGCTTCATGATGGAAAAACGTATAATGTGATTGAATCTGAGACAGGTGCAAGTACAGCAACAATTTCACGTGTAAAACGTTCACTTCATTATGGCAATGATATGTACGATGTCGTATTTTCAAGAATGACAAAGCCAGAATAAGATTGGTAGGGATTAATATTGAAAAAGTTTAATAGTAAAACCTATCAGATTGTAATCATCTCTATTCTTGCTCTTGCAGTTATTTATTTTGTGATTAATATGATTTCCACTGGAACTGGGCTTGATTTTTCTTTACTGTGGCACTGGGTCTTTATTATTTGTTTTATTTTCACGACGCTTGCTAATGTTAGAGAAAAACGAGCAATTGGAACGGCGATTGGCCTAAGTGGAATCCTGATTTGTGTGACAAGTATCGTACTGATGGCAATATAATAAAAGCAATCTCGCTAAGAAATTAGCGGATTGCTTTTTTTGTTAAAACAGAAAATCAATTAAACCGGTCGCTGAGAGAAAGACAAAAATAATCGCAATTGGTGCAATATATTTAATGAGAAAGAGCCAAATAATAAAAACCTTTTTGCCAAAATGGCTGCTTGATGTAAATTCTTTTAAAAGTAATTCACGAGGTAATCGGTAACCAACAAAAATAGCGATAAATAAAGCACCAACTGGCAAGATAATATTCGACACAAGATAATCGGCAGCATCAAAAATACTTAGTCCAAAAATCTGAACATCGCTCCAAACACCAAAACTAAGCGCACTTGGAATTGCCATTAACACAATCACAAGCCCCATCCAGAGACTCGCCTTTTTACGATTAACGCCAGCATTCATCAGCGGAGCAACAGTTGCTTCAAGCATCGAGAAACTAGACGTTAATGCGGCGAATAAGAATAAAATTAAGAAAATAATAAAGAACAACATCCCAAACGGCATTTGATTAAATATCGAGGGCAAAATAACAAACAATAACCCCGGACCTGCATCTGGCGTAATGTTAAACGAAAATGCCGCTGGAAAAATAGCTAACCCAGCAAGTAACGAAACAAACACATTCATAAGCGAAACCGAAATCGCCGACTGAGGTAAACTAGTCGAACGGTTCAAATAAGAACTATACGTAACCATCACCGAAATCCCCACACTGAGTGAAAAGAACGCCTGACCGAGTGTAATAAGGACTGTTTGAGCAGTAAAATGACTAAAATCTGGTCGTAAGAAAAATGCGACACCTTCCATTGCGCCTGGTAATGTCAAGGACCTGATAATTAACACTATAAATAAAATAAAAAGCGCGGGCATCATAAACTTGCTCATTTTTTCAATTCCGCTAACAACTCCGCGGCTAATAACGATCACATTGAGTAAAATAAAGAAAATTGTCGCACCAACCGAAATCCATGGGTTGGCTGTCGTCACTTGAAAATCATGGAGTAAAGTCGCTTGGTTTTCACCGGCAATTCCACCAGCGAGCGTTTTAATTAAATAAGTAATAATCCAACCGCCAACGACACTATAAAATGAAAATAAAATACTTGCGCCAACTACGCCTAATTTTCCAATTAAGTTCCATTTCGTTCCAGGTGCGAGCGTTTTATAAGCTTGAACCGCATCCCCACCAGAACCTCGTCCAATAACAAACTCAGCAATCAAAAGTGGCATGACTACAAGTAAGGTTAAAACTAAAAACAATAAGAAAAATGCGCCACCTCCTGCAGTTGCGGCCACATAAGGCAGTTTCCAAATCGCACCAATTCCTATTGCGGACCCAGCGGATGCTAAAATAAATCCGACTTTTGAGCCCCATTCTTCTCTGTTTTCTTGCATAATATCCCCATTTCCTTTTTTCTATGTCAATACTCTAGAAGTCATAATAAAATCAAATTTTCCTCATCATACCATAAAATAAAAGCTATCCCAACAAGAAGTCGTAAAAAAAGCTTAAAAAAAGTTAAAATTTCCTATTGTAAGGGTGCGATGAAATGTAACTAATGCTATAATAAGATATCCCATTATAGAGAATTGGAGGAGCATATGAAGCATTTATTCAAGTTAGACCCAGCAAAGAATTTACCTCGTAATAGTGTCACAAAGCTCATTCATTCTGGAACCGATGGATTTATCATTGGTGGGACAGATAATTTAGAAATAGAAGCAGTCGAAAATCTGTATGAATTATTAGCTGAAACAGATTTGCCGATTTTCCTTGAAGTAAGCGATGAATCCATGATTTTACCGGAAGCAGAACATTTTTTAATTCCTGTTGTATTAAATACGGAAAATAGTAAATGGACGCACGGTTTACACAAAGAGTTAATCAAGGAACTAGGGGATTTTATTCCTTGGAAGCGAATCACATCAGAAGGTTATGTTATTTTAAATAAAGACGCAAAAGTTGCCCAGTTAACAGAAGCGAAAACAGACTTAACGGATGAAGATATTATTGCTTATGCGCGATTAGCAGAGAATATATTTCGTCTGCCAATTTTTTATGTCGAATATAGCGGGATGTACGGCGATCCAGAAGCAGTAAGAAAAGTAAGTGAAGTTTTAAGCGACACTGAGTTTTGGTATGGTGGCGGAATCCGTTCCAAAGAACAAGCTGCTGAAATGGCGAAGTACGCGGATACGATTATTGTGGGCAATATTATTTATGAGGATTTAGAAAAAGCACTAGAAACCGCAACTATTTTTAGGAAGAAAACGGTTTGATTATAAAGTGTAGTATGATAAAATAAGAACAAATGTTTGTATGGTGGTGTATAGGAGAATGCAATTGAATGCAAAAGAATTAGTTGACGGATTAAACCCAGAACAACGAAAAGCAGTAGAAAGTACAGAAGGACCTTTATTAATTATGGCTGGTGCAGGGAGTGGTAAAACACGTGTTTTAACCCATCGCATCGCTTATTTAGTAAGAGAACGTGGCGTGAATCCTTATAATATTTTAGCGATTACGTTTACCAATAAAGCAGCGCGTGAAATGAAATCACGGATTGGTAATTTAATGGGCGGAGAAGCGGAATCAATTTGGATTTCCACTTTTCACTCCATGTGCGTAAGAATTTTACGTCGTGATATAGACCGGATTGGCTACGAACGCAATTTTACTATTTTGGATGGCAGTGACCAATTATCGGTTATTAAAGGCATTTTAAAAGAAAAAAATGTCGACCCTAAGAAGTTTGAGCCACGAGGTATTTTGGCTTCTATTAGCAATGCAAAAAACGAACTTATAACTGCAAGCGAATATATAAAAGAAGCAAGTGGTTTCTACGATAAAATGGTCGGCGAAGTCTATGAAAAATATGAAAAGAAACTGAAGAAAAATCAAGCGCTCGATTTTGATGATTTAATTATGGTGACGATTCAATTATTTGAACGTGTTCCAGATGTTTTAGAATATTATCAGCGCAAGTTTCAATACATTCACGTGGATGAGTACCAAGATACCAACCACGCGCAGTACTTACTTGTAAAACTACTTGCCTCTAGATTTAAGAATTTATGTGTCGTTGGTGACTCTGACCAATCAATCTACGGCTGGCGCGGGGCAGATATTAGTAATATTATGTCTTTCGAAAAAGATTACCCGAGCGCCAAAACCATTTTGCTAGAAGAGAATTACCGTTCGACCAAACGTATTTTAGAAGCGGCGAACCGTGTAATCGAAAATAACGGCAATCGTAAACCAAAAAATCTTTGGACTAGTAATGCGGAAGGGAAGAAGATTTTTTACCACAAGGCGCTAACTGAGAAAGAAGAAGCGGCTTACGTCGTTATGAAAATTCAAGAAGAAGTAAATAATTCGAGTCGTCCTCTTTCTGATTTTGCGATTCTTTATAGAACCAATGCCCAGTCCCGTGTAATGGAAGAATATTTCATGAAGTCAAATATGGCTTACACAATGGTCGGCGGTACGAAATTCTATGATAGAAAAGAAATTAAAGACATTTTGGCTTATTTACGACTTATTAGTAATAATGAAGATGATATTAGTCTGACACGTATCATCAACGTACCAAAACGCGGAGTTGGACCAGGCACATTAGAAAAACTAAACAATGTTGCCGCAGCTTACGATTTAAGTTTGTTTGAAGTACTTAATCGCATTGAATTAGCCGGGATTTCTGCTAAAATAAGCAAAGATTTAGTTGCTTTCCATGATTTGGTTCGCGGATTCACCCAAATGCAAGATTTCCTATCTGTAACTGAACTTGTAGAAGAAATTCTCGAAAAAACAGGTTACCGAGCAATGCTGAAAAACGAACGAACTATTGAAGCTCAAACTCGCTTAGAAAATATCGATGAGTTTTTATCTGTTACACAAAACTTTGAAAAAGAAAATGACGATAAAACATTACTCGCATTTTTAACGGATTTAGCACTGGTTGCTGACGTCGATAAGTTAGAAGAAGATAATGAAGAACAAAACGGTGCGGTGACGCTGATGACGCTTCACTCTGCCAAAGGGCTAGAATTCCCAGTTGTCTTTTTAGTTGGGATGGAAGAAGGAATTTTCCCACATTCTAGAGCCATTTATGAAGAAGAAGAAATGGAAGAAGAACGCCGCCTTGCTTACGTTGGTATCACTCGTGCAGAAGAAGAACTTTTCCTAACGAGCGCGTATTCCCGGATGCTTTATGGTCGTCCATCATCCAACCAAGAATCTCGCTTTATTGGGGAAATTCCTCGTGACTTACTAGAATTAGGCAACGAAAATAAATTAACAGCTGATAAACCGTATGCCAAACCGCGCATGCCGCAAAAAGCAACTACTGCCTATAAATCTTCTGGAGCGGAAACACTCGGTTGGACAGTCGGCGATAAAGCTAGTCATAAGAAATGGGGCGTAGGAACAGTCGTAAGTGTCAAAGGAGAAGGTAGCGGAATGGAACTTGATATTGCATTCCCAAGCCCAACTGGAGTCAAACGATTGCTCGCAGAATTTGCGCCAATTGAAAAAGTATAAATTTGGAAAAAGCAGGTGAAGAAATGGCTGATAAAAAACGGTATGAAGAACTAATAAACATACTTGATCAATACAGCTATGATTATTATGTAATTGATAATCCAACAGTAGAAGATGCCGAATACGATCAAAAGATGCAAGAACTACTTAAAATAGAAGAAGCGCATCCAGAATGGGTTACACCTGAATCACCGTCGAAACGAGTAGGCGGAGAAGTTTTAGAAGGTTTTAAAAAAGTAGAACATGACACACCAATGTTAAGCTTGGCCAATGCGTTTAATCGCGATGATTTGGCTGATTTTGACCGCCGTATCCGCGATAAAGTCGGTGATGACATTAGTTATATGTGCGAACTGAAAATTGACGGACTAGCCGTATCACTTCAATACGAAAATGGTAAGTATAAACAAGGTGCTACGCGAGGTGATGGAACAGTTGGTGAAGACATCACTGCTAATTTACGCACGATTCGTTCTATCCCAATGAAACTGAAAAAAGCTTATTCCATTGAAGTCCGCGGTGAAGCTTTTATGCCAAAACGTTCCTTCCAAAAATTAAATGAAATACGCGAAGAAGAAGGCCAGATGTTATTTGCAAATCCGCGAAATGCAGCGGCTGGCTCACTTCGTCAATTAGATACAAAAATTGCTGCATCTAGAAACCTTGATATTTTCCTTTATGCAGTAGCTGATTTTGGTGAAATGGGTGTTGAAACACATAGCGCGGGCTTAGATATGCTTGAAACACTAGGCCTTAAAGTCAATAAAGAGCGTAGACTTTGCAGTAATTTAGAGGAAGTATATGCTTACATTGACGAGTGGACGGAAAAACGAGCTGGTTTAGCTTACGATATTGATGGTATCGTTTTAAAATTAAACAATTTAGAACAACAACGCCAAATGGGGACAACAGTTAAATCACCACGATGGTCAATTGCTTATAAATTTCCTGCAGAAGAAGTACCAACTAAACTGCTGGATATTGAATTAAACGTTGGCAGAACTGGCGTAATAACTCCCACAGCGGTGTTAGAACCAGTAAGAGTTGCAGGAACTACAGTTAGCCGTGCGTCACTTCATAACGAAGACTTAATTACAGAAAAAGATATTCGCATTGGCGATACCGTTTTAATTAAAAAAGCAGGCGATATTATTCCTGAAGTGATTAAGAGCATTACCGAAGAACGTAACGGTAGTGAAAAACCTTTCCATATGCCAAAAAACTGTCCAACCTGTGATAGTGAACTTGTCCGCTTAGAAGAAGAAGTAGCACTAAGATGTATTAATCCTAAGTGTCCAGCTCAAATTAAAGAGGGGCTTATCCATTTTGTTTCAAGAAATGCGATGAATATCGATGGCCTTGGAGAAAAAGTTATTATTCAGCTATTTTCAATGCATTTAATTAAAGATGTTGCAGATTTGTTTTTCCTTTCGAAAGAGAAACTGTTAGAATTAGAAAGAATGGGTGAGAAATCAGTAACCAATTTACTGGCATCCATCGAAGCAAGTAAACAAAATTCGCTTGAAAAATTACTTTTTGGCTTGGGAATCCGCCATGTTGGTGCTAAAGCAGCCAAATCGCTTGCAGTTCATTTTGAAACAATGGATAATTTGAAAATAGCTGACAAAGAAACACTTACAAGTATTAATGACATTGGGGAAAAAATGGCAGATAGCATTGTGACTTATTTTGCGAATGAAGAAGTACATGATTTACTGGAAGAACTAAAAAGGGCTGGCGTCAATATGACCTATACAGGGCCAAAACTAGAAAACATGTCCGAAGAGGAGCTTGTTTTTGCAGGGAAAACAGTTGTTTTAACTGGAAAACTGGAAAAATTAACACGAAACGATGCAAAAGCATTAATCGAATCACTCGGTGGAAATGTTTCTGGAAGCGTCAGTAAGAAAACGGATGTTGTTGTAGCTGGCAGTGATGCTGGTTCTAAACTAGCCAAAGCTGAAGAACTAGCAATTCCTATTTGGTCCGAAGAAGACTTAATAGAGTACTTACCAGACGAAGGTGGATTAAACGAATGAAAAAACTCATAATTGCAGCGCTCGGTTTAACGCTTATTCTCTCTGGCTGTGCCCCAAAACTCGACTCAAACGATAAAGTGGTACAAAAAGATGATAAAAAAGCAGAAACGGGCATCATGACAAAAAATCAAATTTCATCCAATTATTACAAAACGGTATTACCGTACAAAGCAAGTAAATCTCGTGGACTTGTAGTATCGAATATTTACTCAAGATATGATATTAACGAGTTAGAATCTGGTTTAATGCGAGTTTCCCAAAATAAATATTCGCCAGACAATTATCTTTTCCAAGAGGGGCAGTATTTGGACAAGGAAACACTAGAAAAATGGTTAGACCGGAAAAGTGAAAAAAATCCTAATGGTTTAAATCCAGAAAGTAATGGCGACGGAAAAGATCGTAAGCCAATTTATTTAGCTCACATTTTAGAACAAGATTATTTAAAACAAACAGATAAAGATACTGTAGCGCTTGGTGGGATTTCAATCGCGCTGGCAATGAATTCAGTTGATTACTATCAAAAAGAACAATACGGCGACACTTTTGAACAAGAAATCAGTGACAGCGATTTACTAGCACAAGGTAAAGAAATGTCTGGTACTGTATTGAACCGAATTCGCCAAACAAAAGGGTTAGAAAATGTTCCAGTTACGATTGCTATTTATAAACAAGGGCCACGTGATGCTGTAGCTCCAGGTAATTTTCTTACTTATGCAACAGCAAACGGTGACAGCTTATCCAGTTGGAAAGACGTAGAAGAAAAAAATTACGTTTTACCTTCCACTGAATCTGCAAAAGATCACAAAACTGACAATGATAATTTCCTTAACTTCAAAAAAGCTATTGAAGATTACTACCCGAACTTTACAGGTGTAGTTGGTCGCGCTAGATATGAAGACGGGCAATTAGCAGAACTTAGTATTGATATTCCATTGCAATTTTATGGGCAAGCGGAAATTATTGGCTTTACGCAATATGTAACAGATTTAGTAGGACAACATATTCCTAAAACAGCTGATTTACAAGTCAATATTTCTACATCAGACGGTCCAGCTGCATTAATTACTAGAAAAGCAAATGAAGACGCAGCTACTGCTCACATTTATGATTAATAAAAAACAATGCGAATTGTTCTTTCCTGTTGTATAATTATGCAGGAGAGGACAGTTCTTCCCATTTAGCAAGGCGGGAAGCACTACCGCATAGAAAGTACCACTAAAAAGGAGGATGGCATTTTGTCAAATATATCCAAAGAAACAGTAGAAAAAGTAGCAAATCTTGCCAAACTAGAAGTATCAGAAACAGAAGCAACTGCTTTTGCTGGTCAGCTTGGTAAAATTATTGAGCTAGTGGAGCAATTAAATACACTAGATACAAACAATGTAGAGCCAACAAGCCATGCAATCGATGTATCGAATGTGTTACGTGAAGACGTAGCAACGAAAGGCCTTGATCGTAAAGAAGTACTGAAAAATGCGCCGGATCAACAAGACGGCATGTTCAAAGTACCAACAATAATGGAACAATAAACACGCTAAGGAGGGAAAATATTTTGGGCTTATTTGATTTTTCAGTAAAAGAATTACATGATAAATTAGTAAAAAAAGAAATCACACCTTTTGATTTAGTAACAGAATCATTTAACCGTATTGAAGCAGTAGAGGATAAAGTCGGTTCATTTATTACTTTAAACAAAGAAACAGCTCTTGGTGTAGCAGAAGAGCTTGGTGATGCAGGTATTGATCCGAACAATATGCTGGCTGGTCTTCCTATCGGTATTAAAGATAATATCGTAACTAAAAACTTACGTACAACAGCAGCAAGCAAAATTTTAGAAAACTTCGATCCAATTTATGATGCGACGGTAGTTTCTAAATTAAAAAACGCGCAAACGATTAATATCGGAAAATTAAATATGGATGAATTCGCGATGGGTTCTTCTACAGAAACATCTTACTTCCATAAAACACATAACCCATGGGATTTATCAAGAGTTCCTGGTGGATCTTCAGGTGGTAGCGCATCCGCAGTTGCAGCAGGCGAAGTATTATTCTCGCTTGGTAGTGACACTGGTGGATCGATTCGCCAACCAGCAGCTTTTTGTGGGGTAGTCGGAATGAAACCTACATATGGCCGTGTATCTCGTTTTGGTTTAATTGCCTTTGCGTCTTCTTTAGACCAAATCGGCCCAATTACAAAAAATGTAGAAGATAATGCTTATTTATTAGAAGCGATTTCTGGTTTAGATGCAAATGATTCTACATCGATTAACCAACCAGTAGAACGTTTCTCAGATAGCTTAACAGGTGATATTAAAGGCTTACGCATCGGTGTTCCAAAAGAATACCTTGGTGAAGGCGTGGATCCTGGTGTCAAACAAGCTGTGTTAGATGCACTTAAAACACTCGAAAAACTTGGCGCTACTTGGGATGAAGTTTCTTTACCTCATTCTGAATACGGTGTAGCAAGTTATTACATTTTAGCATCCAGTGAAGCTTCTTCTAACCTTTCTCGTTTTGACGGCGTTCGTTACGGATACCGTTCTCCAAACGCGACTACTTTAGAAGAACTTTATACAAAAACACGTTCTGAAGGCTTTGGTGATGAAGTAAAACGTCGTATTATGCTTGGAACATACGCATTAAGTTCTGGTTATTACGATGCTTACTACAAAAAAGCACAACAAGCACGTACGTTAATTAAACAAGATTTTGTTGACGTGTTTAAAAACTATGATGTTATTATCGGACCTAGTTCCCCGACAACAGCATTTAAAATTGATGGAATGATTAATGATCCAATTACAATGTATTCCAATGATATTTTGACTGTTCCAATTAACTTAGCAGGCGTACCAGCTATTTCTGTTCCTTGTGGATTTTCAGAAGGATTACCGGTAGGATTACAAATTATCGGTAACTACTTTGAAGAATCATTATTATACAAAGTAGCGCACGCATTTGAACAAGAAACAACATTCCATAAAGAAAAACCAAACTTATAGGAGGCGTAGCAATGAATTTTGAAACAGTTATTGGACTTGAGGTTCACGTAGAGTTAAAAACCAATTCAAAAATATTTTCTTCTGCGCCAGCTCATTTTGGAGCAGAACCAAATACAAATACAACCGTGGTAGACTTAGGAATGCCAGGTGTTTTACCAGTTTTAAATAAACGTGCTGTCGAATATGGTATGAAAGCTGCAATGGCGATTAACTGCGAAATTGCTGAACATACAAAATTTGACCGTAAAAACTATTTTTATCCTGATAACCCGAAAGCATACCAAATTTCTCAATTCGATAAACCAATTGGCGAACATGGCTGGATTGAAATCGAAGTTGGGGGTAAAAAGAAAAAAATCGGCATCACTCGTCTTCATTTGGAAGAAGATGCAGGGAAAAATACGCATACATCGCACGGTTATTCTTTAGTGGATATTAACCGTCAAGGAACACCACTCATCGAAATCGTTTCAGAACCAGATATTCGTTCTGCAGAAGAAGCTTATGCGTACTTAGAAAAATTAAAATCTATCATTCAATACACTGGCGTATCCGATGTGAAAATGGAAGAAGGTTCGATGCGCTGTGACGCCAACATTTCTATCCGTCCAATCGGGCAAGAAGAATTTGGCGTAAAAACAGAACTTAAAAACCTAAACTCCTTTAACAACGTACGTAAAGGTATCGAATATGAAGAAAAACGCCAAGCAGAAGTGCTTAAGTCCGGCGGCATTATCGAACAAGAAACTCGTCGTTTTGAAGAAGCAACGGGTAAAACTTCCTTGATGCGTATCAAAGAAGGTTCGGATGATTATCGTTATTTCCCAGAGCCAGACTTAGTAGATCTATTTATTGATGATGCTTGGAAAGAACGTATTCGCGCTGAAATTCCAGAACTTCCAGATAAACGTCAAATCCGTTATATCAATGATCTTGGTTTACCAGCATACGATGCGATGGTTCTTACGCTTACAAAAGAAATGTCTGATTTCTTTGAAGCAACTCTTGCAGCTGGAGCAGACGCTAAACAAGCATCTAACTGGCTGATGGGTGAAGTTTCTGCTTACTTAAATGCAGAACAAAAAGAACTTCACGACACAGGATTAACACCGGAAAATCTAGCAGGAATGATTAAATTAATCGAAGCTGGAACTATTTCCTCTAAAATCGCCAAAAAAGTTTTCCGTGAATTAGCACAAAACGGTGGCGATGCAGAGCAAGTTGTAAAAGATAAAGGACTTGTTCAAATTTCCGATGAAGGAGCTTTACGTACTATCATTGGAGAAATTTTAGATAACAACGAACAATCTATTATCGATTACAAAAATGGGAAAGATCGTGCAGTTGGTTTCCTTGTAGGCCAAGTTATGAAAGCAACAAAAGGCCAAGCAAACCCACCAATGGTTAATAAAATTTTACTAGAAGAAATGAACAAACGTTAATTTTTAGGCAGTGAGGCATTTCGCTTCACTGCTTTATTTATTAGGAATTTATAGCGAAATTTGCTATAATGTTACTATCATGTGTCAAAACGCGCTTTTCTTTTGAACAACGCTGTTTGAGTGAAGGAGAGGACGAACATAATGCAAAAACACGCTCGAGTTATTTATAATCCCACATCTGGAAGAGAGATTATCAAGAAAAATCTCGCAGATGTCCTTTCGATATTAGAGCAAGCAGGTTATGTAACATCTGCACATGCCACAACTGCAGAGCCAGGTGACGCCAAGCACGCAGCAGAAGAAGCTGTAAGAGATCGATATGATTTAGTCGTTGCAGCAGGCGGAGATGGTACCATTAATGAAGTTATTAATGGGATTGCAGAACAACCTTATCGACCAAAAGTAGGGATTATTCCAACCGGGACAACCAATGATTTTGCAAGAGCCTTACATGTTCCTAGAGACGTGATAAAAGCAACGAAGATTATAGCAGCTGGTCAAAGTGTAGCAATGGATATAGGTAAAGCAAATGATACTTATTTTATTAATATTGGTGGTGGGGGTAGGCTAACAGAGCTCACGTATGATGTCCCAAGCAGATTAAAAACAATGCTTGGACAATTAGCTTATTACTTAAAAGGAATTGAAATGCTCCCTTCCTTAAAAGCTACCAAAGTAAAAGTAGAATATGATCAAGGTGTCTTTGAAGGGGAAGTAATGTTTTTTCTTTTAGGTTTAACCAATTCTATTGGAGGCTTTGAAAAAATTGCTCCTGATGCCAAGTTAGATGATGGTAAGTTTTCGCTCATCATCGTCAAAAAAGTGAATTTAGCAGAATTTATTCGCTTAGTTACTTTGGCGCTTAGAGGAGATCATATTAAAGAACCAAACGTTATTTATGTAAAATCAGAAAAAGTAAGCGTACACTCTGAAGACAAGATGCTTATTAACCTTGACGGAGAACTTGGTGGCGAAACCCCGATGGAATTCCGCAATTTAAAACAGCATATTGAATTTTTTGCGAGTGTAGATGATATTCCAGCAACCGATTTATTTATAAAAGAAAATAGCTAAAAACTGCCCAGCTTGGTAGTTTTTTTCTTTAGCCTAAATGTCCTAACTGCAACATAGTAAAAAGGATGTAATTATTGTTAGATATTTGTCTTATTTGCGCAAAACAAGTATAATAGGTATCTTGACAAGAAATGAGGTGAATGCGATATGACGAGTGGATATGTATTAAAAAAATTCATTATGGTAATTGTTATCCTTATCATTGCTATCGCAGCGGCTATATTTTTCTTTTGGCAGGTTGATGCCGAAGAACAAGCGCCGACAGTCAGTAAATCAGAATTAATTGAAAGTAATAAAGTGTGGATAAACGACCAAATGCAAATTCCCTTAGAGGATAATGTATTTCTACCTATCCCATCTCCAAGTACTGAAGCAACAATCGCTAAAAACGGCGATTTAATCATAGCAACAACTAATCCAGAAATTTTAAATAAATTAGCAGCTTCTAATAGTCGTTATGACGGAATGAAGGCATATCGTCTTCGCATTGAAGCGAAAAAAGTTTCGGAATATATTACTAATACAAAATATCGTTATCCAACAACGACCGTCCAAAAAAAGCTTGCTAATTACGAAATTAAAAGCGGCGAACGAACAATCGAAACAGGTCAAAAAGCTATAAAAGCAGAATCAACTAAAAAAAGCGATATTAAATTAACACTTGAAACGACTTATTCAAGTAAGGATGCAGAAGTTGCTGCGGCTATTTTTAGCAATAAAATTCCCGATGAAATAACTATAAATGACAATACAAAAAATTTAAGTACTCAAAAAAACGTAACGATTTATCCAAAATCATTTGTTTATGATTTTACTTTACAAAAAAATACGATGCTTATATTTAAAGACCAAAAAGAAGCAACTATCACAGAACCAATCGGCATCGAATACATTATTAAGTAAAGCAAAGAGAGGGGCAAGGGACTTTGGAAGCATCCCTTTTAAAAAAGAACCAATCCGTAGAACTAACTATTGAAGATTTAACACATGACGGCAGTGGTGTAGGTAAGATTGATGGCTATCCGCTTTTCATTCCAAATGCATTACCAGGAGAAAAGATAACTGCAAAAATTACTAAATTAAATAAAAATTACGGTTTTGCGCGGATGGAAAATATTGAAGTTGTTAGTGCTGAACGTGTTGAACCACCTTGTGCCGTTTATTCAAAATGTGGTGGCTGTAGCTTACAACATTTGAGCTACGATGGACAACTAGCTTTTAAACGAAACCAAGTAGAAGAAACAATGAAACGCATTGGTAAGTTAAATTTAGAAGTACCAGACACGCTTGGTATGGAAAACCCGTGGCGCTATCGTAATAAATCACAAGTACCAGTTGGCTTTGTGAACGGAAAATTAACAGCCGGTTTTTATCAAAAAAGAAGCCATGATATTATTGATATGTCGACATGTCTAATTCACAATGAAAAAGGGGATGTTGCCGTTCAAAAAACAAGAGAAATCTTGGCAAAATATGGGACAGAACCTTACGATGAAAAAACAGGTAAAGGTGATATTCGCCATATTATGACTAGGTTTGCGCACACTACAGGTCAATTAATGATTGTCCTTGTAACAACGAAAGAGCGCCTTCCTTTTAAAGCGGAAATTATTCAAGACTTAACGAATCAATTAGAAGTAACGTCTATCGTTCAAAATATTAACCCACAAAAAACAAATGTGATTTTCGGTGATCGTACGAAAACACTTTGGGGAAATGATATTATTGAAGATACGATTCATGGTATTAGATTTGCTATTTCGGCACGTTCTTTTTATCAAGTAAATCCTTTGCAAACAGAGGTTTTATATCAACAAGCTATTGATTCCGCCGAGTTAACGGGAGAAGAAACAGTAATTGATGCATATTGCGGGATTGGCTCGATCTCACTTTGTCTTGCGAAAAAAGCTAAACATGTTTACGGTGTTGAAATTGTTGACCAAGCTATTCAAGATGCCCGTGCAAACGCTGAATTAAACAACCTAACGAATACAACCTTTGAAACAGGTAAAGCTGAAGAAGTTATTCCACAGTGGTATAAGAACGGGATTGTAGCGGATGTTTTAGTAGTAGACCCACCGAGAAAAGGTTGTGATGAAACACTACTTGAAACAATTCTTGCAATGAAACCAAAGAAAGTAGTATATGTTTCTTGTAATCCAGGGACGCTTGCTCGAGATATGAAGATATTAACAGAAGGCGGTTATGAAGCGAAGAAAGTGCAACCAGTAGATATGTTTCCGATGACGACACATATTGAAGCTGTGACCGTTTTAACCTTAAAATAAACATACAAAAACCGCCAAAATGGGATAAATGGCGGTTTTTGCTTTTCGAGTGTGTGTGGTTGACTAAGTCAAATTAACAGACGTGATTTACGAAAATCAAGTCCAATTATTATTTAACCACGAAATAAAAATATGGTCAAAGGTGTTATTTTTAACTTTCCAAATATTAGAATCGATAAATTTTACTGTTTTAGCACTAAAAAGTTAAATAAAACACGAATTAAGGGCTGAGGGCACAAGAAATTGTCGCTAAATTGTCATAATATTTTTTTGCTTTCCATAACCGCGCGAATTTGGTAAGATGTATGTAACAGATTTCACATGAATGGAGGAACTTATAAAATGGCTATTACAATGTATATTGACCGCCCAGATGCTGCTCTTGACTTAGAGACAACCCATCCCCATTTTAAAGAACATTTTAAAGCAAGTTACTATTTAGACAAAAACGATGCTTATAGTCCTTTTGGATATGCCGATGGAATGGAGGTACTTCATCGTTTAGAAGAATATTTTAGTGATAAAAGTGACCAAGGACTTAATTTAGCAGCTTTTCCGAAATACATGATGGAAACAGTCAAACATTCCACTTATATACCAGCCAAAGACGACGGGGTAGACCGTTTACAACAACTTTTAGCGGAATATGGTAGCGCTCTTAGAGAGTCGGACCGGATAACTGTATCGGCTGCGTTAGCGCAAATTAAGATAACTGGCTATGTATTGCCCGCTCTTCGTGATGCCGCACTCGAAGCACTCCATCGCGAAATAGAATTAAATAAAATCGAAAATATCGATGCAGGTTACGCAGATAGTATGTTTTATGACTTATTAACATTTACAAAAGATTATACTTCTGTTTTACCCAATATGTGGTGTCGACACTGCACGGAATAAAAAAAGAGCGCTAATATTATTAGCGCTCTTTTTTACTTATCTAGCATGGTTAAAATGGCTTTAGCGACTTCGTGTTGATTACGGTTGTCCGTATTGACAATGAAGTCTGCGGAATCTTGATAATGGGCAATTCTCGGTTCGAAAATAGCTCGGATTTCTTCAGGTGTCTTTTGTTGAACTAGCGGGCGTGTTGTATCACCTTTTAAGCGGTTCATAAATACTTCCGGATCGGTTTCTAAATAAATAACTGGATATGTATTTTTTAAGACTTTTCTATTTTCAGGATTTAGAACAATGCCACCGCCTGTTGCAATAACGGCTTTGGTATTAGCTAGTTCTTTTAATTTTTCGTGTTCTAGTCGGCGGAATTCTTGTTCACCATACTTTGCAAAAATTTCAGATACACTCATTCCTTGTTCGCGAATAATTACTTCGTCAATATCAATATAAGGCAAATCAGCTAATTTCGCGAGTATATTGCCGACTGTTGTTTTTCCAGCTCCCATGAAGCCAATTAAGATAACTTGATCGATGATGTTCTCCTCCTTTATTATTTCTTACATTTTACTACTTAAAAGCATTAAAGAAATTATATCACAAATGTAAAAAACGTCAACTGTAAATAATCCATTTCGTCAGCAGTTTTTAAACGATAGAATGCTTTCTTTCCATTGTAGTATATTTTTAGTACAATAGAAATAAGAGAGAAGTAAACTGGAGGAAGAAAATGATAGAAAATGAGCTAAATCAAGCGAATAAAACAGAAAAAATCGAATTTGGCGTAAACCGACGCCTTATTTTTTCAAGTTGTTTACTTTGGATTGCTGCCGGATTATTGTTATATGTAATTTTTAGTCATATAAAAGGCGTTACAGGTACAGAAGAAGTGATTTTACTTGTGTTTATTGGTCTTTGTGTTTTACGGCCATTACTGCGTTTAATCAATATTGCACCCACTGTAGAGTTAACAGAACGTGGGCTTGCTTATCGTGGCGATTTTAAGCCGTGGAATGAAATTAAAGGGACAGAACTAATTAAGCCAGCAGTAATTCTTTTTTCTCAGGGAAGATTAAAGATTATGACATCGATTAACGGACGGGAAGAAGTTGCTTGGGATATTGTTGCGGCAGATGTGTCTGTTAGTTTAGAAGAATTAAGTGCAATTATCCAGTCCATGCAAGAAACGTATACAGATGATAATACAGTTGGGGAAGAAATATTCATTGAAAAGAAATAATAACAAGAATCATTTTTCTGTTTTCTTAAAATAGGGAGATGATTTTTTGATAAATACATCTATAGACCATGGTATCTTGCTTCATTATAGGGTAAAATAAGCAAATAATCGTGTAACGGGAGGAAAACAATGGATACAGTGCTAAAGGCGCTTAAAGTCAGAAAAGTATATGGTTCAAAAGGAAATTTGTTTTCTGCGTTAGGAAGTATTAGTTTAGAAATACAAAGAGGCTCATTTGTAGGTATTATGGGTCCATCAGGTGCAGGGAAATCTACATTACTTAATGTTTTATCTTCTATAGATAAGCCAACTTCTGGGGAAATAGAAATTGGCGGGAAACAGCTGTCTAAAATGAAAGGGAAAGATTTAGCAGTGTTTCGTAGAGATCAACTAGGATTTATTTTTCAAGATTATAATTTATTAGATACAATGACAGTTAAAGATAATATTGTGCTACCTCTGGCCTTAGCTCGAGTAAAGCAAACAGAAATTGATGAACGTTTTGAAATTATTGCACGTCAGTTTGGCATTTACGATTTACGGAATAAATACCCGACAGATATTTCAGGTGGGCAAAAACAAAGAACGGCGGTTTGCCGCGCAATGATTACCGAACCAACATTAATCTTTGCTGATGAACCAACTGGAGCTCTTGATTCTAAAGCGGCAACTAACTTGTTAGAAGGTCTCTCTCAAGCTAAAAGTGTTCGAGATTCTACCATTTTGATGGTAACTCATGATGCTTTTGCGGCGAGTTACTGCGAACGGATTATGTTCATTAAAGACGGCGAAATTTTTACAGAAATATACCGAGGAACAAGTTCAAGAAAACAATTTTTCCAAAAGGTGTTAGATGTGTTGGCACTTCTTGGAGGTGGCGAAAATAATGTTATTTAAAATCGCGCTGACCAATATGCGAAAGAATTTTAATCAATATATCGTCTATTTTGTTTCGCTTATTGTATGTGTATTAGTATTTTTTACTTTTGTCTCACTTTCTTATAACCCACTCATTGACAAGGTGTTTAAACGATGGGAATTATTTGGTCCAGCAATGTTTTCATCGGCAAGTTTAATGTTGATATTATTTATTTTCTTTTTCATATTTTATTCTAATAGCTTCTTTCTTAAAAGAAGAAAACGAGAAATCGGACTTTATTCATTACTTGGTTTACGTAAGTCGCAAGTAGTTTTAGTTTTATTTTATGAAAATGCTTTGTTATACATGCTTGCGACCTTATTTGGTATTTTAATTGGCATATTTTCTTCAAAGTTTTTCGCGATGATTTTGTTTTGGATTGTTGGACTCGCGATTGATGCTGAATTTATTATTTCATTTAAAGCAGTTCTTGATACTGGGCTTGTCTTTTTTTGTATCATGCTGTTCACTTCTTTTTATGCTGTTTATATTGTATTAAGATATAATTTAAGCCAATTGTTTAAAAATGATCAAAAAGAAGAGAAATTGGCTAAGGGTTCTATTTTTCTTATGTTAATTGGACTTGCTCTTATTATTTTTGGTTATTATTTGGCAACAAGTAATATTGAAGTATCACCAATTTGGCTAACATATGATTTTTTTGATGTAATCTTAGTTATTATATGTTCTGTTATTTTAGGGACATGGCTTATGGTAAGGTTTGGCACGCCGTATGTGATTCGGAAGTTATATAGTAATAAACGTTTCTTTTATAACGGAACAAACATGATTGGTGTGACTTCCCTTCGCTTTAGGTTAAAGAAAAATGCAGGAACGATTGCGATGATTGCAGTATTAAGCGCGACGACATTAACGATTATTGGATCAATGAGTAGTTTTTATGTTCGAACGATTAATGACATTTCAGCAGAAAATCCTTCTAGTTACCAAGTGCTTGATATTTCGGCTAAAGATGAACGAGAAATTATTCAAACGATACAAAATGACCAAGATCACAAATTAAAAAGTTTGATGCAAGCGGAAATGGTTAGTGCTACGCTAGAATATAAAGATATTCCTAAATATAAAACGCGGATGGATAACATGATTCATACGGTCGTAGCAGAATCCGAATATAACCGTATTGGCGCCAAACAGCAAAGTGATTTTGAGAAGCCGAAAAAGCTTTCTTATGGAGACGCCATCTTACTTGGAAAAAATACGTATTATGCAAGACAAGAGATTCAAGATAAGTGGCTATCAAGAAAAATGGTAGTCCAGTCGAATGAGTCTTTAGCGAAAAAAATGCCACCAATGAAAGTAGTTGATTTTCGAGAGAATTCGATTTTCAATACGGGTATTTCTTATGAGACGCTCGTTGTATCAGATGAATATTATGATGATTTGGAAAGGCTATTCCCGCCAGAAAGAGTGGCAATGTTTGATATTACGAATCCCAATCACAGTGAAGAATTAGATAAGAAAGTACAGACTATCGTGGACGGGGAACCTTCTCTTTTTTCTGAAAATGTTTCGTCCTATTATACGAATTATCATTTGATTTCCACGCTAGTAGGTTCGCTATTATTTATTGGGATTTTCATCGGTATTGTATTTTTCTTAGCAACAGGAAGCATTATTTATTTTAAACTTGTAACAGATGCTGTTTCTGAGAAGTCTAAGTTTGATATATTATTTAAATTAGGTGTTACCGAAAAAGAAGTACGAAGGATTATTTCCAAACAAGTTTGGCCAATTTTTGCCATTCCGTTGTTTTTTGGAATCGCCCATTCAATGGCAGCTTTGTGGGGAATTTCGATTAATTTAATGGATAATATCAAATATCCTGTTTTAATTGGAACAGGTATTTACATTATTTGTTATGCTGCTTATTACTTTTTATGTATTAATTCTTTTATTAAAATCGTTATGGCAGATAAAAAGTAATTGGCTTTTGTGTTTAATTCAGCTAAAATGAAAAGAGAGTTCTGCCGAGGAGGTACAAGAAATGGTTAAGGTATATATCGTAGAAGATGATGAGGTAATTCGTGATACTATTAGAAAACATTTAAGTAAATGGGGATTTGAAATAGGGGTTGTTGATGATTTCAATAATATTTTGCAAGAGTTTTTATCATTTGAGCCCCAATTGGTTATTTTAGATGTGAATCTTCCATTTTTTGATGGGTTCTACTGGTGTAATCAAATTCGCGAAGTTTCGAATGTACCTATTATTTTCTTATCATCACGTAACTCGCGAATGGATCAAATCATGGGAATGAACATGGGAGCAGATTATTATATTGAAAAGCCAGTAGATTTGGATGTTTTAATGGCTCGGATCAATGCACTTTTAAGACGGACATATTCGTATGCGGATTTAGAAGAAGCGAACGTAATGGAACATAATAATGTGTTTTTACACATTGATACTAATACACTTACCCATTTAGAAGATAAAATTGAATTAACGAAAAACGAATTTTTGATTTTATATGAATTAATGAAACAAAAAGGTAGTATTGTAAGTCGTGACGAAATTATGCGTGCACTTTGGGAAGATGAAAGTTTTGTCGATGATAATACACTTACAGTCAACGTTGTACGAATTCGTAAAAAACTAGCAGAAATCGGCTTAGATGAATTTATTAAGACGAAAAAAGGCCAAGGTTATATGATTGAATGAAGTAAGAAAACAGGAAGATAGCGCCAAAAAACGCGAACTTCCTGTTTTTCGTAAATTAAGGAGGAGTCAAAATGAAAATTTTAGTATTTGGTGGTACGCGTTTTTTTGGAAAGAAATTAGTAGAACGACTTGTTTCCGCTGGGCATGATGTCACAATTGGCACTAGAGGAAAAACAAAAGATGATTTTGGCGATTCTGTAAAACATGTTGTACTAGACCGCGAATCTAGAGACGCCTTATTCCAATTAGCAAAAGAAGAATGGGACGTTATTTATGATAATATTTGTTTCTCACCGCGAGAAGCTCTTTATGCAGTAGATGCATTTAAAGGCAAAGTAAAACGATACATATATACATCTTCTCTGTCCGTTTATAGTCAAAAAGGTCGCGCGTTGGTGGAAGATGATTTTAATCCAAAACATTATGAAATTGTTATTGGTGACAAAGATGATTTTGATTACGGGGAAGGAAAACGCCTTGCTGAAGCAGTGTTTTTTCAAAAAGCCTCTTTTCCAGTGGTAGCAGTTCGTTTTCCGATTGTCCTTGGACTCGATGATTATACGAAACGTCTACATTTTCATTTGGAGCATATTAAAAACCATGAAGAAATTGGTATTAGTAATGCGCAGGCGGAAATAAGTTTTATTACTTCAGATGAAGCAGCTCATTTTTTAGAATGGGTAGGGGTGGATTCAGACCTTACTGGACCAATTAATGCTAGCTCTAACGGTACATATTCGTTAAATGCTTTTATCAAAATGCTTGAAGAGAAAACAGGTGAAGTGGCACTCGTTGAAGAAGTAACAGATGATGTGGATGATTCGCCGTTTAGCATCAATAAAACTTATTACATGGATAATGCAAAAGCAACAGAAGCTGGCTTTACTTTTGAAGATATAAAAGTCTGGTTGCCGGCGCTTGTGACGGATATTTTAAAAGAAAATTAATTTGGAGGCAAAAATATATTATGTTAAATTTTGAAGAGAAAAAAGCGCTAATAGAATCAATCGATGGTTTTGAACTGCATGAAATTTCTATGGGGCGCGTGAACGTACATTATCCAGCGAGTAAAAGGGATAAAAAAATCATCGTCAAACATCTTCATCCTAATGGTAACGCATTTGTTTATGCGCCGTTTTTAGAAGTAGAACCGCTAGATAAGCAAGGTTACGTTAATGTAAAAGACTACTCTCAAAATGAAATTCGCGTGTTGCTACTTGAAGCGAAAGAGTTTATGGATAAAGATGAGGATGGGTTTAAAGAAGGTTTTACAAAAATATACCAAGATAATGAAGGCGAAAAGCTTTCTTTAGTCTATGAAAATAAAATGTGGGTTATTTATACAGGAGAAAATCTAGAAGCGGTTTTCCCAACTTTAGAAGCTGCAGAAGGTTATTTACTTGATGAAGGTTTTTTTGAAGCATAATTAACGGAGGCGAAAAATCGGTGGAGAATTTAAAGCAACTGCAAGAACGGGTCGCAGTAAGTGATGGCCGTGCAAAAGCAGATTTAGTTATAAAAAATGGACGAATAGTTAATGTATTTTCAGGTGAAATTATGGAAGGCGATATTGCGATTAAAAACGGTTATATTGCTGGGATTGGTCATTTTCCAGATGCAGATCAAATAATTGATGCCGCTGGAGAATTTATCGTGCCGGGCTTTATTGATGCGCACGTCCATGTTGAAAGCGCGATGGTAACCCCCTCTGAGTTTGCCCGGGTGCTACTTCCAAATGGCGTAACTACAATTATTACAGATCCGCATGAAATCGCCAATGTTGCTGGAGAAAAAGGTATAGAATTTATGCTTGAAGATGCAAAAGGCGCCCCACTCGATATGTTCGTCATGCTACCATCATCCGTACCAGCAACAGAAGGTGAACATAACGGCGAAACACTTCATGCAAAACATCTCCATCCACTTTATAAACACGAAAAAGTAATCGGTCTCGCAGAAGTAATGGACTTCCCATCTGTTGCAAAAGGGAGCGCAGATATTTTAACAAAAATTATTGATGCAAAACAAGAAGGTGGCAGAATTGATGGCCACGGGGCAGGTTTAACTAGCGCGGATTTAAATAATTATCTTGCTGTTGGAATTCGAACTGATCATGAGAGTACGAGTGCCAAAGAAGCACTTGATCGCTTACGTGCGGGAATGTTTGTTATGTTGCGCGAAGGTACAGTCGGTCGTGATTTAAAGCAAACTATTTCAGCAGTAACGGAGAAAAATAGCCATCGTTTTTGTTTTTGTACGGATGATAAACTAATTAATGATTTACTTACAGAAGGCTCGATTAATTATAATATCCGACTCGCAATTGAAAACGGTATTGAGCCAATCACAGCCATCCAAATGGCGACAATTAATGCAGCTAATTGCCATAACTTGCCTTATCTTGGTGCTGTTGCAGCAGGCTATCAAGCGGATATTGTTTTTCTAAAAGACTTAAAAACAATTGAAATTAGCAAAGTTTTAAAAAATGGACAAGTTGTCGTTGAAAACGGAACTCGTAAAGAAGCAGCCTTTAAAAAGAAAAACAAAGCGAAATTCATTTCTCCAAAAATTAATCATCATTTAAGCATCAAAGATTTAGAACTTCCATTAACAAATGAAACTTGCTATGTCATTGGGATGCAACAAAATAACCTTTTTACAGAAAAACTAATAGAACAAGTCACAATTAAAAATGGTAAATTTGTTCCGTCAATCGAAAAAGATTTGCTAAAAATGGCTGTTGTGGAACGGCATCATAACACTGGTTGCGTCGGTGTTGGGATTGTTAAAGGTTTCGGCTTAACAGAAGGTGCGATTGCTACGACCGTCGCGCATGATTCCCATAATATTGTCGCAGTTGGTGTGAGCGATGAGGCCATGGAAAAAGCAATCAACCATGTGACAAAAACAGGCGGTGGCATTGCTGTAGTGGACGCAGCAGGTAATGTATTGCATGATTTAGCGCTCCAAGTGGCGGGACTTCTTAGTGATAAACCATATGAAGAAGTAGAAAATGATTTGGCAGGCCTTTTAAAAGCATTTAATCAGATTAGTAAAGCTAAAGGGTTTGACCCATTTTTGACATTGTCGTTTCTGACTTTACCAGTAATTCCTGAATTAAAATTAACAGATCAAGGATTGTTTGATTTTGCGACATTCCAAATTATTCCAAATGAAGTAAATTAACTCGAATGAGGGAGGTGCGATATGAACTGGTGGAGCTATATAAAAGATAAACGATTTTTCTTATTGTTCTTTTGCAGTATTATGTTTTTCGTCGGGGTATTAATTTCAATTGATCCTAACAGTAAATTAACTCTCGGGAATTTCATTTACTTATATGTCTTTGTTTTTGTCTTCCTGCTTTCTTACTTAGTGTTAGGCTACTTCTTTAAATACAATTATTGGCGTGAAATGGAAGACCTAGTAAGTGGCGAAATTGAAGAAAATATCATTGAATTATTACCAAAACCGCGAACACGCGAGCAAGCTTTTTTTAATCAGCTAATGGCAAAAAAACATAAAGAAGAATTACGAACCATTAGTAAACTTCAAGACAAGCAGCAAGAATATCATGATTTCATTTTATACTGGGTGCATGAAGTGAAAACTCCTGTTGTAGCAAGCAAAATGTTAATTAATAACCCAGATTTAAATGATACCAAAACCATTTTTAAACAGATTGATGAAGAATTAGAGACAATTGATAAATTAGTAATGCAAGCACTCTATTTTTCAAGGCTTGATACGTTTTCTAAAGACTATTTCATCCAAGAACAAAATCTTGGCGCTGTTATGCGTGAATCAGTTAAGCGTCACTCCAAGCTTTTCATTGGTAAAAAAATGAAACTTGATTTACAAAATGTAGATATTGATGTGCGAACTGATAGTAAATGGCTGGGCTTTATTATCGATCAAGTGTTATCTAACGCATTAAAATATACTGCTGATGGTGGCGATATTCAAATTTGGTGCGATACAGAAGTAACCGGAAAAAAAGTGCTTCACATTAAAGACAACGGTCGAGGTATTAAAGAAGAAGATTTACCTCGCGTCTTTGAACAAGGCTTTACCGGCACAATCGGTCGCCAAGAAAAGAAAGCAACTGGAATGGGGCTATATCTCGCTAAGCAAATGGCGAAGAAATTAGGTCATGAAATTTGTATCGAGTCTAAAAGTGAAGTAGGGACAGAAGTACGCATTTACTTCGAACAAAAAGACGACTACTTACTAATAGCGAAAGATTAATAAAAAGACAAGCAAACTACTAACTGTTTGCTTGTCTTTTTTTGTTCAATTAAAAATGGTTGACTCTATCGCTTTATCGTGGTAGAGTATTAGCAAGAAGAAGTAAAAGCGATGAACAGAACAAGTAGAGCGTCATTCTTTTTAAGAGAGTCCTTGGTTGGTGTGAAAGGATAAAGATAGCGTTATCGAACACATCTCGGAGCTGGTTTACTGAAGCATAAGTGAGTAGGTGAACTCGGGAAAAGCCCGTTATAGCTTGTTAGTCTCGAACTAACTGAGGCTGGTGCTGTGAAGTATCAGTAAATTGAGGTGGAACCACGTGAATAGTATTCTCGTCCTCTTGGCAATTTTGTGCCAAGTGCGACGAGATTTTTTTATGTAAAAAAGGAGCGAAACAATATGGATTATATCATGGAAATTTTACCAGCATTACTTGACGGGGCGAAAACAACCTTACTTGTTTTTGTCGTCACGCTAGTTTGTTCTATCCCCCTAGGAGCTATAGTGGCAGTAGGAAACATTAGTAAAATAGCCCCGCTGAAATTTATTTTAAACATTTATATTTGGATTATGCGAGGTACACCATTACTTTTACAATTAATTTTTATCTATTATGGTTTGCCGATTATCGGAGTTGTGTTTGACCGGATGGACGCGGTGTTTATTGCTTTTATTTTAAATTATGCTGCTTATTTCGCAGAGATTTTCCGGGGTGGCTTTTTATCAATCGAAAACGGACAATATGAAAGTGCTAAAGTTCTTGGTCTAACTTACGGTCAAACGCTTCGAAAAATTGTTTTACCGCAAGTTGTCAAACGTGTTTTGCCGGCGATTGGAAATGAAGTTATCAATTTAGTAAAAGACTCTTCGTTAGTTTACATCCTGGGCATTGGTGATTTACTAAGAGCAGGAAAAATTGCTATGAGTAGAGATGTTACTTTAATACCGCTCGTATTAGTGGCTGCAATATACTTAGCGTTAACGGCTATCCTAACGCTACTATTTAAACAATTAGAAAAACGTTTTAGTTATTATAAATGAGGTGAAGAAAATGTTGGAAATTAAAAATTTATCGAAAAAATTTGATCAAAAAACGATTTTAGATAATGTGAATATTGCGCTTCAAGACGGGGAAATTCTTTCTATCGTCGGGCCATCCGGTGGCGGGAAAACCACTTTGCTTCGTTGTATTAGTGGTCTTGAAAAAATGGATGCCGGAGAAATTTTTATTGACGGTGAAAAAATTGATCCGATGTCGAGAAAAGATGTGGAAAATACGATTGGCGTAGTTTTTCAAGAATTTCACTTGTTTCCGCATTTAAGTGTGTTAGATAATTTGATTTTGGCACCGACGCTTGCTAGGAAAACTAAAAAAGAAGAAGCTATTAAAGAAGCTGAAAGGTTACTTGGCTTACTTGATTTAGCAGATAAAGCGGACAATATGCCTTACCAATTATCTGGAGGACAAAAGCAACGTGTGGCTATTGCTCGGGCACTGGCGATGAACCCAAAAGTACTACTATTTGATGAACCGACATCGGCTTTAGATCCTGACTTACGAGATCATGTGGCGTCGTTAATTTTGAGTTTGAAAAATGTTGGTATTACGCAGATTATTGTGACCCATGATCATGATTTTGCCAAAAAAGTTGCAGATCAAATGATGGAAGTCGAACCACTAAAAAAGGAGGCAATTTAATATGAAAAAAGGATTATTAATAACGGTAATGGCAATTGTAATGTTAGCGCTAGGGGCATGTTCAAGTGGTGAATCTAAGGAAGACCAGTGGAGTAGAATTAAAAAAGATAAGGAAGTCGTCATTGGTTTAGATGATAGTTTTGTACCAATGGGATTTCGTGATAAAGATGATAATTTAGTCGGATTTGATATTGACCTTGCAAAAGCTGTTTTTGAAGAATATGGTATTAAAGCGAAATTTACGCCAATTGACTGGACGATGAAAGAGTCTGAGCTGAAAAATGGTTCGATAGATTTGATTTGGAATGGCTATACGGTAACTGACGCAAGAAAAAAACAAGTTGCATTTAGCAAACCTTACATGAAAAACGAACAAGTATTAGTAACCTTGAAATCAAGCAATATTAATAAATTTAGTGATATGAAAGATAAAACGCTAGGGGCTCAAAACGGCGCAAGTTCGATTGATGACATGGCTAAAAAACCAGAAGTGCTCACAGATATTATCAAAAACAACGAACCAGAATTGTATGATACGTTCGATACAGCATTTATTGATTTGAATAATAAACGCATTGACGGGTTGATTATTGATGAAGTATACGCGCGTTATTATATTGATAAACAAAAAAATAAAGATGACTATACTATTATAACTGGTGGCTTTGATCCGACCGATTTTGCTGTAGGTATGCGTAAAAGTGATAAAGAACTGCAATCAAAAATCAATGAAGCGTTTGAAAAATTATACAAAGAAGGAAAAATGCAGGAAATTAGTAAAAAATGGTTTGGTGATGACGAAATCGCTAAGCAGTAGCTAGATTGACAGTAGGTTTAAGTTTCGATACAATTTGAATTATAAATGTCGCAGCCGAATATCCGACCGTGCCAGACAGAAGGGATGATTTTTGTTGAATAAAGAATTGATTGTACGCGGAGCTCCACAAGAGTATTTTTGCCAAGTAGGCGCATGGGATACTTTACCCACCCACTTAGAACGCCGCGGTTTGAAAAATGTTTTAGTAGTTCGTGGAAATGCTTCTTGGGAAGTCGCTAAAAAGAAATTCCCGGTATTATCTAATGTTACATCTACTTTTGAAGTATATAATGGCGGTTCAACGTATGAGGAACGCGATCGTCTGGTAGCGATAATGAAAACAAATAATATGGATGCGATTATAGCAGTCGGTGGTGGGAAAATTGCTGATGTATGTAAAGCAGCGGCAGCAGTTTTACGATTACCAGTGATTATTTTACCAACACTTGCTTCCACTTGTGCGGCTTATACACCGCTTAGTGTGATGTATGACGTTTATGGCGCAATGATTCGTTACGACGTATTCGCTAGCAGCAACGCCTTATTATTAATTGATCCGGAAATGATTTTAGATTCACCAAAAGAATTGCTCGTTGCAGGCATTGGCGATACGCTCGCTAAATGGTATGAAGCAGATGTGATTATTAAATCATTACCAACTAAATCCGTCGAAATCGAAATTGCTCATATTGCTGCTAAAATGTGCCGAGACAATTTACTGCAATTTAGCGAAGAAGCACTTAACGCAATGGATAAGCAAGAATTAAATGAAGCATTCGTGAAAATTATCGAAACAAATATTTTAGTTGGCGGAATGGTTGGCGGTTTTGGTGATGATTATGGACGTTGTGCGGGAGCGCATTCGATTCATGATGCATTAACTATGGTGCCAGAAACGCATCATTTGTTACATGGTAATAAAGTGGCGTACGGAATTTTAGTTCAACTAGTTATTGAAAATCGATGGAATGAAATTGACCAATTACTACCGTTTTATGCCAAACTGGGTCTTCCAACGAGTTTATATGATATGGGACTGGCGACACTTACTGAAGAAACAATCGTTGCTGTATCTAAACGAGCAACTGAGCCACATGAGACAATCCATATGATGCCAGGTGAAATGACAGCTGAAGTAGTATTAAATGCGATAAAACAGCTGGAAGATAGCATGGCAATGAAGCGTGTGGCTAAGTAAAAATGATTATTCGGAAAGAACAACCACAAGATTACGAGGCCATTCGTCGTGTGAATGAGGAAGCTTTTAAAGGTACTGTGGAAGCAGACTTAATTCAAAATATCCGGAAATCCGATTATTATCAGCCAGGTTTGTCACTTGTAGCAGAAACGGAAGATGGGCTTATTGTAGGCTATATTATGTTTAGTGAAATTTCACTGGAGACAGCTGGGCGCAGCAGATTTATTTTAGGTCTTGCCCCGCTTGCCGTTTTGCCAGAATACCAGGGGAAACGGGTTGGTTCAAGCTTAATGGAGGAAGGGATCCGCTTATCACGCGAAAAAGCATATCCTGCTATTGCTGTGCTAGGACATGCTGATTACTATCCGCGTTTTGGATTTATTCCTTCCAATCAATTTGCGATTCCAGCACCATTTGATGTGCCATCTGAATACTTTATGCTACTTGAACTGTATGATGGAAGTTTAGAAAATCTAGCAGGGACAATTCATTATCCAGCTGCATTTTCTCAAGATAATTAATTGGAAAAGAATGAAATAATAAATGAACGGAACAAATTCTCAGAAGGGGATAGGTTCCGTTTTTTTGTCGTAATAATCCCGACAGATCGACGTAACTCTTTATCTCGGAGTGCAATACTCTTCGTTTCTTTAAAAATCGCACCATCTAAAATCATTTCCGGTAAAATACTAATGCCAAGACCAGCGCCAACCAATCCTTGAATTGTATAAAAATCTCGGCTTTGAAAAGCTATTTGCGGTTCGAACCCTTTTTTATTCGCCGCTTTCGTAACGATTTTATATAAATCGAAGTCTTCAGGATAAAGTACGAATTTTTCAGAAGCGAGTTCCTTGAGTGAAACAGTGAAATTTTCTGCAAGATGATGACTTGTTGGGACGATTAATTTCAATTTTTCATCAAAAAAACGGAGGGCTTCAATTTGTTCACTAGATTCGGGGACTGGAGATAAGAACGTCATGTCTAAAACGCCATTTACTAACATTTCGGTAAGTTCTTCATTCGTTCCTTCCATAAATTGGTAGGTGATTTCTGGATATTTTTCTCGGAAAGTGGAAATAACAGATGGCAAGACTTTGGTAGATAGCGAATTGGGCAGGCCGACTCTAACTGTTCCTTTAGTGGGATCGGTGTATTCAGTTACGAGGGCTTCGGCTTTTTGCAGTTCATTTAATGCGATTGTAGCTTGACTCAGGAAGTCTTGACCGACACTCGTGAGTTGCATATTACGACCAACGCGATCAAATAAAGGCACACCAAGTTCTTCTTCTAGTTTCGTTATCTGTCTACTAACGGCAGATTGGGCTACGTGCAAATTCTCGCTAGCTTTAGTCATATGCTCGACGCGGGCTACTTCCATGAAATACTTTAATTGTCTAAGTTCCATTACTTACCTCCAATTGTTCTCGAAATGAGATTGTTTTATTCTATTATATATATTGTTTCGATAAATGAAAAGGAATAAAATAGATACTACAAGAAATGTAAGGTAAGCTGAATCGCCAATTAATTATCAGTTAATTTGAATAATTCCGATGTGAACCATCCGGATGATTCAGTTTTTGAAGAGGAGGAGCTAGGATGAAACAAACAAATTTGCCAAAAAAACATGGCCTGTATAATCCAGAGAATGAGCATGATGCTTGTGGTATTGGGTTTGTAGCTAATATTAAAAAGATTTCTTCTCATAAGATTGTCGAACAAGGAATTCATATGCTTTGCCAGCTTAAACACCGCGGCGGGGAAGTTGGAGGAGATACAGGTGACGGGGCTGGTATTTTGCTTGAAATTTCTGACTCTTTCTTTCGACGTGAATGTAGCAAGCTTGGCATTACGCTACCAGAAAAATATCATTATGCTGTTGGGATGTTTAATTTCCCTCAAAATAAAGCTCAGCGCGAATGTTTAATGTCAGAAACAGAAAAACTAATTGCAAGCGAAGGCCAAACATTTTTAGGTTGGCGTAAACTTCCAACTGATGTTACAAAAGTCGGTGCCGGAGCTAGAAAAACAGAGCCTGCAATGTATCAATTATTTATTCAGAAAAATGCCGAATTGGACGAAGCCGGTTTTGAACGAGCGCTTTATTTAATTAGAAAACAAGTCGAAAAATTTGCAGCTACTTCTGAACTAATTACCGAAACTTTTTACGTTCCAAGTTTATCGACACGAACAGTTATTTTTAAAGGAATGCTGTTACCAGAGCAAATTAATCAATATTACTTAGACTTAGCAGATCCAGCTTATGTATCGGCTTTTGCTTTGGTGCATTCGCGTTTTTCAACAAATACTTTTCCTAGCTGGGAACGGGCGCATCCATACCGCTATTTAATTCATAACGGTGAAATTAATACGCAACGTGGTAATGTAAACTGGATGAAAGCACGGGAAAAAAGAGCGGAATCAGCTTTACTTGGAAAAGATTTAGCTAAAGTATTACCAGTTATTGACGAAAGTGGAAGTGACTCGGCAACGTTAGACAATGCTTTAGAATTTTTAGTGCAGGCTGGTCGTTCGCTACCTCATGCGGCAATGATGCTAATTCCAGAACCGTGGGATAAAAATCCACATATGACAGATCCAAAACGCGCATTTTATGAATACCATAGTACTTTAATGGAACCTTGGGATGGCCCAACATCGATTTCATTTACAAATGGTCGTGTTATCGGCACTATTTTGGATAGAAATGGGTTACGCCCGGCACGTTATTATGAAACAAAAGACCATACGATTATTTACTCATCGGAAACAGGTGTCGTGCCAGTAGATCCGAGTGAGGTAATTCGTAAAGAAACGGTTGGCGCGGGAACGATGTTGCTGATTGATTTAGAAGCGGGACGAATTGTCACTGATTCTGAACTTAAAGATGAACTAACAACTGAAAAACCGTATCGTGAATGGCTAGATTTAGAGATGACAGAGATTGCTGACTTAGTAACAGCAGATTTACGTTATGAGTCGATGGATAAGTCAGAGCGTTTCAAAAAACAACGTGCATTTGGATATACGCAAGATGAATTAAATAAAATTTTGATTCCTATGGTCACAGAGAAAAAAGATCCGATGGGCGCAATGGGGTATGATGCACCGCTTGCAGTATTGAGTCAGCGCCCCCAAGTATTGTTTAATTACTTTAAACAACTGTTTGCGCAAGTAACGAATCCGCCAATTGATGGTATACGCGAAGAAACTGTTACCTCGGCGATGACGCTACTTGGTGATGAGGGGAATATTTTAAATCCCACGGCGAAAAATGCTAATCGAATTCGCTTGAAAACGCCTATTTTATCTCGAAAAGAATTTGCTGCTCTCACCTTACAAACAAAATTTGCTAAACCAACTGTTACTTTACCGATTTTATTTAAGGCGGAAGAGCGGGATGGATTAGAAGCATGTTTGGAAGAATTATTTGAAGCAGCTGATAAAAAAATCGCGAACGGGGCAGAATTGCTAGTTTTATCAGATGATGGCGTGAATGCAGAGTGGATTGGTATTCCAGCATTATTAGCTGTTAGTGGTTTGCATCATCATTTAGTAAAAGCAGGAACGCGGACGAAAGTAAGTATTATCGTAAAAACAGCAGAAGCAAGAGACGTTCATCAATGTGCACTGTTAATTGGTTACGGGGCGGATGCTGTATTCCCAAGTTTAGCAATTGATACTTTTGATGGCTTAATTAAAGAAGGGCGCATTAAAGGCTTCACGCTAGATGAGGCGGAAAGTCGTTATATTGAAGCAATTACCGATGGAATTTTAAAAATCATGTCGAAAATGGGGATTTCTACCGTTCAAAGTTATCGTGGGGCACAGATTTTTGAAGCAATCGGAATTGGCGACGAAGTAATTAATAATTATTTTCCAGGTACCGCCTCACAAATTGGTGGGATTCCACTAGAAGTTATCGCTCAAGAAGCTTGGTTGCGCCACCGTGAAGCCTATCATGATATTGGCTACCAAAGTTTCACGCTTAATACAGGCGGAGAGTATCAGTGGCGTTCAAATGGAGAATATCACGTATATAATCCACTTGCAATCCATTCTTTACAACAAGCTACACGTGAAAATGACCGAGAAACATATAATTTATATTCGGATTTAATGCAAAATCAAAGTAATGCCTTTTTAAGAGGGTTATTAACATTTACAAGCGACCGCAAGCCGATTCCTTTAGATGAGGTAGAGCCTGCGGAGTCGATTTTCAAGCGATTTAAGTCTGGCGCGATGTCTTATGGTTCGATTAGTCAAGAAGCTCATGAGGCACTTGCTATCGCGATGAACCGTATTGGCGGCAAAAGTAATAGTGGAGAAGGCGGCGAAAACCCGAACCGCTTTACGCCAGATGAAAATGGAGATTGGCGTAGAAGTGCTATAAAACAAATCGCTTCTGGACGTTTTGGCGTAACAAGTCATTATTTGGTCAATGCAGAGGAACTCCAAATCAAGATGGCTCAAGGGGCAAAACCTGGTGAAGGCGGACATTTACCTGGGAAAAAAGTTTATCCATGGATTTCCAAAACACGTGGTTCAACAACAGGAGTTGGCCTCATTTCACCACCACCGCATCATGATATTTATTCAATTGAAGATTTATCGCAACTAATTTTCGACTTAAAAAACGCTAACCAAAATGCGCGCGTAAACGTAAAATTAGTTTCGAAAACGGGAATTGGAACGATTGCTGCTGGGGTTGCTAAAGGAAATGCCGATGTCATCTTAGTAAGTGGCTATGAAGGCGGGACCGGGGCAGCGGCAAGAACAAGTATCCGTCATGCAGGTGTGCCGTGGGAAATCGGTTTAGCTGAAACTCACCAAACATTACTGCTGAACGGTTTGAGAAATAAAGTTGTCGTTGAAACAGACGGAAAACTAATGACCGGGAAAGACGTTTTAGTTGCTGCTATGCTTGGTGCAGAAGAATTTGGATTCGCAACTGCGCCACTTGTAACGCTAGGCTGTGTTATGATGCGTGTTTGTCATTTAGATACATGTCCAGTTGGGGTAGCAACGCAAAATCCTGAGCTTCGTAAAAAATTCAATGGTTCAGCAGATTATGTGGTTAACTTTTTCCATTTTATTGTTGCAGAAATGCGCGAAATGATGGCTGAGCTTGGATTTAGAAGTCTAACAGAAATTATTGGTCATAAAGAGTTTTTAACAACCCATGAGAAAAAAGAAGCGCACTGGAAAGCGAAATATATCGACTTTTCGAATATGCTTTACAGCGATGACTTTTATAAAAATCAAGTCCAATACTGTACGAAACAGCAAGACCACAAAATCGATCAAACGCTAGATATGCGAGAAATTGTTCCATTAATTAAACCGGCACTCGAAAACGGTGAAAAGGTAACTGGAACTTTCGCAGTACGAAACGTTGACCGCGCAATTGGTACGATTGCTGGCTCCTTTATAAGTAAAAAATATGGTGCGGTAGGGTTACCTGAAGATACCATTTCACTTGATTTTGTCGGATCAGCAGGTCAAAGCTTTGGCGCTTATACTCCACTTGGCATGACGCTTCGAATTCATGGTGACGCTAATGACTACTTCGGAAAAGGACTTTCTGGCGGTAAATTAATTGTAAGTCCAGATCATAGAACACCAATTAAAGCTCATGACTCCGCAATTGTTGGAAATGTAACGCTATACGGGGCAACGGGAGGGCATGCGTATATGCACGGAAAAGCAGGTGCACGGTTTGCCGTTCGTAATAGTGGTGCAACAGCTGTAGTGGAAGGCATTGGCGATAATGGTTGTGAATATATGACTGGCGGGACGGTAGTTATTCTCGGAGAAATCGGCGAGAACTTTGCAGCTGGGATGTCTGGTGGAGTTGCATACATTTACACGAAAAACAGCCAAGAAACAACTACAAAAATCAACCATGAACTTGTTAACAGTAGGTCTACGTTATCTGCACCAGAATTAGCTAAACTAAAACAGTTAATCGAGCAACATGCTAACCTTACTCGAAGCGAGTTTGCACAAGAAATTCTTAGCAACTGGGAAGATGAAAAAGCGAATTTTATTTTCGTTATCCCGAATGAATATGAAATGATGTTAACAAGAATAACTTCACTAGAACAAACTGGAAAAACACATGATGAAGCAGAATTACAAGCTTTTTATGAACATAAAGACGGAAAATTAATTGCCGGAGTGGCGAAATAGAGAGGAGTGAAAGCATGGGAAAAGCAACTGGATTTATGGAATATGACCGAATTCCTTCGCCAGGACGTGATCCGAAAAGTCGGACGCGTGACTGGAATGAATATAGTTTACCGATGCCGGTAGCAGATTTAACTTTACAAGCCGCTCGCTGTATGGATTGTGGTGTGCCATTTTGTAGTGTAGGAATGGAAATTAAAAATGGTGTGTCAGGCTGTCCGTTGCATAATTTAATTCCCGAGTGGAACGATGCCGTTTATCGGGGTGACTGGTATGAAGCGTTACAACTGCTTCTAAAAACAAATAATTTTCCAGAGTTTACTGGTCGAATTTGTCCGGCCCCGTGTGAGGGTGGTTGTACGGTAGCTATTTCTGAACCTGCTGTCGGCATTAAATCAATTGAAAAAGCAATTATTGATCGCGGTTTTGAGGAAGGTTGGATTAAACCTCAACCTCCTAAGAAACGTACCGGCAAACGTATTGCTGTGATTGGCTCTGGACCAGCTGGACTTGCTTGTGCAGATCAATTAAATAAAGCTGGTCATAGTGTGACAGTCATCGAGAAAAGTGATCGAATTGGTGGCTTATTGATGTATGGTATTCCAACTATGAAACTAGAAAAAGAACAAGTGACACGCCGAGTGAACTTGATGGCGGAAGAAGGAATTGAATTTGTAACAGGTGTTGCAGCAGGTACAGATGTTACTTTTGCTGAACTGCGCGCTGAATATGATTCGATTGTTCTTGCGACTGGGGCTGGTAATGCACGAGATATACCGCTTGCTGGACGTGATGCGGCTGGGATTCACTTCGCCGTTCCGTATTTGACACAAAGCACGCGCGATAATTTAGATAATGGCGGAGTTCAAACACTTTCTGCTAAAGATAAAAATGTTGTTATTATTGGTGGCGGGGATACAGGGGCTGACTGTGTGGCAACTGCGCTTAGACAAGGCGCTAAAAGTATTTATCAATTCGGTATTCAAGATAAATTACCCGAATTAAGAAATGGTGAAAATCCATGGCCGCAATATCCACGTGTTTTCAAAATGGATTATGCGCATGAAGAAGCAGAAGCAGTGTACGGCAGAGATCCACGTGAGTATCTCATCAATACTACTTCTTTCGAAAAAGATGCAGCAGGAAATCTTGTTGGGCTTCACACGGTAGAAGTTACAGAAGATAAAGAGACGAGACAATATACACCAGTAGAAGGTAGCGAGAAATATTTTGAAGTAGATATGGTTTTAATTGCTATTGGTTTTGCTGGTACGACAGAAGATATATTTACTAATTTCGGTGTAGGAAAAACAGAGCGCCATACAATTGACGCTGCTAAAGGATTTTACCGCACTAGTGAAGAGGGCGTGTTCGCTTGCGGGGATGCACGTCACGGTCAAAGTTTAGTTGTAACCGCGATTGCAGAAGGAAGAGAAGCAGCGCGTGAAGTAGACTTTTACTTGATGGGAGAAACATTTTTACCATAATAAAAAAGAGCTTATCCTAAACAGGGTAAGCTCTTTTTGGACCAATTATTTCATTCCTGAAACATTGAATCCTTTTAAAATGTACTTTTGGAATGTCATGAAAATCAAGATGATTGGAATGACCATGAAAGTTGCTCCGGCCATTTGTAAAGCATAGTTGCTGCCATATTGTCCTTTTAATAATTGAAGACCGACTGATAGGGTATAGAATTTTTCGTCGTTGGCAATGATTAACGGCCATAAGAAGGAGTTCCAACCGGCGATGAATGTAAGAATACCTTGTACCGCAAGCACAGGGCGGGAAATCGGAATAACTATCCGCCAGAAAATATAAAATTCACTAGCACCATCAAGTCTTGCTGCTTCGAGTAAATCATCGGATATGGTGGACATAAATTGACGGAATAAGAAAATCCCGAATGCGCCAACAAGCCCTGGAAGCACAATACCTGTCATCGTATTCGTTAATCCAGCCGCATTAAGCAGCAAGTAAACCGGAATCATTGTTACTTGTCCTGGAATCATCATCGTAGCAAGAACAAGATAAAATAACTTGTTTTTCCCTTTAAATTTAAATTTAGCAAAGCCGTAACCCGCCATCGCATTTAAAAATAAACCGAAAAACGAGAAGAATACAATGATTAACGTATTTTTTAAGTAAATAGCAAAGTCCATTTCAGTAAATAGTTTGGTGAAATTATCTAGTGTAAAAGTTTCTGGCCAAATAGTAGGTGGGATTTTTAAAATTTCAGCATCCGTTTTCAAAGAGGAGAGAACCATCCAAATGAACGGTAAAATCATAAAGAATCCGCCAACTGTTAAAATTGTAATTACGGCAATTTGAGCGCCGCGCGACTTTTGTCTATATTGATTCATTTATAAACACTCCTCTCTTAAATATCCCCGTCATTATTTTTGCGCTGAATTCGGAATTGAATAATCGTGATAATAATAATCGCGATAAACAAGATAAACGATCCAGCAGCGGCATAACCAAATTTACTTAATTGGAAACCGTTTTGATATATAAAGAGGGCAACAGAGTTCGTACTATCAAGTGGTCCACCTTCTGTCATAACAAACGGCTCCTCGAAGAATTGTAACCAACCAATCATCGTTGTAACTGTTACAAAGAAAATCGCGAAACGAAGCATTGGAACAGTAATTTTAAATAGTTGTTGGCGGCTATTTGCTCCGTCAAGTGAGGCTGCTTCGTAATATTCACGTGGAATGCCTTGAAGTGCGGCTAAGAAAATAATCATATTTACACCGATTGCTCGCCAAACAGCTAGGATAATCAGTGATAGTTTCGCAATAGTAGGGTCTTGTAACCATGGAACTGGTCCTAAGTCTAAAAACGAAAGCAAATAGTTAAGTAAACCAAAGCGCGGATTATATAAGTAACTCCAAACAACGGCTACAGCGACAACGTTTGTAATTGAAGGAGTATAGAAAATTAACCGGAAAAATTGGAAAATCTTTGCTTGCGAAAAGTTAATCATAAGCGCAATACCAAGCGAGCAAACGATAACCAGTGGAACGCCAATAACTACATAGAAAAGCGTGTTAAAAATAGATTTTAAAAATACCGGGTCTTGCATAATATTGACGTAATTGTCCACACCAACAAAGTTAATTTTAGAGTAATCGGCAAGCCCGACTAAATCAATGTCCGTAAAACTAATGACAAAAGCAAGCAAAATCGGAAGTAGGGAAAACAGAAGAAGTAAAAACAGTGCTGGCGATATAAACAAATAGGGTGTGTTTTTATTTAAAAATTGTTTCATAACATCCAGTCCATTCTAAAAGGGCAAATGGCAGAATAAATCATTTGCCCTTTTTATTCGTTATTTTTTAAGAAGTGCTTCTACTTGATCGTTGAAAGTATCCATTTGTGTTTGTACATCTGCCCCGCCACGGTAAATTTGTTCCCAAGATTTTCCGTATAATTGAGCAATTTCTTCAAATTGTGGGATAAGTGGCATTGGTTCTGCAGTTTTCATTTGTTCGCCAAAGACTTTGTAGTAAGGGTCGTTTTTCAGCATATCGTCTTCCCAAGCATCCATACGTGCTGGCATCGAGTTTGTATCTTTTAACCAAGATAATTGCACGTCAGGTTGACTCATATAGTCCATGAATTTAAGCGCATCATCTTTTTTATTACTATATTTGAAAATGGAAAGGTTAGCGCCACCTAAGCTTGATTCGTTATTTTCTTTTTTAGGTAGTACAGCAGTTGCCCATTTTCCGTCAATGTCAGGGGCAGTGTCTTTCAGTGTATTAACCATCCAAGGGCCACTCATGAACATTGGTACAATTCCGTCGCCACCAAAGCTTTGAGACGCATCTAAACCAAGATCAGTGTCTGGTGCGGAACCATTTTTAATGAAACTATCTAAATAAGTAACAGTGTCTACGAAAGGTTTTTTATTGAATACTGGAGTACCGTCTTTATCGAAAAGAGGGGAGCCATTTTGACGTCCGAAAATGAAACCAGTAGTTTGTTCGTTTGGATCAATTGCAAAGCCGTACATATCTTTGCCGCGTTTAGAAAGTTTAAGTGCAGCGTCAGATAGTTCATCCCATGTTTTTGGAGCTTCATTATAACCAACTTTTTTCAGTAAATCGGTACGGTAGAATAATACGCGAGTTTCTGCATACCACGGAACACCGTAAGTTTTGCCATCAAATTGAGTAGTTTTTACTGAACCTGGGAAAAATAGATCAGAATTCATATTTTTACTTTTTTCGACATCTTTTGTAATATCAAGTAGTGCGCCAGCTTCGACAAATTCAGGCATCCAAGTAGTTCCCATTTGGACTACATCGGGGCCAGATTTTGAAGCAACGGCTGTAAGTAATTTATCATGTGCATTTGCCCAAGGAATAACTTGAACTTTAACTTCGATGCCAGTATCTTTCGTGAATTTTTGTGCGAGTTCTTTTAATGACTTGGCTTCATCGCCCATAGCCCAAACATTTAATACTTTAGAATCGCTGGAATTTGCATCATCCTTTGACCCACCACACGCCATTAATACTAAACTAAGCGACAACACTAAAGCTAAAACGACAAACATCTTTTTCTTCATGATTTTTCCTCCATTTTTTGTTTTTTTCAAAGCAACTTGACTAACTAAAAGCTGTTAAAGAATAAAAACTGTTGTACAGAACTTACGCGCCGTACGGGATGAAGCAAATTGTGAAAATCAATTCACATACACAATATTTCATAGAAACGTTTCGACAAGGTTATTATAGTATATTATGTAATCGGTTTCAAGTGAATTGCTATTTTATTTTTAGTTTATCTATCTAGAGCGTTGTATATCAATGCTTTTGCTATTGGAAAAATTTAAAAGATTAAAATTCTAAAAAACGAGATACTATAGAAAGAACTGAAAAATAGGACCGTTTCACCATGTGAATGTCGTTTTTGGTTGACTAAAGAAAAGAAAGCGCTTATACTGTTGTTATATTTGAATAGAAACGTTTCGAAAAATGTGTGCAGGAGGTTCCTATGAAACAAGAAAAAGTACAAGAATTAGTTAGTCAAATGACCTTAGATGAAAAAATCGCTCAATGTCTTCAACTTTCGCCTTTTCTTTTTAAAGGTACAAACAAAAATGCAGAACTAACAGGGCCACTTCTTCAAGAAATGAAATTAACGGATGCGCATACTGAAAATGCGGGTTCGGTGCTTGGATCAAGTTCGGCGCTTGATATGATTGGTATTCAAGAATCTTATTTAAAAACGAATCGCTTAGGAATTCCGCTTGTTTTTATGGCGGATGTCATACATGGTTATAAAACGGTTTTTCCTATTCCACTTGCACTTGGTTGTTCTTTTGACCGGGAGACAGTTCGAGTGATGGCAGAAGTTTCGGCGCTCGAAGCAACTGCAGATGGGCATCATGTCACTTTTTCACCAATGCTTGATTTAGTACGTGACCCTCGGTGGGGACGTGTGATGGAATCAACTGGTGAGGATCCATTTTTAAATAGTGAACTTGGGAAAGCAATGGTAGATGGTTACCAAGGTGATGCGAGTAAACTAAATGAAAACTTGGAGCAGATGGCGGCATGTGTCAAACATTTTGCTGCATACGGGGCTGCGGAGGCTGGGTTGGAATACAACACAGTTAATATGTCTACGCGCGAATTATATCAAAATTATTTACCTGCTTACAATGCGGCGATACAAGCTGGAGCTAAATTAGTCATGACTGCTTTTAACGTAGTGGACGGGATTCCAGCAACAATGAACAAATGGCTGAACCGAGATGTGCTACGAGGCGAAATGGAGTTTGACGGTGTACTTATTTCTGACTGGGGCGCTGTTGCCGAAGTAATTAATCACGGAACAGCAAGAAATCCTAAAGAAGCTGCACAGTTTTCGATGGAAGCAGGCGTTGATTTAGAAATGATGACGACTTGTTATATCCATGAATTAAAAGGTTTAATTGAAGAAGGCAAATTATCCGAGAACCTTTTAGATGAAGCAGTACTTCGGATGTTAAATTTAAAAAATGATTTAGGACTATTTGAAGATCCATATCGCGGATTAAAAAATAACGACCGCACAAAAGACATTTTAACCGTTGAAAGTCGTGGGAAAGCTCGGGCAGCAGGCGTTGAATCCGCTGTGTTATTAGAAAACAAAAACCAATTACTTCCACTGGCTAAAGAAGCAAAAATTGCCTTAGTTGGTCCGCTTGCAACATCACCTGATATTCTCGGTGGTTGGAATGTATACGGCGAAGAAAAAGATGGCATCAATGTTGAAACAGGTTTACGTGAAGTATTTGAAACAGTCGAGGTTGTTTCAACGGAGTACACTGAATTGTCGGAAGAAGACAAAGTGGCAGTGAAAGCGGCAGTAGAGAATATGGATGTTGTCGTACTTGCGCTAGGTGAAAAAAATGAATGGGGCGGGGAAGCAGGAAGTCTTGCTACTATTCGTTTACCAGAAGCACAATATCAATTAGCGAAATTCGTTCAAACACTAGGAAAACCAGTTGTTATTACATTATTTAATGGTAGACCGCTTGAAGTGAAAGAGTTAGCAGAATCTAGTGATGCTCTTCTTGAATTATGGTTCCCAGGAACAGAAGCTGGCCGTGTCACTGCAGATTTATTAAGTGGTGCAAGTAATCCTTCCGGGAAATTATCCATGTCATTCCCGCAAACAACTGGTCAAATTCCGGTTTATTACAATCATTTACGCACTGGACGACCACAAACACCGGAAAATAAAGGCGAACGCTATGTGTCGCATTATCTTGATATTCCAAATGAACCATTTTATCCATTTGGTTACGGAAAAAGTTATAGCGAATTCGAGTTAAAAACAAGCAGTCTTCCGAAAGAACTAAATCTAGGAGAATCACTACATGTAGAAGTAACCATTAAAAATATTAGTGATATTGCTGGGAAAGAAGTAATCCAAGTGTATTTACAAGATGTGACAGCGAGCATTTCACGGCCTGTCAAAGAATTAAAAGCTTTTGAAAAAGTGGCGCTTCAAGCTGGCGAAGAAAAAACAGTTACATTTGAATTAACAAGCGAGGCATTTTCATTCTATAACCATCAACTTGAAAAAGTGCAAGAACCGGGACTTCATCGTGTTTTTGTTGGGACTAGTAGTGAAGATGTAGACGTTTTTGAAGTGGAAGTGGGTGGATATGTGTGACAATGTTAAAAGAAATTAAAAAAGCGGATTTATCAGCCGCATTTTATCCGAGCGGGGAGCTTGCTTGGCTAAAATTAAAAGATATTATGCTAAATCAAGTGATTCAAAATCCATTAGAAAATCGCTTATCGCAAATATATGTACGCGCGCATGTAGGAGATAAAATAGAAATTTATCCACTACTTAGCAGAGATGCTGAAGTTGGTTTTAATGAAAACGGCGTGGAGTATCGCGGTGTAGTTGGACCATTTCGTTATAGCGTGCAAATGCATTTTCATACGCGCGGTTGGTTTTATGATGTCACAGTGGATGGTGATCTTGAGTTTGATCTTGTTTACTTACAAGACTTGGGGCTTGCAGAACAAGCGGCAGTGAGAACAAATGAAGCTTATATGTCGCAATATATTGATTATCATGTGACAGAAGGCGCGACTGGTTTTACGGTTCAAGCCCACCAAAATCAACCACAAAATGAGCGTTTTCCAGCAGTTCAAATTGGAGCATTAACGAAAATTGTAGGGTATGCAACAGATGGTTTTGATATTTATGGGACTAATTATAAACTGACTAGCGAACTAGCTAACCTTAAGGAAAAATCATTGCCAAGCCGAGTCTACCAATATGAATTCGCTCAAATCTCCTTACAAACAGAGCTATTTACTAATCACGGTGAAACAATCTTTTACGGGTACGCAACAGAAAATCAACCAAAAGCATCTGGAGCACCAATCGAAAATTTAGCGGAACTAAAAAGTAATATTTCAGAGCAACCTTATCAACCAAGTACTAAAGCCATATTAAACAAACATATAGGAACACCAATTACCGGCGAAACAATTTCTGACAGCTGGCTTCAAGAGAAATTCCCAGACCGGATTCAAGAAGAGCAACAAAACGGCGCACTGCTTTCCTTTTTCACACCAAACTATGCACATGTTGTGATGCGCGAAAAAGAAGCAGAATTAGAACGCCCTCATGGCAGTATTTTGCTTGATAAAGTCGATGTGTTAAATCCAGAAGCGACTCTTTCAGCAACAACGTACATGTACGGGGCATTTTTATCACAATTAGTTGCTGGAAATACGAATATGAACAAATGGAATAGCCACGCGCGTAATCCGCTCAATATTCTTCAAACAAGCGGATTAAGAATTTATATCGAATTAGATTCCGAACTTCGACTACTCGGAGTACCGTCTGTCTGGGAAACTAGTACGAATTACTCAACTTGGTATTATCAGTGGAACGGCGACCTAATCACGGTACAAACCACCTTAACTGCTGATAGTAAAGAGGCATTCGTCACCGTTCATTCGGAAAAAGGTCATTCATATAAATTAGTCTTAACAAATCAAGTAACTATGGGAACAAATGAATATGATACTACCGTGAAAAAAGAAATTAAAGACGGAATCGTCACTTATTTCCCAGCAGAAGACTCGCCGATTTTAGAAACCTATCCGGCACTTCAATTCCGCGTAGATGGAACTTATAATGAACTGACTGACGAACGTTATTTTGCGAAAGATTACGTGGGAACAGCAGGTTTGGATGTGTTTGTTTTTGAACCAAGTGATAAAGCTACTTTCCATGTTCAAGCAAAACTCAGCGATGAATTTTCGAAACCAACGGAGGATTTAGAAGCAAACAACAAAGTAATTCGCGCTAGCTATGACGAATTAACTGCTCAGTTCCATTTAAATCATCAAAGTACAACAGCGGAGAAACTGAATTTAACGGTTTATTGGTATGCGCATCAAATGTTGGTCCACTATGCTTCACCTCATGGGTTAGAGCAGTACAGCGGAGCGGCTTGGGGTACGCGTGATGTGAGTCAAGGTCCATTTGAATTTTTCCTTGCAACGGGCAATAAGGCTGTTTTACGTAAGCTAGTGTTGACCATTTTTTCTCATCAATATCAAGATACTGGTGATTGGCCACAGTGGTTTATGTTTGATAAATATACATCGATTCAGCAAGAAGAAAGCCACGGCGATGTTATTGTTTGGCCACTGAAAATTATTGGTGATTACTTGGAAATGAGCGGGGATACAGGGATTTTAGAAGAAGCTATTCCTTTTGTTGACCGCGAATCGAAAACCTTTACGAAAGAGCAAGGAACTCTTCTTGAACACATTGAACTCGCAGTGAAAACGATCGAAGCACGCTTTATGAAAGGAACGGCTCTTTCTAATTACGGCGATGGTGACTGGGATGACACACTTCAACCAGCTAATGCCCAGCTTAAGAAAAACATGGTATCCAGCTGGACGGTCGCGCTTACTTATCAAACATTTAAACGTTTAGCCGCATTTTTACCAGTAGGTGAGAAATACGAAACATTAGCAAAAAATGTTCAAGCGGACTTTGCGAAATATATGACAAATGATACCGATGTTATTCCAGGTTTCCTATATTTAGAAGAAGGAAAAGCACCTGTATGGATGATTCACCCAGAAGACAAAGAAACGAATATTAAATATCGCTTAATACCACTGACGAGAAGTGTAATTTCTGAATTAGTCGATAAAAAGCAAGCCAGTCGTAATTTTGAAATTATTGGTGAGCATTTACTTCATCCAGATGGCGTAAGATTAATGAGCGAGCCAGCGCATTATGCTGGTGGTGTAAGTACTCATTTTAAACGGGCAGAGCAAGCAGCCAATTTTGGCCGAGAAGTTGGTTTGCAATACGTGCATGCGCATATTCGTTATATTGAAGCTTTAGCAAAAATTGGTGATAAATCCGCTTGGCATATGCTTGATGTTATTAATCCAATCAATATTAAAGAAGTTGTCCCAAATGCGGCACTTCGTCAAAGTAATACTTATTTCAGTAGTTCTGATGCAGCATTTTTAGATCGCTATCAGGCGCAAAATGAGTTTAGTCGTGTGAAAGAAGGCAGTATTCCGGTGAAAGGCGGTTGGCGGATTTATTCTAGCGGCCCAGGAATCTATTTGCATCAATTAATAAGTTCTGTTCTTGGTATTCGTCAAACGGAAGATGCGCTTATTTTTGATCCGATTTTGCCTGAAGAATTAGATGGATTAGAATGTCATATTGAACTAGATAATTATCCGCTTGATCTTACTTTCGAAAGTGCGGATGAGGGTTCTATTGTCGTGAATGGTGAAAAACAACCAGTTGAAAATGGAGCGAATTTGTACCGAACTGGCGCACTCATTTTACCGAAAAAGAATTTAACGACAAAATGTTCACAAATCACGATTAAATTTCAAAAAAATAACCGTCTCTAAGGTTGTTTTGTGTATAATAAAAGAAAACAGAAAAGGATGCGATTCACGTGGTAGGAATTAAAGATATCGCGAAAAAGGCAGGGGTTTCCATTTCAACAGTATCCTACGCGCTTAATGGCAGCCCGAAAGTAACAGAAAAAACGCGAAAACGAATTATGACCATCGCAAATGAATTGAATTATATTCCCAATATGGCAGCACGAACGTTAAAAACAAGAGAAACAAAAATTATCGGCGTCTATTTAACGAATTACGGCGGGATTTTTTACGGGACTTTACTTGAAGGTTTAACGAAAACGCTATACAAACATGGATATGAACTAATTGCTTGCAGTGGTACGAAAACACACCGATTTTTACCCGAGAAAATGATTGATGGCGCTATTATTTTAGATGCGAATTTCCCGTCGAGTGAAATCATTAATTATGCAAATCGTGGTCATAAATTAGTTGTGCTTGACCGCGAACTTACTCATGAGAATGTGTGCCAAGTCTTGCTAGATAATAAGGGTGGTGCAACACTTGCGATTGATTATTTATCTACTAATTTCAAAGGAGACTTTTATGTAATTACAGGTCCAGAAGATTCTTATGATGCAAGGGTTCGCCTAGAAACAGCAAAGCAAGAACTGGCTCGTTCGAATGATAAAAAAGTGCATATTATTGAAGGCGATTTTTCCGAAGAGAGTGGCGAAAAAGCAGCCGCAATTATTGCCGAAAACTGGAAAGCACCTGTTTCCGTCTTTGCTTTAAATGATAATATGGCAATTGGGATGTATCGTTATTTTGCGGGGACGGATTTAGAAATTGGCAAAGACGTCCGAATTATTGGCTTTGATAATACGGATATTAGCGAATATTTAGTGCCGCGCCTAGCTACTATCGAATACTCGAAGTACAAATGGGGAGCAGTGGCTGCGGATAAACTTGTCGAACTTCTCGAGGGTGAAAAAGCTGAAAATGAAATAATCTATACAACTAGAATCAGTGGTCCATCTGTTTCAAACAGTTAGTACGCTTTTTTCCTTATTTTAAGGTATACTTAAGATAAAATTAAAGGAGCTGTTGGCTAATGAAACTAGGAATTATGGGAACGAACTGGATTACTGATTCTTTTATTGAAGGCGCGATTAATTCAGGCGAATGGAATTTAACTGCTGTTTATTCAAGAACAGAAGAAAAAGCACGCGCATTTGGAGAAAAATACGGCGAGTTGACTTATTTCACAGATATTGAAGAAATGGGGAAATCAGATGCGCTTGATGCTGTCTACATTGCTTCTCCCAATGCGCTTCATTATCAGCATGCAGTGAGCTTACTGAAAAATAAAAAGCATGTTATTGTAGAAAAACCGATTTTTTCTACCGTAGCAGAATTAGAGCATGCGCACCAAATTGCTCGTGAAAATAATGTCTTTTTATTTGAAGCAGCACGCCACATTCAAGAACCAAACTTCAAACGATTACAAGAAAATATCGAAAAAGTTGGCACAATTCACGGCGCAACACTTGCTTATATGAAATATTCTTCCAGATACGATCAAGTTTTAAACGGAGAAGAACCAAATATTTTCTCGTTGAAATTCTCTGGCGGATCAATCGTTGACTTAGGTGTCTATCCATTATATTCAGCGATTACACTATTCGGTGAACCCATTAAAGCAACTTATTTTGCAACGAAATTACCAACTGGTGTAGACGGACTTGGACCAATCATTCTTGAATATCCATCCTTCAATATCACTATCATTCAAGGAAAAAATTCACAATCCTTCTTACCAAGTGAAATCTACGGTCAAAAAGGAACACTAATTGTCGATCCGCTGACAGGAATTGAAAAAATTACTTTTTATGATAATGCGACAAAAGAAGAAACAAAGCTGGCTGGCCCAGTTGTTGCTAATGATATGCAATTTGAAGCAGCAGAGTTTGCAAGAATTATCAAACAAGGTGACCGAGATACATACGAATACTTAGCCGATTTAAGCTTAAAAGTATTACGTGTTTCAAACGAACTACGGCACCAAAACGATATTTGGTTTGACGCAGAAAAATAATTTTGAAGAACTAGGAAAAAGCTACCATGCTGATTCCTAGTTTTTTTGTGCTTGACAATAAATGAAATTCAAGTGTACTATTTACTTAATACACTAGTTCCGTTTAAAAAGGAGGTAACAATGAATCCGACTTTTCATGCAGATAAACCAATCTATAGTCAAATCTCTGACTGGATGAAAAAACAAATGATTACAGGTGAATGGAAGGGTGAAGATAAGTTGCCTTCTGTTCGGGAAATGGGCGTAAAGCTTGCAGTAAATCCTAATACCGTTAGTCGCGCCTATCAAGAATTAGAACGAGCGGGCTATATTTATGCAAAACGAGGGATGGGATCATTCGTCACTTCCGACAAAGTACTTTTCGACCAATTAAAAAAAGAGTTAGCAGATGCAATTACAGAACGGTTTTTGGAAGAAGCGAGGAGCATCGGTTTAGATGACCAAGCAGCAATAGAATTACTAATAAAAAGGAGCCGCAACCATGAATGAAAACCTGATTACAATTACGGGATTAACGAAAAAATATCGAAAAAGAAAACCATTAAATGATATTAACCTTTCTCTTCAAAAAGGGAAAATCATCGGCCTTCTTGGACCTAATGGCGCGGGAAAAACTACTTTGTTAAATGCAATGTCAGGTCTACTTAAACCAACATCTGGGACAATAAACCTAGCTGAACACAGCAGAATCGCCTATCTGCCAAGTGAAGATTTTCTACCCAATATGGTTATCCGCGATTATTTTCAAATTTATCGCAGTTTTTTTCCGGATTTTGACCAAGAAAAAGCAAAACAAATGATTCATTCATTTGGAATCAACGTAAAAGAAAATACCAAATACTTATCCAAAGGTAATGCTGCAAAAGTAATGCTGGCACTTATTTTATGCCGAGATGTAGACCTTTATTTGCTGGATGAGCCATTTTCAGAAATTGATTTGATTTCACGTGATGACCTAATTAAAAGCATCGCGACGTTTCTTAAAGAAGATGCCACACTTGTTGTCACAACACACTTAATTCAAGATATGGAAATGATGTTTGATGAAATTATCTTCTTGAAACGAGGCAAAATAATCGAGCAAATAGACACAGAAACACTTCGGGAAGAAAACGGGAAATCAGTGGTGGATTACTATCGGGAGGTATTTGGACATGCTTAAAGCACACTGGAAATTAGAATGGAATGCGCATCGTTACATATTTTTTGCTACTTTTGTTGGTTGGCTGATTTGTTTACTTATTGGTCTTTTTTCTAAATTAGGAAATGGCTTATCAGAGCCGCTTGTAATGGAGTCAGATATAGATGGAGCTGTATTTGGGTCCGGCGATGGTGTTTTCATAGCTTTAATAGGCATTGTTGGTGCTAGTTGGTTACTCATTTGGTTACTTTTATTTTTGGCAGCAGCTCGATCTGGAATTTACGATGAAAACCGTTATTTGTTTTTTCAAACAGAAACACCTATTTGGAAAATACTATTGAACAAATTAATCATCGTCTTAATAGAAACAGCTATTCTAACGGCGGGGGTTATTGTGATTATAATTAGCTTGGCGATAATTGGCGGCGCGGAGATGTCTTTTTCAGTAATACTAAATATCATTTTTGAGACTTTTTTAGCGATAGGACTTAATACTTTTTCTTTCGTCTGTACCCTTTTTTTAGCAACAGCTTTGAGTATGGTGCCAGTCAATGGTTTCCGCGTTGGTTTTATTGGCACGTTAATCTACTTTGTCCTGATTAATGCAATTCAAATATCTATCGGCACAGATTTTTTACCTAAAAGTAGCTCAGAAATCCATTTTTATTATTCTCTTTTTTCAAGTGTTCATTTTAATTTTATCCAGATGGGTTTTAATCTTTTGATGGCTCTTATTTACATTTTTCTAGCAACAAAAATTCTAAATAAAAGTGCAGACTTGCAGTAAGCATGGTATGATACAGAGAAGAACTAATAAAGGAGTCGGGTCATGACAGAATCAAATATCCCAAGCTTTTGGGCGGAAAAATGGAAAGAACATGGTTATGAAACGCCAACTGAGATTCAAAGTGCGATGTACCAACCAATCAAAGACGGCGCGGATGTACTCGCAGTATCACCAACTGGAACGGGGAAAACAGTCGCTTATGCACTGCCAACCCTTGAAAAAATAGAAGCAATTCCAAAAACACAATGGCTTGTTTTAGCGCCATCTCATGAATTAGTTATGCAAATCACGGAAGTAATCCGTTCGTGGTTACCAAGTGATGAACTGACAGTAATCTCTTTAATCGGAGGAGCCAATGTAAAACGGCAAATCGAAAAATTAAAGAAAAAACCACAAATTATTGTAGCCTCTCCAGGTCGTGCACTTGAACTAATCAAACAAAAGAAAATAAAAATGCACGAAATTAAAACGATTACTTTAGATGAGTGTGACCAATTACTTCGCCAAGAGAACTTCAAAAGTACTCTAGAAATAGTTGAAAGTGCTGTGCGCGATCGTCAATTGACATTAGTATCTGCAACAAAACTCGAAAATCCTGAAGCCTTTTTCTTACAAACAGAAAAAACGCCAGTGATGCTTGAAGTAACAGCGAAACCAGAAGAATTAACAAACGTAGAGCATTTATACATGGATGTGGAGTCACGCGACAAAGCAACTCTTTTACGCCGAATTTCTCATATTAAAGACATGCGCGGCTTGGTTTTTGTGAAAGATAAACCACGTATGGAAATTTTATTAGAAAAACTACATTATGATAAAGTAAAAGCAGCCGGAATTCACGGTGAAATTCGTAAAGAAAAACGCAAAAAATATTTGGACGACTTTAAAAAAGGTACGTTAACTTATTTAATCGTGACAGATGTAGCGGCGCGTGGGCTAGATATAGAAGACTTACCATATGTCATCCATTATGACTTAGCAGCAAGCGAAAAAGAGTATACACACCGCTCTGGTCGTACAGGACGGATGGGGAAAACTGGTACAGTAATTACTTTTGCCAATCCTCGTGAAATCAGAACGTTAAAACAATATTTAACTATCCATCATCTAAAAGGGAAACAAGTTCGTTTTTATCAAGGAAAACTTCTCGACGGAGCGGTTCCAGAAAATAAAATTGCTAAAAAAGCAAGCAGACCTCCAAAACAAGTTCAAAAAGGCAAAAAAGATGAAACGAAAAAACCTTTCCGAAGCGAAAAACCAAGTGGAGGAGCGGGAAGTCGTAAAGAAAAACCTACTAACTCCTCTAAAACAACACGGAATAACAAACCAAATAAATTTAATAAAAAACCAAATAATTTTAAAAAATCATAAGCTGTCGCGAATGTTTTTCTCTCTTGATAGATTGAAAAGCATTCGCACTTTTTTTTACTTAATTTTTATCGTTGCGAGTATGCTATTTAAAAAGGTATAATGGAAACATAGAGTTTTAAAAAGGAGTAGAGTAGATGTCTAGTAGAAAAGAAGAAGTCCTCCAACTTCTAAATGGAAAAGAAGAAAAAGTATCTGCTGCAGATGTCGCAGAATTGCTTCAAATGGACCGAGCAAACGCTAGTCGTTATCTAAATGATCTTTTTAAAGAAAAAAGAATAGACAAACTTCCTGGGAAACCAGTATTTTATCAGGCTTTAAAAACTGCTTCTAAAATAGAAGAAGTAGCAGGGAGCTTCCAAGAGTCCGCATTTGGAAGATTAATTGGGTCGGAAGATAGTTTGAAAGTAAGTATACAACAAGCAAAAGCAGCAATACTTTATCCACCAAATGGACTTCATAGTTTGATTTTAGGTCGGACTGGGACAGGGAAATCCCTTTTTGCGGAATGTATGTACCAATTTGCGAAAGAATCTCAAACTATTCCAGCTGATGCGCCATTTATATCCTTTAACTGTGCCGATTATGCGCAAAACCCGCAACTTTTATTCGGTCATATTTTTGGTGTTATAAAAGGAGCATACACGGGAGCAGAAGAAACTCGTGAAGGTTTACTAAAAAAAGCAGATGGCGGGATTTTATTTCTAGATGAAATTCACCGTTTACCCCCAGAAGGACAAGAAATGCTCTTCACTTTCATTGATAAAGGCGAATTTCGACCACTTGGGGAAAGCGCTAACGTTCATCATGCGCAAGTGCAAATCATTGGTGCAACAACAGAATCACCAGATAACTTTTTACTAGAAACGTTCACTAGACGTATTCCGATGACAATCACCTTGCCATCACTTGCTGAAAGAAACTTAGAAGAACGTTATCAATTAGTCGAGTTTTTCTTAAACCAAGAAGCAATCAGGCTACATCAATCCATTCGCGTGCACCGAAAAGCACTCATTGCCTTTTTACTTTATCATGCAAGTGCCAACGTTGGTCAATTGCAAAGAGATTTAAAACTAGCGTGTGCCAAAGCCTTTTTACATTATAAAACAAAAACAGCTAATTATATTCTAATCGAACAAGATGATTTACCTATTCATGTCCAAAAAGGACTACTACATTTAAAAGATGAACCAGAGAAATTAAACCGCTTAATTGATGTTAATAAAGCGATTTTTAAATTTGTTGATACGAGCGATGCCTCTGCGGAAGTGGAAGATGTGCACGATGTTTACCATGCCATCCAAGAAAAAGCAGACCAGTTAATGAAAGAAGGTAAAGACCAAAGTGAGTTGGAAGAAGCACTTTATGTCGATGTGGATCAATATTTCCACGACTATATGGTCCAATTACCAACCCACCAAACAGCCAAAGAAATTATCGCGCCAGCAGTTTGGGAATTAACAGAAAAAGTGTACGCAATGGCAGAAGAAAAATTAAATCGTAAATATAATGAAAAAATGAAATTCGCTTTTTCCTTACATTTACAAAGCACCATTGAGCGTGTTCGTGAACAAAAACATATTATTCACCCGGATTTAAATAATATTCGTAAAAAATATCCAAAAGAATTCCAAGTCGCAATTGACCTATCCGCTTTAATTGAACAAGAACTTAGCATTGAAATTCCTTTTGATGAAATCGGATTTTTAACAATGTTTTTGACAGAGGAAGTAGTAGATACAGCACTTTCTCAGGAAAATCAAGTCGAAGTAATAGTCATGATGCATGGCAGGTCCACTGCAACAAGTATGGTTGAAACCGTGCAAGAGTTACTAAGCATTGAAAGCGGAATTGCCCTCGATATGCCTCTAACAGTTGAAGTGAAAGCGATGTATGAAAAACTAAAACAAACCGTCGTTAAATTAAATCCTGTCAAAGGTGTGTTGATACTTTCTGATATGGGTTCACTCACTTCATTTGGAAATATGCTTACAGAAGAGCTCGGCATCCGCACGAAAACAGTAACGATGGTCAGTACACCTGTTGTACTTGAAGCAATGCGAAAAGCATCTTTAGGTCGTGGTTTAGAAGATATTTACCAAAGTTGTGAGCAATTATTTGAAAATAAATATAAGGCCCATGTTTTACGAGCTAAGCCAGTCAAAAATGCTGTAATCTTTACTTGTTTTACTGGTGAAGGGGTAGCCGAACAACTGCGCAAAGTCGTAGCACCAATTATCGACGAAACGAAAATCGAAATTATCGTGTTACAATTCTTGCATAAAGAAGCTTTCAGAGAGCGGATCGATCAACTGATGGAAGAGTATAATATTTTAGCAATTATGGGTTCAGTTGCTTTTGAATATCGCGACATTCCATTCTTTAGCGCGCTTGAAGTACTATCAGAAGGCGGTTTAGGAATTGTTTCCAGAATTTTAAACGATGAAGTACCTTATGAAAAATTAATCGCCTCATTAGAAGGAAATTTACAAGCCGTGAGTTCTGCTGAGCAACTTGTTTATTTCCTAAGAAAAGTGATTTCAGAACTACAGCTGCAACTTAATGTGATTCTTGAATCTGGTGTAGACATCGGCATGATTCTCCACTTGGCATTCCTTATCGAGCGTGTCAAACTGGGCGCGGTGGATAGAGAGTTCCCGGATTTAAATGAATTTGCTAAAAATCATATGGTTGAAATGCAGATTACGCAACAAATGATGGAAAACGTTGAAATTGAGTATGATATCGTCATCCCGCAATCAGAAATTGCTTATTTAACTCAGATGATGCTCTCTAATCAGGTGGAAGTTAACTAGAAAAAACAACCTGCCAAGTGTGTATTGTCTTACACACTTGGCTTTTTTACTTGTGTAAGTGGAAAGTTCGTACAGTAGCAACTTATAAGAAGAAAAGTTGGCACATATCTTGCATATTATATATACGTGCAGCTTTTCAAACTAGGAGGTTTATTAAATGAAAAACATCATGTTAGTTTGTTCGGCCGGTATGTCCACAAGTCTTCTCGTAAAAAAAATGACAGAAGCTATCGAAAATAATCATGTAGATGCCACTGTAATTGCAGTTGCAGAAGCTGATTTTGATAAGTATAAGGGCAATGTAGATGTAGTTTTACTTGCTCCACAAGTTCGTTTTTTAGAGAAGAATTTGAAGCGGGTACTGGATCCGCTGGGTATTCCAGTTTCAATCATTAATGGTATTGACTACGGAACAATGGACGGCGAAAAAGTGCTAAATGATGCACTAGCAATGATTAATAAATAACCTCGAGTTCGATACTGCTTGAAGAGGAAAAAGACACAGTTTTGATAAATGAAAAGGATGTGTAAACAATGGAATTAGAACAAACAATTATGCAATTAATCGTACACGGGGGTAACGCCAAGAGTGACGCAATGTTAGCTATCGAAGCGGCAAAAAAAGGGGATTTTGACGTTGCAGATGAGCAAATCAAAAATGCAGAAGCGGCACTACTTGAAGCGCATCATTCACAAACTTCATTAATTCAAGGAGAAGCGCGCGGCGAAAAAGCTGAAGTTTCTTTACTGTTAGTACACGCACAAGACCACTTAATGAATGCTATTACTTTTAAAGATTTAGCAAAAGAAATTGTTGATTTATACCGTTCTAAATAAGCTTTTGAAGGGATGATTTAAATGAGAAAATTAGGAATATCCGTATTTCCGCAACACGTAGCGCTTGAAGAATCATTAGAATATATTGAAACAGCTGCAAAATATGGTTTTAGCCGTATTTTCACATGTTTAATTTCTGCTAATGACGAAGCGGAGTTTGCTAAATTAGAAACAATTTGCAAACGCGCTAAAGAACTAGGATTTGATGTTATTGCTGATGTTGATCCGACTGTATTTGAATCGTTAAATATCACTTACAAAGAATTAGATCGTTTCAAAGAGCTTGGACTAGCTGGCCTTCGTCTTGATTTAGGATTCTCCGGTTCAGAAGAAGCCGCAATGTCGTTTGATGATACTGACTTGAAAATTGAATTAAACATTAGTAATGGTACTCGTTACGTTGAAAATATTTTATCTTACCAAGCAAACGTAGGAAATATCATTGGGTGTCACAACTTCTACCCAAGAAAATATACTGGTCTTTCCAGAGAACATTTCTTACGTACAAGTAAACAATTCAAAGACTTAAACCTACGTACAGCTGCTTTTGTTTCTTCTAACAGTGGCGAATTTGGTCCTTGGTTTGTTGTGGACGGCGGACTTCCAACAATGGAAGAACATCGCGGAGTAGACATTACTGTTCAAGCAAAAGATCTTTGGAACACTGGTTTGATTGATGATGTCATTGTAGGTAATATGTTTGCTTCAGAAGACGAATTACGCGCTTTAAGCGAATTAAACCGCAATGAATTACAACTCGCTGTTGAATTTTTAGATGGTGCAACAGATGTCGAAAAAGAAATTGTCTTAACACAAAAACATTTCAACCGTGGCGATGCTTCCGAGTACGTTTTACGCTCGACAATGACGCGTGTTAATTTCAAACAATACGATTTCCCAGCACATGACACAAATACCATTGCAAAAGGCGATGTAACAATCGACAACGACGGCTACGAACGCTACAAAGGCGAAATGCAAGTAGCACTTCAAGAAATGGAAAACTCCGGCAACACCAATATCGTTGCTCGAATTGTTCCAGAAGAGCGTTATTTACTTGATACCATTCTACCATGGCAACATTTTAGATTGGTTGAGAAGAAGAAATAATAAAAATTATAAGTTAAAAAACGTCTGCAATCAACATTGAAAAATGGATTGCAGACGTTTTATTTTGTCGAAAATTAATACGTTGCTTGATTTATTCGTTACATTTCCCAATCAACCCATACAAAAACAACTGCACTATCTCCGCTTGTTTCTCCTCAAGTTCTTCCTCTGGGACTGTGAAACCTAAACCATTAATTGCTTCAATAAAAAGTTGAATAGATTGATCCGAAAGACGGCTATCAATAATTTTTTCTTGCTTGCCGATAGCGATATATTTCATATAAATCTCATTTTTAAGTGCATTAATATTATTCACTAACAGCGTGATAAATTGCGCGTCTTTACTCGCTTCTTGCGATATAAATTTACTTAAAGACAGATTTATTTCTGCATTACAGAGCTGGAGAGCCCGCTCTAATTTTTGCGTAAATGTCCCTTCTGATGCTAAAATCTCTTCCGCTAAAGTAATGGTATCTTGCATAATAATGCGAGCACATTCACCAACAAGCGCTTCTTTACTTCCAAAGTAATTATAAATAGACACTTGCGAAACATCTGCGAGACTTGCAATATCTTTAATACTTACATCAGAAAAACCTTGTTTTCCAAATAAAGAAAGGGCTGCCTGAATAATTGCAGTCTTCTTTTTTAGTGTTCTTTTTTCATAATTATTCATGTCCTAAACACTTCCCTAAGCTAATCTTATCATTAGTAATAATATAACATAAAAGCGTTTAATTTGAAATATGAAACAGTAAATTTCAAAAGTTATTGACTTGTAAGGTGGGATTATTATACAATGGTTTTGAAATATGATTGCAATTATTTCAAAACAAAAGAGCCGTGAAAGGACTTTAATTATGATAAAAATAACAAAAAGAAAGAAAATAACCCTAATCATTTTGGGAGGTGTCATCGGTTTGAGTTTTATTTTATATAAACCTTTAATTAATTATTTAAGTGAACAAGCGGCGAATCCGCGTGGGATAATTGGTGAAATCACTACGAAAATATGGTCATCCTATTTTGAAGATTTGAGTAAGTGGACAATTAGTAATACTGAACTAAGCGATGTTACTCATGTATTAGATATTGGTTATGGCGGGGGCTCCAATGTTAAAAACCTAGCTGAACTAAATAAAAATTGGACTATTTACGGAGTGGATATTTCTGAAGAATCTTATAAAACAGCTACAAATTTGAATAAAAAAGCAATAAATAATGGAAAAGTAAAACTATCAATACAAGATGTCGCGTTGATGAATTACCCGGCGGATTTTTTTAATATAGTTTATGCCATCCAAACGCATATGTACTGGGATAATCCCCAAAAAGGATTTGAAGAAATCTATCGGGTAATGTCACAAGACGGTGTTTTAATAGTATCGTCCGAAAAAGACAAAATTGATTATCATATGGACGAATATAAAACAACTGCCACACTAACATTACTCTTGAAAGAAATTGGCTTTAGAGAAGTAGTGGAGAAAGAAAAGGGAAAATGGGTTTTGTATACAATCAGAAAATAATTGCGAGTTATAATATCTTTTGAAATTTATTTTATACAGATGTTTTAAATGACGATTTGGGTTGGAAAGGTTTAGGAATTGTAGATGGTTTTGACATAGGACAAACTGCGAATCCCAACAAGCAATTTGCTTTAAATATATTTTGTGTCGTTGTTGTTGAAGAAATAGGTATCAAAGTAATTAAATCAGCTCTAAGAAATAATAGTTGTGATTATACTAGAGTAAAAATTGCTTCCAGACCATTTTTGGATGATGCTGAATATGCTTTAAAATTTTCAGCAAAGAAAAATGATTTAGATTTTTATGATGAGTAAAGTTTCAAAATAATGATTGTAAAAAAGCCAAAATACTTGTTAAATCAAGGATTTTGGCTTTTGGGGATACAGATATAAGGAATCAAACTACGAACTAATCCCTAGGATGGACAAGTTATATCTGTTTAACTATTAACGCTTGGTATTTAATTGCTTTTTTGATATAGTTTCTATATAGAAACTATATCGAGGAGGACAAATAAATGATCCAGTTAGAAAATGTACTAAGAGATTTACAGTGTGAATTGGTCGCAGAAAGGACTAGAAATAATCCGAAAACCATTAGTTGGCTTCAATACGATATCTTAAATCTTCTTAATTCAGAGTCCGAGATGCTTCCCTCTAAAATCAGTATTTTACTTGGAACTAGCAGAACAAAACTATCAAAGGCATTAAAAGAATTAAAAATAATGAACTATATTAAACAGAAGCCAAATGATAAAGATGGTCGGGAGTTACTAACTTTTCTAGCAAAAGACGGACACCAATTACTAGCTCAAATTGATAGTGGACACGCTCATCTTTTACAAGTTGCAAATACAGTTTTTGAAACGGAGGAAAAAGAGCAATTTAAATCCCTAGCGGAAAAATATTTGAATGCGCTTAAATTAGAGAGGTTGAGAGATTATGAATAGGTTTATTTCAATAGAAGGAGCCAAAACAAATAATTTAAAAAATATTTCTCTTAAACTTCCTAAATATCAAATCAGTGTCGTAACTGGTGTTTCAGGTTCAGGTAAGTCTTCCTTAGTTTTTGATACTCTAGCTGCTGAATCTCAAAGGTTATTAAATGAAACATATTCCAGCTATATTCAACAGCTACTCCCACATTATCCTCAACCAATCGTCGATAAAATAGAAAATTTACCAGTTTCTATTGTAATTAACCAAAAAAAAATAGGTGGGAACGCTCGCTCAACAGTAGGTACTGTAACAGATATTTATTCAAGCTTAAGACTCTTGTTTTCAAGAATTGCCACCCCTTTTATTGGATATTCTATGACATACTCGTTTAATAATCCTCAAGGAATGTGTGAGACATGCAAGGGATTAGGTGAGATTAAACAGATTGATATATCCAAACTGATTGATTTTGATAAGTCTTTAAATGATGGAGCAATTGATTTTCCTACTTTTCAACCAGGTGGTTGGCGACTGACTAGGTATACAGAATCAGGTAATTTTGATAATGATAAAAAAATTAAAGACTACAGTAAACCAGAATTGGATCTTCTATTAAACAATCATGGAAGCCCCCCAATTACTCCTACAGAAAAATGGCCAAAGACTGCAACTTATATTGGAGTTATTTCAAGAATCACAAAAAACTTCGTTGAAAAAGATAATGATAAATATAGTACGCAATTAAATCAAATTTTAGAAGTTAATGAATGTCCAAGTTGTCAAGGAACTAGAGTGAATAAAATAGTTCGTTCTGCAAAGATTAATGAAAAATCTATAGCAGATTGTGTAACGATGCCTGTTTCTGAATTAATAGTATTCATTAAAAAAATTCAATCTCCTATCGTTCAGATAATTTTGGAGGATTTAATTAAAAAACTAAAAAGTTTGGAGGATGTTGGCTTAGGCTATTTATCTCTCAATCGACCGACTTCAACACTTTCTGGAGGAGAATCTCAGAGAATAAAAATGACCAAACATCTGAATAGTGCCCTTAGTGATGTTCTATATATTTTTGATGAACCTAGCATTGGGCTCCATCCAGAAGATATTCATGGAATCTCAAAAATAATTAAGGGACTAAAAAACAAGGGAAACACGGTAGTGCTAGTTGATCATGATCCAGATATCATAAAAATTGCAGACCGCGTAATTGAGATAGGTCAAGGTGCGGGTGATCGAGGTGGAAATATCACCTTTGAAGGAACTTATGAAGAATTATTGAAATCAAATACAGTTACTGGGAGGGTGTTATCCGACAAGGTAAATATCAATACAGAAAGGAAAAAATTCTCTAGTCATTATTTGCTAGAGAATGTCAGTTTACACAATGTCACTAAGGCCTCGGTAAGGATACCGAAGCAATCATTAACCGTTGTAACCGGAGTAGCAGGTTCTGGTAAGAGTACTTTGATTCGGTACCTTTTTAAAAGTAAATATCCTGAAGCAAGTATCTTAGATCAGAGTCAGATAAGAGGCAGTATTCGTTCTAACGCCCTTACCTATCTTAATGTATTTGATAGAGTTCGAAGTATATTTGCTCATCATTCAGGTAAAAGCATATCCCTGTTTAGCTATAATGGCAAAGGTGCATGCCCTAGCTGCAAAGGGAAAGGGTATATCAAACTCGACTTAGCCTATATGGGAGATGTGGAACAAATTTGTGAGGAATGTCATGGAAAAAGATTTAATAGTGAGGCTCTTTCTGTTCAAAAGTATGGCTTGACGATTTACGATGTTCTACAATTGCCAGTTAATAAAGCAATAACTCTATTTGAAGATAACTTATTAAAGAAAGCTATGCAGGATCTCATTGATGTTAATTTGGGTTATATCAAACTCGGTCAGTCTTTGGATACGTATTCTGGAGGAGAACTTCAACGATTAAAGATAGCTAAGGTAATTCACCAAGATAGTTCTAATTTATTAATATTAGATGAACCATCAACAGGGCTACATGAAATTGATATTGATAAGTTACTTCTTTTGTTTAATAAACTTTTGAAAAAAAATAAAACATTGATTGTTTTAGAACACAATCTTAAAATTATTAGTAATGCTCAGTGGATTATTGATATGGGACTACGTGGAGGAAATTTAGGAGGAAAAGTAATATTTGAAGGGTATCCAATCGATTTATTAAAAATAAAAGATTCATTAACAGCAAAACATTTACAAAGTTATATAAAAGATAATAAATAAATTGACTCTTATGTCTTAATAGTTTTTTTGAGTATGGGATTTTAATGTAAGGTGTAAGGAAAATGCCTCTTTTCTTTACATCTTCTTTTTTTAAAATTTTTTCATATAGTTTTTTTATGAAATAAATCAAGTGTTGACATTAAACTATGGTTCAATGTTAATCTATATTCAGGAGGTGAATAGTACTCATGGTTACAATTAAAACAGTTGCAGATAAGTTGGAAATACCTATTTCAACTATCAGATATTACGAAAAAAACGGCTTACTTGATGTTAAAAGAAGTGAGAATAGTTATCGTGAATATGGAGAAGATGATGAGGAAAAAATAAAACTTATTCTCGTGATGAAATATTCTGGGTTTTCTATTAAGGAAATCAAAGAGTTACTATCATTAAATAATGAGTTAGTATTAGAAGATGATTGTGTTGACCAAACCAATCAGATGATTTTGAAGAAAAAAAGTGAAATGCTAGCAAAAATCGAGAATTATAAAAAAGTTGTAGAGTTACTAGATTTGATGAAACCAATAGCTACTGCAAAAACTACAGTAGAAAGTAAACTTGAGCTAGAAGAACAAGTTAGTAAAATTTACAATAATACAATTAAGGAGAAGTGAAATGAAAACTACAATTATTATTGGACACCCATATCCTAAAAGTTTTAATTATGCAATTTTAGAAAAAGTTAAAAACAAAACAAATGCAACTATAATAAATTTGGTAGAGGATAATTTTAATCCTGCAATGTTATCGGATGATTTAGCAGGATTTTCTAGAGGACAATATGCAGATCCTCTCGTGGAAAAATATCAGGATATTTTAAAAATGACGGAAAAGCTTATAATAATAACTCCTATTTGGTGGTATGGGCTCCCTGCTTTATATAAAGGATTTTTGGATAAAGTCATGTTAAAAGGATTTGCCTACAAGGAAGAGAAAGGTCGTTTAATTGGAGAGTTGACAAACATAAAAGAAACACTGATTATAACAACTTCAGAAGCACCTAAATGGTATATTAAATATTTTGCTGGGAACCCCATGAGAGTTTTGAGTAAGCGCGTATTCAAAGATATTGGATTAAAAAAGGTTAGGTGGATTCATCAAGGGAACATTACAAAAACTACACAAGATAAAAGGATTAAATTTCTTGATTATGTAGAAACAAAGCTCGTTTAATCCGGTATTTGTGCTCTTAGAAAATATGAATGCAACTAAATAGATACTATATCTCGTTTTTAAGAGTAACATATGAAATAGAACTAGAGTGGAAAGTTTGCTTCAAATTTTTACTTTTTATAATCCAAAAAGCAAAAAGAAAGTTTTATAAAAGTGGAGAAATCCCAATCATAAAAGAGTCTAATACTAAGAAATAAAGCCGACAAATATGAAGTTTTAAAATACTTCATGTTTATCGGCTTTTTATTTGGATAGTAACAAGTATATGTCTAATGGTCAATACATGAGTCACTATCAAAAGGGATTTCAATTGTAAGACTTTTAAATGAACTCTGCTACTTTTTATTTAAGTTTCCCTTAAAAATTATACTGCTTCCAATACTCTTTATAATTTTTTTATCCTATCAGCGATTTATTTCGCCCCAATCGCATATACACTCTAAAATGGGAATTAAAGTCTCACCTTTCTTTGATAAACTGTATTCAACTTTAGGTGGGACTTGGGGATATTCCTTACGTATAATTATTTCATTGGATTCTAATTCTTTTAATGCATTAGTAAGTGATTTAAATGAGATTTTTCCTATATATCTCTTGAGTTCATTATAGCGTAGGACTTTTTTTTCAAATAACCAAAACAAAATTATAATCTTATGTTTGCCACCAATCACAGATAGTGTATAACCAAACCCTGTATTTTCAATGTTTTCATTAGTTTGACTGCATCCTTGAATCATTTAACACTCTCCTTTTGTATAGTATCTAACTTTTATTTGCGTACTACTCAACATGGATAATATATCATATAATTACAGAGTAGTAAATATCTACAAATTTTAGAGTATATCGGAGGAAAATATGAAAACATTAATAGTAGTAGCACACCCTAATTTAAAAGATTCAAAAGTGAACTTAAGCTGGATTAAAGCGTTGCAAAAATATCCAGAGGAATTTGATATTCATAATCTTTACGAAAACAATAATGCGGATAGTTTTGATGTTCCCAAAGAACAAGAATTGATTGAAAAATATGATAAATTAATTCTTCAGTTTCCTGTATACTGGTTTAATGCTCCACCTTTAATGAAAAAATGGTTAGATGAAGTCTTTTTAGAAGGATGGGCATATGGAAAAAATAATAAAATGAAACAGCGTAAAGTTGGTTTAATTGTTACGGCGGGAATCAAAGAGAGTAGCTATAGTAAAGATGGTAGATATAAGCATACTCTTGAAGAAGTGCTCCTACCTTTTGAGATTACATTTAAATATATGGAAGCAGATTACAAAGGTTTCTATGCGTTTTATAGTGCGGAGTATGAATCAACAGCGATTAGAATAGATGATAGTATCCCAGGTATGTTGAAGTTCCTACGAAATATGTAGCCCTGTTATATAGGAGGAGTTATTAGTAAATAAAAGTGACTAGATATGAAGAATTTTACGATTCAAATTACGAATAAGAACAAAATTTAGTGAAAATTTTATCTAACTGTAACAACTTCTTTAAAGCTTTCATGTAAGTTATGTCTAACAAATAAAACCGTCAACCACTTCAAGGTATGCTAAGTCTTTCTAACATTATTTGTGAGCAAAATGAGAAAAATAAAAGAAAATCAGGCAAATATATAAAAAGCTGAAAACCCTTATTAGAAAGGGTTTTCAGCATAGTTTTTTACGTCCCCGACACGATTTGAACGTGCGACCTATTGCTTAGGAGGCAATTGCTCTATCCTGCTGAGCTACGGGGACTCGAAATGCAAACAACAGAAATAAGTTTACCAGAAATAAACATGAAGAGCAAGATAAATAAGCATTTGAAAAAGCGTATAGAATGCCTTTTCAAATGCTTATAAAATATCAAATTTTAGCTAATTTATCTACAAAAGCAAGTGATCTGCCAGTACCAATTGCGACAGATTCAAGCGGACTTGGAGCCATATGTACAGGAACATCAATTTCTTGCACCAGCCAGTCACGAAAACCTTGGAGAAGAGATCCGCCGCCACTTAAAATAATACCACGATCAACAATATCGCCACTTAACTCAGGAGGGCACATTTCAAGGGTATTTCGAATTGCTTCAAGAATACGTTGCAATGTCTCTTCAAGAGCGCTTTGTATTTCGGTAGAACTTACTTGAATTGTTTTTGGTAAGCCAGTGAGTAAATCACGCCCACGAATATCTGCTGTTTGAGCTACATGTTCAATTGGCGCAAACCCTAATTCCATTTTAATCCGTTCAGCAGTTGCTTGGCCGATTAAAAGGTTGTAGTTTTTGCGGATGTATTGAATAATTTCTTCATCCATATGATCTCCACCAGTTCGAACGGAAGTACTAGAAACGACACCACCATAAGAAATAATAGCAATTTCGCTCGTACCGCCGCCAATATCCACAATAACATTCGCAACAGGCTCAGCAACCGGTAAATCAGCCCCGATAGCAGCAGCAACAGGCTCTTCAATTAGAGCAACTGAACGAGCACCAGTGGATCTTACCGCGTCAGAAATAGCGCGACGTTCCACAGAAGTTGCTCCAGTAGGTGTACAAACTACGACATTTGGTTTTCTAACGCCGCTAGTTGAAATTCTTCGCATAATTTCGCGTAACAATCCGCTTGTTAAATCAAAATCAGCAATTACACCATCTTTCATCGGTCTCACAGCGGAAATAGAAGTTGGCGTTTTACCAATCATTTCTTTTGCTTCATGACCAATCGCAAGTACCGTACCATCATTCGTATTTAGCGCGACCACAGAAGGCTCATTCAAGATAATTCCTTTTTCTTTACTGTAAACTAAAATATTCGCAGTACCTAAATCAATCCCAATAGTTGTTGTTCCAAACATTCTCACACCTAACTTTCTATTAAAAATAACGAGTCAATTCTAGGTGTATAAATAACAGTATAGACTCTTTTCACCTTATAAGCATTATTTAAACATGCTTGACATCAAAAGGTAATTTAAACGCGCAATAAAGCTGGTGTTTTAGCCATTTCGTAAAAAAATCGTAAAAAAAGTAATCCAATCAAAAAACGACTATCCATCCATAGATAGTCGTTTTCATTAGGAAACTTTACGTTGTTTTTCAAATTCCGAATACATATAATAATAAATTAATCCACTAACGAGCGCTAAAACACCAATAATTGTAAATGTTCCAGTATAGCCAATTAAAGTAGAAAGCGTAATCGCGAGTGGGGCAATAACTTTACCAAGCGTATAACGGAGACCAGCAGCCGAAAAATACATTGCTCGCTTATCTTCCGGAGCTAATTGGGATACAAAGGTTTGTTGTAAACCTACAGTCATCAATTCCGCAAAGCTAAAGAGAATAATTGCGCAAATCGCACCCCACGGACCAGTGGAAATACCAAACAAGAATATGGCAACAGCATAAAGGAAAGACGAATTCATAAAGACAAATTTCTCTCTAAAATGGCTCATCCAGCGAGTAACAACCACTGTTAAAGCTGCCACAAAGAACCCGTTGATAGAAATAATTACACCAAACAGCTGCTCCCCAGTAAAATGAAACGCGAACAAGTTAGATGCACCGATAACTTCTTTAATATAAAGCGGGAATAGTAAATCCAGTTGCATAAACGACTGAGAAACAATAATGCCAGCAATAATATATAAGAAGAAAATCTTATCCTTAAAAATAACTTTATAATTTTTAAGTTGCTCCAATAAAACAGCTCCAATACTTTTCCGAACAACTTCTTTTTGCAAATCAGGATTAACTAAAAGTGGTGCTGTTTCATGACCAAATTTTTGTAGTAAAAAGAGTAATAATAAATCCGCGCAAACAATCGCAAGTAATGTTTCAGTCGTAAAATTATAAAATAGTACAGAACCCAGAATCGGTCCGATAACCACTGCGATATTAATCATCATGTAGAAAACAGAATAAATATGTGTCCGGTGTTCAGGAGGTACGACATCAGCAATCATCGCTTGACTCGCAGGCTGATAAAAAGCCATGAAAACACTGGCAATGGCAAACCCAGCAAAACTTAAGTAAGGAGAGTCAACTACATGGAGTGCACCTATTGCAAAAACAAGAAAACCGAAGCCTTCACCAATGACAGAAATACTCATCATCCGTTTTCTACCAAAGTTATCAGCGAAGTAACCTCCAAGTAATGCCGTAAAAACGGCTAACACTTGCGAAATAATCAGTAGTAAACTTGTAAGCTCACGCCCAATACTTTCAGAAAAATAAATTGTTAAAAAGGGGAAGACCATCCAAAACGAAATATCGAGTAGTGCTTCCCCAAAAAGCCTTACTTTTAAATTGATGTCCCAAGTTCTAAATTTCATCTAATGCACCTCGCTCTCTTCTATGAAAAATAACAAACGAAAACCCTTGAAAGCAAAGAGCTACAAGGGTTTTACGCAAAAGGTATAAGGTTTAAAAAAGGATTAGAATGCCCAATCACCTTTACGGAAAACAGGAACAACTTCACCAGATTCGGTTACACCATCAATGTCCATTTCAGAAGAACCAATCATGAAGTCAACGTGTGTCAAACTATTGTTTACACCAGCAGCTTCTAATTCTTCGCGAGACATTTCTTCGCCACCTTTAACATTAAACGCATACGCACTACCGATTGCTAAGTGGTTAGATGCATTTTCGTCAAATAGTGTGTTGTAGAATAAAATGCCGGATTGGGAAATAGGGGATGGATCTGGAACTAGAGCCACTTCGCCTAAATAGTGAGAACCTTCATCCGTTGCGATTAAATCTTTTAAAATTTCTTCGCCAGATGCAGCTTCAACGCCAACAATACGACCTTTTTCGAAAGTGATTTTGAAGTCATCAATAATATTTCCTGCATAACTAAGTGGTTTCGTGCTTGAAACATAACCTTCCACTTTTAGTTTATCCGCACAACAGAAAACTTCTTCTGTTGGCATATTGGCCATAAATTCATGTCCTTTTTTGTTCTTACTACCAGCGCCAACCCAAAGATGGTTTTTTGGAAGACCAATTGTAAGGTCAGTTCCAGGAGCCGTATAATGTAAAGAAGTAAATTGTTTTTCATTTAAACTTTCTGCTTTGGCAGCAAGTGTTTGATCATGATTTTTCCAAGTTTCTACCGGGTTTTCGGTGTTAATACGAGTTGTTTCAAAAATAGCTTCCCAAAGTGTTTCCATTTGTTCTGCTGGTGTTAGATCTGGGAATACTTTTGCTGCCCAACCTTGTGAAGCTGCTGCAACAACTGTCCAGCTTACGACATTTGCTTGCATTAACTCACGAAACTCGCTCATTGCGCCACCCATTGTTTTCTGGAAAGTGGCAATTTTGTTGCTATCTACGCCATTTAGTAAATCTGGATCTTCAGATGTGATTGAAATAAAACAAGCGCCTTCTTTGGCAAGTTCTGTTTTTTCTGCAACACGGTGAACCGGAGCGCTTTCAAAAACGCGTAGTGGAGCATTTTTGTAACGTAATGCGCCTAATTCTTCATCGCGCCAATCCATAATGACATCCTCTGCGCCTACTTCAAAAGCATATTTGGAAATAAGGCGCACTAGTGGAGCCGCGTCAACTGGAGCCATAATTACTACTTTCTGTTCAGGTTGGACGTTTACCCCAACTTTTACAATCAATTCTGCATACTTTTCTAATTTTTCACTAAATACTGTCATAATTAATCACTCCAATCTTTTTATTCAATACGAGAATTGTATCTCAATTAATGAGGTAAAGCAACCACGAGGCTACTGTTTTTGCTATTTTTAAATAAATAAAAAAGCAAGTCCGAAAAAGAGGACTTGCTTTAGAATTATCCTTTTAATGCCTCGACGAAAGTTTTTGCATAACTTTCTGCGCGAACAACATCTTCTTCGTCAGGATCAAGGTCTACTTTTAGCCCAGCAACTGGAACTGTAGCGCCTTGTTCTTTCAGACGAGTTTCAACTAAATCAACTGTTAAGCAATATTCATCATAAAAAGTATCGCCAGAACCGAAAGAAGCGCAAACTTTGCCGCTAAAATCAACGTCGGCCATATCTTCGTAAAAATCAACAAATTCATCAGGTAGTTGACCATCATCATAAGTGTAGCCACCGATTAGAGCGCCATCATATTCTAGTAAATCTTCAGGATCAACTGAAATACACTCTTCAATTTCAACTTCAATATCGTATTTTTCTAATTCTTCACCTAAAATGTCGGCAATTTCTTGTGTATTACCAGTCATGCTGGCATAAACGATCATAACTTTTGTCATTTTGCATCCCCATTTTCTGAATTTTTTATTGTTTAAAATGGCACAAACCAGTCTACCATTTTTTCAACTGATACATTCTATTATAAATGTCTTCAGAAAAACTGCAACCTTTTTTCCGGATTACTTTATTTCTAACGGTTTTCGAGCTATAATAGTAAATAGTGGAAATTTTAGAAGGGAATGAAAAGAATGATTACACTCAAATCAAGACGTGAAATTGATGAGATGAAAGCAGCGGGGAAAATCCTTGCCGATACGCATAAAGAACTAAAAAAAATCATTAAACCTGGTATTACTAGCTGGGATTTAGAAGTATTTACAGATGAATTTTTACGTAAAAATGGCGCAACTCCAGAACAAAAAGGGTTTGAAGGCTACGAATATGCCATTTGTGCAAGTATCAATGATGAAATTTGTCATGGTTTTCCGCGCAAACAGAAGTTAAATCAAGGCGATATTATTACAGTAGATATGGTCGTGAACTATCACGGTGCGCTTGCTGATTCAGCTTGGACTTATGCAGTAGGTGAAGTTTCTGATGAAGTGAAGCATTTAATGGATGTAACGCATAAAGCACTTTATCTTGGGATTGAACAAGCACAAGTAGGAGCACGAGTAGGCGACATTGGTCACGCTATCCAAACATACGTAGAGTCTGAAAATCTTGCTGTTGTACGTGAGTTTATCGGCCACGGTGTTGGACCTACTTTACATGAAAAACCAGATATTCCGCATTATGGTAAAGCTGGAAAAGGACTACGCTTAAAAGAAGGTATGGTTATTACCGTCGAACCAATGGTAAACATGGGCGCTTGGAAAGCAAAAATGGACGATAACGGCTGGACTGCAAGAACCGTTGATGGATCTTTATCAGCTCAATATGAACACACTTTTGCTATTACAAAAGATGGCCCAGAAATTTTAACGTATCAAGGCGAAAACGATTAATTAAACTAGTTAGCCAGATGCATTTAGAACAGAATTCGAGTAAAAACACTTGTAGTTATTACACTGTTTTACTTTGACGTTTTTTTCTAGGCATCTGGCTTTATTTTTTAGAGGTGGTGACAGGGCAATTGGGAGAAAAAATGGCCATCTGGCGAACGAAAAAACCAGCAACAAAACAAAAAATCGTGTCAGACCTGAAAAAAGCGGGTATTAAAGAAGGTGATACGGTTATTTTTCATGCCTCCATGTCAAAAGCACACTGGATTTGCGGGGGACCGGTGGCGGTGATTTATGCACTTCAAGAGACAGTTGGCATTAATGGAAATATCGTCATGCCAGCGCAAACTGGACAATTGAGCGATCCGGCAAAGTGGGAAAATCCTCCTGTTCCAGAAAGCTGGTGGAAAATAATCCGAGCAGAAACGCCACCCTTTGATCCATTAGTAACACCAACTCGCAGTATGGGCGTCATTGCGGAAACATTTCGAGCTATGCCGGATGTGGCGCGCAGTTTTCATCCATATCATTCGTTTTGTGCATGGGGGAAAGACAAAGAAGAAATTCTTGCTCACCAGCCTCTTGCGAAAAGTTTAGGGGATGATTCACCGCTCGGAAAGTTATATCAACTTTCGGCTAAAATCATTTTGTTTGGAGTGGATAACAATAATAATACTTCTCTTCATTTAGCAGAAGAACGGTCAAATGTGTTTCCGCTTATCGAAAATCAAGCTGCATTTTTGAAACAAGGTGAGATTGTTTGGGAGAAGTATCAGGAAATTGATTATAACAGTGAAGCGTTTATCGCGTTAGGTCGTACATATGAGAAAGAACGTGATTTTCACCCAACGACGATTATAGGAGCGCCAACTAAAATCTATGATATGCGTGATTTAGTAGATTTTGGGACCGATTATTTCCAAACAAAAAACCACTAAATAGTGGCTGGAATTTGTTTTATTTTCTAATCCGACGCAACTCTTCTGCAAATAATTGCATTTCGCGGGGGCTGAAATTTGATTTACGTTTAATTAGCTGATAAATATCAGTAAGTGCGTTATAATCAACAGAGTCAAGCTCGAGATTTTCAAAAACGCCAACATTCACCATTTTTAGTTTAGTAGTAATTTCTGCTAACATAAAATCTAAGTTTTCCTGTGAAGGGGTTTCAAGATTCATCTTTTTGCTCCTTTCAAGCTAATAGACAAAATTTTACCATAATAGAAGAAAAACTTCCAGATGAATGACTATAAAAAAGGGGGCCTTATCAGTGTGGAAAAAAGTAGTAAAATATATTAAACATAACGGAATTGTCCAAGTGGGCCAAACAGTAAGCGCACGAGTAGGGCGAAATGATGTTTCTGGGAATGCAGCACAGTTAGCTTATTATATGCTGTTTTCGATTTTCCCAATGCTTCTAATCGCGGCCACTTTGCTCGCTTATCTTCATATTGATAAAGATTCGGTTTTTAATATGATAAAAGAATTTGCACCAGATCAGATTATGGACTTTTTAGAAGAAAATTTAAATACCTTACTAACGCAGAAAAATGGCGGATTACTTTCTATCGGGATTATCGCGACTTTATGGTCGGCATCTAATGGTATGAATGCCGTAATGAAATCGCTCAATAAAGCATATGGAGTTACGAATAAACGGAATTATGTCGTACAACGATTATTATCGATGTTTTTCACTTTAGCAATGCTTGCAACGGTGGGGGCAACTTTGCTATTACTCGTATTTGGACAACAAATTGGAATGTTTTTAATTAACCATTTGAATTTCTCGGAAGACTTTCTTAGTTTTTGGAATAATCTTCGTTGGACTGTTACGCTCGTCGTTATTTTTGTCGTCTTTACCTTTTTATATTGGGTGGCGCCAAATAGACGTAGTACGTTAATTAGTGTTCTCCCTGGAGCGCTTTTTTCAACCATTGGCTGGACAATAGCTTCAGTTGGATTTGCGTATTATGTAAATAACTTCGGCAATTATTCCGCAACATATGGTAGTATCGGTGTGATTATTATTTTAATGTTGTGGTTTTACTTAACTGGTATTATTTTAATGATTGGCGGAGAGCTAAATGCAACACTTGCAATCCGTAAAAAGAAAAAAGAACTAGGCGAAATCAATTAAAAAACGCTAAAACTGCAGTGAGCAGTTTTAGCGTTTTAATTTTTCATGAATGAGTTGCATGACGTATTTCGCGTCGCTTGGTTTATTAATATCAACTTCATCAATATTAATAACGAGTGTATCACTTTTATCATAAGACTCAAACCAGCTATCGTAGCGACTGTGGAGATGCTTATAGTAATCAAGTAAGCCAGGATTATCAAAGGTTTGCTCATAAGGACGGCCACGCAAGGAAATTCTACTTAAAACAGTATCTAAACTTCCGCGCAAATAAATCAATAAATCCGGCGCTTTTTTTGGCATATATGCAAGTTCTTCCATCATATTATCAAGCAAATCAAGATATGTATCCATCTCAGGTTCCGAAATATTACCTTCTTCAAAATTAATTTGTGTAAAAAGCGCATCCTCATAAATGCTTCGATCAAGCACATTATTTTGATCCGTTAATGCAGCTTTAATACTGCGAAAACGGGTATTTAAAAAATATATTTGTAAGGCAAAAGCCCATCTTTTTGGGTCATCATAAAACATTTCAAGGATGCGATTATCCTTAATGCTTTCATAAAATGCCTTTGTTCCAAGTTCATTTGCAATTAGCTCTGTATAACTACTTTTCCCAGCGCCAATCATTCCTGCTAAAACAATCACTTTATTTCCTACTCCTTCCATAACACGAGTAGCCTCCTTTTTGGTCGACTATCTGTTCATTATACTACTAATTTGCTTAATAAGGAGATTTTTTGTACGATAAAAGAGAAGAAATGAGGGATAATGATGACAAAACCATTAAAGCTAGTTTATACCGAAAATGGGTTTGACACAGGAAGTTTTTTAATTGATGATAAAATGACCGATTATTCACCAGCAGATTTGATGTTGATGTCTATTGCCAGTTGTAGCGCCATTGTTTTTCGTAACATTTTAAGGAAAAAACGAGTGGATTTTACTGATTTATGGGTAGATGCAACAATGGAACGTATTCCTGAAGAAGAAAATCGGATTAGCGCGATTCATCTTCATTTTAAAATAACTGGTGCTGATTTGGATCCTAATCCACTTGAAAAAGCGCTAAAATTAACCCCAAAATACTGTTCGATGGTTCGTTCTGTCGAAAAAAGTATTATTGTCGATGAAAGTCTTGAAATCATGCCATAAACTACTGACAAGTGGCAGTTTTTTTGTTAGTATTAATGAAGACTTGGAATGATGGAGGAAAATAATGAATCAAAATCCAGTAGAAGAAGGCCAAAAGTTCCCGCTAACTATTAGACGCATGGGAATCAACGGGGAAGGAATCGGCTACTTTAAAAAAGCAGTTGTATTTGTACCTGGCGCAATTACCGGTGAAGAAGTAGTTGTCGAAGCGGTCAAAGTTCGCGATCGTTTCACCGAAGCAAAATTAAATAAAATCCGTAAAAAATCTCCAAACCGAGTTACCGCACCTTGTCCAGTGTACGAGGCGTGTGGTGGTTGCCAGCTGCAACATGTGGCCTATAGCGCCCAACTTGAATTAAAAAGAGATATTGTTATTCAATCAATCGAAAAACATACAAAAATCGATCCAACAAAATTAAAAATCCGTCCAACAATCGGAATGGAAGACCCGTGGCGTTACCGTAATAAAAGCCAATTCCAAACAAGAATGGTAGGTAGTGGCCAAGTTGAAACAGGACTTTTTGGAGCCAATTCGCACCAACTAGTTCCGATTGAAGACTGTATCGTCCAGCAACCAGTTACCATCAAAGTAACGAATTTTGTCCGTGATTTACTCGAAAAATACGGCGTGCCAATTTATGATGAAAAAGCAGGCAGTGGCATCGTCCGAACAATCGTCGTCCGTACAGGCGTGAAAACCGGTGAAACACAACTCGTCTTCATTACAAATAGTAAAAAGTTACCTAAAAAACGCGAAATGCTAGCAGAAATCGAAGCAGCTCTTCCAGAAGTCACTTCGATTATGCAAAACGTCAACCAAGCAAAATCCTCACTTATTTTTGGTGACGAAACGTTCCTTTTAGCAGGAAAAGAAAGCATTGAAGAAAAATTAATGGAACTCGAATTCGATTTATCAGCGCGTGCCTTTTTCCAATTAAACCCGTTCCAAACAGAGCGGCTCTACCAAGAAGTTGAGAAAGCACTCGTACTAACAGGCAGCGAAACTCTAGTAGATGCTTATTGCGGTGTTGGAACAATCGGCCAAGCATTTGCCGGAAAAGTAAAAGAAGTTCGCGGTATGGATATTATTCCAGAATCCATTGAAGATGCCAAACGAAATGCGGAGAAAAATGGTATCGAAAATGTTTATTATGAAGTAGGGAAAGCAGAAGATGTATTGCCAAAATGGGTAAATGAAGGTTTCCGCCCAGATGCAGTCATCGTTGACCCACCAAGAAGCGGCTGTGACCAAGGTTTAATTAAATCGCTGTTACAAGTAGAAGCAAAACAACTTGTTTACGTATCATGTAACCCGTCTACGCTTGCTCGCGATTTAGCCTTGCTAGCGAAGAAATATCAAATTCGCTATATGCAACCCGTTGATATGTTCCCGCAAACAGCTCATGTCGAGACAGTAACATTACTACAACGACGCTAAGGCTGGGAACTTAAATTTTTAGTTTCTCCAATTAACAATCGTTGAAAATAAAATTCAATTTAAAATGACCGTGACCTCAATTAATGTAACTATTAATTTACATGATAAAGACGCTTCTGTAAAAGGAGCGTCTTTTTTTTACACCCAATTTATGAAAGAAAGCGAGCATTAAATCTAACTACAGAAAGCCTCAATAATTGTTGTTTCATATGTTTTTAAAATACCCTATAATGAAGTTATGGCTTCATAAAAAGGAGTGTTATGTTGTGACAACGAGCAAATATGAAAACGAATATTGGAAACATATTTTCGCCTTACAAGATTATATTGAAGCTCATCCAGCAGAGAATTTCACATCCGAACAATTAGCAAAAATTGCTGGATTATCCAAATACCACTTTCATAGAATTTTTAAAGCGTTAACAAATGAGTCGATATTTCAATATACAACAAGAATAAAAATGGAATGGGCGCTTGGCTTACTAATGAATCGAAAGGATTTAACAATAACAGATGTAGCATATGAACTTGGCTTCAGCGATTCTTCTGTTTTTTCTAGGGCATTCAAGAAATATTTTGATGTGTCTCCTATAGAAATTAGAAAACAAAATAGCAACAATTGCAAAGAGAATTTTCTTACTTCCCGCTATAATAAGCCTGTAGATGAAAAACAATATAATATTCCAGGCAAAGTAACCATTACTACGCTACAGAATATACCTGTCATCTATAAGAGAATAGTAGGTTCTTACAAGGAATTAGAACTCACCAAACCTTTGAGTGAACTCTTTCAATATGGCATGGAGCATGATTTACTTGATAAAGATTCCTCTTTTCCATTGACGATTTACCATAGCCATCCCGATATAACAACAGCTGATAATCAGAGAGCTAGTAGTTGTATTATTATTAAACAAAATGTTAAGCAGTTAGACAGAGAGGAAATCGGGCTTATGGAGATACCTTCTGGGTTATACGGCGTCATTCATTTTGAAATACGTCAAAAAGAGTATCCAGATGCTTGGGATTTTGTTTACGGAAAGTGGCTTCCTTCTAGTGGTTATTTGCCAGCAAACTCATTTCCATTTGAAGTATATTTAAACAATCCACTGGAAGACCCACTTCAAAAACATATTGTGGATATCTATATTCCTATTGAACCAATAAACTAATTAGTAGGGGGAAAGCATGGACTATATTCAAATTGAAAACGCATATATTAATAACCTGAAAAATATAAGTATAGAAATCCCTAAAAATAAATTTATTGTAATTACTGGAATCAGTGGTTCAGGAAAATCAAGTCTAGCATTCGATTTGATTTTTGAAGAAGGTAGAAAAAAGTATCTTCAATCAATAGGAATGGCTTTAGATTTTGGAACAGACTATTATACAAACATTACCGGGTTAAGTCCCACTGTAGCAGTAAAGCAAAACCTCATCAGACAAAGTAATCCGCGCTCTACTGTTGGATCTAAAACAGGACTTTTAAACAAATTTAGTCTATTATTCGCAAATGAAGGTTCTTACCAAGATAGTGAAAGTTTTTCGTTAGCTAATGATGATATAAATCCTGATATTTTTTCCTATCTTTCGCCAAATGGAATGTGTTTTGACTGCGCTGGAACTGGTAAACAATTTCATATTCATATGGAAAATATTATTTCATCTAAAACAATGACCGTCGAACAAGTATTTCAACAAATTGGTTCAACAAAAGGTTACCTTAATTTACTACAGAGAAAATATACTGCTTATTTTCATGAAGCTTTTTCGAATTGTCCCATCGAGATTCAAAATGAATTAATTTATGGTGTAGTAGATAATTATTCTGGGAAAACAAGTTATTGCGTTGAACGAGTATTACACAATCGGTATTTACGTAATGAAGATGTTCAGAGATTTTATTCACAAGAAATCTGTGAATCCTGTAATGGCTACCGCATTTGTGATGAAGCTAGAATGATGAAAATTGCTAATCTACACTTGGGTGAAATTGCCAGCATGTCGTTAATAAAAGTAAAAGAATTCCTTGATAATTATATAGAGATGAATAAATTGTCAGCTTTTGGGACAGAGTTATCTCGTTCGCTTATTACAACTTTAAATTCACTCATCCATATTAAACTAGGACATTTAACGATGTATCGAGAGATTCCGACCTTAAGTGGAGGCGAACTACAACGAATTTTTTTATATGACCACTTAGAATCAAAACTAGATTCACTCATCTACGTGTTTGACGAACCTACTAGCGGACTACACGAATCAGAAAAACAAGAGATTATCGAGTCACTTCAATCAATAAAAGCCCATGGAAACACTGTACTTATTGTTTCTCATGATAAAAAAATAATAAAAGCTGCTGATCATATTATTGATGTTGGAACAAATGCTGGAGATTTAGGCGGTGAAATAGTTTATCAAGGATCCTATTCAGAGTTTCTGAATAATCGCCATTCGCTTACTTCAAAATTTCTAGATTATGATATGACAAAAAGTTTCAAAAAAAATAAGCAGGAAACAAAAGATACACTAAGCATTAGTAATGCAAATCGAAACAATTTAAAAAACATTTCAATTGAAATTCCGATTAACAGACTTGTTGGAATTGCTGGAGTTTCTGGGAGTGGAAAAAGTACTTTAATATCTAAAACATTAGTACCACTCTGCAAAGAACAATTAAAGAACAGCGATTTCAGTAATCCAAATATCAAAGGAATGGATAAAATACAAAAGATAATTGAAATATCACAAGCTCCAATTGGACGCAAAGCAAATTCAAACCCGGTCACTTATATAGGTTTATGGGATAAGATAAGAGAATTATTTGCAAAACAACCTCAAGCAGTTAAAGAAGGATTAAAAGCAGGCGATTTTTCTTTTAACTCAAATGGCGCATGCCTATCTTGTAAAGGTAGTGGGGTTGAAGATATTTCGATTGGCTACGACATTCAATTTAGTAAAACTTGTCCAGAATGTAATGGGACACGATTTAATTCTAAAACCCTGCAAGTTTTGTACAAGCAAAAAAATATTAATGATGTTCTAGAAATGAGCGTAGATGAGGCTATCTCATTTTTGGAAAGTTCAACGATTGACCTATCCGTATTAAATATCTTAAAAAAAATAGGGATGGATTATGTGAAATTAGGTCAACCTACCTCAACTCTTAGTGGTGGTGAGGCTCAGAGAATCAAATTAGCAAAAGAAATTGGAAAAACAAGAAAAAAAGATACCCTTTATGTGTTAGATGAACCGTCAGCGGGCTTAAGTCAATATGACATTTCAAAATTGCTTTATTTACTAAATGAGTTAGTTACAAGTGGTAATTCAGTAATTGTTATTGAACATGATCTCGATATATTAAAATGCTGTGACTGGATTATAGAGCTTGGCGAAGGTAGTGGAGACAAGGGCGGAGAAGTTATTGCACAAGGAACTCCAATCGACTTAAGCGAAAATAATGTATCTATTACAGGGAGGTATTTATAAGTGAATAACACGCCTATGTTGCCTCCAGAAAAAATTTTAATAATTGATGAATTAGTAAAGAAGAAGTACTCAAATATTAAAGGACTATCTATTTTTCAAAATGAAAATCACGTACTAGAAACCTATTATGGTCGTAAAACTAAAAATGATAAATTTAACGTTGCTTCCATAACTAAAAGCGTCATATCCTTATTAATTGGAATTGCGATCGATAAAGGTTATATTCGAAGTGTAAACGAAAAAGTGATAGATTTTTTTCCTGAATATAAATTCACTGATAACAATGTTTTAAGGAATCAGATAACTATTAAAAACCTTTTAACAATGACGGCTCCATTTCCTTTTCCAAATATGCGAGAACCTTTAACAAGACTATGTCGGCAGAATGATTGGGTGGAGTATGCGCTTCAAATAATGGGGACAGGCGGGAGAATTGGAACATTTAAATATTCTACAAGCGGTGCCCATTTGTTATCAGCAATTCTTACAAAAGCAACAAAAATGAGTGCACGCGAATTTGCAAATAAACACCTTTTTGAACCATTATCGATTGAAACAGTTCCTAATTTCCCGATGAAATTTGATATAGATCATGTCTTTGGGAGGAAAATGAAAGGTTGGGTTTCTGACCCTTTAGGAAATAATGCGGGTGGTTGGGGGCTAACACTAACTTTAAATGAAATGTCAAAACTTGGACAACTATGCCTCCAGGAAGGATATTTCAATGGAAAGCAAATTATTAGTAAAGAATGGCTAGAAGATTCTACCCGCCAAGTAAAAAATAGTTACGGATATTATGGATACCTCTGGTGGGTTAGAGATAATAAAGATGAATATATGGCAGTGGGGTCAGGTGGAAATATTATTTATATAAATAAAAATAAACGGATAGTAATTGCAATTGCTTCAACTATCATTTCGAAACCCACAGATAGACAAGAATTAATTGATAAGATACTATCAATACTATAGCCAGTGAAAGGAGAAATAGGTCGATAGGTAGGAAAAGTACTGCAAAGAAAACAGAAGGACTGGTGAGTACATGATTTCAGGATTAAGCCATATCACTTTAATTGTGAAAGATTTGAATAAAACAACCACATTCTTAGAAGAAATTTTTGATGCAGAAGAAATCTATTCTAGTGGCGATGACACATTTTCGCTCTCCAAAGAAAAGTTTTTTCTAATCGCGGGACTGTGGATCTGCATTATGGAAGGTGAATCTTTACAAGAACGCACTTACAACCATATTGCTTTTCAAATTCAAGCAGAGGAAATGGATGAATATATCGAGCGAATTAAATCACTCGGCATGGAAATAAAACCAGAGCGCTCTAGAGTAAAAGGCGAAGGACGATCCGTTTATTTTTATGACTATGATAATCACCTGTTTGAATTACACGCCGGGACATTAGAAGAACGCTTAAAAAGGTATCATAAATAGCAAACACAGGAGGAATTACTATGAAAAAACTATTTGATGAAACGAATGAATTTGAAAATAAGTACTACCGAACTATTTGGTACGGTTATATCGAAAATGAGTTTGAACCTGAATTAAGTACCACGATAAAACAGCTAATTCAAAGCGATCTTGCCGAAAAAACAGCAAATCCAATCGAAGCCGCGCACTGGGTTTTCTATAGTGGAGCACAAGCTGGCGATGCAATCGGTGATAAAGTCCGCTCATCCATAATGGTCCGCCATCGTGATAACGAGTTTGTCGTCCATTACAACATGAGCGATTTCCAATTTGTTACCGTGTTTGACGTAGCAACCAACTTTAAAAATCAACTTGAACAAGATTTGAATAAATAAAAACATCCCACCTATTGTTAGGTGGGATTCTCTTTCATCCAAGTTCTTTCCAGTGCCAATTACCGATATGTAAACCTTGATCCATTTCATTTGATGTAAAACTATCAGCTCTTGCTTCTGTTTTTGCTCGTGTTAATGAAGTCGCGCTTCCAAAACTATTTGCAGTTTCGTAGTGGTACTCTTGATTGTTCAAGCGAATAATAATGGCACGACCAGAAGGATGTTTTCCAATTAGTTTCAAGACTTCTTCGCTCCTTTTTTCAGTCGGTTAAATCATTTTTGTGAAAGCACCGGCATTTTGATCCAAGGCAGTAGAGGCAGATTCAATTTGGCTAAAATCTTCTAAAGATAAAATAAGGACTTCTTGGCTTTCCTCGACTTTTGCTTCGACACGTTCTGTACCACTTGAGATAGTATTAATTTCTTGGGTGATACCGTTGACACTTTTTTCGACTTCTTTAATTGCTTCTTCTACACGACTTGAAAGTTTACGAACTTCTTCAGCTACAACACTAAATCCACGCCCAGCATCACCAGCACGTGCTGCTTCAATTGCTGCATTTAAGGCAAGTAAATTGGTCTGAGAAGCAATTCCGTTAATTGTATTAATAATGCCGTGAATATTTTGTGCTTCTGTTTGCAAATCGTGAAGGGTATCGGTATTTTCATTTGATTCTTTCGTGATTGATTTCACGAGTTCGAGGAGAGCTTCACTGCGCGTTTTTCCAACACTAGAATGTTCTTTTAAATTTGTTGCCATGCTTTTTAAACCAGATGCAAAATCATGGACAGTTTCTTCTCTTCTCGTAATATCAGTTGCTATTTTTGCAACTCCGACTACTGTTTCTTCGCGAATAATAGGGATATAAGTCGCTTCGAACCAAACACGTTCGCCACGAGCGTTTTTTCGTTCAATTTTATTTTGAAATTTTTGTCCAGTTAGTAGATTTGTCCACATTTCTTTGTAGCTCGCAGTTTGTACAAAGTCTGGAAAGCATAAGTCAGGGTGCGATAATTGCAACATTTCTTCTTCTGTATACCCCATAGCTTCCGCGAAAAGTGCATTAGCGTAAGTTACTTTTTTATTAGTATCAAAACGAATTATTGCTACGTTTTGAAGTAAACCATCGAGAAGGAGAGTTGCGTCTTCTGTTTCCGCATTAACATTCATTAAAAAAACCTCCATTTTTTAGAAAAATAATATGAAAATAACCAACATCAACATAATAACACACTTATATTCGTATTAGAAGGTTTATTTTTTTATAAAATGGGTATAATAGAAAAATTTAGCTTAGTAGAGTTACTTGCAATCCTGTTAGAACAATCTTATAATTTAGAAAAATACGGGAGGGATAGGGATGCGAATTACGGGGAAACGGATTTACTTAAGACCTTTTCAAATAACCGATGCGAATCAAAAACTAGCTTTTCATTTAGCGAATAAGTCTTTTTTTGCAGGCTATTCGATGGAGCGGGATGAGCGCTTTTATACAATAGAAGAGCAACAAGCGCTTATTTTACGATTAGAAGATTTTGCTGCAAGTGATGTAGAGTATTATTATGGAATTTTCTTGAAAGATACTGATGAACTTATTGGTACAATTAATTTATTTAGTATTTTGCGTGAATCGTTACAATCCGCATTTATCGGTTACTTTTTGGATAAGGCTCATAACGGAAATGGGTATGCTACCGAGGCAGTACAGTTAATAGTAGATTTTGGATTTGATATTCTTGGACTTCATCGTATTGAAGCGGGTGTTATGCCAAAAAACGAGCGATCTAAGCAAGTTCTTTTAAATGCTGGATTTCATTTAGAAGGACTAGCGGTTCAAAATGTGCGCATTAATGGAACGTGGGAAGATCATCAAGTACTAGCCATTATAAATCCTGGAGACTAAAAAAAGCCAAGTGGCGCAATTTGCGCACTTGGCTTTTTCTTCTTTTAACGTCCGTCGCCGTATTCCCAGTTACGAATAGCATCGTCTTCATCAAAAGAAATTAACACATCAGCAACTCCGCGAAGTTTACCAATATTTTCTTCTAAACGGTCTTTAATATCATCTACTTCCGCAAGTGTAAGCATCGGATCAAGTTCGACCTCGACATCAACGTGAAACACATCGCCTTCTTTTAACACGGTAAGCACTTGTATATCACGCACATCTGGATCGCTCATTACTAATTGTCCAACAGTTAAATGCATGCTTTGATCCGATTCTCCAATCACCCCAGCAGCATTATCTAAAAATACTTTTCCGACAACAATAAACATCATAACCCCAATTAACATCGAGGCAATACCTTCCGCTTGATGAAATGGAGTGTAGTGGGAAATAATGACTGCAATCATTGCAAGTAAGCCACCGCCAGTTGCAACCGAATCCTCTAAGAATACTAGTTTAGTCGCCGCTTTTGCCTTACCAAGATTTAAAATACTATCTTTAAATAAGCTAAGACCTTTTGATTCTAAACCAACATCATGAGCAATTTCGTGCATCGCTTTTACAAGAACGGAAAACTCTAAAATAGTACAAAGTAAAAGTACCACGAGATTAATAAGAAAACCGGTTGAACTTGTCGGATCGATGATGTGCGCGAAACCTTCTCGAATTGTCTCAAATGCCATAATACCAACAACAATTACCGCGCCAAGAAGTACTAAGTTAACCATCCGGCCAAAACCATGCGGAAAACGTTTCGTCGGCCGTTTCTTACTTAAAGCAGAACCTATAAATACGAAAAACTGGTTAGCTGCGTCACCAAGGCTATGTAGCGTTTCAGCAAACATCGCAATGTTCCCTGTGAAAAAATAAGTGACACCTTTTATAATTGAAACAATCGTATTAACAAGAGCTGCTGTTAAAGCTGATTTATTGCCTTCTTTTAATAACCCTAATAATTCTTTCATCCTAGTCTCCTCCACGAATATCATTAAGAAATTGTAGCATTTTTTCACTCAAAAAGAAAATAGGAACTAAGAAGCTTTCTAGAAGCTTGCAAAAATGTAAGTATAAACAAGCTTTCTTTTCAAATTTATATCTGCTAAACTGGTACTAGGTGCTTATTCAGAGAGTCTGAAAGCTGATTTTGAAACGGAAGGCGTTGGGATACGAGAATGCAAGTCCAAAAATGCCGTTTTTTTGTATTGTTACTGCCAGTATTATATCTCTTATATGGGGTTTCACTTGCACTACAATTTGGGAATAACGCTGATTTAATTAATACGATTACTAATAGTTGTATACTTTTATTAACAACATTAATTTTAACAAAACTGGCTAAATTAAAAAACTGGATTGATTTCATCTGGTTTTGTGTATTTATTTTATATATATTTGTGCTCTTACATCTAGTAGCCTATATTTCGATTGGTGACTTTGTAAACAGCACGTATACAGGGAATTTCCACATTCAAAAAGAAATGATTAATTTAATACCTTTTACAACAATAGAAAACACATTCCAACAAACATTACCAACGATGCCAACAATTATTCAAATAATCGGGAATGTTTTATTATTATGTCCGCTGTCTTTCTTTCTACTTTACTTTAAAATCACTAGTACAGCAGGAAAAACTATACTTGTTATTTTCCTTACTTCTTGTGGTATTGAATTGCTACAATTTGCTCAAACAACGATGATTACAGGATTTGAAAGTATCTCACTTCCACCAAACCGCTCTACAGATGTAGATGATATTATTTTAAATACGTTAAGCGGTTTAATTGGTGTCTTACTTGCATATGCAATCCCACCAGTTAGAAAACGTATAAATAAAAGAAGATGAATGTAATCGTTAAGGAGACTTAGTTATGAAAGAAAAGTTAATGCAAGCCTATGCTTGGTTCCAAAGAAATAGTATGATCGTAAAAATAGTTTTTATTACCTTTGTAATGGGGTTCGTCATATTTGAGATTGTCAATATTGCGACAGGGATTGATTACCCATCATTAAAGGCAAATATCACTTCTCAAAGCCCAGAACAGATATTTATTATGTTCATTGTCGGCTTAATTGCTGTGACACCAATGCTTTTGTATGATTATGTTATTGTAAAACTTTTACCAGGAAAGTTTTCGCCAATTCATGTGGTTGCATCTGGTTGGATTACGAATACATTCACCAATATTGGTGGATTTGGCGGGGTATTAGGCGCAAGTTTAAGAGCAAGTTTCTACGGAAAAAATGCCTCCCATAAAGAAATTTTACTAGCAATCTCAAAAATTGCTTTATTCCTAGTATCGGGATTATCGATTTACTGTTTAGTATCATTAACAACATTACTTATTCCAGGTTTTGCTGATCATTTCGTTAATTACTGGCCATGGCTTCTAGCTGGCGGTCTTTACTTTCCGATTTTATTCACGATTACAAAATGGAAAAGTAAATCGTTATTCGTGGACTTGCCAATTAAGAGAGAATTAACGTTAATTGTTGCTTCCCTTTTAGAGTGGGGCTTTGCATTTGGCTGTTTTGCAATTATTGGTGTTTTAATGGGAGAACCAGTTGATATTTTCAAGGTATTTCCATTGTTTGTTATCGCTTCTGTCATCGGTATTGCTTCGATGGTTCCAGGGGGCGTAGGAACTTTTGATGTAGTAATGATTCTTGGACTTAGCCAACTCGGTGTTTCTCAGGAATTGGCACTTGCTTGGATGCTATTTTATCGGATTTTCTACTATATTATCCCGTTCATTGTCGGTCTACTTTTCTTTGTTCAAAAAGCAGGAAAACGACTAAACGATTTTTTAGAAGGATTACCACTACTATTTTTACAAAAAGTGGCACATCGATTTTTAGTGTTTTTCGTATATGGATCGGGGCTATTACTGATTTTATCTTCCGCAGTTCCAAATGCGATTTACCATGTACCATTCTTATACAAAATCATGCCGTTTAACTTCTTGTTTACATCGCAAATTACAATTGTTGCTTTTGGATTCTTACTACTCGGACTTGCAAGGGGGATTGAATGTAAGACAAAGAAAGCTTACATTATAACAGTCATCGTACTAGGTTGCGCTATTTTCAACACGCTTGCTCGCGTATTTTCGATGAAACAAGCGATTTTCCTAGGAATCGTTTTACTATGTTTATTCCTTGCTAGAAATGAATTTTACCGGGAAAAACTAGTGTATACTTGGAGTAAAGTAATCATTGATAGTATCATTTTTATCGTATGTTTAGCTGGTTATATTGTTATCGGTATTTATAATTCACCAAACATCAAGCATTCCAAAGAAATTCCTGACTATCTACGCATTGCATCTGAACATTTATGGTTAGTCGGATTTGTCGGTGTCTTTATTGCGGTTGTTAGTTTAGTTATTATTTATATCTACCTATCTACTACTAAAGAAAAACTCGGCTCGCCATTTGAAGCGGTCAAAGTACGTGAACATTTAGCGAAATGGGGCGGAAATGAAGTCAGCCATACCATGTTCTTACGCGATAAACTACTATTTTGGGCGGCAAACGGTGAAGTACTTTTCTCTTACCGAATTATTGCTGACAAGATGGTAATTATGGGAGAACCAACTGGAAATATGGAAAAAATGGAAGACGCTATTGAAGAAGTCATGACAAATGCAGACCGATTTGGTTATCGTCCTGTGTTCTATGAAGTCCGCGGCACAATGATCCCTTATCTGCATGATCACGGCTTTGACTTCATTAAGCTTGGCGAAGAAGGTTTTGTCGATGTTCAAAACTTTACTATGAGCGGTAAGAAGAAAAAAGGCGAACGAGCGCTAATGAACAAATTAGATCGCGAAGGTTACACGTTTGAAATCATTCAGCCGCCTTTTAACAATGAGATGTGGAAGACCTTGCGAGCTGTTTCAGATGAATGGCTTGATGGCAGGGAAGAAAAAGGCTTTTCTCTTGGCTTCTTTGATACGTATTATTTAGAACAAGCAGATATAGCTCTTGCCAAAAATGCAGACGGAAGCGTAGTTGGCTTTGCTTCTATGATGCCGTCGTATACGGATGAAATGACTTCGATTGATTTAATGCGATACTCAAAAGAAGCTCCGTCAGGCATTATGGATTTTCTCTTCATCAATTTATTTGAAAAAGCGAAAGAAGACGGATTCCAAACATTCAATGCAGGCATGGCACCACTAGCAAACGTTGGTGAAAGTAAATATGCATTTCTTGGTGAACGCTTGGCCGGGCTTGTATACCGTTATAGTCAAGGTTTCTATGGATTTAAAGGTTTACGAAATTTCAAATCCAAATATGTAACAGAATGGGAACAAAAATTTGTAGCATTTAGAAAACGAAGCTCCATTGCGTTTACAATGTTACAGCTAATGATTCTCGTAGGGAAAAAACGACCACTTGCAAATAATCAAGTAGTGCTCGATTTTCCGCTAAATGAAGAAATAGAAAAACCAGATTCTGAGTAAATCAGAATCTGGTTTTTCTAATCAATTAAGTCATCTAAAGCTTCTTGCAACGTTTCGAATCGAAATTCAAAATGATTACTCATTAATTTTTCTGGATAAGCCCTCTGACTATCCAAAATGGTCATTGCTCGTTCACCGAGAATGAATTTAATGATTTTCTTCGGTACTGGAGTTTTATAAGGTTTATGCATTGTTTTACCAAGTCGCTCGGCAAATTTCTTTTCTTGAACAGGATGAGGTGCGGTAAAATTAACTACCCCGCTAATTTGTTCGTGATTAAAAATAAACAACATTGCCGCTACAACATCATCGACATGAATCCAAGAATACCATTGTCGACCACTGCCAAATTTCCCGCCTGTATATGTTTGGAATAACTTTTCAAAAACAGGAAATGAACCGCCGCCAGTCCCAAGTACAAGACCAAAACGAGCGAAAACTACTCGAATACCTAAATCGCTTGCCGCACTAGCTGTCTTTTCCCATTCATAAACTGTTTTTCCTAAGAAGTTATCTGCATAAGCATTTTCTTCCGTGTCTAGATAAATAGTTGATTTGGAGGAAGTATAAGCTCCAATTGCACTTGCATTAATCCACAATTTAGGTTTGGATTTCATTTTTGAAACAATCGATAAGAGTGCTGAAGTAGCTTCGATGCGGCTATTTACAATCACTTTCTTCCTATCATATGTCCATTTTTCATCCATCAAACCAGCACCTGCCAAATTAATACAAACATCTACTGGTAAATCTTCTAAATTAGGTAACTTATCATCATTTAACCATTCAATATAATGTACATTTGCGCGATTTTTTAGCTTTTGTCTTGTTAAGATGAAAAGCTCGTGATCGGATTTTTCTAATTCATGTACTAAATGATCACCAATAAAACCTGTTGCGCCTGTAAGTAAGATATGCAATTTTATCACCTCTTTATAGTCCTAACTAGTTTATTCCCTTTTTAGTAGTATTAAAACCAATTTTTGCGGTATGATAGATAAGAGAAGGAGGCGGATTATGAAAATCACGTCCATAAGTGTCCAACAAAAAAACAAAGAACGCTATAACATTTTTATTGATGAAAAATATAATTTTAGTGTGGATGAAGAAGTTTTAGCCCGCTACCAACTAATGAAAGGAAAAACGTTAACTGAGGCTGATATAGAAGAAATAAAACAAGCAGATATGGTCCGGAAAGGTCTTAATAAAGCAATCAATTTCTTATCCCACCGTGTTCGTTCGGAAAAAGAAATTCGCGATTATTTAAGAAAACAAGAAATGGAACCTTTCGCAGTAGATGAGATTTTAAAAAAATTAGCTGATATGGATTATATTAACGACGTCGAATTTGCCGAACTATACACAAAAACACAAATCAAAACAACGCTAAAAGGACCGCGAACAATTGAGCGTGAGTTAGTTGAAAAAGGTTTAACAAGAGAAATTATTAGTCAAGTAATGGAAGAATATGCAAGTGATACTCAGCTCGAAAATGCCACCAAACAAGCGATGAAAATCATGAAACGGAACAACAAAAGCGCAAAGAAAATGCTACAACAAAAAATTATCACTGATTTAATTCAGAAAGGCTATTCTAGCGAAGTAGCGAAAATGGCTGCAATTGAAGCTACAAGTGAGTTAGATGTGGCGGATGAAGCAGACATTTTACAAAAACAAGTTGAAAAAACAATTCGTAAAAATAAACGCTATGAACCAAGCATCGCCAAGCAAAAAACGATCACATCGCTAATGCAGAAAGGTTTTTCTTATGATACAATTCAATCATACCTAACTGAAAATGAAATCAGTTTCGAGGAGGAAGAGTGAATTGTATACGTATTTAGATGAACTAACGGCGGAATTGATGGCTAAAAATCCGCATTTAGATAAAGAGCAAGCCTTGTGGTGGATTGAAATGCTTTGGTCAGATTTCGAAAGTTCCTATGCAAAAGCAGGTTACCCATACCGTGGCCCTGAGTACGCAGCGGATTATGTTCGCCAACAAATCGAGCGTCACGGTAGCTTTTTACATCAAGTAGAACGAAAAGACCCAAACAAATAGGAGTGAACAAAGTGAAAGTAAGAGGATTTGAAGTAGTTAATGAAGCAAGTAGAAAATTTCCAGAACAAACCATATCGCTACCAATACGCGGCGACAAAGGTTCAGCTGGCTATGATTTCTTCTCCAATGAAACAAAAACTATTGCACCAGGAGAAAAACATATTTTTTGGACAGACATTAAAAGTTATATGCAAGAAGATGAAGTTTTAAATATCCACGTGCGTTCTTCTATCGGCATTAAAAAAGGTTTATTGCTATGTAACGGTACTGGAATAATCGATTCTTCTTATTATAGTAACCCAGGTAATGACGGGAATATCGGAATTGCAATTAAAAATTTCTCTTCAGACCCAGTAGAAATTGAATCCGGTGAACGTGTTGCACAAGGGGTTTTCCAAAAATACTTAGTAGCAGATACTGACATCGTTGCAAACGAATCCCGCGTTGGTGGGGTAGGCAGTACTGGTAGATAAATAAAAAAGACCCGGAATCCCGGGTCTTTTTTTAAATACTAACAGGTGCTAGTTTTTTGTATAATTTTTCAGTTGAGAAAATCCAACCAGTGTAAGATGAAATGATATTTAAGTCATCATCTAATTTAACTACTGCTACGAATGGGTAATGCCCATTACTTCGATAACGCAAATCAGTAAAAGTAACATAGGTGCCATCTAGTTTTTCTTCAATGCGCCAATTGTACACTTTGGAGAATGAGATGAAAGCAGCTAGGTTTTTATCTTTTTTCGCAGAACGAATGATTTCATTATCAGGAACAGGTAGCCGATCAAATTTTTCATAAATGGAGATATTTCGTTTGAAAGCTCGACCTACGTAGTAATGATCTTTGGTTGTAACCGCCACACGCCACTGAAAGAAATGGATAGTGGACGCGATAATGATTTCTTCTGAATCGGGAATTAAGTTTTGAACCGCATGTTTGATCATCCGCTGCGTCACAAATCTTGCCACGTAATAAAGTGCCAAAATAATGTAGAGCGTGACAAACGTAGGAACTGCTGGTGAACCTAATAGCCAAACCGCAATAGCAACGACATGAGAGCCGAAAATGAACCAATCAAAAGTATTGATAAATCCAAAAGCAACCCATGTCTCTTTAAACGGTCTAATAGCTTGCGTCCCGTATGCGTTGAAAATATCCACAAAAATGTGTAACCCAACCGCTATAAATGTCCATAATAATAAATGAATAAACGTGGCTGCTGGGAAAATTAAATATAAAATAGATGAAATAAGTAATGGCCAAATCGCAAGCATCGGCAAGGAATGCGTGATTCCTCGATGATTTCTAATATAATCAGCGTTATTTTTAAGTTTTAATACAGTGTCAATGTCAGGAATCTGTGAACCAATAATTGTTGCTGTCATAATACCAATGGCAGCTTGAGAACTTCCGGCAACTACCGGGTCTACGGTTGCTAACGCTCCGAGTGCAATTCCCATTACTACATGTGTGCCAGTATCCAAATGACTTTGCCTCCTCTAAAATCGGTCTTTAAAAATACAAGTGGTGCTGCCTGAGAAAGCACAACACTATTCAATTAAGCCAGCTTTCGGTATAATAGAAAACGGCTTAAGAATGGGTATACTATTTTATTCCCTGTTTACATTATACTACACATCCGGAGTATCACACATTAGAAATCTATTAGAATTACGAGGGGAAAATGAGAAAAATGAAGAGACTAACATGGGATGAAACAAAAATAACTGCTTTTCAAGAAGCACTCGTTTCCTGGTATGAAGCGAATAAACGCATTTTACCTTGGCGCGAAAATACTGAACCTTATAGAATTTGGGTCTCAGAAATCATGCTTCAACAAACAAAAGTCGATACTGTGATTCCTTATTTTAATCGCTTTATGACTCAATTTCCGACAATGGAAAGTTTTGTTAATGCAGATGAGGCAGACATATTAAAAGCATGGGAAGGATTAGGTTATTACTCGCGTGTTAGAAATCTTCAAACCGCGATGAAACAAGTAATGACTGATTTTTCTGGAGAAGTACCAAGTGATTTAACCACTATTTTATCACTTAAAGGTGTCGGACCATATACGGCAGGAGCTATTCTAAGTATTGCATATAATCAAGCAGAACCAGCTGTCGATGGAAATGTGATGCGTGTTATTGCACGAGTTTTGGAAATTAGCGAAGATATTATGAAAGCATCCACACGGAAAATTTTTGAAGAAGTATTGTATCAACTAATCGACCAAGAAAATCCGGCAGCCTTTAACCAAGGATTAATGGAAATTGGCGCGCTCGTTTGTACACCTACAAAACCAATGTGTCTGCTTTGCCCCTTGCAACCTTTTTGCGAGGCGCATAAAAATGGTGTCGAAACCAATTACCCAGTGAAAATCAAAAAAACAAAAACGAAAACCAAAGAATTACTAAGTATTATTGTAATTTCAGACGATGGAAAAATAGCGATAGAGAAACGACCAGAAAATGGTTTACTAGCGAATATGTGGCAATTTCCAACCATTGAAATCGCCAAAAAAGAAAATGATGAGGTAGCAAAACTACAATTTTTACATAATTATGGCTTAGAAGTTTCACTAGAAGAGGAGCCAATTGCGCATATCAAACACATCTTTTCTCATTTAGTTTGGAAAATGGACATTCGTGTGGCGAGACTTCGGTCAGCAGTTCCAAATGAAAACTGGCATTTCGCAACAGAAGAAGAAATGAAACGGCTTGCTTTTCCAGTACCATATCAAAAAATGTGGCAAGCTTGGAAAGAATTTAAGGGGGAGTAATAAATGAACAAAGTAGCATTAGTAACAGGAAGTAGTAGAGGACTTGGGAGAGAAATAGCCATTGCGCTTGCAAAAGAAGGTTATGATATTGCAGTAAACTTTTCAAGAAATCGAAAAAAAGCAGAAGAAGTACAACAAGAAATTGAACAATTAGGAAGAAAATGCACTGTTTTTAAAGCAAATGTTGGCGATGTAGAAAAAGTGAGAGCCTTATTTAAAGCAGTAGATGAAGAATTTGGTCGATTAGATGTTTTTATTAATAATGCAGCAAGTGGTGTGCTTAGACCAATTATGGAACTAGAAGAATCACACTGGGACTGGACAATGAATATCAATGCGAAGGCGTTATTATTTGCAGGTCAAGAAGCAGCTAAATTAATGCAACGTCAAAAAAGTGGTAAAATCATTAGTTTAAGCTCTATTGGTTCGATTCGGTATTTGGAAAACTATACAACTGTTGGCGTATCAAAAGCAGCGGTAGAGTCACTTACTCGCTATTTAGCAGTTGAACTTGCGCCTTTTGGAATTGCCGTAAATGCTGTTTCAGGTGGCTTAATCGAAACGGAAGCACTGAATCATTTTCCAAACCGTGAAGAGTTATTAAAAGATGCCGTAAGTAAAACTCCAGCAGGTCGAATGATTGAACCAAATGATTTAGTCAATGCCGTATTATTCCTTGCTAGTGAAAAAGCAGACATGATTCGCGGGCAAACTATTTTAGTAGATGGTGGTAGAACACTTTTAGTATAGTAAAGTAAAAAGGATAAAAATTAGTTATTTTTCGTAAAAATTGTTCTTTTTTGAGGAAATTATTCCGTTTCAGCACAATATTGTTTTTTTGCAGTCTTGCCTTATGTTATAATAATAATGATTTTGATAGTACATGAGGAAAGTAGGATAAAGGATGTACTTACCCAAAGAGAAAGAAATAATACAGATCAAGAGCTACAAACATAACGGTAAACTTCATCGTACTTGGAAAAAGACAGTGGTGCTTAAATCTACGGAGAATATTATTATCGGTGGAAACGACCACACATTAGTTGTGGAAGCAGACGGACGTAAATGGGTAACGCGCGAACCATCAATTTGTTATTTTCATAGTGATTACTGGTTTAATGTAATTTCGATGATTAGAGAAGATGGCATTTATCATTACTGTAATTTAGGTACACCTTTTGCGGTAGATGAACAAGCGCTGAAGTACATTGACTATGACCTCGATATTAAGGTTTTCCCAGATGGAAGGTTTCATTTGCTTGATGAGGGCGAATATGAACAACACCGTCGCCAAATGAAGTATCCAGACTCAATTGACCGGATACTAAAAACTAATGTAGATGTGCTAAGCCACTGGATTTTGGACAAAAAAGGTCCATTTTCTCCTGATTACATTGACATTTGGTATGAAAAGTATAAAGAATATCGTTAAAAAAACGAGCTTGGAGTTTATCTCCAAGCTCGTTTTTTGTTTATTCTTCATTAACGTTAATATCGATTTGATTTTCTTCTGTATGTCGAAGTTTAAAACTGTGAATTAATTTTTCTAAATAATCGATTGTTTCTTGATAAGCAAAAACAGAAGCGATAATACGCATTAGATGATATTTATCCATCATGTCTTCATATTCATCTTTTTCTGTTTCTTCCATCTCACGCAGGAAAAGTTGCATTAAATCTTGTGGATCTTGTGCTAAATGTGACTCTACATATTCAAGGTCGATAGAAACTTTGTCAATATAGGTTAGTAAAAGTTGTTCATGTTTATCTGTTAAGTAATCAATATGTTGTCTAATTAATTCTTGTTTATCTGGCGGTAGTTGCAAATAATCATTTTCATAACGGTGTTGGATTTTTAACAGTTCAAAACCTTTTTGAGAGCAAAGCAACATCTGCCTATAAACAGCAATTTTCCGACCTTTTGAAATAGCATTTTTCTTCAGGAAAGTACGCTCTTCTCGGTATAATCCGTATAAGTTACGCGTTTGATTTAACTGTTTTTGCATCCATTCCATATCTTTCTTTAGAAGAGGGAAGTCTGCGGCGTGGCGAAGATTTAGTTTAATCCAGCGTACAATCTCGCTATTAGTATTGTAAATCAACTGGAAAAGAGAAACTTCATATTTCGGTGGTAAAAAGAACAGATTAACGATAAATGCAGCAAGTAAACCTAACATAATTGTCCCAAAACGAATGAGGGCAATTTCTAAAAAGTCATTACCAGGAGAGTCCATGACAATGATTAAGGTAACTACAGCAAGTCCAATCGTATTCTCCAAACGAAATTGCATTAATAAAGCCACACAGATTATCGAAGCAACACCAATTAAAATAAAATCATTACCAATATAAAGTCCGAAAATAATTGCAATGATGGCTCCAATAACGTTTCCTTGTGCCCGTTCTAAAATAGTTCGATATGATCTATAAATAGAAGGCTGGATAGCAAAAACGGCGGAAATGCCTGCCAGAGATGGAGATGGTGAATTGCAAAGCTGGGCGATAAAAAGCGCCAATGTGATTGCAATACCTGTTTTCAAAATTCTAGCTCCGAATTTCATGGAAGGTTATTCCTTTCTATAGACTATTTGAGCGGGATTTTTAAGTTTTCCCGCTCATTCTTCTTCTATTATAACGTTTCTCTCAAGTTTATACAGTAATATTACCTATTTACCTTGAACCAATTTGCCAAAAACAGTATCAACTGCTTGAATCGTTTCTAAAATATCTGCCTCGGAATGCGCGGAAGTAATGAACCAAGCTTCATATTTTGACGGTGCTAAGTTAATTCCTTCTTCTAACATACCCTTAAAGAAGCGACCGAATAAATCTCCATTTGTAGCCCCAGCTTCAGCATAATTAGTCACAGGCTCATCTGTAAAGTAAACAGTAAGTGCTCCGACAATTTGGTTGACAGTAACTGCAATACCATGTTTAAGGGCTGCTTTTTCAATGCCTTCTTTTAACATCGAACCATATTTTTCAAAACGATCATAAAGGCCTTCTTCTTGTAAAACTTCTAAACAAGCAATACCAGAAAGAATAGAGGCCGGATTACCTGCATGAGTTCCAGCTTGATATGCCGGACCAAGTGGAGCGATTTTTTCCATAATATCCACTCGACCACCGTAAGCGCCAATCGGAAGACCGCCACCAATAATTTTACCCATCGCAGTCAAATCTGGAATAACACCTAAATAATTTTGAGCACCACCATACATAAAACGGAACGCCGTAATAACTTCATCATAAATAACTAAAGAGCCATTTTCATGTGCAAGTTCATTCACGGCCTCTAAAAAGCCATCTGCGGGAGCCACCATACCAAAATTCCCAACAATTGGTTCTACTAAAACAGCCGCAACTTGATCTCCCCAAACAGCTAATGCTTCTTTGAAAGACGTCAAATCGTTAAATGGAACTGTAATAACTTCCTCGGCTGTTGATCTTGTTACTCCAGCTGAATCTGGAATACCGAGAGTAGAAGGACCAGAACCAGCTTCCACTAGCACTAAATCAAAATGCCCGTGATAACAACCGGCGAATTTAATAATTTTATCTCGTCCAGTATAAGCACGAGCCACACGAATAGTAGTCATAACCGCTTCCGTTCCAGAGTTTGTAAACCGAACTTTTTCAAGAGAAGGAATGGCCTCTTTTAACATTTTTGCAAAAGTTATCTCGTGTTTCGTAGGAGTACCGTACAAAACGCCATTTTGCGCCGCTTTTGTAATCGCTTCTGTAATATGAGGATGCGCATGTCCGGTAATAATTGGTCCAAATGCAGCTAAGTAATCAATATACTTATTACCATCTACATCATAAAAATAAGCTCCGTTAGCTCGTTCCATTGTTACAGGAATACCACCGCCAACTCCTTTATTTGACCTAGATGGGCTATTAACCCCACCAACTATATGTAAAAGTGCTTCATCATGCAGTTTTTTTGACATTGAATGATCCATTTCGTCATCTCCTCAAAATTTTAATACCTTCTATATTCTATGCGAAAAAGTGAGATGCCGCAATCGAAAAAACAATATTATTGCTGATAAATGAAAAAAAGCATAAAATTAAAGTATAGCTAAAGAGAGGAAGTGAGGCAGAATGAAAGTTTTGTTTACACTAGATGTACCCGGACGCCTTAAAAATCTACAAGCGGAAAAATTTCCGGACGATACCTTCTATTTTGAAAGTATTGATCATTTTACCAATTTAGGCGAAGTGGATGTCATCATCACATACGGATCTAACATTACTGAAGAAAAAATAAAAAAAGCTACTAATTTGAAACTAATAATGGTATTTTCTGCCGGAGTAGATAGCCTACCAACAAAAATTATCCAAGAACAAAAAATAAAAGTTGCTAATGTAAGAGGGATTCATGCAATACCAATGGGAGAATATGCCTTATCATTTATGTTATCTCACGTAAAAAAAGCAGCTTTCTTCTATCAAATGCAAAAAGAAGAAGAATGGGCAAGCGAAGAACCTATAACTGAATTAGCAGGAAAAACATTAGTGGTGGCAGGTACTGGAGCAATCGGAGCAAAAGTAGCAGAATTCGCTCAAGCTTTTGATATGGAAGTTATAGGGATTAATACTACTGGCCATCCAGTAAAACCATTTAGTAAAACCTATGCCATGACTGACTTGGAAAAAGTAGCTCCCTTAGCCGATTTTTTCGTAAGTGTTTTGCCACAAACAGATGAAACCTCAGGCATTTATCAGTTATCCTTTTTTGAGAAAATGAAAACTAACGCCGTATTTATTAATATTGGAAGAGGAAGCGCAGTAGAATTAGAAACTTTAGAACTAGCTTCAAAAGAAGAACAAATCGCTCATTTTTATCTAGATGTTTTACCAGAAGAACCACTGCCTGCAGAAAGCTATCTATGGCAAGCGAGCAATGTAACAATTACCCCGCATGTATCTGGTCATTCTGATAAATATTTGGATCGTAGTTTTGAGATTTGGTTTGAAAATATAAATCATTTGAAAGAAAATACAAAATTGCGGAATGAAATTGATTTAAATAAAGGCTATTAAGCTACAAATTATGCCATTCTATTGACAGTTAAGCGTTATTTCCGGTATTATGAATATAATAATTATTTTTGGAAGGGAGTGCATGGCGGTGTCTAATGCAACTCTAAAAGAGGCAGTAGATGTCTTAAAGAAAACAGGAGTAAGAATCACTCCTCAGCGTCATGCTATACTTGAATTCTTAATTAACTCACATACACACCCAACCGCAGATGATATTTATCGGTCTTTAGAAGGAAACTTCCCAAACATGAGTGTAGCAACGGTATATAATAATTTGCGCGTTTTTCGAGATGCCGGTCTAATTAAAGAATTATCCTATGGCGATGCATCTAGTCGATTCGATTTCTCAACTTCTAACCACTACCACGCAATTTGTAACGTATGTGGAAAAATAGTAGACTTTCATTATCCAGGCTTAGATGAAGTAGAACATTTCGCAGCCCACGTAACTGGCTATGAAATTGATAATCACAGGCTGGAAGTATATGGAACATGTCCAGAATGTAAAGAAAAACAATCAAATAATTAAACAAAAACACTTAGCCTAGCTAGGTGTTTTTTATGTTTTTAGCACTTTTTTTCATTTTTATTTAATTTTATGCATAATTCGGTTGACATATATCTCAAAACTTGATATATTAGTTTTCGGCGCTACAATAGCAGTGATTTAAAAGAATTTTATTCATAAAATAAATTTAAAAAGTTGTTGACAGATAGTTGCTTAAATGATATGATTTAAAAGTCGCAAAAAACAAACGAAAACATTCGCACATCAAGGATGAAAGCGACTAACTGACCTTTGAAAACTGAACAAAGAAGAAGACGAAAAGCAATGAGACGTAAAGTCTCACTGGTAATCGCAGGGCAGAAAACAGAAAGCTGTTTTCAACAAAAACAAACTAGTAATTTAATTGCTA
>NZ_JBZWZP010000006.1:0-5318 GCF_058683955.1 Listeria sp. MAN/IMW/UF464
AAAGTCTCACTGGTAATCGCAGGGCAGAAAACAGAAAGCTGTTTTCAACAAAAACAAACTAGTAATTTAATTGCTAGCGAAGTCAATTTGACGCAAGGAATCTTATTCACGGTGTTGAATAAGTATTCAAATTCAATTTATATTTTAAAGAGAGTTTGATCCTGGCTCAGGACGAACGCTGGCGGCGTGCCTAATACATGCAAGTCGAACGAACGGAGGAAGAGCTTGCTCTTCCAAAGTTAGTGGCGGACGGGTGAGTAACACGTGGGCAACCTGCCTGTAAGTTGGGGATAACTCCGGGAAACCGGGGCTAATACCGAATGATAGAGTGTGGCGCATGCCACGCTCTTGAAAGATGGTTTCGGCTATCGCTTACAGATGGGCCCGCGGTGCATTAGCTAGTTGGTAGGGTAATGGCCTACCAAGGCAACGATGCATAGCCGACCTGAGAGGGTGATCGGCCACACTGGGACTGAGACACGGCCCAGACTCCTACGGGAGGCAGCAGTAGGGAATCTTCCGCAATGGACGAAAGTCTGACGGAGCAACGCCGCGTGTATGAAGAAGGTTTTCGGATCGTAAAGTACTGTTGTTAGAGAAGAACAAGGATAAGAGTAACTGCTTGTCCCTTGACGGTATCTAACCAGAAAGCCACGGCTAACTACGTGCCAGCAGCCGCGGTAATACGTAGGTGGCAAGCGTTGTCCGGATTTATTGGGCGTAAAGCGCGCGCAGGCGGTCTTTTAAGTCTGATGTGAAAGCCCCCGGCTTAACCGGGGAGGGTCATTGGAAACTGGAAGACTGGAGTGCAGAAGAGGAGAGTGGAATTCCACGTGTAGCGGTGAAATGCGTAGATATGTGGAGGAACACCAGTGGCGAAGGCGACTCTCTGGTCTGTAACTGACGCTGAGGCGCGAAAGCGTGGGGAGCAAACAGGATTAGATACCCTGGTAGTCCACGCCGTAAACGATGAGTGCTAAGTGTTAGGGGGTTTCCGCCCCTTAGTGCTGCAGCTAACGCATTAAGCACTCCGCCTGGGGAGTACGACCGCAAGGTTGAAACTCAAAGGAATTGACGGGGGCCCGCACAAGCGGTGGAGCATGTGGTTTAATTCGAAGCAACGCGAAGAACCTTACCAGGTCTTGACATCCTTTGACCACTCTGGAGACAGAGCTTTCCCTTCGGGGACAAAGTGACAGGTGGTGCATGGTTGTCGTCAGCTCGTGTCGTGAGATGTTGGGTTAAGTCCCGCAACGAGCGCAACCCTTGATTTTAGTTGCCAGCATTTAGTTGGGCACTCTAAAGTGACTGCCGGTGCAAGCCGGAGGAAGGTGGGGATGACGTCAAATCATCATGCCCCTTATGACCTGGGCTACACACGTGCTACAATGGATGGTACAAAGGGTCGCGAAGCCGCGAGGTGGAGCCAATCCCATAAAACCATTCTCAGTTCGGATTGTAGGCTGCAACTCGCCTACATGAAGCCGGAATCGCTAGTAATCGTGGATCAGCATGCCACGGTGAATACGTTCCCGGGCCTTGTACACACCGCCCGTCACACCACGAGAGTTTGTAACACCCGAAGTCGGTAGGGTAACCTTTATGGAGCCAGCCGCCGAAGGTGGGACAGATAATTGGGGTGAAGTCGTAACAAGGTAGCCGTATCGGAAGGTGCGGCTGGATCACCTCCTTTCTAAGGAAAAGGAAACCTGTGAGTTTTCGTTCTTCTCTATTTGTTCAGTTTTGAGAGGTCACTCTCTTGTATGTCAGATAAAGTACGCAAGGCAACATGCTTGGAGCATAGCGCCACTACATTTTTGACGGGCCTATAGCTCAGCTGGTTAGAGCGCACGCCTGATAAGCGTGAGGTCGATGGTTCGAGTCCATTTAGGCCCACTTTTTCTTTCTGACACGAAGAAAACATCCAATTTAATTCCTTTTAGGGGCCTTAGCTCAGCTGGGAGAGCGCCTGCTTTGCACGCAGGAGGTCAGCGGTTCGATCCCGCTAGGCTCCACCAAAATTGTTCTTTGAAAACTAGATAAGAAAGTTAGTAAAGTTAGCATAGATAATTTATTATTTATGACACAAGTAACCGAGAATCATCTGAAAGTGAATCTTTCATCTGATAGGAAGTATCATCGCTGATACGGAACATCAGAAAAACAACCTTTACTTCGTAGAAGTAAATTGGTTAAGTTAGAAAGGGCGCACGGTGGATGCCTTGGCACTAGGAGCCGAAGAAGGACGGGACTAACACCGATATGCTTTGGGGAGCTGTACGTAAGCGTTGATCCAGAGATTTCCGAATGGGGGAACCCACTATCTTTAGTCGGATAGTATCCTTACGTGAATACATAGCGTGAGGAAGGCAGACCCAGGGAACTGAAACATCTAAGTACCTGGAGGAAGAGAAAGAAAAATCGATTTCCTGAGTAGCGGCGAGCGAAACGGAAAGAGCCCAAACCAAGAAGCTTGCTTCTTGGGGTTGTAGGACACTCTATACGGAGTTACAAAAGAAAGTTATAAATGAAGCGGTCTGGAAAGGCCCGCCAAAGACGGTAACAGCCCGGTAGTTGAAATGGCTTTCCCTCCAGAGTGGATCCTGAGTACGGCGGAACACGTGAAATTCCGTCGGAATCCGGGAGGACCATCTCCCAAGGCTAAATACTCCCTAGTGACCGATAGTGAACCAGTACCGTGAGGGAAAGGTGAAAAGCACCCCGGAAGGGGAGTGAAACAGTTCCTGAAACCGTGTGCCTACAAGTAGTTAGAGCCCGTTAATGGGTGATAGCGTGCCTTTTGTAGAATGAACCGGCGAGTTACGATTTGTTGCAAGGTTAAGCGGAAAAAGCGGAGCCGTAGCGAAAGCGAGTCTGAATAGGGCGCATAAGTAACAGGTCGTAGACCCGAAACCAGGTGATCTACCCATGTCCAGGATGAAGGTAAGGTAATACTTACTGGAGGTCCGAACCCACGCACGTTGAAAAGTGCGGGGATGAGGTGTGGGTAGCGGAGAAATTCCAATCGAACTTGGAGATAGCTGGTTCTCTCCGAAATAGCTTTAGGGCTAGCCTCGAGGTAAAGAGTCATGGAGGTAGAGCACTGTTTGGACTAGGGGCCCTTCTCGGGTTACCGAATTCAGATAAACTCCGAATGCCATGTACTTATACTCGGGAGTCAGACTGCGAGTGATAAGATCCGTAGTCGAAAGGGAAACAGCCCAGACCACCAGTTAAGGTCCCCAAATATATGTTAAGTGGAAAAGGATGTGGGGTTGCTTAGACAACCAGGATGTTGGCTTAGAAGCAGCCACCATTGAAAGAGTGCGTAATAGCTCACTGGTCGAGTGACCCCGCGCCGAAAATGTACCGGGGCTAAACATATTACCGAAACTGTGGATGAACCTCTTCGGAGGTTCGTGGTAGGAGAGCGTTCTAAGGGCGGTGAAGTCAGACCGGAAGGACTGGTGGAGCGCTTAGAAGTGAGAATGCCGGTATGAGTAGCGAAAGAAGGGTGAGAATCCCTTCCACCGAATATCTAAGGTTTCCTGAGGAAGGCTCGTCCGCTCAGGGTTAGTCGGGACCTAAGCCGAGGCCGATAGGCGTAGGCGATGGACAACAGGTAGAGATTCCTGTACCAGTGCTAATTGTTTAACCGATGGGGTGACACAGAAGGATAGGGAATCGCACGAATGGAAATGTGCGTCCAAGCAGTGAGTGTGAGAAGTAGGCAAATCCGCTTCTTGCGAAGCATGAGCTGTGATGGGGAAGGAAATTAAGTACGGAAGTTCCTGATTTCACGCTGTCAAGAAAAGCCTCTAGGAAGAGTAGTACTGCCCGTACCGCAAACCGACACAGGTAGATGAGGAGAGAATCCTAAGGTGAGCGAGAGAACTCTCGTTAAGGAACTCGGCAAAATGACCCCGTAACTTCGGGAGAAGGGGTGCTCTATTAGGGTGCAAGCCCGAGAGAGCCGCAGTGAATAGGCCCAGGCGACTGTTTAGCAAAAACACAGGTCTCTGCAAAACCGTAAGGTGACGTATAGGGGCTGACGCCTGCCCGGTGCTGGAAGGTTAAGAGGAGTGCTTAGCTTCGGCGAAGGTACGAATTGAAGCCCCAGTAAACGGCGGCCGTAACTATAACGGTCCTAAGGTAGCGAAATTCCTTGTCGGGTAAGTTCCGACCCGCACGAAAGGCGCAACGATCTGGGCACTGTCTCAACGAGAGACTCGGTGAAATTATAGTACCTGTGAAGATGCAGGTTACCCGCGACAGGACGGAAAGACCCCGTGGAGCTTTACTGCAACCTGATATGGAATGTTTGTACCGCTTGTACAGGATAGGTAGGAGCCGAAGAGACGTGTGCGCTAGCATACGAGGAGGCAATGGTGGGATACTACCCTGGCTGTATGACCATTCTAACCCGCCACGCTAAGCGCGTGGGGAGACAGTGTCAGGTGGGCAGTTTGACTGGGGCGGTCGCCTCCTAAAGAGTAACGGAGGCGCCCAAAGGTTCCCTCAGAATGGATGGAAATCATTCGCAGAGTGTAAAGGCACAAGGGAGCTTGACTGCGAGACTGACAAGTCGAGCAGGGACGAAAGTCGGGCTTAGTGATCCGGTGGTTCCGCATGGAAGGGCCATCGCTCAACGGATAAAAGCTACCCCGGGGATAACAGGCTTATCTCCCCCAAGAGTCCACATCGACGGGGAGGTTTGGCACCTCGATGTCGGCTCGTCGCATCCTGGGGCTGTAGTCGGTCCCAAGGGTTGGGCTGTTCGCCCATTAAAGCGGCACGCGAGCTGGGTTCAGAACGTCGTGAGACAGTTCGGTCCCTATCCGTCGCGGGCGCAGGAAATTTGAGAGGAGCTGTCCTTAGTACGAGAGGACCGGGATGGACACACCGCTGGTGTACCAGTTGTTCCGCCAGGAGCATCGCTGGGTAGCTATGTGTGGCAGGGATAAACGCTGAAAGCATCTAAGCGTGAAGCCCCCCTCAAGATGAGATTTCCCATTTCTTCGGAAAGTAAGATCCCTGAAAGATGATCAGGTAGATAGGTTTGGAGTGGAAGTGTAGCGATACATGGAGCGGACAAATACTAATCGATCGAGGACTTAACCAAAAAATGAAACGAAGTTACCTAACTGAACCCTTTCTTCTCTAGTTTTGAGAGAGCAATCTTTCAACAACTGCATATTGTCTGGTAGTTATGGCGAGAAGGTCACACCCGTTCCCATCCCGAACACGGTAGTTAAGCTTCTCTGCGCCAATGGTAGTTGGGGGCTTCCCCCTGCGAGAGTAGGTCGCTGCCGGGCAAT
>NZ_JBZWZP010000007.1:0-1350 GCF_058683955.1 Listeria sp. MAN/IMW/UF464
CGCGATCTCTTTCGCATCGCTAACGGCTTGGATTTGGAGCTGTTCATTGGTGAGTTTTGCCGAGCACTCAGGTTCGATCGCTTGTAAACTTTCTGCCGCTAATGCCTTCGATCCATCCCGACGATAGTCGTCGATTTCCCAGCGCCACCCCTCAGCACTGTTCCGCCAAAGCGTCTTATATGATCCAACTCGATTTCCGCCATCGTACAGCCCGCCGATAACAACTGCCGACCCGCTCGGATCACAGGACGGAAAGACAAGTTCGGGTCTGCGCTCGGCATGGCTCTCGACACTCATCATTGTGAGCCACCACCTTCGGCTACTCTCGGCTGCTTGCAACATGCTGGCCACAGATGGAGAGCGCGCGGTTTCGGGCGCATGTTGTATTGGCCAGGGGTCGCTTTGTGGACCGAAACTGCGTGCCGCTGCCTGACGGCCACTGGCAAGTACAGCTTCCGAGTAGGCCCGCTCCGCCTCCAGCGCGGAATTCGGCGAACTTGCCGCTAGTAGAAGCGCGAAGATCATGGCGAAATCCTACTCCTCAATCAACGTGTCGAGCGATGTACGGGCATCTGCGCCGGATGGTTGAGCGCCCGATAGAGCGTGGCATGATGACACTTCAGCAGCTTCGCCGCTTCGCGCACCGATGTGCCTTCGCCGACGAGACGCTGTCCGAGCGCGATCTGGTCCGGAGTGAGCTTGGGCTTACGCCCGAACTTCACGCCGCGCGCCATGGCTGCCGCGCGGCCGGAACTGGTACGCTGGTGGATCAGCTCGCGCTCGAACTCCGCGATGCCGGCGAACACGGTGAGCACCATGCGTCCCGCAGGCGTGGTCGTGTCGGCCCAGGGCTCGGCGAGCGAGCGCAGCCCCGCTCCCGCCTCGTTCAGCTTCTCGGCGATGTCGAGCAGGTCGCGCGTCGACCGCGCTAGGCGATCGAGCCGGGTGACCACAACCACGTCGTCGTCGCGCAGCTGCTCCAGCATCCGGTCGAGTTCCGGTCGGGCGCGCTTGGCGCCGGACACCTTCTCCTCGAATGTCCGCCGGCATCCGGCCGCCTTCAGTGCCGTCTTTTGAAGCGTGAGATCCTGATCGTCGGTAGATACGCGCGCATAGCCGAGGAGCATGTCGCAGATGTGCATTGGAACACGGCTGATTAGCAACAGACATTTGCGACAGCGTCCGCCCTCGTGTGTAAACGCTCGCGCGAAATGGCGGCGTTCTGATCGCGCTATTTGTCAGTTGCCGGGTCCGATGACGAGGCAATCGCGCGCGGCCTGAACGATGTCAGCGGTGACCTCCTCGACGCGGTTGAGGGTCATGATCCGCCGCATCTGCGCGAACAGGCGC
>NZ_JBZWZP010000009.1:0-447 GCF_058683955.1 Listeria sp. MAN/IMW/UF464
GCCTCGCGGTAGGGGCCGTACAACACCAGCAGGCCGCCCGGCCGACGCAGTCGGGCGCCCGCCAGTCGCATCAGCCCCTCGGTCGCCGACCAGGGGCTGATGTGCGTCATGTTCGCGCAAAAGACGGCGTCGTACGTCTGGTCGGGCCAGGTCGCGTCGTCGGATGCGTCCAGCGCCAAGGGCGCGCGCAGAGACGGTGCACCGGCCTGCGCCCTCCAGGCCGAGATGCTGGCCATGGCCTCGGCGCTGGGGTCGCTGGGCGTCCAGTCGAGACCCGGCAGGGCCGAGGCGAAGGCCGTCGCATGCTCGCCGGAGCCCGAGGCGATCTCCAACACTGAACCCCGCGCCGGCAGGTGGGCGCGCAGGACGCCCAGAATGGAGTCGGCGTTGCGACGGGCCGCGGGCGAGGTGATCGCGCCGTCGGGCAGGGCGGCGATGGCGTCCAGG
>NZ_JBZWZP010000010.1:0-426 GCF_058683955.1 Listeria sp. MAN/IMW/UF464
GGCCTGGCGACGTGGCGACCGGTTCGAGGGCGATTACAGCTTCGATATTCCGGCGGACATCCGCGATCCGCTGGCGCTGGGCATGTATTGGGACCTGATGAACCGGATGAGGGACGGCGTCGGATTCCCGGCCTTCACCGTGTCGCCGTATCTGAAGAACACTTTCTAGGCGCGACCGCTAGCGCCGCCGCTCGCGGTCGCGCGTCGTGTCCCGTTCCGTCGGACGCGCGCGGCCGGCGCGCGCCCAGGCGGCCTCCAGCAGCTTGGTCTGGATGGCGGGATCGGGGATGAGACGGGCCACCACCACGGCCGCGCGGGCGAGCCGCTCGGCGAGCGGATCCTGGAGGGCCTTCTGGGAGGAAGCCCGGTCGATTCCGGCCGCCTGGCGATCGCGGTCCCTGGGCCGATGGCCGTGGACCTCCAGAC
>NZ_JBZWZP010000011.1:0-403 GCF_058683955.1 Listeria sp. MAN/IMW/UF464
GGGGTGGGGTTGGGGGGGTTGGGGGTGGTGGTGGGGGGGGGGGGGTGGGGGGGGGGTGGGGGGGGGGGGGGGTGGGGGGGGGTGGGGGGGGGGGGTGGGGGGGGGGGGGTGGGGGGGGGGGGGGGGGGCGGGGTGGGGGGGGGGGGGGGGGGGGGGTGGGCTTGGGGGGGGGGGGGGGGGGGGGGGGGGGGGGGGGGTGTGGTGGGGGGGGGGGGGGGGGGGTGGGGTGGGGTGGGGGGGTGGGGGTGGTGGGTGGGGTGGGTATGTATTTTTTGGTTATATGTTTTAGTGTATTTTTATTTTTTTTTTTTTAAAAATATATGATAATATATAATTAATATATTAATATTGATGTAATTAAATTTATATTTTTTGATATGTTTGTATTTATAATATTAATAAT
>NZ_JBZWZP010000012.1:0-374 GCF_058683955.1 Listeria sp. MAN/IMW/UF464
CAAGGGGTCGCAGGTTCGAATCCTGTCTTCCCGATTGTTTCATCTTTTATAATGGGGCCTTAGCTCAGCTGGGAGAGCGCCTGCTTTGCACGCAGGAGGTCAGCGGTTCGATCCCGCTAGGCTCCACCAATTATTTTTTTGAAAATGTGTTGACATTGTCAAAGAAATAGAGTAAGATATAAGAGTTGCTGCTAAACACGGCAACGAAGAAAAAGTGACCTTTGAAAACTGAACAAAGAAGAAGACAAAAAGCAATGAGACGTAAAGTCTCACTGGTAATCGCAGGGCAGAAAACAGAAAGCTGTTTTCAACAAAAACAAACTAGTAATTTAATTGCTAGCGAAGTCAATTTGACGCAAGGAATCTTATTCACG